>JAZJZT010000010.1:0-203827 GCA_040389645.1 Pseudomonadota bacterium | reverse complement strand
CCTTGGACCCCCTGGTCCCAAACCAGGTGCGCTACCGGGCTGCGCCACACTCCGAAGAAGCAAGATAATATAGGGTGGCTAAATCCCCGTCAAGGCTCCCACTGAAAAAATGTCGAAAAACGGGAAAATTGCCGATTTCACCCTGTTTCTGCGTATTTATTAAGCACACCCAAGCACTTGACGAGCATGCCGCCGTGAACGCGCACACCATTTCCGCCATCGCAGTCCCTTACGGCGCGCCGGCAAGCCGCCGCCGGGGCATCGTCGCCGGCATCGCCGTCTCGCTGCTGCTGCACCTGTTGCTGCTCTATGGCTACCGCGCGGGACGCGCGCCGATCCAGCCGTCGGCATTCACGCCGCGCGAAACGATGCTGGTGTGGGTACGCCCAAGCCCCGCTCTCCGGCAACTGCCGCCACCGCCGGCAATTGCGCTGGAAGAAGCGCCGGCGCCGCCGGAAAAGGCGGCGCGCAAACCCCGCGACAGGCAGGCCGCGGCGCGCAAGCCGGCGCCAGTCCAGGCGCAACGCGCGATGACGTGGCGCGCGCCGGCCACGCCGGCTACACCTCCCCCGGTTGCAGCAACGACCGCGCCATCCTCAGTGGCAGCACCGGCCGGCCCGGCGCTGCCGGACGACCCGTTCGCCGAATCCAAAAAGCCGGCCTTCGACATGGCGGCCGCGCGCCGCACCGCGCGCCAGGTGGCGCATGAACGCGACCCGGCCAAGGCCGGCACGGCGGTCGGCCAGTTCCCGGACAAGCCGCTGCGCTCGGAAACGCAGCTGGCGCGCGACATTGCATCGGCCAAGCGCGGCGACTGCAAGGACGGCATCCCCGGCGGCCTGCTGGCGCCGGCCCTGCTCATGCTCGACAAGAAGGACCACGGCTGCAAATGGTGATTACTCTTCGGCGCCGGCTTTCATCTGCAAGGCGCGTTCGTACAGCGCGTTTTTCTTGCGGCCGGTGATTTGCGCGGCCAGCGCGGCGGCCTGCTTGACGGAGCACTCGGCCAGCAGGATCGCTAAAATCCGCTCCGCCTCGGCATCCTGCGCATCGGCCGCTTCCGGCGCGCCTTCGAGCAGCACGACAAATTCTCCCTTTTCGCGGTGCGCATCGGCCGCCAGCCAGGCTTGCGCCTCCGACAGCGGGCAGCGGTGCACTTCCTCGAACAACTTCGTCAGTTCGCGCGCGAACACGACTTGCCGCGTCGGCTCGAATGCCTGCGCCAGCGCGGCGGCGCAATCGACGATGCGGTGCGGCGCCTCATAAAACACCATCGTCGCCGTCACGCCGCTCAAGCGGTGCAGGACGTTTTCTCGCTGTTTCGCCTTGGCCGGCAAAAAGCCGACAAAATAAAACTGGTCGTTGACCAGGCCGCTGGCCGACAGCGCCGCGACGACCGCCGAGGCGCCCGGCAGCGGCACCACGCGCAAGCCGGCCGCGCGCACCGCGTCGACGATGCGCGCGCCGGGGTCGGACACGGCCGGCGTGCCGGCGTCCGACACCAGCGCGATGCGTTCTCCGGCCTGCAGGCGCGCGATCAGCACCTCGGCCACTTCGCGCTCGTTGTGCTGGTGTGCGGCGATCAACGGTTTCGACAGGCCGAAACGCGTCAGCAAGTGCGCGGTATTGCGCGTATCCTCGCAGGCGACGGCATTGACCAGGCTTAAGACGTGCAGCGCGCGCAGCGTGATATCGGTGACATTGCCGATCGGAGTCGCCACTACATACAATGTTGCGATAGGATAGCTCTGGTGTGCTGTCTCGCCGAGGACGGGCAGGGTGGCAATGCTGGATTCTTGTACTGTCATTGGGGGGTCGGATGCTGCCTAAAAGTGTGAAATTGCTGCTGCTGTTCATGGCCACCGGTCTGGTCGGCGCATGCAGCACGCCCTGCGGCGCGCCCGGCAAATTGTGCGCGCCTATCTCGTCAAACACAAGTGCGCCGCCGGCCGTGATGGCGCGCCTGCCGGAACGCCCGCCCGAACCGCCGCCGCCCGAGGCGCAAACCTATGCAGTCGCCATGCCAGACACCGGCACGACCACCGGCAGCGGCTTTACCGTCGGCCCGAGCCTGCCGGTGGTGGCCAAGGAATACCGGATCGGCCTGATGTTGCCGCTGCGCTCGGAAACACTGGGTCCACCGGCCAACGCGGTGCGCGCCGGCTTCATGGCGGCCTGGGAGCGCGACCGCGACGGCTTCGCGGTCACCGTCATCGAAACGGGAGAAGCGGCGCAGGATGTGCTGGCCATCTATGCCGGCGCGCTGGAACAGCAAGATATGATCGTCGGCCCGCTGGCGCGTTCGGCCGTCACGGCCATCGCCGCCAGCGCGCTGGTGCAGAAACCGACCATCGCGCTGAACCATCCGGAAGCGCGCGGCGATACGCCGCTGCCGCCGCAAATGCTGGTGATCGGCCTGTCGATCGAGGACGAGGCGCGCCAGGCGGCCGACTGGGCCGCGCAGGAACAGCGCGGCGCGATCGCGCTGATCCTGTCCGGCAGCGCGCCCTGGCAGAGAAGAAGCGCCAGCGCGTTCGGCGCGCAATGGCAGCGCCTGGGCATGGCGGCCAAGGTCGTCGAAATGAGCGTGCTGAACGGCTACCTCAGCGACGGCGAACTGGTGCAACTGCGCGCGCGGCTGCAAGGCGAACCGGGCACGCTGCTGTTCGCCGCGCTCGATCCGGACCAGCTGCGCCAGTTGCGTGTGGCGCTGGCCGCGCCACCGTTGTCCGACATCCCGATCTACGGCACCTCGTCGCTCAATCCGGGCAAGAGCAAGCTGCAAGCCGGCCCGGAACTGGATGGCGTGCGCCTGCTCGACCTGCCTTGGCAGTTACAACGCGACCATCCGGCCGTGATGGTCTATCCGCAGCCGGGCGCCGAGCGCAAGTTCAACGCCGACATGGAACGCCTGTATGCGCTGGGCATCGATGCCTTCCGCGTGGCGCGCGAAGTGGCGCTGCACCCGGTGTCCCGCTTCAATCTCGATGGCGTCACCGGCCAGTTGCAGATCAGTTTTGGCGACGGCGCGGCCAGTTTCGAACGCCGTGAATTGCCCGCCGTGTACAAGAACGGGGTGCCGCTCCCGGTCCAACCCTAGCGGGATGCCAGATGCCCTATACCGCCAAGCAGATCGACGGCCGCCATGGCGAAGACGAGGCGCTGGCGCACCTGGTCTTGCACGGATTGAGCCTGGTCGAACGCAATTTCCTCTGCAAGTGCGGTGAAATCGATCTCATCATGCGCGATCGCGATGCGCTGGTGTTCGTCGAAGTGCGCCGGCGCGCCAGCCGCAGCCACGGCGGCGCGGCCGCCAGCATCACGCCGGCCAAGCAGCGCCGCCTGGTGCGCGCCGCCCAGTTATACCTGCTGCGCTACCGCCAGCTGCCGCCGTGCCGCTTCGATGTCGTCGCCATCGACGGCAAGCAATTGAGCTGGCTGCGCAACGTCTTGCAAATGTAAGCATTTTTTACCGCGCTTGTCCGGCCCGGCTGGCCACTGCACTATAATCCCCGACTATGAATACTCAACGCATCCTCGCCCATTTCCACGAAAGTGCCGAAATCAAGATCCAGTCCGCCACCGTGCTCGCGCAGCCGATCGGGCAGGCCATCGAACTGATGTTTTCGGCTTTATCCAACGGCAATAAAATTCTCGCTTGCGGCAATGGCGGCTCGGCCGCCGATGCGCAACACTTCGCGGCCGAGCTGGTCGGACGCTTCGAGCGCGAACGCTTTCCATTGCCGGCCATCTCGTTGGCGACGGACACGTCGATCCTGACGGCCGTCGCCAACGATTACAGTTTCCGCGAAATCTTTTCCAAGCAGGTGCAGGCGTTCGGCCAGGCCGGAGACATCCTGCTGGCCATCTCGACGTCCGGCAATTCCGGCAACGTGATGGCCGCCATCGAAGCGGCGCTCGAACGCGAAATGCGCGTCATCGCGCTGACCGGCAAGGGTGGCGGCGCGATCGGCAAGCTGCTGACCGACGCCGATGTCCACATCTGCGTGCCGGCCGAGCGCACCGCCCGCATCCAGGAAGTCCACCTGGTCACGATTCACGCCATCTGCGACGGCATCGATGTCGCGCTGTTCGGAGGAGATGCAAATGAATAAACACGCTACCCTATTCAGCCGCCTGCGACGCCCGCTCGCCATGGCCGTGCTGGGCGGCGCGCTGCTGACGTCACTGTCCGGCTGCGTCGGGCTGGTGGTCGGCGGCGCCGTCGGCGGCACGCTGGCCGCGTCGGACCGCCGCACCTTCGGCGCGCAGACGGAAGACAAGTCGATCGCGCTGAAAGCCGAACTGAAATTGCCGAACCTGGTCGGCGATGCCGGCCACGTCAACATCGCCAGCTTCAACCGCCGCGTGCTGCTGACGGGCGAAGTGCGCGACCAGGCGATGAAGGATGCGCTGGAACGCGAAGTGCGCGCGATCGACGGCGTGCTGTCGCTGACCAACGAACTGGAAATCGCCGGCCCGGCCAGCTACACGTCGCGCTCGAACGACGCCTTGATCACGACCAAGGTCAAGGCCAGCCTGGTGGACATGAAAGACATTTCCGCCAATTCGTTCAAGGTCGTCACCGAGCGCGGCAACGTCTACCTGATGGGCCGCGTCACCCAGCGCGAGGGTACCATCGCCGGCGAAGTGGCGCGCGGCGTCAGCGGCGTGCAAAAGGTGATCAAGGTGTTCGAATACATGTCCGACGACGAATGGCGCCAGAGCCAGTCGGCCGCCAACTGACCGCGTCCCCCGCATAAAACCGCCGCCGCCGGCAACGGCCGGCGGACCGGCATATAATGGCATCAATCACGCCACCGATTGCCCGACACCATGACTACTTCCTCGATTTCCGCCTGGATCAAGCCCGCGCTGGCCGCCGCCGTGCTGGCCGGCTTGGGCGTGACCGCGTATTCCTCGCTAAGCAACCACAGCAGCGCGCCGGACATCACCTTCATCGGCATCAAGGGTGAGCGCATCACGCCGGACAGCCTGCGCGGCAAGGTCGTCATGGTCAATTTCTGGGCGACCTCGTGCACGACCTGCGTCAAGGAAATGCCGCAGATGGTCGACACCTACAACAAGTACAAGGCGCAAGGCCTGGAATTCGTCGCCGTGGCGATGCAGGAAGACCCGCCGAACTATGTGCTGAACTATGCCGAATCGCGCCAGCTGCCGTTCAAGGTCGCGCTCGACGTCAAGGGAGAAGCGGCCAAAGCTTACGGCAATGTCGCGATGACGCCGACCACGTTCGTGATCGACAGGGAAGGGCGCATCATCAAGCGCTACGTCGGCGAACCGGAATTCGCCGCGCTGCACAAACTACTCGAAAAAGCGCTTCAAGGTTAATTCAAAGAGACGCCGCGGCTTAATGCCGTTAAGTTTAAGTTGGCTGCAAATTTGTCATTCCCGCGAAAGCGGGAATCCCATTTTTCTGCGTCGTTCGGGACGCCAAATGGGATTCCCGCCTGCGCGGGAAGTCATTTCTCCCAGTGGGAGGAATGACAATTCCAGGGTCTGTGGCTTAATTAAACGGCATTAACGCCGCAGCGTCCCTTGTTGCATCAGAAGCCAGTCTGCAAGGACAAATACCAGCCTTTTTGCTTCTTCGTATTGAAGATCGTGATATCGCCCAGGTTGGCGTAAGCCGCCGTGACCGAGAAATTCTTGGTCGGGAAATAGGCGAGGAAGACGTCGTAATACGCCTTTTCATTGTCCACACCCAGGTTGTGCGGCTTGTGCCGGTATTCGGCGCCCAGCGCCAGCTTGCGGTTCACCAGGTAGGCGGCCGATACTTCCGGCTCCAGCTTGACGCTATCGTTCTTGTCGCCGCCGAAACCAAGGATGCCCATCTGGTTGGCGCGGGTCGCGCGCAGCGTGCCGTTCAGCAGCAGGCTCTGCTCGAACAGGATCTTGGTCGCCGCGACATAATAATCGTAGCCGCTGTCATCCTTGGCGCCGAGCTGCTTGACATTGGTCACACCCAGCGCGCCCAGGCCGCCGATGCCCTTGTTCTTCTTGTACATGATGCCGATCGCCACCTGCGGCACCCAGCTATCCTGCTCGTAGACGGCGTCGCCCAGCACGCGCACCTTCAGGCCGATGATATCCTGCTTGATGCGCAACTGGTCCAGCGGCGCCAGGCTGCCTTCGAAATCCTGGCGCGCCAGCGACAATTCCAGGCGGTCGGCGATGCCGACCGCCACGCCATAGGTACCGAGCGAATAATCCTGGGTTTTGACGCGGGTGTAATGGGCGTTGCCGCCCCAGCTGTCGCGCGTGCCGTAGCCGGCGATCAAGGCCCACGGCGTCAGGCCGCCGCCGCCGGCGCCTTCGACCTGGCTGACGCCGCCGGTGGCGAGGAACTTGCCCATGTCCGGTTTCGATTGCGCCAGCGCGCCGCCGGAGGCGGCCAGCGCAAAACCGGCCAGCAGCAAGCCGCTTCGTTTCAGATGGGTGACTGTTTTCTTCATGTTGTTATTCTCCAGGGCAGGATGATCCCCCGCCGGCGCCATGGCGCGGCGGACAGGGCAGTGCTCGGCTTATTGGGTGACGATGGCGCGCTGCATCGGCGCCAGTTTGGCGATCAGCTTGTTGGCCACGCTGCTCGGGACATTGTTCTGTTCCATCGAGATCTGCAAGTCTTCGGTCAGCGCGTTGAATTGCGCGTTCGTGATCTTCAAATCGATATGCACGGTGGTCATGTCGCGCACGGTGCCGACGCCATCCATCGTCTTGTCCTTGTACTTGCCCGTGTATTTGCACGGGCCGCCGCTGAATTCGCAAAACTGCTCTTCGAGGCGCACGGCCAGCTGCTTCATGTCGAAATCGTTAAAACTGTCCTTGATGCGGGCGTCGGCCAGCACCATCGGGATGAAGGTGGCGACGATATTGTGGATCCCTTCCTTGCCGCCCAGGCCACGGTAAGTGGAATCGTCGGTGTACGGGGTTTGCGCCAGCGCCGGCAAGGCCAGCGCGCTGGCCAGCATCAGGCCGATTGCTGTCATTTTGGTGGATTTGATCATGTTATCTCTTCGCAAGTAATCAGGAAATGTCGCAATGCACCAACTGCCTGCTTAATTTAACAGATCGTCGCGCTGGGAAACAATTGGCAAGCGCCGCAAACCCCGGCTTATTTTGGATACAAGACCATTTGTGTGCAACGGAACAACGCTATTGTCTTGCCAGTCGCCTTCGCGGTCACGGTCGCGTCCCACACCTGCGTGGTACGGCCCAGGTGCACCGCCTTCGCCGTCACGGCCAGCACGCCTTCGCGCAGCGTGCCCAGGTGGTTCGATTTCAGTTCGACGGTGGTGAAATTGTCGGCGCCATCCGGCAGGTGGGAGATGCAGCCGTAACCGCAAGCCGTGTCGGCCAGGGTCACCACGCTGCCGGCGTGCAGGAAGCCGTTCGGCGCCAGCAAGTGTTCGACGACGTCGAGTTCCGCGCTCAATTCTCCGTCGCCGATGGCGGTGACGCGGATACCGAGGTAATGCGGAAACCTGCCGACGCCGCGCTGGTTGAAATAGTCGAGGGTGAATTTGGGATTCATGGCTGCCTTTGATGGAAGGGAAGGGCTTTGGGGCGGCGCATCACGCCCAAGTTATCGGCGTCTTGCCATTGGCAATCAGGTAATCGTTGGTGCGTGAAAACGGTTTGCTGCCGAAAAAACCCTTGTGCGCGGAAAACGGCGAAGGGTGCGGCGACGTGATGACCAGGTGCTTGCGGCTATCGATCAGCGCTTTTTTCGCGATCGCGTAACTGCCCCACAGGATGAACACCAGCTTGTCGCGCTCGGCCGACAGGTGCGCGATGGCGCTGTCGGTGAATCTTTCCCACCCCTTGCCGGCGTGCGAGCCGGCCGCGCGGGCGCGCACCGTCAGCACGCTGTTGAGCAAAAATACGCCCTGTTCGGCCCAGTCGCTCAAGTCGGTATGGGTGCGCGCGACGCCGGTATCGTCGGCCAGCTCCTGGAAAATGTTTTGCAGGCTCGGTTGCGGGCGGTTACCGTCCGGCACCGAGAAACAAAACCCCATCGCCGCGCCGGGCGTGTGGTACGGGTCCTGGCCGAGGATGACGACCTTGACGTCGTCGAACGGCGTCAGGTCGAAGGCCCTGAAAATGTTTTTGCCCTGCGGGCAGCAGGGTCCGGTCGCGTACTCGGCCTTGACGAAAGCCGTCAGTTCATCCCAGTACGGCTGCTCGAACTCTCCCTGCAGCACCTTTTTCCACGACGCTTCGATACGGACCGTCATCGTTGCCAGCCTTGATTACAGCGGCGCCAGCACGCCGTGCGCCTGCTCGTCCGCGTGGTAGGAACTGCGCACCATGGCGCCGACGGCGGCGTGCTTGAAGCCCATTTTATACGCTTCGGCTTCGAACATTTTAAAGACGTCCGGGTGCACGTAGCGGCGCACCGGCAGGTGGCTGTCGGACGGCGCCAGATACTGGCCGATGGTCAGCATGTCGATGTCGTGCTCGCGCATGTCGCGCATCACTTGCAGGATTTCTTCGTCGGTTTCGCCCAGGCCCACCATGATGCCGGACTTGGTTTTGACCGATGGATACAGGACCTTGAATTCCTTGAGCAGCTTCAGCGAGTGCATGTAATCCGAACCCGGGCGCGCTTCCTTGTACAGGCGCGGCGCCGTTTCCAGGTTGTGGTTCATCACGTCCGGCAAGCCATCCTTGAAGATCGCCAGCGCCTTGTCCAGGCGGCCGCGGAAGTCCGGCACCAGCACTTCGATCTGCGTGGCCGGAGATAACGCGCGGGTCTGCTGGATACATTCGACAAAGTGGCCGGCGCCGCCGTCGCGCAAGTCGTCGCGGTCGACCGAGGTGATGACGACGTAATTCAGACGCAACGCGGCGATGGTTTTCGACAGGTTCGCCGGTTCATCCTTGTCCAGCGGGTCCGGGCGGCCGTGGCCGACGTCGCAGAACGGGCAGCGGCGCGTGCACTTGTCGCCCATGATCATGAAGGTGGCCGTGCCCTTGCCGAAGCATTCGCCGATGTTCGGGCAGCTCGCCTCTTCGCAGACGGTGACCAGCTTGTTTTCGCGCAGGATATCCTTGATCTCGTAGAAACGGGTCGAGGCGGAAGCGGCCTTGACGCGGATCCAGTCCGGCTTTTTCAGGCGCTCGATCTGCTCGATCGGCACGATCTTGATCGGGATGCGCGAAGTCTTGCTGGCGCCTTTTTGCTTCTCGCTCGGATTGTAGACGGGGGCGGTGCTGGAAGTGGTCTCGGAGGTCATAAGCTGCATGCCCTGGCGGGCGTAAGTTGGGGTGGTTCGGTTACATCAAGTAATTGCACCAGCGCGTGGGCCAGCGCCAGCTGCACATCGGGCAGCGGCGCGTCCACGCCCATCGTGCGCATGTCGACGGTTTCCAGGCCGGAATAACCGCAAGGGTTAATCCAGGAAAACGGAGTCAGATCCATCGCCACGTTCAGCGATACCCCGTGGTAGGTGCAGCCGTTGCCGCGCACCTTTAAACCGAGCGCGGCGATCTTGGCGCCCTGTTTCGGTCCGCCGGCGATATAAATGCCCGGCGCGCCTTCGATGCGTTCACCCGCCAGATTATACGCCTGCAACACATTGATGATCGCCTGCTCGATTTTATGGACGAACTGGCGCGCATACAGCTTGCCGCCCGGCTTGTTGCGGCGCAGGTCGATCAGCAGATAAATCACCACCTGGCCGGGGCCGTGATAGGTCACTTCGCCGCCGCGGTCGGTCTGCACCACGGGGATGGCTGCGGCGCCCGCCAGCAGGTGGCCACGGTCGGCGCCCAGGCCGAGCGTGTAGACGGGAGGGTGTTCGACGATCCACAGTTCGTCCGGCGTGTCCGGCGTGCGCGCGTCGGTGAACGCGCGCATCGCGGCGAAGGTGGCTTCGTAGTCGGCGTGACCGAGATGGCGTATCTGCGCCGGTTCGGTGCGGGTAGTGGACATGGGAGGATCTGGTCTGAGAACCCCGCCATTATAAGTCAGCGCTGAAATACTTTCTTGACAAGCCTATTTGGGCAGCAGTTTCAGCCACGCCTGCACGGATTCGCGCTGCCACTGGCCGGCCGCGTAATCGACCAGGCGCTGCGGCACGGCGTCGCCGCTGGCGATCAGGCGGTGCAGCATCAGCGCCAGGTCGGTGTCGGCGATGCACCAGCGGCTGAACAGGTTGGCGCCGTCGACCAGGCGCTCGGCGGCGCGAATCAGTTTGTCGGCGGCGGCGCGCGCCTCGGGCGACAGTGGCTGCGTCGCCGGCGCATAAAACACGGTAATCGTGCTGCGTTCCTGGCGCAGCGGCAGCAGGTCGCTGCGCAGCCACGCCTGTACCTGGCGCGCCTGCGCGCGGCGCTGCGGGTTGCGCGGCAACACGGCGTGGTATTCGGGCGCCGGAAACACTTCGTCGAGGTATTCGGTGATCGCGCTCGATTCGGTCAGCACGAAACCGTCGTGCACCAGCGCCGGTACGCGCGCCGTCAGCGCCAGGTCGCGAAACGGGGCCGAATGCTGCTGGCCGGCGTCCAGGTCGACCGTCTCCAATTCGAACGGCAAGCCTTTTTCCTTCAAAGTGACAAAGGCGGACATGGCGTACGGGCTGGTGAACATGCTGTCGACATACAGTTTCAGACTCATCGCGGGCTCCTGGATAAAATGAATGCGATTCACATCGTAAGCCTTGCCTGATCAGTCACATAACGATATATTTTGTCAGTTTTAGTTAATCCCGTTCACAAGAAAATCATGCCGGAAACACGCCGCCTGCCGACTTTCCAGCAATTGCGCGCCTTCGAGGCGGCGGCCCGGCACGAGAATTTTTCGCGCGCGGCCGAGGAATTGCACCTGACCCACGGCGCCATCAGCCACCAGGTGCGCGGCCTCGAAGAAGAACTGGGAACGCAACTGTTCGTGCGCAACGGCCGCCACGTCAAGGTCACGGCCGACGCGCTGAAATTCGCGCAGGCGCTATCTAAAGCGTTCGCCGATATCGGCGCCGCGGCCGACGCGCTGCGGCCGGCGCTTGGCTGCCGGCGCCTGACGGTGTCGGCCATTCCCTCGTTCGCGGCGCGCTGGCTGGCGCCCCGGCTCGGCCAGTTCATCGACTTGCATCCCGATATCGAAGTCGTGCTGCAAGCCAGTTCGCAATTGCAGGATTTACAGCGCGACGCGATCGATGTCGGCATCCGTTTCGGGCGCGGCAAGTACCCGGGGCTGGTGGTGGAACGGATGATGGGCGATATTTATTATCCGGTCGCCAGCCCGGGTTATCGCGGCGGCGCGCTGCCGCAGACGCCGCAGGAATTGGCGCGGGCCACGCTGCTGCGCTCGAACGAACCGTGGCTGCCGTGGTTCCGCGCGGCCGGCCTGTCGCTGGCGGAACCGTCCGGCGGCGTGATGTTCGAAGACTTGTCGATGCTGATACGCTCGGCCGTCGACGGTAACGGCGTGGCGCTGGTGCGGCACGTGGTGGCGATGCAGGAAGTCGCGTCCGGGCAACTGGTGCGCCTGTTCGACGTGGCCACGCCGAGCCCGGACGATTATTATTTTGTCAGCCCGCCGGGCGCGGCCGACAAGCCACAGGTGCAGGCGTTCCGCGCCTGGCTGCTGGCCGAGATCGCGAAATTCGCGCCGCAACTGCGTCTTACATGACGATTTTCACCATCGGGTGCGCCGACAGTTCCGTGTACAGCGCATCGAGTTGCGGGCGGCTGGTGGCGCGCACGATCACGGTCAAGCCCGTGTAATTGCCCTTCGCCGATGGCCGCACTTCCATCTTGCCCTCGTGGAAAGTCGGATCGTGCTTGCGTACCACTTCGACGATGGTCACCGCGAAATCGGCGTGCGTCGGCCCCATCACCTTGATCGGGAAGTCGCTCGGGTATTCGATCAGGGACTCGGATGGAGGGATCTCGCTCATGTTCATTCCAATCAATCAATAAAATAAAAAAAACTAGCGGTGCGGACAATGTGCCCGCACCGCTAGTCATTGTAGCCAAAACGCGGCCGGATTACGCGGCGGGCTTGCCCGACAGGCGTTTCAGACGGTCGAGGGCGCTTTCGCCGGCGCCGGGCTGGCTGACGGATTTGCGGATCGCGTCGAGTTCGGCCGCCTGGTCATACGGGCGCTGGCCGATGTCGGAGACGATCTTCATGCCGGCCGCCTCGTTGCTGACGGTTTGCGCGCGGCGCGTCAGCGCGTTCAGCGCGCTGGAATTGCCTTGCAGGCCGGACAAGCCCGCCAGTTGACTCTGGCGCTCGGCGCGCACAGCCTGCAAGTCGCGCTGGGCGTTGGCGCTGGCCAGCGCTTGCAGCGCCTTCTTGGCGGCGGCGTCGAAGTCGGCCAGCTGTTTCGACAGCGCGTCGACGATCTTTTGCAACTCCCCCATGTATTCCTGGGCATCGGCCGCTTCCTGCTCTTCCACCGGCAGGCGCGCCTTGTTCGCTTCCATCTCGTCGCAGAACAGGTTGATCGTCGCTTCCGAGATCTTGCCCGCGGCCAGGCGCTCGCCCAGCGTTTCGGCCGCCTTTTCATCGGTCGCGATCAATTCGCGCAGTTTGACGACGTCGGCGTGTTCCTTGTCGAAGGAACTGCGGGCCGCCGCCAGCTTTTGCGCCGTGCTGCGCAGCGTGTCGGCCAGGCGGTCGCGGTCGGCCTCGGTCGCCGTTTCCGGATCGAAATTGGCAATCGCTTCGGAGACGCGGTCGCCCAGTGCGCCGAAGTGTTTGGTGATCAGGCGCGCGGTCAAACCCCAGCCATTCGAGTTGCTCATGTTGTCCTTCCTTTCGTTAAGATGGAACTGCCTTAATGCGGAGCGTCACTGGATGACGATCCGTTCCTGCTCGACCGGTATGCCGATGACGAAATCGACATGGATACCGCGTTTTGCCGTATCGCCGTTCACGCTCTGTAAAATTTCTGTCGTGATCAGCAAGTATTCATGGGTGCCATCTTTTAAATTGCGCACATACGGCATGAAATACATGTCCTGCTTCAAACCCTTGACCCCGGCCACGTCGTCGATGCGCGTTTCGGTGCCGGTGAACGGGGCAGCGAATTCGGCGTCGGCGTTACCCGCGTCGCGCTGGTATTCGACGCCCTCGTCGGCGCCGAACACGGCGTCGAGATCTTGCTCGTCGAGGCCGACATCGTTCAATTGCGCGCGCCACAGCGTATAGGTGCGGTCACCGAGGCCGTAGCCGAGCTCGCCGGTGTACGCTTGCTGGTCTTCTTCCGTTTCCGGCACCACGCGCGCCAGTTGGGTGCAATACATGATCTCGGCCACTTGCCCCTGCGCGTCGGCATACACTTGCAGGAATTTTTCATCGCCGGCGACATCGCCGGTGGCCAGGTAATAACGGTACAGGCTGCCGGACAGGTTCAGCTTGATGCGGGAAATCGCCACGATGCGCGTATCGCCGGCATCGGCCAACTTGATCAGCGAACCGGCGCTGCTGGCGCGCACCAGCGGAGATTGCTGCAATTGCAGCACGCTGCCGATGCGCGCGCCCAGCGGCAAGTGCTGGTCCGCCGGCGGCGCCTCGCCGACGCCGCGCTTGGCCGCCGCGCCGCGCATGTATTCGAAAGCATCTTTCCAACCCATATCAATCTCCCAAAGAATAATTTGAACCGGGGCGGCCGGCGCGCGGCCGCGTCAGGTAGCGATACCCTTTCCAGCCCACGTACAGGAAACCGGCCAGCAAGACCCATCCCCAGAAACCGAGGCCGGACGAGGCGGACTGCGTGGCCGGGACCGGGTTGACGGCGGGCGCGGTATTCACGACACCCGCGTCAGCCGTCGGCGTGGTGGACGTGGCGCTGCCCGGCGCCATCGTGATCTCACCGGGCAGCGGGCCGTTATTGACCGGCATGTTGCCCTGGTTGCGCTGGCCGGCCGCGTTGGCGTGGCCCGTCATGGCCGCGCCGATCGCGGCGCCGGCCGCCGCCGCGCCAGCCGTGGCCAGCGCGCCGCTGCCGCTGCGGCCATTATTGTTATTGCCGTAGCCATAGCCGCCATTGTTGTTATTATTGTTATTGTTGTAGCCGCCGCCGTATTGCGGCGCCTGGCGCGGCACCACCGGGTCGAGCGGCGGCAACGGTGGCGGCGCATTTTGGCGCTCGGCCGCCGCGCGGCGGTTTTCCAGCGTTCTCAATGCATTTTCTTCGGCATTTTTTTTCGTCATGTCACGCGACAGCGCGGAACTGTTCCTGGCCGGCGCGCCGGCGGCATCCGGCGCGGAGCGTGCCGAGCCGAAGGAGCCGAACGAAGAATTGCCATCGCGTTGCGGCGCGGCGCGCGCGCCGCTGGAACCGGTATTTCTTGCCGTGCTACTCTTTTGCGACGAGAATCCGCCCTTGAACGACGACGAGCTGCCGGTATTCTTGGACGGACGGGTTTCCGCGAAGGTCCCGCCGGCGCTCAGCGATAGCGACAACATCAGTATGCATGCGGTGCGCAGAGGTGTTTTCATATCGACCCACCTGGTTGTTATAGTTGAATGAATGAAAGCATAACGCCCATCAGGGGCGCATGCATCGGTAATAAAAGGCCAGCATCACCATGACTCGTAAATATTTAGACATGAATCAGCACGACGCACTGTATACGGTGGCACGCAATTACCCTGGCGGCATCGAGGCATTGTCGCAGTGCATGGGTATCTCGGTGAACGTTTTACGTAACAAATTGTCACCTACCATCGCTTCCCATTATCCATCGTTTGAGGAAGTGTCGGCCATTATCGAATTGTGCCAGCGCGCCGGCGTACCCGACGCGCTGCTGCCGCTGCACGCGCTGCTGACCCGGCACGGCATGGCGGCTTTCGTCGTGCCCGTGCCGCAGAAAATCGCCAGCGACGATTTGTCACAAACCGTGTGCCGCGTGATGAGCCAGGTCGGCGACGTGGCCGAAGCCGTCTCGCAAGCCTTGATGGACGGCAAAGTCACGCCCGCCGAAGCGGACTTGATCGAGCGCGAATTCCACGACGCACTGTCCGCGCTGGGCGAATGGCGCGAACGCATCCGCAATCTCGCGCAAGGCAATTAAGCCAAATCGGTTCCTTATGAATTACGGGGAATGCCAGCAAAACCAGCGGCAGAATCTGGGGTCAGACCCTCGGGTCTGACCCCGGCCTTTGCACTGGGTTTGGCCAAAAAAAAGCCAGCCGGTTGAAGGGCTGGCTGAATACTATTTTCCATTGGGGAAAAAATAGTCGGGAAAACATCACATGACTGCACTGTAGGCCAAAGGTTCCCGGACCGACAGCGCCATGCGATGAACTGCACGATTCGCGGCCTGGATGCGCGAAATCCAGGCTTGAGCCGCGACTTACTCTTGCGCCTTGCGGCCCCGATTTTCCCTTTCCTGCTCGCGCTGCTTGCGCGCCTCGTTGGTATTCGACCGGTTCGATGGCTGGTTTTGCGGCCCCTGCTGGGCTGCTTGCCCCTGCTGAGGCTGAGGCTGCGGCATCGCTTGCGGCTGCGGCGCCTGGCGCGGCTGCTGCATGACAGGCTGAGGCATCGCTTGCGGCTGCGCTTGCGGCGCCTGGCGAATCGGCTGCGGCTGCGGCATCTGCGGCTGTTGTTGCGGCTGCGGTCCCATTTGTTGCATCAGCGGCGCCGGCATGACCGGCCGCTGCTGGTTGCCGCGCTGTTCGCCGCCGTCCGCCTCGTGCCGCGCGCGACGATCGCCCCGTTCATTGCCCTCGTTATTCGGATTGCGTCCCTGGCGCTGCGCATGGCGCTGCTCATCCTGGACTTGCGGATTCGGCGCGGCGGCCGGGGAGAGCACCTGCGGCGCCGTTGGCGCCTGGACCGGCTGCGGCATGCGCACCGCCTGCGGCGCCTGCACCGGTTGAGGCGCCTGCGGCTGCGGCCCCTGCACCGGCTGCACCGGGGCGGCCGGCCCCGGTTGCTGCCCAATAAATGGCTGGGTACGAATCACGCCCGGGCGCTGCGGGCGATCTCGCCAGTCTTCACGTTCGCGCCGGTCGGCGGACGGATTCTGCGGCGCAGCTTGGGCGGCCGGCGGCGCGCTCAACGTATGCAACGCTTGCGGTGACTGCGGCGTCGGAAGCGGCGCGACGGCCTGGCCTTGACCGCCACCCTGGCTACGGCCCTGACGCTGTCCAGGCTGCCAGTCGCCCCGCTCGCGCCGGGTCTCGATCACGCGGCCCGGCGCAGTCGCAAACGGGTGCAGCGGCGCGGGCGCCACCGCCTGCGGAATATTGCGCACCTCGCCCGGCGCCATGATGACACGCGGCGCCTGGTTCACCTGCACCGTATGGCGCGCGTCGAACTGCGCGCGCGGCAACACGGTGACGCCGTCGCGGCGGCCATCCCGGTTGTCGCGATGATCGCGCTCGGTCCACTTGCCGTTGTGCTGCCAGTCCAGGCGCCGTTCATGCTCGGCCGAGACGCGGTACGACGGCACATAATGGTCGCGCGGCGTCAACGGAAACCAGCCGACACCTGGCGCCGACTGGCGGTTCGAAAACGTGACATTCCAGCCGCTGTTGCCGACCCATCCCACCAGCGCCGGCGCCCAGACCGGGCGCGCCAGTGAGCGGCCCGGCGCCCAGAACCAGCGGCGATCCAGAAATACCCAGCGGCCATAATGCGACGGCGCATAGCCCCACGGCGCATTGTCGACCCAGGTCCAGCCCCACGGTTCGAGCCAGGTCCAGCGGCCGTCGCGGTAGGGCGCCCAGTCGGCCGCCACCGAACGCGGCGCCCATAATGGACCGTATTCATCGCTGTTGCGCCAGGCGCCGTATTGATCCAGTTCTTCATAGCCGGTGACGTCCGGCGTGACATAGCGCAGCGCGGTCACGTTGTCATCTCTCTTGTCGCGCGCCTGCGCCCAGTCATCGAAACGGTCGCGCTGGGCCAGGCCGGTGCTGACATCGTCGCCGCGCACCTCGGCGCGCTTGCCGGCGCGGACGTTGAGCACGGTGCCGGCGCCGTCGACGCGCGCCGTGCCGGCCAGCACGGTGACGACGCTGGTATCGGGCGCGCGCTCGGTATCGATGCGCACCGAACCCGGTTCCGTCAAGCTCACGCGCGCCTGCGGCGTGCTCAATTCAAAGCCGCCCAGCAATTCGGCGCTGCGCACGCGCACGATGGCGCTGCCGTAATCGAGGCGCAGGCGCAGGCTGTCGTCGTCGAGTTCCAGCACTTCCAGGCTGGAATCGCCATCGAGCCGCACCGCGGCCGAACCGATGCGAAATTCCATGCGCGCGCCGGGCGCCGTCGTGATGCGGCTGTCCGACGTCAAGGGCCAGTTCAGCAGGCTGCCGCCGGCCTCTTCGCCGTCCGCCTGCACGGTGACTTTGCCTTCGGTGCTGGAAATGCGGCCGACCCGCGCCGGCGGATCGGCCAGCGCCAGCGTGCTGACGGCGACCAGTGCGCTCAGCAATAAGAAATGGACAAGTTTGCGGCGCATGACGGTACTCCCAGGTTGGATCTGATCATTTAACGCCTACCGCCGCTTCCGGACGACTACCGTTACAAAGGTTTGCACATTGCAAGCCCAGCTTGCCGCCGCGTCAGGCGTGGCTGCCGCGCTTGACGAAGAACAGCGCGGCGCCGACCGCCATCAGCAGGCCGCCGAATACCCGGTTTTGCTTGCGCACCGCGCGCGCGTCGCGGAAATAACGCTGCATCGACGACGCCAGGAAGGCGTAACTGTGCATCACGACCAGGTCGATGCTGCACATCGTCAGCGCCAGCAGCAGCAATTGCGGCAACAGCGGGCGGTCTTGCGTGATGAATTGCGGCAGCACCGCGACCATAAAAATGATGCCTTTCGGGTTGGTGGCGTTCGTCAAAAATCCGGTCAGCACGCGCTTTTTCAGCGACGGCAGCGCGGCCCGCACCGGAGAATCGGCCTGCGCCGACACCGGCTCGACCCTGGCGCGCCACTGGCTGAAGCCGAGCCAGATCAGGTACAGGGCGCCCACCGTTTTCACGACATTGAACGCCACCTCCGACGCCAGCAGCAGCGAGCCGACGCCGGCGCCGGCAATGAACAGGATCAACAGCAAGCCGGCCTGCAAGCCGAGGATGGTGCCGCTGGCCTTGCGCACGCCATACGACAGGCCGTGCGACATCGACAACACGGCGCCCGAACCGGGCGACACGGCAATGATGCTGGCGGCGACGACAAAGGTGATCCAGGTGGTGAAGTTCATGCCGGTATCCATTCAGGTCTTGGTGCAATACGACATATATTGTAGCCGGGCCGGCGCTCGACTGCGTGGCCGGCAGTTGCTTATAGGGTAAGATTGCTGCTGACTCCACCATCCCGATGCCGCCATGAACTACACCGCCAAGATATCGTCCCCCGCCGCACCGCTCAAGGGAGCGCACTGACATGGCCGGCACCAGCCTGCTGGCCCTGATCGACGACATCGCCAGCATCCTCGACGATGTCGCGGCGATGAGCAAGGTCGCCGCCAAGAAGACCGCCGGCGTGCTCGGCGACGACCTGGCGCTCAATGCGCAGCAAGTGTCCGGCGTCAATGCGGACCGCGAATTGCCGGTGGTCTGGGCGGTGGCGCTCGGTTCGCTGAAGAACAAGGCGATCCTGGTGCCGGCCGCGTTGGCGATCAGCGCCTTCGCGCCGTGGGCCATCACGCCGCTGCTGATGATCGGCGGCGCCTACCTGTGCTTCGAAGGCTTTGAAAAGATCGCGCACAGCCTGCTGCACGGCAAGGAAGAAGACGAACAACACCACGCCGCGCTGGCGGCCGCCGTGGCCGATCCGAAGGTCGACCTGGTCGCGCTGGAACAGGACAAGATCAAGGGCGCGATCCGCACCGATTTTATTTTGTCGGCCGAAATCATCGTCATCGCGCTGGGCACGGTGGCCGAGGCGCCGTTCGGCCAGCAATTGACGGTCCTCGCCGGCATCGCCATCGTGATGACGGTTGGCGTCTACGGCATCGTGGCCGGCATCGTCAAGATGGATGACGCCGGCCTGTATCTGACCCGGCGCGCCGGCGCCGGCGCCTTCGTGCGCGCGCTCGGGCGCACCCTGCTGGCCGCCGCGCCGATGCTGATGAAATTCCTGTCGGTGGTCGGCACGCTGGCCATGTTCATGGTCGGCGGCGGCATCCTGACGCACGGTACGCCCGGCGCGCACGAGCTGATCCACCACGCGGCCGAAGCGGTCAATGTCGTGCCCGGTATCGGCCCGCTGCTGCAGGCGATCACGCCGTCGGCGCTCGACGCGCTCGCCGGCATCGTGGCCGGCGCGCTGGTACTGGCCGTGGTCAAGACGGCCGCGCGCATCGGCGGCCTGTTCAAACGCAGCACCTGAGTTTCCACCCAACGGAGGCAACAACATGAACAGACCCCAGACACAACGCCCGACCGCCGCCTTCGTCGGCGCCTCGTGGGCCGCCTTGCTGGTCGGCGCCATCACTTACCTGAGCGGCTTGTGGAACGCCGCCATGCCGCTCAACGAGAAGGGGTATTATTTTACGATCCTGGCCTACGGCCTGTTCTCGGCCGTCTCGCTGCAAAAGTCGGTGCGCGACCGCATGGAAGGCATCCCGGTCACGAACCTGTACTTCGCGATGTGCTGGATTTCTCTGCTGCTGGCCTTGCTGCTGCTGACGGTCGGCCTGTGGAACGCGTCGATTTCTTCCAGCGAAAAAGGGTTTTATGCGATGTCCTTCGTATTGAGCCTGTTCGCCGCCGTCGCCGTGCAAAAAAATGTGCGCGACAGCGCCGGCGCCGAGCAGGGGCCGCCGCGCGATCCGCTCTGATTCGGCGGAACTTTCACGCTCCTGGCTGGTCAGAAAAGCATGCCAAGCTAGGAGAATGCGATGAGAGATTTGCAACGCCGCCTGCAGATGGCCATGGGCGCGGCCCGCATGGCGATCTGGGATTCGCTGCTGGTGAACGGCAAGGCAGCCGAAGGCACCGTCTACTGGTCCCCCGAAGGCACCGCCCTGCTGGGCTTGCCGCCGCGCGAACTGACCCAGCCGTTTAGCGCCTTCCTCGACTTCGTCCACCCGGACGACCGCGCCGACCTGCTCGGCAACATGCAGCAAGCGATCGACCAGTGCCGCGACTATCAACTCGAATACCGCGTGATATGGCCCGACGGCACGGTGCACTGGCTGACGGCCAAGGCGCAAGCCTTTTGCGGCCAGGACAACGTGGCCGAACGCACGCTGGGCATCATCTGGGACACCAGCGAGCGCAAGCTGCAAGAATTGCACACGGCCGAGCAGAAGGAACTGGCCGAAGTCACGCTCGGCTCGATCGGCGACGGCGTGATGACCACCGATGCGCAGGGCATGACGCGCTACCTGAACCGCGTCGCCGAACAGTTGACCGGCTGGAGCCTGGAACTGGCGCGTGGCCTGCCGATCGAAAAAACCCTGAAGCTGGTCGACGAAGCGCAGGAGGCGACGCCGCTGGAACACGTGGCCACCAAGTGCCTGCGCCAGAAACAATCAATCGGCATGTCGAACGGCACCCAGCTCGTCACACGCGACGGGCGCCGCATCGCGGTCGAGGATTCGGCCGCGCCGATCTGGTCCAGCGGCGGCGAAATGCTCGGCGCCGTCGTCGTGTTCCGCGACGTCAGCCACGAACGCAGGCTGAGCCAGCAACTGTCGTGGTACGCCAGCCACGATACCTTGACCGGCCTGATGAACCGGCGCGAATTCGAAAACCAGATCGCCGCCGCGCTGCACACGGCCAAGCACGAAGGCCACCTGCACGCGCTGCTGTACATCGACCTCGACCAGTTCAAGATCGTCAACGACACCTGCGGCCACAGCGCCGGCGACGTGCTGCTGCAACTGCTGGCCAAGATGCTGCAGCTCGAAATGCGCGACAGCGATATCCTGGCCCGCCTCGGCGGCGACGAACTGGGCGTGCTGCTGCCGCACTGCCCGCCGAACCAGGCGATCCTGATCGCCGACCAGTTGCGCCAGTCGATCAAGAATTTCCGCTTCGTCTGGGACAGCCACAGCTTCGAGATCGGCGCGAGCATCGGCGTGGCCGAAGTCAACCACGACAGCAAGACGATGACGGAATTGCTGATGGCGGCCGACCAGGCCTGCTACCTCGCCAAAGAACAGGGCCGCAACCGCGTCCATTTCTATCGCGAATCGGACTTGATGCTGGCCCAGCGCCAGGGCGAAATGCAATGGGTGTCGCGCCTGAACGAAGCGTTCGAACAGCAGAATTTCCGCCTGTTCGCGATGCCCATCGTGAAACTGCACGAACCGCAGCAAGTCCACGATGAAGTGCTGATCCGCATCCAGAGCGGCAAGGGCGACCTGATCCTGCCCGGCGCCTTCATCCCGGCCGCCGAACGCTACGACCTGATGGTGGCGATCGACCGCTGGGTGATCCGCGCCGTCTGCCACCACGTCAAGGAAGTGCGCGGCAGCCGGCCCGCGGCGGCCGGCGATCCGGTGCAACTGGCGCTGTATTCGATCAACCTGTCGGGCATGTCGCTCAACGATGAAGGCCTGCACGATTACATCATCGCGCAATTCGACGAATACGAGATCGCGCCCGAGCAGATCTGCTTCGAGATCACGGAAACGGCGGCCATCGCCAACCTGCCGAAGGCGCAACTGTTCATGACGGGCCTGAAAAAACTCGGTTGCCGCTTCTCGCTCGACGACTTCGGCAGCGGCCTGTCGTCGTTCGCCTACCTGAAGGCGCTGCCGGTCGATTACCTCAAGATCGACGGCGTCTTCATCCGCGACATCACGAGCAACGCGATCAATTGTGCGCTGGTCAAGGCCATCAACGAAGTCGGCCACGTGATGGGCATGCTGACCGTGGCCGAGTATGTCGAAGATGGCGCCACCCTGTCGCTGGTGCGCGACCTGGGTGTCGACTATGCGCAGGGCTACGCGGTCGGCCACTTGCGCCCGCTGACGGCTGCCAGCGCCTGAACGCCTGATATGGAGGTTTTTGATCTACATCAATAAAATTGCGCATCCGACTCCGTAGACTGGGTTCAGGTCTTGCGATACAGCAAGAAAGTCACCAGGAGGAAGCCATGCGCAGCAACGTCGCCGTCACCCACCGAGAAGTCGAGATCGCCGACGACCAGGCCATCGTCTCGAAGACGGATTTGCAAGGGAACATCACCTATGTGAATCCGTATTTCGTGCAAGTGTGCGGCTATGCCGAGGAAGAGTTGATCGGCGCGCCGCAAAACATCGTGCGCCACCCGGACATGCCGGCCGAAGCCTTTACGGACCTGTGGCGTTCGATCCAGGCCGGCACGCCGTGGACCGGCCTGGTCAAGAACCGCTGCAAGAACGGCGACCATTACTGGGTCAAGGCGAACGTCACGCCGATCCGGGAACACGGCCAGACGCTGGGCTACATGTCGGTGCGCGTCAAGGCCGGGCGCGAACAGGTGGCCGCCGCCGAACGCGCCTACCACGCGATCCGCGTAAAAGACGGCAGCGGCATCGCCATCCGCGACGGCCAGATCGTCGAACCGGGCTGGCGCAACTGGCTGGCGCGCCTGGGTCATACCTCGCTGGCGCTGCGCATCTGGCTGGCCACCAGCGCGGTCAACCTGTTGCTGCTGGCGGTGTGCATTGCCAGCCTGTTCGGCGACGGCGCGGGCGCGTCGCTGCGCTACGGCATGTTCGGCGCCACCGCGCTCGGTTTGATCATCAATGTCTTCCTGTGGCACACGCTGCGCAGCGGCGTACTGCAAGCGCTGAACCAGGCGCTGCAAGGCGCCCGCGCGATCGCCGCCGGAGATTTATCGGGCAGCTTCGACACCGAACGCACCGATGAAGTGGGACAGTTGCTGCGCGCCCTGCAGCAGATGAACAGCAACCTGATCGCCACCATCCGCGACGTGCGCGTCAACGTCGAAACCATGGCGGTCGCCACGCGCCAGATCGCCGCCGGCAATGCCGACCTGTCCGGCCGCACCGAGGCGCAGGCCGCCAGCCTGGAACAGACGGCATCGAGCATCGAACAATTCTCTGCCACCGTGAAACAGAACGCCGACAACTCGGTGCAAGCGAACCGGCTGGCCGTGGCCGCGTCCGGCGTGGCGGTGGAAGGAGGCCAGATCGTCAGCGACCTGATCGTGACGATGGACGACATCAACACGTCTTCCAAAAAAATCGTCGACATCATCGGCCTGATCGAAGGCATCGCCTTCCAGACCAATATTCTGGCCCTGAACGCCGCCGTGGAAGCTGCGCGCGCCGGAGAGCAGGGCAGGGGTTTCGCCGTCGTCGCCTCCGAGGTGCGCAACCTGGCGCAGCGCTCATCGTCGGCGGCCAAGGAAATCAAGCACTTGATCGATGCCTCGGTCGGCAAGGTCGGCGCCGGCATGCGGCAGGTGCACCGCGCCGGCGCGACGATGGAGCAAGTCGTCGATTCGGTGCGCCAGGTGAGCGACATCATGCAAGACATCTCGACCGCGTCGCGCGAACAGAGCATCGGCGTCGACCAGGTCAACCAGGCCATCAGCCACATGGACCAGGTGACGCAGCAAAACGCCGCGCTGGTGCAGCAAGCCGCCGCAGCCACCGCCAGCCTGGCCGGAGAAGCGCACGGCTTGACGCAGGCGGTCAGCCTGTTCAAGTTCGGCCGGCGCGCGCTGCCGCAACGGCGAGACAGCAAATCCGAACCGGCACCGGCGCGCCAGCGTCGCGCCGTCGGCACCAGGCGCCTGGCCGCTTGAGCAGGGAGCGGAAAATGCGGACGCAGCGCCTGGCGCAAGACATACTTTTGCCACGCCCGCCCGTACCGGACCGCATGGCTTTAAAACCGCAGCTAGCCGATCAGGTATTCGCGCGCCATCAGGCGCGCGCGGTGCAGGCGGCTCTTGGCGGCGGCTACGCTGAGGTCCAGCTGGGCGGCGATATCGGCAATGCTCAATTCGGCGAAATCGCGCAGCAGGATCACGTGCCGGTAATCGGCTGGCAGAGAATCGAGCGCGCGCACCAGTTCCAGGCGCAGGCCGGCCGTATCCTGCGCCGCCAGCCATTGCTCGGCGCGCTCCTCGTCGTACGGATCGTAGCGCAGCGCGCGCCGCGCCAGCTTGCGGCACTCGCGCTGCGCCACCTTGAACAGCCAGCCGGAAAAGGCGACCAGCACGCGCAACGATTCCAGGCGGCGCGACAAGACCAGCAAGGTTTCCTGCACGGCGTCGTCGACGTCGCTGACCAGGCAGGAGCGCTGCGCATAGCGGCGGATATCGGGCTGGCACAGCCGCATCAGTTGCGCCAGCGCGGCCGGATCGCCGCCATGGGCGGCGTCAAGCACGGGTAAATGTTGTTCAGACAGGGCCATTGTGCTTCACTTTATCGAGGCGGCGCCCGGCCAGCGCGCACATCGGGCAAAAACCGGCCAGGCCGGAGACGACGATACCGGCCGCCGCCAGCGCCAGCGACACGCCGGCCACGCCGCCGACACTGAACCAGCCGATGGCCGCGGCCAGCACGCCGGCGATCACGCGTCCCACGCGCTCCCAGGTTGGTAAATTCTTAAGATACAACATATTGCACTCCTTTTGTTATCAGAGGAACACCCTCGGCTAACAAGAGGCGAGTCCGGCCGGTTTGGATTCGCGTCCGCCTAACTATTTTTTCGCATGCCGCTGCACCGCCCGCCTACCGCTGGCGCCGCTTGGGGTCAGACCCTATTGGTATTGCTGGCGCCGCTTGCCTGGCGCGCTGCTTCGGTACACCATCCGCGCTTAACGCTGGCGCCGCTTTGGGGTCAGACCCCGGCGGTGATGCTGGCGCCGCTTGCGGGGTGCGCGCCCTTGCCGTTCTGTCCTTGCCAAGCCCAGCCATTGATAGGAGAATTCCCCAGCGCTCTCGCCTAAGGAAGTCATGAAACCACTCGGCATCAAAGTCAAGGTTGCCCTCGCCACCAGCGTCACCTCGATCGTCATGGTTGGGCTGGTGACAGTCGTGCAGATGCAGCGCATGGAACAAGACTTCACCAGGGTGCTGTTTGCCCAGCAGACCGCGCTGATCAACCGCACCGCCGAGGAACTCGACGACAAGCTGAACATGCTACTTGGCATCGTCGCGCTGTCGGCCCGGCACCAGCCGCTGGCCATCGCCCGCGATCCCGGCGCGCTGCGCGCTTATTACGCCGACCGCGCCGTGCTGTCGCTGTTCGACGACATATTGGTGCTCGATGCGCAAGGCACCGTAATCGCCGACTTGCCGCAGATGCCCGGACGGGCCGGCATCAGTGCGGCCGACCGCGAATATTTCAAGAAGGTCATGCGCACGCGCCAGCCCCTGATCGCCGAACCGGTGATCGGCCGCGCCGGCAAGCAACCGATCGTGCAGATGGCCGCGCCGGTGCTCGACGAAAAGGGCGAAGTGGTGGCCGTGCTGATCGGCGTGCTGCGCCTGTACAAGGAAAACGTGCTGGGCCACCTGCGCACCGCCAAGGTCGGCCGCACCGGCTATTATTTTGCCGTCACGCGCTCGGAAGTGCCGCTGTACGTGCTGTATCCGGACTTGAACCGCCTGCTCAAGCCGCGCCCGGCCAACGCCAATCCTGCCACCACGCGCGCGCTGCGCGAAGGGTTCGAAGGCACGGTGATCAGCACCAACAGCAGCGGCGTGCGCGCTCTGAACAGTTTCAAGACGCTGAAATCGGTCGACTGGGTGCTGGCCGCCTCGCTGCCGGTACAGGAAGCATTCGAACCGTTCGAGGGCATCCTGTACCGGCTCGCGGCCTGGAGCGTGCTGGCCGCGCTGGCGGCGGCGGCGATGATCGGCTGGCTGACGATGCGCCTGCTGGCGCCGCTGGCGCGCTTGCGCAACACGATCGTGCAAATGCGCTCCGACGATGGCCGTTTTAACCCGATCCCGCTGACCCATGACGATGAAATCGGCGAATTGACGCAAGCGTTCAACAACCTGATGGAGCAACGCCAGGCGGCCGATGCACGCCTGCAGAGCTTGATCGAACTGGCGCCGAACGCGATCGTCGTGGTCGATGCGCAAGGTTGCATCGAAACCTTCAACCGCCAGGCCGAGCGTTATTTCGGCTACCAGCGCGGCGAAGTGCTGGGCCAGCCGATCGAACTGCTGGTGCCGGCCGCGCAACGCGCCGCGCATGCGCAGCAGCGCAACGTTTTTTCGGCCGCTCACCTGACGCCCGAACCGCTACGCATGGGCGATGGGCGCGACCTGTTCGGCCTGCGCAAGGATGGCAGCCAATTCCCGCTCGACATCAACCTGAGCGCGATCAGCACCGACCAGGGACCGAAAGTGCTGGCGGTGCTGTCGGACATCACCGAGCGCCACCGGCTGCGCCTGGAAGTGGAAGCGCGCGCGGCCGAACTGGAACTTGAACGCGACCGCGCCGAAGCGGCCAACCGGGCGAAAAGCGATTTCGTGGCCAACATGAGCCATGAAATCCGCACGCCGATGAACGCCGTGCTGGGCATGGCGCATTTGCTGGGCACGACGGCGCTCACGACGCCGCAGCGCAAATACCTGTCGATGGTGCAGGCGTCGGGCCACACGCTGCTCGGCATCCTCAACGACGTGCTGGATTTTTCGAAAATCGAGGCGCGCCGCATGGAACTGGCGCCGGTCGATTTCGACCTCGACGAAACCATGGGCACGCTGGCGACTGTCATGACGATGAATGCCGGCGACAAGGAACTGGAACTGGCGATCGCGCTCGCGCCGGACGTGCCGCGCCTGCTGCACGGCGACGCGCTGCGGCTGCAGCAGATCCTGGTCAACCTGGCCGGCAACGCGATCAAGTTTACGGAACACGGAGAAGTGGTGGTGCGGGTCAGCGTCGAACAGCGCTCGCCGCAACAGGTGCTGCTGCGCTTCGACATCAGCGACACCGGCATCGGCATCGACGCCAGGCAGCAGGGGCAATTGTTCAACGCCTTTTCGCAGGGCGACGAAAGCATCACGCGCCGCTTCGGCGGCACCGGCCTGGGACTCACCATCACGCGCCGCCTGATCGAACTGATGGGCGGAGAAATCGCCGTGCGCAGTGCACCGCGGCAGGGCAGCACCTTCTGGTTCAGCCTGCCGTTCGGCGTGCTGCCGGCGGCGGCGGCGGCGCGGCGCCAGCCGGCGCTCGGCCCGCTGCGCCTGCTAGTCGCCGACGACAGCCGCACCAGCCGCGAACTGCTGGTGCAAATGATCCGCGCCTGGGGCTGGGAAGCGGACGCGGTGTCTTCCGGCGCCGAAGCGATCCAGCATTTCCGCGCGCAACTCGGTAGCGCGCATCCGTACGACGTGGTGCTGGCCGACTGGCACATGCCCGGCATGAACGGGCAAGCCACGGCGCAGGGAATACGCCAGGCGGCCGGCGGCAAGGCGCAACCGATCGTGGTGATGCTCAATGCCTTCGCGCGCAACCGGCTGGAAGAAATTTCCAGCGCGCCGGAGGCGGACGTGGTGCTGGTCAAGCCGATCACCGCGTCGAACCTGTTCGATGCGCTGCACCAGGCGCTGGTGGCGCAGGCCGGCGCCGACGACGGCGCGCAGGCGGCCGGCGTCACCGAACGCTTGCGCGGCGTGCATTTCCTGCTGGTGGAAGACAACCAGCTGAACCAGGTGGTGGCGCGCGGCATCCTGGAACACGTCGGCGCCACGCTCGATATCGTCGGCGACGGCCAGCAGGCGGTCGACCTGCTGCGCGGCGACGCGGCGCGTTACGATATCGTGCTGATGGACATGCAGATGCCGGTGCTGGACGGCTTCAGCGCCACCGCCATCCTGCGCCGCGAATTGAAACTGGAGTTGCCGGTGATCGCGATGACGGCCGGCGTGCTGGCGTCGGAGCGCGACCGCTGCATCGAGGCGGGCATCACCGATTTCATCGCCAAGCCGGTGGTGGTCGAGGAAATGCTGGCCGTGATCGCGCGCCACCTGCCGCGCCTGCGCCGCGCGCCCGCGGCTGTGTCTCCAGGCACGGCACCGGCTGTGGCGCCCGTTGAGGCCGTGGCGCCCGTTGACGCTGTCGTGCCTGCCGAGGCTGTTGCGCCCGATGCGGCTGTGGCACCAGCCGCGCAGGAGCAGTTGTTCAGCATGGACAGCCTGATGCGCGTGATGGGCAAGGATCCGAAAGGACGCATGGTGATGGGCAGGATGGTGCGCAGCGCGCTCGACAGCGCCAACCAGGTCGACGAGATCGACCTGGCGCTGCGCGAAGGCCGGGTGGAAGATGCGGCCAGGGTCTTGCACAGCCTGCGCGGCGCGATCGGCGTGCTCGGCGCCAAGCGCCTGATCAGCGCCACGCTGGCGGCGGAAACGGCGATCTCCGAGCAGCGTTTGAGCGAACTGCCGGAACTGTTTGCCCAAGTGCGCAGCGTGCTGGACGAGACCTTGCACATGGCGCGCGCCTGGCTGGAACAGGAAGCGCTGTAAAAGGGGAGAGGCGATCAATACCTGAAAAGCGTATTTTTCAGTATCGGCTCACCAAATTTAATATGAAATCTACTAAAAAATCGTATTTTACACAATGATTAAAATGTAATATTTTAATCATTTAAGATACCGCCAGCCTGCCGCGCAATTCGGCGGCTTCCTCGCCGGATTGCCTGGCTTCGCGCCGCGCTTCGCCGGTTTCCTTGCGGGCGGCCGCCAGTTCGGCGCCAACGGCCTGCAATTGGGCATTTCCCGCCTGTTCGCGCCGCTCGGCCTGCAGCGCCTGCGCCTGCACCGCTTCCAGCCGCGCCGCCAGCACGGCCGCCTGCTGTTCGGCACCGATACGGCCGCTGCGTTCGGTTTCGCAGGCACTGCGCAACTGCACGATTTCCTGCGCCTGCACCATGATCTTCTCATTCAGGCCATCGGCCCTGTTGCGCTGTTGCGCCAGCTCGACATGTGCCTGTTCCACGGCATGACGGGCGCGCGCCAGTTCCTGCCCTTGGCGCGCGATCTCGACCGCGATCGCACCCACCAGGCTGGTCGGCAATTCCGACGTCGCCGGCAAGGCGGCAGCCGGTCCCGCAGTGGAAGAAGTCGCCAGCGCAGGCAAGGCCGGCGCCGGCACGCGCGCCGCGCGCCAGTCGAGCAGGTGGCGCTGCACGGTGTTCGGACTGCCTGTGCCGATGCGTTCGCGCACCGCCCTGATGGTCGGCACCAGCCCTTCGCCGCTCAGCGCATCGGCCACGTCGGCCACTTGTTCATAGGTGATACCGGTGCGGCCCATGCTGAGTCCATTCATATCAAATTAATCCATCACTATATTATACGATACGATATGAATTTTCAAAGAAAACCTGCTTTCGCGATACCGGGGACGGCGTCGTCACCGGCGTAAATGGACAGCGAAAACAGAACCTGCAAATCATGTGATCAACCAGAATCCTGTCTTCAAGGCGCGAAAACAGGTCGGTCAAGCGCCAGCGAGCACGTACCAGGCGCATGCCGGAGCGGTGATTTTTGATTCATAATTCAATATCATATCGATACAATTTAAAATACGATACGATATTTAGCAGATATCCACTCTCTGCAACTTGCCTATTTTTCATTCACATCATGGCTGTAAACGGCGCTTCAGCGCTGATACGTAACGTTCGCTGACTGAAATCGTATCGCCGCAACACAACTGAAGCGATGTAGGCGCCGCTCACCCACATCGCTATATACTCGACAGCATTCCTTTTTTGGGCCGTCACGACATGAACACCAAGGCATTGATCGAATTTTGCAGCCAGTTCCCCGGCGCCACGGCGCAGACTTACGGGCCGCCCAGCAATATCCTGGTGTATTCGGTCGGCGACAAAAAATTCGCCTATTTCAAATTGTCCGATCCCGAGAAATGGCGCTTCAGCCTCCGCGTCGCGCCGGACCGCTTTGTTGAACTGACCGGCATGCCCGGCGTCAAACCGGCGCGCTACATGGGGCGCTTTCACTGGGTGACGGTGGTCGATGTGCGGCAAATGCCGGAAGATTATCTGACGGAGTTGATCACTTGGTCGTACCAGCGCGCCCTCGGTTCGCTGTCCAAGGCCAGGCGCGCACTGGCGAGCGGCGAAACAAGCTGAAACCGGCGCCGCCGTCTCGACAATCAGGGGTGAAGGGTGTCGCCGTTGACCAGCATGGCGACGAATTGCTCGATGCGTCTGGCGCGTGTTTCCGCCTTTTTCGCGGTCTGGATACGGAACAGGATCGCGTAGCGGTTATGGCTTTTGAGGGTGGCGAAAAATGCCTTGGCCTGCGGTTGCGCATCAAGCGCCGCCTGCAAATCCTCAGGCACACTGGCGCTGCTCGACGAATCGTAGGCCGCTTCCCAGCGCCCGTCCTGCTGCGCGCGTTCGATTTCCTGGCGACCGGCCGGCTGCATCCTGCCTGCGGCTTCCAGCGCCAGCGCCTTGTCGCGGTTGACCTTGGACCAGATGCTGCGCCTGGCGCGCGGCGTGAATTTCTGCAGCCAGAACTGCTCGCCGGCGCTTTTTTTCAAGCCATCGATCCAGCCGAAACACAACGCCGCATCGAGCGCTTCCGGATACGACACGGAAGCCACGCCGGACGCCTTTTTGGCGAGGCGCATCCACACCCCGGCCGATCCAGCGTGATGCAACTCCAGCCATTGCCACCACGCCTGCGCATCTTCGAAACCCACTTCCGGCAATGCCGCCGGCGCCTCAGTTGGCAGCATCGAGCTTGCTCAACTGCCTGGCCAGGCGGTCCAGGTTCTGTTCATTGGCTTCGACGGCGAAGTGGCGCACCTTGGCGCATTCGGCGGCGCTGGCGAAACGCATGGTCCAGTCGAGGCGGGTCTTGGCCTCCAAACCTGTCAGCGTGAATTCGGCCTGGAATTTCGATCCCGACACGTGGTCCAGAATGACTTTTTCCGGCTTGCGGACATCGACGAAGACGATCTCGTTCGGGTAGTTGACGCCGTCCGGGCCGTGCATGACGAAATTCCAGATGCCTTTCGGCTCGAAATCGAAAACCTTGAAGGTATTCGTAAAACCTTCCGGTCCCCACCAGCGCGCCAGGATGGCGGGATCGCTGAAGGCACGAAAAACCTGTTCGCGCGGCGCGTCGAACAGGCGGCTGGTCACTATTTCGCGGTCGTTCATGGCGATTTCTCCAGGTTGGGGCACCTGGAAAGTATAGACAAAAAAACCAGACTTTTTATAAAATCGTCAAAAATCAGGCCGGGATGCCCAAAATGACGCTCGATGCCTTGAAAATGCCGGCCGCGCGGGCGCCGACGACCAGGCCGAGCGACTTGGCGCTGTCGTTGGTGACGACCGCGGCGATCGTGCCGCCGCCCGTCAGGTCGATCACGACTTCAGTATTGACGGCGCCCGTCTGCACGCGGGCGATGGTGCCCGCCATGCAGTTGCGCGCCGAATACTTGGCGTCGCCTTCGCCGGTGACGACGATGATCGACGACGATTTTATTAACGCGAACGCTTCGGCGCCGAGCGTCAATCCCAGTTCCTGCGTGCTTTCGTGCGTCACGATGGCCACCAGCTTTTGACCTCCAACCACTTCCAGTTCGATTTCATCGTTGACGGTGCCGCGCGTGGCCTTGGTCACCTTGCCGAGAAACTGGTTGCGCGCGCTGGTTTTCATGCTCATGCGGCGGATCAGCAGGAAATCGTCGGCGATGCCGCCGGCCTGCTGCGCCAGTTGCGCGATGTAACGCTGGTGTTCGCGCTCGAGGATGCTGAAATTGGCGACCAGTTGCAAGCCGCGCTGCGTCAGGCGGGTGCCGCCGCCGCCCTTGCCGCCGGTCAGGCGTTCGACCAGCGGTTCGCCGGCCAGGTTGTTCATGCTGTCGATCGCGTCCCAGGCCGCCTTGTAGCTGAGCTTGACGGCCTTGGCCGCCTGCGTGATCGAGCCGCATTCGGCGATCTTGGCCAGCAGCGCCACGCGGCTCTGGCCGCCGAATTTCTCGCCGCCCACCGTCATCCATACCGATCCCTCGAGGGCGATCGCTGTTTCCTTGTCCGTCATATACCGCACTTTCCATCGATTCAATGCGCGTAGCATACCTCGAACTGTTCGCACTTGCGGCATCCGGGTGCCGGCGCGCCGTGATTTCCTTTCAGGATTCCCACTTCCGTGTACAGCAACTGCTTCCATTTCAGGTCGCGGTCGTTGCGCCGGTAAAACGGTTCGAAATATTGTTTCAGCAACGCCGACAGGGCGTCGCGTCCGGACAGTCCAAGGTCTTGCCACAGGAAGCGCCCGCCGAGGCTGGCGGCGGCGATCGCGCGCGCCAGCCATTCGGCGTGCTGCACATTCGCATCGGGACTGCGGTAACTCACCAGCAGCGCGGCCACTTCGCGGAACAGGCTAGGCGTGGTGCGCAGCAGCGCCGCGTATTTGAATTCCGGTATCGCTACCGGCAAATCGTGATCTGGAAAACAATAAGCGACCAGCGCCATGAACTCTTGCTGCGGCAGCGCCAGCGTGCGCGCAAACAGGGGCAGCACACCTTCGTGCGCATGCCTGAGCACATTGGTGATGACACTGACCATTAACTCCGAACGCATCATTCCGTTTCCTTTCGATGACAATTGATACTGGGTAACAGTTGTTCCAGCTGCGCGTTCATCCGAGCAATATACGCAACTCTCTTGTCAAATTTATATTAATGCACAGCATATCTTTTATTGCAGCAACAGGCTATGCAGTTCGATAAATTATTTCTAAAATGACAGAGCCCTTTGCATGTGCCAGCCGGCATGCCTCATGCATCCAGTCCCGGCACGCTAATGGCAAGCGCGTGCCGCCGGCATTTTCCACTCATGCCGACAGCCTGCTTGGCAAGCCGGCTCTGCTTGACGTAATATGTCTCGCTATATTTTGCTTCATATAAAAAGCCGCATATGAGCGTTTTCCATAGCGGCTATTGCCGAAACGGGCTGATCGCGCCACACCAGCCGATTTATCATGCTGCGCTGTGCAAGCAGGCCGATTACGGTCCGCCGGATGCTTTTCCAGTGTTCTTGCACGCCAATCGTTATATACGCTAATATATATTGCTTTGCCTACCGGAGTCGACATGCCACGCCTTATTCCCCTGTTAATCGCCTTTGCCGCCGCCAATATTGCCCACGCCGATGAAGTGCAAGTCGCCGTCGCGGCCAACTTCACCGCGCCGATGAAGGAAATCGCCGTCCAGTTCGAACATGACACCGGCCACAAGGCCGTCGCCACATTCGGCTCGACCGGCAAGTTCTATGCGCAGATCAAGAATGGCGCGCCGTTCGAAATCCTGCTGGCGGCCGACGATGAAACCCCGGCCAAGCTGGAAAAAGAAGGCGCGTCCGTGGCCGGCACCCGTTTTACCTATGCGATCGGCAAGCTGGTGCTGTGGAGCGCGCAGGCCGGCGTGGTCGACGACAAGGGCGACGTGCTGAAAAAGGGCACTTATGAACACCTGTCGATCGCCAACCCGAAACTGGCGCCGTACGGCCTGGCCGCTGTCGAAGCGCTGCAAAAACTGAACCTGTGGGCGACCATCGAACCGAAACTGGTGCTGGGCGAGAGCATCGCGCAAGCCCACCAGTTCATCGTTTCCGGCGCCGCGCCGCTGGGCTTTATCGCCATGTCGCAAGTGTATGAAGGCGGCAAGCTGAAATCCGGTTCGGCCTGGGTCGTACCCGGCAACCTGTACAACCCGATCCGCCAGGACGCGGTGATCCTGGACAAGGGCAAGAGCAAGCCAGCCGCGGAAGCCTTCCTGAAATACCTGAAAGGCGACAAGGCACGCAGCGTGATACGCTCCTACGGTTACGACTTGCCCAACTAAATAAAACATGCTGAACCCCGGAGACTGGGGCGCCATCTGGCTGACGCTGAAACTGGCCACCATCGTCACCACGCTGCTGCTGCTGATCGGCACGCCGCTCGCGTGGTGGCTGGCGCAGACGCGTTCGCCGCTGAAAAGCCTGGTCGGCGCGGTGGTCGCGCTGCCGCTGGTGTTGCCGCCGTCGGTCCTCGGCTTTTATTTGCTGGTGGCGATGGGGCCGGCCGGCCCGATCGGCCACCTGACGCAGGCGCTGGGCATCGGCCTGCTGCCGTTCACCTTCGCCGGCCTGGTAGTGGGATCGGTGTTTTACTCGATGCCCTTCGTCGTGCAACCGCTGCAAAACGCCTTCGAGGCGATCGGCCCACGCCCGCTCGAAGTGGCGGCGACCTTGCGGGCCAGCCCGTGGGACACGTTTTTCTCGGTCGTGCTGCCGCTGGCCCGGCCCGGTTTCATCACCGCCGCCACGCTCGGCTTCGCCCATACGGTCGGAGAATTCGGCGTGGTGCTGATGATCGGCGGGAATATCGCGAACAAGACGCGCGTCATCTCGGTGCATATCTACGAACACGTCGAAGCGCTCGAATATGCACAGGCGCACTGGCTCTCCGGCGGCATGCTGGTGTTCAGTTTTATCGCGCTGCTGCTGCTGTACACCTTCAATCCCAACAAGAAGTTTTCCTCATGAATTCTCCGTCGCGCATCCTGGCGCGCTTCAACGTGGAGCGCGCCGGTTTCGCGCTGCAGACGCAGCTCGACCTGCCCGGGCGCGGCGTGACGGCGCTGTTCGGCCATTCCGGTTCCGGCAAGACCACGCTGCTGCGCGCGATCGCCGGCCTGGAACGCCATCCCGGCGGCTACCTCGAAGTCAATGGCGAAATCTGGCAGGACGACGCCAATAAATTATTCGTGCCGACGCACCGGCGCGCGCTCGGCTACGTGTTCCAGGAAGCGAGCCTGTTCCCGCACCTGTCCGCGCGCGGCAACCTGGAATTCGCGCGCAAGCGCGCGCCGTCCGCCGACAGCGAACAGGTGCTGCAGCACGCCTTGGAACTGCTCGGCATCGGCCACCTGCTGGAACGGCGCAGCAGCGAACTGTCCGGCGGAGAGCGCCAACGCGTCGCCATCGCCAGGGCGCTGCTGACCAGGCCGCGCCTGTTGCTGATGGACGAGCCGCTGGCTTCGCTGGACGGCAAACGTAAGGATGAAGTGCTGCCCTACCTGGAACGCATCCACGAGGAACTCGACATCCCGATGCTGTATGTCAGCCACTCGGCGGAAGAGGTGGCGCGGCTGGCCGACCACGTCGTGCTGCTCGATGCCGGCAAAGTCATCGCCAGCGGCCCGGCCGCCGAAACGCTGGCGCGGCTGGATTTGACGATGGGCCTGGCCGACGATGCGGGAACGCTGTTCGACGGCGTGGTCGACAGCTTCGATGCGCAATACGATTTATTGAAATTGAACGTGGCCGGCGGCACGATGCACATCGCGCACGCGGCGCTGGCGCCCGGTGCGCGGCTGAGATTGCGCATCCTGGCGCGCGACGTCAGCCTGGCGCTGACGCCGCAGGCCGACAGTTCGATCCTGAATCACCTGCAAGCGACCGTCGTGGCCGAATGGCCGGCCAACGATAGCGCGCACGTGATCGTCAAACTCGACGCCGGCGGCAACGCTCTGCTGGCGCGCATCACGCGCCGCTCGCGCGACCTGCTGGCGCTGGCGCCGGGCAAGCCGGTCTGGGCACAAGTCAAGACGGTCGCGCTGCTGTCGATCCGCTAAAGGCTCAACCGCGCCACGGCGCCATCGCCGCCAGCATCGCCTGGCGCTGCCGCACGTGTTCGCCGATCAGCGCGAAACCGCTGACTTCATCGGCGCGGTTGCGGTATTCCCAGACGCCGTTGTCTTCGATCGAGGCCGCCGTCACTTTCCAGCGCCCGTCAGCTTCCAGCGGTGGTGCCACCACCGTCGGCAGCGCCGGCGTCTTGACCTGCACCGGCATCACCGGGTAGACCACGCGCGTCGGCTCGCCCGTCAGCGTCTTGGCCAGCGCGCGCGACGCCTGCATGATCGGCATCACGTACGGCAGCAACAGGCCGTCGACTTCGGCGCAATCGCCCAGCGCATACACGTCCGGCGCGCTGGTGCGCAGCCAGGCGTCGGCGACGATGCCGCGCGCCACGGCCAACCCCGCCTGGCGCGCCAGCGTCACGCGCGGCGTCAGGCCGATCGACGCCACCACGCGGTCCACTTCCAGCGTTTCTCCGCCGGACATCTGCACCAGGTAGCCGGCGCCGGTGCGCTCGATCGATTTCGGGGTTTTACCCAAATGCAGTTCGACGCCGATATCTTCCAGCGCCGCCGCCATCAACAAGCCTTGCGGTTCGGGCAGCAGGCGGTTCAACGGCCAGCGCCCGGCATCGACCAGGGAGACTTCGAACTGCGCCATCGCCAGGTCGTTGGCGAACTCGCAGCCGATCAGGCCCGCGCCGAGGATGGCGACGCGGCGGCAACCTTCCAGCGCCGTGCGGAAGCGCGCGTAATCGTCGAGGTCGTTGACGGTCAGCACATCCTCGCTGGCGATGCCGCTCAGGCGGATGCGGCGCTGCTCTCCGCCCAGCGCCAGCACCAGCGATCCGTAATACAGCGTCCTGCCGGCCACGCTGACCGTGCGTTCGCGCGTATCGATCGCCGTCACTTCGCTATGGGCCAGGATCTCGAGCTTGAGCTGTGCAGCCATCTGCTGCGCCTTGAAGTTGACCAGGCTGGCCGCATCTTTCCCTTGCAGGAAGGCGTTCGACAACATCGGCTTTGAATAAAAATCGGCGCTGTCGCGGCTGATGAGGATCACCGGCACGTCGCGATCGAGCTTGCGCAATTCGCGCGCCACGGTGTACCCGGCCAGGCCGCTGCCGATGATGATGACGGGCGCGCTCATGGCTGCACCACCGTCATTTCGAATTCCATTTTACCGACGCCGCAATCGGGGCAAAACCATGCCTCCGGCACGTCTTCCCATCGGGTTCCCGGCGCGATGCCGTGTTCCGGCATGCCGAGGGCTTCATCGTACTGAAAGCCGCACACTACACATTCCCATTTACGCATATCTGTCTCCTGATTCAAATCGTCATTGCCGCGGCGCGCCGTGCTGCATGCGCTTCGGGAAAGTGTTGATGGAGCTGACGTATTCGGCGCGGATGCCGGAAGCGGCTCAGGATGGCCCAGTCTTCGGAATGGAAGGTGTTGTCTTTCGGTAGTGCGGGGTGATTCGTTTGCTGCTGTGGTTTGCTTGCTATTTTAATTGTCGCATAAGACATCAATTCTCCAGTTGATAGGTAGCGCACCATGCAGCGATCAGCGGATTCCCGGATGGGCGCTGGCATGAGTTGACCTTTGTTGTTAGCTGCTGCAAGCCGCCGCGTCATGTCGACAGCGACAGCCTACAGAAAGGATAGTCCGGGTATACGCATATCGCTATATATAGATATACATAACGGTTATCGACAGTTTTTACTGTGCTTTGCGCGCGGCGATGCGCAAATTGACGATCGGACTGCCAAATGACGCGGCGAAAAATCGCAGCGGCGCCAGGGATGCATTTTACACGATTGACAAAATCGCTATATATTAGATGATATAGCGATAACTGTCCTTGCTTTCCGGCGCCTGCGGCGCCGTTCCACCTCCAGAAAGAGTCAAAATGAAACCTGCACTACCGGGCGCTCCGCGCGCTTTTGACTTGGCGGCCGACGCCGCATCGGCATCCGCCGCGCAGTCCGTTTTACCAAACTCATCGCCGGCCGCGTTGCCGGTGCTGGTCCACGTGCAATCGCCGGACGGCGTCGACTGCACATTGCCGGCCGCGCCCGGCGCCACCCTGTTCAGCGTGCTGAAACCGGCCGGGCTGGTGCAGGGTATCTGCGGCGGCAACATGTCGTGCGGCACCTGCCGCATCCTGCCCGACGCCACCTGGTCGCACCGCCTGCCGGCCGCAGGCCGCGGCGAATTGCGCCTGCTGGCCAGCCTGGACGACGCCACCGAAGCGGACCGGCTGGCATGCCAGATCGTCATGCAGCCGGAGCTGTCCGGCCTGTCCGTCACGCTGTATCCGCCAGAGTGGTGAACCCACCGTTTTGCACTTCCCACCGCTACTTACTTGAAAAGGAAATACCTTGAATGCTCCAGACACCCGGCAACCATTCGAAGCCGTCGGCGCCCGCTACGATGCCGCGCAAATGCTCGTCGTGCGCGACAGGACGCTTGACGCGGTCAAGGCGATCGCCGCCGCCATTGCGCCGGGCATGGTGGAAGAGGATGCCGTCGAACTGGCGAAGGATATATTGGCCGAGCGCGGCATGCTGCGCGGCTGGCACGGCGTATTTGTCCGCTTTGGCAAAAACACGATCAAGTCGTGCAGCGAAGCGTCCGAACCCGGCGTCGTGCTGGGCGACGACGATCTCTTTTTTATCGATATCGGCCCGACCTGGAAAAACCTGGAAGGCGACGGCGGCGACACCTTCGTCACCGGCACCAATGCCGACATGGCGCGCTGCGCGGCCGATGCGCGCGCCATCTTCCACGCGGTGCGCCAGCGCTGGCTTGCCAGTGGAGACAGCGGCAAGGTGCTGTACGAATTCGCCCGGTCCGAGACGGAACGGCGCGGCTGGACATTGAACATGGAACTGTCCGGCCACAGGATCACCGACTTCCCCCATGCAGCCGCCTACAACGGCACGCTGGCCGAGATCGACTTTTGCCCGGCGCCGCTTTTATGGGTGCTGGAAATCCACATCCGCCATCCGCAGCAAACCTACGGCGCCTTCTTCGAAGATTTATTGCTGGACGATAGTTACTTCGCCTGAGCAGTTTTGAAGCGCGCCAGGTAATCGGCGATGCGCTGCTCCGTCTGTTTCGTCACCGCGTAGACGCCGCGCTGTTCGGTGCGCAACAAGACGCCCGAATTGAGCCAGCTTTGCCGCATCGACACCGGGATGCCGCGCTCGCCCAGTTCCATCGACGTGATGGTTTTGCTGCGCTTCGAACCCGACGGCGCGGCCGGTTTTACGGCCGTTGCGCGCGGCTTGGAAACCGGTGCCGATGGCGCCGGCAAAGGTGGTGCGGATGCCGCCGGCTGCGGCATCGCCATGCCCGCATCGCCCAGGTCGATGCCGAACAGCGCCGACAGATCCGCGCCACCGAGGCCCTGGTAAGTGTCCGGCACCTGCATCGCCGGCAGATTTCCAGCCTGGCGTATCAATTCCTGCGGATCGACATGGCGCAGGCGGAACAGCAATTCCGGCTGGCTGTCGAAACGCGCGCCGACACCGTACAGCACCGCCGCCACGTGCTTGCACATCGAGGCCGAATCGGGACAACTGCACTTGAACCGGATTTGATGCGACAGCGGAAAAAGCCCGCTGCCTTGCCGCGTCACGACATCCATCACCGCGCCCGATAAACGTCCCTGCAACAGTTCGACCAGCGACGCCACTTTACCGGCGCATTCGTCGAGCAGCGCCTGCCACAGCGCCTTGTCGAGCGGATGCACCTTGATGTTGACCTCATAGATGCTGGAGCCGACCACCAGCGCGCTGATTTTCTCTTCGGCGATTTGCAGGTCGACGATGGAACCGTTGCGCGCATAGGTGCGTCCGCGCGGCAGGCGGTTCTCATGGTCGCTGAAAGTCTCCAGGTGCTCGCACCATTTCTTGCCCCAGAAAGTCGCCGCGATCGCGCGCCCGTTGATGACGACCGGTACGCAAATCCGTCCCTTTTTCTTGAGCGACGCCACCATCTTTTCAGCCTTGCGCCGGCGTTCGGCAACTGGCACATAGGGCGCCCAGCCGCCGCCGTATCCGTAACTGGCCATGACATCGCTCCTTTCAAATTTACGCTTCGGTCGCGCTGTCGATATCGAGCGACACCAATTGCAGCAAGGCTTCGTTGCTCATCTCGGTGAGCAGCATTTCGCCGCCGCCCGCCAGTATCTCGTTCGACAATCCCGACTTGGCTTCGATTAACGCATCGATCTTTTCTTCGACTGTGCCACGGCAAATAAATTTATGTACCAGCACATTTTTTTTCTGCCCGATCCGGTACGCGCGGTCGGTGGCCTGGTTTTCCACGGCCGGATTCCACCAGCGGTCAAAGTGGATGACATGCGACGCCGCCGTCAAAGTCAGGCCGGTGCCGCCGGCCTTGATCGACAGCACAAAAAACGGTGGCCCCTGCTCTTGCTGGAACTGTTCCACCAGCGCCTTTCTCGCCTTGACCGGCGTGGCGCCGTGCAGCACGCAGCCGGCGCGGCCAAATATCTGCTGCAAAAAATCGTGCAGCGGCCCGGTCATTTCCTGGAATTGCGTAAAGACGAGTACCTTTTCCTGGCGCGCCGCGATCTCTTCGGCGAGTTCTCGCAGGCGCGCGAACTTGCCGCTGTCGGCGGGCGCATAAGCGCCATCGCCCAACCACTGCGACGGGTGATTGCAGATCTGTTTAAAGCGCATCAGGAAAGCCAGCACCGCGCCGCGCCGGGCGATGCCGTCCAGACTGGCAAGCTGCTGGCCGAGTCCCGCGATCGCATCCTGGTACAGGCCGACCTGCAGGCGGGACAGCGAACAATATGCCTTCACTTCCGTCTTGTCCGGCAAGTCGGCGATGATGCTTTTATCGCTTTTCAGGCGGCGCAAGATATACGGCTGCACCAGCTTGCGCAGCGCCGCGTAACCGGGATTTTCAGCTTGCTCCAGCCGGCGCACGAAACGCCCGAAAGCCTTGTCTGTGCCGAGCAGGCCGGGACAGATGAAATCGAACAGCGACCATAAATCGCCGAGCCGGTTTTCCACTGGCGTGCCGGTCAGCGCGAAGCGCACGCGGCTCTTCAAGGTTTTCACGGCGCGCGCCTGGCGCGTCCCCGCATTCTTGATCGCCTGCGCTTCATCGAGCGCAACAATCGACCAGGATTGCTGCTGCAAGCCTGGCAGGCGCAGCAGCGAACCGTAGCTGGTGATGACGACATCGGCTTGAGTGAACTGCTCGGCGCCGAGCGCTGCCAGCGTGGCGGCCGGCAGCGCCGACGGATGCGCCGTCAACAGGCGCAAGCCCGGTGCGAAGCGCGCCATTTCCGATTGCCAGTTGCCGATCAGCGAAGCCGGCACCACCAGCAAATGCGGCCCCGGATCGCTTTCTCTCTTGGCCAGCAACAGCAGTGCCAGCACTTGCACGGTCTTGCCGAGTCCCATGTCGTCGGCCAGGCAGCCGCCGAGGCCGAGCCGGTTCAGCAACCACAACCAGTGCACGCCCTGTTGTTGATAAGGGCGCAGTTGCGCCTTCAATTCCGCACCGGGCAAGGAGATATCGAGCGCGCCGTCCGGGTTGCGCAAGCCGTCGAGCACATTGCGCAACCAGTCTCCGGCGACCACGGTCGACCATGCCGCCTGCGCGGCCGGCAGATCCTGCTGCGCCGCGCCATCCAGCGCCGCGCCCGCCAGCAGCCGCATGCCATCCAGGAATGAAATGCCATCGCCGGCGTCGTGCACGCTGCGCTGCACTTTTTTCCAGTGCGCCAGCACCGCGTCGAGCTGGGCGCGGTCGACCTCGACCCAACTCCCTTTTAAACGCACCAGGCCGCTGCCGGCCGCCAGCAATTGTTCCCACTCCTGCTGCGACAGGTTTTCTTCGCCGAGCGAGAAGGCAATATCGAAATCCATCATCGCATCGAAGCCGATACCCGCCGCGCGCTGCCCCACATTGACCGTCACTCGCGGACGCGGCGGGCTATGCGGTTTCCACCAGTCCGGGATGCGCACGACGATGCCACTGGCCTCGAAGATGGGAATGCTTTGCAGGAAGCGGTGCGCATCGCGCGGCGTCCACGCGATCGGCTGAAACAGCGCGCCCGAATCGGCCAGGCTCTTGAGCCACGCGCAACTTTCCGAAGCCCGGTGCACCGGCATCAGCAGCCGCAACAGCGCGTCGCGCTGGTCACTACCCGCATATTCCTGAAGCGCACGCCCCAGCGGCAAATGCTGGACCCGGCTCTGCTGCGTCACGCCAGCCGCGTAAGTCGCCAGGAAGGCGAACGGCGCCTGCTCGTTCGCCTTGTTCTCTGCCAGGTGAAAACAGACTCTGCCCACCATGTTCCAGCTGGGGTGCTTGCTCGCCAGCCATTGCTGGACATCGCCATCATCGGCCGCGATCTCGTCGTGCGCGGCGACCTGCAATCCGGTCCACCACAGTTCCAGGCAGGGCAGGTTGAGGTATTCGGCGCCGGTCATCGGCGGCGCGCCGGCCAGCAGTTTTTCCAGTTCCGCGCGCGGCGCCGGCATGTCCAGACTTGTCCACAGGTTGATCAGGTCCGGCAGCGCGCACAGGCGCGTCATGAACAGGTGCGCGAATTCGCGGCCGAAGGCGAGGGAGGGCGGCAACGCGCCGGACAATTCGCTCGCACCCAGGTGCAGCAAACCGCTGTCGGCGCCGTGCTCGAAAGCCTTGCGTATGCGTCCGATGGCGGCCGGCGCGAGCAAGCCGCCATCGGACGCCACCTGTTCCAGGTGCAGATGCCCGGCCGGCGAAATGCCGAGTTCCAGGCTAATCCCGGCCGCGTTTTGCTGCGGCGCGGCGATCGCGGCATTCGATACGGTCATGTTCAAATTCAGGCAAGGATATCTGGGGCAGGACAGTCATTTTAACGGATCGCCCGGTGCATGCCGCGGGGTGCGCCCATGCGCCGGCAGGAGAAATGCGCTGGCGCCAGGCAGCGCTGTCTTCTATTTATATTTGTTCAGGATCGCCTGGTAAGTACCGTCGGCGCGCATCGCCTTCAGCGCCACATTGAAACGGTCGCGCATGGCGCGCTCGCCGAAGGCGGCGGCGAATGTCGTGCCGGTCTTGAAGATATCGTGAAACACCAGTTCATCGTCGACCTTCATGCTGGCGGCGAGCTGGTGCCGGTACCATTCGAAAATGCTTTTATCGACCACGATCACTTCCACCCGCCGCGCCCAGAACACCCGCGACTGCGCATCCTGGGTGCCGCTCTGGAAATAGTTGGCGCGGAAGCGTCCGTGCGCGTCCGGCCGGTACTTGGCCTCGAAGGCCGGCCCCAGGTCGGCCCAGCCGTTCTGCCAGATGACGAAGCGGTGCAGGTCCAGATCGGCCTCGGTGGCCAGCTGGATACCGTCTTCCTTGCGCGTGATCGCATAATTCAGATAATCGGCGATGCCGTCGGAATAATAGACGCTCCCCTCATCCTTGCCTTGCACCGATGCCGCGATATCGACCTGGCCAGTTCTGACGACCAGCAGCAAGCGCGATTTCGACACCGGCTCGATTTTCATGCCAAAGCCGAGCCGCGTCAGCACATTGCGGATGACATCGACCTCGATGCCGGCCACATTGCCGGCCGCATCGACAAAGGCAAACGGCGGCTTGTCGGTATTGAACGCCACCTTCAGGTCCGTCGCCAGCGCGCCGCTGCACAGCAGCAGCGCCATGATCCACATGATTGAGCGCTTCACGATGGTCTTCTCCTGTCAGGCGGGATAATCCGACAGGATCAATCCTGCGAGCCGTCCCAAAACCAACCCCGCGTCAACGACGCATGGAGCGTTGTACAGGATTATGCACCTTCTGGATGTCGAATTGATATGAGTTCCTGCAACAGGAAAAAAATGCGGAAGGAATCGCGACATGACGAGCAAAGCTGCCCGCTGCCTCGTCATTGCCATTCACACCACACAATCCGCCTTATCGTGGCGAACAATCACCTTGATATTTACCGAATGGAGCATGCCTTTTGCCTATTGAAGAGTAATATTTCTCATGTCCCCTTTGGATGGGCAAGCCAAATTACCAGGAGGAAACATGACAAGCAACGCACCGGAGCCAGGCGTACAAGAAAACAACATGCCGGACATGCCATTCCGGACCCTGCTTTACCGGTTCATGTTTTTCGACTGGCTGTTTACGGATGTGAGCGCGACGCGCAACCTGTTCGAGCGCCACGCGGCGGTGCAGCACAACCGGCGCATGAGCCGCTACCTGCCGGTCTACCTGCGCCGATGGTCCGTGATGGCGGCGTTCGATTTCGGACTGGGATTCCTGCTCGAACGCGTGCTGCAGGCCACGCTGCTCTCGGCCTGGTTCTTTACCTGGTCGTGCGTGACCATGACAGGCATGGTCGTGATCGCAGTGGCGTGGGCCTTGCTTACCTACGCGCGCCTGCCTTGATACTGGCTGGAATCAAGCTACCGGCGGCGTGATCACGATCATCGTCGCTGGTGCGCCGCTCTCGTTGCGAATGGCGCGCGCCTCGCCGGCGGCAATGAAGATGCTGTCCAGCGCTTGCAGAACATGCCGCACGCCACCGGGCTGTTCGATGATGAGTGTGCCCTCGGTAATGACGTACACCTTGCCAATCGAACCCGCGCCCATCGGCACGACGGCTCCGTCGCGCAAATACGAATGCCCGATCAACGCAAAGTCGGCTGTGCTGGCCTGCCCGCCTTGAAGCCGTCGGGCGACGACATCTTCATGGTCCGGGGCGGTATAAAAGGGCGCGTCGGCGAATCTTACTACGTCCATAATCGTTCTCTCAGTGGTGGAGCCGCGCCGGGAGTCGGCGCCGCTGTTTGTCGGGTGAAGTGCGCCAAGGCTTCAACGCTGTCCCGGAGCGCTTCCCGGATGCACCTGCTCATAGTGCTGTCTTAATAAATCCTTGCCATAGTCGTTGCCATTCGGCGTGCGCACCACCGTGTGGATGTGGCACTTGGCTGGCTGATCGTTGGCAAGCCAGATGCCGGCATGATGATCGAATTCGGTCATCAATATCGGGCCCTGGATGCGGTAATAGAATGGATCATCTTCGCCGTGCCCCCCGATCCAGCTCCACCAGGTGCGATCCAGCGATTGTTCAACCTGCGCCATTTTTGCCGCCTGCGGACCTTCCGGCAAATAGCAGATGAACGCTTGGACGATGTCCAGCAACTGCTTTTTTTGCAGGTCCGAGAATTCCGTCACGGGAATGCCCTCGTACGGAATCACGCGGTTGTCCTGGAAGGCGCCGCCGAGATGGCGTTCGTCGCCCGGGTTCCAGCGCCCTTCGGGCATGGCCGGATCGCGCAGCTTTTTGTAGATCGTCGCCCGCTCGCGCAGGGAATCCGGCAGCGAACGCATCAGGGCCAATCCCACGTCCTGTTCGACGTCGAACAATTTGAGTCCCTTGTTCGGCCCCTCGTCGATGACGTTGGGCTCGGCGCCCATGAAGGTCGGCGAGATCACCATCTGGCTACCCAGCACGAAGACGTTCAGGCACAAATGATGGCCATACATGTTCCAGCCCCATGGCTGATCCAGCGACGGCTCGCCGAACAGCAGGAAGTTATAACTCCACTCGTTCATGATGGTTTCGAGCTGGCAGAGCTGGCCGAGGAAGGCATTGGTCTTCATGCAGCCGCGCGCCTTTTCAAAACCCTTCGCACTGAGCGAGGATTGAATCAGCCGAAGAATGGCTTCGCGCGATGCGGTGCCCAATTCTTCGAGGCGCAGGCCGTTCGGATTGATGAGGAATTCGGGATTGCTCCACCTTCTCCATTCCGGCGCATCGATCGAATATTGCACGGTTTCGCGCTCGACAGGACTCAACACTGCCAGCATGTCCCGGGCCGCGGCAACCAGCTGTTCGGTCGGTGCGCCCTCATTCTTGATTTGAAACAGGCCGGTTTCTTTATGGCCGTCGCAGGTAATGCAAGTATGGGGTTCCGCGTCAAGTTTCCTCCAGTTGGCAACCAGCGCCGCCGGGATCGGGTGCTTGATCCCTTCGTGGCCAAACGTGCGCGCGTCCATCCCGCGGAACGGCGTCAACCTTGGGGAATCGAGCGGATAGAGGAGATCTCTGAATTCTGGCCTGGTGTTGCTCATGGTGTGCTCCGTTTTAGTTGGTTTTACCCCTGGCCCGGATCAGGGGAGGAGGGGCCGGGTGTCTTCACTGCTTGATGTTGTCCAACAAGCGATACGCCGCGGCGCCCGGCGTCATTTTTCCTTCCGCGACTGCCTCGCTCAGTTGTGCAAGCTCAGCCGCCACCTTTGGGTGTTGCCGGAAATGCTGGCGCACGCCGGAATCGATCATGTTCCACATCCAGGCCAGCGCCTGGCGCCGGCGCTTGGCGTCGAACTCTCCGCTGCCGCTCAGCGTTTCGCGATACTTCTCGACCTCGGCCCAGAAAGCCGGAATGCCGCGCCTGGCCAGCGCACTTACCGTCAGCACCGGCACGCGCCAGTTCCGGCTGGCCGGACGCAACATCGTCAATGCGCTGGTCATTTGCAGTTGCGCCAGGTGGGCCGCCTTCTCGTCGATGTCGGCCTTGTTGAACAGGACCAGGTCGGCGATTTCGACGATCCCCTTCTTGATCGTCTGCAGGTCGTCGCCGGCATTGACCAGTTGCAGCAGCACGAACAGGTCGACCATGCCCGCCACCATGGTTTCGCTTTGCCCGACACCGACCGTTTCGACGATGATCACGTCGAATCCGGCCGCTTCGAACAGCAGCATCGCTTCGCGGGTTTTTTCGGCGACGCCGCCCAGCGCCCCGGAAGTCGGACTGGGGCGGATAAAGGCTTCTTCGCGCTGGCACAGCGATTCCATGCGCGTCTTGTCGCCGAGGATGGAGCCGCCGGAAATCGACGAAGAGGGATCGACGGCCAGCACCGCGACTCTTTTGCCGCCATCGATCAGGAAATTGCCGAGCGCTTCGATGAAGGTGGATTTGCCCGAGCCGGGCACGCCGGAAATGCCGACCCGGATCGCGCGCCCGGTATGGGGTAACAGCGTCGCCAGCACCTGCCGCGCGCGCGCCTGGTGATCCACCCTGGTTGATTCGATCAGCGTGATCGTCTTGGCCAGCGCGCGGCGCTGGCCCGAACCGCGCGCCAGCACAGCATCGACCAGTGCCTGGTCGGCAGCGGAAAGGGAGGCGGGGAGGGCGTCGCGCATATCCATGGTCTGCAAGTGTCCAGGCCCGGATTACGCCGTCGCGGCGGCCAGCGCCTTGCGGATTTCAATCAGCGTCGTCCTGGCCGAATCCTCGATGCGGGTACCCGGCCCGAAGATCGCCTTGGCGCCGGCCTTGAACAGGTAATCGTAATCCTGCGCCGGGATCACGCCGCCGGCGAACACGATGATGTCGTCCGCGCCCTGGTCCTTGAGCGCCTTGACCAGCGCCGGCAACAAGGTCTTGTGACCGGCCGCCAGCGAGGAAACGCCGATGGCGTGCACGTCGTTTTCAATCGCCAGCCGCGCCGCCTCTTCCGGCGTCTGAAACAGCGGCCCGACATCGACATCGAAACCCAGGTCGGCGAAGGCGGTGGCGACGACCTTGGCGCCGCGGTCATGTCCATCCTGGCCGAGCTTGGCGATCATCATGCGTGGACGGCGTCCCTCGTCGGCGAGGAATTGTTCAATGTCGGCCTTGATCTCTTCCCAGCTGACCTGGCCTTCGACCACCGCGCCATAGACGCCGGACACGGTTTGCTGCGTCGCGCGGAAACGGCCGAAGACCGTTTCGAGCGCATCGGAAATTTCGCCGACGGACGCGCGCAGGCGCACCGCCTTGATCGCCAGGTCCAGCAGATTGCCCTCGCCGCCGCCCGCGCAACGCGTCAGCTCGGCCAGCGCGGCCATCACCTTGTCGCTATCGCGGCTTTCACGCATCTGCTTCAGGCGCGCGATCTGCGAATCGCGCACCGCGTGGTTGTCGATATCGAGAATGTCGATCGGGTCTTCCTTGGCCAGCTTGTACTTGTTGACGCCGACAATCACATCCTTGCCGGAATCGATGCGGGCCTGCTTGTCGGCCGCGCAGGCTTCGATCTTCAGCTTGGCCCAGCCGGATTCGACCGCGTGCGTCATGCCGCCCATGGACTCGACTTCCTCCATGATTTTCCACGCCTCGTCCGCCATGTCCTGCGTCAGCTTTTCCATCATGTAGGAACCGCCCCACGGGTCCACCACGCTGGTGATATGAGTTTCTTCCTGGATCACCAGCTGCGTATTGCGCGCGATGCGCGACGAAAAGTCCGTCGGCAAGGCGATCGCTTCGTCGAGCGCGTTGGTGTGCAGCGACTGCGTGCCGCCGAAGACCGCCGCCATCGCTTCGATCGTGGTGCGCACCACGTTGTTGTAGGGGTCCTGTTCCGTCAGCGTCCAGCCGGACGTCTGGCAGTGCGTGCGCAGCATCATCGACTTGGCGCTCTTCGGCGAGAATTCCTGCATGATCTTCCACCACAGCAGGCGCGCGGCGCGCAGCTTGGCCACTTCCAGATAAAAATTCATGCCGATGGCAAAGAAGAAGCTCAGGCGGCCGGCGAATTCGTCGACGTCGAGTCCCGACGCGATCGCGGTCTTCACATACTCGCGGCCGTCGGCCAGCGTGAACGCCAGCTCCAGCGCCTGGTTCGCGCCGGCTTCCTGGATGTGATAGCCGGAGATCGAAATCGAATTGAACTTCGGCATGTTCTTCGCCGTGTAGCCGATGATGTCGGCGATGATTTTCATCGACGGCGCCGGAGGATAGATATACGTGTTGCGGACCATGAACTCCTTGAGGATGTCGTTCTGGATGGTCCCGGACAGCTGGTCCTGCGGCACGCCTTGCTCTTCCGCGGCGACGACATAACCGGCCAGGATCGGCAGCACCGCGCCATTCATCGTCATCGACACCGAGACTTTGTCGAGCGGAATGCCGTCGAACAGGATCTTCATGTCTTCCACCGAATCGATCGCGACGCCGGCCTTGCCGACATCGCCGGTGACGCGCGGATGGTCCGAGTCGTAGCCGCGGTGCGTGGCCAGGTCAAACGCGACCGAGACGCCCTGTCCGCCGGCGGCGAGCGCCTTGCGGTAAAACGCGTTGGATGCTTCGGCGGTCGAAAAACCCGCGTACTGGCGGATGGTCCAGGGACGCACCGCGTACATCGTCGCTTGCGGGCCGCGCAAAAAAGGCGCAAAGCCGGGCAGGGTATCGGTGTATTGCAGCCCGTCCAGATCGTGCTTTGTATATAAAGGCTTGACCTTGATGCCGTCCGGCGTGGTCCAGGTCAAGGCATCGACATTGCCACCCGGAGCCGACCTGGCCGCCGCCTTTTTCCAGGCATCCAGGCCGGAGTAATCGGGCGCTGCGGCAGTATTTGAATTCGACATCACGAAACCTTTCGATTGGAATAATCCCGGGACCAGCGATCCCGGGAGGGGCGTTCGACTCAGTGAGCGGCCTGCTTCTTCGGTTGACTTTGCGCAAAGCGGTCCAGGTTGGTGATCCCTTCGAAGCTATGGGGCTGGATGCCGGCCATCAGCCGGCCATAGTTTTCGGAAAGGGCTTCGAGATTGAGCGCGCCGTGCAAGGTGACGATGCGCGCATCGCGCCAGGCCCGCTGGATCGGTTCGAACAGCATGATCGCGGTCGATCCGGAATTCCTTTGCAGGATCTCGATGGCTTCCGCGCACCATTTGGCGGCATACGCCGTCTCGACCAGGACACGGGCGATGAACATTTGCATGTAGTCCGCATCGACCGGCGTGCCGGCGGCGGCGAGCGCACCGAGCCGGTCGGTCTCGTCGGCATTGGCGCGCGTCATCAACGTCGCCGACTGGATCTTGGAGTGAACCTCCGCCAGCAGCAGGTGCGTCAGCGGCGCTTCCAGCTGGTTCTTGTAGGTCGTGCCGCGGATCGGCCGGCCGGCGGAGCGCTCGATAAACCGCTCCAGCGCGCCTTGCGCGAGACCGATCGACATCCCGGCCATGGTACTGAATGCCCAGCCCAGCACGGGAGCCTTCCACAGGCTGCCTTTCAGGCCGTGATCGAGCGCTCCGCTGCTGATCTCGCGGAAATCGACGCCACGATAGTCTGGCACGAAGAGTTCGTCGGTCACGAGCGCGACCGAGACACTGCCCGTGGCGCACATGCCGGCGACCTTCCAGTCGTCCAGGAAGCGCAACTGGTCCAGCGGAACCTGGGCGGCGACCAGGTAGCGGCCTTGCCCGTCATCGGCCATGCAGCCGAGATTCGTAAAAGGGGACCAGAGCGCATCGCTGCCAAACGTCCATGGGCCGCCGGAAAGAATCCAGCCACCGTCGACACGTTTGGCGCGCCCGCGCGTGGCGGGGAAGTGGCTCGAACCGGCGACCCGCGGCCCGACCCATTTCGAGCCATACACCTCTTCGACGATGCGCGCGCCGGAACCGACGGGCAGCCAATTGGTCGACGCGCCGGCCCACACGGTCCATCCCGCCGAGCCGTCCCACTTGGAGACTTCGGCAACGACGTCGAGCTGTTGGCGCACGGAGAGTTCGTCGCCGCCATATTCAGCGGGACTGCCGATATTGAAAGCGCCGGTGGCGTCCAGGTCGGCGATGGTCTCGTCCGAATGACGGCCAGCGCGTTCCGCCTCAATTGCCCGCTCGCGCAGGGTCGGTCCGAATGCGCGGACCTGTTCGAGGATCGTCGCGAGCCTCTTGGATTTATCGTCAACCATGTTTATTCGTCCCCTGTGTGTTGTTCGGCTCTCAGTCTTGACCGTTGTTGATGCTGTTTCGACATGGTCAGAATCATGTGCAATTCAAATATCAACAGTGGTTGATATTATTGAAGAGTCGTTGGGGTGTCAATGCCCGAAGTGAAGAAAAATGCGCCGCTGTGGCGGATTGTGGGCATCTGATTTTTCTTCGATTTCGGCATTGACACTCCAATCACTCTTCATTAATATCAATGCGTGTTGATATTTTCGTCGCAACATGATGACATGTCGAGACAAAAATGCATCGATTCTTTCGCACCATAAGGAAGGGACTCACGTGATGACAAAATGGACGCCGCGCCCGCAAGAGGGGGGCATTCGATGGTGACCCACATCGTGATCTTCACGTGGATCGCCGACGTCAGGGCGGAACAGGTGGAGCAGCTGCGGCAAGCCTTGAACCGGCTGGCGACAGAATTTTCGGACACGGCCACGATCAGGCACGGACCCGACCTGGGCTTCCGGGAGACCGGCGGCGACTACGCTCTGGTAGCAACATTTGCTGACCGGGCATCCTGGGACGCATACCAGGCCGATCCGCGGCACAAAGCCGTGGTGCGCGACTTCGTAGTGCCGATCCAGGCGGCCCGCCTGACGGCGCAATTCTAAAATCCAAAATATTTCAACGGTGAGACACGTGGCTTCCAACATCAACAGTAATCCAATCAACGAGAATGTCTTCGCTTTGTTCGAAGCGGCGGCGGCGGCGAACCCGGAGCGTCCTGCGCTCGTGGTCGAAGGCAAAGTGCTGCTGAGCTATGGCGCCCTGCTGAGCGAAACCGCCCGTGCCGCCGCCTGGCTTGATGCGAGCGGCGTGCAGCGCGGCGAACGCGCGCTGGTCCAGGTGCACAAGTCGCCCGCCGCCGTCATCCTGTATCTGGCCTGCCTTCGCGCCGGCGTCGTCTTTATTCCGCTCAACACGGCCTACCAGGAAAGCGAACTGGCGTATTTCCTCTCGGATGCCGAGCCGGCGCTGCTCGCGGCCAGCCCCGGTTTGCCGGCCGGGACCGTCGCATTCGGCGGGACGCGCGCAGTGATCGCGGGCGGCCTCGATACGGCCCCGTGGGCCTCGGTCGAAGAGCAGCTTCCTGTCGTGCAGAGCGCCGTCAACGACGCCGCCGCCATCCTGTACACCTCCGGCACGACGGGCCGCTCCAAGGGCGCGGTGCTGACGCACGGTAACCTGTCATCGAATGCCAAGGTACTCGGTCAAGCCTGGCGCTGGCGCGACGACGACGTGCTGTTGCATGCGCTGCCCATCTTCCATGCGCACGGCCTGTTCGTCGCGCTGCACTGCGCGCTGCTGCACGCGTCTCCGATCCTGTTCCACGAGCGCTTCGACGCCGCCGCGGTGATGCGCGACCTGCCATCGGCCACGGTCTTCATGGGCGTGCCGACCTTTTATACGCGCCTGCTGGCGGAACCCTCGTTCGGCGCGGCGATGTGCAGCCACATCCGGGTCTTCATCAGCGGCTCCGCCCCGCTGCTCGACGCGACCTTCGACGAGTTCAAAGAGCGCACCGGGCATACGATCCTGGAGCGCTACGGCATGACCGAAGCGCTGATGGTCACGTCGAACCCGTATGACGGTGAGCGCATCGCCGGCAGCGTTGGCCCCGCGTTGCCGGGCGTATCGGCCCGCGTCGTCGCCGAGGATGGCAGTCCGGCCGCGCCGGGGGAGCCGGGCGTGCTGGAAATCAAGGGCCCGAACCTGTTCGCCGGTTATTGGCGCAATCCGGAGAAGACCGCGCAAGACCACACCGCGGACGGTTTTTTCATTACCGGCGACATCGTCACCCAGGACGGCGCGGGCGTGATTCGCATCGTCGGCAGGGCAAAGGACCTGATCATTTCGGGTGGCTACAATGTCTATCCGAAAGAGATCGAACTGGCGATCGACGCGCTAGACGGCGTCACGGAAAGCGCCGTGGTCGGCGTGCCGCATCCGGATTTCGGCGAAGCCGTGGTGGCCGTGATTTCTCCCACGCCCGGCGTCGCACTGGATACCAAGGCGATCGCAGCGACACTCGCGACACAACTGGCGGCATTCAAGCGCCCCAAGAAAATCGTCATCGTCGACGAGCTTCCCCGCAACGCCATGGGCAAGGTGCAAAAGGCCGATTTGCGCCGTCTTTACCAGGATTCGTTTAGCGTTCCGTCCTGAGAAACCATCAGGACGGGCCACTCCCCTAGCCCTTCCACACAGACCGTAGATCTGTCATTCCCGCGCAGGCGGGAATCCCATTTCGCGTTCCGAACGGCGCAAAAAAATGGGATTCCCGCCTGCGCGGGAATGACAGAGTTGGCGCTAACTTAATTAATGGCATTACCTTTCGCTCCCCAATTTTAACTTCAGGATTTACTCAAATGCGCATTGTTACTTTTTCCCTGAACGGCCGCATCCAGCACGGTGTCCGCACCGACAGCGGTATCCGTATACATCCCACGGCGACCTCCGCCATCGATCTGGCGATGAACGCCGCCGATCATCCGGCAGGCGAGGAGATCGCCCTGTCCGCGGTTGAATTGCTCGCGCCGGTACCGCGCCCTGGCAAGGTCATCTGCATCGGTCTGAACTACCGCGCCCACGCGGCCGAGGGCGGCTTTGAAGTGCCCGACTATCCATCGATTTTCCTGCGCGGTCCGACTTCCCTGGTCGGGCCGGCGGCGCCGATCATCATGCCCGCCTGCTCGGACAAGCTCGACTTCGAGGCGGAACTGGCGGTCGTCATCGGCAAGACCGCGACCAACGTGCGCGACAACCCGCTCGACTACGTCGCGGGATATTGCTGCTTCAATGACGGCACGATCCGCGACTATCAGCGCAAAACCACGCAATGGACGGTCGGTAAGAATTTCGACCAGACCGGTGGCTTCAGCGCCGACCTGGTGACACCCGACGAACTGCCGGCCGGCGCCTCGGGACTGCGGCTGCAGGCGCGGCTCAATGGCGAGATCATGCAAGACAGCAATACGGCCGACCTGATTTTCGATGTCGCCACCTTGATCACCACGCTGTCCGAAGCCATGACGCTGGAACCGGGCGATGTGATCGCCACCGGCACCCCGTCCGGCGTTGGCTATGCGCGCAAGCCGCCCGTCTTCATGCGCGAGGGCGATGTGATCGAAATCGAAATCGAGCGGATCGGAACGCTTGCCAACACCATCGCCCGGCGCGCCTGAACCCAGCGCCGACACCCAGATCGCCAGAGCCTTTCAGAAAGAATACCGACCATGCGCCCCATTCGTTTACTTGCAATCTCGGGAAGCTTGCGCAAGCAAGCTTTTTCCAAAGCCATCCTGCTCGCCTTGGCGGACGCGACGGCATCAGAAGCGCAGTTCGACTACGCCGACATTGGCGATCTGCCCCATTTCGACCAGGACCTGTATGTTGAACCGCTGCCGGCCAGCGTCGAACGCTTCCGCCGCCAGATAGCGGAAGCGGACGGCTTGGTGATTTCGTCGCCGGAATACAACCACGGCATTCCCGGCGTATTGAAAAACGCCCTCGACTGGGTGTCGCGCCCGCATAACGGCTCGCCGCTGAAGAACAAGCAGGTTCTCATCGTCACGTCGTCGCCGGCCAGCACGGGAGGCGTTCGCGCGCAGTATCAAATCCGCGAGACGCTGGTTTCAGCCTTGGCCCGGCCGGTCAATACACCCGAAATCGTGATCGGGCTTGTCGGCACGAAGATCATCGACGGACACTTTATGGATGTCGCGACGATCGAATTCGCTCGCGCCGGCTTCACGACCATGTTCGAGGCGATCGCGGCCAAATCGCCGGCATAATTGCCTGCTTGAGCGGGAGCTTGATCCAGCCGCCGAGCTTGCGGCGGCGGCGCGCTCCCAACACGGCAATGTGCATCGACCTGGCGTTGGTGCACTTCGAACTGGAGATACAGCAAATGACACGATATCAGACGCAACTTTCAAGTGCGTCCACGCCCGACGGCGACCTTACCCTGGACATTCGTGAAGCGGTCGCGACGATCACCATCGGGCGCCCGTCCAAGATCAACGCGATCCGGCTCAGCACCTGGCAGGCGCTGCGCTCGCTGGTCGCCGCGGCGGACAGCAATCCGGCGGTCGGCCTGATCGTCGTGCGCGGGTCGGGCAAGCACTTTAGCGCCGGCAACGATATCGCCGCACTCAGTGAATTCCCCGGCCATATCGCCGACGCACAGGTCTTCGCGGCGGCATGGGCCGATGCGATACAGGCAGTCGAAGATGCGGTCAAGCCTGTCATCATGGCCATCGAAGGCGTGTGCTACGGTTCCGCCCTGGCACTGTCGCTCGCGGGCGACTTGCGCATCGCCTCGGCCAGCGCCGTGTTTTCGATCCCGGTGGCCAAACTGGGCGCCTTGTATCTGCGCAGCGACTATCAACGGCTGGTCGCCACGATCGGCATGGGGCAAAGCAAGAAGTTGATTTATTCGTCCGAAACCGTCGGCGCGGAGCAAGCCCTGCGGATCGGGCTGGTCGACGAAGTGTTCCCTGAAGAACGCTTCGAAGCAGAGCTTCAGCGCCTCGCCGAAACCATCCTCACGCGCTCTCCCTTCACCTTGCTGCGTTCGAAAGCGATGCTGCGCGAGCTGGGGCATGGCGGCATCACGCGCGAGACCAGCGAAAGCCTCGCCGCGTTTGCCGAGGCGACGCAAAGCGAGGATTTCGCGGAAGGCATTTCCGCCTTCCTCACCCGCAGGACAGCGCGCTTTCGCCGAACCGGGGCAAGCTAAGGTGTTTCTGCGCCGGCCCGCATTTCGCATGCTGTGGCTGGTCTGGCTGACCGCCAACCTGACGATGTGGATGAACGACGTCGCCTCCGCGTGGCTGATGACGTCGCTGACCGACAGCGCCTTCATGATCGCGATGGTGCAGTCCGCCTCGACGCTACCGCTTTTCCTGCTGGGCCTGCCGAGCGGCGCCCTGGCCGACATCGTCGACCGCCGGCGTTATCTGGCGCTGACGCAAGTCTGGATCGGTGGCGTCGCCATCGTGCTCGCCGCCTTGTCGTTCAGCGGCGCACTGAGCGCTCCCTTGCTGCTGGCGTGTACTTTCCTTAATGGCATCGGCATGGCGATGCGCTGGCCGCTGTTCGCCGCCATCGTGCCGGACCTGGTGCCGCGCGACGACCTGCCGGCCGCGCTGGCGCTCAACGGTATCGCCGCGAACATGGCGCGCCTCATCGGCCCGCTCATCGCGGGCGCGCTGCTCGCCAGCGCCGGCAGCGCCTATGTCTACCTGCTCAATGTCGCGCTGAGCGTAGTCGCCCTGGCACTGATCCTGCGCTGGCAACCGGCGCCGAAGATCAGCATCCTGCCCTGTGAACGCCTGGGCGCCGCAATGCGCACGGGGCTGCGGCACGTGCTGCAGTCGCCGCAACTGCGCATCATCCTGTTCCGCATTTTCCTGTTCTTCCTGCAAGCCACCGCACTGACGGCGCTGCTGCCGCTGGTGGCGCTGCGCCTCGGTGACGGCGGACCCGGCGCCTTTACGTCACTGCTGGTCGCGCTGGCCGCCGGCGCAATCTTCATTGCTTTCAATCTGAAACGGCTGCGGCTTCGCGCCAGTCCCGACATGATGGTGGGCGCGGGCATTTGCGTACACGCCGTCGCCTCCATCGGCGCCGCGCTGGCGCCGGCCATGTGGCTGGCCGCGTCCGCCGTCGCCGTGGCGGGCATGGCGTGGATCGCCACCGCGAATTCGCTGACCGTCGCGGTGCAACTGGCGCTGCCGGACTGGGTGCGCGCGCGCGGCATGGCGATCTACCACATGGCCGTGATGGGCGGCAGCGCCGCCGGCGCAGCCTTGTGGGGCTACCTCGCGGCCATCAGTTCCGTGCAGGCCAGCATTGCCGCCGCGGCTGCGCTGGGACCGATCGTGTTCCTGCTGACGAAGCGCTACGGCGTCGGCGGCAATCTCGACGAAGATCGGACGCCGGGATGATTTTTCTTCGCTTCGCCCATTGACACTCCAGGGACTCTTCAATAATATCAACCCATGTTGATATTTTGTCGTTGCACATGATCCCTGGCATGTCGAGACAGCATCAACAGCTGCACTAAACCGCGAACCAGGCTTATTAGCCCTTTAAAATCCGAGATCACTATGTTGATGAATGACGTTGTAATTGTCGGCGCCGGCCCGGTTGGGCTGCTCGCCGCGCTGCTTCTTGAACAGCGGGGCATGACGGTCGCCCTGTACGAGCGATGGCCGGCGTTTTACCCGCGCCCGCGCGCCTGCGGCGTCGATCACGAGATCATTCGCCAACTGCAGGATGCCGGACTGGCAGCCGAGCTGGAGCCTTTGCTCGACCCGGTGATCGGACCCGATAAAACCTACGAATTCCTCAATGGCGCGGGCGAGACCATTCTGAAGATCGACTGGAACCGGGCCGGAGCGTCGGGCTGGGCGCAGATGAACATGTTTTACCAGCCCGACGTCGAGCAGTTGCTGGTACGCCGGATCGAAGCATCGCCCCGCGTGACGCTGCACCGTGGCCGCGAGCTGGTTTCGCTGAAGCAGCACGACGATCACGTCGCGCTCGAATTCGGCGCGACCGGCAACCCGCAAGACAAGGTCGGCGTCAAGGCGCGCTATGTGCTCGGCGCCGATGGCGCACGCAGCACGACGCGCGAGTTGCTGGACATCAGCCAGACCGATCTCGGCTTCGAATATGACTGGCTGGTCGTCGACGTCATTCCCAATGAAGAGCGGGTGTGGAATCCCTATGTCGTGCAGCATTGCGATCCTTCCCGTCCGTCGACGCTGGTGGCCAGCGGGCCGGGCCGCCGGCGCTGGGAATTCATGCGCCTGCCGGGCGAATCGATCGAGGAACTGAACACGACCGCCAAGGCCTGGGAGTTGCTCGCGCCGTGGAACATCACGCCCGGCAATGCGACCGTGGAGCGCCACGCCGTCTACACGTTCCGCGGTTCATGGGCAAACCAGTGGCAAAAAGGACGTGTCTTCCTGGCCGGCGATGCCGCGCACCTGATGCCGCCGTTCCTGGGGCAAGGGTTATGTTCGGGCATGCGCGATGCCGTGGCGCTATGCTGGCGGATGGAAGCCGTGCTGCGTGGAAAAGCTTCCGAAACACTGTTTGACTCCTATGGTCCTGAACGTAGTGAACACGTCCAGGAAATCATCCGGCAAGCCGTCGAGATGGGACGCCTGATCTGCATGCTCGATCCGGCCGAAGTGGCGGCGCGGGATAAAAGCATGAAAGAAGCGATGAGAAATCCCGCTCTCGCGTTGAAGCCGCCTCCAGAGCCCCGGCTCGGAAGCAGTGGCGCGTTCCACGCGGCGGACCCGAATGCCGGTTATCTGTCCGTCCAGGGACGCGTGAGCCACGGCGGGCAGGAAGGCCTGTTCGACGATGTCGTCGGCAAGGGTTGGCAATTGCTCGTGCGCGGCGATGGCGTGACATCCGTCCTGAACCAGCCGGTGCGGGAAGCCATCCGGCGCCTGGGCGGCGTGGCCGCCGATTTCGGTCCGCATGGCGACACCGCCGATCTGGACGGCAGCTACGCGGACTGGTTCGACCGTCTTGGCGTCAATGCCGTGCTGGTTCGGCCCGACTTCTACATCTTTGGCACCGGGTCCGTCCTGGAGGTCAAGGGGCTGCTGGCCTTGGCCGAGGAATTGCTTGGAACCAGCGATACGCGCTCGCAGCGCGCCCACCACGCCTGATCAATGGAGTAATCATGTCAAACCTGACACCGCGCGATGCACAGCAAGTGGTCGCTCCCGAATTACAGCAGGATTTTAAAAACGCGATGCGGCGCCTGGCGGCAACGGTCAGCATCGTTTCCACCGCCGACGAAGATGGCTGGCACGGCATGACAGCCACGTCGGTGACGTCGGTGTCGATGGATCCGCCGTCGGTGCTGGTGTGCGTCAACACCACGGCGACGCTGCACAAGGTGTTGCATGCCGGAGGCCGATTCTGCATCAACCTGCTGCGCGCCTCGCAGGAAGCCCATGCCGGCACTTTTTCCAGCAGCAAGATCCGGGGCGCCGACCGCTTCGCCGATCACGCGTGGAAGGCGAGCGAGGAGGACGGCAATCTGCCCTACCTGGTGGATGCGCAAGCCAATCTGTTCTGCGATATCGACCAGACCGTGTCCTACGGCACCCATACGATTTTCATCGGTCGCGTCAACACGGTCCGCAACGGCGAACTGGTCTCGCCGCTGCTGTATGCCGATGGACAGTATTTGGCGACGCGGCGCGTACCGAATTTCCCGGTCGAGACGATGTTCCTGCACCGCTGGTCTCCGCGCGCGTTCACGGCCGAGCCGCTTCCGGAATCGCAATTGATGACGCTGCTGGAAGCGGCGCGCTGGGCGCCGTCGTGCTTCAATTCCCAACCGTGGCGCTTTCTTTACGCGCGGCGCGACACGCCCGATTGGGACAGGTTTGTCGGGCTGCTGACTCCCGATAACCAGGTGTGGGCGAAAAATGCCTCGGCGCTGGTCTTCGTCGTGTCGAATACCTTGATGAAGAACCCGGCGGCAGCGCCGGGCGCGGCCGGCGAAGACGAATGGGTGCCGTCGTACACTCATTCCTTCGATGCCGGCGCGGCCTGGGCGCAACTCGGCTTGCAATCGACATTGCAAGGTTTGCGCGCGCACGGGATCATCGGCATCGATATGGAACGCACGCGCCTGGAATTGAACGTGCCGGACAACTATCGCATCGAAGCGGCCATCGCCATCGGCCGCCAGGCGCCGATCGAAACGCTCGGCGAGGACTTGCAGAAAAAAGAACAGCCCAGCGTTCGCGAGCCCTTGTCTGTAATCGCGCTCGAAGGCGGTTTTCCGCCGGCATAGGTCAAGCGCGCAGGCGCCGCGGCGATACTCGCTTACACAGGCACGCACGCCTTGAGAACGCAAAACTCAACGACATTCCAAGGCACAGTGGAATGTCGCGCTCAACCATATTTTTAAAAAATCACATAAACTGGATAGGTCGAATAACAATTATCTTGATACTCACCAATGATTAAAATTAAGCTTTGTGACTATTGAACTAAGCATCACCTTCATTTCTTCACTTTTGGACGGTCTTTCGTTTATTAGCCGAATCGGCCCAGTCCCAATTCAAAGCGTAAAGACTTCCTGGTCTATGAACTTATGCCAAGTGACCATCGCTGGCAGCAGATGGCTGTCAGCGAAGGCACATCCCGTTTCGATCAGCGGCACCTGTCCGCCCTTGTCCGAAGCTTCGGGCGAATGGCCCTCGCCACGGAGCAAAGCGTCGCGCATAGGAATGTAGCCCGGCTGCCACGCGGTCAAACCAGGGAACGAGCAACGCATAGCATAGAGAATACGCATGCCCGACCAGTCAAGGTCTCCCCAGAAGTACGCTGGTACCATCGAACTCACTGTATCCCTTGTCAACCACTCTTCGAACCGCTCACGCGCTGCGCTGGCCAGCTCGCCGCGCTGCGAGTAATACACCGACGCTTGGCTCCGTAACCTCCGCGCGCTGCCTTTAAACCCCGAAGCAAACACCAGGGCTTGGCCCTTGAACGTCCCGGACGCCGAGCGCGTCGCCTGCTCGAAACTCATCTGGTTCTCGATAAACAGAACGGAATCAACGTCGCCAGGTGGTAAAAACACCTGCATTTGAATCGGTGACTCTACAAAGGGACACTCGGGTACGCCCAGTACAGCCGCCACCAGACCTTGGCGCTTGTCGAGCACTTTAGACATACCCCAGAACAAACGGGCCGAAACCTCCCGGAGCAGTAACGGTTGCGCAGCCAGTTCTGGCAGGCGATTCAACCGCTGAACCACCTCGACCATCGACCGGTCCGGCATGTCGATGCAGAACTCTCCGGCTAACCGTTTAGCATCGTCCGGCGCGTTCAGGTGCGTGGACACTGCCTCGCGCCAACGCTCCACGCTCGAGCGCACGCGTTCGGGCCGGCTAATTGCCTGCCGAACCGTCTTTTCGTTGAGGACGGTGAGCCGCGGCGACAAGGCATACCCCGAACACGAACGAAGGGCAGCCTCGGGCTTGACCTGCATCCATCCCCAGCGACAGAGTTCGCTTACCTGGCCCCAAAGTTCTTCTTTTTCAGACTCGAAAGGCGTCCGATACAGGGCCGGCCAGGACTTGTCATTCAAGGCGACGGGCTGCATCTTGGCGCTGCCGCGCTGGTCTGCCGCATCAAGCCGGTCCACAAGCAGGCTGAGCAGCTGTCGAATAGCATCTGATTCCAGCCACAGAGGCGCGGCTTTCACGGGTCAATCTCCAGCGGCATGACCAGGCCTGCCTCAAGCCCCGTTTCGGCCTCCTCGAACGCCAGCTTCGCCTGCTCGCGCACTAGAACCCGCTGTTGCGCCCAGAGCTCGCGCATACGGTCGGTCTTCAAGACGCGCTCATCACAGTCGGAGATGAAGTCCAGTTCGCCATTCTCATCAACAGCCGCCCGGGTAAAGCTGTACTCGCGGTTGAACTCATCGCGCAGGCCGCCGGCAGCCTTGGTCGGCATCGCACTGATGACCTGCAACTTCAGACTGTCGCGCAGGAAGCGCAAGACGTCGCGAGCGCGCTGCTCGTCCATCTTCGAGAACGACTCGTCGTTCACCAGCAATTTGAGGCTTGGCCCCTTTTCAAAAAACTTCAGCCGGTTTGTGACAATGGCCGCGCGCACAATGTATGCCGGCGTCTCGAGCTGACCTCCTGAGCCGGTGCCCCATGTCGACAGGGCAATGCGCCCGCCGCTGTCGGACTCGTTCCAGATTTCATACCGGCGGTAATTGCGATAGTCCGCGATGCGCAGCAGTTCGCGACTGGCAACCTCCTGGTTCTTGTCCAGCAGTAGTCCGACAAGTCGGTTGCGCACGGCGATGTGCTTTGGCGACAATTCAGTTTCGCCAAAAAGGTCGATTGCTTCGTTCGCATCGGCCAGTTCGGTCACCGCGCGGAAAAACGCGTGGTATTCCTCGAACTCGGGCTCCCACCGGGACCAGTCAATGCTGAAGCGGTCGGAGCCAAATTTCAGGTGGTGCAACTCCGCATTGAGTTGCTTGAGCGTGCGGATACCGTCATCGACCTTGGTCTTGATTTCAACGCAGAACTGCTTCGTAAACACGTCGTGGAACGAACGTTCGGCCTTGGTCAGCGCGTCGCGGTTGTTGTATACGCCAACGCTTTCCATATTGTTGTGCATCTGCCCCACCGCGCGGCCCAGGTTCGCAACCGGGCCATAATTCAGATCGAAGGTTGAGTCATCCAGGTGATGCGGCAGTGCTGCGGAAAAGCGTTCCTCCGATTTAGCGCGCTGGTTGTATTCGGACAGCAGTTCTCGTACTTCACCAAGCATGCTGACAGGCAGCACTCGAAGCGAGCTCAGTTTCGACTGCACGCCGGTCACGTCAAGCACACGCGCATCCACCAAGTCGGCCACTTGTTGCGCCATCACGCTGTAGGTGCGTTCAGGATTGGCCTCGCACAGGTGTTTCAGCCGACTTGTCTGATGCTGATGTTCCTGAAGGCGAGCATCCTGACGCAGATTGCTGCGACGAATTGTTTCCTCGGCCTCACTAATGCGTTTTTCAGCCAGCACGACGGCCGCTTTCGAGACCTCAATCGACTTGTCGTATTCCAATAGCTCGGCCTCGAGCTGTTTCAGGCGTGATTGCAACTCATCTACTTCCTTCAGGTCCAGCTGCACCAAGGCGCGGCGCGCATGCTCAATGTCGCTGGCATAGTCATGAAGCGGCGCAGCATCGAACGACGGCTCCTTCAGATTCATAAGGAGGCGCTGGACGACGGTTAGGGTCGACCGTAATACCTCGAGGCCGTCGACTTCGGCCTCGGCAGCCAAGAGCTGTTCGGTAACCTCCTGGAGCGCCCTCTCGCGCGCCTTGCGTCCGAATGCGAGGTTTCGCTGCTCGCACACGAACATCGTGCGCGAACCGCTGCCCTTTCCCTCCTTGGTAAGACCACGCGAGGTATGGCGCAATTGCTCGGTTGTGTTAACTTTGACCACCGGACCGTATTGGTCAATGAGGTAAGCCCTGGCAATCGGATTGTCAGTATGCAACTCATGAATGATGGAGTCTTGCGGCACCCGCGAGGCGTCGGCATGGTCCAGGCACTTCTTGCCTTGGATGACACGGGCGCCGGAGCCCCATGTTTGCAAGTAGTCGATGACGCGTGCCTCCCACTCAGGCTTGACGATGAGGTTGAATCGGGAGTTACCCAGGTAGCCCTCGATGGCCGCCTGCCATGCTTCGGAAGCAGGTTCAATCAAGTCAGAAAGCACCTGAACGCTTGCTTCGGGGTAGCGGTCTCGAACTCGGTCAACTGCCACCACGGTATCTCGCCCATAGTTGCCGCCGCCCGCGGCCAGGCGTGCCTTCTTGCTGGCAAGGTCCATGACCGCAGTCTGCGCCGCCATAGACCGCTCGCTCAATGCTGTCGATTCGGCGGCAATGGCTGTCGAGGCACTTCCACTCGGGCCGACCAACGCCGCATGCAACTCGCTGACTCCGGTATTGGTGCCTTCAAAAGCACCAACCAGCTGGCGCAGCAGTGCAACGTTGAAAACATCGCCCACAGACGCCGCAAGAACCTCTTGACGCAGCGCGGCCAGGCGGTCGAAGGCCGTGGCAGCCACTGCCGTTGCCACCGCCTGAACGGCAGCCTTCAATTTCGGAAACTGTTCAGGGATAGGTTTCCCCATGAGCTGGCGCGCGGCGTTGTCGAGTTGCGCTGCCGACAATAACGAGCGGTTGAGCCCTTCGAGCACGGTCTTTGTTGAGCTAGTGGCGCGCTTCAGACTTTCTTCAAGGCGCTCCTTCTCCCCGTGTGCCGGGATGCCGCGGAGTTTTGCGGCGACGTCGATGCGACTTGCATCGATAGTTTTGCGCAAGGCGGTATCGCTCTTCGACTTCGCGTCATGTTGCTTAGCCAACGCAGTGTCTGAAGCGATGCACCGCGTTTCGTCAGCTACCGCCTCGTCGGCGACGCGCAAATGAAGCTTGGCCAACAACAGGTCGTACTGCACCTGCTCCTCGAAAGCTGCCGTGGTTTTCCCGATGACGGTCTTAAGCTCCTTGAGCCGCTGCACCGTAGCACCGATGCGCTCCCCTTCTTCGCGAAGGTTGGTCACCTGGCGCATCAAGTCGCCGATGCGGCTGATGCTCTCCTGCAGCTGCTTGGCGTCGAACTCGAGAATGTCGTCGCGAACCAGGTCGTGCACAGAGCCGATGGGCCGGTAGGCAATCGACTGGCACCAGGCTTTTGCAGCGTTTTGCGCTTCATCCCAAGGCACGGACGGCTTTCCCCTGAACCGGCCATAGAGTGCGCAGATGTAGTTCTTCTTGTGGGTATCGAACGGCGCAACTTTTCGATACTTGTCTTTAAGACGTCGAACCACGCCTTCGACCGCTACCCACTCGTTGGCTGCGGCGTCCTTGACGAAATCGTCGAATGTCAGTATGGCGTCGTCGACGATGATGAGTTCGAGTTTTTCCAACTTGGCGTCCCGACGCTCGCCAACCCCGTCGACCCGCGCGGCCGCGGCAACGACCGCAGTGAAAGGCTTGGCATTATCTTCGCCTTCGCTGGGCCGGAACACGGCTGCCATGTAGGCATGCGCGCCGTTAGGCCTGGAGAAGCGGCTGTACTCCGCGCCGACCACGTAAGACTCTAGCGTTCGCTTGGTCTTGCCGCGGCGCTGCCCTTGTGTCACCTCATCCTGGCCCGGGTTGTAGTTGTAGATACCCGGTATCGCCGCCGTCATCACCGTTTGCAGTGCGTCGAGCATTGTCGATTTGCCCGAGCCGGTCTGGCCCGTCAGCAGCGTCACGTCGCCCATGTCATAGTCACCGGGACGAATTTGGCCCCAATTGACTAGAATCAGTCGGTCCAGCTTCATGGCGCTATCTCCTCAACAACGGTTTCTACTTCGATGACACCGTCGGCGTCGAGTGCAGCCGTTAGGGCGTCATTGCTGACGATGCCCAAAATGGTTGCCCGGATGGCCAGCAGCGCATCTTCGTCAGTAATCGAGAAAGCGGAACTGAAGGTGATGATGCGGTGGCGCCGTAGTTCAGCCAGCAGCGCAAGCTTTTCGCTGGTGCTGGAGGGGAGCGGGCGCTTCAACTGCGTAAGCAGCGTCGCGGCCAGTTCTTCAAAGCTGACCAGGGCATCGCCCTGCGCCTGGATGTCGCCGTTGTTGAGCTTGTTCTGGTAGAGAAAGCGCAGTGCCAGCGCGGCCGCGACGAAATCGGGGGACACCCGCGCGCGCAAGGAAGGCACCGCATCCAGCGTATCCTCGGGCAGCCCGTCAACAACGGCACCGGGCGCATAGAGTCGATAGAATTGGTTTGTGCTGTCGTGGTGCAAGAGGAAACCGGCGACATCGAGATAGTCCTCCAGCAGCGTCTCCACCCGCCGGGCGTCGTCGTACAACAGCTGCTCGGTCTTGTCTTCGTCCCGGACAATGACTCCATAGGCCAACAACCTATTGATGATTTCCCGAAGGCGTTCGGGCTTTACGTTGGCCAGGGCCAATTGGTCGCGCACCAGCGTAGATATGCTCATTTTTTGAAGTCAATCTCGTAATCAGCGCCGGTGTAGAAGTCGTTGTCCAGGCGGCCGGGTAGTTTTCGGGCAATAAGGTCGTTTCCCCGGGCATTGCGCACGGCTTCGACGGCCTGCAGCGCGCGGATGACATCGCGCGCCGTCGCAGTCGAGAACGCAGAGAGTCGTATCGAGTGTTGAAACAGGCGCAGGTCGCCCCGCAGCTTTTCCGCCAGCTCCTCATTTGGCAGGGAAAATGCCTCGGCTTCCGCGCGCCTCATAGCGCCCAAGAGCTGTTGCTCTCTGGTTGGGCGCGGCTGAATCGACACCGTCACCGCCCTGCGCCGCTGAGTCGCCGTACGCAGCTTGAAGCTTGCCGGGTCGAGAACCCGAACTTCCGCCGGAGTCAGCCGTTCGCCAATTTTTGCCAGCAGCTCGTCCTGGGCTTCGCCAGTCGATTCAGCCACCCGCTGAATCGCTGCCAGGTAAGCATGGCGGGTCTGTCCGGCCCGCAGCATCATCGACTGCAGCGCCAAGCCATGGACGCGCTTCATGTACGTTTCCATCGCCTTGAGGAATCCGGGCTGCTTCGATTCACAGGCCGCATCGACGATATCCTCGATACGCTCGAGCAGCCAGTCATAGACCGAGGTTCCGGTATGCTCCTTGACAGCCCATTGCGCGATGTCGTACAGCTGGGCATCGACACGCTTAAACTTGTTTTCAGGGACCACGCGCAGTTTTTCCAGCTTCTGCCGGATAGACTGCCTGTTCAGCGTCGCATTATCGGCCGTCAGCTGCTTAGAATAGTCGCGTTCGAAACGACCCAGGAACTCAACGAACTCACGCCACTGGGTGTGAACGGATGCGTTTTGCATCAGGTTCCGCACGAGCTCCTGGAAATAGTCGATGCCGTCGGTCAGGTCCTCGATTACCTTTTCAGCATACTCGTAGGCATCAATCAGGTCGTGCGCATCGCCCCGTTCGCCGAGTGCGGCCTCAAGCGCGTTCCGACAGCCGCGCATGTTGCGTTGGCGGCTTCGGCTCGGTCGGTCCAAGGACCACAACGCTTCCGCGAACAGCTTGCCCGTTCGCGAAAATCGGAATGCGGTGACCAGACCGTTGCGGTCTGCAAACTGCTCCAGCCAACCATCAGCCAACAACAATCGCATCACCGCAGAGGTAAGCTGTGTTGGTTCAACACTATCTGGCGTGTTTAGTTCGTCTTGCTCAGCGTCCGGAGCAAGCTGGTCATAATGGTCGCGAACGACCGGCAGCAGCAACTCTTTTAAGGCATCCCGGGTTAGATTGTGGGCATAGTCGGCGGCGGGGCCATGCAGCCGCTCAAACAACGTTCGCAGACAGGCGGCCGCCAGCTCCCGGCGAGAGCTGTTAAGAGGACGGAAGAACCGGACTCGCTCCGCCTCGAAAAATCGCCTCACAGCCATCAAATCCCCCTAACCGATGCCAGTTTTTATTCAGAAGCGCTTGGTATAAAGCCTAATTTCAGCGCCGAGCTTTTCCTACATTTCCTATTGAATGCGCTGATACCTTCCGGGTGAGGCAAATCAGTGGTCGTCGTCGCGTTAAGTCCTGTCTTTCGCCCGAAACAGGGTATTTCGTCGATTACAAAGAGTATCACCTTGCCTTAATGAAATGTTCACAGATTGTCACTCTACAGCTGCTTTGTCGTTGCGCCCAAGTAGATGTTGTTAACGCCAATCAATCCCAGCATTTCCAATCTACATTTGCCTCAACAAACGAAGGCAATACACCAGCCGACGGAACTGCGCCAGCGCCAGTACGATGACGTAAATCCTTGAGCTGCAGGTCCAGCACCGCATGGCCCCCACCGCCGTGCAGCGGACGAAGTACCTCTGCTAAAACCAGCGTTGCGGTCATCGCCCCCACAAACGGCGTTGCAACGGCGCGTGAGGCGAGCTGCGTCATACCACAGAGATCATTCCGCGCCGCCGCCAGCTTCCTGTAGGCCTCATTGAGGTCGACGGCAACCTGCGACGCCATATCAGCCACCCAGATTTCAGAAGCGCGACGCGGCCCTGGAAAGGTGTGCGTCCTGATGTTGCGGAAATCGCGATAGCCGCTGCCTAGGCCAGCCTCGACAACTATGGCAAAGCCGGCCGAATCTATGTCCCTGCGGGACGCCACGTTGTCGACGCCAAACAACGCAACGGTTGGTTCGCCTGGCATAAGTTGATGCTGCGAGCCGAAACGCCGTTCAACCAGCTCCGTAGTAAAACCAGCAGCTTCGAGCCGCTCAGCCACCACGCGGACCTTCTTCTTTCCTAGGTCGCTTGACGACAGCAACATACAAGTGCTGAGGTTGGACTTGGCAGCTTTGTCGAAATCCTGGAGCACCAAATGCGGCATGCCCTCAGAGCGATAAGGAAGCATCGACAGAGTCCAGGCATAAGCTTGGCCTAAGTGCCCCAGCCCGACCAGCCACAAGTCCTTAGGCAAGTATCGCAGCTTCGGTCCTTGATTTTCCTCTGCGCGCCAGTCAGTTACGGCTAAGGGGTTCCACAGAGAGAACCCCACTGTGCGCCGCCCTGCGGAGAGCAGGTCGCCTCGAACGTAAAGAAAAGCCTCATTCACAGCCAAGGCTGCCGCAGCCACGCCTGCAAGCGGGTTGTCTCCGCAACACGGCAAATCCGTCCCATCGACGGTAGGAGTGATGCACGCTTGCCAGTGGTCCCAGCTTGGACGAATGCAAAAATCGGGATAGTGTGGGTATGGCGCGGCCCCCAGCACCACCGTTGGAAGGTCTTCCACCGGCGCGACCATTACGCCGCCCCCGAGCTCGTGAATAACATCGCTCGTTTTCCGACCAGCAAACAAGGGAACCGTCAGTATGGGTTCAAAGTCACCACAGACCTCGACACCACCAAGAAATGCCCTGGCAGCCGTGTTCAGCGCGGTCAAGAAACACGCCTGGCCGGACTGCGAATCTGCCCAACCGCGGCCCAGGAAAATACGCAGCCGATAGCAGGAAAACAGCGCCAAGGCCGCCTCCGGCGAGTCAACCTCACCAGAGTCCAAAGCAAGCTTAGCCAAGCGATGCATCGAATCAGCGTCGGTATTCATTAACTCACTCCTTTCCGTCAATGTGCAATACCCGGCTGACATCCAAGCCATTGTGGGAAACCCATGCGTGATTACCTTGGTAAACATATAGCCCGACGTCGTTCAGGCGAATCGTGCCCTGCGCGAACCGCGGGATGATGAGGGCGATATGCCCCTTCAGCGCGACCATAGGATTGGCCATGTCCGAGCGGCTCTGGCCGGCGCCGAAGCGGTGGGTGTGCACGTCCGCGACGACGACTAAATCTTCAGCTCGGCAAACATCCCACAGCTTTGCGAAGCTCGCCGCAGTCAACGAAACATAGTCACGCTGAAGCGCATCGGCCTGTAGCCACTCGTAGGGCAAGAACTGCGTCATCATACGGCTGCTATCAGTCTTCCGACCAAGCAGGAACGCACCACTTTCCCGCAAACCTGCTCCCTGCTGACGCAAGTGCTCAATGAGCTGGCGCCAAAGAGGCGCGGAGATTTCAAGAAGCGGTACAGACGTAGTCGCGGCTTTGAAGAAGTTCATGAACAACCTCGAGATAGTGGGAGATACCCTTCGCAGGGTTCCAAATGAGTTGAGGATATTGCGACGCCCAGTGATCGTGGCCGGCAAAGCTGTCGCGGTCACAAGGGATATAAAGTGCATCGCCGTTCTTCCAGCTCGGTTTCAAAGTCAGCTGAATACGCTCACCGCCCGTAGGCCACTTTTCGAATGCCAGGCGATTTCCCGTAGCAAGGTCCCAGAAAGTGCCGGTAGGACCCGTAAACGGAAATCCGCTGCAGTTAAGACGAAGGGTAAATTCGCGACCGTCACGCGCCGAGATGCTGATGTAGAGGTGTGGCCACTCCAGCTTCTTGAACTGCCAGCGGCCGCGGTCCTCACCCGAAAGAAAGCGCGGCGACATCAGGTCGGCGCGCAAGGACTGTTCATCCGGTGCCATTGCGCCTCCTACTTAACCGTTAACACGGTGCGCGGGCACCAGGTCGAACGTCACCGAGCACTGCGGGCACTTGGTCAGCGAACCGACGTGAACGTCGATGTCAGGCTGCACATTCGTACCATCAATCTGCAGCACATGCTCCGCGATGTCGCCTGGGGTCATGCCCAGCTTGTGTCCGGCCCAAGCACGCACGCGGCCGACCGTAGTCGCCGGGGGGAACGGATGTCCCACAGTCTGACCATTGAACCGCACATGGACGTCGATGTGCTTGCAGCGGTGCAGATGAACACGGACACCGTGCTCTTTCTTCAGATGCTTGACGTGAGTGGCATTGCCGAGAGCATTGTCTTCATCGTCTTCCACCGACAGCGACAACTCAGACGAGTCAGTACCTTGCGGCAGCAGCGCGAGCACTGCGCGCTTGAGTTCTTCGATGGTCACATGGTCGTCGACTTCGATGAGCTTCACGTGAGGGAAATGTTCGGATTGGATATATACGCGGGTAGGCATTTCTGCACTCCTTGATTAGCAGCGAGCCGCGTGAAATACGCCGCTCATACCAAGCTAAGTCGCATCGGCTCAGAAAAATCGGCAACGGCTACAAGAAAGAAATTCGCTCGCGCTAGCAGAGATGTGCTTTCAATCCCGGAAGTAGTACGGCCGACGCTCTCTCTAAATTAGAGCGTCGGCCGCATACAGCACGATCTGAAATTTGACCTACGAATGCCTATGCAGGGCAGTACAAAAAGTGCCGGCACTTGGGACATTCCCACTGATTCGGTTTGGCGGCAACGTCCCCGTCCAAGATGCCATGAACTGCTGCCGCCACGTGGTTGTTAGCGAAGTGCGGCGAATCAGGATAAATAGTCTCGGCCTCGCCGGTACTTAGTATGAAAATGCGACAGCTAAATGAATAACCTTTATGCGCCGCCATTAGATGCTTCAACATCCATTTCAGGCTGCTTTTCTGTCGCCCAAGTTTACCCGCCGGGCGGGTGCGAACAAATTCAATTGCCAAGACCTTGTCGCTACCGCTGATGCGGTGAGGTGAAAGCCGCAGCGCAAACCCATCGCATGTCACATCAAAAGGCTGCGCCATCGCGGCTCGCTGGCCCCCAAGCCATCGCCTTCCGCTGGCAAGTAACTTGTCAGCATAGACACGTAAATGAGGAAGTGCCTCTATAAATTCGCTGCCAAGATTCGATAGGACGCGGTCCACTTCTATCGATGGTGTAGTAGCATCGACACCGTAGGGAACAAAAAGATCGCGCATGACCGCAGCCTCAATCGCAGCCGCCGGATGCATCCCCGTTGCAGGATTGAGACCTAATTCCGCCTCATAATAATACCGCCGCGGACATACGCGATACGTGAGGAAATCTGAAAATGCAATCTGACCGACTGGACTGCTCTGAGACTTAGTCGAGGTTTTGGCAGCGGTAAATCCGGCTTTTGCGATACCTTGCACCTTATGAAATAGATGACCCGCATTCAGTATTGCTGGAGCACATTGAGCTTTCCATGCGTCCTTCCGCTCGTATAAAACTAAGTGCTTTCGTGCCCGCGACAAGGCCACGTAAAGTTTGTTAGAGGCCTCCGCCTCTGCTTCGCTCACCCGGGTGGCTTTTTCCAGTGCCCTTGGCAGCAAAGTCTGGTCAATGCGAGCAGTGAAGTGTTGGGCATTAATGTCTACCAAGTGGACGGCATCGAATTCGAGTCCCTTACTACCGTGGATGGTCATAACAGCGACGGCGTCTAGGCTATCAGCCTCGGGGGGCGGAATGCGCAGCTCACGGTCCTCCCCGATTCGAAGGCGCCGCCTTAAGCGAGTCAGGAAACTGCCGACTGTCTGGTACGAATGACCGCCTTCAGGCACCCGCAAATAGTAGATAAACTGCCATAACGCGAGACGCTGAGTGACATCCAAGATATCGTTACCCTCCAAGCTTGGGAGAAGAATTTGCGTCCTGCATAGAAGAAGCTCACAGGCCACATTCCAAGGTGAATCAAGCGAAGAAAGTCCTCCAAAAACCCTTTGCCATTGCTTTAGTGCTGCAAGTCCTGGAGGAGAGATACCAGTAGGCGGACTAGAAAGCCAGCTCAGCGCGACCGGGCGCTCTGCTCGAAGCCAGTTGACCAATATCCTTACGTCTGGCGTTGTAAGCTCTAGCCCTGGTAGTTGAGCCACACGCACAATTCCGCTGCCGGACCTGTCAACAAACAACTGTAATAGTGTTAGTAGATTTTTGACAGCCACGTGCTGGAAGATGTCACCAACGTGCAGCGCGGGCACGCCAGCGTTGTTTAAGGCATCAGCGGCCGCTCCACAAATATCGTGATTGCTCGCCAAGATGACTTGCTCACGATAAGCAATACCAGACGCGCGAATTCGCCTGACATGCTGTTCGAGCTCGCCATGCACGATGCTATTGTCAGCACATTCGACGTGCAACGGTGTTATGCCGCACGTTCCACGCTTCGGCTCAACATCGTCCAGAGGCAACACCAGCTGAAGTGGATTTTTATTTCGGCCGGTGTGCTCGAAAACGCGAATAACCTCCTCAAAGCTCCGTCGGTTTTCATTGAGGGGAAAGGTCTTGTGCTTCGGGAAGTCAGCGTCAAAATTGATGATATTTCCCATGGACGCACCGCGAAACCGATATATCGCTTGTCGCGCATCGCCCACGACCCAAAGGGAATCAGCATGCGATGCCAACGCCTTCACCAATTGGGCACTCGCACGGTTCACATCTTGGTATTCGTCCACCAAGATATGTTTGAAGCGACCAACACTTGATTCGTACTTGGAGAAATCCGTCGTCAGTTCAATTGCTGGAAGCATGACGAGGTCACCCAAGTCAACTATGTCGCCCTTGGCCCGAATGTGGTCTTCGTAACAGCGGTATAGCTTCGCTATGTCTTGCTGCTTGGCGGTACCAGTCGCGTCTGCGCCGGGCTTGATCGCGGCCGCAAACCCATCAGCATCCGCCAGCTCGTCTTTGGCACGCTGGATTGTCTTGACTACTTCGCTTAGCCAGTCGAGCGGGTCGCCAAGCGGATTGAACACACTAAGTCCGAGATCGTATATGTGAGGCTCGAGCATCGCGATTTGGGCCATCTTGTCGGCCACGCCAAACCGAGGTGTCAGATTAAAGTGCTGATAGTTCTTCCTGAGGAACTCAAGACCAAACGAATGAAACGTTCCAACCCAAATTTCGTGAGCCGCCTGAACACCAAGCTGCTCCAGGCGGTCCATCATTTCTCGCGCAGCTCGATTGGAAAACGTCAGCAATAGCATTTCTGAAGGCTTTACACCCTTTGATAATAGGTGCTGAACTCGCATGATGAGCGTTGCGGTCTTTCCGGTACCAGGACCAGCTACCACCAGTGATACTTGTTCGCTTGAAGTGGCGGCTAACCGTTGCTCGGGTGTCGGAACGATTGGTTCTTTGACTGTTTCCTCGGCGGGCCTAGGCTCAGGTAACAGCAAACCATCAAGTAACTGCTGTCGAACCAGCTCAAGCGGAAGGTCCAAATCCATCACCAATTGTTCCGCTGTATAACCTGCCAAGTAGAGGTTCTTCGCGACACTCCGGGGAAGCAGCAGTTCACGCGCAAAGACATTGGCCTGGAGCTCTGCGCGTTCTCGCGCTCCATATGCCTCGACCTTTTGAGCACCAGTTGTTTCCGCCATCTCGGGCTTCAACGCCAGGTCAACAACACTATGGCATCCCTCTTGCCCATCGACATGCAGCTTCCAATGTCCGAACTCATGCGCAACTAAGAATGCTCGCTCAGACGCAGAGACGTCGTCTCGAACAATAATTTGCTTGAGCTTTCTAATTAGCACCGCATCAGCGCCGCAGAGTATCGAATCATTCGGGCTAACAAGCGAGATTTCAAAATCTTCAGCATCTTCGTGTGCAAACGCATCAACAACACTCTTAGAGGTAATTGGAGCAACACTTTTCTCTCCAAATAAACTCTCTCGAATTTGAATTGCGACTACACGAGCGCGGTGGAAAGCGGTCAAAGAGATTCCTTCCTTTCTTGCAATGAAAGAAGCTCGACTCGCTCCTCTTCCGTAGCGGATAGAGATTGAATGGCTTGTTCCCATGATTCTGTGACAAACCCGTTAGGTTTATCTGCGGACTTGTAGCTAAGGGAGCCTGTCATATGCAATCCAAGTGCTCCACTTAGTGAACTTCGGTCGATGCTCAAATGTCGAGCTAATTCCCCGATTACTCTTGAAGGAACATTAGTTATCCTAGACGACAAAATTTTTGTGAGTAGTCCTGTGAATCTACCAAGCCCAATTGCTTGAGAAGTCATTCTCAATTGTTTCCCCCCGGACAGACCGCTTAGGACTATCCGTGCATTCGCAATATCATTATCGCTTGGCCGATTAGAGTCCAATGCGTAAAGCCGATTCAAAACAAAGCTTTGCATGAGAGAGACTTCCTCCTCTGACACTTCCATATCAGAATCTTGGTGTGTTTCTGGCAAAGCTTCGTGGGCCACCCGAAGGGTGGCATATTCGAATATCTCTTCCCGGTATTCCGGATATTCGTCGCAAGCTTGAAGCACTAAGTTTGGCGTCAGCTTGTCAGCCATGAGGAAGAACTGGTCCAGCACTTCATCCAGCGACAACCTGCTGTTTTTCGATGTCATTGCTTGAACTCCTTCTCAATCTTTGCAAGCGCACTGTTCTTATAATTATTGATGGATTTAACGGACACCTTCAATGCCCGGGCGATTTCCTGAACTTGGTAATCACCCACATACAGCATCACGTAGGTCTCGTACTCTTTAGGGGTTAAGATTTCCCGCAGCCGCCCGTTCGTGCGGTCAAACAGCTGTCTACGTGCTGCCAAAATCTCCGGCGTAACGTTATCTTGTAGCACATCGTTCGCCCCAACCATAGACGAAGAATTGTCCTCGTCGTCGCCCCGACCATCGTCATCCAGGCTGACTTCCTTCTCCCGCTGTGCAACCCGCAAACTCCTCAAGAAGTCGATGGCGCGGTGCTCAAACAACTTTCCAAACGCCTTTTCAGCGAAGGCGGAATCGGTCTTGTCCGGGTCCAGCAATCGAACCCAGATGAACATCGCGATTTCAGAGGAAGCTTGTTGCAAATCCCCGATCAAGTTGGGTACAAGCTTGTTCTTACGGGCGAAGCCGCGCGCACGCGCCAGCAGGCGTTGATTGATGGTTGCCGCGAGAGAATTCCTCCGGTGCTCGTTCCCCGCGCTACGTGCAAGGCGAAAGAGCCGGAATAGCTGTTCGTCGCTGACGGCCAGCGGGTGTCCTTCCAGTGGCTTTAGGCGAAGCCTGGCACTCAGCGCTTGATCACTGAGGGCTTCTAGTATCAAATCGTGTTCTTGTGTCTGCATAGTTGTTGTCCTGTCACGGTACGGTCTCCCAGGCATTCCTCCGTTAACCGCTAAGTCGTAAGAGCCCACAAAAATCGGAAAGGTCTAAGTAGCGCGACTCTTCAGTCCAGCAGATAGTAATTGCAAAACAGTAACTTTCTGGTCACGGCTCAAGGAAAACAAGCTTGGTGTTTCTTTGGTACCAGTTGCCATGTACCTGATATGGACGATAACCTTCGCCCCTTACAGACGCGACCACTTGCACTTGTAAACCGAAACTTTTCGAGCGGTGTCATATTGCAACCTAACATGCCATATTGGCAATTTCCACTATATTACACGTTAGTCACTACCGCCGAATGTCCGATCTTCGACCTTACGGAAGAACTCCTGGGGTTTCGCCACAGAAGCGATTAGGTCCAAGATTACGGTCTCACTCATCTCCATCATTTGCATGCTGGTACCTGCGATTGAACATTCCAGACAGCGCCGGGGAATGAGATTACATTGTTTGGGACCCTGATCAAGTAGACGAGGATGACACGCTCCGTACTCTGGCAGAGGCCACTCGCTACGTACAGACGGTGCAGGGAAGACGCTTACCGCATAGCTGAAATCGGCGGTGGAACAATGATCGAGGTTCTTCAAGAATTGCAGCTTGCCTTTCCCCGTAGGCCCTGCCTCCATTCTGGAGATGGCAATTCGCGCTCCGTTGTGTATCTGTAGAGACGCATTGAAGATGTGTTTGACAACGGATTCAGTAAGAATTCCAGGCTTCTGCAGTTCTGCGTTGCTTAGAAGCGCTATATGTAATGCTTTGCCCCCTTGGACCAGCCATCTGAATCTCCCCATCGATGCTTCGTAGAGCCATTCGGGAAGCCTGGGCGGCATTTCACAACTCTTAGAGACCGTTTAAAAACTCCCGCGCAACTTTTTGGTCTAAACTGGTTTGGCTCAGTTTAGGAGAACGCCATGTGGACACAGGAGCAGCGCAAGCGGCACGAAAGTTCTCGTCGGAAGGGCCAGGGCGGGTATCCGACCGACATGACAGACCAGGAGTGGAAACTGGTCGAGCCCTTGTTGCCTAGCGCAGCACGCACCGGCCGCCCTCGCAAGACGGAGTTTCGAGCGGTGATCAATGCATTGCGCTACCTGGTGCGTTCTGGATGCGAATGGCGCATGCTGCCCAATGACTTTCCGCCGTACCAGACGGTGTATTACTGGTTCCGCCGGCTGATGCGGCGCTTCCTGTTTCGTACCATCCACGATCTGGCGCTGATGCTGGACCGGATGTGCGAGCAACGCGAGGTTCTGCCCTCGGCTGGCATCATTGACAGCCAGTCGGTGAAGGCGCCGGGTGCTCGCGAACGCGGTTACGATGCCAATAAGAAGATCAATGGCCGCAAGCGCCATATTGCGGTCGATACCGATGGCCGATTGCTGGCGGTGAACCTGACGCCGGCCGATATCGCCGATTCGACCGGTGCGCAATTGGTGCTCGATGCGCTGGTTCAGCGCTGGCCCTGGGTTAAGCACCTGTTTGGCGATTCCGCCTATGACCGCAGAGCACTGATGGATAAGGCGGAATACTTGAATTTCACGATCGAAGTGGTACGCCCCCTGCTGGGGCAAATCGGCTTCCAGGTGCAGCCGCGCCGGTGGGTTGTTGAACGCACGTTTGCATGGCTGATGCGCTATCGCCGCCTCGTTCGTGACTACGAACAGCGGATCGATGTCGCAGAGAATATGCTTTACCTCGCGCTCGGTTCGTTGCTGATGCATAGGATGCGTTTCCGGTGAGTTATTAAACAGTCTCTCACGACTGCTGCTATGCGCAGGTGAATCTACGGGGAAATAAAAGCGTTTGCGGCTCCATTCCATGCGGGCTTGCAAGGCATCTAGCCCCCATAAAGAACGTATTTATTTCCCAGCCAGCAAACACTTCTATTTACCCTTCGCACTGCCTGTCCTCACTGGAGTGAACTCACTCCACCGTCACCGACTTGGCCAAATTCCTCGGCTTATCCACATCCGTGCCACGTGCCAGCGCCGAGTGATATGCCAGCAATTGCAGCGACACCACGTGCAGGATCGGGGACAGGTGGCCGTAGTGCTCGGGCAGGCGGATCACGTGCACGCCGTCGCCGGACGTGATGCGGGAATCAACGTCGGCGAAGACGAATAACTGGCCGCCGCGCGCGCGCACTTCCTGCATGTTCGATTTCAGCTTTTCGATCAAGGCGTCGTTCGGCGCGATCGTCACTACCGGCATTTCCTCGGTCACCAGCGCCAGCGGGCCGTGTTTCAGTTCGCCGGCCGGATACGCTTCGGCGTGGATGTACGAAATCTCTTTCAGTTTCAGCGCGCCTTCGAGCGCGATCGGGTAGTGCATGCCGCGCCCCAGGAACAGCGCGTTTTCTTTTCTCGCGAATTCGTCGGCCCAGGCGATGATCTGCGGTTCCAGCGCCAGCACGGCGGCGATCGCGGATGGCAAATGGCGCATCGCTTTCAGGTGCGTGCTTTCTTCTTCTTCCGTCAGGCGGCCGTTCACTTGCGCCAGGGTCAGCGTCAGCAGGAACAGCGCGGCCAGCTGCGTCGTAAACGCCTTGGTCGAGGCGACGCCGACTTCGACGCCGGCGCGGGTGATGTAGGCGAGCTTGCATTCGCGCACCATGGCGCTGGTGGCGACGTTGCAGATCGTCAGCGTGTGCAGCATGCCCAGCGAGCGAGCGTGTTTTAGGGCGGCCAGCGTGTCGGCCGTCTCTCCGCTCTGCGAAATCGTCACGACCAGCGTTTTCGGGTCGGGCACGCTGTCCCTATAACGGTATTCGCTGGCGATTTCGACGTTGACCGGCACTTTCGCGATCGATTCGATCCAGTATTTGGCGGTGAGACCGGCATAGTAACTGGTGCCGCAGGCGAGGATCAGCACGCGGTCGATTTCCTTGAACACGGCATAGGCGCCGTCGCCGAACAGTTCCGGCATGATGCCGGTGATGCCTTCGAGCGTATCGCCGATCACGCGCGGCTGTTCGAAGATTTCCTTTTGCATGTAGTGGCGGTACGGTCCCAGTTCGGCCGCGCCGGTGTGCGCATGCACGGTTTTCACTTCGCGCTCGACGGCCTTGCCGTTGACGTCGGCGATCCAGATGCGGCCCAGTTGCAGGTCGACCACATCGCCTTCTTCCAGGTAGATGATCTGGTCGGTGGTGCCGGCCAGCGCCATCGCGTCGGAGGCGACAAAGTTTTCTCCTTGTCCCAGGCCGACGATCAGCGGCGATCCCTGGCGCGCGGCGACCACGCGATGCGGTTCTTCGCGGCTGAACACGGCGATCGCGTAGGCGCCGTGCAATCTCTTGACGGCTTGCTGCAAGGTTTCGAACAGGTCGCCGCTGTACATGTGGTCGACCAGGTGGGCGATGACTTCGGTATCGGTCTGGCTCTGGAAGACGTAGCCGAGCGCGGTCAGTTCGGCGCGCAGTTCGTCATGGTTTTCGATGATGCCGTTGTGGACCAGGGCGATGCGGGCATTGTCGGAGCTTGGAGAAAAATGCGGGTGGGCGTTGTGCGACGCGGGCGCGCCGTGCGTGGCCCAGCGCGTGTGCGCGATGCCCGTGAAGCCTTGCAGGCCGACTTCGGCCATCTGTTTTTCCAGGTCGGCCACGCGCGAGGTGCTGCGCGAGCGTTGCAGCGTGCCGTCGACGTGCAGCGCGACGCCGCAGGAATCGTAGCCGCGGTATTCCAGGCGTTTCAAGCCTTCGAGCAAAATGGGGGTGATGTTGCGTTGCGCTACCGCGCCGACGATGCCGCACATATAGACCTCTTCCGGTTAAATTTTAATTAAGCCATCGTAGAGCAGCACAGATGAAATATGCTTTCTAAATTGAATCGTGTATGAAACATTATTTCATGACTGTATGATGGTGAAATAATCTTTCATATCAGGCGAAATTTTTATGAATACGACGATAGTGGAACTGGATGAAGTCGACCGCCGCATCCTGAACGTTTTACAGGGCGATGCGTCGCTGACCAATGGAGAATTGGCGCTGGCTGTGCACGTGTCGGCGCCGACCTGCTTGCGCCGGGTCCGGCACCTGGTCGAGAGCGGCGTCATCGCGCGGCAAGTCGCGATCGTCGCGCCGGAAAAGGTGGGGACGAGCCTGACGGCGATCGTCGAGATCACGCTCGATGTGCAGGCGGCCGAACGCATGGACGAGTTCGAACAGCACGTGGCGAGGGAGGAGGCGGTGCTGCAGTGCTACCGCGTTTCGCCGGGACCGGATTTCGTGCTGGTGGTGCAGGTGGCCGACATGCCGTCTTACCACGCGCTGGCGCACCGGCTGTTTGCCACGCATACCAATGTGCGCAACGTGAAGGCGTATTTTTCGACTTTCCGCAGCAAATTCGAAACGAGAATTGTGATTTAAGGAAAGAGTTATCCCGGCTTATGCACAAAGTTATCCACATAGCGCGAATGGCGCTGCCGCGCCGTCTCCGCCGGCGGGGCGCTGCGCGCTTCGTTGCCGCTTGCCGATACCTGTGCGCAACGGCATGCGGTTCGAAATGCAAAAAATTTGATGTTATCCACGCGGTTTCCAGCGCTTCTCCACAAACTTATGCACAGGCATACTTGAAAGAAATTCAGCTGGAAGCGGGTTATCCTGGGTTGTCCCGCACTTATCCTGTGCTTGTCCCATCATTTATAAACAGAGTTATACACAATCTGTCTCAGATGAGGCCGATGGTATATTAGCAGATGGCAACAGGGTGAGGCATATGTTCGGGTGTTCATGGCAGGCAAGTTATCCCTGGCTTATCCAATACTTACCCCATGCTTATCAGACACTTTTCCGCAGGCTTGTTCACAAGCTTATCCACAGGCTGTAATGTAACAAAAGCCATCTGGCAATACTGTTAAACCGAAGCCACAGACTGTCGAGTTGTCATTCCCGCGTAGGCGGGAATCCCATTTTTATTTCCCATACGGCACAGCGAAATGGGATTCCCGCCTGCGCGGGAATGACAGAGAGCAGCTGCTAACTTATATCAGCATCAGCGCCTGCCGGTGCCGTTCATGAAGCCAGCAATCCTTATTTTTTGACCTTGACCGGACGTTGCCAGCCTTCGAGCGTCATCTGTTTGACGCGCGTAATCGTCAGCTTGCCGGCCGGCGCATTCTTCGTCAGCGTGGTGCCGGCACCGAGCGTCGCGCCGCGGCCCACCGTCACCGGCGCCACCAGCTGGCTGTCGCTGCCGATGAAGACGTCGTCCTCGATCACGGTGCGGAATTTATTGGCTCCATCGTAATTGCACGTGATCGTGCCGGCGCCGATATTGACGCGTGAACCGACCGTCGCATCGCCGACATAGGCCAGGTGGTTCGCCTTGCTGTGCGCGGCGATCTGGCTGTTCTTGATTTCGACGAAATTGCCGATGTGGACATCTTCGGCCAATTCCGTACCGGGACGCAGCCGCGCATACGGTCCGATCACCGATGCCGCGCCGACCAGCGCCGATTCGATATGGCAGAAGGGCTTGATTTGCGCGCCGGCACCGATGCGTGCGTTGACCAGCACGCTGTGTGCGCCGACCGTCACGCCATCGGCCAGTTCGACGTCGCCTTCGAACACGCAGCCGACATCGATCGTCACGTCGCGCCCGCAGACCAGGGTGCCGCGCACGTCGATGCGCGCCGGGTCCATGATCGTCACCCCGCGTTCAAGCAGCGCCAGCGCGATATTGCCTTGATGGATGCGTTCGAGCTGGGCCAGTTGCACCTTGCTGTTGACGCCAGCCACTTCCCACTGCGCCGCCGGTTGCGCCGACACCACCGGCACGCCGTCGGCCACGGCTTGCGCCACGATATCCGTCAGGTAATACTCTCCCTGCGCGTTATTGTTTTGCAGTGCCGCTAACCATTTTTTCAGATGCACGGTCGGCGCGACGATGATGCCGCTGTTGATTTCGCGGATCGCGCGCTCGGCATCGGTCGCATCCTTTTCTTCGACGATGCGGACGATCTCTCCATCGGCGCCGCGCACGATGCGGCCCAGGCCGAACGGATCTTCCTGTTCCACCGTCAACACCGCCAGCTTGTCGTCGCCGGCCGCGTCCACCAGGCGCCGCAGCGATGCCGCCGAGGTCAACGGCACGTCGCCGTACAGGATCAATGTCGGGCTGTTTTCATTAAGCACCGGCAACGCCTGCATCACCGCGTGGCCGGTGCCCAGTTGCGGTTCCTGCAGCGCGGCGGAGATGTCCGGGCCTTCGACTTTGTTTTGTTTATCTAATAACTCCAGCACGGCTGCGCCGCCGTGTCCGTAAATAACGCATAATTTGGCCGGAGACAGGGTGCGCGCCGTATCGATGACGTGCGACAACAACGGCTTACCGGCAAGAGGATGCAGCACTTTGGGCAAGGCGGATTGCATGCGTTTGCCCATGCCGGCGGCGAGGATGACTACGTTCATAAGCCGAGTTTTTGAGAGTTGAGAATATGGAAAAGTTTAACATGCAGTTAACACGCATCCGGAGCGTACGCTACTTTTTCACGATCGCCGCGCTGCTGCTGCTGGCGGCCTGCAGTTCGCTGCGGCTGGCCTACAACACCGGCGACACCTTGCTCTACTGGTGGCTCGACGCGTATGTCGATCTCGATTCCGACCAGAAGCCCGAGGTCAAGTCCGACATCAACGATTTATTTCATTGGCACCGCAAGACGCAATTGCACGATTATGTGCAGGTGATGCGCACGGCGCAAAAGCAGTTGCAGGGCCCCGTCACGACGGCCGACCTGCAAGCCGACTACAAGGATATCCGCACCCGCACCGAAGCCTTGCTGTACAAGGCCGCGCCCGACCTGGCCGAACTGGCGCTGTCGCTGAAGCCGGAACAGATCGCGCAGATGGAAAAGAAGTTCAACAAGAACAGCCGCGACTTCCGCAATAAAAACATGAAGGGCGATCGCGAAGAACAGCAAAAATTCCGTTATAAAAAATCGATGGAACAGTTCACGCTGTGGTTCGGCAATTTCAGCTCCGTGCAGGAAGAACAGATCCGCAAGGCTTCCGACGCCAGGCCGCTGGACAATGAATTGTGGCTCGATGAACGCACGCGCCGCCAGCGCAACATCATCGCGCTGGCGAAAAAGATCCAGCAAGAACGCCCGAGCAAGGAAGCGGCGCAGGCGATGATCAGCGCGCTGATCAAGGAAACCTTCGAGCGCATGGAAAAGCCGTCCGAGCGCAAGGCCTTCTTCGATACCTATACCAACAGCACGATCGAGCTGGTATTGACGGTGATCCGGATCGCCACGCCGGAACAGAAGGCGCACGCACAAAAACGCATGCAAGGCTGGATCGACGATTTCAACGCGCTGGCGGCGCAGGCGGGTTAATCCTAAAATCAGAGGCAAAATCCGGGGTCAGACCTACGGGTCTGACCCCAGCCGTTGCCTCTGATTTTTGCATGCAGTGCGGCATGCTATAGTGCCCGCCACTATTCAGCCTAAACGTCACACCCTCATGCAAAAGAAGCCCGTCAAAAAACCCGCCAAAGTCCCCGTTCACGGCCCGCAACACAGCAACCAGGTGCGCATCATCGGCGGCGCCTGGAAGCGCACGCCTTTGCCTGTGCTCAGCGCGCTGGGCTTGCGCCCGACCCCGGACCGCGTGCGCGAAACCGTGTTCAACTGGATTAACCATTTGCGCAACGGTAACTGGAGCGGCGTGCAGGCGCTGGACCTGTTCGCCGGCAGCGGCGCGCTCGGCTTCGAGGCGGCCAGCCGCGGCGCCGCGGCGGTGACGATGGTCGACAGCAATACCCCGGTGGTGCGCCAGCTCGACGCGGTCAAGACAAAACTCAATGCCGCCAACGTGCAACTGGTGCGCGGCGATGCGCTGGCGGTGGCGCAATCGCTGGCGCTGCGCGGCCAGCAATTCGACCTGATCTTCCTCGACCCACCTTACCAGCAGGATTTCCTTTCCACCGTGCTGCCGCTGTGCGGCAAATTATTAAAAGAGGGCGGCCTGGTGTATGCTGAATCCGGCCTGCCGCTGGCCGCGGACGAAGCCGAACCGGCGCCGGACTGGATGGCGCAGTGGGACGTGATCCGCGCCGACAAGGCCGGCATGGTGTTTTACCATTTGCTGCAATACCGGGGCTGACGCGCACTGGCGCCAAAAACCACAGGGCCAGCCCCTGGCTGGCCCTATCCATCAGGCAACGCCTGATTTTCAGGCATAATGCGCGTTCTATATTGGTGCATCTCCAGGGAGCCGCAATGGTTGTAGCCGTTTATCCAGGTACGTTCGATCCGCTCACGCGCGGGCATGAAGATTTGGTGCGCCGCGCATCGGGTTTGTTCGACACGCTGGTGGTGGGAGTCGCCGACAGCAAGAATAAAAGTCCGTTTTTCTCGCTCGAAGAACGGCTGGAAATCGCCAATGAAGTGCTGGGCCATTATCCGAATGTGAAGGTCGAAAGCTTTTCCGGTTTATTAAAAGATTTCGTGCGCACCCATGACGCGCGCGTCATCGTGCGCGGCTTGCGCGCCGTCTCCGACTTCGAATACGAATTCCAGATGGCCGGCATGAACCGTTACCTGCTGCCCGATGTCGAAACCCTGTTCCTGACGCCGTCCGACCAGTACCAGTTCATTTCCGGCACCATCGTGCGCGAAATTGCGATGCTGGGCGGCGACGTTTCCAAGTTTGTTTTCCCATCCGTCGACCGTTGGCTGAAGAAGAAGATCGCCAGCCTCAATGTCGAGTAAGGTCCGAGTGCCGCCATGGCTTTAATGATTACCGACGAATGCATCAATTGCGATGTGTGCGAACCCGAGTGCCCGAACGATGCCATCTACATGGGCGCCGAAATCTACGAAATCGATCCGAACAAGTGCACCGAATGCGTCGGTCACTTCGACGAACCGCAGTGCGTGCAGATCTGCCCGGTCGAATGCATCCCGTTCAACCCGGCCTGGCGCGAAAGCAATGAACAATTGCTGGCGAAATACGAATTGCTGACAGGGAACAAGGCGCCGGACCAGAAATAGTATGGCCGTTCTAAAGTTTTCTCGATGAAGTGTTGGCGATGGTATATTCATCGGCATACCTAAAAATCGATGGAGACAACATGACGATACGCCGCCGCACCATCTTGACCAGCGCGCTCGCCGCAGCCTTGCTGGCTACCTTGCCGCCCACCTTCGCGGCCGAAGCCGGCGGCGTCAAATTCGACGACACGATCACGCTGGCCGGCCAGCAATTGAAACTCAACGGTGCCGGCCTGCGCACCAAGGTCATTTTCAAACTGTATGCGCTCGGCCTGTACCTGCCGGAAAAGAAAAGCACCGCGGCCGAGATCCAGTCGCTGGCCGGCGCGCGCCGCATCCAGATCGTCGTCTTGCGCGAATTGACGTCGGAACAGTTCGGCGATGCCTTCATGGCGGGCCTGAACGCCAATACGGAGGCCGCCGAACGCACCAAGTTCCTGCCGCAAACCAAGCAGTTCGGTGAAATGTTCGCCGCGATTCCGGGTCTCAAAAAGGGGGACGTGCTGACGGTGGACTGGCTGCCCGGCACGGGCACGGTCTGCACGCTGAACGGCAAGAAGATCGGCGAAGTGCAGGATGTCGGCTTCTACAATGCGATCCTGCGCATCTGGATCGGAGACAAACCGGCCGACGGTTCGCTCAAGCCCTTATTGCTGGGCGAAAAATAATCGATGTTGCAACGCGGCAGGCGGATTTTTTAAAATCAGCCGCCCGTCCGCTTCACACTTCAGACGCGCGCGGCCAGCGCGCGCAGTTCGGCCGCCAGACTCGGCGTGTCATCCATCGCATTGACCATGCGGTTCAACAGCATCGCATCGTTCATCAGGCGCCGCTGCAAACGTTCTTCCTTGCTCAATTTCGGTTTCACCACCAGCACCAACGCGCGCCCAATGCCGCGCAACAATGGCTTGAACATCAGCAGCACGGCCAGCGCCAGCATGGCGCCGGCGATGAGTTCAATCGCGTTGGCAATGGAAATATCCAGCGTCAGGGCTTGGATTGCGGAAATGAAGGTAGACATGGTGTTCCGGTGCAATTAGAATCAGGTATCACTATAGTGCAGCGCAACATATAACTCCAATCATGTTTCCCGATAACAATCATACGGATCATGAATAAGAGCCGATTCCTCCTTAGCTGAACAACCATGAGCTTCCTGACGCTGGACTTGAATTTGCTGCGGGTTTTCGATGCCGTCATGACGGAACAAAACCTGACACGCGCAGCCGGCCACCTGGCCATGACCCAGCCGGCCGTCTCGAACGCCATCAAACGCTTGCGCGAAAGCCTGGGCGATGAATTGCTGATCCGCACCGCTTACGGCGTGAAACCGACGCCGCGCGCCGAGGCGCTGTGGCCGTCGGTGCGCGGCGCGCTGGCCAGCCTGGAAGCGGCCGTCACGCCGGAAACCTTCGATGTCTCGAAAGCGCACGCAACTTTCCGCATGGCGATGGCCGACGCTACCGCCGCCTTCTGGCTGCCTTCGCTGATGCGTTCGATCGAGCGCGAAGCGCCTGGCGTCAATGTGCGGATGGTGCCGTTGACGACGCGCGAACCGCGCCCAATGCTGCTGCGCGGCGATATCGATCTGGCCGTCGGCTTCTTCCCCGGCGTGGCCGCGCAACTGTCGAGCGACACCAGTTCTCCGATCCGCCACGAGCGCCTGTATTCCGGCCATTACGTCTGCGTGATGCGGCGTGACCATCCGCTGGCGAAAACCGACCTGGTGCTGGACAATTACTGCGCCGCCAATCATTTATTGGTCAGTTTTTCAGGCCGCGCGCATGGCCTGGTCGACGAAGCGCTGGCGCAGATCCAGCGCGAGCGCCGCATCCTGTTGACGGTCAACCAGTTCTTCACCGCCGGCCGGGTCGTCGCCAATTCGGATTTGATCACCGTGCTGCCAAGGCACCTGATCGCCTCCACCGGCATGACCGACGCGCTGATCTGGAAAGAATTGCCGTTCACCTTGCCGGCCGTGCATCTCGACATGCTGTGGCACGAGCGGGATGCGCGCAGCCCGTCGCACAAATGGCTGCGCGCCAACCTCGAAGCCATGAATGCCCCGACACAGCGCATCGCCCCGGGCACTTCGCCGCGCAGCGATACGTACTGAGGGCCGGTCAAGCGGCGAATGGCAGGGGGACGGCTGCGTTATTTCTCAACAATTGTCCCAAAATAAAACAACAACGCATCCTTGGTGACGCTGCCTGACTCCAGCCCTAATAAGGTTAAATCAGCACCAACCTGTCATTCCCGCGCAGGCGGGAATCCCATTTTTTTGCGCCGTTTGCGATTCTAAAATGGGATTCCCGCCTGCGCGGGAATGACAACTCTACAATCTGTGGCTTAGCTTAACGGCATTTGACTCTAAGCACAGTTCAATGCCCGGCCGACCGGTAACCGATACGGAATCCCCCCCAATGCCGGCCGCCAACATAGATCGGCGCCGACAGGTCGTGCATCACTTCTCCCGTATCGCGTTTATAGGTTTGCAGCAGGAACGGCTGTGTGTTCGCGCCGCAGCGCTTGCCGGTGCGGTCGCTGAAAATGCGCTTGGTGCGGTTATGGACGATGTCGACATCGTAATTGCCGGTCAGCGCCTGCGTGAATTTCCGGTTATGGGTCGGAAAATAGCCATTGTTGTCGACCGCCCCGGCATACGCCAGTTGCGGCATCGCTTCCAATAAACCTTCCTGCAATCCCGGCAAGACGCGGTCGGTGAAAGCGTCGAAGCTGGTCTTATGCTTGGGCGGATCGGTGTTCGGGATTGGCGTATAGCGGCGGTCGAACAGCGCTTCGCGCGTGATCTTGCCGGATTTAATCGCCGCGTCGAACAGGTGACCGACGTCGCTGGCCGCCTGTTGCGCGGCGAGGCGGACCGCGTCGTGCGCCGTCACCACCGACGAAACGCCGAGCGCGGCGGCGATCACTTCGGCGCGCTCGGCCAGCGCCATGGCCGATCCGGTGGCGCGCGGCAATTCGGCATCGGTCGACAGCATGCTGTCGCGAATTTGCGCGATGGCGTCGGCGATCACTTGCGTGGTCGCCACGTGTTCGCGAGAAGCGCGCGCGATTTCTCCGATTTCGCTTTCCGACACACCGGATGAACGTTCGATGCTGCCCAATAAACCGTGCACGGTTTCGACGTTTTTCGCCGCTTCGGTGACGACGCCGGCCAGCGAATTCATGCCCGATGTCGCTTGCTCGGCCTGTTCGTTAATCTCTCGCACCATCGCGCTGATTTCATCAGTGGCTTCCTTGGTGCGCTGCGCCAGTTGTCGCACTTCGCCTGCGACAACGGCAAAACCGCGTCCCTGTTCGCCGGCGCGCGCCGCTTCGATCGCGGCATTGAGCGCCAGCAGATTGGTACGCGCGGAGATTTCGGCGATCGCTTCCGTAAAACCATAGATGCGGCGCGATTTTTGTTGCAGGCTGGTCATCACCGCGGCCGCTTGCTGCGCATCGGCGCGCGCGCGGCTGATGCGTTCCAGGCCCTGGTCGACTTCACGCCGGCCGCTTTCCGTTTCAGCGCGCACTTGCGCCGCCACTTTCGCGGCGCGTTCGGCGTTGGCGGCGATCTTTTCCGTGGTGCCGGCGTTTTGCCCGGAACTGGCGACGATGTCGCCGGCCGTCCGTACGTCGTGTTCGATCTTCTTTTTGACGGAATCGACGAAATATGAGGTTTCGGCGGCGCCGATCATCAGCGCGTCGATCTCATTGGCGACGGTGACAGCGAAGCGGAGCGTACCGTCGTCGTCGCCGCCGCGCCCGGCCAGCCGGGCGATGATGGCGGCGGTCAGCGCCGCCAGCACCGCCTGCCAGGCGGGACCGGCCCCAAGCGCCAGTTGAGTCAGCCATGCGAGCAGTGTGCCTGCCGCGGTGGCGCCGAATACCCATGCAAGCTGTCGCGCCTGCTTATGCCGCAATTTCATCGCTGTCTCCGTCTCCGCCGTGCCCGGCGGTGCCGGGGCGTTATTTTATTGGTAATTTACTGGTATTTTTTACTTCTTCCATCACGGCATAGGTATGGGTTTCCCGCACGCCTTTCTGTAACAGCGTCTTGCCCAGAAATTCGCGATAGGCAGCCATATCTTTTACTCTGGCTTTCACCAGATAGTCAAATCCGCCCGCGACCATGTGACATTCCAGCACTTCGGGGATCACTTGCACGCTATGTTTAAAGGCATCGAACACTTCCGGCGTGGTACGATCAAGCACGACTTCAATGAATACCAGCAACGATACATCGAGCAACTGCGGATTCAACTGGGCGGTGTAGCCCATGATGTAACCGGATTCATGCAATTTGCGTACCCGCTCCAGGCAGGCTGCCGGCGACAGGTTCACGCGCGCCGCCAGCTCGACATTGCTGATGCGGCCATCGCTTTGCAATTCCATCAAAATCTTCTTGCTGATCTTGTCCAACATGGGATACCCCCTTCTAATTATATTTGGTCAAATTCTCTCACCAAAAACAATGTATTGCTAGCACTAAGTATTACCAGAATTAATCCAGAAGAATCCCCTTTACAATCGAATCATCAGCAGTCAGCCAAATACGCTCGCCAGCCACCGTGCCTGCCGGGCGTTTTTGCTACGTGCTTTTTGTCATTTCCATTGTAGAAAGTCTTCCATGCTTCCAGCAGTTTCCCCGGCCTCGTCCCTCGTTCCCTTCGCGGCGCTGCAAGCCGAAATCCTGCGCGAACCCGGCGCGCTGCGCGCGGCCATCACCGCCGCTTACCGACGCGACGAGACCGGCGCCGTGCAATGGCTGCTGTCGCAAATCCGCGCCGACGACGCCGGCGTCACCGAACAGGCGCAAGCGCTGGCGCATCGTCTCGTGTCGGCCGTGCGCGAAAAACGCACGCGCGCTTCCGGCGTCGATGCGCTGATGCATGAATTCTCCCTGTCGTCGGAAGAGGGCGTCGCGCTGATGTGCCTGGCCGAGGCGCTGCTGCGCATTCCCGACAGCGCCACCGCCGACCGCCTGATCGCCGACAAGATCAGCAAGGGAGACTGGCGCAAGCACCTGGGCGAGTCGCCGTCGATGTTCGTCAACGCCGCCACCTGGGGCTTACTGGTGACGGGCAAACTGGTCAGTTCCAGCAGCGAAAATGGCCTCGGTTCAGCCATCACGCGCCTGATCGCCAAGGGCGGCGAACCCCTGATCCGCAAGGGGGTCGACCTGGCGATGCGCATGCTGGGCAACCAGTTCGTCACCGGCCAGACCATCGACGAAGCAATCAAGAATGGCCAACCGAACGAGGCGCGCGGTTACCGTTATTCGTACGACATGCTGGGCGAAGCAGCGCTGACGGAAAAGGATGCTGCTCACTATTACGAAGCCTACGAACAGGCGATCCACGCGATCGGCCGCGCCTCGAACGGGCGCGGCATCAAGGATGGCCCCGGCATTTCCGTCAAATTGTCGGCGTTGCATCCGCGCTACAGCCGCGCCCAGCGCGCGCGCGTGATGACGCAATTGCTGCCGCGCCTGGTCAGCCTGGTACTGCTCGCAAAACAATACAACATCGGCCTGAACATCGACGCCGAGGAAGCCGACCGCCTCGAACTGTCGCTCGATTTGATGGAAGCGATGGCTTTCGATCCGAAACTGGCGGGTTTCGATGGCATCGGCTTCGTCGTGCAGGCCTATCAAAAACGCTGCCCCTTCGTCATCGATTACCTGGTCGACCTGGCAAAACGCAGCGGCCGCAAGTTCATGGTGCGCCTGGTCAAGGGCGCGTATTGGGATGCCGAAATAAAACGCGCGCAAGTGGACGGCATGCCCGGCTACCCGGTCTACACGCGCAAGGTGTACACAGACCTGTCTTACCTGGTGTGCGCGCAAAAACTGCTGGCCGCGACCGACGTGCTGTATCCGCAATTCGCCACCCACAATGCGCAAACGCTGGCCACGATTTATACCTGGGCCAAACACGCCGCTGTGGATAACTATGAATTCCAGTGCCTGCACGGCATGGGCGAAACCCTGTACGACCAGGTGGTCGGAGCGGAAAACCTGGACAAGCCGTGTCGCATCTACGCGCCGGTCGGTTCGCACGAAACGCTGTTGGCCTACCTGGTGCGCCGCCTGCTGGAAAACGGCGCCAATTCCTCGTTCGTCAACCAGATCGTGGATGAAAACATCGCCATCGACTTGCTGATCAAAAACCCGGTCGCCGCCGCGCGCGAGCAGGGCGGCGCGCCGCATCCGGCCATCGCGCTGCCGCAACTGATGTTCGGCGCCGAACGCCGCAATTCGGCCGGCCTCGATTTATCCAATGAAGACGTGTTGCGCGACGTGTCGGCAGTGTTGGCGGAAACGCGCAACTGGCAAGCATTTCCGCTACTGGCCTGCGACGTCAACGCCAGCCAGGCGGCGCAAACGGTAATCAACCCGGCGCAGCGCAGCGATGTCGTCGGGCACGTCGTCGAAGCGAGCGCTGCCGATATCGACGGCGCGCTGGCCAGCGCCAGCGCCTATGCCTTCGACTGGCAAAACACGGCGCCGTCGCTGCGCGCCGCCGCGCTGAACCGCGCCGCCGACCTGTTCGAAATTCACCGACTGGAATTGATGGCCCTGGCAATTCGCGAAGCGGGCAAATCGTTGCCGAACGCCGTCGCCGAAATCCGCGAAGCAATCGATTTCCTGCGTTATTACGCCAGCCAGGTCGGCAGCGCCGCCCCGGTACTGGCGCTCGGACCGGTCGCCTGCATCAGCCCGTGGAATTTTCCATTGGCGATTTTTACCGGGCAAATTGGCGCGGCGCTGGCCGCCGGCAACGTCGTCCTGGCAAAACCGGCCGAACAGACGCCGCTGATCGCGCACCGCGCGGTCGAACTGCTGCATGCGGCCGGCATTCCGCGCGCCGCGCTGCAATTCTTGCCCGGCCGCGGCGACATCGTCGGCGCCGGCCTGTGCAACGATGCTCGTGTCAAAGGCGTGATTTTCACGGGCTCGACCGAAGTGGCGCAATTGATCAACCGCACGCTGGCCAGGCGCGCCGTGGCGGAAATGGCGGAAATTCCCCTGATCGCTGAAACCGGAGGACAAAACGCGATGATCGTCGATTCGTCGGCGCTGCCGGAACAGGTCGTGCAGGATGCGATTTCATCGGCTTTCGACAGTGCCGGCCAACGCTGCTCGGCGCTGCGCGTGCTGTTTTTGCAGGAAGATATCGCCGACAAGACGATCGCCATGCTGAAAGGGGCGATGGGCGAACTCGTGATCGGCAACCCGGACCGGCTGGTCACCGATATCGGCCCGGTGATCGATGCGGAAGCACAGCAAAACCTGCTTTCTCACATCGATACGATGAAAAAAACGGCCGTCGGCCATTATTCGCTGCCCTTGCCGGCCGACGCCGCCGGCACCTTCGTGCCGCCGACCGTGCTGGAAATCCGCTCGCTAGCGGAATTAAGCAAGGAAGTATTCGGCCCCGTGATGCACGTGATCCGTTATAAACGCGCCGAACTGGGGGAGATCGTCGAGCAGATCAACGCCAGCGGTTTCGGTTTGACGCTTGGCATCCATACCCGCATCGATGAAACCATCGATTTTATCGTTGCGCGCGCCCATGTCGGCAATATCTACGTCAACCGCAACATCGTCGGCGCCGTGGTCGGCGTGCAACCGTTCGGTGGCGAAGGCAAGTCCGGCACCGGCCCAAAAGCCGGCGGCCCGCTCTACCTGAAACGCTTGCAACGCGGCTCGGTGATGTCGGCGGAACATCCGCGCCATGCCAACCCGGCGCTCGATGCATTGACAGCCTGGGCAAAAAAACAAAACCACGAGCGTGCTGCGGCGCTGGCCGGCCAATATGCCCGCACCAGCATGCTCGGCAGCACGCTGGAATTGCCGGGACCGACGGGCGAGCGCAATACGCTGGGTTTCAGCCCGCGCGGCGTCATTGTGTGCATGGCAGCAACGCAACAAACGCTGCTCAACCAGTTGGCGGCGGTGCTGGCGACGGGTAACCAGGCGCTGGTGGTGTCGGATTCGAAGGCATTGCTACCGGCCGATTTGCCGGCCGCCGTGACGGACCGCATTCAGGTCATCGGCAAACTGGATCAGTTCAAGGGAAATTTCCAGCTTGCCCTGGTGGAATCGACACTGGCGGCCGGTGTGCGCGAGCAAATGGCGGCCCGCGACGGTGCGCTGGTGAGCGTCATCGATACCACGGAAGAGGGAGTTATCCCGCTCTGGCGCCTGGTCGCCGAGCGCGCGCTGTGCGTGAATACGACGGCGGCTGGGGGGAATGCAAGTTTGATGACGCTGGGCGTTTAAAATCCAAAGGCAGAATCTGGGGTCAGACCCATGGGTCTGACCCCGGCAGCTGCACTTGGTTTAAGCCTTACAGAAATTCTCAAGCACACCAAACGCATAACGCGACGCGACTGTCTGCACAAAATGCATAAAATCGACGGCCGCGTCTTCATTCGCGTTGTCCGAGATCGTCCTGATCACGGCAAACGGCACGCCGAGCTCGAAACAGACTTGCGCCACTGCCGCGCCTTCCATCTCCACCGCCAATAAATCCGGCAACGCATCCTTCAACGCGCCCAGTTGCGTGCGTTTATTGATGAACTGGTCGCCACTGGCGATCAATCCTCTATGCAATTGTGCCGTGCCGACCTCGTTTTCAAGGAAAGCGCGTGCAGCGACAGCCAGGCGGCGCGTCAAATCGCGGTCGGAAGCGATATGCGACAAGCCTGTCAGCGGTATGTCGAAACGCGGAAACAGCGGACTGGCATCCATGTCGTGCTGGACCAGCGAATCGGCGACAACAATATCGCCGACATGCACGCCATGATCGCCACTTCCAGCCACGCCGGTGAACACGATGTGGGTAACTCCGAACTTTTCCACAAGGGTGGTGGCCGTCATCGCGGCAGCAACCTTGCCTATACGCGATAAAACACACACAGAATCGATTTTCCAGAGTTTTCCGGATGTGTACTCACGCATGCCGTGGATGAGCTTGTAGGGGCTCTGCATGGCTTCCAGCAGCCCATGCTGTTCTTCTGCCAAGGCACTGATGATTCCTAGACGCATTTTTCCTCCAGATTGTCCCGTGCAGTGCTCGCTTCGCTGTACAGGTTTACATAAAAACAGATATAAAAAATAGTAGTAGATAGTAAACGCGCGTTTTTTTGTGGATAAGTCTGTTAACAACTGAAAAATCAGCGGTTTACGTCACTTCAAACGCGCTGGACAAGCATTGTATCGAGGCTGGCAAAGTTCTGGACAACAAAATCGCTGTGCATAAGAAGCGACTTTTCCCACAACTCATCCTGTGGATATCCCAGACCTTGTCCACAATCGTTGTTCAGCCAGCATTTTTGCCAAGCAGCACTTTTTTTGCAAACACGCGGCCCGTCAGTTCTTTAAACTAAAGACATATATAAAAATAGTAGTAATAGTAAACGTGCACTTTTCTGTGGATAACCACGTTAACTACCGCAAAATCATGGGTTTGCGTTAACCATAAGGGGTGGAACAAGCGCTGTATCGATCAAGGAGCAAAATTGTATAAAATGGCGCGCCTTGTCAAACTTCGCGCTTACTCACAAGTCGTCCTGTGGATATTCATTGAGTTATCAACAGGCGCCGCCAGTTTTTCGAGTTCTTCACCGGAAATTGGCCTGGAGAACAGGTAACCCTGGCCGAAATCGCAGCCGGCAGCCTTCAGCGCCGCCGCTTGCTGCGGCGTTTCGATGCCTTCGGCGATCACCTGGATGCCCAATTTGTGCGCCATCGCGATAATTGCCTCGCACAAGGCGATGCCGTCCGTGCCTTCGGCCAGGTTGGAGACGAAAGCGGGGTCGATTTTCAGGTAATCGATATCGAAACGTTTGAGGAAGGCCACGGAACAGTAGCCCGTGCCGAAATCGTCGAGCGACAATTGCATTTTCGCTTCCCGGAACACCGCCAGCTTGCGGCTGACGTCGTGGCTGGCGTCGAGCAGCAGGTTTTCCGTCACTTCGATGATGATGCTGCGCGCGCTGAGTTTCAGTTCGCGCAAAAAATCGAGCCATTGCCCGTAATTGCTGCCGTCGTCGCGGAATTGCCAGGCCGAATTGTTGACGGAAATTTGGAAATGCTCATCGTGCAGCAACTGCATGCGCTTGGCCTGCTGAGCCGCCTGGCTGAACACCCAGTCGCCGATGCCGACGATCGCGCCGCTATGCTCGGCCGCGGCGATGAAAACGGCCGGACTGAGCAAGCCGCGCACCGGGTGTTGCCAGCGCACCAGCGCTTCCGCCTTGCAAATGCGCCCGCTCGCCAGATCGACGATCGGTTGATAAGCGACCCGCAACTGGTTTTGCTGCAAGGCTTCGCGCAATTCGTTGGCCAGCGTCAGCCGTTTGCGGCTCGCTTCCTGCATGAACGGGGCAAAATAATTGAAACGGTTGCGGCCCTGCTGTTTTGCCGCATACATCGCCTGGTCCGCATTCTTGACCAAGGTTTCCGCATCTTGCCCATCGTCCGGATATAAGGTGATGCCGATGCTGGCCGAAATATGCGCGCTTTCCTCCCCCAGCTTGAAGGCAGCCGACATTGCCGTCAGGATTTCCTGCGCAATGCGCAGCACATCGGCCGCATCTTTGAGTTCACTCAGGATCACGGTGAATTCGTCGCCGCCGAGCCGGGCCACGGTATCGGTACTGCGCACGGATAAGGTCAGCCGCTCGGCCACCTGTTTGAGCAAGATGTCGCCGCGGTCATGTCCCAGCGTATCGTTGACGGCCTTGAAACCGTCCAGGTCGATGAACACCAGCGCCATGGGCAAGTGGACGCGGTCGGTTTTTTTCATTTCCAGGCGCAAGCGCTCCTGGAACATGCGCCGGTTCGGCAAGCCGGTGAGCGCGTCGAAATTGGCCTGTTTCCAGATCAATTCTTCCGACGCCTTTTTCTTGGTCACGTCGGAAAACAGCGCAACCCGGAAAATCGCCTTGCCCTGCTGGTCGAACACGGTATTGAAGCGCAGCGAGACCAGGTAATGTTCGCCGTGCCTGCTCTCGTGCCAGACTTCGCCTTCCCATTGGCCGTTGCGGGAAATCGCGTGGCTCATCTTGCGGAAAAATGCCATGTCCTGGCGGCCGGACGTCAATTCATAGGCGTGGTGGCCGATCACTTCCTGCTCGGCATAGCCGCTGATGCCGGTAAATGCGGGATTAACGGCCAGGATGCGGCCTTCCGCATCGGTCACCATCATGCCTTCGCTGCTATTCTGGTACATCAGCGCGGCCAGTTTCATCGATTCCGCGCTTTGGCGCCGTTCCGTGATGTCTTCGGCCATCACGAACAGGCCACGCACCTGCCCGTCGGCGCCGAGGTCCGGCACATAGGTCACGCCATCCCAGCGTTTACCTTTCGCCGTGGCAAGCGGGCGTTCGAAATACACGTTTTCGCCGCCCAGCGCCCGGTGCAGATTCGGCTGCGACAGCGCATACGGTTTCGGGCCGATGGTTTCCGCTACCGTGCGGCCGATCGCGGACCGGCTGGGAACGTCGAACACTTCGTCGAAGCGCCGGTTGGTGAAGGTATAGCGCTCGTCGCAGTCGACGTAGGTGATCATGATCGGCAAATTGTCAGCAATCAGGCGCAGGCGCTGTTCGCTGGCCGACAGTTTTTCTTCCATTTCGCGGCTGGAGGTGTACAGCAGCCGGTAGCGCGCTTCGCGCTCTTCCAGTTTCGCATAGGAGCGCAGCGCGAAATGGCCGCTGACCAGTATCAGCAGCAATAGCAGCGCCAGCCCGGCACTGCCGACGATGAAGGCGTGGCCGGACAGCGCACCCGCTTCGAGGTCGGAACTGCCGACGACGATGATCAGTGGCAGATTTTCCAGCGTCCGATAACTGAAGATGCGCGACAGGCCGTCGATCTTGCTGGAAGTCTGGAAAGTGCCGTTGGCGCTGCGCGCGAGTTGCTGGAACAGCACGCTATCGTTCATATCCTGGTTAAAAGTTTCTTCGAACTGGGGAATGCGGGCGATGACGCGGCCATTTTTATGCGCGAGCATGATCGACAGGTCCGGGGAGACGAGGGAATTGCTGAAAACGGAAGCGAAACGGGCCGCGTTCAGCGGTGCGACGATGACGCCTAAAAATTTGCCGTCTGCGCCATTGACGCGGCGGCTGAGGAAAAACAGTTTTTGCTGCGACAGTTTGCCGATCGAAGGCGTGCCGATGAAGATGCCGTTCGGCACATTGCCATCCCTATGCGCCTTGAAATAATCTCGGTCGGAATAATCGATGCCGGCAATGCGCCCGGTGCTCGACGTGGCCACGCCTTTGCCTCGCGCATCGATGAAGGTGATCCAGAAATCATTGGTAAATGCGGCGCCGCGCGAAGAGAGCAGGGTGCCGATGACGGCCGCGGAGTTGCCTTTGTCTGCAGGCAAAACGCGCAGTGCATTGGCAAAACTGATCAGGGACAGGTCGGCGAACTGGATCGCGTACAGCACATGCGCTTCCATTGCGCGAACGAAATGCTGGGTCTGGCGTTGAAGCGCTTCTTCGCGTTCGACAGAGGCGGAACGAAATTGCCAGGCAACGACTGCAATGGCGAGCAGGGCCATGGTCGTCAGACCGGTCAACAGACGCCTGCGAAAGCGTTCGTAAGCTTTGGACCGGGGGGATTCCGTTCTTTTTCGCTGTGTGGCCACGCTGACTCCGGCGTTTGGCTATGGGGCGTTGCCGATTCAGTATAGGGGAAAGCCGATGTTGGCGAAATTCAAATTTGTGCAACGTCAACTTTTCGTACTGACAGTGTTGCAGCCTGCGGGGTTTTTGCCGTTCCGGCCGGGTAAGATGCAGCTGGTTTACTCTAAAGAGGTATATATAAAGATAGTAGTAGTTGTTAACGTAGACACTTTTCTGTGGATAAGTACGCAATTTGAATTAGAATCAAGCGCTTGCAGCCCGTATAACCGGGCGCGTAAACGTTGTATGGGTGAGGGACGGTATCTGGACAAAAAATCGCGGTCCGGTTTACGTTTTCCTTACCCACATTTAGTGCCTGTGGATATCCATAGAGTTATGCACAGGCCAAAACGTTCGATTTGACTAAAAGAAGGGCATTTCCATGGATTTGCAGTCTCTTTTTTCTCATCCCATCATCCAGGGGCCGATGGCCGGAGGTGGCAGTACGCCGGCGCTGGCGGCGGCCGTTTCGAATGCCGGCGGACTTGGCGCGCTGGCCTGTTCGCTGCTGTCGCCCGATGTCCTCCGCACCCAGGCTGGCGCCATCCGCGCGCTGACAAACAAGCCTTTTATATTGAATCTGTTCGTGCAAAACACGCCGGCGCCCACGGCCGATGAAGTGGCGCGCGCGACCGAATTGCTGAAACCTGTCTGGTCCGAACTGGGCTGGTCCGAATTGCCGCTGCCGGCCAGGTGGTGCGAAGATTTCCAGGCCCAGTTCGACGTGCTGATCGAATTGCGGCCGGCTGCCGTCAGTTTCACGTTCAACCAGTTGAATGCGGAACAGGTCGCGCGCCTGCATGCTGCCGGCATTTTCGTCATCGGCACCATCACCACGGTCGATGAAGCACTGGCCTGGCAGGCGGCCGGCGCCGACGCAGTGGTCGCGTCCGGCGTCGAGTCGGGCGGACATCGCGGCACTTTTATCGGTGCGCAGACCGATGCGACATTGACCACGTTCGAATTGCTGCCGAAGGTTGTCGCGGCCGTCAACATTCCCGTGATTGCCGCCGGCGGCATCATGGACGGCGCCGACATCCGGCGCGCGCTTGATGCCGGCGCCCAGGCGGTGCAGATGGGCACGGCCTTCCTGGTCACCGATGAAGCGGGCATCCCGCCGTCGTACCGGCAGCGCCTGCTGACAGCCGGCGATCACCCGACCCGCCTGACGCGCGCGTTTTCCGGACGCTATGCGCGCGGCCTGGAAAACCGTTTTATGCGGGAAATGGCGGCGGTCGAAGCGCAAGTGCCGGCATATCCGGTGCAAAACGCCTTGACCGGCAGCATCCGCGCGGAAGCCGCCAAGCGCGGCGACACCGAGTGGATGTCGCTGTGGTGCGGCACCGGCGTTTCACGCGCCCGCGGCATGCCGGCGGCGCAGCTGGTGGAATTGCTGGTCGAGGAAATGCGCGGGAAAGCTTGAGGAAAACCGGGTTAGAAACTGGCAGACGGTAAATGCCGCTAAGTTGGCGTCAAATCTGTCATTCCCGCGAAAGCGGGAATCCCATTTTGCGTCTTATACGGCGCAACGAAATGGGATTCCCGCCTGCGCGGGAATGACAAGGCTACGGTCTGTGGTCTTGATTTGACGGGGTGATTGTCACAGGGATATCGAGTCCCAGTGTCTGCCCCGGAAATCGCCTCCGGTTCTAAACATGCATCGGCAAAGGAGCAGTCTTTGGAATCAGCAGGGCAGTTCGATTACATCATCATCGGCGCCGGCACGGCTGGCTGCGTTCTTGCCAACCGGCTCACGCGCGACAAAAACGCTTCGGTCTTGCTGATCGAGGCGGGCGGCAAGGATGATTACGTCTGGATCCACATCCCCGTCGGTTACCTGCACTGCATCGACAATCCGCGCACCGACTGGCTGTACCGCACCGAAGCGGACCCCGGCCTGGGCGGGCGCAGCCTGATTTATCCGCGCGGCAAAGTACTTGGCGGCAGTTCGTCGATCAACGGCATGATCTATATGCGCGGTCAGGCCGGCGATTACGATCGCTGGGCCGAAGCGTGCGGCGATCCGGGCTGGCGCTGGGAATCCGTGCTGCCGTTGTTCCGGCAAAGCGAGGATTACCATGGCGGCGCGTCCGATTTCCACGGTGCCGGCGGCGAATGGCGCGTCGAAAAACAGCGTTTGTCGTGGCAAATCCTGGACGCTTTCCGCGACGCGGCGGAGCAGAGCGGCATCCCGAAAATCGACGATTTCAATCGCGGCGACAATTTTGGCTGTTCTTATTTCGAGGTCAATCAAAAGCGCGGCATCCGCTGGAACACGGCCAAGGCGTTTTTGAAACCGGCCGCGTCGCGCCCGAATCTGACCATCATGACCGGCTGCCACGTCGAAAAACTGGTAATTGAAACGGGAGAACGGGGACCGGTCTGCCGCGGCGTCATCTTTACCGGCGGCGGCACGACCTATACGGCCGACGCGCAACGTGAAACGCTGCTGACGGCCGGCGCCGTTGGCTCGCCGCAATTGCTGCAATTGTCCGGCATCGGTCCGGCCGCGCTGTTGCAACAGTGTGGCATCGCGCCGCTGGTCGACGCGCCCGGCGTCGGCGACAATCTGCAAGACCATTTGCAGTTGCGCATGGCGTTCAAGGTCAGCGGCGTCAAGACCTTGAATGCGCTGGCCGGCAACTGGTACGGCAAGATGAAAATCGGCCTCGAATATGCGATGTTCAAGAGCGGGCCGATGTCGATGGCGCCTTCCCAGTTGGGCGCGTTCGCTCGCTCCGATCCGGGGCAGGCGACGCCGAACCTGCAATATCACGTGCAACCCCTGTCTCTGGAAAAATTCGGCGAACCTTTACATGGCTTTCCCGCGTTCACCGCCAGCGTCTGCAATTTGCGGCCGACGTCGCGCGGCCATATCCGCATCGCGTCGGCCGATTCCTATGCCGCGCCGAAGATCACGCCGATGTACCTGAACACCGAACAGGACCGCAAGGTGGCTGCCGCCGCCTTGTCCCTGACGCGCCGCATCGTCGCCGCGCCGGCATTGGCGCCGTATCGCCCGGAAGAGTTCAAGCCCGGCCTGCAATACCGCACTGAGGAAGAACTGGCGCAGGCGGCCAGCGCCATCGGCACGACGATTTTCCACCCGGTCGGCACTTGCCGGATGGGGAAGCCGGACGATGCGGATGCCGTCGTCGACAGCCAGTTGCGCGTGCGCGGTGTAGCAGGACTACGCGTGGTCGATGCGTCCGTCATGCCCTTCATCACGTCCGGTAACACCAATGCGCCGACCCTGATGATCGCGGAACGGGCAGCGCAATTGATTCATTCCAGTTGGAAATAAAGAATCAAAATGGCAAGCTTGAGATAAATCATGGCACTGTTGCTGTAGGAAAAAATCAGCAGGAAATGGTAGTTATACTGTATTGTTGATGAAATTTAAACTGTGTATGATTTAGAAAAAGTTTGCAAATTTTCAAGCATAAAACAGGAGACGCGATGTCAAACTTCATCTTGGAAACAAGAAATTTGACCAAGGAATTCAAGGGATTCACCGCTGTCAACAACGTGAATTTAAAGGTGCAGCGCGGTCACATCCACGCGCTGATCGGCCCGAACGGGGCTGGCAAGACCACCTGTTTTAATCTGCTGACCAAGTTTTTGGTGCCGACCTCGGGCCAGATCCTGTTCAACGACAAGGACATCACCGCCGCCAAACCGGCACATATCGCGCGCATGGGCGTGATTCGCTCTTTCCAGATTTCCGCCGTATTTCCCCATTTGACCGTGTTGCAGAATGTGCGCATCGGCCTGCAGCGCCAGCTCGGCACCAGTTTCCATTTCTGGAAAAGCGAACGCTCGCTCGACCAGCTCAATGCGCGCGCGATGGCCTTGCTGGCCGAAGTCGACTTGACCGAATTCGCCGACACCGTCACCGTCGACATGCCGTACGGCCGCAAGCGCGCGCTGGAAATCGCGACGACCCTGGCGATGGAGCCGGAACTGATGCTACTCGACGAACCGACGCAGGGCATGGGCCACGAAGATGTGCACCGCGTGACCGAACTGATTAAAAAAGTCTCGGCCGGCCGCACCATCTTGATGGTGGAACACAACATGAATGTCGTGTCGGGTATTTGCGACAAGATTTCGGTGCTGCAGCGCGGCGCCATGCTGGCCGAGGGGTCGTATGCCGAGGTCTCGAAAAATCCGCAGGTGATGGAAGCCTACATGGGCACCGAAGCCACCGAACTCGTGGGAGCGCACTGATGCCGGCCGCACTGGAAATCTCGAATTTACAAACCTGGTACGGCGAATCGCACATCCTGCACAACGTCAATCTGTCGGTGAAACAGGGAGAAGTGGTGACCCTGCTCGGCCGTAACGGCGCCGGCCGCACCACGACCTTGCGCGCCGTCATGGGCTTGACCGGCGCGCGCAAGGGCTCGATCAAGGTCAACGGCGCGGAAGCGATCGGCATGCCGACGCACAAGATCGCGCACCTCGGGATCGGCTATTGCCCGGAAGAGCGCGGCATTTTCTCGTCGCTGTCGACCGAGGAAAATTTGATGTTGCCGCCGCAGCTGGCGACCGGCCAGAAGGGCATGTCGATCGCTGAAATCTATGCGATGTTCCCCAACCTGGAAGAGCGCAAGCACAGCCAGGGCACGCGGCTGTCCGGAGGCGAGCAGCAGATGCTGGCCGTGGCGCGCATCCTGCGCACCGGTGCGCGGCTGCTGTTGCTCGACGAAATCTCCGAAGGGCTGGCGCCGGTCATCGTGCAGGGACTGGCGCGCATGATCACGACCTTGAAAGCCAAGGGCTACACGATCGTCATGGTGGAACAGAATTTCCGCTTCGCCGCGCCGCTGGCGGACCGGTTTTACGTGATGGAGCATGGTCAGATCGTCGAGACTTTTGCTGCATCGGAATTGAGCGCCAAGATGCCGGTCCTGACCGAGCTGCTGGGCGTATGAGATGTAACTGGGCAGTTTTCCACAATCGCTTTCTTCAAGACGGAGACAATATGAAAATCAAAGCAAGCGCCACCGCAGCAGCCGTCGTATGTGCCATGGGTATCTCTTGCGCCGCGCAGGCGCAGGTATCCGGCGACACCATCAAGATCGGCTTTTTGACCGACATGTCCGGCCTGTATTCCGATATCGACGGCCTGGGCGGCGCGGAAGCGATCAAGATGGCGATTGCCGATGCCGGTGTTGTGATCGCCGGCAAGAAAGTGGAATTCGTCTCCGCCGACCACCAGAACAAGGCAGATATTGCCGCCTCGCGCGCGCGCGAATGGTTCGACCAGCAAGGCGTCGACCTGCTGATCGGCGGCACCAATTCCGGCGCCAATCTGGCGATGGCCAAGGTCGCGGCGGAAAAGAAAAAAGTATTTATTTCGATCGGCGCCGGCTCGGCCCGCCTGACCAACGAGGAATGCACGCCGTACACCGTGCATTACGCCTACGACACGGTGGCGCTGGCGCGCGGCACCGGCGGCGCGATCTCGAAGCAGGGCGGCAAGAACTGGTACTTCATGACGGCCGATTATGCGTTCGGCCAGTCGCTGGAAAAAGACACGGCCGATGTCGTCAAGGCGTCCGGTGGCAAGGTATTGGGCAGCGTCAAGCATCCGCTGTCGGCCTCCGATTTTTCGTCGTTCCTGCTGCAGGCGCAATCGTCCGGCGCGCAGATTCTCGGCCTGGCCAATGCCGGCGGCGACGCGATCAATTCGATCAAGGCGGCCAACGAATTCGGCATCACGAAGAAAATGAAACTGGCCGGCCTGCTGATTTTCATTAACGACGTGCACTCGCTGGGCTTGAACACGACGCAGGGCATGTACCTGACGGATGGCTGGTACTGGGATATGAATGCGGATACCCGCGCCTGGTCGAAACGGTATTTTGAAAAAATGAAGAAGGAACCGTCGATGCTGCAGGCGGCCGACTATTCGGCCACGACCAGTTACCTGAAGGCGGTCAAGGCGGTCGGCAGCGACGATGCCGACAAGGTGATGGCGCAGCTGAAGAAAACCCCGATCAACGACATGTTCACCAAGAATGGCGTGATCCGCCAGGATGGCCGCATGGTGCACGACATGTACCTGATGGAAGTGAAAAAGCCGTCGGAATCGAAATACCCTTGGGATTACTATAAAGTCGCCGCCACCATCCCGGGCGACCAGGCGTACGTGACCAAGGCGGAAAGCAAGTGCGCGCTGTGGAAGTAATCTAGCCTGCGCGTAAAACATGCTGTCGTTCCCGCGCAGGCGGGAACCCATACTTCGCGTCCTGCCCAGCGCCATTACAGAAGAATGGATGCGTGCTATGGATTCCCGCCTGCGCGGCGGTCCGCCGCTGCGGAATGACACCTTCTCCCACCCATCACCGGTATCCGGTAACGGCACCCGGTGATTTCTCATACTGAGCAGCCATGGATATTTTCGGCGTCCCCTTGCCCGCAATGATGAGCCAGTTATTGCTCGGCCTCGTCAACGGTTCCTTCTATGCGATGCTGTCACTCGGCCTGGCCGTCATCTTCGGCTTGCTGAACGTGATCAATTTCTCGCACGGCGCCCTGTACATGATGGGCGCTTTCCTGGCCTGGATGGGCATGACCTATCTCGGTCTGAATTACTGGGTGATGTTGATACTGGCGCCTTTCGTCGTCGGCCTGTTCGGCATCATCATCGAAAAGACGATGCTGCGCTGGCTGTACAAGCTTGATCACTTGTACGGCTTGCTGCTGACCTTCGGCATCACGCTGGTGGTCGAAGGCGTGTTCCGCTCCTTCTACGGCGTCTCCGGCCAGCAGTTCGAAACGCCGGCGCTGCTGCAGGGGGCGACGGATCTCGGCTTCATGATCTTGCCGAACTACCGCGCCTGGGTCGTGGTCGCGTCGCTGGCCGTCTGCCTGGCGACCTGGTACGTGATCGAAAAAACCAAGCTCGGCTCCTACCTGCGCGCCGGCACGGAAAACCCGAAACTGGTCGAAGCGTTCGGCGTCAACGTGCCGCTGATGGTGACCTTGACCTATGGCTTCGGCGTCGCGCTGGCCGGCTTCGCGGGCGTGCTGGCCGCGCCGATCATCCAGGTCACGCCGCTGATGGGTTCCAACCTGATCATCGTCGTGTTCGCCGTCGTCGTGATCGGCGGCATGGGCTCGATCATGGGTTCCATTTTGACCGGCCTCGGACTGGGCATCATCGAAGGCTTGACCCGCGTGTTTTATCCGGAAGGCTCGGCCACGGTGGTGTTCGTCGTCATGGTCATCGTGCTGCTGTTGCGTCCCGCCGGCCTGTTCGGCAAAGAGAAATAAGGAGTGTCCGGACATGAATAAAAACATAGGTTATGCGATCGTCCTTCTCATCGCGCTGATCGCGCCGTTTGTCGGCTACCCGGTTTTCCTGATGAAGCTGCTGTGCTTTTCGCTGTTCGCCTGCGCCTTCAACCTCTTGATCGGTTTCACGGGCTTGCTGTCGTTCGGCCACGCCGCCTTCTTCGGCGGCGCCGGCTACGCGGCCGGGCATGCGTTAAAAGTGCTGGGCTGGCCGTTCGAACTGGGCTTGCTGGCCGGCGTGCTTGGCGCGGCGCTGGTCGGCCTGGTGATGGGCAGCCTGGCGATCCGTCGCCAGGGGATTTACTTTTCGATGATCACGCTGGCGCTGGCGCAGATGGTGTATTTCGCCGCGCTGCGCGCACCGTTCACCGGTGGTGAAGATGGCTTGCAAGGTGTTCCACGTGGAACATTGTTCGGCATCGTCAGCCTGGGTAACGACACCGTGCTGTATTACGTCGTGCTGGCCATCGCCATCGCCGCGTTCGCGCTGATCGTGCGCACCGTGCATTCGCCGTTCGGCCAAGTGTTGAAGGCGATCAAGGAAAACGAGCCGCGTGCCATTTCGCTCGGCTACGACGTCGAGCGCTACAAGCTGATGGCCTTCGTACTGTCGGCCGCGCTGGCCGGACTGGCCGGCGCCTTGAAGACCGTCGTGCTGGGCTTCGAGACGCTGACCGACGTGCACTGGACCATGTCCGGCCTGGTCATCCTGATGACGCTGGTCGGCGGCATGGGCACGCTGGCCGGCCCGATGCTCGGCGCCGTCATCATCATCGTGCTGGAAAACAAGCTGGGCGACATCGGCCTGTTCCTGGCCAGCCATACCGGCATCGAATGGTTCAATACGCTCGGCGAGGCGGTCAGCATGGTGACCGGCTTGATCTTCGTGGCTTGCGTGCTGCTGTTCCGGCGCGGCATCGTGGGCGAAATCGTGGCGCGCTTCGGTGACAGGAAGCTTGCCTAAAGTAGCAGCGGCGCCGGACTTGTCCGGCGTTTTTTTTCACTTTTGGGAAATGAGGATGACATGCAAATAAAAAAAATACACGCAGCCAAATGGACGCTGACAGCATTGGCCGCAGCGCTGGCCGCTTGCGGCAGCGACGGTTTTCACCCTGAAGACGTGAACCTGCTGCCGTCGTACCTGGGCACGATCACCAGCACCAGCTACGACGGCAGCGGCGACGACCTGCTGACGGCCGGCCTCGGCAAGACCGGCCTGGCCGCCGCCGCCGCGCCGCTGTACACCGACCCGCTGAAACCGACCGCCGCCGAATTGCGCCGCAACGCGATCTACGCCAACTACCGGGCCGTGCTCGACATCGCGCCGAACAGCGGATACGGAACCTTGTACGGCCCGAACGTGAATGCCGCCGGCGTGGCCGGCAGCGGCGAAGGCAAAGTCGCCGGCACCGAATATCTGGCTTATGCCGACGATGGTACCGGCAAGTTGAATGTGACCTTGATGGTGCAGGTGCCGGCCAGCTTCGATACGGCGCATCCGTGCATCGTCAGCGGCACGTCGAGCGGCTCGCGCGGCATCTATGGCGCGATCGGCAGCGCCGGCGAATGGGGTCTGAAAAACAATTGCGCGGTCGCCTATGCCGACAAGGGCAGCGGCACCGGCCTGTACACCTTCGACGACGACAGCGTCAACCTGCAAAACGGCGTGCGCGCCACGCGCACGGCAGCCGGCAAGAATGCGATCTTCGCACCGGCCCTGACCGATGCCGAGCGCGCCGCCTTCAACACCAGCGCACCGAACCGCATCGCCTTCAAGCACGCGCACTCGCAGCAAAACCCGGAAAAGGATTGGGGCAAGGTCACCTTGCAGGCGATGGAATTCGCCTTCTACGTCCTCAATGAAAAGTACGGCACGCTGTCCGCCGACAACAAAAGCCACAACGTGCGCTTCACGCCGAAGAATACACCGACCATCGCATCGAGCATTTCGAACGGCGCCGGCGCGGCATTGCTGGCGCTGGAACAGGACAGCAAGGGCTTGATCGGCGGCGTCGCCGCGACGGAACCGCAGATCCAGCCGAAGGCGTCGACCGGCTACACGGTGCGGCAGGGAGGAAGCGCGGTGCCGATGCAGGGCAAGCCGCTGTTCGACTATTCGACCTATGCGGCGCTGTATCAACCGTGCGTGGCCGGCGGCGCCACAGGCGCGGCGCGCTGCACATCGCTGGTGGCGAAGGGCTTGCTGACGGGTGCCAATACCGCCGAGCAGCAAACCAATGCGCTGGCCAAATTGAAGGCGTACGGCTGGACGGCGGACGCCGATGCGTTGCAGGGCCCGCACGCTGGCACCAACATCCTGGTCGCCGTGACCTATGCCTATGCCTACGGCAAGTTCTCGGTGACCGACAAGGTCTGCGGTTTCACGTTTGCCTCGACCGACGTGGCGGGCTTGCCGATCGCCTACACGGCGGCGCAAAAAGCCAGCAGCTTTGCGACGCAGAACGGCATCCTGGGCAGCGTGATTTACGAGGATGCGGTGGGCGGCGCCAAGGCGTATGCGCTGGGCGTGTCGCCATCGACCGGCCAGGCCGACCAGTCGCTCGACGGTTTCCTGTGCCTGCGCGCGCTGGCCACCGGCGTCGACACCGTCACCGGCACCGTCACCGGCACCGCGTTGACGGGCAACCTGGCGACGCAGAGTGCGCGCGTAAAAGCGGGCATCGCCGAAGTGCAGGCGACCGGCAACCTGCGCGGCAAACCGGCCGTCATCGTGGCCGGCCGCAGCGATGCGCTGATCCCGGTCAACCACGGTTCGCGCGCCTATCTCGGCATGAACGCCGTAGCCGAAGGCGGCGCCAGCAAGTTGCGCTACATCGAGGTGACGAACGCCAACCACTTCGATTCCTTCAGCAACGCCTTGCCGACGGTGATCGTGCCGCTGCACGTCTACCTGTTCCGCGCGCTGGACGCCGTGTATGCCAACCTGAAGAGCAACGGCACGACGGCGCTGCCGCCGTCGCAAGTGGTACGCACGGTGACGCGCGCCAGCAACTTGGTGCCGATCACCGACGTCAACGTGCCGGCGATCTCCGCCGCGCCGGGGGCGAACGCGATCACGGTCAACGGGACCACGGTCGATGTGCCGAACTGATGGCGTGAATTAAAATGAAAACAGGCCGGATACGTCCGGCCTGTTTTTTTGGACCAAATCAAATGTAAAGGCCGGGGTCAGATCCTAATGCCGTTAAGTTAGCGCCAAATTTGTCATTCCGCATCGGCGGACCGCCGCGAAAGCGGGAATCCCATTTAGAGTCGCAAGCGGTGCAAAAAGATGGGATTCCCGCCTGCGCGGGAATGACAACTCTACGGCCGGTGGCTTAACTTAACGGCATTAGTGTCAGATCCCGGCCTTTACATCTGGTTTTTGCTTGCGTTCACGCTGATCTCAGTGCGGCGACCCCTTGCGCTGCGCCGACGGCTTGATGCAGATCTGGTTGCGCCCGCCTTCCTTCGCTTCATACAACATCGCATCGGCGCGCAGGAACAATTCGTTTTCGCTCTTGTACTCGGGATAGGCGGCGACGCCGCCGCTGAAGGAGAATTGGCGCACGTCGCCCGGCCTGGCTTCAAACGGAATCGCGCCGAAGGATTGCCGCATCGCATCCAGCCTTTGCCATCCCTGTTCGAGCGTGCAATCCCAGAACACGACGACGAATTCCTCGCCGCCGAAACGGCTGAGCAAGTCGCGTTCGCCCATGTGCGGCGCCAGCGTCAGCGACAGGCGCTTGATGACGATATCGCCAAAATAATGGCCCCAGGTATCGTTGATGGTCTTGAACTTGTCGATGTCGATGACACCGAAGGCGAGCGGGCGTTCTTCGCGCGCCGCCTGCCGGATCATTTCCTGGGCTTTCTTTTGCAAGCCGATCTTGTTGAGCAGGCCGGTCGCGCGGTCCTTGCCGATCAAATCCTTGCTGACGCGGATCTTGTTGGCGCGGTTGGCCAATTGCCCGGCCAGCACGTCGGCGTCGGTCATCAGCACGATCTCGTCGAAGCCGCTGGCCAGCGCGCGCCGGGTGAGGTCGACGTTCGGCTGGTGCTGCAACATCGTGATTTCGCGCACTGGGTCCGCTTCGATGTTTTTCTTGAGGACGCGGACAATGGCTTCGGTGCGTTCGAATTCGGTATCGGTGATGAGCACAATGTCCGGCTGTAATTCTTTGACGCGCAGGTGCAGCGTCTGCGCATCGGTGTGGTGGATGACTTCGACGCGCTGTTGCAGCAGCGACGCCTGATCGAGTTCCACCGACTCGCCGAGATAAATCAGGCGCACCAGGTCGCCGCGTTTTTTCTGGACGAACAACGTGAATAACTTGTCGACCAGCACATCGTTGGCGATCGGCTTTTCCGCATAGGCCAGGCAATTGCTGTCGACCAGGCGCTGCTGCAACAGGAAGCGGCCGCCCTGGCGCACCGTCTGCAAATAGACATAACTTTGTTCGCTCGGCAGGCGCTGCAGCAGCTCGCTCAGCATCAAGGTCTTGCGGCTGTCATGCATGTCCGACTGCATATTGTGCAAAGCGTCGAGATCGATGACGAACAGCGCGTTGCCGTGATCGTTTTCGACGGCCACGACGAAGTCTTGCACTTCGTTGAAAAAAAGAATGTCGAAGTCATATTTATGCGCGTACAGAAGCAGTTCTGCCTGGTTGTCCTTGATAAAAAAGGTCTGCGACAACAGCATTACCTGGTTCTTGTAGAGCGGCGCGTCGTTTGTCATGTCTCGTCAGCTTTCATTGCATTGGGATTTACTGTGCTCACCATGCCACCATACACAGGAATGCCGATCCGCGTTGCACTAAAGGGGATGCAGCGCATGAAGGCATTTAAGCATATGGAAACCATGTTCTTATGGTATCGCATATGCCAGTCACTCCACGGGTTTTCCGTCATTTGGCGGCAGATACGATGCCTTGTGGATAAGCGGTACCGCGGCAAGCGGCACCGCCCGGGGCAGTCAAGCCCCGTACCTGGATGGCGCTGCTACAGCGCGGCGGTATAAATGGCGTGGGCGTCGGCGCGGGTGATGTCACGTGGATTATTGCCGAGCAGGCGGGTTTGCAGCATGGCGTCATCGGACAGCCGGTCCAGGTCCGCTTCGGTGATGCCGACTTGCTGCAAGGTACGCTCGATGCCGGTGATGGTGGCGATTTGCTGCATGGCAACAACCAGCGCTTCAGCTCGCGCTTCGACGCTGCCTTCCGCGTGCGGCACGACGATGCCTGCCAGTTCCGCATACAGCGGCGCCGCCGCCGGTGCATTAAAGCGCAGCACGTGCGGCAACACCAGGGAATTCGACAAGCCGTGAGGGACGTGAAAAATGCCGCCGATCGGATAGGCCAGCGCGTGAACGGCCGCTACCGGCGCATTCGAAAATGCCTGCCCGGCCAGCATCGCCCCGAGCAGCATCGCTTGGCGCGCGGCCAGGTTGTTGCCGTTTTCACATGCTTGTATCAGGTTCGCCGACAGCAGGCCCAGCGCTTGACGCGCCAGCATGTCGGACAATGGATTCTTTTTATGGCGGCTGGTATAGGCTTCGATCGCATGCACCATCGCATCGATGCCGGTGGCCGCCGTCACCAGCGGCGGCAGGCCGATCGTCAATTCCGCATCGAGCAGAGCCAGATCGGCATACAGTTGCGGCGCGACCACGCCCATCTTGGTCGTCGCGCCGGTGGTCACGATGGCGATATTCGTGACTTCGGAGCCGGTGCCGGCAGTGGTCGGAATCTGCACCAGTGGCAGACGCGTACCCCGCACATTGCCGATGCCATAGATCGCCGCCAGTGGTTGATCGCCGCCGGCCAGCACGGCGATGAGCTTGGCGACATCCATCGAACTGCCGCCGCCGAGGCCGATGACGATATCGGACCGGTGTTCGCGCGCGCTGGCGACCGCTTCGAGCACGATCGCTTCCGGCGGATCGGCGACGACGTCCGAAAAGATTTTCACGTGAAACCCGGCCGCCTCCAGGCTGCGCAGCGGAGACTCGACCAGCCCCGTTTTCAGGAAGCCCGGATCGGTGACGAGCAGGGCGCGGCGCGCAGTAGAGAAGCGCGAGCCGACATGTTCGCCGAGCTTGCGGGCGGCGCCGAGTTCGGAAACGATGTGGGCAACGGTACTGAAGGAAAACGCGGGGAAGTCAGTCATGGTGTGATTTCTGCCGGATTTGGGTGCATCCAAGCTTACACCAAAAAACGCGAAATGCGCCCGCAGCGATGGTCGACCTTTGCCCATTTGAAGTCCCCCTCTAAAGTCGGACGAGCGTTGACAGCGTTTCAGGATCAGATCCCGAAGCGGCACGGTATGCTTGACGCCGCTCCGGGGTCAGACCCCGAAATGGTCTGGAAGCGGCGCCAGCAGTTTGCTGCCGCTTGATATTTCCGAGTCGTCTGGTGTCGGCCCCGAAACCAAGCTGCGGCTGACGCCGCTTCAGGGTCTGACCCCAAAGCGGCGTCAGCATTTGAGATCGCGGGAGTGGCCCTGGAACCGGAGTGAGGTTTGTTCCGTACAATGTGGACTGTCTTTTATTTTGCCGCTTTCATGCGGCGCATTGCGGAGCGGTATGGTTGATTATCTGATGTTGGGCGTGGCGGCATTTTCGGCCGGACTGGTCGATGCGGTGGTGGGAGGAGGGGGGCTGATCCAGATCCCGATCCTGTTCTCGGTATTTAATACGACGGCGCCGGCGACGCTGCTCGGCACCAGCAAGCTGGCCGGCATCTTCGGCACGGCGGCGGCGGCGGTCAATTACGCGCGCCGTACCCGCATTGCGTGGAACACGGCGGCGCCGGCCGCGATGGCGGCGTTGGTCTTTGCCTTCCTCGGCGCCTTCACCGTCACCCGCATCCCGGCCGACTTCATGCGCACCTTGTTGCCGCTGGTGTTGCTGGCGGTGGCCATTTATACGTTCTGGAAAAAAGACCTGGGCAGCATCCACGCGCCGCTGCATACCGGCTTCCGGGAAAAGGCGATGGCGGTCGTGATCGGAGCCTGCATCGGTTTTTATGACGGCTTCTTCGGTCCCGGCACCGGCAGCTTCCTCGTGTTCCTGTTCGTCCGCTTCTTCGGCTTCGATTTCCTGGCCGCGTCGGCCGTGGCCAAGGTCGTCAATGTCGCCTGCAATTTCTCGGCCCTGATGTGGTTCGGTTACAGCGGCCATTTATTGTGGCAGCTCGGCCTGATGATGGCTGCCTGCCAGGTCGCAGGTTCGCTGCTCGGCACCAAGCTGGCGCTGAAGCACGGCAGCACTTTCGTGCGCAAGCTGTTCCTGTTGGTGGTGACAGTGTTGATCGTCAAGACCGGGTACGACGCCATCCTGAGATGGCAGGCTTGAGATTGTTTCACGTGGAACAAAAAGGAGGCTGTGGCCTCCTTTTTTCATGTTCAGCCGCACTGTTTCACGTGGAACAATCCGTCTAAATTTTTGCTTAAAAAAGTCGCAACCAGAAAAAGACTCTATAATCTGGCTTCATATCCTCGCATTTACCCAAATTCCCAACATGTTATTTCCAACTGAATTCGACGTCATCGTCGTCGGCGGCGGTCACGCCGGTACCGAGGCGGCCCTCGCTTCCGCCCGCATGGGGCAGAAGACGCTGTTATTGACGCACAATATCGAAACGCTGGGCCAGATGTCGTGCAATCCGTCGATCGGCGGCATCGGCAAGGGCCACCTGGTCAAGGAGGTCGACGCGATGGGCGGCGCGATGGCGATCGCCACCGATGAAGCCGGCATCCAGTTCCGCATCCTGAATTCGTCAAAAGGGCCGGCCGTGCGCGCGACCCGCGCGCAGGCCGACCGCATGCTGTATAAACAGGCGATCCGTTCGCGCCTGGAAAACCAGCCGAATTTATGGCTGTTCCAGCAGGCCGTCGACGACTTGATGGTGGAAGGCGACCGCGTGGTCGGCGCCGTCACGCAGATCGGCCTGAAATTTCTGGCGCGCGCCGTGGTGCTGACGGCAGGGACTTTCCTCGACGGTAAAATCCACGTCGGCCTGCAGAATTACTCGGCCGGCCGCGCCGGCGATCCGCCGGCGATCTCCCTGTCGGCGCGTCTTAAAGAATTGAAATTGCCGCAGGGGCGTTTGAAGACCGGCACGCCGCCGCGCATCGACGGGCGCAGCATCGACCTGTCGGCGATGACGGAACAGCCGGGCGACCTCGATCCGGTCCCCGTGTTTTCCGTGATGGGCAATGCGGCGATGCATCCGAAGCAGATGCCGTGCTGGGTCACGCACACGAATGCGCAGACGCACGACATCATCCGCGCCGGCCTCGACCGCAGCCCGATGTACACCGGTGTCATCGAGGGCGTCGGCCCGCGTTACTGCCCGTCGATCGAAGACAAGATCCACCGTTTTTCGGCGAAAGAGTCGCACCAGATCTTCCTGGAACCGGAAGGCTTGACGACCAACGAATTCTATCCGAACGGGATTTCGACGAGTCTGCCGTTCGACGTGCAGATCGCGCTGGTGCGTTCAATGAAAGGGATGGAAAACGCGCACATCCTGCGTCCCGGCTATGCGATCGAATACGATTATTTCGACCCGCGCGGTTTAAAAGCGTCGCTGGAAACCAAGGCCGTGGCCGGGCTGTATTTCGCCGGCCAGATCAACGGCACCACCGGCTACGAGGAAGCGGCGGCGCAGGGCATGCTGGCCGGCATCAACGCCGCGTTGCAAACCCAGGATAAAGAGGCGTGGACGCCGGCTCGTTCCGAAGCGTATCTCGGCGTGCTGGTCGACGACCTCGTCACGCAAGGCGTGCAGGAACCGTACCGGATGTTTACCAGCCGCGCCGAGTACCGCCTGAGCCTGCGCGAAGACAATGCCGACATGCGCCTGACGGAAATCGGCCGCAAGCTCGGTTGCGTCGGCGATGCGCAGTGGACCGCGTTCGAACAGAAACGCGAAGCGGTCGCGCTCGAATTGCAGCGCCTGCGTTCCACGTGGGTCAATCCGCGCATCCTGGCCGCGGCCGAATCGGAGCGCGTGATCGGTCAGGCGATCGAGCGCGAATATTCGCTGGCGGATTTGCTGCGCCGCCCGAACGTCGAATACCAGACCTTGATGACCTTGCAGGGCAACGAGGGCCAATCTCTGGCCGGACCCGGCGTCGTCGATGCGGCCGTGCAGGAGCAGGTCGAAATCCAGCTGAAATATGCCGGTTACATCGAGCGCCAGAGCAAGGAAGTCGAACGCCACGAACACTATGAAAACCTGAAATTGCCGGACGGTTTCAATTACCTGGAGATCGGCGCGCTGTCGTTCGAAGTGCGCCAGAAGCTCAATGCGCAGCGCCCGGAAACGCTGGGCCAGGCGTCGCGCATTTCCGGCGTGACGCCGGCTGCGATTTCGCTGTTGCTGGTGCACCTGAAAAAGGCCGGCTTCGGCGGCTTTATCAATGTCAAGGATGAGGCGGTGCAATGAAGACATTCGACCGGCCCGCGCTGGCCGAGGTATTGAACAAGGGCGTCGCCGCGCTGGGCGTGGAACTGCTCGCCAACCAGCACGAGCAACTGCTCGATTACCTGGCGCTGCTCGCCAAGTGGAACGGCGTCTACAACCTGACATCGGTGCGCGACCCGATGCAGATGATGACCTTGCACTTGCTCGATTCGCTGGCCGCGGTGCCGGCATTTGACGGTGCGCAACACGTACTCGATGTCGGCGCCGGTGGCGGCTTGCCGGGCGTAGTATTGGCGATCGCGCGGCCGGAGATGCAAGTGTCGATGATCGACACGGTGCACAAGAAGACGGCGTTCCTGACCCAGGTCAAGGGAGAGCTGGGCCTGGCCAACGTGACGGTGTACACGAAGAAGGTGCAGGAGCTGGAAGTGAAGCAGCTATTCGACGTCATCACGTCGCGTGCATTCGCCGACCTGTCCGATTTCGTCAACTGGTCCGGCCACCTGCTGGCCGAGGGCGGGCGCTTTATTGCCCTCAAGGGCACGGCGCCGGCGGAGGAGCGCGAGCGGCTGCCGCAGCCTTGGAAGGTGAGCGATTTGCAGCCTTTACAGGTGCCGGGACTGGAAGCGGAGCGGCACCTGGTTTTCATCAGCCGCGCATAACAATCTAAACGGTATAAACGATACAAATCGTTTATACCGTTTATTTGATATAAACCATTTATACGGTATAAATCAAATAAACGGTATAAATTGTATTAATCAAATAAATGGTTTATTCAGTATAAATTATTTAAACAAAAAGAAGATTCATGGCCAAAATATTTTGTGTAGCAAATCAAAAAGGCGGCGTGGGCAAGACCACCACCAGTGTCAACCTTGCCGCCGGACTGGCCAAACTGAAGCAGCGCGTGCTGCTGGTGGACCTGGACCCGCAAGGCAACGCGACGATGGGCGCCGGCATCAACAAGGCGGGACTCGCGCTGTCGACCTATGAAGTAATGCTGGGCCAGGCCGACGTGGCCAGCGCGCGCCTGAACTCGGAAGCGGGGCGCTTCGACGTGCTGCCGTCGAACCGCGAACTGGCCGGCGCCGAGGTCGAGATGGTGGAACTGGACAACCGCGAGCGCCGCCTGAAGGATGCGCTGGCGCTGGTCGACAAGGATTACGATTTCATCCTGATCGATTGCCCGCCGGCGCTGTCGATGCTGACCTTGAACGGCCTGTGCGCGGCGAACGGCGTCATCATCCCGATGCAGTGCGAGTATTACGCGCTGGAAGGACTGTCCGACCTGGTCAACACGATCAAGAAGGTGCATGCGAACCTGAACCCGGACTTGAAGATCATCGGCCTGCTGCGCGTGATGTTCGATCCGCGCATGACGCTGTCGCAACAGGTGTCGGCCCAGTTGGAACAGCATTTCGGCGACAAGGTGTTCAAGACCATCATCCCGCGCAACGTCCGCCTGGCCGAAGCGCCGTCGTACGGCATCCCGGGCGTGACCTTCGACCCGTCGTCGAAGGGCGCGCAGGCCTATATCGCGTTCGGCGCCGAGATGGTCAAGCGCATCAAGAAGATGTAAACCAAGAGCAACCCCTGGGGTCAGACCCAAGGGTCTGACCCCGGCCTTCGGGTTGGATTGGTCTTTAAGGAATAGCAAAGAATGGCAACAAAAAAATTCAAGGGCCTCGGACGCGGTCTCGACGCATTGCTTGGCGGTAATATGAACGACGATGCGCCGGTGTCGAGCACGCCGACCGAGTTGGCCGTGTCACAGATGCAGGCCGGCAAGTATCAGCCGCGCACGCGGATGGACGAGGGCGGATTGGCCGAGCTGGCCGCGTCGATCAAGGCGCAAGGCATCATGCAACCAATCCTGGTGCGCCCGGTCGGCAGCGATCCGCTCAGCGGTGTTGTTCAATATGAAATCATTGCCGGCGAACGGCGTTTCCGCGCCGCGCAGATGGCGGGACTGGAACAGGTGCCGGTACTGGTGCGCGATGTCGACGACCGCAGCGCCGCCGCGATGGCGCTGATCGAAAATATCCAGCGCGAAGATTTGAATCCGCTCGAAGAGGCGCAGGGTATACACCGCCTGATCACCGATTTCAGTTTTACGCACGAACAGGCGGCCAGCGCGGTCGGACGCTCGCGCAGCGCGGTGTCGAACCTGTTGCGGCTGATGAACCTGGCAAATCCGGTGCAAACGATGCTGATGGCAGGAGATATCGACATGGGCCACGCGCGCGCGCTGCTGGCCGTCGATGCCGCCAGCCAGATCACGCTCGCTAACCAGGTCGTCGCGAAGCGCCTGTCGGTGCGCGAGACGGAAAAACTGGTGCAGCGCGCGATGGAAGAGCAGTCCGGGCAGGATGAACCGAAGGTCAAGGAAAAATCGGGGGATATCCTGCGACTTGAAGAGGAATTGTCCGATGTTCTGGCAACGCCGGTCATTTTCAAGATGGGAAGCAAAGGAAAGGGCCAGCTGGTCATCGATTTCGCCGACCTCGACGTGCTCGATGGCGTATTGACCCGCCTGCGCGGATAAAAAAACAACGGCCGCCGCCGGGCAAAATGCAGGTCCGGCGCCGACTGTTGTATTTGTACCAAAGTGCAGCAGATCCCCTGGCGTAATCTGTTGTTTATGTGCCAATTTCGCACAAGTGAACGGCGAAAAGCGGAAAAACCGTCATTTTCCAGTACAGTTTCGCGGTTTTTGGTAGCGCACACATCGCACGCTATCTTGGTGCAACTTCCCAAAAACGTCCGTAAAAACGTGGCTTTCGCGCAGTATTTGCCCCGAGAAGGTGCGGCAGGTTTGACCAAAGTTGGTAAAACCTAATATAATCCTGTGTCTTTGGGTTTTATACGCTTTAACTGGGAAGCAGGCAAGTGAGTGATTCTACGCAAAACATTGCCAAGCCAGTGTTCAAAGTTGTTGCCTTGCAGTTCACAATCGCCGTCTTTTTTTCCGCCGCTACCGCATATTTTGGCAGCGCGGCGAAAGGCTGGTCGGCCGCCGGAGGCGGAGCCATCGCAGTCATCGGTAGCCTGATGTACGCGATGATTGTTGCGGGCGGGTCCAATGATGCAAAAAAAGCATTTCGGACGCACTTCCGGGCTGAAATGGTTAAGGTTTTTATCACAGCAGTGCTGTTTGGCTTGGCACTGGTGCTGTTTCCGTCGGCCGCATGGTTATGGCTGATCTTGGGTTTTGCGGTGGCAACCACGGCTTATTGGTTTTCACTGCTCGCTGTTTAACCACCGTTCAGGACGCGGCCGTATTGCGTGCTGAAACAACAAATCTAAATTCATTATGACCACTGAACACGCTGTAGAAGGGGGCCATGCTGCCCCGGCTAACGCCACCGAGTATATCCAGCACCACTTGTCGCACCTGCACGACGCCAGCGGCGCCTATAACCTGGACACGTTCTGGGTCTCGGCGATCCTGGGCTTCGTTTTCCTGGGCGTGTTTTACATGGCGGCGCGCCGCGCCACGTCCGGTGTGCCGGGCAAGCTGCAGAATTTCGTCGAAGCCGTGATGGAACTGGTCAACGACACGATCAATTCCGCCTTCCACGCGAAAAGCGCCGTCATCGCCCCGCTGGCGATCACGATCTTCGTCTGGGTCTGGCTGCTCAACGCGATGGACTTCCTGCCGGTCGACCTGTTGCCTAAACTGCTCAGCTATGCCGGCGTGCATAAGCTGCGCGTGGTGCCGACGGCCGACGTCAACCACACTTTCGCCATGTCGTTCTCGGTGCTGCTGTGCATCATCGGTTTCTCGATCAAGGCCAAGGGCATCGGCGGCTGGGGTAAAGAACTGTTCACCGCACCATTCCACGCGCACGGCCCGATGGCCATCGTGCTCGCCCCCGTCAATTTCATCTTCCAGATGATTGAATTGATCGCTAAACCGATCTCGTTGTCACTGCGTCTGTTCGGCAATATGTATGCTGGCGAACTGATTTTCATTCTGATCGCCTTGCTGCCTTGGTGGGCGCAGTGGCTGCTGGGTGGACCGTGGGTCATCTTCCACATCCTGGTCGTCACTCTGCAAGCTTTTGTATTCATGGCGTTGACGGTGGTGTACCTCAGCCTTGCGGTTGAAAAGCACTAATCCCCGACATTACTGTTTTATTTTTTGGTATCTAGTAGTTTTTTTAAAATCTTAGGAGAATTAAATGCAAGCTCTGATCGCACAAGTACAAGGCATGACCGTTTTGGCAGCAGCTATCATCATCGGCCTGGGCGCTATCGGCACCGCACTCGGTTTTGCAATCCTGGGTGGCAAATTCCTGGAAGCGTCGGCACGTCAACCTGAACTGATGCCACAACTGCAAACCAAACTGTTCGTTATCGCCGGTCTGCTGGATGCGATCTCGATGATCGGCGTCGGTGTTGCTCTGCTGTACACCTTCAACAACCCGTTCCTGACCGCTGTTATCGCCGCCGCTGGCAAGTAATCTGCTCCCCCTCTAGGAGAAACTTTTAGTAAGGAGCAAGGTATGGACATCAATATGTCGCTCATCGGCCAGATGATCACCTTCGCGGTGCTCGTCTGGGTTTCGATGAAGTTCGTCTTTCCAGCGCTGAACGGCGCGCTGGATGAGCGTGCCAAGCGTATCGCGGATGGTCTGGCTGCGGCCGACCAGGGTCAGGCTTCGATGGCGATCGCTGAAAAGCGCGCGACCGAAGCGCTGGCTTCCGCCCGTGACGAAGCTGCCCAGCGCGTCGCGGACGCTGAAAAGCGCGCGCAAATGGTTGCAGAAGAAATCAAAGCCAACGCCAAGGCCGAAGCTGAGCGCATCATTGCGCAAGCCAAGGCTGAAGCCGACCAGCAAGTGACCCAGGCCCGCGAAGCACTGCGCGCCCAGGTCGCCGACCTGGCTGTCAAGGGCGCCGAGCAAATCCTGAAGCGCGAAGTGACCGCGTCGGCCCACGCCGAACTGTTGTCGCGCCTCGCGACCGAGCTGTAATCATGGCAGAACTCGCAACCGTCGCCCGTCCCTACGCGGAAGCATTGTTCCGCGTAGCTCAAGCCGGCAACCTCGCTGCGTGGTCCGATCTGGTGTCCGAACTGGCCCAGATCGGCGAACACGCCGACGTGCTGGCGTACGCACGCAATCCGAAAATCACGGAGAGCGATGTCGCCGCAACTATCCTGGCGTTGCTGAAAGCGCCGCTCACCGCGGAAGCGAAAAACTTCCTCGACATGCTGATCGCCAACGGCCGCATCGAATTGCTGCCGGAAATCGGCGCCCAGTTCCAGCTGTTGAAGAACAGCGCGGAAGGTGCGGCGGATGCCGAGATCACCAGCGCCTTCGACATGAGCGAAGCCCAGGTGACTGAGCTGATCGCCACGCTGGAAAAGAAATTCAGCCGCAAGCTCAACCCGAGCGTCACAGTGGATCCATCGCTGATCGGTGGCGTACGCGTGGTGGTAGGTGATGAAGTGCTCGACACTTCCGTCCGCGCCAAGCTGCAACAAATGCGTGTTGCGCTGGTCTCGTGACCGGTAGCTGCGGCAGACCCTTATACCCTCGCGCAAGCTGAGAGAACACCATTTAGGAGTTAGTATGCAACTCAACCCATCTGAAATCAGCGAGCTGATCAAGAGCCGGATCCAAGGCATTGATGGCAGCGCTGAAGTGCGCAATCAAGGTACGGTTATTTCCGTAGCCGACGGTATCTGCCGCATCCACGGCCTGTCCGACGTGATGCAAGGCGAGATGCTGGAATTCCCGGGCAACACCTTCGGCCTGGCGATGAATCTGGAACGCGACTCCGTCGGTTCCGTGATCCTGGGTGCTTACGAGCACATTTCCGAAGGCGACACGGTGAAATGCACCGGCCGCATCCTGGAAGTGCCAGTCGGTCCCGAACTGCGCGGCCGCGTGGTCAACGCGCTGGGCCAGCCGATCGACGGCAAAGGCCCGATCGACGCGAAACTGACGTCGCCGATCGAAAAAATCGCACCGGGCGTGATCGCCCGCGAATCCGTGTCGCAGCCAATGCAGACCGGCCTGAAATCGATCGACGCGATGGTACCGATCGGCCGTGGCCAGCGTGAGCTGATCATTGGCGACCGCCAGACTGGTAAATCGGCTGTCGCAGTCGATGCGATCATCAACCAGAAGGGCCAGGGCATGACGTGTATCTACGTCGCCATCGGCCAGAAGGCGTCGACGATCAAGAACATCGTGCGCTCGCTGGAAACGCACGGCGCCATGGAATACACCATTGTCGTCGCCGCGACCGCGTCGGAATCGGCTGCGATGCAATACATCTCGGCCTACTCCGGCTGCACGATGGGCGAATACTTCCGCGACCGCGGTGAAGACGCGCTGATCGTCTACGATGACTTGTCGAAACAGGCTGTTGCCTACCGTCAGATCTCGCTGCTGCTGCGCCGCCCACCGGGCCGCGAAGCGTATCCAGGCGACGTGTTCTACCTGCACAGCCGCCTGCTGGAACGCGCAGCCCGCGTGAACGCCGACTATGTCGAGAAATTCACCAACGGCGCCGTCAAAGGCAAGACCGGTTCGCTGACGGCACTGCCGATCATTGAAACGCAAGCCGGCGACGTGTCCGCTTTCGTTCCGACCAACGTGATTTCGATCACCGACGGCCAGATCTTCCTGGAAACCTCGCTGTTCAACTCGGGTATCCGTCCTGCGATCAACGCCGGTATTTCCGTGTCGCGCGTCGGTGGCGCCGCCCAGACCAAGGTCATCAAAAACCTGTCCGGCGGTATCCGTACCGACTTGGCGCAGTACCGTGAACTGGCTGCGTTCGCGCAGTTCGCTTCGGACCTGGATGAATCGACCCGCAAGCAGCTGGACCGCGGCGCGCGCGTGACCGAACTGCTGAAGCAGGCTCAGTACTCGCCACTGTCGATCTCGCTGATGGGTGCTTCCCTGTTCGCCGTGAACAAGGGCTTCCTGGACGACGTGCCAGTCAAGAAAGTGCTGCCATTCGAAGCCGGCCTGCACTCGTACCTGAAGACCAAGCAAGCTGCCCTGCTGTCCAAGATCGAAGAAAGCAAGCAACTGGATAAAGATGGCGAAGCTGCGCTGTCGGCCGCCATTGCTGATTTCAAGAAATCCGGCGCATTTTAAGCGTAACGGCGGCCCCTGTCCCTGACAAGGGCCGCTTCACGCGCAGAAGGAGTAAGGACTCATGGCAGTAGGCAAAGAGATACGTGGCAAGATCAAAAGCGTAGAAAATACGAAAAAGATCACCAAGGCGATGGAAATGGTCGCCGCATCGAAAATGCGCAAGGCGCAGGATCGCATGCGCGCCGCCCGTCCCTACAGCGACAAGATCCGGAATATCGCCGCCAATCTGGCGAGCGCGAATCCGGAATACACGCACATGTTCCTGGCGGAAGCCCAGGGCAACGACGCCAAGGCAGTCGGTTTCATCATCGTCACGACCGACAAGGGTCTGTGCGGCGGTCTGAACACGAACATCCTGCGTCAGGTGACGGTCAAGACCCGCGAGCTGGAAACAGCTGGCAGCCGGGTCGAAGCGGTCGCCATCGGCAACAAAGGGCTGGGGTTCTTGAACCGGGTTGGCGTTCCTGTCATCGCGCAAGCGACGCAGATCGGCGACACGCCGCATCTGGACAAGCTGATCGGGCCGGTCAAGGTCATGCTGGAGCGTTTCCAGGAAGGCAAACTCGACGCGGTATACCTGTGCTATACCAAGTTCATCAACACGATGAAGCAAGAGCCGGTGGTCGAGCAATTGCTGCCGCTCACCAGCGACAAGATGCAGGTCGACAAAGGTAGTCTCAAGTGGGATTACATTTACGAGCCGGACGCGCAAACCGTCATCGATGAACTGCTGGAGCGCTATGTGGAAGCGCTGGTCTACCAGGCAGTGGCGGAAAACCTGGCGTCCGAGCAATCGGCGCGCATGGTCGCGATGAAGTCCGCCAGCGACAACGCGGGTAGCGTCATCGGTGAGTTGAAGCTGATCTATAACAAGACGCGTCAAGCTGCGATCACCAAAGAACTCTCAGAAATCGTTGCCGGTGCGGCTGCGGTTTAAACGAATTTAACTATATTTGAAGGAACGAACATGGCTGATGGCAAAATCGTTCAGTGTATCGGCGCTGTGGTGGACGTTGAGTTTCCCCGCAACGCGATGCCTAAGGTTTTCGATGCCCTGAAAATGGCTGGCTCCGAGCTGACCCTGGAAGTTCAACAGCAGCTCGGCGACGGCGTGGTCCGTACCATTGCTCTGGGTTCGTCCGACGGTCTGCGTCGCGGCATGATGATCCAGAACACCGGCAAGCCGATCATGGTACCGGTCGGTAAAGCCACGCTGGGTCGCATCATGGACGTGCTGGGCAACCCGATCGACGAATGCGGCCCGGTCGCGCACGACCAGCTGGCATCGATCCACCGCGTGGCTCCTGCGTACGACGAACTGTCGCCATCGCAAGACCTGCTGGAAACCGGCATCAAGGTGATCGACCTGGTTTGCCCGTTCGCCAAGGGTGGTAAAGTCGGCCTGTTCGGCGGCGCCGGCGTGGGCAAGACGGTTAACATGATGGAACTGATCAACAACATCGCAAAAGCGCACTCGGGTCTGTCCGTGTTCGCCGGCGTCGGTGAGCGTACCCGTGAAGGTAATGACTTCTATCACGAGATGGCTGATGCGAAAGTGGTCGATCTGGAAAATCCAGAGAATTCCAAGGTCGCGATGGTCTACGGTCAGATGAATGAACCACCAGGCAATCGTCTGCGCGTCGCGCTGACCGGTCTGACCATGGCGGAAGCGTTCCGTGACGAAGGTAAAGACGTTCTGTTCTTCGTCGACAACATCTACCGCTTCACCTTGGCCGGTACCGAAGTGTCGGCACTGCTGGGTCGTATGCCTTCCGCCGTGGGTTACCAGCCGACGCTGGCCGAAGAGATGGGCCGTCTGCAAGAGCGCATCACGTCGACCAAGACCGGTTCGATCACGTCGATCCAGGCCGTCTACGTTCCTGCGGATGACTTGACCGACCCGTCGCCAGCGACCACCTTCGGTCACTTGGATTCGACCGTGGTTCTGTCGCGTGACATCGCCTCGCTGGGTATCTACCCTGCGGTCGATCCACTCGATTCGACGTCGCGCCAGCTGGACCCGCTGGTCGTCGGTCAAGAGCACTACGACACCGCCCGTGCTGTTCAAGGCACGCTGCAGCGCTACAAGGAATTGCGCGACATTATCGCGATTCTGGGCATGGACGAACTGGCGCCGGAAGACAAGCTGCTGGTGGCACGCGCACGTAAGATGCAGCGTTTCCTGTCGCAGCCGTTCCACGTCGCTGAAGTGTTTACCGGTTCCCCAGGTAAATACGTTTCGCTGAAAGACACGATCAAGGGCTTCAAGATGATCGCGTCGGGCGAACTCGATCACCTGCCGGAACAAGCGTTCTACATGGTCGGCACGATCGATGAAGCTATCGAAAAAGCCAAGAAACTCAACTAATCATTGAGTTTGGCGCGGTGCCGCCGGCTGGCGGCGCCGCTTGAAACCTTGATAGGACACACATGGCAAATACCATCCACGTTGACGTGGTTTCCGCGGAAGAGTTGATCTTTTCCGGCGAAGCCGAATTCGTCGCGTTGCCGGGCGAACAGGGCGAGCTGGGGATTTATCCGAAGCACACCCCGTTGATCACCCGTATCCGTCCGGGCGCGGTGCGCATCCAGGTGCCAGGCAAGACTGAAGAAGAGTTCGTCTTCGTCGCCGGCGGCCTGCTGGAAGTGCAACCGAACGCCGTAACCGTCCTGGCCGACACCGCGATCCGCGGCAAGGATCTGGATGAAGCCAAAGCGACGGCCGCCAAGAAACTGGCGGAAGAAGCGCTGGCCAACAACAGCTCGGGCATCGACTACGCGAAAGCGCAAGCCGAACTGGCCGCGGCGATCGGCCAGCTGGCCGCCATCGCCAAACTGCGCGCCAAGCACTAAGCAGGCGGCAGGGCAGTTCGCACCAGGAAAGGCAGCTTCGGCTGCCTTTTTTTTTGGCCAAACCAGATGCAAAATCTGGTGTCAGACCTGCGGACTCGGCGTCCCCGTCTGATCCTAATGCTGTTAAGTTAGCGCCAAATTTGTCATTCCTCCCATTGGGAGAAATGACTTCCCGCGAAGGTGGGAATCCCATTTTAGAGTCGCAAACGGCGCAAAAAGATGGGATTCCCGCTTTCGCGGGAATGACAGCTTTAAGGCCGGTGGCTTAACTTAACGGCATTACCATCTGCTCTCGGCCTTGGCATCTGGTTTTTGCTGGCGTTCCTGATAATCCAGGAATCTTTTTCTTGGCGGCAAAGAAAAAGTGGTCGAGCCGAGAACTGGAGCATCAGTTCAAAACCGGTTTGTTCGAACGCATGGTGATGCAGCCGGCAAAAGTCTCGGCGGTGCTGAGACAATCTCACCCGGCTGCCCTGAACGCACAAGAGATCATCGCCCCCAGCCAGCGGATAAATACGGCAAGAGCCCCGGTTCGCCAATGCGATCGGGATTTCTGCGCGTGAACAAGAACGGATGGCCCAGGCTTTTCGATTGGCATATCAATAGTTTTTTTATATCAGGTGCACATGCCGTAAGCCTTGCGATCCTCGAAATAACGGTACGTAAACGTGCGCACCGGGTAGCGCTCGCCGGAGATGATGACGGCCGGTGGCACCAGGTCGAAGCGCTCGGGCTGCTTGCCTTTGAGCTGCAAGCGGTAGCGGAACTGGGTCGCTTCGGCGCTGCCGATGGCGAACATCAGCAGCGGCACTTCCTTGATCACGTCGACGATTTCCGGTTTCCGGTTGGTGCCGCGCTGATAAATACTGACTACTTCAGCCGCTGCGATCGGCGCGCCTTTCGGCTGCGTCACCTGGAATGTGCGGCTGGTCAGTTTTATATTGGTGCCGTGCGGCAGCATATAAGTCAGGCCGAATTCGACGCCACCGTCGGGCAAGCCGACCGGGCTGCTGGCAACTACCGTAATACCTTTTGGTAATTCAAAGTGCGATTCATCGGCCCAGGTCTTGCAGTCGGGCGTCGTGGCCTGGTACAGGCTGGGGGCGGTGTATTTGTCGCCGCAGGCGGCGAGGGTGAATAACAAGGCAATCGGCACACAGCGGCGCATAAAATCGTTTCCTGCAACGTGGAGTAAATGGCGTGCCGAGACGGCCTGCCGGCAGGCTGTCACTATCGCATTTACCGGGTCCTTTGGAAAGAGGCAGTTGGGGATTTATGCATTGAACGCTTGCTGAAATCGCTGCCGAGCTATGGGTAGCATCGCATCTTTGTAACGCGTGTGGGGATGGCGATGTTGAACTTTTCAGAGCGTGCATGATTTAATACCTGGCTGCCGGAAGCGATTCCGGCATGTTCTGCTTGCACGTGTAAAACAAGAATTTTGGATTTCGCGGAATTTGCAGTTTTTTTAAATTTACCCGTGCAGCGGTTTGCGCAGGTATTTATCCACCTGGATGGTCTTGCCATTCCAGCGTCGATGAGAATTTTTTAGTGCCTGTATCCGGCTAAATCTTGCCTGAATTCTGAATTTCTGAACCGCGCCGATTGGCTAGCCGATTATTCGGTGGTTCTTTTTCGATGTTACAGTCATTCGCCAATGCCTTGCCAGAGGCAATGCGCTTGTCGGCATGTATGGCATTTCATTCCATTACCTCCTCCAGTAATTTGAAACCGATGACAAGGCTTTGGTCGTCCTGGTTTTCTGCCGTATTTTCCTCTTCATGATTCCTGTTACACAGGGTGGCTTTGATCGACGGCCATGGGTTGATTACGTGGCTGAACCGGGTGGCGGCTTGGAACAAGTCCCTGAATTGGGCCGTGCCCTTGATACATGCTGTTTATTAGCCTGATCGTGCCAAATATTGGTCTGACTGAGCCTTTGGCACTACTTGAGGCAGCGAACCGCATAGCTTTCTATAAGGCCAGTTATTGAATGCTGGTTGGAATCGTGAAACAGCTTAATTACAATCGGGAACAGAAAAGCTTTCCAGGACTGCGATTGGCATTACGCCGCGCGTGCGGCTTGACGCTGGCCACGACCTTTACGCATCATCATGGTGGCCGTGCTTTTTACAGCATCAATTGCATGCCGTATGATTCGGTGATCGAGGCTAAAACGATGAGAGGCAGGAATGGGGATAACAGTAAGAAAATTGAATGAACATGAACTCGATTGGGCCAACGAGTGTTATGCCAGGATTGATTTTATCGCTTCCGCGCCATCGGACTATATCGCGGTTGCGGAAGTGGCGGGCCGGGCTACCGGCTTGGGACGGGTCGCTGAAATTTGCCATGGCATTGGCGAATTGGGCGGAATGTGTGTTTTTCCAGAATACAGAGGAAAAGGCATCGCCGGCCTGTTGATCGATCATTTGATCGATTGTGCGGGATTGGACAATTTGTACTGCCTGCCTTTTCAAGAGTTACGCACTCTGTATGAATCAAAAGGGTTCTTCTTGCATGCGGCCGACGAGACGGTTCCTGAAAAAATACTGCAAAAGCATGACTGGTGCAATCATCATTACCGGAAGCCGGTATTGCTGATGTATCGTAGAAGCTTATGCGAAGCGGCTTAGTATTTGTTTTGCTAATGAAAAAATGACTGGCCTGGATAGTTCAGCCTGAAATTCATGACATCCTGGAAAGGATGATGGGTTGTTTATTACCTCAGCCAAATAATGATCTGGGCACCGCCGTCGAAACGGCGGCGCCCGGTTTTAATTGTGTTTTTCGCGGTTGCGTGCCGCCACCGCTTTCACCAGCACTTTCCATTTCGATCGGACCGCAATGCGTTCCAGCGGCGTCTGTTGACTGCGCCGGGTTTCACGTAACAGCTTGTGATAATTAAGCAGGCGGTCGGCATTTATTACGCCGCGTACCGCGCATCCCGGTTCGGTTTCATGGCGACAATCGCGGAACTGGCAGGCGCAAGCCAATGCCTCGATATCGTCGAAAGTGGCGGCCAGTGCCTGTTCATCGGCATCCGGCCGCCAGGTGCGCAGGCCGGGAGTGTCGATGATGCAGGCGCCACCGGCGCACCGGTGCAGCGAGCGGACCGTCGTCGTGTGCCGCCCGCGCCCGTCTCCCTTGCGCACGCCGCTGGTCTGCTGGCCAGCCTCGGCCAGGGTATTGGTCAAGGTGGACTTGCCGGCGCCGGATGAGCCGAGCAGCACCAGCGTCTGGCCGGTATTCAGCCACGGCGCCAGCGCGGCGACGCTGTCCACGTTCAGCGCATTGAGCGCCAGCGCCGGTATCTCGGACGGCAGTCGTAGTTGCAATTGTGTTATGCGCTGCTCGACGTCGACGCCGATGTCGGCCTTGGTCAGCACGGCGACCGCCGCCACGCCGGCCGCTTGCACCAGCGCGACATAGCGTTCCATGCGGCGCAGGTTGAAGTCGTGATCAAGGCCCATGACCAGCAAGGCCGTGTCGATATTGCTGGCAAGTAACTTCCGTCGTCCATCGTTGGCGCGGCGCGCGATTTCGCTGAATGGCGGCAGGCGTGCGGTGAGCCAGCATTCGCTGTTGGCATGCCGCTCGGCCAGCACCCAGTCGCCGACGGCCAGGCTGCTGTCTTGTTCTTGCATGGATTGCAACAGGCGCGGCAGGGCGCGTGCGCTCGATGGCGCGTGGCCGTCGTGCACGGTGAGCCAGTCACGGTGTACTTCAATAATACGGACCAGCAGCGTGTCGTCTTGCAGACCAGGCAATGTGTACAACTGGTTAATGATGGTGGGTGTCAGGCCGATAAGGCGCAGTGCTTCAAAATCGATAGCGATCATGGTGAGTGTGTTTTCCGGATTCGGTCCACTCGCGGCGCGCGCGAGCACAGCCGGCCGCGGGCAGCGGCAGGCACGAAAGGGCGGAAAGTCGGCCGCGCCGCTCAGGCGCGATTCAACACAGCTCGGAAGATGTTCTGAAAAAGCGGAAGATCAGGCAGCCGACAGGAGGGCAATATCCAATGTACGCATGGTGAAATCTCCTGTGGAAGTTGGTGGAAATGCAAGTGTCGCATCTGGATGGCCGGCGGTCAATGGCGGACACGCATTAAAAATCGCCGATGCGAAGATCGCCGCCGCGCGCCCGGCGCGCGGATGATCACCGGTCAGTCACCGCGCCGGCGGTCCGGTCCGGCGACAGGTGGCCGGCTTCGGCCGCCACCGCGCCCGGCGGCGCGCGCAATACCGTGTGCAACTGGCACGCTTGCGGCGCCAGCGCGGCCTGGATGATGTCGAGCGCCAGTTGCGGCCGGGCCGCGCCGCACATGAAAATGTCGGCGGCGGCGAAACCGTCTTCCGGCCAGGTGTGGATCGAGATATGCGATTCGGCCAGCAGCACCACGCCGGTCACACCGAGACCGTCGCCGAAGCCGTGGAAGTGGCTGTGCAGTACGTGCGCGCCGGCCGCCGCCGCCGCCGCGCGCAACAAGCGTTCGATGGCGGCGCAATCGCTCAATCTGTCCGGCGCGATGCCGGCCAGGTCGGCCAATAAATGGGTGCCGGACGGTTGGTGGATGCGCAACGTCGTCGTCACTTGTGGCCTCCGCCGCCAGAACCGCCGCCATAGCTGCCGCCACCGCCGCCGGTCGATGAACTCCAGCTGCTGCCACCGCCTCCGCCGCTGCTGCCGCCGAACATCCTGATCCAGCTGGTGCAACTGCTCAGCGTCATCACCACCAGCGCGTACACCACGTAGCGGTTCACGATTTGCCTCCGTCTACCAGGTCGAGGAACAGCGCTGGCAGGTAGATCGCCAGCGCGCCGAGCAGGCTGAACATGAAGGTGCTGGTGAACGACGCCAGCAGGGGAACCGCATTCAGCACCAGCATCATGACGATGATGCGCTTGGCGCTGTCGCGGTAGCTGCCGGCCTGCTTCGCCTTCACCTTGGATGGCGCGGCGCCCTTGAATTGCGGGCCGAACCAGGCTTTCAACTGGTCGACCGGCATTGGCGTCGAGCGCGACCACGTTAATTCCTGCGGCGTCAGTTCGGCCGCCAGGCGCGTCTGCCCGTGCTGGAATTCATAGACGCGGCTGCGGTCGCCGGCGTTGACACGCCAGTTGAAGGCGCCGGCCGCGTAGGTGACGGTCGAACCGTAGTCGTACAGTTTTGCATACTCGACCTTGTCCAGCGTGGCTGTCTTGGCGGTGGTGGATTCCCAGGCCGGCCAGGTCGGCATCACGTTGGAGCGCCACCAGCCTTCGTCGGTCTCGACCAGCCAGGAAAAACCGGAGCGCGCGCCGTACAGCAGGTATTCGGTCCACTGCGCTCCCTCGTCGTCGGCGCGCACCATCAGGCCGAGCACACGGTATTCCTGCTTGTTCAATTTCGCTTTCGCACCCAGTTCCAGCGATGTCTGGACCGCGTCGACGCGTTCGCCGGCGGCCAGCACTTGCGCTTCCGGTCCGGCGGCGTCGATCTGCGCGTGGCAGGCCGGGCAGACCAGGCTGGCCGTTTTACCAGGGACGTATTTGATCGGGCTGCCGCAGGAAGGGCAATCGAGCGCATCGAGCTTACCGCGATATTTGCCGGCGCTGCGCTGGATTGCATCATCGTCGCGCAACAGCTGGCATTGCAGGCTTTCCAGCGTGACGGACAGCCCCGTGTAGACCACGGGCGCACCGTCCGAATAATCGAGCGTTATAAAATCGGCGCCGCTGCGGAAGTCGGCGACTTTCGCTTGCCAGCCCTGGCCGACCCTGAACGGCAGTTCTCCCTGGCCGCCGATGCAGTCGGCGCTGCGCACTTCGGACGCCATGAAGCGTCCCTCGCTGCCGATCGTATAAAGTTTGCCGGGCGCGAGGTCGGCGAAGGTCGGCAGCGGGCCGGTGGTCTTGCGTTCGGTGGTGACGGTGTACAGGCCGGACGAGTCGCCCAGCCAGGCGCTGGCACCGTCGTCGAACAGCAGATACCACTCGTTCCACATGCCGGCCGCGTAGCGCAGCTGGATGCGCCCGATCACGTTGAAGGCGCGTCCGCCCAGCGTGCCGGACGTGTGTAACTGGATCGGCGAATAATCTTCCAGCACGGCCGACATCTTGCCCAGGTCCTTGACCGCGTCCGGCGTTTTCAGCACGCTGGTATGGCAGTACTCGCACACGGCCATGACGGACGCGTGCGAGCGGAAGCTGACTTCCGCGCCGCAGCTGGGACAGGAAACGGTCTGCATGTACGCGGTCTTAGCCGATCAGCTTTTTCAGCAGTTCAGCCTTGGCGCTGTCGTAGTCGGCGGCCGATATCAGCCCCTTGTCGAGCAAGCCCTTGAGTTTTTCCAGGCGCGCTTCGATGCCGTCGGCGGCCGGTTCCTGCGTCGGGACTGGCGCAGGGGCGGGCGCCGTTGACGCGGGGTGCGCCAGCGTCGAGCCGACCGCCTGGCCGATCGCCTGGCCCAGCGTGACGCCGGCACCGAGTCCGGCGCCGATGCCGGCGATGCCGCCTTCGTTCTGCGCCGCCAGCGGGATCGCGCTGGCGACCTGGAACTTGGTGAAGCCGCTCATCTTGTCCGCGCTCAGGCCGCCCTTCATGCCGGCCGAGATGCGTTCGTCGAGCGCCGCCTGCAATTCTTCCGGCAGGCTGACGCTGGCGACGTTGAATTCATCGAGGCCGATGCCGTAGCGCGCGAACGCGTCGGCCAGGTCGCCGCGCACCTGCTGCGCCATCAGCGCCTGGCTGGCGGCCATGTCGAGGAAGGCGACGTTGGCGTTGCCGAGCGAACTGGCCATGGTCGACATCAGGATGCCGCGCAACTGGTCTTCGACATTGTCGCGCGTGTATTCCTCGCGCGTGCCACTGAGCTCCTTGAAGAATTTGCGCGCATCGGCCACGCGGTACGAGTACATGCCGAAGGCGCGCACGCGGATCATGTCGAAATCCTTGTCGCGGATCGTGATCGGCTGCTGCGTGCCCCATTTGCGCCCGGTCTGCACGCGCGTGCTGAAGAAATACACGTCCGACTTGAAGGGCGAGTCGAACAGCTTGTCCCAGTTCTTCAGGTTCGTCAGCAGCGGCAAAGTCTGCGTGCTCAATTTATGCGTGCCGGGGCCGAACACGTCGGCGATCTGTCCTTCGTTGACGAACACGGCGACTTGCGATTCGCGCACCACCAGCACGCCGCCGTTCTGGATCTCGGAATCCTGCATCGGGTAGCGCCAGGCCAGCACGCCTTCCGTGTCTTCATTCCACTCCAGTACATCGATAAACTGCTTCTTGATAAAGCTGCCGAGGCCCATGATAGTCACCCTTAAAAAAATGTCAGGAAATGCAGGCGGCGTTGATCGCGCCGATCGACAGGGAAATCGCGCACAGCAAGCCGCCGAAGGCGCTGTTGTCCGCCTCGATCTGGTCTTGCGCCATGTGCAGCGCCCTGGTCGTGATGAAGTAGGCCAGCACTTGCACCACCATCGCGCCGAAGGCCCAGGCGAAGAATTCCTGGTAGTTCGCCGTGTGCATCAGGCTCGATGCGATGGTCAACGAAAAGCCGACCAGCGCGCCGCCGAGCGACCATGCCGCCGCGTGGTTGCCCTGCCGGATCAGCAGCACTTCGTTGTATGGCGTCAGGCGCGTGTAGATCATGAAGAACATCACCAGCAGCAGCGCGGCCAGGAACAGGTGGATCAGATAGTTTAGGATGGGCGGCACGGCATTCCTCGGTTAAAGTGACTATCCTGATAACGCCCTGCTATTAGACCATAAGCCCGCCCATGAATAAAAAGATTCTGATCCTGTCCGTCTTCGTCGTGGCTTCGTGCGGACTGGCTTACGAACTGATTGCCGGCGCGCTGTCGAGTTACCTGCTGGGCGACTCGATCCTGCAGTTTTCCACCATCATCGGCTGCTACCTGTTCGCGATGGGCGTCGGCGCGCACCTGTCGAAATACGTCAAGGACGAGGAAGTGCTGGCGCGCTTCGTCGACATCGAACTGGCGGTGGGCCTGATCGGCGGCGTCTCGGCCGCGCTGTTGTTTTTGACCTTCTCCTGGATGACGGCGCCGTTTCGCACGCTGCTGTACGTGATGGTGTTCCTGGTCGGCGCGCTGGTGGGCATGGAAGTGCCGCTGGTGATGCGCGCGCTCAACGAGCGCAACACCGAATTCAATGAACTGGTCAGCCGTGTGCTGACCTTCGATTACCTCGGCGCGCTGGCCGTCTCCCTGCTGTTTCCCTTGGTGCTGGCGCCGTATCTCGGGCTGGTGCGCACCGGCTTTTTGTTCGGCATGCTCAATGTCGGCGTCGCGTTCTGGACCATTTATGTGTTTCGCCATGAGTTGGTCAATGTCACCGGGCGCGTGCTGCGCGCCTCGTGCGTCATGTGCACGCTGGTGTTCGGCTTCGCGCTGGCCGACCGCATGACGCACTGGGGAGAACACGGCCTGTTCGGCGACGAAATCGTCTATTCGACGACGACGCCGTATCAAAGGCTGGTGATCACGCGCTGGAAGGATGACCTGCGCCTGTACATCAACGGCAATCTGCAGTTTTCGTCGCGCGACGAATATCGTTATCACGAGGCGCTGGTGCACCCGGTGCTGGAAGCGTTGCCGTGGGCGCGCCGCGTGCTGGTGCTGGGCGGCGGCGACGGCCTGGCGCTGCGCGAAATCCTGCGCTATCCGAACATCGAGCACGTCACCGTGGTCGACCTCGACCCGGCGATGACGGGTGCCTTCACCACGCGCGAAGAACTGGTGAAATTGAATGGCGCCTCCTTCCGCGACAAGCGCGCGCACGTCGTCAATGCCGACGCGGCGATCTGGCTCAAGGAGTCGGACGACATGTTCGATGCCGTCATCATCGATTTTCCAGATCCGTCCAGCTTCGCGCTGGGTAAGCTGTATTCGGTGCCGTTTTACGGGATGGTCAAAAAACACCTGTCCGCGAACGGCCTCGCCGTGGTGCAATCGACGTCGCCGTTTTTTGCGCCGCACGCCTATTGGACCATCGACGCGACCCTGCGCGACGTCGGCATGCGCACGTATCCGTATCACGCCTACGTTCCCTCGTTCGGCGAATGGGGTTTTATCCTCGCTTCTCCGCAGCGCGACTACACGCCGCCGCTGTCGTACCGCTTGCCGATGCGCTACCTGAACGCGGACACGACGCGCGAAATGTTCATCTTCCCGCCGGACATGCGGCCGATGACGATGGCGCCGAACCGGCTCAATACCCAGTCGCTCGTGCATGAATTCGAGCAGGACTGGCGGCGGGTGATCCGCTGATGCTGCGCCGCTCGTTCATCGCATGGGCCGGCGCCGGTGGCCTGGCGGCGGCCGGCAGCGTGGCCGCCTTCCAGCGCTGGCAGGAGATCACGCCGACGCTCCACTTTCCCGGCAGGGCCGAAGGCCACTTCCTGCGCGACCGCACTGCCTTGCCGCCGCCGTCGGAAACGCTAACGACCGACGTCGCGATTTTCGGTTCCGGCATCGCCGGGCTGACGGCGGCCTGGAAGCTGCGCAAGCTGGGTCATCGCGACTGCCTGATGGTCGACGGCCCGCAACCGTATGGCAACGCGGCCGGCGGGCGTTTCGGAGAACTCGAATATCCGACCGGCGGCCATTACCTGCCGCTGCCTTCTCCCGAATCGGTGCACGTGCGCGAGATCCTGGCCGACCTGGGCGTGATCCAGCGCGATCCGATGTCGGAGCGGCCCTATTACGATGAACGTTTCCTGCTGCACGCGCCGCAGGAACGCTTGCTGTACCAGGGCCGCTGGCAGGACGGTTTCATGCCGACGGATGGCGTACCGGCGTGGGAACTGGCCGAGCATCAGCGCTTTTTTGCCGAAGTCGAGCAACTGCGCCAGGCGCGCGGCAGCGACGGCCGGCGCGTTTTCGTCTTTCCGACCGTGCAATCGTCGGACGATCCGGCCTGGCGCAAGCTCGACGACATCACGTTAAAACAGTGGCTGGAACAGCGTGCGTACCGCTCGCCGACGCTGCACTGGTATCTGAATTACTGCTGCCGTGACGATTACGGCACGCGCTACGATCACGTCTCGGCCTGGGCGGGATTGCACTACTATTGCAGCCGCTGGGGCCACGCGGCGAATGCGGAAAACGGCACCTGGCTGACATGGCCGGGCGGCTTGCAGGCGCTGGCGTCCGGCATCGAGCGCGCGGCGGCCGTGCGGCGCGTGGGCGGCACCGCCGTTTCCCTGAAAAAGACGGCCGACGGTATCGAGGCGCTGTGCTTCCGGCTGGAGAACGGCAAGCCGTCCAGTTACCTGGTCAAGGCGCGCAAGGCGATCTGCGCGATGCCGCTGTATGTGGCCGAGCGCGTGGTGGAGAACATCGCCTCATACGGCTACCAGCCGGAGCGCGACACGCCGGTGTATGCGCCGTGGCTGGTGGCCAATTTCCTGCTGAAGCGTTTTCCCGATGAATTGCCGCGCGCGCCGCTGTCGTGGGATAACGTGGTGTACCAGGAGCCAGGCCTCGGTTATGTCGTGTCGACGCACCAGGATATCCGCGTGCGACCGCCGGACAAGACGGTCTTCAGCGCCTATGTCGCGCTGTCGGACCGCAACCCGAGCGCGGCGCGGCGCTGGCTGGTCAGCGCCAGCGCGGAAGAGTTGCTGGCGCTGGCCAGCGCCGATCTGAAAACCGCGTACGGCGCCGGTTTCGCCGCCTGCGTCGAGCGGGTCGACATCACGTTGAGGGGCCACGCGATGGCCGCGCCGTTGCCCGGTTTCCGCAGCAACGCCGGGCTGAAGGCGCTGCGCGAAACGGATGGTCCAATCCTGTTCGCGCATGCCGATTTGTCCGGCTTTTCGGTTTTCGAAGAAGCGGCGTGGTGGGGCTGCCGCGCAGCGCAACTGGCTGCGCGCTGAGTTGTTCTTCTTCCCCCGGGAGGAACGACTTCCCGCGAAGGCGGAATCCATGTTGCGTCCAAAACGGTACAGCGGAATGGGGTTCCCGCCTTCGCGGGAACGACAGGCAGGCGGCGCCTTTGCAGCAAACGTCTGTGGCTTGCCGCTGTCATTCCCGCGCAGGCGGGAATCCCATTGCGCATCCTGCCCGGCGTCATTGCGACGGGCAAGAATGCTGAGCGATGATATATAAAATTGATATAGATTCCGGCAAATTACTGATATTTCCGATCTAGCTCATCGCGCTAGACTGGCCATCACTCTTCACCGAATGCTTGCCATGAAAATCACCAAACTGACGACCTATCGCATCCCGCCGCGCTGGATGCTGCTGAAAATCGAAACCGACGAGGGCATCGTCGGCTGGGGAGAGCCTGTCATTGAAGGCAAGGCCCGCACGGTCGAAACGGCGGTGGAGGAACTGTCGCATTACCTGATCGGGCAAGACCCGCGCCGCATCAACGACCTGTGGCAGGTGATGTACCGCGGCGGTTTTTATCGCGGCGGCGCCATCCTGATGAGCGCGATCGCCGGCATCGACCAGGCGCTGTGGGATATCAAGGGCAAGGCGCTCGGCGTGCCGGTCTATGAACTGCTCGGCGGCCTGGTGCGCGACAAGATGAAAACCTACAGCTGGGTCGGCGGCGACCGCCCGGCCGACGTCATCGATGGCATCCGCGCGCTGCGAGAAGCCGGTTTCGACACCTTCAAATTGAACGGCACCGAGGAATTCGGCTTCATCGACAGCGCCGCCGCCGTCGACAAGGCGGTCGGACGCATCGCCGACATCCGCGCCGCCTTCGGCAAGGAAATCGAATTCGGCATCGACTTCCACGGCCGCGTGACGGCGCCGATGGCGCGCGTACTGCTGCGCGAACTGGAACCGTATCGCCCGCTGTTCGTCGAGGAACCGGTGCTGGCCGAACAGGCGGAATACTATCCGCGCCTGGCCGAAGCGACGTCGATCCCGCTGGCCGCCGGCGAACGCATGTACTCGCGTTTCGAATTCAAGAACGTCTTCAAGGCCGGCGGCATCGCCATCGTGCAGCCGGACCTGTCGCACGCGGGCGGCATTTCGGAATGCCACAAGATCGCCTCGATGGCCGAAGCCTACGACATCGCACTGGCGCCGCATTGCCCGCTTGGGCCCGTGGCGCTGGCGGCCTGCCTGCAACTGGACTTCGTTTCCTACAACGCCGTGCTGCAGGAACAGAGCATGGGCATCCACTACAACAAGGATGGAGAATTGCTCGACTACGTCGTCAACCGCGAAGATTTCCACATCGAGAACGGCTACATCAAGCCGCTGCCGAAACCGGGCCTGGGCGTGATCATCGACGAGGAACGCGTGATCGAAGCGAGCCGCAACGCGCCCGACTGGCGCAACCCGCTGTGGCGCCACGCCGATGGCAGCGTGGCGGAATGGTAAGAACGTGATGGAGTCGCCGGCGCCGGACGTCGTTTGCCTGACGCTGACGTCAATGCCGTCAAGTTAGCGCCAAATTCTGTCATTCCCGCGAAGGCGGGAATCCCATTTCGTTACGCCGTCTGAGACTCAAAATTGGATTCCCGCCTGCGCGGGAATGACACCTCTACATTTTCAGGGGGATCGAAGACAGCCGCCGGCGCGCCACGGGCGGGCCGGATCTGCTAGGCTAAGGCCATCGTCATCCACCCGGGAACCGGCATGAAAGCATGCGACACCTTCCGCGCGCCAGCCGCGCTGAAACTGCGCCCGTCGGACGCGGCCTTGAAGCTGATCGGCGCCGCCGTCAAGGACGGCAACGCGCAACTGGACAAGGCTGAGAAGAAGGCGCTCGACCAGCGGCAAACCCACGACATCATCGAGCGCATCGCCGAACTGCAGGCGATGCTGTACGCGCAGCGCAAGCACAAGGTCTTGCTGATCCTGCAGGGCATGGACACGTCGGGCAAGGATGGCACGATCCGTTCGCTGTTCAGCCAGGTGAACCCGGTCGGCATCCGCGTCGCGGCGTTCAAGGCGCCGACCGACATCGAGCAGGCCCACGATTACCTGTGGCGCGTGCACCAGCAGGTGCCGGTCAAGGGCGAAATGACCGTCTTCAACCGCAGCCATTACGAATCCGTGCTGATCGAGCGCGTGCTGAACCTGATCGACGGCGCCGAGTGCAAGCAGCGCTATGCGCAGATCCGCGATTTCGAACGCATGCTGGCCGAAACGGGCACCGTGATCGTCAAGATCTTCCTGCACATCTCGAAGGATGAACAGCGCGCCAGGCTGCAGGAGCGCATCGACGATCCGGACAAAAACTGGAAGTTCGACCCGGCCGACATCGCGCAGCGCAAGAAGTGGAGCGAGTTCGTGCGCCTGTACGAACGGGCCATCGTCGAGACGGATACTGACTATGCGCCATGGTACGTGGTGCCGGCCGATTCGAAGACCCAGCGCAACCTGGCGGTGGCCGCGATCCTGCTCGAAACGCTGGAGCGCCTGAAACTGGACTGGCCTGCGCCCAAGCCCGAACTGAAGGGCGTCAAGATCGATTGACATGGCGGCATCCGGGTACGCTCTGTGGCATAGTAGTCAACGCCAACCAGACCAACCGATAACGGAGACCCGCATGCAACTCAACGACCCTACACTGCTGCGCCAGCAAGCCTACATCAATGGCGCGTGGAGCGACGCGGACAGCGGCGAGACCCACGCCGTGACCAATCCCGCCACCGGAGAACGGATCGGCACGATCCCGAACATGGGCGCGGCCGAAACAAAACGCGCGATCGACGCGGCCAACGCCGCCTGGCCGGCCTGGCGCAAGAAGCCGGCCAAGGAGCGCGCGACCATCCTGCGCAAGTGGAACGATCTGATCCTGGAAAACGCCGACGACCTGGCGCTGCTGATGACCACCGAGCAGGGCAAGCCGCTGGCCGAGGCGAAAGGGGAGGTGGTGTACGGCGCCTCGTTCATCGAATGGTTCGCCGAAGAAGGCAAGCGCGTCGCAGGCGAGACGCTGGCTTCACCGTGGCCGGACCGGAGACTGGTCGTGACGAAGGAGCCGATCGGCGTCTGCGCGGCGATCACGCCGTGGAATTTCCCGGTCGCGATGATCACTCGCAAGGTCGGCCCGGCGCTGGCGGCCGGCTGTCCGATGGTGTTAAAACCGGCCGAGGCGACGCCGTTTTGCGCGCTGGCGCTGGCCGAACTGGGCGCGCGCGCCGGCATCCCGGCCGGCGTGTTCAGCGTCGTCACCGGCTCGCCGCGCGAGATCGGCGCAGAAATGACGGGCAACCCAGTCGTGCGCAAGCTGACATTTACCGGGTCGACCGGCGTCGGCCGCCTGCTGATGGAGCAGTGCGCGCCGACCATCAAAAAACTGTCGCTGGAACTGGGCGGCAATGCGCCCTTCATCGTGTTCGACGATGCCGACCTGGATGCCGCCGTCGAAGGCGCGCTGATCTCGAAATACCGCAACGCCGGCCAGACCTGCGTCTGCGCCAACCGCATCTATGTGCAGGACGGCGTATACGACGCCTTCGCCTCTAAACTGGTGGCGGCGGTGGGCAAGCTGAAGGTCGGCAATGGCGTCGACGCCGGCGTCACGCAAGGTCCGCTGATCGACGACAAGGCCGTGCTGAAAGTGGAAGAACACGTGGCCGACGCGCTGGCCAAGGGTGGGAGATTGCTGGCCGGCGGCAAGCGCCACGCGCTCGGCCACAGTTTTTTCGAACCGACCGTGATCGCTGACGTCACGTCCGACATGCGCGTGGCGAGCGAGGAAACCTTCGGCCCGCTGGCGCCGCTGTTCCGTTTTAAAAACGACGACGAAGTCGTGGCGCTGGCAAATAACACCGAATTCGGCCTGGCCAGTTATTTTTATTCGCGCGACATCGGCCGCATCTGGCGCGTGGCCGAAGGACTCGAATCGGGCATGGTCGGCGTTAACACCGGCCTGATCTCGAACGAGATCGCGCCGTTCGGCGGCGTCAAGCAATCCGGCCTGGGCAGAGAGGGTTCGACCCACGGCATCGAGGATTACCTGGTCATCAAGTACATCTGCATGGGCGGGATTTAACAAGGCGGGCCGCGCGGCGGCGTTTGGAATAGAATGGTCGTCTTAATTTAACCAACGCAGAGAGTGCCATGTCCAACAAGTTCGCCGCCGCCATCCTCCTGTCATCGCTGGGCATGCTGGGCCATGCGCCCGCCTATGCGCAAGCGGCCACGCCCGCCGCCGCACCTGCTGCGGCGACCTGCCCTGCGATCCTCAAGCAAAGTTTCAATCGCCTGCAGGATGAAGCGCCGCAGGACCTGTGCCAGTACGCCGGCAAGGTGATCCTGGTGGTCAACACCGCCAGCTTCTGCGGCTACACCAAGCAGTACGAAGGACTGGAAGCGCTGTACGCGAAATACGGCAGCAAGGGCCTGGTCGTGCTGGGCTTCCCGTCGAACGATTTCGGTCAGCAAGAACCGGGATCGGCCAAGGAAATCGCCGATTTATGCTACAACACCTATGGCGTGAAATTCCCGATGTTTACCAAGTCGGTTGTCTCCGGCAGCAGCCCGAATCCCTTCTACGTCAACCTGATCAAGGCCACCGGCAAGACGCCGGCGTGGAATTTCCATAAATACCTGATCGGCCGCAACGGCAAGGTCCTCGACAGCTTCCCGAGCAAGGTCACGCCGACCGACCCGCAACTGGTGGGCGCGCTCGAAAAAGCGCTGGCCAGCTAAGATGGCGCGCGCGCCGGTGTTCCCTAAAACGTCGCACGCGGCCGACCTGCTCGGGCTGTCGCGGCTGACCATCGGCGCCGTCAGCGGCGTGGCCGACCTGGTCGAAGCGGTGCATTTAAACATTCTCGGCCAGGTGCCGGTGCCTGTCGTGATCAAGCCGCTGGCGCGCGCCACGTCGTTGGTGTACAGCGGCGTGCGCGGCGTGACCGGGCTTGTCGGCGGCGGGCTGGACCGCGCCTTGCGGCAATTGCAGCCGCTGCTCGGCGACCAAAGCGGCTGGGCCGGCCGCGAAAGCTTGCTGGCCGCCGTCAACGGCGTGCTGGGAGATCACCTGGCGCGCACCGCCAATCCGCTCGCCATCCCGATGAGTTTGCGCCGCAACGGCGCTTCTCTGGCGCTGGACGACATCGGCGACGATGTCAACGGGCGCATCCTGGTGCTGGCGCACGGCCTGTGCATGAACGACCTGCAATGGCGCAGGGAAGGGCACGACCACGGCGCCGCGCTGCAGGCCGAGCGGGGTTACACGCCGCTCTACCTGCACTACAACAGCGGGCGCCACATTTCCGAAAACGGCCGCGATTTTGCGGAGAAACTGGAGGCGCTGCTGGCGGCGTGGCCGGTGCCGGTCGAGGAACTGGTGATCGTCGGCCACAGCATGGGGGGACTGGTCACGCGCAGCGCCTGCCATTACGGAGAATTGGCCGGGCACGGCTGGCTCAGGCACCTGAGCAAGGCCGTGTTCCTCGGCTCACCGCACCATGGCGCGCCCTTGGAGCGCGGCGGCAACTGGATCAATGTCGTGACCGACATGACGTCATATACGGCACCGTTTTCGCGGCTGGCCAAGTTGCGCAGCGCCGGCATCACGGATCTAAGACATGGCAGCCTGCTCGATAGCGACTGGGAAGAGCAAGACCGTTTCGCGCATGGCGCAGCGTTGCCGCAGAGCGTGCCGTTGCCGGCATCGGTCGCGTGTTACACGGTCGCGGCCACGATCGGCGAACAGCCAGACGATATCAGCAACTGCGTCGCCGGCGACGGCCTGGTCCCGCTGGCCAGCGCGCTCGGCCGCCACGACGACCGCCAGCGCAGCCTCACTTTCCCCACCGCCAACCGCGCCGTCGTCTACGGCACCAACCACATGGAATTGCTGAATTCACCGGTGGTGTATCAGCAGTTGCTGGAGTGGTTGTGAGGCCAGGCTTGTCGTAAGGTCCTGCAGGGCCTGCCGGCCTTCAGACGCCGATGCCGTTAAGCAATGGAAAGCCCGGGCCTGTCGTCCTCGCGAAAGCGGGGACCCCATTTTGAGCTTCCCATCCTGCTCAATACGGCAGGAACGCCTGCGGGTAAAGGGCGACAGTGCGTCGATAGGGGATGGCAGACAGGGTATCCACCTTAAGCCGCCGCCGCGATCTGCGAGCATTCCAACTCAAACCCCTCATCCAGCCATCCGGTAATCCCGCCCGGCATCACCTTGACCGGCAAGCCCAGTCGCGCCAGGCGGATCGCCGCGCGCGCCGCGCCATTGCAATGCGGTCCCGCGCAATAGACGACAAACAGTGACCCAGCCGGATAAGCCGCCATCTTCGAACCGATGATCTTGCGATGCGCCAGGTCGATCGCGCCGGGGATATGGCCGGCCGCATATTTATCCGTACCGCGCACATCGAGCAGCACGAAATCCTGCTGTCCTGTGCTCAACGCGTTATGCACATCCCAGCAATCGGTCTCAAAAGCCAGTGAAGCTTCAAAACGGGCCAGCGCCTGGGCGCTGGGAGCAGCGGCGACTTCGGTAACGAGCGACATCAGATAACTCCTGGTTGGTTGCAGAGATTCCATTATCGCGGCCCGGCACTTGCGGCGGCAGTGGCGCAAACGCCAATCTCCGGTAAGATTACGCCATGCAAAAACACCTCGTCATCGCGCTCGCCTACGACCGGCTGTGCACCTTCGAATTTGGCTGCACCGTCGAACTGTTCGCGTTGGACCGCCCGGAACTGGGCGTCGACTGGTACGACTTCCAGGTTTGCGCCATCGAACCCGGACCGATCCGCGCCGCCGGCGGCATCACGCTCCAGGCGCCGTATGCGCCCGAGTTGCTGGCGCTGGCCGACACCATCGTCATCCCCGGCTGGCGCGACGCCGACGAGGCGCCGCCGCCCGCATTGCTCGATGCGATCCGCGCCGCCCACCGGCGCGGCGCGCGCCTGTGCTCGATCTGTTCCGGCGTATTTATATTGGCCGCGGCCGGCGTGCTCGACGGCCTGCGCGCCACCACCCACTGGCGCTACACCGAACGCTTGCAGCGCCGCTTCCCTAAAATCGACGTGCGCCCGGACGATTTATATGTCGACACCGGCCAGGTCATCACTTCCGCCGGTTCCGCCGCCGGCATCGACATGCTGCTGCACCTGGTGCGGCGAGACTATGGCGCGCGCGTCGGCAACCTGGTCGCGCAGCGCCTGGTCGTGGCGCCGCACCGCGAAGGAGGCCAGGCCCAGTTCCTGCCGCGCCCGATGGCGCACGACGAGCAGGGCAGATTATCGAAATTGATGGATTGGCTGCGCACCCACCCGGCCGAGCAGCACACGATCAAGAGCATGGCCGAACGCGCCGCGATGAGCCCGCGCACCTTGCAGCGCCAGTTCCAGGACGCGACCGGCATGGGACCGGTCGAATGGCTGATCCGTGAACGTATCGCCATCGTCAAGGATTTGCTGGAAGTGGCCGACATTCCGCTGGCGCAGGTGGCCGAGCGGGCGGGGTTCGGTTCCGAGGAATCGTTGCGGCATCATTTCAGGCGATTGGCCGCGACCAGCCCGGGAGCGTACCGGCGGCAGTTTGCGGCGGTCGAATAAATCGGGCTGTTGTTTTTACCAAAACCAGATGCAAGGGCTGGGGTCAGACGGGGACGCCGAGTCCCGTGGGTCTGACCCCGGGTTTTGCCGCTGGTTTTCGACGTGGCAAAAGTTGGGGTCAAACCCGGCAAGTGGACAAAAACGGGGGCGGCTTTACAATTGCCGGGTTTGACCCTGGCTGTGCTCTGGCTGTGCTGATGTTGGCACATTATTCCATCGCGCTGGTGCGGAAAGGTTGTAGTCAAATCTGGCAACTGGACAATCGCAAGCTGATGCAGACGGGCATAGTAGCTTACTATTAATTGACGGGCGATCAGCCACTCACCATCGTTAGGTCGTACAAATGATTCCCACTGCAGCATATCGCCTGATCGCCGCGGCCTTCGACTCACAGGACGAGCTACTTGCCCTACTGGCGGCTGAACCTCATCTTATGCATGAGCGAACAGGGCTAGGAGAAACACCTCTCCACTATCTCGCTGTCGAGAATCAGCTAGCGGCGGTCAAGCTGCTGGTTGAACATGGTGCCCTGGTTGATACCGTCAATGAGTGTGGGGGAACGCCGCTGTCCGAGTCTGCATCGCTCGGGTACTGCGAGCTGGTCGCTTACTTGCTGAGTCGTGATGCCAAGCTTCATATCGCGGGCCAGGATGAGCCAACGCTCCACCAAGCCGTGCGCGGCGGAAGCGCAGCTATCGTCGTCCAACTCTTATCCGCCGGTGCGGCCGTTAACGAACAGAACGACCTTCGAGAAACCGCACTTCATCTTGCCGCCGAATCAGATGATCGGATCGAAGTTCTGGAAGTTCTTTTGAATGCCGGGGCAAACACGGCACTGTGCCGGATATTCGATGCAACAGCACTCGACGTTGCACTAGAAAGCGGCAGCCAACGGTGTGCTGCTGCACTGGCAGCTAGAGTTGCTCCCCGTGGGGACGAAAGTGCGGCCTAATTTTCCATCGGGCGGACGGACAACGACGTTAATAACTGTTTAGAATCCAAGATGTCGGTTAAAAGGCATTCGGGGTCATAAAAGGCATTCGGGGTCAAACCCGGCAAGTGGACAACCGCCGATTGGTAGCCGTTTTTGTCCACTTGCCGGGTTTGACCCCCATTCGCATTCGCTTTTTTTTGTTAGGCACCTACGTGAAGTCCACCGTCTCCCATGTGTTCATGCAAGCTGACGTAAATCAGTCCCGTCGCTCATTCGTCATGTCAAGCGCCAGCGTGGCGGTATGCGCTGTTGGCATCCCAGGTTGCCAGCACGCTTCGAATGACCGGCAACTGACGTTCCCCTCGCTCGCCGTGGCAGAAGAGGAGCTCGCGCGGCTTGTGCAGGCCAAGGAGTTGACGTCCAGTACTACCTTGAGCTGGGCACAAACGTTGATGCACTGCGCTCAGAGTATCGAGTATTCGATGAGCGGGTATCCACAGGGGAAATCCAAATTTTTTCAGCGCACCGCTGGCGCTGCTGCATTTGAGGCATTCTCCTGGCGTGGCCGCATGACACACGACCTGGCAGAGCCCATTCCCGGGGCACCGGTGCTTGAAACCGAACTGGCGCCTGCGCGGGCGCTTGAGCGCCTGCATGCTGCAGTCCTTGCTTTTAGGCAATGGACGGAAGTGCTGCAGCCGCACTTCGCGTATGGGGAACTCAGCAAGAAGGAGTACGAGCTTGCCCATGCCATGCACTTGGCCAATCATTTGTCGGCTTTCCAGGCCAAGAGTTGAGTTGTACGAAGGTTGGGGCAAACCCGGCAAGTGGACAAAAATTGGAGGCGGTATTACCTTTGTCGGATTTGACCCCGCTCCCTTTCGGTTTGCCTGGGCCGGGTAGCATGCCAAACCCGGTATCGGTACCGGAGAAGTATTGGAAAGAGCGCAATTCAATATGAATTCTTTCGAGATTGATGGATTTGAGATTATCCCTGGTGTTCTCTCGGATTCCGCGTGTCAAGAGATTCTGGCAAGGATTGTGGAGATTCAGAATACGGGTGCAGGTACGCGTGGAATGCTGGATTTTGCTTGGTGTCGTGAGCTGGCTGTGCGTTTGCGCAGCAACCCGGAGATTGCCTGGCGGCTTCCCGATACTGCGGTTGCGGTCCAATGCACGCTCTTTGACAAATCGGATGCACGCAACTGGCTGGTGTCGTATCACCAGGATCTTTCCATACCGGTAAAGGAAAGGCTGGCGATCCCGGAATGCTCGGGCTGGTCCGAAAAAGAAGGCGGATATTTTGTCCAGCCACCAGATACAGTGCTGCGACAGCTCGTCGCGGTTCGCATCCACCTCGATTCAAGCGACCCGGAAAATGGGCCGCTTCGAGTGTTGCCGGGTTCACACATGGCAGGGCGTCTTGCCGTCGCCGACATGGAAAAATGTCGTTCCGGCGTTGAAGAGATTGCATGCATCGCGCCTCGCGGCAGTGCGCTGCTCCTGCGCCCGCTGCTGCTGCACGCATCATCAAAGGCGCGCAACTCACAACCAAGGCGTGTACTGCATTTCTTGTTCGGGCCACAGCGTTTGCCGTTTGGGCTGGAGTGGCAAGTTGCCGTTTAATAATTCGCTACAGCCTCTTCGCCGGCTGAGCTTGGTATTATTTTCGGCCGTTGCATGGCTTACAGAGCGTTAGGATGAGGATCGTTCTGCTGGCCGGCGGAGACAAGAGTACCCAGACCCAGGACATCAAGGCCGCTTTGCGCCTCGCACGTAATCTTTCGGAGTCCTTACCATGAGCAAGACCGTCACTACACGCTACGACGTTGCCGAACACCTCAGAACTCCTGAAGAAATGGCGGCCTATTTTGAAGCCTGCCTTGAAGAAGCCGATGGGGATGCGATGTTCATCGCCAAAGCCCTGGGCGATATTGCGCGCGCCAAGGGCATGTCGCAGGTCGCGCGCGATGCCGGCCTGTCCCGCGAAAGCCTCTATAAGGCGCTTTCCGGAGAGCGTAGTCCTGGTTTCGATACCATACTCAAAATCATCGGGGCGCTTGGATTGACGTTGCATGTCGAGGCGAGTCGCGGCTGAGCACAAGGTGTTCAAACCTCCCTTCACGGGACATTTGCATTTCACCCAAGGCCCGGGAGGTCGCAGAGGTCGGGGTCACAGAGGTCGGGGTCACAGAGGTCGGGGTCAAACCCGGCAAGTGGACAACCGCCAATTGGTAGCCGTTTTTGTCCACTTGCCGGGTTTGACCCCATTCGCTTCCTTTGAAGGCAACTTCTGATCCCTGGCGCGGCACCCATTCAAGCCACCAGCGGCACCGTAATGACAAAGCGCGACCCCTTGCCGACCTGGCTTTCGGCCTGGATCTGCCCATTTAAAATCTTGGTGGCGATGTTGTAGCAGACGTACAGTCCCAGTCCCGAACCGCCGGCGCCGAGCTTGGTGGTGAAGAAGGGGTCGAAGATGCGCTGCAGATGCGCTGCCGGGATGCCGATGCCGTCATCCTCGACGCTCAATTCGAGCATGTTGCCGTGCACGACCCGCGCGGCGATGCGCACCACGCCGGCGGCGCGGCCTTCGAAGCCGTGCAGCACGGCGTTGTTGATCAGGTTAGTGACGATCTGTCCCAGCGGCCCTGGAAAACTGTCCAGTTCAATGTCCGGCGCGACCTCGTGTTCGACCTGGAACGGCGTGTTCCTCAGCATCGGCGACAGGATCAAGATGGTTTCGGCGACGACATCGGCCACCGAAAACCGGCGCCGGTGCGAACTGGTGCGGTCGATCGCGACCTGTTTGAAACTGTTGATCAGGCTGACCGCGCGCTGCAGGTTGCGCAGCAGGACGTCGCCGGCGTCGTTGGCGTCGCGCAGGTAATTGTCCAGCGCCGAGCGGGTCAGCCCCTTGTTTTCCTGCAGGTTGTGCGCCAGCTCGCGGCTGAGGTCGGTGAGCGTGCTGGCCACCAGCATGCCGTTGCCCAGCGGCGTGTTCAGTTCGTGCGCGATGCCGGCCACCATCGAACCCAGCGCGGCCAGCGTTTCGCTGCGCACCAGCTCGGCCTGTGCCAGGTTCAGCTCGGCCACGGTGCGCTGCAATTGCTGCGTCGTATGGCGCAAGGTCAAATGGGTGTTCAGCCGCACCAGCACTTCCTCGACCTGGAACGGTTTCGTGATGTAGTCGACGCCGCCGGCCCGGAAGCCGCTCAATTTGTCGCTGGTCTCGCTCAGCGCCGTCATGAAAATTACGGGAATGTCGCGCGTGCGTTCGAGCGCTTTCAGGCGGCGGCATGTCTCGATGCCGCCCATCACCGGCATCATGACGTCGAGCAGGATCAGGTCGGGGCACAGGAATTGGGCGCGCATCAAGCCTTCTTCTCCATCCTGCGCGACGACCACGCACAGTTCGTGCTGTTCCAGGTAGTCGACCAGCACGCCGAGGTTGGCCGGCACGTCGTCGATGATGAGCACGGTTTTTTGCGGCGCGGCGGGGGAGATCGGTGGATTCATGGTTGTGGGCTGCGCTCGAGGTGGTGCCGCGCCAGTTCCAGGATGGCGCGCGACTGGTATCCGTCGGCCAGCAGGTGCAGCCTGTCGGCGAACGGCCGGTAGCGCGTGTCGCGCTCGGCCAGCTCGGTGGCGTAGCGCCGGATGTTGCGCATATTGCCAGCCATCGCCAGCGCGTGCAAGCGTTCGATGTCGTCGGCCGGCGGCACCAGCAGGGGAGCATCGGCCGGCGGCGGCGGCGCCGCCGGCGCTTCGAGTATCCAGTGCAGTTGCAGGTATTCTCCGATTTTTTTCAGCAGCGCAGGCTGGTCGATCGGCTTGCTGAGAAAGGCGTTCGCGCCGGCCGTCAGGCTGTCGGCGGCATCCTGCTGCGAGACGCTGGCCGAGACGGCGATGATGGCGACCCGGTCGAACTGTGCCATCGCGCGCAGGCGGCGCGTGGCGTTCAAGCCGTCCAGGCGCGGCATCGCGATGTCGGTGATGATCAGGTCCGGCGCCTGCTGTTGCGCGCTGACGATCGCGGCCAGGCCGTCGCAGGCCTGGCGCGTATTAAAACCGAGTCCTTCGAGCAGTTCGGCCAGCATTTCCCGGTTCGCTTCGAGGTCGTCGACGATCAGGATGCTGCGCCGTTCCCCGTGGTAGCCGGCGATCGCCGGCGCGGCCGGCACTTGCCGCACGCTGGCGTCGACCAGCGGCAGCGTCAGGTCGAACCAGAAGCGGCTGCCGGCGCCCGGTTCGCTGTTGACTTCGATGCGGCTGCCCATCATCTGCACGATCTGGGCGCTGATGGCCAGTCCCAGGCCGGTGCCGCCGGCACGGTGTTCGATGCGGCCGACCTGCTCGAACGGCTGAAAGATGCGCGCCAGTTCGGGCGCCGTCATGCCGACGCCGCTGTCTTGCACCGTGAAGCGCAGGCGGATACTGGCCGCATCGCGCGCCAGCAGTTCCAGGTGCAGGTCGATCTGGCCCGCGTGGGTGAACTTGACGGCGTTGCCGAGCAGGTTCAACAGCACCTGGCGCATGCGTTTTTCATCGAGCAGCACGGCGCCGGGCAAGTCGTCGCCGGCCTGGCAGGTGAACTGCAACTGTTTTTCGTCGGCTTTTATCCGGATGATGTCGCCGATGTCGCGTACCAGCGCGGCCACTTCGACCGCGTGCGGCGCCAGCGTGAATTTGCCGGCGTCGATCTTGGACAGGTCGAGCACTTCGTTGATCAGCGCCAGCAGGTGCGATCCGCTGTGTTCGATGGTGGCGACGCCGCGCCGCTGGCGTTCGTTCAGCGCGTGGTCGCGCCCGAGGATTTGTGCGTAGCCGAGGATGGCGTTGAGCGGTGTGCGCAATTCATGGCTCATGTTGGCCAGGAATTCGCTTTTCGCGCGGGTCGCGCGTTCGGCTTCGCGCTTGGCGCTTTCGACTTCGGCGTTCAGGCGTTGCAGCTCGGCGTTCTGCTGGCGCAGCACGTCGGTGCGCGCATGGATCTGGTTTTCCAGGAATTGGTTGGCGGCGCCGAGCAGCGTCGTCATTTCGGCGTCGGCGTGCCTGTCCAGTTCCACGCGCAGGCGCGTCTCGGTGCGCTGGGCGCCGGCTTCGGCCAGTGCGCGCGACAATTGCGTCAGGGGACGCGACAGGCTGTAATAAAACACGATGCTCACGGCCAGCGCCAGCGCCATGTTTTTCAGCAGGTCGAACAGCAATGTCAGGCCGGCGCGCGACAGCACGCTGGCGGCGATGACGGTGGCGTCGATGCGCACGCTGAGCTGGCCGACCTGCTGCTGCAGGCCGTCGGCGAACAGCGGCAGCGTGAATTCGTTTTCTCCCATCGTCAGCCAGTCGGCCAGCCAGGCCACCCGGCTGGGCGCGCGCGCATGGCTGCGCTCGGCCAGCAACTGGCCGGTCTCGGTGTGGATCGCGGCGCTGTAGATCGGCTGGTATTGCAGCAGGCTGTCGGCCACGCCGCGCGCCAGGTAGGGGCTGACGCTGAACGCAGCCTGGCTGGCGGGGCGGCGCAGGCTGTCGAGCACTTGCGCGAGGGTGGCGCGCACGCTCTGGCGCTCGTTGCGCAGGTCGACGCCGATCTGGATCGCGCTGAACAGCAGGCCGAGCGTCAGCGCCACGATCATCACGCGCGCGGCCTGGCGCACGTGCAGGCGGTTCAGGAAATCGGTCATGGCCATCCGTGGGCCGCTCGCGCCGGGCATCAGTGCCTGGCGCCGCCGGCGAAGGCGCCGCGGCGCAGGGCGACGGCTAGCTTGCGCGCATCGTCGTCGAGCCAGGCGGCGTAATAGGCGGCCAGCGCGTCGCGCACGGCGGGCCGGGCCAGCACGCCGTTGACCCGGTGAATGACCGCCTGGCCGAATTCGCTGTTGGCGCAGGCGATGTGATTGAGGACGGATTCGGCCTGTTCGGCCAGGCGATAAAAATGCAGCGCCTTGATGTCGTCGACGTTCTTGCGGCCGAGATAATATGGCACTTCGAAGGGCTGGCCGAGCATGACGTCGATGCGCTTGCCGATCACCATCTGCACCAGGTTGCGCGACGCGTCCGGCGTGCTCAGGCCGAACACGCCGGGACGGTCCTTGTACGGCGCCAGCACCGCGTCGACCGGGCCGCCGTAGCTGCGCGCGGCGTCGATGCCGACGCTGACCTGGCCGTCGCCGAGCAGCTTGCCCAGCACCAGCTTGCCGTCCGCGTTCAGGTAGGGAGCCATGCGCGCGATGTCGTCGCGGCGCACGAAGGCGCCGCTCGGCAGCGCGGCCAGCGTCGGCTGTGAAAAGGCCATGAATTGCGCGCGTTCGGGATTCTTGATCAGGCCGGGGTTGCAAGCGTTCGGGTCGGTCTTGAGCATCAGCGCGACGCGCTGGATCGGCACCACGACGACCTTGTGCCGGTATTCGGGCAGCGCGGGGATCAATTGCTGGTGCAAGCCCTGCTCGATAAACCCTTCTCCCTTGCGCGGCCCGTCGGCGATGACCAGCGGCGCCAGGTCGTACAGGTACCAGGTGATTTCGGGCAGCGGCGCGGCCGCTGCGGCGGCGTGGCAGCAGCCGGCGCACAGCAAGGCCCGCACCGTCAGGGCAGGGAGCGATGATCGTGCCGGCATGTGCATCCCCTTCCAGAATTGAATGCAAGCAACATCGAAAAGCCGCGGGTGCTCAGCAAACGTAATCTCAGGCAATTGTAGCCCACAACATGGTGGCCGGGGAAAAATGCGCGGGAGGTGGGCGGCACGGTACGCGCGCGGCGCGCGGGAACAATGGTATTGTTGCTCTTTCTGTCGGTCTTTCACTTTTATACTGTCACTTCAAGGATAGCCATGATCGAACTGCACCACCTGAATGAATCGCGCTCGCGCCGCATCACCTGGCTGCTGGAGGAACTGGGGCAGCCGTACCAGGTCTTCAGCTACGAGCGCGACCCGAAGACGCGCCTGGCGCCGCCGGAACTGGCGCAGATTCACCCGCTGGGCAAGGCCCCGGTCTTGCGCGACAACGGTGAAGTGTTGATCGAATCGGGCGCCATCATCGAATACCTGGTGCGCCGTTATGGTAACGGACGTTTCGCGCCGGCTTTCGATACGCCGGAATACAACCGCTATATCCAGTTCCTGCACTATGCCGAAGGTTCTGCCATGCTGCCGCTGATGCTGAAGCTGTACACGGGCCGCCTGGGCGAGGGCGGCGCGCCGCTGCAGCCGCGCATCGAGGGCGAAATGAAAAACCATCTTGGTTACCTGAACGGCGAACTGGAAGGGCGTTCCTGGTTCGTCGGCGAAGAGCTGACGGGCGCCGACGTGCAACTGTCGTTCGTCGCGCAGATGGCGGTGCGTTTCGCCGGCCGCGAAGCGTATCCGAACCTGACAGCTTTCGTCGACCGCATCGAAGAGCGTCCGGCCTACCAGAAGGCGGTCGAGCACTACGGCGCCTGATTACGGCTCTTGTAGCGTGGCGCGCACGGCGCCGCGCAGCGCGTTGCAGACGACGATTTCCTGCGCGCGCATCAGCATGGCGCGCGTGATCACGCCTTCGCTAGCGTTCCAGGCCGGGTCGTCCAGCAGCGCGGCGCGCATCACGCCGGGCAGCAGGCCGCATTCCAGCGGCGGCGTCAGCCAGCGGCCGTCCAGCAGGATGAACACATTGCTGCGGCCACCCTCGGTCAGTTCATCGCGCTCGTTAAAGAACAGCATGTCGAAGCAGCCCTGCGCTTCGGCTTGCCGCCAGGCGGCATCGTAGCGCGTGCGCACCGTGCTTTTATGGCGTAAAAAAAGTTCATCGGCGCAGGTCGCGCTGTCGGCCAGCAGCAGGCGCACCGGTTCGGCCAGCGCGGTCAATGCGCCGCTTTGCAGCGTATACGTGCCATCTTGCCGCAAGGCCAGCCGCAAGCGCATCGGCCGTCCGGCTTCCATGGCCGCGCAGGCGGAGCCGATGCGCGCGCGCGCGACCGCGTCGTCATGCGCAAAGCCGAAATAGCGGGCCGACGCGGCCAGGCGGTGTAAATGGCGTTGTAGATGGCGCACGCCGTCTTCGCGCGTGGCGTACATGGTTTCGAACAGTTCGAAATCGTTGGGCAGTCCCGTCAAAAAACGCGCCTTCAGGCGGCATTCCGCGTATTCGTCCCGCGCGTCGCTGTCATAAACGATGCCGGCGCCGACGCCCATTTCGCCGCGCCGCACGCCATTTGCCGGCGCTTGCAGCGCCAGCGTGCGGATCGGCACCGACAGGCAAAAGTCGCCGATGGCCGCGCCGGAGACCGGCGGATCGAACCAGCCGATGGCGCCGGTGTACAGGCCGCGCGGCGCCGGCTCCAGTTCGGCGATGATTTCCATCGTGCGCCGCTTGGGCGCGCCGGTGATGGAACCGCACGGGTACAGCGCCGTAAAAATGCCGGCCAGCGTGGCATGGCCCCGCAGCCGGGCGTGGATGGTCGACGTCATCTGCAGCACGCTGCTGTAGCGCCGCACGTCGAACAGCGCCGGCACCTTGACGGTGCCGGTTTGCGCGATGCGGCCGATGTCGTTGCGCAGCAGGTCGACGATCATCAGGTTTTCGGCGCGGTTTTTAGGGTCGGCCGCCAGCGCGGCGGCGCGTTTTGCGTTTTCCTCGTCATCGTCGGCTGCCGCCGCCGTCCCCTTCATCGGGCGCGCCGTCAGTTCGCCCTGCGCATGGCGCACGAACAGTTCCGGCGACAGCGACAGCACGGCGCTGCCGTCTTCGAGTCCCACCAGCGCGCCGTACGGCACCGGCTGGCGCGCGCGCAGCCGCCGGTATAGCGCCGCGATCGAACCGAAGGCGTCGAAGCGCAAGCGGTAGGTGTAATTGACCTGGTAAGTATCTCCGGCCGTGATGTAGTCGCGGATGCGCCCGATGGCGCCGGTGAATTCGGCCTGGCCGACATTGGCATGCACGGCGGCGATGCCGGCCGGCCGTTCGTCGGCCTCCGCGCGCTCCGCCAGCCAGGTTTCCACTTCCGCTTGCGACAGGTGTTCGCAGCGCGCAAACAGCAGGATGCGCGCCAGCGCTTCGGCGCCGGCGTCCGCGCGCGGCGGCAGGCCGTGCAGGTGCGTGCCCAGTTCATAAGCGCACAGCGTCACCGCGTACTGGCCGCGCGCCAGCGCCGCCTGCATCGCGTCCAGCAGTTGCGGCCATTGATCGATCGCGTGGCAGTCCAGCGTGGCGACGTGCTGCGTGTACAGGCGCGAGCGCGCGGCCGCCGTGCCGTCCGGGCTGGCGTCGTCGAGCAATGCAAAACAGGCAAGGCTCATGGCCCGATATCGCCCATCAGCAGCGCGATCTGCAGTGCCGCATCCTGCGACGGATGCAATTTGAAGCCGCTCTTGGCGTAGCGGTGCCAGCGCCCCAGCACGAAGCTGACCAGCATGCCGGCGCGCGCGTCGACGTCGGCCTCGTGCGCCTGCCCTTCGCTGGCGGCGATGCGCAGCGCCTGTTTCAGCGCCAGTTCGACCCGTTCATAGAACAGGTTCATGCGCGTTTGCAGGCGCTCGTCCTCGCCGACCAGCGCGTCGCCGATCAGCACCCGCGTCATGCCCGGATTGCTGCTGGCGAAGCGCAGCAGCATGGCGACCATGTCGCGCGCCTGGGCCAGGCCGCTCGGCTGTTTTTCCGTGATCTGGTTGATCACGCCGAACACGCTCGATTCGATGAACTCGATCAAGCCTTCGAACATTTGCGCCTTGCTGGCGAAATGGCGGTACAGCGCCGCCTCGGAAAATTCCAGCTTGCGGGCCAGCGCGGCGGTGGTGATGCGCTCGCCCTTCGGTTGCTCCAGCATTTCTGCCAACGCTTCCAGAATCTGTTGTTTGCGTTGGCCCGGCGGTGTGCTTGCCATGTGATCTCGACGTAGGGGTGAAAAAGGGACTTCAGCGCAGCCGCGCCAGGCGCGCGGGCAGGTGCCGGACAGATTTTACTTTGACATCGACCCAAGCGGGGCGAATCAGTCTTTGCGGCGCATGCGCGGCGCCGGCCGCCTGGCCCGCTTGCAGGTATTGCGTGACCCAGGCGGTGCGCATGCCGAGCCTGTGCGCCGTGCGCAGGTTGGCCAGTGTATCCTCGACCAGGATGCAGCGCCGCGCGCATATTCTCTGCTTGCGCAGCAGCGTGCGCAGCATCAGCGCCGACGGTTTCGGCCGCAATTGCCCGTGCACCCGCATCGATTCGATCGCGATATGGTGCGAAAAATGGCGTTGCAGGCCGAGCTGGCGCAGCACCTGCGCGGAATAGCGGTGCGGCGCGTTGGTCAGCAGCACCTTGCGCCCTGGCAGGGAGCGCAGCAGGCGGCCCAGGCCCTTTTCGGCGCGTATCATCGCCGGCAGGTCCGGCATCCGGTGCGTCTCGCTGAGAAAATGGTCGGCGCGCACGCCGTGGTGCTTGACCAGCCCGAGCAGCGTGGCGCCGTAGCGCCGCCAGTACAGCGTGCGCGCCGCGTCCACCGTGCCGGCGTCGGCCGGCGTGACGCCGTCGCCCAGCACCCGGGCGATATAGGCGTTCATGCTGGCCGTGATCGCCGGGAAGATCGCGTGCGATGCATTGTGCAGCGTATTGTCCAGATCAAACAGCCAGACGGGGGCGGAGGGTTTAATATGCACTTCAGTCTTCAGGTAAGCACGGCAAAGGTAAACATGCGACGCCAGATTATAGTGATGTTTTGCGCCCTGCTGCTGTTCGTGGCCGGTGGCGTGCGGGCCGAGGCGTCCGCGCCGGCGGCGCAGGATGCGATCCCGAACCGCGGCGTGCTGTTCCGGCTGGAGCAGGGCGGCCATACATCCTACCTGTTCGGCACCATTCACGTCGGCGCCGCCGACTTTTATCCGCTCGAACCGCGCGTGATGGAGGCGCTGCGGCGCGCCACCGTGCTGGCGCTGGAAGTGGACCCGCTGGGCAACCCGGCGCAAATCGTCAAGGCGGTGCGCGAGCACGGCATGTACCGCGGCGGGCGCGGCCCGGCCTCGGCCGACCTGTCGCCGCCGTTCCGCCCGCGCCTGGCGCGGTTGCTGCGCAAATTCGACATCCCGGACGAATCGGTGGCGGCGATGAAGCCGTGGATGCTGGCCACGCTGTTGACCATGAGCGAATTCGCGGCCCAGGGTTACGATTCCAGCCTGGCGGTCGATGCCTGGCTGTCGCAGCAGGCGAAACAGCGCCAGCTGGTCGTGCTGGAACTGGAATCGATGGCCGGCCAGATGGCGCTGTTCGACCGCATGAGCGGCCCCGAGCAGGCGCTGTTCCTGGAAGAGGGCATCGCCGCCATCGAAGACCGCCAGCAGGCGGCGCAGGCGCGCGAGATCGCGCAAGCCTGGCGCACGGCCGACGCCGAAGCGCTCGACGCGCTGGCGCGCAAGGCGGCCGACGACGACACGTTTTCCGGGCGCTTCGTGCAGACGGTGTTGCTGGCGCAGCGCAATCCCGGCCTGGCCGACGGCATCGCCGCGCTGCTGGCGCGCGAAAACAACAGCCTGGTGGCGATCGGGGTCTTGCATCTGGTGGGAACGGGGAGCGTGCCGGAATTGCTGCAACGGCGGGGTATCACGGTGGAGCGGGTGTATTGATGCGGGAAAGGGGTACGGCGGGGGGACAAGTCAATGGTGCCCTTTACGTGGATTGAACACGTGGCCTCTCCCTTACCAAGGGAGTGCTCTACCACTGAGCTAAAAGGGCATACACACCAGCGGCGCAGTGGTGATCGCGCCGCCAATCTTTTTAGTGAGACCGGATCATAGTGCCAAAAGCTTGCTCGGTCAAGACTTCGAGCAATAAAGAATGCTCGATGCGGCCGTCGATGATGTGCACCGTGTTCACGCCGGACTTTGCCGCGTCCAGCGCCGACGAGATTTTCGGCAGCATGCCGCCCGAAATCGTGCCGTCGGCGAACATCTCATCGATCTCGCGCGCCGACAGGTCCGTCACCAGGTTGCCCTGCTTGTCCTGCACGCCGGCGATGTTGGTCATCATGATCAGCTTTTCGGCTTTCAGGATTTCCGCGATCTTGCCGGCGACGACGTCGGCGTTGATGTTGTAGGCTTGGCCGTCCTGGCCGAAGCCGATCGGCGAGATGATCGGGATGAAGGCGTCGTCCTGCAGCGCCTTGACCACGGCCGGGTTGATCGCGTCGATCTCGCCAACAAAACCGATGTCGAGGAACTGGCCCGGATTCTCGCGGTCAGGCATCGCCATTTTTTTGGCGCGGATCAGGCCGCCGTCTTTGCCGGTCAGGCCGACGGCCTGGCCGCCGTAGTGATTGATCAGCATGACGATATCCTGCTGCACTTCGCCGCCCAGCACCCACTCGACCACTTCCATGGTTTCCTCGTCGGTGATGCGCATGCCCTGCACGAAGGTGCCCTGCTTGCCGATTTTCTTCAAGGCGTTGTCGATCTGCGGGCCGCCGCCGTGCACCACCACCGGGTTCATGCCGACCAGCTTGAGCAGGATGACGTCGCGCGCGAAGCCGTGCTTCAGGCGCTCGTCGGTCATCGCGTTGCCGCCGTATTTGATGACGATGGTCTTGCCATGGAAATTGCGGATGTACGGCAGGGCCTCGGCCAGGATCTGGGCCTTGATCTGCGGCGCTACCGCGGTCAGGTCGTCAGATGGCGTATCCAGGGTCAGGTTGGTGAAGTGGGTCATGGCGCGTCCGGTAAAGAAATTAGGCGATTGGGTTCCAGTGCGCATTATAGGGCCTTTCCAGTTGTAATTTCCGGGACGATCCGCTAGGCTGGCCGAATATGAGCCAGACCGAACCTTTACACCGCCAGCTGGAAGCCATGCGGCCCCAGCTTGTCCGCTTTGCACAATTGCAATTAAGAAACGAAGCGCTGGCCGAGGATGCTGTGCAGGATACCTTGATCGCCGTGCTCGAACAGCCCGCGCGCTTCAACGGCCAGTCGTCGCTGCGCACCTATGTGACGGGCATCCTGAAATACAAGATCATCGACAATTTGCGCGTCGCCACGCGAGAGCGCCAGATCGATTGCGCCGAGGGGCAGGGCGAGGACGATGCCGTCGACGCGCTGTTCGCGCAGGATGGCCACACGCGCGAGATGCCGCGCCAGTGGGGGGACCCGGACCGCACGCTCGAGCAGAAGGATTTTTTCAGGGTCCTGGAGGTGTGCCTGGAAAAGCTGCCGGCCAATATGGCGCGCATCTTCATGCTGCGCGAATGGCTGGAACTGGACACCGACGAAATCTGTAAGGAACTGACGATCAGCTCGTCTAATGCATGGGTACTGCTGTACCGCGCGCGGCTGCGCCTGCGCGAATGCCTGGACTTGAACTGGTTCGGCGCCGGCGCGGCGCCGTAAACGCCGGCCCCGACTGCGCGAGCGATAAAAACATCATGAAAAAACACGGCTTGAAACCGACCTGCGAGGAAGTGCACCGCCTGGTGTCCGAAGGCATGGACCGCGAACTGTCGCTGGTCGAGCGCACCCGCATGCAGCTGCACCTGATGGTGTGCGCCGCCTGCACCCGTTTTAATGGACAGATGGAGTTGCTGCGCAAGGCGATGCGCGGTTTTCCGACGCCGGGCGACGAGCCATGAGCGTCTGCAAGCGCTGCGGCGCGACCTTCGGCTGCGCGATGGTGGACGGCAACGACGGCGGCCCGTGCTGGTGCACGGCGCTGCCGCCTGTGGTACCGCTACCGGCCGCCACCGACGTCACCTGCTGGTGCCCCGCGTGCCTGCGCCTGCACATTGCCGAAATTAAGCCAAATCCAGTGCAAAAGCCGGGGTCAGACCCGTGGGTCTGACCCCAGGGGTTGCTTCTGATTTCAGTTCAAATAGTAGGAGCGCGCATGCGTTTTAGAGATATCCGCATCAGTGTCCGCATCAACGCCGGTTACGCGATCCTGATCCTGCTGATGATGGGCGTGATCCTGGTCGGGGTCAGCCGCATTTACGCGATCCGGGCCGAGACCGACCATATCCTGAGCCAGGACTGGGCCGCCGCCGCCGCCATCAACACCATCGACAGCCAGTCGCGCGAGGCGGCCACGCGCATCGTCACGCTGATCATCCAGAAGACGCTGGAGCACCGGATCGACAGTTACGCGCGCATCGACGGCATCAAGCTCAGTATCGACCGCGAACTGGAACACCTGGCGCGGCTCGACGCGACCGAGGAGGCGCGTGGCCTGATCGACAACGTCAAGCAGGCGCGCGCCGAGTATTACGAGTCCTTCATCGCCGTGGCCGACATGGTGGAAGCGGACGACCGCGACGCGGCCGAAGAAAAAATGAACACGATGGCGCTGCCGGCGCTCGACAAGCTGCTGGCGAACATCCACCGGCTCGACCAGTTGCAGCAGACGCAGGTCATGGCCAGCGCCGCGCGCGCGCGCGCCGACATCAATTCGTCCCTGATGATGATGTCGCTGTTCGGGCTGGCGGCGGTGATCGTCGCGCTCGGCTTCGCCATTTCCGCGCGCTCGATCACGCGCCCGCTGGACGAGGCGATCGCGATCGCGACCCGGGTCGCCAACGGCGACCTGAGTTCCGTCATCGAAGTCACGTCGAAGGATGAAACGGGAGAATTGCTGCAGGCGCTGAAGAACATGACCACCAGCCTGGCCGCCGAGCAGCAGTTGCGCCACGCGGTGGAGGTGGCGGAAGACGCGACCAAGATGAAGTCCGATTTTCTGGCCAACATGTCGCACGAGATCCGCACGCCGATGAACGGCATCATCGGCATGACGCACCTGGCGCTGCAGACGGATTTGACGCCGAAACAGCGCAATTACCTGGAAAAGGTGGAAGGGGCGGCGCGCAACCTGCTCGGCATCATCAACGACATCCTCGATTTCTCGAAGATCGAGGCCGGCAAGCTGGCCTTCGAAAAGGTCGATTTTTACCTGGAAGACGTGATGGCGCAGATGGCCGACCTGGCGCTGATACGGGCCCAGGACAAGGGCCTGGAAGTGCTGTTCGACATCGGCGCGGACGTGCCGGGCGCGCTGGTGGGCGATCCGCTGCGCTTCGGCCAGGTCTTGATCAACCTGACCAACAACGCAATCAAGTTCACGGAAAAGGGAGAAATTGTCGTCACGATCCGCCTGCAGCAGCGCGACGGCGAACAGGTGCGCCTGCGGGTGGACGTGCGCGACACCGGCGTCGGCCTGACGCCGGCGCAGCAATCGCGGCTGTTCCAGGCCTTCAGCCAGGCCGACACCTCGACCACGCGCCACCACGGCGGCACCGGCCTGGGACTGACCATCAGCAAGCGCCTGGTCGAGATGATGGATGGAGAAATCGGCCTGGACAGCGAACCGGGCGTCGGCAGCACCTTCTGGTTCACGGCGCGCTTCGGCGTGGCGGCCATGGCGCGCGAGGAGACCGCGGCGGACGCCGACATGTCCGGCGTGCGCGTGCTGGTGGTGGACGACAACCTGAGCGCGCGCGAAATCTTCCTTGGCATGCTGGCCTCGCTCAAGTTCGAGGCGGCCGCCGTCGACAGCGGCGCCAAGGCGCTGCAGGCGGTGGCGCAGGCGCGCGCCGCCGGGCGCCCGTACGGCGTGGCGCTGGTCGACTGGCAGATGCCAGGCATGAACGGCATCGAGGCGGTGCAGGCGATGCAGGCGCAGGCGCTTGAAGCGGGCGCGCCGGCGCCGCGCACCATCATGGTGACGGCCTACAACCGCGACGTCTTGATGGATGAATTGCGCGAATTGCCGGTCGACGGCATGCTCAACAAGCCGGTCAGCGCCTCGACGCTGCTCGATTCGATCGCCACCGTCTACGGCAAGGAACTCGGACGCTGCCGCAAGACGCTGCGCGCGGCCGACTATAAATCGGCCGAACACGCGCTGCGCGGTGCCTACCTGCTGCTGGTGGAGGATAATGAGGTCAACCAGGAAGTGGCGCAGCAGTTGCTGGGCGACGCCGGGGTGCGCGTCGATATCGCCAGCAATGGCGCGATGGCGCTGGCCAAGATCGCCGTGCACAATTACGACGGCGTGCTGATGGATTGCCAGATGCCGGTGATGGACGGTTACGACGCGACCCGCAAGCTGCGCGAGAATCCCCGTTACGCGGACTTGCCGGTGATCGCGATGACGGCCAACGCGATGGTGGGAGACAAGGAAAAATGCCTGGGCGCCGGCATGAACGATTTCATCGCCAAGCCGATCGACGTGGCGCAATTGTTTACCACGCTGGCGCGCTGGATCAAGGTGAGCAACCCGGAAGCGCCGCCGGTGGCGCAGGCGCAGCCGGAGGAGGCGCTGCCGATGATCCCGGGCCTGAAAATGGAGGCGGCGCTGCACCGGGTCGGCGGCAATGTCAAACTGATGCGAAAATTGCTGGGGCGCTTCGTCGAGACGCAGATGGATGTCATGCAGCGCATCGGCGCGGCGATCGAAAACAACGACCTGGCAGCGGCCACGCGCGAAGCGCACACGGCGAAAGGCTTGGCCGGCAATATCGGCGCGGCCGGCATGGCCGACAGCGCGGCGCGCCTGGAACTGATGCTGGCCCAGGGCGTGACCGAGGGTCGCGACCAGGCGATCGGCGCGATGGCGCTGGAACTGGAAGAGCTGGTCGGCGTCATCGCGCTGGCGCTGGACGGCCAGCGCGTCGGCACGGCCGGCATGGCGAGCGCGCCGCCGGCGCAGGTCGACCGGGAAGCGATGCAGGCCAGCCTGCACGAACTGGCGCACTTGCTGGCGCAGGACGATTCGGCCGCGCTCAAGCTGATCGACGGCGTCTGCCCGATGCTGACGGCGGCCGGGCAGGGAGAACATGCGCGCCAGTTGCGGCGGCAGATCGGGCAGTATGATTTCGAGGGGGCGCTGGCGCAGTTGAAGGAAGCGGCGGCGGCGCTGGACCTGGCGATGTGAAGGAAAGATAAAAATGACGAACCCCTTGCAAGCCAAGCCCACCATCCTGGTGGTGGACGACACGCCGGACAATATCGACCTGCTGTGCGCGATCCTGGAAAACGACTATCGCACCAAGATCGCCGTCAACGGCGAACGCGCGCTGAAGATCGCCGGCGGCGATGTCAAACCGGACCTGATCCTGCTCGACGTGATGATGCCGGGTATGAGCGGTTACGACGTCTGCAAGGTCTTGAAAGCGAATCCCGCCACGCGCGACATTCCCGTCATCTTCGTCACGGCGATGACCGAAGTGAGCGACGAGCAGATGGGCCTTGGCCTGGGCGCGGCCGATTACATCACCAAGCCGGTGTCGGCGCCGATCGTGCTGGCGCGCATCAAGACGCAACTGTCGATGAAGCGCGTGCACGATTTCCTGCGCGACCAGAACCAGTTCTTGGAAACGGAAGTGGAAATCCGCACGCGCGAGGTGGCGGCATTGCAGGACGTGACGATCCACACGATGGCGTCGCTGGCCGAGACGCGCGACAGCGAAACCGGCAACCATATCCGGCGCACCTCGCATTACGTCAAGGCGCTGTCCGAAAAGCTGCGCCACCACGCGCGCTTTTCCGATTTTTTGACGGACAAGAATATCGAATTGTTATTCAAATCGGCGCCGCTGCACGATATCGGCAAGGTCGGCATCCCGGACCGGATCTTGTTGAAACCGGGCCGCTTCGAGCCGCACGAGATGGAAATCATGAAGACGCATACGACGCTGGGGAGAGATGCGATTCTGGCGGCCGAGCGTGAACTGGGCATCGAGGTCGATTTCCTGAAATACGCGAAAGAAATCGCTTACGGCCACCAGGAAAAATGGGACGGCAGCGGTTACCCGCAAGGGTTGGCCGGCGACGCCATCCCGATCTCGGCGCGCCTGATGGCGGTGGCCGATGTCTACGACGCCCTGATCAGCCGGCGCGTCTACAAGGAAGGCATGTCGCACGAGGCGGCCGTGGCCATCATCAGCGCCGGCCGCGCCCAGCACTTCGACCCGGATATGGTCGACGCCTTCCTGGAGATCCAGCAGCAGTTCGTCGACATCGCCAGGCGCTATGCCGACAGCGACCATGACATGCACCAGAAACGTGAAAAACTTGAACTGTTCATTACGAAAGAAGCTTGATGCCGCTTGATGCCGATTTACTGGGATTTTTCGCCGCCACCTGCACCACCGTGGCGTTCGTGCCGCAGGTGCTGCTGGTGTGGCGCCAGCGCAGCGCCGCCGGCGTCTCGACCGGCATGTACCTGATCCTGACGCTCGGCGTCTTCCTGTGGCTGTGCTACGGCCTGCTCACGCAATCCTGGCCGATCATCATCGCCAACGGCGTCACGCTGTTGCTGGCGCTGAGCGTGCTGGCAATGAAATGGCGTTTCAGGCCGCAGCGCCTCAACTCACCGTCGTAAAGAAGCGCATCATCTCGCGGCTGGCGTCCGGCCCCTTGCCGTCCGTGTAGCTGCCGCTGGTGCTGCCGCCGGACCAGGCATGGCCGGCGCCGTGCACCACCCAGTGTTCGCCCAGGGGCGAGCCGTCCGGATGGCTGTGCGTGGTGCGCGTGTAGCGGTGGCCGTTCGGCACGCTGCCGCTGTCGGCCTGCGTGCGCGCCGCGCCGTGGCCATTCAACTGTTCCATCACCTGCTCTCCGTTGCGCGGGTGAACGGTGCGGTCCTGGTCGCCGTGGAACACGATGATCGGCACGCTGGTGCCAGCGCCGGCCGCCTTGCTGCCTGTGCCCGCGGCACCGCGCTTCATCGCGCTCAGCGCCGAAGGCAGGTCGCGCGCCGAGGCGTACGGCAAGCCCGAATGCACGCCGACCGCCGCGAACAGGTCCGGGTACAGCGTGCCGACGATGACTGCCATCGCGCCGCCGGCCGACAGGCCCGCGACATACACCTGCCCGTTCTTGACCGGGTATTCGTCGATCACCTGTTGCGCGATGCCTGCGATGAGCGACGGTTCGCCCTGGCCGCGCTGCTGGTCGAGCGCATTGAACCAGTTCCAGCATTTATGGTTGTTGGCGCGCGTCGATTGCGCCGGGTAGACGACAAAGCACTGCTTTTCTTCGGCCACCGCGTTCATCTGCGTGCCGGCGGCGAAATCGTCCGGGTCCTGGGTGCAGCCGTGCAGCATCACCAGCAGCGGCATCGCCTGGCCGTGATAGGTGCTCGGGATATACAGTTTATAGCTGCGTGCGCCGGCATGGTTGCTGAATTCTCCGGCGATGAAGCGCCCGCCGGGCGGCAGTTCCTGTTCCTTGCCGCCGGGCGCGCGCATGCCGGGCAGGTCGAAATTCGGCATTTCAAAACCGTTGATGCCGACATCCATGCCGCCGCCGGCCGGGATGCCCAGGCGCGCCAATAAATCTTCGGCGAAGGCGTGGGCCGGATGCTTGCCGCCTTGCGCGCCGGTTTGCGCACCCGTTTGCGGATCGGCTTGCGCGCTCTGTTCCTGCCGCGCGTGCGGCGCCTGCGGCCGGGCGCCGAAGCCGGGTGCTGTGGCCTCGGGGTGCGGTGGCGCCGTGCGTGCGCCGCGCGCCGCGGTATCGGCGCCGGCTGGCGGAGGATTGATATCGCGCATCGCCGGCTTGCCTTGCGGCGGTGGCGGCGATGCCGGACCGGAGTGCGGCGCCTTCTTGGCGCCGTCCTGGCGCAGGCCGGCCAGCGCCTGCTGGATCGCCGCGGTGGCCGCGGCCGGTCCCTTGGCCAGTAAATTGCGGGTCGCCTCGCGCATCTGGGCAAACATCTGTGCATTCAGTTTCATTGTCGTTCCCTGCAGTGGTGCGCGGCGACCGCTGTCGGCCGCTGGTGCGCGTTAATGGATGCGCCCTGCCAGGGCACTCTTGACCAGCGCGCTCGCATGCAGCGCGCCCAATACAAAAATCGATTCGATCGTGGCCAGCGCCAGTTCCACCGACACGTCGTTGGCGATGGTGGCCAGCCCCAGCACCTGGATCTGCAGCCGCTGGCCGGCTGCCTGCAATGCTTCCAGGTCGGCGCGCGAATAATGCTGCAGGCCGAGCACCAGGCTTTTACGGGCCACCGTCTGTTTCACCACCTCGGCGTGCTGCATCAGCTGGTTGCGGATCGCCGTGCGGATCAAGTCGGTGCGGTTCGAATAAAACCCTTCATGGACCAAGAGGTCGATCTGGCCCAAGTCGACGGGACCGAGATTGATCGTGATTTTTTCGGTGTCGCTTGCTTTTAACTTCAATTCTTGGGTAGCCATAAATCTCCAATAAACTCCACGTGGCATCCATACGCCATCTGTATGGATGGTAGTATAGGGTCAAATCAGTCGATTGCAAGCGCTGATTCGTACTTTGCGGTATGGTTGTGGTGTTTTTACAGGCGCGTTGATGGTAAAACTAACAGCGTTGAATTATTTGCAAGCGACCATGCCGGCCGGTGCCGGCTCGTAGCGCGGCACCATTGCCGGCCCCCTTCGGCAACCGCAGCGAGCAGCTGGCGCGGTAAAATGAGGGCATCCACAACATGAATCCAGGTAATGAGCACTGATCTTCCCGTCTGCGCGCCCGAGCTGGCCGCCATCGTCCCGTCCCCGTGCGTCAGCCTGTGCAAGATGAACCGGGAGACCGGATTGTGCGAAGGCTGCATGCGCACCATCGATGAAATCGTCCAGTGGTCGCGTGCCGACAACGATTTCAAGCGCGCCGTGTGGGAGGAAATCCGCCGGCGCGAACAGTTGATCGACTTCGAATGAACCAATGATTGCCTTACCCGATAACATTCACGTCTTTGAACGGGGCTGGCTCTCGTCCAACAATGTCCTGCTGCTGGGCCGCGACGACGCGACGCTGGTCGACAGCGGCTACCTGATCCACGCGCCGCAAACGCTGGAGATGGTGCGCCACGCGCTGAAGGGCCGGCGCCTGGACCGCATCGTCAATACCCACCTGCACTCCGACCATTGCGGCGGCAACGCCGTGCTGCAGGCGCACTACGGCAGCACGACCTTGATCCCGGTGTCCGAAGCGGACAATGTGCGGCACTGGAACGAGGATGCGCTCAGCTTCAAGGCCACCGGCCAGCAATGCCACCGTTTTAGCTTCGACGCCACCCTGTCGCCCGGCGACGTGCTGACGATGGCGGACATGGAATGGCAGGTGCTCGGCGCGCCTGGCCACGACGCCCATTCGCTGATGCTGTATTGCCCGCAACTGAAAATGCTGATCTCGGCCGACGCGCTGTGGCAGAACGGTTTCGGCGTGATCTTCCCCGAGCTTGATGGCGAGTCCGGTTTCGTTGAGGAACGCGCGACGCTGGCGCTGATCGACACGCTCGACGTGCGGATCGTCGTGCCCGGCCACGGCGCCGCGTTCACCGACGTCAAGGCGGCCTTGAAGCGCGCCAGGACCCGGCTCGATTTCCTGTCGTCGCACCCGGTACGCAATGCCGAATACGCGGTCAAGGTCTTGCTCAAGTTCCTGCTGCTGGAACGCCAGCGCATGGCATTGACCGACGTGCCGGCGCTGTTCGCGTCGCTGCCGATCATCGTCGCGGCCAGCCAGCGCTACCTGAACAAGTCGCCGGAAGAGGTGGCGCAATGGACCATCAAGCAACTGGTACGCGCCTGCAGCGCCCGCATCGAGGATGGCTACCTGCTCAACGACGGCTGAAGCATGGCCGGACGAACCCTGCGCGCGGTGCGGGCCGCGCGCCCTAGAGGGCTTTCTCAATTTATAGCACGACCGTACTTTTAGGTTTTATAATCGTCGGACAGCCGCTTTTATCCACCTCACGTCAGCGAGACCGCCATGGCATTGCCCACCGCGTTGCAAAACCTCACATTACCCGTCATCTGTTCGCCGATGTTCATCGCCAGCGGTCCGGCGCTGGTCGCGGCGCAGTGCAAGGCTGGCCTGGTCGGCTCGTTCCCGGCGCTTAACGCGCGCCCGGCCGAACTGCTCGACACTTGGTTGACCGATCTGCAGGCGGAGTTGGCCGAGTACCAGCGTGCGAATCCGGACCAGCGCGTCGGCCCGATCGCCGTCAACCAGATCGTGCACCAGTCGAACGACCGGCTGGCGCAGGATGTCGCCGTCTGCGTCAAGCACCAGGTGCCGATCATCATCTCGTCGCTGCGCGCGCCGCCGCAGGAAATGCTCGACGCGATCCACAGCTATGGCGGCATCGTCCTGCACGACGTGATTTCGATCCGCCACGCCAAAAAGGCGCTGGAAGCGGGCGTCGACGGCCTGATCCTGGTCGCCAGTGGCGCCGGTGGCCATGCCGGCACGCTGTCGCCGTTCGCGCTGGTGGGAGAAGTGCGCAAATTTTTCGACGGACCGCTGGCGCTGTCCGGCTCGATCGCGACCGGCGACGCCGTGCTGGCGGCGCAGGCGATGGGCGCCGATTTCGCCTACATCGGTTCGCGCTGGCTGGCGACGCAGGAATCGAACGTCAGCGACGACTACCGCAACGCGATCGTCGAGTCGGCCGCTGCCGACATCGTCTACACGAACCTGTTTACGGGCGTGCACGGCAATTACCTGAAAAAATCGATCTCCGCCGCCGGGCTGGACCCGGAAGCGTTGCCCGAAGCGGACAAGAGCAAGATGAATTTCGGTTCCAGCAGCGCCAAGGCATGGCGCGACATCTGGGGCGCAGGCCAGGGCGTCGGCCTGATGGACGACGTACCGACGGTGGCCGAGATGGCCCAGCGCCTGAAGCGCGAATACGACGCGGCACGCGCGCGGTTGGGACTGTAAATAAGGGTAATGCCGGCTCAGGGAACGTTGAGCTTTTGGACCGCCGCGATCAGCGCGGCGACATTGTGCAGTAATTCGATCGCGAAGCTTTCGGTGATGTCGAGTTCGCCTTCATATTCGGCCAGGTTGCGTTTCTTGTGTGCCTGGTCCAGTAATATCCATTGCGCTGGCGTGAAGCCCAATGTGTGTTCCAGGCACTGGAACACGAGGTAGCGGTTTTCACTGCGATAACCGTGCATGCGCAGCGCAGCCAGGGCGGCTGCGTGCGCCGCGTTGTAAGCCAGGTCGAAGCGGCTTTCCAGCGCCAAAGCGGCATGCCCGGCATCATGCAAGCGGACCGTTGCCGAGCGTATCAGGTTGGCCGATTCCCGTGTATCAGGCGCTTCCGCCTTCAGCTTGCCGATGCGCGCCAGGTTCGCCAGCGCCGCTAAACCGGGTGAGGTCATGTTCGACTCCCTGGATGAAGATTTTCGGCTGTTCCAGCACCCGCAGGATGAACGACTTGCCATCGCGCCGGCGCTGCGTAAATTCCTCTGGAGTATAGAGCGTCGGATTGATATCGCGTCCCAATTGCGTCTTGACGGACATCAAAGCCTCCAGCAATTGGCCGTGGGACAGCGCCGCGCTGATCACCATCAAGTCGATATCGCTGCCTGCATGTTCGTTGCCTTTGGCGATCGAACCATAAATAAAGGCCACGTCCACTTGCGGCAGCAGCGTTTGCAGCGCCGCGCGCAATACGCCTGCTGCACCGAAGGTTTTCAGGACGATGCTGCGCAGTTCGGCAAAGATGGGGGTGTCGTGATTGGCCTGGTAATGTTTTTGATTGCCGATATGCTTGGTCATGACCAGGCCCGATGCTTCCAGGCGCGCCAGTTCGCGCTGCACCGTGCCGGACCCGACCGCCGCCAGCGCGATGATTTCATTGGCATAAAACGAACGCTGCGCCTGGCCATAAAGCACGGCCAGCACGCGCTGCTGTGTCTTGCTAAATAGGACGTCTGCATAAATACCCATATTGGGTATGATAATACCCAATATGGGTATGAGCAAGCCCGGTCTGTCGCCGGGCGTGCCGTCAGCGCTGCGTCAGGTCGTCGGTATTGATCGCCCACAGGCCGGGCAGGTTGCGCCAGTAGCCGTAGACGTCCATGCCGAAGCCGACCACGAAGCGGTTCGGGATCGTCAGGCCGACGATGTCGGCCGCGACCGGCTTGGGTTTGCCGATCGCCTTGTCGGCGAACACGGCCAGGATCACTTCGGTCGCGCCCATGTCGAGCAGGCGTTGCTTGACGTGCGCCAGCGTTTCGCCTTCATCGAGGATGTCGTCCATGACGATGATGGTGCGGCCGGCCACGGTCGGGCGCGGGATCACTTTCCACACGACCTTGCCGCCTTGATCCTCGTCGCCGTAACGGCTGACGTGGATGTAATCGAATTCGAGCGGGAACGTCAGTTGCGGCAGCAGGCTGCCGATGAACACCACGGCGCCGCCCATGACGCCGAGCACCAGCGGAAATTCCTGGTTGTCGGGCGCGCCGAAGCGCGCGTTCAGCGTCTCGGCCATGCGCGTCACGGAAGCCTGCACGGTGTCGGTATCGAACAGTTCTTCGGCGTTCTTCAGCAGGGCGTTGGCGCGGGTTTTATGGAAGTCTTGCATGGTGGTGGTCATAATTCTGACTTGACGTGTGGGAATATTCCTATTATCCGCCATATTCCGCCCGCTGCGGTGGCGTTGGGTTTATACCACATACGCTCAGGAGTAATCTCGTACGTCGTCGATCACCTTGCCATCGTTCGGCAAACTGCCGCGTTCCACGAACAACACGTCGCCGCGCAACTTGGTCACGTCGCGCATCGAGGCGACGATGGCGGCGCCGTCGGCGTGTGCCGCCTGCGGCTGCTCGACTTCGCAGTGCAGCGTCATCGCATCGTTCGCCATCCGGCCCGACACCACCAGGCGCGCCTTCAGGATGTGCGGGTGGCGGCGCGCGATTTCATTGACCTGCGACGGATGTACGAACATCGCGCGCACCTTGGTGGTCTGGTCGGCCCGTCCCATCCAGCCCTTGATGCGGATATTGGTGCGCCCGCACGGCGAGGCGGGCGAGTCGCACAGGATGGCAGACAGGTCGCCGGTGGCGAAGCGCACCAGCGGGTAATCGGGATTGAACACGGTGACGACCACTTCGCCCACCTCGCCCGGCGGCAGAGTGTCTCCGCTGCCGGGGCGGACGATTTCCAGGATCACGTCCTCGTCGAGCACCATGCCGGGGTGGCGCACGTCGCCGCTCCTGGTTTCATAGGCGATGCTGCCGACGTCGGCCGACGCGTAGGTTTGCAGCACGTGCGGCACGCCGTGTTCGGCGAACCACTGGCGCAGCGATTCGGGCAGCGCCTCGGCGCCCATCATCGCCTGTTTTACGCTGCTGATGTCGGCGCCCATCTCAAGCGCCTTTTCGATGATGATTTTTAAAAAGGACGGGGTGCCGATATAGGTGTCCGGGCGCAGCTCGGCCATCGCCTGCACCTGCATTTCCGTCTGGCCGCTGCCGGCCGGGATCAGCGCGCAGCCGATGCGCGCGGCGCCGCCTTCGACCATGAAGGCGGCCGGCGTGAAGTGGTACGAAAAACAGTTTTGCAGCAAGCCGCCGGCGCGCACGCCGGCCGCATACATCGGGCGCGCGAAGCGCCACCAGTCGGCGCTCCTGCCTTCCGGATCGAAGATCGGCCCGGGCGACATGAACACGCGCCCGAGTGCGCCAAGCGGGGTGCTGGTCAAGCCGCCGAAGGGCTTGTCGGTTTGCTGCAGCAGTTTCAGGTCGGACTTGCGCGTGACCGGCAGCGCCGCCAGCGCGGCGCGGCTGCCGATGACCTTTGCATCGACGCCGGCCAGGATGCTGTTCCACCCCGGCGCGCGCTGGGCCTGCGCGATCAGGCCCGGCAGGCGCGCCATCAATTCCCGTTCGCGCTGTTCGGGCGGGCGCGTTTCAAGGCTGTCGAGCGTATCGTTCATAAGGTGGCGGCTCCAATTTCGCGTTGCAGTTTTTTCGTCAGCTTGCCGAACACCAGTTCGTAGGAGCGCTGTAGTAGCGCGGCCGCTTCGGCGTCGCCGAGCACCCGCAAATCGACCACTTTCACCCATTTTGCGCGCGCCAGGTAAGGCGCGGGGATGATGCCGGGACGGTCGGTCAGTTCCAGAAAGCGCTCGTCGTCGACCTTGAAGCTGATGCCGTCGGCCGTGTCGTCATTGCCGCAGCAGGCGAACATCCGGGTGCCGACCGAAAACACCAGGTCGGCGCCCCATTTGATGTCTTCGGTGGCGCCGGGCAGGGCGCGGCACAGGGCCTGGGCTTTTTTCAGGTTCATGGCGACTCCGTCACGCCAGCCAGCGCTTGCGGCGGCGATAACACTTCATGTCCCTGAAACTCTTGCGGCCGGCGCCGGACATGCCGAGATAGAATTCCTTGACGTCTTCGTTGCTGGCCAGTTCGGCCGCCTGTCCCTCCATCACCACGCGGCCGTTTTCCAGGATATAGCCGAAGTCGGCGTAGCGCAGCGCCACCATGGTGTTCTGCTCGGCCAGCAAAAATGAGACGTTTTCCTTGGCATTCAAATCCTTGACGATGCCGAAGATCTCTTCGACGATCTGCGGCGCGATGCCCATCGACGGTTCGTCGAGCAGGATCATCGACGGTTTCGCCATCAGCGCGCGGCCGATCGCGCACATCTGCTGTTCGCCGCCCGAGGTGTAGCCGGCCTGGCTGGCGCGACGCTCCTTTAAACGCGGGAAGTAGTGATATACCTTGTCGAGCGCCTCCCGCAATTGGGCGCGCCCGATGCTGCGCGTGTAGGCGCCGGTCAGCAGGTTTTCCTCGATAGTCAGGTGGCCGAAGCAGTGGCGTCCCTCCATCACCTGCGACAGGCCGCGTTTCACCAGTTCATTGGGCGTCAACTGGTCGACCCGTTCGCCCTTGAACTGGACTTCTCCCTTGGTGACGTCGCCGCGTTCGCCGCGCAGCAGCGTCGAGATGGTTTTCAGCGTGGTCGACTTGCCGGCGCCGTTGGCGCCCAGCAGGGCCACGATCTTCCCTTGCGGGACTTGCAGCGAGACGCCTTTCAGCACCAGGATCACGTGGTCGTAGATCACTTCGATGTTGTTCACCGACAGGTAGGGCTGGCTGGCGATGGCGTGGGCGGTGGCTGGTGTCATGTGCGTGTCTTCAAAAATGTACATTGAGGCAGGCGGCTGTCGTCCTCGCGAAAGCGGGGACCCATACTGAGGTGGCTGAAATGACGGTGCTGGCTGATCTCATGTGCTATGGGTTCCCGCCTGCGCGGGAACGACAGGTTGTCGGCTCCGTGATGGTTTTACTTTGCGCAAGCCGGCGTGATGTTCTTCTCCGCCGCGTACTTGGCCGACGATTCCTCGACCAGCTTGCGTGTCAGCGCCTTGTCCCCCACCACCCAGTTCGGCGTGATGGCGTTCCACTTCTTGCCGTCCCACTGCTGCACTTTGACCGCGCCGGAACCCTCGTGGTCGTCGCAACTGGTTTTGATGGTCGGGAACATGCCGAACACGCCCAGCGCTTTCTGGCGCGCTTCGTCGACGTTCATGTTTTCCAGGCCCCAGCGCACCTGTTCTCCGGTCATGACCTTGCCCTTGCCGAATTTTTCCTGCGCGTGGCGGATCGCTTCCACCCACAGGATGCCGGCGGTCAGGCCGCGCATGTGGTAGACCGAGCCGATGCGGCTCTGGTCGGACAGGTTGCCCTTGCCGCCGGCATACACCTTCTTGCGCAAGTCTTCGATCAGCGGATAGCTGCCCGGCGTATTAAAGGTCATTGCGCTGTATCCCTTGGCCGCGTCGCCGGCGGCCAGCGTGTCTTCTTCCGAGCCGGCCCACCACACGCCCAGCATTTTTTCGCGCGGGAAGCCGTTGCGCTGCGCGGTCTTGATCGCCACCGAATTCATGACGCCCCATCCCCACAGGATCACGTAGTCCGGGTTGGCCTGGCGGATCTGCAACCATTGCGACTGCTGCTCGCTGCCCGGCGGCGCTACGGCGATTTTCACCAGTTCAAAACCGTACTGCTTGGCCTGGGCTTCGAGCACCGGCAGCGGTTCCTTGCCGAAGGCGGAGTCGTGGTACAGGTGGACGATTTTTTTGCCCTTCAGCTTGTCCATGCCGCCGCTCTTGTCGCCGAGGTATTTGATCATTGCGGCGGCCTGGTTCCAGTAACTGGTAATCAGGGGGAAGACATAGGGGAACACCTTGCCGTTGGCGGCGTCGGAGCGGCCGTAGCCGAGCGTCGTCATCGGGATCTTGTCCTGCGCCACGCGGTCCAGGATGCCGTAGGCGATGCCGGTCGACAGCGGTTCGATCAGCGAGGCGCCGCCGTTTTTCGTTTTCAGGCGTTCATAGCATTCGACGCCGCGCGACGGGTTGTATTCGGTTTCGCATTCTTCCCATTGCAGCTTGACGCCGTTGATGCCGCCGTTGGCGTTGACCAGGTTGAAATAATCGACGGCGCCGCCGAAGAAGCCGGAACCGCCGGCCGCGTACGGGCCGACGCGGTACGAGGGCAGGGCGATGAACTGTTCCGCCTGGGCGAAGGCGCTGCCGGCGGTGGCCAGCATGGCGGCGCCGATTACGAACGATTTGAGCGTTTTCACTGATTGTCTCCTGGATGGATCACTGGATGCGCCTTAGTGCGGGAATGGCCACAGACGCAATTTCTCTTTACCGATTTGCCACAGACGCGCCAGACCGTGCGGTTCCACGATCAGGAAAAAGATGATCAGGGCGCCGAACACCATCAATTCCAGGTTCGACGCCACGCTGGTCGGCAGCGCCAGCGCGTGCGCCAGGATGTTCAAAAACACCGGCAGCAGGACGATGAAAGCCGCGCCGAGGAAGGAACCGAGGATCGAGCCGACGCCGCCGATGATGACCATGAACAGGATGCGGAACGACAGATCCAGGTTGTACGCTTCCGGTTCCACCGTGCCGAGGTAGGCGAACGCGTACAGCGCGCCGGCCACGCCGCAATAGAAGGAGCTGACCGCGAAGGCCAGCAGCTTGGTGCGCATCAGGCGAAAGCCGATCACCTCGGCCGCCACGTCCATGTCGCGCACCGCCATCCACGAGCGGCCGACGTTCGAGCGCACCATGTTCTTGGCCAGCAGCGCCATGACCGCCACCACCACCAGCACCAGCAGATATTTGCGGGCCGGCGTGTCGAACACGTAGCCGAGGATTTCCATCTTTTGTGCCGTGATCACGCCGGACGAACTGTAGTTGGTCAGCCAGCCGATCTTGGTCAGACACCAGACCACGAAGAATTGCGTGGCCAGCGTGGAGGCGGCCAGATAAAAGCCGCGGATGCGCAGCGACGGCAAGCCGAAGGCGATGCCGACCATCGCCGCGCACAGGCCGCCGAGCGCGAACGCCAGCAGCAGCGGGATGCCGGGAATGCGCGCGACGAAGTTATACGAGGCGAAGGCGCCGACCGCCATGAAGGCGGCGGTGCCGAGCGAGAGCTGGCCGGCGTAACCGGTCAAAATGTTCAGCCCCAGCGTGGCCAGCGCAAAGATCAAGAAGGGGATCAGGATCGCCGACAGCAGGTAGGGAGAGGCGAACAGCGGCAGCACCAGCAGCGCCACGACCAGCGTCGCGGCCAGCGCGATGCGGTCCTGGCGGATCGGGAAGATCTGGTTGTCGGCCTGGTAGCTGGTCTTGAACTGTCCTGTTTCACGATAGAGCATCGGGTCGTCCTCTCAAATCCTGCGGATGATTTCTTCGCCGAACAGGCCGGATGGCCGGACCAGCAGGAACAGCAGCGCCAGCACATACGGGAACCAGCCTTCGACGCCACCTCCCACCATCGGGCCAATATACACTTCGGCCAGCTTTTCGGAAGCGCCGATGATCAGGCCGCCGACGATGGCGCCCGGCACCGACGTGAAGCCGCCCAGGATCAGCACCGGCAGCGCCTTCAATGCGATAAAAGTCAGCGCGAACTGGACCCCGTTGCGCGCGCCCCACAGCATGCCGGCCACCAGCGCGACCATGCCGGCCACCGCCCACAATACCGCCCAGATGCGTTGCAGCGGGATGCCTACGGCCAGCGCGGCCTGGTGGTCGTCGGCCACGGCGCGCAGCGCGCGGCCGATCTTCGTTTTCGAAAACAGCAGCGCCAGCGCCAGCACCATCACGCCGCAGATGCCGGCCGCGACGACGTCGAACTGCGAGACGATGATGTTGAAGCGGTCCATCAGGAATTGCAGCGGCACGTCTTCGATCGGCAATTCCAGTTTATGCACCTGCGAACCCCACAGCAGCTGCGCCAGCCCCTCGATGAAAAAAGCCAGGCCGATGGTGGCCATGAACAGCGTGATCTCCGGCTGGTTCACCAAAGGGCGCAGCACCACGCGCTCGATCGCGAAGCCGAGCACGATCATCGCCAGCACGGTCGCCGGCACCGCAAGCCACAGCGGAAAGCCGAACTTGTCCATCAGGCCGACGCAGGTCAGCGCGGCGAAGAACACCATCGCGCCCTGGGCGAAATTGAACACGCCGGACGCCTTGTAGATCAAGACAAAACCGATCGCCACCAGCGCATACATGACGCCGGACAGCAGCCCGCCGATCAGCACTTCAAAGAAAAAATTGATATTCATCCAGGCTCCCGAATTTCATTGCTGCCAGCGTCATCTGTCGTTCCCGCGCAGGCGGGAACCCATACCACATACGCATTCCCTCGATACCCCATTTCTCCCACGATGCGCTGACCAGGATGCTCAGCATGGGTCCCCGCATGCGCGAGGACGACAGCATCAGTGCGCCACGCCCAGATATGCATTGATCACATCCTGGTTGCCCCGCACTTCGTCCGGCGTGCCGTCGCCGATCTTCTTGCCGTAGTCGAGCACGACGACGCGGTCCGAGATATCCATCACCACCGCCATGTCATGCTCGATCAGCACGATCGTCGTGCCGAACTGGTCGTTGACGTCGAGGATGAAGCGGCACATGTCCTGCTTTTCTTCGACGTTCATGCCGGCCATCGGTTCGTCGAGCAGCAGGATGTCCGGTTCGGCCGCCAGCGCGCGGCCCAGTTCGACGCGCTTTTGCAGGCCGTACGACAGGCGTCCGACCGGCGTCTTGCGGATCGCCTGGATTTCGAGGAAATCGATGATTTCCTCGGCCTTCCGGCGGTGTGCGATTTCCTCGCGCCGGGCCGGCCCGAGATACAGCGCCTGCATCAAAAAATTCGACGTCATCTTGAGGTTACGCCCGGTCATGATGTTGTCAAGTACCGTCATCCCCTTGAACAGCGCGATGTTCTGGAACGTGCGCGCGATGCCGGACTTGGCGGCGGCATGCACATCCATCCCCTTGCGGCGCTCGCCCCGGTAAATGATTTCGCCCTGCTGCGGGCGGTAGACGCCGTTGATCACGTTGAGCATCGAACTCTTGCCGGCGCCGTTCGGGCCGATGATGGCGCGGATTTCGTGCTGGCGGATGTCGAAGGAAATGTCGGTCAGCGCCTTGACGCCGCCGAACGACAGCGAGATATGCTGCAGGTCGAGTATCACCGGCCCGCTCTTGCGCGCGGCGTTGCGCATCGCATCTGGTTCATTCATTTGCATGTCGGATCCCGGGTCAGGCGGCGCTCTGGACGAGCGCCGGGAATGTCTTCGCATCGTCGATCCGCAGGTCGGCCGCGACCATGCCGCTGCGGCCATCCTCGAATTTCACCTGCGTCTCGATGTATTGCGAGCTCTTGCCGCTGTACAGCGCATCGATCAGCAGCGCGTATTTGTCGGCGACGAACTTGCGGCGCACCTTGCGCGTGCGCGTCAACTCCCCGTCGTCCGGGTCCAGTTCCTTGTGCAGCACCAGGAAGCGGTGGATCTGCGTGGCGCCCATCAGCGCTTCGCCGGCCAGGCCGGCGTTGACCTGCTCGATGCAATCGCGCACCAGTTCATAGGTTTGCGGGTGCGCCGACAGGTCCGTGTAGCCGGCATAGGCCAGGCCGCGCCGCTCGGCCCAGTTGCCGACCGCTTCCATGTCGATGTTGACGAAGGCGCACACCTTGTCGCGCTGGTGGCCGAAGGCGACCACCTCTTTGATGAAGGGGAAGAATTTCAGCTTGTTTTCGATATAGTTCGGCGCGAAGATGGCGCCGCAATCCATTTTCCCGACATCGGCCGCGCGGTCGATGATCTTTAAATGGCCCTCGCTGTCGAACATGCCGGCGTCGCCGGTATGAAAATATCCGTCGGCATCGATCACTTCGGCCGTCGCATCCGGGCGCTTGAAGTAACCGGCCATCGTCGCGACGGATTTGACCAGCACTTCGCCGTTGGCGGCCAGCCTGACTTCGACGCCCGGCGCCGGCAGGCCGACGCTGTCGAACTTGATGTTGCGGTCCGGTTGCAGGCAGATGTAGGCGCAGGTCTCGGTCGATCCATATAACTGCTTGAGGTTGATGCCGATCGAGCGGTAAAAGCGGAACAGGTCGGGGCCGATCGCCGCGCCGGCCGTGTAGGCCACGCGCACGCGCGACAGGCCCAGGGCGTTTTGCAGCGGCCCGTAGACCAGCAGGCGCCCGATCGCATACGCGACGCGGTCGCCCAGCGCCACCGGTTTGCCGTCGAGGATGTCGGCGCCGCAGCGCCGCGCCACCGCCATGTAATGATGGAACATGCGGCGCTTGACGGCGCCGGCGTCTTCCATCCGTATCATCACCGAGGTCAGCATGTTTTCGAACACGCGCGGCGGCGCAAAATAACAGGTCGGGCCGATTTCGCGCATGTCGGTCAAGACCGTGTCGCCCGATTCCGGGCAGTTCACGGCGAAACCGGCCACCAGCGCCTGCGCCAGTGAAAAAAGGCAGTCGCCGACCCACGCCATCGGCAGGTACGACAGGATGTCTTCATCGTCGGTCAAACGGTCGAAGGCGACGCTGCCGCTGCCGGCCGCGATCAGCGCGGTGTGGCTCTGGCACACGCCTTTCGGTTTGCCGGTGGTGCCGGACGTGTACAGGATGATCGCGTGGTCGCTGCCGCTGCCGGCCTGCACGGCGGCGTCGAAAAAGCCGGGATTGGCCAGGTCGTAGGCGCGCCCGATTTCCTGCAACCGGTCCAGCGACAGCAATTCCTGGTGCGTGTAATGGCGCATGCCGCGCGCATCGTCGTAGGCGATGTGGGCGATGTGCGGATACTGTTGCTGCAATTCGAGCAGCTTGTCGACCTGCTCCTGGTCTTCGACGATGGCGTGGCGGATTTCGGCATTTTCCAGCACGAAGGCCATGTCAGACGCCGGCGCATCCTGGTACAGCGGCACCGGCACGCCGCCCAGGCATTGCGCGGCCATCATGGCCCAGTACAGGCGCGGGCGGTTGTCGCCGATGATGGCCAGGTTCATGCCGCGCTCGAAACCCAGCGCGGCCAGCCCGCAGGCCAGCGCGCGCACTTCGTCGTTGACCTGCGCCCAGGTCCAGCTTTGCCAGATGCCGAGGTATTTTTCGCGGAACGCGGGCTTGTGCGGCCGCACTTTCCCATGCTGCAACAGGCGGCGGGGAAAGGTGTCCAATTCAGTCTGCACCAGTGTCTCCTTGAGCCCTGTCGGGAGGGCGTTTCTTTATGGTTTCTGATTCAGCGCGTTTGTGTGATGATATTAGCGTGCGTTTTCCGGCCGTGTTGTCTTTTCGACGACAATTGCCGGGTTTTCTTTGATGCGTTGCAATAATGTCTAATAATCAACCTAGCCTGAAGGAAGCGCTGCGTTCCGCGATCTGGACGCAAACCCTCACGCCCGAGCAGATGGCGCGCGTCGAGGCGGATACCTATGAAACCTTCGTGCCGAAAGGCGGCTTCGTCTGCCACAAGGGAGAAGCGGTCGAGAACTGGGTCGGCATCATCGCCGGCATGGTCAAGATGAACAATTTTTCGCCGTCCGGCAAAAGCGTGACGTTTACCGGCGTGCCGCCCGGCAGCTGGTTCGGAGAAGGGTCGTTATTGAAGGCCGAGCCGCGCAAATACGATGCGATGGCGCTGCGCGACAGCCGCATCGCGCGCCTGCCGGCCGCCACCTTCCACTGGCTGCTCGACACCAGCCTGCCGTTCACGCGTTTTTTGCTGATGCAGTTGAACGAGCGGCTCGGCCAGTTCATCGGCATGGTCGAAAACGAGCGCCTGCTCGATGTCGATACGCGCGTGGCGCGCTGCCTGGCGTCGCTGTTCAATGCGCATTTGTACCCGGGCGTCGACCCGCTGGTGCACATTTCGCAGGAAGAAATCGGCCTGCTGTCGGGCGCCTCGCGCCAGCGTGCCAACCAGGCGCTGCAAGTGCTGGAAAAACACGGCTTGCTGCGGCTCGATTACGGCGGCATCCGCATCCTCGATCTGGAAGGCTTGCGTAGCTTTTGCGCCTGACGCGCGCGAAGCGCGCGTGCACGGCCGCGCAATGAGAGTACAGTGGAATGCCATGGACGCAGAAGAAATCCGGCCCGGCCTGGGTGCTGTGTTAGTGGCTTCACAGTGAACGGGCGGCGCTTGGATTAAGCTGTGCTGGATTTCACCTACTGCGGGAGGATTCGACATGGACAGCCTGACACGCCAGATCGGCGAAACTTTGGTGGCACGCGGCGCGGTTGCAGCCGTGTCTCGATGGGGAGCCTTGCGCGTGGCCGGCTTCCTGGCCCTGGCGGCGCTGGCCGCCTATATGCTGACGGCGCACGGCAAGCCGGCGCTGGCCGCGGCGGCGTCGCCGGCCTTGCCGGCGCCCGACGCCGGCGCCGGGCGCGACGCGGCCGCGCCGGACGAGGAGCGCCGCCGCACGCCGGAACCGGAGCAAAACAGCGCCTATCCGGACGGGCCGCGCACCTTGCATTGAGGTAGCTGAGCGAGCGTGCCGCGGGGTATGATAGAGCCAAGTTGGCCGCGCACGGCGGTTCGTCTCAATCGTTTACCCGAAGCTCATGCCGAATCCAGAATTTACAGACATCGCCGCCCGCCTGGCCGCGTTGCGCCAGGCGATGCGCCAGCACCAGATCGACGCCTGCCTGGTGCCGTCGGCCGATCCGCACCTGTCCGAATACCTGCCGGCGCGCTGGAAAGGGCGGGAATGGCTGTCCGGTTTTACAGGCTCGGTCGGCACTTTTATTATCACCGCCGATTTCGCCGGCGTCTGGACCGATGCGCGCTATTGGACGCAGGCCGAGAATGAACTGGCCGGCACCGGCGTGCAATTGATGAAGATTGCTTCCGGTGCCAGCGTCCAGTATGTCGACTGGCTGGCCGCGCAACTGAAACCCGGGCAGACGGTGGCCGTCGACGGCGCCGTGCTCGGCCTGGCGATCGCGCGCCTGCTCGACACGGCGCTGGCCGCGCGCGACGTCGCGCTGCGCACGGACCTCGACCTGCTCGATACCGTGTGGGCCGGCCGTCCCGGCCTGCCGCGACAGGCTGTTTTTGAATTGCTACCGCCGTACGCGACCAAGAGCCGCATCGGCAAGCTGGCGGACCTGCGCGGCGCGATGGCGCAGCACGGCGCCAGCCGCCACGTGATTTCGACCCTGGACGATATCGCGTATTTATTCAACCTGCGCGGCGCCGACGTCAATTACAACCCGGTCTTCCTGGCGCACGCCCTGATCGATCCGGTGCGCGCTACGCTGTTCGTCGATGACGGCAAGATCGACGCCGAACTGCGCACCACGCTGGCCGAAGACGGCATCGATGTCGCGCCGTACGCGTCGCTGCCCGCCGCGCTGGGCGCGCTGCCCGAGACGACCCTGCTGCTCGATCCGCGCCGCGTCACCTACGGCACGCGCCAGGCGCTGCCGCTGCGCGTCAAAGTGGTGGAAGCGGTCAATCCGACCACGCTGGCCAAGTCGAAAAAGAGCGAGGGAGAGGCGGGTCACGTGCGCGAAACGATGGAGCACGACGGCGTGGCCTTGTGCGAATTCCTGTGCTGGCTCGACCAGGTGCTGGCCGATCCTCAGCGCGCGCCGCTGACCGAACTCGATATCGACTTGCACTTGACGGCCGCGCGCGCGCGCCGGCCGCGCTTCGTCAGCCCGAGCTTCGGCACCATCGCCGGTTTCAATGCGAACGGCGCCATCATGCACTACCGCGCGACACCGGCCGCGCACGCGGTGATCGAAGGCGACGGCCTGCTGCTGATCGATTCCGGCGGCCAGTACGTCGGCGGCACTACCGATGTCACGCGCGTGGTGCCGGTCGGCGTCGTCAGCGCCGAGCAAAAGCGCGATGTCACGCTGGTGCTGAAAGGCTTGATTGCGCTGTCGTCGGCCAAATTCCCGAAAGGCGTCCGGTCGCCGCTGCTCGATGCGATTGCGCGCGCGCCGCTGTGGGCCGAGGGCATCGATTTCGGCCACGGCACCGGCCACGGCGTCGGTTTTTTCCTGAATGTGCACGAGGGGCCGCAATCGATCTCGCCATCGACGATGCCGGAACCGCAGACGGCGATGGAACCGGGCATGATCACGTCGATCGAACCGGGCATCTACCGGCCCGGCCGCTGGGGCATCCGGCTCGAGAACCTGGTGCTGAACCGCGATGCAGGCAGCACCGAATTCGGCGCCTTTCTCAATTTCGAGACGCTGACGCTGTGCCCGATCGATACCCGCTGCCTCGACCTGCCGCTGCTGCGCGCCGACGAAATCGACTGGCTCAACGCTTACCACGCGACGGTGCGCGCGCGGCTGGCGCCGCGCCTGTCCGGCGCAGCGCTGGCGTGGCTGATTCACCGCACGGAGGCAGTATGAGCGCGCGTTCGACCCGGGCCAGCAATGCGATCGACCGCCTGAAAGAGAGAAGCGGCAATCCGCACTACAGCATGTCGCGCACTGGCAGCGGCCATTTTTTCCTGACCGAGGGACCGGGCAAGCCGCCGCTGTGCGCGCCGCTCGAACTCGATGAATTCGTCGCTTTCGTCAACGCGCACGGGCCGCAAAAGGCCAAGCGCGTCAGCAAGCTCGATGTCGCTTTCGAAAAACAGCTGACCAAAAAACCGCCCACTCCCTGAAAGGCGCGTCCATGCCGAGCAATGACATGCTGTTTTCCTACTGGTCCGCCAGCGCGCTGGCCACCAACGGCGTCATCGTGCTGAACCTGATCGGTGCGCTGTTGCTGGGCCTGCTGGTCGGTTATGAACGCTCCTACCACGGCCGCGCGGCCGGCATGCGCACCTACGGCCTGGTCTGCATGGCGTCGGCCGCGCTGACCGTCATTTCCGGCTATCCGTCGTTCTGGTACGGCGGTAACATGCAACACTTGATCGGCACCGATCCGACCCGTGTAATCCAGGGCATCGTCACCGGCATCGGCTTCCTCGGCGCGGGCGTCATCATGCGCGAAGGGTTCAATATCAGCGGCTTGACGACGGCGGCCTCGATCTGGGCCTCGTCGGCGATCGGCGTCATGTGCGGCCTCGGTTTTTACATGGCCGCGATGGGCCTGGCCTTCCTCAGCGCGATGTCGATGATCTTCCTGTCGAAACTGGAAGCCTGGCTGCCGTCGCGCCACGCGGTGGCGATGACGATGCGTTTCAAACCCGGTTACATGCCCAGCGAGGAAGCGCTGCGCCGCCTGGCGCTGCAGCGCGGTTACGAAATCGCCGGCGGTTCGATGATGATCGGCAGCGATCACGGCGCGCAGGAATGGCGCTTCGTCGCCATCGCGCTCAGCAAGCGCAGCGGCGCGACGATGGCGCAACTGGCGGCCGAATTGTCGGCCTTCGACGGCATCGACGGCTTTCAACTTTCCCACGCGCGCAACTGAGGAGCCATGCAATGATATTGACCACCGCGCAAGACGTGCTCGATTTCTGGTTCTTGCCGATCGGCGTCCGGGGCCACAACACGCAGCGTCCCGAATGGTTCCGCAAGGACCCGCAGTTCGATCAGCGCATCCGCAGCCAGTTCGGCGAGCTGGTCGAACAGGCGCTGGCCGGCGGCCTGCGCCACTGGGACGACGAGGGCACGCAAGGCACGCTGGCGCGCATCGTCGTGCTCGACCAGATGACGCGCAATATCTACCGCGATACGCCGCAAGCGTTCGCCGGCGACGCGCTGGCGCTGGAAGCGGCGCTCGCGCTCGACAATGCCGGCTCGAACCAGACCTTGCCGCCGGTGCAGCGGCTGTTTTCATATTTACCGTTCGAGCATGCGGAAAACCTGGCCATGCAACAGCGCTCGCTCGACCTGTTCGAGATGCTGAAAACATCGGCCACCGGTTTTGACGGCACCTATGATTACGCGCGCCGCCATTACGACGTGATCCGCCGCTTCGGCCGCTTTCCACACCGCAATGTCATCCTCGGCCGCGAATCGACGGCCGACGAGCGGGAGTACCTGCGCCAGCCGGGATCGGGTTTTTGATGCGCAGCCTGAGTATCATCGGCGCCGGCCATGTCGGGCGCGTGTTCGGCCGCCTGTTCTCGGGCACGGCGTTCGAATTGCGCGACGTGCTGGCGAGATCCCCGGAGTCGGCCGGGCGCGCCGTCGCATTCATCGGCTCCGGCCGCGCATTGCACGATTACGAGAATTTGCGCCAGGCCGACGTCTACATGCTGTCGGTCGGCGACGACCAGATCGTGCCGGCCTGCGTCGCGCTGGCGCAGGCGGTGCCGCTGGACGGCGCCATCGTGTTTCACTGCAGCGGCGCGCTGGCGTCCGACCACTTGCACGCGGCGCGCCGCGCCGGCGCCCACGTCGCCAGCGTGCACCCGATCCGCAGCTTCGCCGATCCGCAGGCGGTGGCCACTGCCTTCGCCGGCACCTTTTGCGGCATCGAAGGAGATAGGCCGGCGGTCGAGGTGCTCAACGCTGCCTTGCAGGCGATCGCGGCGCGCCCGATCGCCATCGACGCCAGCGCCAAGACGGTCTATCACGCCGCCGCCGTGTTCGCCAGCAATTACCTGACGACGGTGCTCGACGCCGCGCTGCGCGCCTACCAGGCGGCCGGCATCCCGGAACAGACGGCGCGTGAACTGGCGCAACCGCTGGTGATGGAAACCGTGGCCAACGTGTTCAGGCTGGGCGCGGCGCCGGCCCTGAGCGGGCCGATCGCGCGCGGCGATTTCGCCACCGTCGAGCGCCAGCAGCGCGCCGTCGGCGAATGGGATGCCGCCACCGGCGCGCTGTACCAGGCGCTGGTGACACCGACCGTCGCGCTGGCGCGCCGAAAGCACAACAGATAAAGCTTGTTGCTCACCAACACTTCCGATTTCCTTGTAAAACCTCGGAATAAGCAATAAGCTTAATTACTGGAATGTTTTTAATAAGAATAGTCATCAGAAAAACAAAACAAGAGCACGCGGCCCGTCCTGGACCGTTGTAATGAGAGATATAGGGGTACAACATGTTATTTCTGAAGAGCACGACCGTCACCAAAGCGCCTGGCATTTACGAGGTGGACGTCGCCGCCAAGCCGCCAGGCAAGACCTATGGCGTCTATATCGCGACCGATCCGGACAATCCGCCCGCGCAAGTGCTCGCCGCACTGGCCGCGGCCGGCTTCCAGAACACCCACAGTTCCGGCTACACGCACAAGGACCGCGGCAAGGTGCTGGACTTGCACTTCCAGAAAGACGGCACCGACCTGTTCAAGGGCTGGAAGCCGGAAGAATGCGAAGCCAACATGGCTGCCGTCGCCAAGCTGTTCAGCGATGTCGGCATCACCATCGTCCCGCGCGTGATGTCGCTGGCCGAAGCCTACGCCTAAGCCTGCACGTCGATGTGATACAAGGCCCACGGGCAGGAGCCGAAACGTTCCTGCACCGGCCGGGCCGCCATCTCCGGCACCTGGTCCGCATCATAGATCGCCCACAGCGGACCGAGTCCCCCCAGCGCCATCGGTGCGCCATCCAGATGGGTGGCCACGATGAAGCGTTGCGCGCGCGCCTGCGCCAGCGTGATCGTCGCCGCATAACCATCGACCGCGCGCAGCACGACCTTCGCGCTATCCGGCGTGGCCGCGCCGGCCGCTTTCAGCACATCGACCAGCAAGGGGCCGCGCAGCGTATGCGTCTTGCCATCGTATTCCAGCGTCGGCTTGATCTGCAGCGCCGGCAATGCCGCCAGTTCGGCGAAGCCGAACGCGTACGCCTTGTCGAAGCCGAGTTTTTGCTTGTGCATCATCTGGTCGCGCACCGGGTCGAACGGCCCGCGGTTCGTCTTGCCGATGGCGCCGGTCACGGTCAGCAGGGCCGGGGTGCGCTTGTCCGACGCGGCGGCGGCGGGCAGGACGGGCAGGGCGCCGGCGGCGGCCAGCGTGCCCAGGAATTGGCGTTTTTGCATACTGGTTTCCTTGTCAAGTCAGTGCCGATATCATAGCGCGCATGGACCTGTTTTCCGAACATTCCGGCGTCCTTGACGCTATCCCGATCGATGACGGCGAACTGTATTTCATGCAGCGCCTGCCGCTGGCCTTGGACAACGACGCCATCCTCGGCCGGCTGATCGCCGAGACGGACTGGCGCGCCGAAAACATCACCGTCTGGGGCAAGACGCACCCGCAGCCGCGCCTGACGGCGTGGCACGGCGACGCGCGTTACCGTTATTCCGGCCTGACGCTGGAACCGCTGCCGTGGACGCCGCTGTTGCAGCAGATCCGGCAGGCGGTCGAACAGGCCAGCGCTCGCCGTTTTAACAGCGTGCTGCTCAATTATTATCGCGATGAACGCGACAGCATGGGTTTTCATTCAGACGATGAAACCGAACTGGGGCCGGACCCGGCCATCGCTTCCGTCAGTTTCGGCGAAGCCCGTACATTCATCCTCAAGCACAAGCGCTTGCCGAAAACCGTCAAGCTGGCGCTGGGCGACGGCAGCCTGCTGTTGATGGCCGGTGCCTTGCAGCACCATTGGCGCCACGGCATCAACAAGGAAAAGTCGCCGCGCGGGCCGCGCGTCAACCTGACGTTCCGCCATATCCTCTAAAACACGGCAAAAGTATTGCCGGGTTATCAAAATTCGCACATTTTGCGACGTTTATTCCTATTTCAAGGCCGCTTACAACTGCTCACATTTCTTACGGAATCGGCACGGCATGGTCAGTTTGACAGTGTTATCTTTCAACTCGTCGCAATTCAAGAAACTGCGATCCCAAGCAAGTCCCCCACCATTTTGCTGAAAGATCTGACCATGAAAAAAATACTGTTCGCACTGATCACGTCCGCAACCGCCCTGGGCGGCATCTCCGCCGCGCACGCTGCCGATCCGGCCGCCGGCCCGTACATCGGCGCCGGTGTCGTCGCCACCCAGCACAAGTACAGCCTGTCGAACGACACCAGCAATGGCGACCGCAAGAGCGATGAATGGTCCGGCAAGATCTATGGCGGTTACAAGATCGACAAGACCTGGGCCGTCGAAGGCGGTTATACCGACTTCGGTTCGTCCGATTACAATTATTCGGTCGGCGCGGCCAGCGGCCATGTCGACAGCAAGGCCCATTCCGTCTATGTCGCCGGCAAGGGCACCTTCCCGGTCAACGACCAGTTCGCGCTGACCGGCAAGCTCGGCGTGGCGTACAACAAGAATGAAGTGCACGGCACCGGCCTGGCGTCGGCCTACAACGGCGACGGCAACCGCAGCAACCTGTACGCATCGGTCGGCGCCGAATACGCGTTCAACCAGAAGGTGTCGCTGTCGCTGGAATATGAGCACTACGGCAAGAACGATATCGACATCGGCCGCAAGAAAGGCGCGGTCAGCCTGGGCGCCCGTTACAATTTCTAAGATTTAATGAGGGGCGGCAACGCCCCTTTGCAGTCGAGGCCGGGCGCGACCGCGGCATCCCTGGCGATGCCAATGTCCTTGTGCCCGCCTCCCGTTCCCTCTGACCGTTCACTGCCCGCCGCAACTGGTGCGCTGCATCGGATAATCGATGCCTTTCAGCTTTCCCTTCGACATGCCCTCTATCCGCGCGTACAAGCCGCGTTCGCCGTCGCGCCGATAGATGATGCGCTGCGGGAAATCATGCGCCAGGTCTTCAAACACGAACTCGGTGTCCGTATGGCGCAGCAGGCGAAAGGTGGCTTCCGGCTGGTTGTGCGGCTTGGCGATATAGGCGAGCTGGCCCGGTTCCACTTCACGAATCACGACAAATTCCCAGCCCACGGTCTTGCCGTTCTTGACGGTGCGGCCGGCGCCGAGCAGGGTGCCGCCGGCAAGCGATGACCATTGCTCTCCGGAGCCAGCTTCGGCGTCGGTAGCGGCCCAGCAGCCGGCCAGCCAGCCCAGTTGCGCGGCCGGTTCGGCCGCCTGCGCCGGGATTGCCGCCAGCAGGCCAAGTGCGAAGATCGTGTGGCGCATCGGTTTTCCTTATAAAAAAAGGCACGGTATGCACCGTGCCCTTCGATCTTACACCGTCAGCGGCTTGTAGCGGATGCGCTTCGGTTTGGCGCCTTCCTCACCCAGGCGTTTCTTCTTGTCGGCTTCATATTCCTGGTAATTGCCGTCGAAGAAGGACACTTGCGAGTTCCCCTCGAAGGCCAGGATGTGGGTCGCGATGCGGTCCAGGAACCAGCGATCGTGCGAGATCACCATCACGGAACCGGCGAATTCGAGCAGCGCATCTTCCAGCGCGCGCAGGGTTTCGACGTCCAGATCGTTCGATGGTTCATCGAGCAGCAGGACGTTGCCGCCCATGAGCAGGGTTTTCGCCAGGTGCAGGCGGCCGCGTTCACCGCCGGACAGGTTGCCGACGATCTTTTGCTGGTCGCCGCCCTTGAAGTTGAAGCGTCCGAGATAAGCGCGCGACGGCATTTCGAAGCGGCCCACGCTGAGCATGTCGGCGCCGCCGGTGACGTCGTCGAACACGGTTTTCGCATCGGACAGCGCATCGCGGTGCTGGTCGACGATGGACACTTTCGCGGTCTTGCCGATGACGACTTCGCCGCTGTCCGGCACTTCTTTACCGGTGATCATCTTGAACAAGGTCGATTTACCGGCGCCGTTCGGGCCGATGATGCCGACGATGGCGCCGGCTGGAATCGTGAAACTCAGATTGTCGATCAGCAGGCGGTCGCCGAAGGATTTCGAGACATTCTTGAACTCGATGACTTCATTGCCCAGGCGTTCGGCGACGGGAATGAAGATCTCCTGCGTCTCGTTGCGCTTCTGGTATTCGTGCTCGGACAGTTCATTGAAGCGGGCCATGCGGGCCTTCGACTTGGCCTGGCGCGCCTTCGGATTCTGGCGCGACCATTCCAGTTCCTTTTGCAGCGCCTTCTGGCGTGCCGATTCGGTCGATTCTTCCTGCTTCAGGCGGGCCTGCTTCTGGTCCAGCCACGAGCTGTAGTTACCCTTCCACGGAATGCCGCTGCCGCGGTCCAGTTCCAGGATCCACTCGGCCGCATTGTCGAGGAAGTAGCGATCGTGGGTGATGCCGACCACGGTGCCGGGGAAGCGCACCAGGAACTGCTCCAGCCAGTCGACCGATTCCGCATCCAGGTGATTGGTCGGTTCGTCGAGCAGCAGCATGTCCGGCTTCGACAGCAGCAGCTTGCACAGCGCCACGCGGCGCTTTTCTCCGCCCGACAGCACGCCGATCTTCGCATCCCACGGCGGCAGGCGCAGCGCATCGGCCGCCATTTCCAGTTGCAGGTTCAGGTTGCCGCCATCGGACGACGAGATGATCGCTTCCAGGCGCGCCTGCTCGGTGGCCAGCGCGTCGAAATCCGCGTCTTCCTCGGCGTAGGCGGCGTACACGGCGTCGAGCTTGGCTTGCGCCTCGAACGCTTCGCCCAGGCCGGACTCCACTTCCTGGCGCACGGTTTTTTCAGGATCGAGTTGCGGCTCCTGCGGCAGGTAGCCGATGTTCAGGCCCGGCATCGGGCGCGCTTCGCCCTGGATATCGGTATCGATGCCGGCCATAATTTTCAGCAAGGTCGACTTACCGGAGCCGTTCAAGCCCAGCACGCCGATCTTTGCGCCTGGGAAGAAGGACAGCGAAATATCTTTCAGAATCTGGCGCTTGGGCGGGACGATTTTGCCCACGCGGTTCATGGTATAGACGTAATTTGCCATTAGGAAATCTCAATGAATGGTGAAGGTACAGAAGGTCAACAGCATACGATAAACAGCCCGGACTGACCAGCGGCGCGGATCGAAAACCAGCGGCAAAAACTGGGGTCAGACCCACGGGTCTGACCCCGGCATTTGCAGTTGATTTTGGTATTAATAGGCGGCCGTCTTGCGCGACATCCACAAGCCCTCGCCTACATACAGCGCCAGCGCGCTCCAGATCACGCAAAAGCCGAGCAGCCGCTCCGGCGTAAACGTTTCGTGGAACAGCCACACGCCGAGCAGCATCTGCATCGTCGGCGACATGTATTGTAGTAATCCCAGCACGGACAGCGGGATGCGGCGCGCGCCGGCGGCGAACATCAGCAGCGGGATCGCGGTGATCGGCCCGGCCGCCGCCAGCAGCCAGCGCGTGCTGTCGTGCGGGCTGTTGACGAAGGCGCTGCCGCCATGCGCGCTGAGCCAGACGACATAAGCCAGAGCTACCGGGAACAGGATGATGGTTTCGAACGACAAGCCTTCCAATGCCGCCAGCGCGGCGGTCTTGCGCAGCAGGCCGTAGCCGCCGAACGTCACGCCGAGGATCAATGCGATCCACGGCAACTGGCCGGCCTGCCAGGTCAGCCAGGCCACGCCGCAGGCGGCCAGGCCGATCGCGAGCCATTGGCCGCGCCGCAGTCTTTCCTTCAATACCAGCAGTCCGAGCAGCACGTTGACCAGCGGATTGATGAAATACCCGAGGCTGGCGTCGATCACGTGCCCATGGTTGACGGCCCAGATATAGACGAACCAGTTGACCGTCAGCAAGACCGAACTGGCGACGAAGCTGGCCACCACGCGCGGCTTTTGCACGACTTCCGTCAGCCATTTCCACTGGCCGCGCACGCTCAGCACGATGACGAGAAACAGCAGCGACCACAGCATGCGGTGCGCCAGGATTTCAACCGGCGGCACCTCGCCGAGCGCATGGAAATACAGCGGAAAAAGACCCCAGCAGAAAAATGCGAAGGCGGCGTACAGGATGCCAGGGTTCATATCAGGATTTCAGGCTCGGCGGGTGCGGTCTGCCATTATGTCGGAAATGCCCGACAGCCGCTGGTGTGCGCCATGACTGGGCATCCAGGCAACTGTAGAATGGGGGCAAGCATCGGCGCAGCGCACATGTCAGAAGGGACTTGCAAATTGCTAATACTTAACCTATTGTGCAACGCACCAGAACAACTTCGGGTGCAACCTTGACGTCGCAACATAAGAAAAGCAGCCTCGTCGCCATGACGCTAGCTGCCGTCGGTATCGTTTACGGCGATATCGGCACCAGTCCGCTGTATACCCTGAAAACCATTTTCGACCCGGAACACGGGTTGGCGCTGAATACCCCCAACCTGCTCGGCATCATTTCCCTGATCTTCTGGGGCTTGACGATGATCGTCTCGCTGAAATACGTCAGCCTGATCCTGCGCGCCGACAACCGTGGCGAAGGCGGCATCATGGCGCTGATGGCGCTGGCGCTCAATTCGGTCAGCAAGCTGTCGCGCTGGCACGCGCCGCTGCTGATGCTCGGCGTGTTCGGCGCGACGATGTTTTATGGCGACAGCGTCGTCACGCCGGCCATTTCCGTGCTGGGCGCGATCGAAGGGCTGGAAGTGGCAGCGCCCGGACTGGAACAATACGTGGTGCCGTTGACCATCATCGTGCTGGTCTCGCTGTACGCGGTGCAGCGCCACGGCACGGCCGGCATCGGGCGCTGGTTCGGGCCGATCATGGTGATCTGGTTCGCCGCGCTGGCCGCGATGGGCGTCGTCAACATCGTGCAGGCGCCGCAGATCCTGGCCGCGCTCAATCCGTGGCACGCGTTCAGCTTCATGCTGGAAAACCGCTACACCGCCTTCGTCGCGCTGGGCGCCGTGGTGCTGGCCTTCACCGGCGCCGAGGCGCTGTATGCCGACATGGGCCACTTCGGCAAGAAGCCGATCCGCGCCGCCTGGTTCCTGATTACCTTTCCCGCGCTGGCGCTGAACTACCTGGGGCAGGGCGCGCTCTTGATCACGCGCCCGGACGCGATCTCGAACCCGTTCTTCCAGCAGCTCGGCAGCTGGAGCGTCTATCCGCTGGTGGTGCTGTCGACGATGGCCGCCGTGATCGCGTCGCAGGCGACCATTTCCGGCACCTTCTCGATGACGAAACAGGCCATCGCGCTCGGCCTGCTGCCGCGCATGCGCGTGATGCACACGTCGGAAAGCGAAATCGGCCAGATCTATATCCCGGCCGTCAACTGGCTGCAACTGGGCGTGGTGCTGGTCGCCGTGGTCGGCTTCGGCTCGTCCGACAAGCTGGCCGGCGCCTACGGCATCGCCGTCACCGCCACCATGCTGTCGACCACCATTTTGACCTTCTTTGTCACGCGCTACCGCTGGCACCTGCCGCTGGCGCTGTGCTTCGGCGCGACCGGTTTTTTCATCGCGATGGATATCATGCTGTTCTCGGCCAGCACGCTGAAACTGCTGCACGGCGGCTGGTTCCCGCTGCTGCTGGGCACGATCCTGTTTACCGTGATGCTGACCTGGCGCACCGGGCGCGAACTGGTGTTCCAGAATTTGCAAAAGCACGCGATTCCGCTGGAAGAGTTCCTCAGTTCCCTGTTCATGGCGCCGCCGGTGCGCGTGCCCGGCACCGCGATCTTCCTGCGCGGCGAAAGCGACGGCGTGCCGCACGCGATGCTGCACAACCTGTCGCACAACAAGGTGCTGCATGAGCGGGTCGTCTTCTTCACCGTGCATATCGTCGAAGAACCGTGGGTGCCGCCGGCCGAGCAGGTGAGCGTCGTCGACCTGAATCACCATTGCTACCAGTTGAACGTGCATTACGGCTTCAAGGACGAACCGGACATCCCGAAACTGCTGGCGCAGTGCGCCACGCAGGGGCTGGAATTCGAAATGATGGAAACCTCGTTCTTCATCGCGCGCCAGACCGTGATCTCGACGCCGGGTTCGGGCATGGCCTCGTGGCGCGAAAGCCTGTTCGTGACGATGTCGCGCAATGCGCGCGGCGCGGCCGACTATTACCAGATCCCGACCAACCGCGTGATCGAACTCGGTACGCAGGTGGAAATTTAAGGTGTTAAATTTGTAACGGGATGGCATGGGGCGGAAAGCGGGCGATGGCAGTCTGCTACACTTCTGCTCCGGCCGGCGCAGGCATGCCTGTGCGTACCCATCGTCCAACAATATTTAAAGGTAACCATGAAATCGATGTTTCAAGTGATCGCGTCGCTCGCCTGCGCGCTGGCATTGACTGCCTGCGGCGGCGGCAATGACAAGAAGACGGTGGCGCCGGCAGCGCCGCAACCGGCTTACGAGGCAGTGCTGGCCGAGGCTAAATACACCGTGCCCCCTCAGCTAAAGGCGGAGGCGGGAGATCTGGTCACTATTTCTTATGACGCCTGGGTATGGGTGTCCGACGCAGATGCAAAAATCGCTACGCATACCGGCTTGAGATTCGAGACTGCGAGTGTTCGCAGCTTTGTGGTGGGCACCGGCAACGCACTGGTGGGCTTGGACCAGGGCATTCTCACAGCGAAAGCCGGGAACACGGTTGGCATGAAAGTAGGCGACACGGTGCATTTGGTGCTGCCTTCCAGCCTGGCATACGGCGCCACGATCTACGATAACGGCAAGGGAGTGACAGTGCCGGCCAATACGCCGGTGATCCTTGATGTTACGTTGCTGGCTGTGACGAAGGCGGCGCCATCGACGGCGACGTTGACGCAGACCGATACCGTCATCGGTACCGGCGCGGAAGCGGTCTATGGCAAGGTGTTGACCGTGGATTACACCGGCTGGCTCTACGATCCAAAGACGGGCATCCGTGGCGCCAAGTTCGACAGCTCGCTGGACACGGGCAAGAAACCCTTCGATTTCTCGCTGGGCCAGGGTGTGATCCTGGGCTGGACGCGCGGCGTGGCCGGCATGAAGGTCGGCGGCAAGCGCACGCTGATCGTTTCGCCGGAACTGGGATATGGTTCGACGGATCAGAAAGATTCGACCGGGGTCGTCACGATTCCGGCAGGTTCCACGCTGCTGTTCGATATTGAGCTGAAGGCAGTCAAATAAGCTTGCGTGGCGCACTGAAAAAAGCCCGGTCATGAGGTGACCGGGCTTTTTTTTCGCCACCGCCCCGCGCTGCGGGCGCCGGAGCGTTATCGAACCATATCGACATGCGCAATGCCATCCTCGTCATACGGCGCCGTGACCGTGACGAAGCCGAAGCTGGCGTAGAATTTTTCCAGGTAATGTTGGGCGCCGATGCGGAAGCGGTGGCCCGGGTGCAGCGCTTCGGCGCGCGCGATTCCCTGCTCCAGCAACTGGCGGCCGATGCCGCTACCGCGCGCGGCGGGCGTGGTCAGCACGCGGCCGAGCGACATTTCCGTGTATTTGACGCCCGGTGCCAGGCAGCGCAAATAGGCTGCAAGCTGGCGCTGGCCAGCGACCGTCCGCCACGCCATCAAATGATGGGCAGCCTGGTCGTAACCGTCGATATCGGGATATAAACACTTTTGTTCCAGCACGAATACCTGCTGGCGCTGCTGCAGTACCTGGTACAGGTCCGCGTTGGGGATGGCGTCGAATGCCAGCCATTGCCATTCAATCATCTGCGTCTCCGTGAGTTCGAAGCGCTGATTGTACGGCTTGCGCGGCAGCCGGTGGCCGCCGCGCAACAGGGTATTGCGTGACTACTATTAAGCGATGGTCAGCGTGACGTCGACGTTGCCGCGGGTCGCGTTCGAGTATGGGCAAACGATGTGGGCTGCGGCGACCAGTTTTTCAGCTTCGGCGCGGTCCAGGCCCGGCAGCGAGACTTTCAGCGCGACTTCGATGCCGAAGCCGGTCGGGATTGGGCCGATGCCGACCGTCGCTTCGACCGATACGTCGGCCGGTACGGCGATCTTGTCGCGGCCGCCGACGAATTTCATCGCGCCGACGAAGCAGGCGGCGTAGCCGGCTGCGAACAGTTGTTCAGGATTGGTGCCGACGGCGCCAGCGCCGCCCAGTTCTTTTGGCGTGGTCAGCTTCACGTCCAGCACGTTGTCCGACGATACGGCACGGCCTTCGCGGCCGCCGGTTGCGGTGGAAGTGGCGCGGTACAGAACTTGTTCGATCGACATGGTATATCCTTTAATGAATGGTTGATTGCTAGCGATTTAATAGTGTCCTACTGTTTCGGGCTTTGCCCGTCTTGCGGCACCCGTGAACACACTATAGATCGCGTGCTATTTAATTGCAAGCGATATTTTATGCAAACTTCATCTTCCCATATCAGGCTTACAGCGCCGTCTCGTAGCCTTCCAGGACATTGACGACATTCACGCCCAGTTCCTTGACCGCGTAACCGCCCTCGAAAATGAAGGCGGTCGGCAGGCCGAGATAGGCTAGCCGTTCGCCGATGCGCAGGTAGTCGGCACTTTGCAACGCAAAGTGTGACAGCGGATCGCCAACAAAGGTATCCACGCCGAGCGATACCACCAGTGCGTCCGGCGCATACATCTGCACCCGCAGGCATGCCGTTTCCAGCGCGGCGAACCAGGCTTGGGCGGCGGTGCCGGCCGGCAGCGGCAGGTTGACGTTGTAACCGAGGCCTGCGCCGGCTCCCGTTTCATCGGCGTGGCCGAGATAAAACGGGTATTCGCTGCGCGGATCGGCGTGGATCGAAACGAACAGCACGTCGTTCCTCTCATAAAAAATGCTCTGCGTGCCGTTGCCGTGGTGGTAATCGATGTCGACGATGGCGACGCGGCGCGCGCCGTCGTCCAGCAAGTGCTGGGCGGCCAGCGCGGCATTGTTCAGAAAACAGTAGCCGCCATAAAAATCGGCGCCGGCGTGGTGGCCGGGCGGACGGGTCAAGGCGAACGTGCTGCGCTCGCCCAGGCGCAGCGCGTGCGCCGCGTTGACGGCGCAATCGGCGCCGGCCTTGGCCGCGTTCCACGTGCCGGCCGTCAGCGGCGTGCCGCTGTCCATCGAATACAGGCCAAGTTTGGCGCAAAAATTGTCCGGCTCGATATCGTCGCGCAGCGTGCGCACCGGCCAGACCGATGGAAAGGCATCCTTGGCTGCGTTGGCCGGGTCCAGCGCGAGCCAGTCGCTCCACGCGCCGCGCAGGAAGTGCAAATAGCGCGGCGTATGGATGCGTTCCAGCGTCATCAAGGGCACGCCGTGCGGCGTGACGATGTTGCCCAGGCCGCGCCGCCCCAGCTCGGCCAGCACCGCGTCGGCCCGCTCGGGTTTTTCGAAACAGGGGACGATGTCGCCCCGAAAAATTTCATGGCGGCCGCGGTGCTGGCCGTGCTGTTCGTTATAGAAGGTGAGCACGGTGGCCTCGGCGGTTTAACTGGCGTTGTGGCAGAGATTGCTGGCGCGGTAAGCCTTGACGTAATCGTCGAAACTGCCGGTCTGGGTGCGCTCCAGTTCGGCCTGCTCGGCCAGCGAGGTCGCGGCCAGTGCATCGAAATATGCCGCTTCGTCCGCGCCGGGCGGGTGGGAACGGAAATAGGCTGCGTGCGCTTCGCTCTGGCGAAGGCCGAAGGCCGTAAACGAGCCGCCGTTGGCGCGCAGTTCGCGCAGCACGTGCGCCGACGGCGTGCGCTCGGCGTCGGCCAGTTTAATGGCTTGCGCCGCCAGAGAATCCGCGTGCGCGCTATCGCCGCGCTGGCGGTCCAGCAGTTCGGCCACCGGGCGTATGCGTTCGAGCAATTGCTCGCCCCAGGCGCGCAGCGATACATCGGCGCCATCCTGGCACAGCGTCAAGCCCGGGCGCCGCCCTTCTTTTACTGTACGTGCAAAATTCTCGGTATAGACGCGGCCTTGCTCTTCCGAAATGGTCGGGCTTTCCTCGAGCGCGCAAAACAGCAGGAAGGCATCGAGGAAGCGGCCCGTTTCCAGGCTGATGCCGACCGGCTCGAACGGGTCGACATCCATGCAGCGTACTTCGATGTATTGGACGCCGCGCGAACACAGCGCCTGGATCGGCCGCTCTCCGGTGCGGATCACGCGCTTCGGCCGGATGGTCGAATAATATTCGTTTTCGATCTGGATTACGTTGGTGCTCAACTGCACCCATTCGCCATCGCGCTTGGTGCCGATCTCCGCATACGGCGCGTACGGCTGGTTGACGGCGCGCGTCAGCGTGGCGACATAGCTGTCCAGGCTGTTTTCGTGCGGGCTCAGGCCGGATTGCGCATCGTTCTGGTAACCGAGGTCGCTCATGCGCAGGCTGGTTGCATACGGCAGGAACAATGTGTCGTCGGACAGCTTGTCGAGCTTGTGCGCGCGTCCGCGCAGGAAACTCGACGACAAGGCGGGGGAGGCGCCGAACAGGTACATCAACAGCCAGCTGTAGCGGCGGAAATTGCGGATCGTCGCGAAATAACTTTCGGACTGAAACGCCTTGGCCGACAGTTTATGGGCGCACGGTTCATTCTCGGCCAGCACGCGCCACAATTGTTCGTCCAGCGAATAATTGTAGTGGATGCCGGCGATGCATTGCATGGCCTTGCCGTAACGCAGCGCCAGGCCGCGCCGGTAGACGTGTTTCAGCATGCCCAGGTTGGAACTGCCGTACCAGGCGATGTCGATTTCGTCTTCGCCCGGCAACTGGCATGGCATCGACTGGCTCCACAGCATTTCGTTGCCGAGCTTGGTGTAACTGAAACGGTGAATCGCATCGAGCTTGGCCAGCGTGACAGCGATGTCGTGCTCGGCCGGCGTGATGAATTCGAGCAGCGTTTCCGCGTAATCGGTCGTGATTTCCGGATGGGTCAGCGCCGCGCCGAGCGGAGCCGGGTGCGGCGTCGCCGCCAGGTGGCCGGTCGGATCGACCCGCAAGGTTTCCCGCTCGATGCCGCGCAAGCCGCCGCCGAGCACCGCGCGGTGCTGCTCATCGGCCAGCAGGGCCAGGCGGCGCGTCAATAGATTGGACAATTTGATCTTCCTTTCTGTGCAGCAAATCAATGTTGGTGCGAGATTAACCTAAAACGGCCGACCATGTCGGCGGCGGTGAAAAGATCGATTGCTATTTTAGCAAAGAGCGCGAGCGCGCTCTAGAAATGGCGGCCGCCGCTGGCGCGTTCGATGCCGGACAGGTCGCGCCAGCTTTGCACTTCAGTGTAACCCTGCGCCGTCAGTAAAGCGCGCACGGCATCGGCCTGGTCGTAACCGTGTTCGAGCAGCAGCCAGCAGCCCGGCTGCAAGTGGGCGGGCGCGCCGGCGACGATGGTGCGCAGCGCGCTCAGGCCGTCGGCATGGTCGGTCAATGCGCCGCTCGGCTCGAAGCGCAGATCGCCTTCGGCCAGGTGGCGGTCGCCGCTGGCGATGTAGGGCGGATTCGAGACGATCAGGTCGAAACGTTGATTGCCCAGTGCGCCGTACCAGTCGCTGGTCATGAAGCGGACCTGTGCCTGGTTGAGCGCGGCGTTGCGCTGCGCCACGGCCAGCGCATCCGGGCTGACGTCGAGCGCGGTGACGCCGGCATCGGGCCGCGCGTACGCCAGCGACACGGCGATGGCGCCGCTGCCGGTGCCCATGTCGAGCACGCTGCCGGATGGCGGCAAGCGTTCCAACGCCAGTTCGACCAGCAATTCCGTGTCGGGGCGGGGAATCAAGACGGCGGGGCTGACTTCGAACGGCAAGCCGAAAAATTCGCGCCGGCCGACGATATAGGCGACCGGTTCGCCATCGAGCCGGCGCCGCAGCAATGCCGACAGGCGCTGCGCCTCTTCTTCCGTCAGCGCGCGTTCCGATTGCGTGATCAGGCTCACGCGCGACAGGCCGAGCGCGTGGCACAGCAGGATGCGGTTGTCGAGCGGATCGAGCAGCGCTTGGCGCTGCAAGGCTGCGATCGTGGTGCCTGCTTCAACCATCATGGACGGCGGCGCAGCAGCGTCCATGCCAGCGCGACCGTGAACAGGCCGAACCAGACGAACGCCCATTGCGGGATCGACAGGCCAAGCAAACCCTCGGTCGCGTTCTCGCACAGGCCGTCGGCCTGGAACAGGAAGGGCAGATAAGTCGCGGTCGGGATTTTATTGAGCATCGTTTCCATCGGATCGATGCCGCACGACAGGCCGGGATGGGCCAGCACATATAAGTGTTTACCGGCCGAGACCAGGCCGCCCAGCGCGCCGAGCAGCGCGACGCCGGCGCCGATTCTCGGCTTGCTGCTGAAAGAGCCCGCCAGGCAGGCGATGCCGATCGCCAGGAACAGGTAGCGGTCGATCACGCACAGCGGGCAGGGCAGCAAGTCGACCACGTGCTGCAGGTACAGGGCGGCGCCGATCAAGCCGAAGCAGGCAAGGGCGATGGACAGGAGCAGGCTGCGTAAATGCATAGTCGATTGGGAAAGTGAAGGGCGGCCAATTCTCGCACAAAGTTGCCGGTACAGCCTTATTCTCCCCTTAAACCGCTGGCGCCGCCTGGGGTCTGACCCCGAAGCGGCGCCAGCGGTAATGGGTGCCTGGGGGCAATTGACCAGCGCGGCCAGCAGTTCCACCAGGTGCTCGGCAGCCAGCGCTGACGCCGCCTGGGGTCTGACCCCGAAGCGGCGCCAGCGGTAATGGGCATCCGTGGTCAATCGCCCAGCGCAGCCAGCAGTTCGGCCTGGTGCTCGGCGGCCAGCGCGTTGGTCAGTTCCGTCAAGTCGCCGTCCATGATGAAGTCGAGTTTATATAAGGTCAGGTTGATGCGGTGGTCCGTCATGCGGCCCTGCGGGTAATTGTAGGTGCGGATGCGCTCGCTGCGGTCGCCGGAACCGATCAGGCTCTTGCGCGTGGCCGCTTCCTTCGATTGCTGCTCGCGCAATTGCACATCCTTGATGCGCGCGGCCAGCACTTTCATTGCCTGCGCCTTGTTCTTGTGCTGCGAGCGGTCGTCCTGGCATTCGACGACGATCCCGGTCGGCAAGTGCGTCAGGCGCACGGCGGAATCGGTCTTGTTGATGTGCTGGCCGCCGGCGCCGGAGGCGCGGAAGGTGTCGATCCGCAAATCGGCCGGGTTGATGTGCACATCCTCGACTTCATCGGCTTCCGGCATCACAGCCACCGTGCAGGCCGACGTGTGGATGCGGCCCTGCGTTTCCGTGGCCGGCACGCGTTGCACGCGGTGCCCGCCCGATTCGAATTTCAGTTTCGAATAGACGCCGTTGCCGACCAGGCGCACGATCACTTCGCGGAAGCCGCCCAGGTCGGACGCCGATTCGGACACCATCTCGACCTGCCAGCGGTTGCGCTCGGCGAAGCGGGTGTACATGCGCAACAAGTCTCCGGCGAACAGCGCCGATTCGTCGCCGCCGGTGCCGGCGCGGATTTCCAGGAAGATGTTGCGCTCGTCGTTGACATCCTTCGGCAGCAGCATCTTTTGCAGATCCAGTTCGAGTCCGGCCAGGCGCGACTTGCCGGATTCGATTTCCTCTTGCGCGAATTCCTTCATTTCCGGGTCGAGCAGCATTTGCTGCGCTTCGGCGATGTCGGCCTGCACGTCGAGCCAGGCGCGGTACAGCGCGACCAGCGGCCCCAGTTCGGCGTGTTCGCGCGTCATCTTGCGGTAACTGTCCATGTTGGCGGTGGCGCCTTCGGACATCAGCAATTCGTCGAGTTCGACCAGGCGGTTCGCCAATTGATCCAGCTTGGCCAGCATTGATGATTTCATAGATAGCGGGTGCTTTACAGATTCGTGGAAGGTGCGCCGGCGGCGCGGGGAATGACGAACAATGCGGCGCCGGGCGGCGGCCGCGAAACGGCTGCGCTAACGGCGGCCGCGGAACAACTGGGGCAGCAGCGTGGCGAGGTGCGCGCGCTCGTCGCCCTGGGCGCGGTGCAGCGCCTGTTGCGGACCGTGCATGAACTTGGCGGTCAAGCCTTTCGACAGCGCTTCGAGCACGGCATCGATGTCTTCTCCCTTGGCCAGCATCTTGCGCGCGCGTTCCAGTTCCAGCTGGCGCATCGCTTCGCTGCTTTCCTGCAGGCTCTGGATGACGGGGACGACGGCGCGGTCGTCGATCCAGTGCATGAACGACTGCACGCGCGTTTCGATGATCGCCTCGGCTTGCGCGACGGCCGCCTGGCGGTTTTCCATGCCGGTCTGTACTACCTTGCCGAGATCGTCGACGGTGTACAGGAACACATCGTTCAGGCGCCCGACTTCGGCTTCGATATCGCGCGGCACGGCGAGATCGACCATGAACATCGGCTTGTGACGGCGCGCCTTGATCGCGCGTTCGACCATGCCCAGCCCGATCAAGGGCAGCGACGAGGCGGTGCACGAAATGACGATGTCGTACTGGTGCAATTTGTCTTGCAGGTCGGCCAGGCGCATCGCCTTGCCGTTGAAACGGTGCGCCAGCTGCTCGCCGCGTTCCATGGTCCGGTTGGCGACCGTGATGCTTTTCGGGTTTTGCGCGGCAAAATGCGTCGCGCACAGTTCGATCATTTCGCCGGCGCCGATGAACAGCACGTGCTGCTCGGCGATCTTGTCGAAGATGCGCTGCGACAGGCGCACGGCGGCGGCGGCCATCGACACGCTGTGCGCGCCGATCTCGGTGGTGCTGCGCACTTCCTTGGCGACCGAAAAACTGCGCTGGAACAGCTGGTGCAGATAGGTGCCGAGACCGCCGGCCTCGTCGGCGGTGCGGATCGCATCCTTGATCTGGCCGAGGATCTGCGTTTCGCCCAGCACCATCGAATCGAGCCCGGAAGCGACGCGGAAGGTGTGGCGCACGGCATCGTGCTGCGGCAGCATGTACAGGTGCTGGCGCAGTTCGTTGTAGTTCAGCTTGTGAAAATCGGCCAGGAAATGGGCGCCGGCGTCGAGCGGGTTGGCGACCTGGCTGGCCGCGTACAGCTCGGTGCGGTTGCAGGTCGACAGGATCGCCGCCTCGTCGCTGCCGCGCGCATCGATGCGCTCGAACCAGGCCCGCGCCGCCATCACCGCCTGGCCCAGTTGCTCAGGGGCGAACGCCAGCCGTTCGCGCAGCGACACGGGGGCGGTGGTGTGGTTGAGGCCGACGGCGAGCAGTTGCATTTCGGGACCGGTAGAGGGCATTAGGGGGCCATTATACCGTGATGTGCCGCCCGTAGCCGGGGCGCGGGCCGCTGCGGCATGATAGTGCTTATATTCAGGCGGCGAATTCAAGCGCCGAGTTTTTCCAGCCGGTAGCCGTAGCTGTAGACCGGCACCAGCCTGAAGCCGTTTTCCGGCTTCAATTGCAATTTGTTGCGCACGCGCGAAACGTGAGTATCCATCGTGCGCGACGGGATCGCCGTTTCCCGTATCCAGACCGCTTCGTGGATATAGGCGCGCGACAGCGGGCGGCCGAGATTGCGGAAAAACAGCAGCGCCAGATAAAACTCCTTGTGCGTGACATCGAGCACGGAACCATCCATCAATAGCCGGCCCGGGCGGGTCTCGAATACATATTGGCCGAATTGCAATTGCTCGGCGCCATTCTGGGTCGGATAGGCGCGCCGCAACAAGGCTTGCGCGCGCGCCACCAGTTCGCTGCGGCGCAGCGGCTTGATCATGTAGTCGTCGGCGCCGGCGGCCAGGCCGTCGACGATATCGTCTTCTCCAGAACTGGTGGTCAAAAACAGTACCGGCGCCTGTTCCGGCAGTTTTTCGCGCGCGCGCCGCACCACGTCGGCGCCGCCCATGTCGACCACTTGCCAGTCGAGAATCAGCATGTCGACGCTGTCTTTGCGCAATTGGGCCAGCATCTCTTTGCCGGATTGGAAACCGTGGCAAATATGGCCTGCTGAAGTCAGCACCTGGCAGATTAAATCGACCTGGCTGCGGTCATTATCTACGACGACGATTCTCATGATTGGGCAAGTGGGAAAGCCGATAACGCGCATGGCTTACCGGTAAAGTTAAAAAATGATCAAAGAGATCGGCCGCTATAAATGGATGCACAATTCCAGATTATCCGGCTGCATATATTTGTCGTTCCAGTACAAACTCATCTCATGATTACACGGTACACTGTACAAACGGCCTTTTCAATGGCCTTTGGTACAATTGCAAGAAGTGTCAAATATTGATTATGCGCACACAAAAAACCCCGGAATGGACCCTGATCCCCGCGTCGCAAAAGGATATCGAGCAGGTGCGCGAGCGCTGCCGGCGCCTGGTGCAGCGCCGCGCCGTGGTCTCGGCCGGCATGTCGGCGGTGCCGATTCCGGGCTTCGACGTGGTGTCCGACATGCGCCTGTTTACCACGCTGATCGATGACATCAACCGCGAATTCGGCCTGACGGAAGAACAGATCGGGAGATTGCAACCGCGCTTCCGGCTGCTGGCCTATGAAGCGGCGGTCGGCATGGGGGGCATGATGGTGGGACGGGTCGTGACGCGGGAATTGATGCTGCGCCTGCTGCAGCGCAGCGGCACCAAGCTGCTGGCGAAACAGGCGACCCGCCTGGTGCCGCTGGCCGGCCAGGTGGCGTCGGCAGCGATCGGCTTTTATGCGTTCCGCCAGATCGGCTACCAGCATGTCGAAGCCTGCGCCAAGGTCGCGCAGGAATTGCTGGGCGCGCAGCCTTAACAGCTGACGGCCCTGCCGCCGGCTTTGTTCAGGCGTCCGGCAGCACCACGTTGACGTCGAGCACTTCCAGGTTGCCCTGGCGGTCCAGCGAAATGGTGATGTCGTCCGCGTTCACCTTGGTGTACTTGGAAATCACCTCGATCAATTCCTTGTGCAGCGCAGGCAGAAAATCCGGTCCGCTGCGGCCATTGCGCTCGCGCGCGATGATGATCTGCAACCTTTCCTTGGCGGCCGTGGCCGTCTTGGGCTTGGGAGGGAACAGAAAAGACAGCAGGGGCATGGTCACTTCCCTCCGAAGATGCGCTGAAGAAATCCGGGCTTTTCGTAGGTGGTAAAGCGCAGCGGCAATTCCTGGCCGAGGAACCGCGATACCAGATCTTCATAGGCCTCGGCCACGTCGGTGCCCTTGAAGTGGATCGCCGGGTTGCCCTGGTTCGACGCATGCAGCACCGATTCCGACTCGGGGATGATGCCGATCAAAGGGATGCGCAGGATTTCCTGCACGTCCTGGTAGGACAGCATTTCGTCCGCCTCGACCCGTTTCGGCGCATAGCGGGTGATCAACAAATGTTCCTTGACCGGTTCGCCGCCGGTCTGGGCGCGGCGCGACTTGGCCTGGATGATGCCGAGGATGCGGTCCGAATCGCGCACCGACGACACTTCCGGGTTGGTCACGATGATCGCTTCGTCGGCGAAGGTCAGCGCCATCAGCGCACCGTGCTCGATGCCGGCCGGCGAATCGCAGATGATGTATTCGAAGCCCATGTTGATCAGTTCGTGCAATACCGCCTCGACGCCGTCCTCGGACAGCGCATCCTTGTCGCGCGTTTGCGAGGCCGGCAGGATGAACAGGTTTTCGCAATGCTTGTCCTTGATCAGGGCCTGGGTCAGCGAAGCTTCCTTGTTGATGACATTGATCAAGTCGTACACTACACGGCGTTCGCAGCCCATGATCAGGTCGAGGTTGCGCAGGCCGACGTCGAAGTCGATCACCGCGGTCTTGTGACCGCGCATGGCCAGGCCGGACGAGAAGCTGGCGCTCGATGTCGTCTTGCCGACACCGCCTTTGCCGGAGGTTACAACAATAATTCTTGCCACAAAATAATCCTTTTCTGAAAGCTGAACTTAGGCGCGAGTAGGGGAGTTGACTGATAGTATATCTATTCGGTCCCCGACCAGGCTGATTTGTGCCGGCTTGCGTGCGTGCTCTGCAGGGAAGCCTTCTTCGAACGTGCGGTAGACGCCGGCGATCGACACCAGTTCCGGCGACATCGACAGCGCGAAGATGCGCGCGCCGGCATTGCCGGAAGCGCCGGCCAGCGCGCGCCCGTTGAGCGTGTTGTAAACGTGGATGCTGCCGTCGGCGATGATTTCGGCGCCATTGTTGACGACCGCGGTGATGATCAGGTCGCCGCCGCGCGCATAGATGCGCTGGCCGGCGCGCACCGGCGTGTCGATGATGATGGTGCCGGTCGCGCCGACGGCCGGCGCCAGAGCTGGCGCGGCGCTACTGGGCGCCTCGGCCGGCGCCGTCTTTTCCTCGTCGCGCTTGCCGCTGTCGAGCGACAGGCCCTGGGCCTGGATGTCGCCTATCATGTCCGGCGCGGCGTTGCGCACGGCGACCGGATTCAAACGGTAGCGTTTCAGCAGGGCGATGGTGCTGGCCCAGTCGATCCGTTCGCCGCCCGGCGCAAGCGAACCGACATCGATCACGGCCAGGTCGCCTTCGAAGAAATCCGGCACGCCGCCGGTCATTTCACGCAGCGCGGCGTCCAGTGCGATGCCATCCGATGTATACAGGATGGACGAGACGGCGACCACCGTGGAAATCTTGATTTCGATAGGCTTTTGCGACGAGCTTTTGGACATAGACGGTAATGGGTAATGGGTCACTTAGCGGCCAAACAGCCAGGGTTGCCCTCCGAAGCCACGGTGATGACCGTTCCGGAACCGTTGACAAAACGTTGCGCAACTGCGCAGGCTCACGCATTTTACTGTGGTTAAGGCAGAAATGGGAGTGCCGTTTTATTAATCAAACGGGGCTGGCGCGCCCGCGCAAGCGGCGCTGGCGCGCGGAGCGCCGGGCAAACCGGTGTGAATCGTTTTCATCTGTTTGTCATCCGCATTAAATATTGGTGTTGTAAAGTGTGCAGCAAACGGATCTATAATCAAAATTAAAGATCTTGCTGGCTAACTTGAAAACAATTAATAGAGAGCGATGTTGGAGATCCGTCATTTACGCACCTTGAACGCCCTGCGTTCGGCCGGCAGCCTGGTGCGCGCCGCGCAGTTGCTGAACCTGACGCAGTCGGCGCTGTCGCACCAGGTCAAATTGCTGGAAGACCGCTACGGCGGGCCGCTGTTCGAGCGCAAGTCGGTGCCGATCGGGTTCACGGCGATCGGCGCGCGCCTGCTGCGCCTGGCCGATTTGCTGTTGCCGGAAGTCGAACAGGCCGAGCGCGACGTGGCGCGCCTGTCGCAGGGCGACCAGGGCCAGTTGCGCGTCGCGCTCGAATGTGTCTCCTGTTTCGACTGGCTGATGCCGGTCATGGATGCGTTCCGCCAGCGCTGGCCGGACGTCGAGATCGACTTGGTGTCGGGTTTTCACGATGATCCGGCCGGCTTGTTAAGGTCGGGCCAGGCGGACCTCGTCATCGGTGCCGATCACGGCGCCGAATTCTCCACTTTTCCATTGTTCCGCTTCGAGGTCCTGGCGGTGATGGCGTCCAAGCACCGCCTGCAGGCGCAGCGCCGCCTGGAAGCGGCCGACTTCAGCGGCGAAACGCTGATCACCTACCCGGTGCCGGAACAGCGCATCGAGCTGATCCGCGAAGTGTTGCGGCCGGCCGGCATCGCGTTCGAGCGCCGCACGGCGGAACTGACAGTGGCCATCCTGCAACTGGTGGCGAGCCGGCGCGGCCTCGCCGCGCTGCCGAACTGGGCCGTCAAGCAGCATGTCGACGACGATTACGTGGTCGCGCGCCCGGTCGGAGAATATGGCCTGTGGAGCGAGCTGTTCGTGTCGGTGCCGGCCGCTTTGCAGCGCAAGGCCTATCTGCTCGATTTCATCAATATGATACGAGAACAATGCGCATCCAGCCTGGATGGTATCAAATTATTGTCGTGATTTACCACAATGTGATGACAATTTGCATAATGTGGTGAGATTTAGCCCCAAAAGTGACAATTGGTGATATTTTGGAGGCCATGAATTGATAGCATTGACATATGTCAAAGGCGTCAAGCGCAACGGTCGTTACGATTGCGCTGTCGCATATGTCATCGCCGTAAACCTACGTTTTCAAAAACAAGGAATCCATGTTCAGTCCAGTCCAGTTTTCGCAAGCCAGCCAGTCCCTGATCGAAACCCATTTCCGCAGTGTTCAAGCCGTCACGCAAGCCTGGCTGTCCAGCAGCGCCAGCCTGGCGGAGCTGCATCTCGATACCGTCAAAACCTCGCTGGCCGCCTCCACTGTCGCCTCGAACCAGTTGCTGGCGCTGAAGGGGCCGCAAGACTGGCTCAGCCTGGCAAGCTGCCATTCGCAACAAGCCATCGACCGCGCCCAGGCCTATGGCCGCCAGGCCGCCGGCGTGGCCAGCAACGCTCATGCCTTGTTGAGCGAAGCGGGTGCCCAGTTGCCGCTGAACGGTCTTTTTTTTAAAAACGCGCTGGGTGCTGGAAGCGCAGCAAACAACTAGCTAGAATGAAGTGAGTTTCAAACTTATTTACCTGACAATTGGGTCAGTTCTTTGGAGAAACAAATGGATGATGTAGTTATCGTAGCGGCGGGTCGTACCGCAGTCGGCAAATTCGGCGGCAGCCTGGCCAAGATCTCGGCGGCGGAACTGGGCGCCCATGTCATCAAGGGCTTGCTGGCCAAGACCGGCATCGATGCCAACCTGATCAGCGAAGCCATCCTGGGCCAGGTGCTGACCGCCGGCGTGGGCCAGAATCCGGCGCGCCAGGCCGTCATCAAGGCCGGCTTGCCGAACAGCATCCCTGCCTACACGATCAACAAGGTATGCGGCAGCGGCCTGAAGGCGACCCACCTGGCCGCGCAAGCGATCAAGTGCGGCGACGCCAGCATCATCATCGCCGGCGGCCAGGAAAACATGAGCGCCTCGCCGCACGTGCTGAACGGTTCGCGCGACGGTTTCCGCATGGGCGACGCGAAAATGGTCGACACCATGATCGTCGATGGCCTGTGGGACGTCTACAACCAGTACCACATGGGCGTGACGGCGGAAAACGTCGCCAAGAAATACGAAATTTCGCGCGCCGAGCAAGACGAGTTCGCACTGAATTCGCAACTGAAGGCGGAAGCGGCGCAAAAGGCCGGCAAGTTCAAGGATGAAATCCTGCCGC
>JAZJZT010000009.1:0-141896 GCA_040389645.1 Pseudomonadota bacterium | reverse complement strand
GAATACCGGCCTGTCACGCCGGGGGTCGCGGGTTCGAGTCCCGTCCACTCCGCCAGCACATTAAGAGCCCGATTCGTCGGGCTCTTTTCATTTCCGCAGCATGCCACGGAATTGCGCGATGCCCGCCCTTGCTCATCCCTATCTGCGCTACCGCACCCGCATGGCGCACCATGCGCTATTGCACTTCATCGCCAGCCTGAGTAATTCCCTCGAAATCGTCGCCCTCGCCTTCGCCCCGGTGTTGCTCGGCCTGTGCGCGGCGATCGCGCTGCCCGGCATGCTGGCCGTGACATTTACATGGCCGGTATGCTGCGCGATCCTGGCCGCGCAGGCGATCTTCGCCTGCGCGCCGGCACTGTTGCTGCGCCAGCGCCTGCATCCGGCCGACGCGATCGCCTGGGAACGGCCGCTGCCGGTGCCGCCGCTACTTGGCTGGTGCGCCGATGCGCTGGTGGCAGGCATGCTGGCCGGGCCGCTGGCCTTGGTGTATGCGGTGTCGGCCGCGATCTGGCTGTACCAGTGGCCAGACTGGCTGCGCCCGGTCGCGCCGCAGGCGCTGGCGGCCACCGCCGCTTCTCTGCTGCTGGGCTGGATGCTGGCAACGCTGGCGCTGGCGCGGCGCCGGCGCTTGGCGCGAGCCGGAGCGCGCGTACGCGCGCACGCCGCCGCGCCGGCCTCAGTCTCCGCCTATGTTCCCCGCGCGCTGCGCCCGTTGCAGTTTTCCTTGTGGCGTCAGCTGTTCTGGCTGCCGTACTGGCGCGCCGACAACCCGGTCGGCTGGCAGCAAACCGTGCTGCTGCTGGGCGCGCTGGCCTGCGGCGCCCTGTGGCTGGTGCACGCGCCGGGATTGCCGGCCGCGCTGTGGGGCGCCGCCGCCAGCGCCTTATTCATCCTGCTGACCGACCGCGGCGACCAGGCCGTGCGCGAACAGGTGACGCTGCTGCGGCCGGTCATCGCCGCCTGGCCGCTGGACTGCGCCGCGCTGCTGCTGGGAGCGCGCCTGTTCAGCCTGGCGCCGGCGGCGCTGCTGCTGGTCGCCTTCGCCATCGCGCTGCACGCGGTGCCGACCGGCTACAGCTTGCCTGCCGCGCGGGTCTGGATCGGCGCGGCGATCGTCTCCAGTTGCGCCATTGTCGCGCTGCCGCCGGCGCCGCGCGCGCGCGTGGTGCTGGTGATGCTGTCCATCCTGATCCTGAGCGCCATCGGAAGCGAGTTTTAAAAGACCATGCTGCAAATCGACCGACTGAACTTTGAATTTGCCACCCGCCCGCTGTTCCGCCAATTCTCCCTGGCGCTGGGCGCCGGCATCACCTGGCTGCGCGGCGACAACGGCGCCGGCAAGACGACCCTGTTAAAACTGGCCGCCGGCGCCTTGTCCGCGCATGGCGGCGGCATCGCGCTGGACGGCATCGACAGCGCGACGTCACCGCTGGCCTACCGCCTGCGCAGTTATTATTGCGGCGGCGATACGCCGCAACTGCCGTGGCTGACCGTGCGCGAACTGCTCGATCTGCACCTGGCGCTGTACCCGGCCGCCGACGGCGCGCTGCTCAATACGCAATTGGCGGCCTTCAAATTGCTGGCGGCGCTGCCGCAGCCGGTCACGACCTTGTCGCTCGGCCAGCACAAGAAAATGCAGCTGGCGCTGGCGCTGGCATTGCCGGTACGCCTGCTGCTGCTCGACGAACCGTTCAACGGACTCGACGCCGATGCGCTGGCTTACCTGCGCGGCCAGCTGGCGGAACCGGCCCGGCTGGCGCACCAATGCATCGTGCTGACCAGCCACTTGGCGCCGGAATTGCCGCTGGCGCAGACCGTACTGCTGTGATTACTGAACAACACTTCAGCCGGGGACTGCTGCAAACCACCAAAACCGGCGACAATATGTTGCAGTTGCACCTATCCTGAACGGAGTTTGTCCCGATGTTTGGTTTTCTCAAAACACCCCCGCTGTCGCCCCGCCTGCATCGCCTGAAGGATTCGTCGCTGTTCTCCTCGCTGACGCCGCTGGAATTGACGATCGTCGATGAATTGATGCATGAGCGGCGCTACCTGAGCGATGAAATCATTTTCGACGAGGGGGAAGAAGGGCAGGCGCTGTACCTGGTAATGTCCGGCCGCGTCCTGATCAGCCGCGCGCTCGACACCAGTGTCGAAGTGGTGGCCGAAGTCGCCACCGGTTCCTTCTTCGGCGACCTGGCCCTGCTCGACAACTCTCCGCGCAACGCGCAGGCGCGCGCGCTCGACAATTGTGAACTGGCCGTGTTCTTCCGCGCCGATTTCATGGGGTTGATGGAGACGGACGCCGTGATCGGCTACAAGATCGCGCTGGCGCTGGCGCGCCACATCGGCATGCGGCTGCGCGAATGGATGGCCGGCAAACCGCAGATCGAAGCCTTATGACGACCGAACAACACGCCGGCCCGGTGGTCTGGAGCGGCATCATCGGCGCCACCTGCGCGCTGCTGTTCCTGCTGCAGCAAATCCTGTGGCTGGCGATTCCCTTCCTGCTGGCGATCATCCTGTATTACCTGCTGATGCCGTTCATGCAGCGCCTGATTCGCATGGGGATAGGACAGAACCTGGCCGCGCTGACGGTCGGCGGCGTGTTCATCGTCGCGCTTTCTTTGGCGGTGCTGGCGGCGATCAGCTGGAAATCGGCGCCGGCCGTCTCGTGGCAAGACATGCTGAGCCACTACCTGGCCGGCGGTGCCGCTTTCGTGCACAACGTGCTGCAGGGGCTGGAACAGAAATTCCCGATCCTGCACCGTATCCACCTGAGCCGCATCGTCAACCGCCAGTTCTCCGCCTACAGCGAGAATTTCATGCAGCACCATTTGACCAGCTTTGTCGTCTCGGTCGCCGGCTGGCTGCCGGCGCTGATGCTGGCGCCGTTCATGACGTTTTTCTTCCTGCGCGACGGCCATCGCTTCAAGCGTTTCCTGGCGCGCGCCGTGCCGAACGCCTTTTTTGAACGCACCCTGTGCCTGCTGCATGAAGTCGACCAGACCGCGCACCGCTATTTCCAGGGCTTGCTGAAACTGACGGTGATCGATACGGCGGTGCTGGCGTTCGGCCTGTGGGCGATCGGCGTCTCGTCGCCGGTGCTGCTGGGACTGATCGCGGCGCTGCTGGCCTGGGTGCCGTATGTCGGCTCGATCGCCGGCTGCGCGATGGTGGTGATGGTAGCCTCGGCCGATGCGCCGGGCGACCAGCTGATCGCCTACAGCGCGATCGGCGTGTTCATCATGGTGCGCCTGCTGGACGATTTCGTGTTCATGCCGCTGACGGTGGGACGCAGCCTGCACATCCACCCCTTGATCACGGTCTTGATGATTTTCGTCGGCGGCGCGGTGGCCGGCGTGGCGGGCTTGACGCTGGTATTGCCGCTGCTGGGTGTGGTGATGGTGGTCGGCGAAACGCTCGGAAGATTAATCACCAACCCGCGCCTGCGCGCGCGGCACCGCAATGCGATGGCGCTGCGGGTAAAACAGGCCAGCGCGGACTTGGTGGTATAAACCGGGGACAGACCACGTTTTCGAAGAAATATTTCCAAGAAAACGTGGACTCGGCGTCCCCGTCTGTCCCCGGTTTCCGCCGATTTCCGTTAAAAAATCAAAATCAGAGGCAAAATCTGGGGTCAGACCCATGGGTCTGACCCCGGCCTTTGCCTCTGATTTTAGGCGGCGACCGCGACCTGGCTGGCGGGCTCGACTTCTTCGTCGTCGCCCGAGCGGATCAGGTAGTCGAACGCCGACAGCGATGCCTTGGCGCCGTCGCCGACGGCGATGACGATCTGCTTGAACGGCACCGTCGTCACGTCGCCGGCGGCGAACACGCCTGGCACCGAGGTCTGGCCGCGCGCGTCGACTTCGATCTCGCCGTGGCGCGACAGAGCGACGACTCCTTTCAGCCACTCGGTGTTCGGCACCAGGCCGATCTGCACGAATACCCCTTCCAGTTCGACCCGGTGCACAGCGCCGCCGTTACGGTCGGTGTAACTGAGGCCGTTGACGATCTTGCCGTCGCCGTGGATCTCGGTGGTCTGCGCCGAAACGATCACGGTGACGTTTTTCAGGCTGTGCAACTTGCGCTGCAAGACCGCGTCGGCGCGCAGTTCGGCGCCGAATTCGATCAGGGTCACGTGCTTGACCAGGCCGGCCAGGTCGATCGCCGCTTCGACGCCGGAATTGCCGCCGCCGATCACGGCCACGCGCTTGCCCTTGAACAGCGGGCCGTCGCAGTGCGGGCAATAGGCGACACCGTGGTTGCGGTATTCCTTTTCGCCCGGCACGTTGATTTCGCGCCAGCGCGCCCCCGTCGCCAGGATCACGGATTTGCTTTTTAATACTGCGCCGCTGGCAGTCCGGACTTCGATCAGCTTGCCCGGCACCAGTTGCTCGGCGCGCTGGGTATTCATGATGTCGACTTCATACTGCTTGACGTGCTGTTCCAGCGCCACCGCGAAATGCGGGCCGTCGGTTTCCTTGACGGAGACGAAATTCTCGATCGCCAGCGTGTCGAGCACCTGGCCGCCGAAGCGCTCGGCGACGACGCCGGTATGAATGCCCTTGCGCGCCGCATAGATCGCTGCCGCCGCGCCGGCCGGCCCGCCGCCGACGATCAAGACGTCGAAGACTTCTTTCTTGCTCAGTTCGGCCGCCTGGCGCGCGCCGGCATTCTGGTCCAGCTTGGCGAGGATTTCCTCGACGCTGGAACGGCCCTGGCCGAAGTGTTCGCCGTTCAGGAACATCATCGGCACGGCCATGATCTGGCGCGCTTCGACTTCCTGCGGGAACACGCCGCCATCGATGGTGGTGACCTTGATGCGGGGGTTAATCACCGACATCGTGTTCAAGGCTTGCACCACTTCCGGGCAGTTGTGGCAGGACAGCGAAATAAACGTTTCGAATTCGTAATCCCCGTCGAGGTTGCGGATCTGTTCGATCACGGCTTCGTCGAGGCGGATCGTGTGGCCGCCCACGTGCAGCAGGGCCAGCACCAGCGAGGTGAATTCATGGCCCATCGGGATGCCGGCGAAGCGCACGCCGATCTCGGTGCCGGGACGGGTGATGGCGAACGACGGTTTGCGCACGTCGCCGCCGGTGCTTTCGACCAGCGTGATCTTGTCGCTCAGCACGACGATTTCCTGCAGTAATTCCTGCATTTCACGCGAAGTGGCGGAGTCATCGAGCGATGCAACGATCTCAATCGGTTGCACGACCTTTTCCAGATAGGCTTTCAACTGGCTTGTGAGAGTTGCATCCAACATGATGTTTTTCCTTGTCCGATTCAGTGAGGTGCCGGGCACGCGCCCGGCACCGTGTACAGCTTGACTAATGCTTAATTCTCAATACTTAGATCTTGCCGACCAGGTCCAGCGATGGTTTCAGCGTGGCGGCGCCTTCGGTCCACTTGGCAGGGCACACTTCGCCCGGGTGCGAAGCGACGTACTGGGCTGCCTTGACCTTGCGCAGCAGTTCGGTCGCATCGCGGCCGATGCCGTTGTCGTGCACTTCCAGCACCTTGATCTGGCCTTCAGGATTGATGACGAAGGTGCCGCGCAGCGCCAGGCCTTCTTCTTCGATCATCACTTCGAAATTGCGCGACAGCAGGCCGGTCGGATCGCCGATCAGCGGGTATTGCACTTTCTTGATGGCGTCCGACGTGTCGTGCCATGCCTTGTGCGCGAAGTGGGTGTCGGTCGAGATGCCGTACACTTCGACGCCCAGTTTCGAGAATTCTGCGTAGTTGTTGGCCAAGTCTTCCAGTTCGGTCGGGCACACGAAGGTGAAGTCAGCCGGGTAGAACACGAATACCGACCACTTGCCCTTCAGGGATGCTTCGCTGACGTCAACGAACTTGCCATTGTGGAATGCGGTGGCCTTGAACGGTTTTACTTGGGTGTTGATCAGAGACATGGGGTTTCCTCGTAAGGGTTGTGAATCAATGAGATGCCAGTTTAAGGTGTTCTCGGACATTTGAAAAATTGATTGTCTCAATAGTTTCAATTGACTTTAACTATCAGACAACGATAGCGAGAGCGCTATTATCCCCGTTCCGGGGGCGCTGCGTTATCGCTTGGGCAGGATTGTGGCAAATGCCAGGGTTTCAAGAGCGCCGGCGCGACGGCGGCTTAAGGCAGGGCGGCCAGGCGCGGACCGCCGAGGTGCGCAGATGGCTGCGCGCGCAGCATGGCGTCGAATTCCTCGCCCGGCATCGGGCGCGCGAACAGGTAACCCTGCCCGTAGTCGCAGCCGGCGCCGGCCAGCAAATCTCGCTGTTCGGGCGTTTCGACGCCTTCGGCGATCACTTGCAGGCCGAGTTTATGGGCCATCACGATGATCGCGTCCGACAAGGCCATGTCGGAGGAATCGGGCGCCAGGTTGCGCGTAAAACTGCGGTCGATCTTCAGGTAATCGATGTCGAATTTTTTCAGGTAGGACAGCGACGAGTAACCTGTGCCGAAATCGTCGAGCGCGACCTGGATGCCGCCGTCGCGCAATTGCAGCAGCTTGTCGGTGACGGCATTGCTGGCGTCGAGCAGCAAACCCTCGGTGATCTCGATCACCACCGACTGGCCCGGCAAGCCCAGTTGCTGCAAGTGGCGCAGCCACGCTTCGTAACCGCCCTCTCTCTGGAATTCCAGCGGCGACTGGTTGACGCTGACCTGGAACGCCGGGTGGTATTCGCTGCGCCAGCGCTGGATCCAGCGCGCCGATTCGAAAAACACCCATTCGCCGATATCGATGATCAGGCCGCTGGCCTCGGCCAGCGGGATGAATTCGATCGGGTTGACCATGCCGCGCTGCGGGTGGCGCCAGCGGATCAGCGCCTCGGCCTTGTGGATGCGGCCCGTGGGCAGGTGCACGATCGGCTGGAAATACAGTTCCAACTGGCCGCCCTTGAGCGCGCCGCGCAGATCGTTGGTCAGGCGCATGCGGTTCAAGGCGGCCACCTGCAGCGCCGGCGTGAAATAACTGTAGCGGTTGCGCCCGGCGCCCTTGGCCGCGTACATCGCCTGATCCGCGTGTTTTAACAGATCCTCGATGTTGCCGGCGTCGTCAGGGTACAGCGTGATGCCGATGCTGGCCGAGACGAAGGCCTGTTCCTGCCCCAGGGAAAACGGCGCCAATAAACTGTCGAGGATGTGCTGGGCGATCGCCTCGACCCGCCCTATTTCTCCCATCTGCCCCAGGATGACCGTGAATTCGTCGCCGCCGAGCCGCGCCACGGTGTCCGATTCGCGCACGCAGGCGCTGATGCGGCGCGCCGCGTCGATCAATAAAATGTCGCCCTGGTGGTGGCCCAGCGTATCGTTGACTTCTTTAAAATGATCGAGGTCGATGAACAGGATCGCGATGCGGCTGCCGTCGCGCCGGCTCTTGGCCAGCGCGTGTTCGAGGCGGTCGTGGAACATGCGCCGGTTCGGCAATTGCGTCAAGGTGTCGAAATTGGCCTGTTGCCAGATCAGCGTCTCGGTCTGCTTCTTTTCGGTGACATCCTCGATCATGCACAGGTGGTGCGGCTGCTTGGTGGCGGCCGTGTCGAGCGCGGTGATCGAGGCGTCGACCCAGACCACCGAGCCGTCCGGGCGCAGCAGGCGCTTGGCCAGCTTGAAGCCGGCGATGCGGTGCGCGCTCAGTTGCGCGACCTGGTCTTGCTCGGCCAGGACATCGTCCGGATGGCTGATGTCCATCCAGCGGCAGGCTTTCATGTCGTCCAGCGTGCGGCCGGCGATTTCCAGGTAGCGCGGGTTGATGTCGCGGAACTGGCCGCTGTGGGTATCGATCAGCGCGATGCCCATCGGCGACGCTTCGAACATCGTGCGGAAGCGCTGCTCTCCCTTGCGGATCGCTTCCTCGGCGCGGCTGCGTTCGCGCGCCAGCAACGTAAAATGCACGCCGGCGCCCAGCACGAGCAGCGCGGCCCCCGCGCCCAGCACGCGGTACAGCCAGTCCAGCCGCGGGCCGCCGTCGAGGTTGTACAGGAAACCGTCGAAAGTGGCGCCGCGCGGCATCATGCCCAGCTCTGTATAGATATCGGCGATATGCTGCCAGCGTTCCGGGTTCATGTAGCCGATCTCGACGAGCACCGGCTGCACCAGCGGCACCATCGCGCGTGCCTCGTACAGCAGGTGCGCGCGGTCGTGGCGGCGCGTGTATTTATTGAGGATCAGGTCGGCGATTTCTTCCTGGTGGCTCATCGCATATTGCCAGCCGCGCATGCTGGCGGCGCGGAACGCCTTGACGCGTTCCGGGTGGCCCTTGATTTCCTGTTCGCTGGTAAACAGGTTGTCGCCGTAAAAATCGATGCCGGCGTTGCGCGGGCTGTAGATATCGTAGGGAAAACCGATGCGGTCCAGGTAATCCGGTTCGTTGGTCAGATAGACCGCCATCGCGTCGACCTTGCCCTTGACCAGGTCGTCCGGATTGAACGTGTGTTCGAGCCGCACCAGGCGTTCCGGCGCGATGCCTTCCTTCTTCAGGTAGGCGACCAGTTCGTCGGCCGGGCTCAGTTCATCGATCAGCGCGCCGATCATCACGCGCTTGCCGGCGATATTGTGCACGTCCGGCGCGGACTCGGCCTGCCGCATCGCCAGCACGTACGGCGAATGCTGGAACACGACGCCGAGCACCACCAGCGGCTTGCCGGCCAGGCGCGCCAGCAGCAGGCTGCTGCTGCCGATGCCGTACTGGGCGGTGCCGGCCAGCACCTTGCGTTCCGGTTCGTTGCCCTCGCTGCCTTCGAGGATGCGCACGTCCAGCCCGGCTTCGCGATAAAAGCCCTTCTCCAGCGCCGCGTAATAGCCGGCGAACTGGAACTGGTGGCTATGCTTGAGCTGGAGCGTGACCTTCTCTTGCGCAAAGGCCAGCCCTGCCGTCAACAGCAGGGCGGCCAGGGCCAGGATGCGGCGCAACGACTTCACGATACCAGGCGCACCTTACGGCAGGTTGACCGGGGCAGGCACCGCGACCGTGGTGGTGTTGCCGTCGCCCTGCTGGCCGAATTCATCGCTACCCCAACCCCACAGCGTGCTGTCGGACTGCATGCCGAAAGAGTGGCGCAAGCCGGCCGTGACGGCGACCCAGGTATTGGCGATGCCGATCTGCTGCGGCGCGGTGACGTCGCGCGCGGAATTGTTGCCGACCTGGCCATTGCTGTTCGATCCCCAGCCCCACAGCGTGCCGTCGGCCTTGACCGCCAGCGTATGGCTGGCGCCGACGGCGACACGGGCCCAGTTGGTGGCCGTGCCGACTTGCCACGGGAACGGTTGCGGCGGTTGCAGCGGCGACGAGATTGGCAAGGGGCCGAGCGTGCCGAGCTGGCCGGAACCGTTCGAACCGCAGGTCCACAGCGTGCCGTCGGCGCGGATGGCGGCGGTATGCCGGGCGCCGGCCGCCACTTCGACCCAGGTCAGCGGCAGCGCGGTCGGCGTCAGCACCGGCGTGGCGGAGGCTGCGGCGCAAGTCTGGCCGCTTTCGTTGCCGCCCCACAGGTACATGGTGCCGTTGGTGAGCCGGCCCACCGAATGGGTTTCGCCGGCCGCGATCGTGGCCCAGACCGCGTTGGCCGGTGCGATGATCTGGGTCGGCACCAGTTTCGGCACGACGGTGCCGTCGCCGAGCTGGCCGCTGAAATTGTTACCCCAGGCGAACAGCCCGCCCGCCTTGTTGATGGCGAACGAGTGCGCCTTGCCGGCCGCGACATACACCCAGTCGGTCTTGGTGCCGATGCGCACCGGGCTGGCCTTGTCGGCCGTGGTGCCGTCGCCGAGCTGGCCATCGTGGTTGTAACCCCAGGCCCACAGCGTGCCGTCGCTGCGCACGGCCAGCGTGTGCTGTTCGCCGCCGGCCACCATCTTCCAGCTGGTGACGGCGCCCACCACCAGCGCCGGCGTGGCGCGGTCGGTGGTGGTGTTGTCGCCCAGCTGGCCGAACAGGTTGCGGCCCCACTCGAACAGGCTGCCGTCGGCCTTGCGCGCGATGGTGAAGTTGCCGCCGGCCGTGACCAGCGTCCACGGCGCCTTCACGGTCAGATCGGTGCTGCCGGACACGGTGCCCATGGTGGCGGTCACGGTTTCAGTGCCGACCGCCTTGCCCGTCACCAGGCCGGAGCTGAACACGACCGACACCACGTTGCCCTTGGCGGCCCAGGTCGCATTTTTGGTGATATCGCTGTTCTTGCCGTCCGAATAGGTGCCGGTGGCGGTCATCTGCACTTGCGTGCCGATCGCGATCGTGGTGCTGGCCGGTGTCACCGCGATCGACACCAGCGTCGGCGCGACCGGCGTGGTGGGTGTCGTCGGCGTCGTCGGCGCGGTCGTCGCGGTGCTGTCGCCGCCGCCGCCGCACGCGGCCATCAGCGCCAGCACTGGCACCAACAGCCAGGATTTCAGGTTCAATGTAGTTTTCATCATTCGTCCAGTTAATTTCTCACACGTAACACTAGCATACCGTCGGCGACAAGGCACGTACCGGCCAGCGCGTCGCTTGCCGGCTCACGGAACCCGCGTCGGCGCATACACCAGGGCATTCAGATTGACGCTGCCATTCCCCTGCTGGCCGACATTGTTGGCGCCCCAGCCCCACAGCGTGCCATCGGACTGCACGCCGAACGAATGCGCGCTGCCGGCGGCGACCGAGACCCAAGTTCGCGCGTTGCCGACCTGTGCCGGCTTGAAAAATGTCGTCGCCGTGGAACTGCCCTGCCCCAGTTGGCCAAAGCTGTTGTCGCCCCAGGCCCACAGCGTGCCGTCGGTCTTGATCGCCAGCGTGTGGCTGGCCGATGTCGCATTGCCATTGGAGACGCAAGCGTCGCCATCGCCGGCCGTGGTGGCGCAGGCATTCGCGCTGGTGGCGATCTTGGCCCAGTTGGTCGACGTGTCGACCGGCAGCGGCGTGGCCGAGCAGCTCAGCGGCGTACCGCTTGGGCCGACGATGCCCAACTGGCCGAAATTGTTCAGCCCCCAGGTCCACAGCGTGCCGTCGATGCGGATCGCGGCGGTATAGTTGGTGCCGGCCGCCACCGCAATCCAGGTGCGCGGAATCTGCGTCGGCGTCGTCACGGCAGGCGCGACGACCGTGGTCAGGCTGCACAGCGCGTCATCGCCGCCGTCGCCGTTGCCGACCTGGCCGAAGGCATTGTCGCCCCAGGCGTACATGGTGCCATCGGCACGCAAACCGACCGAATGGTTGTCGCCGGCGAGCACCATGGTCCAGTTGGTGAACGTGCCGACCCGCACCGGCAGCGGCGCGGCGACGGGAGCGGCACCGATGCCCAGCTGGCCCCTGGTGTTCAAGCCCCAGGCATACAGTTGGCCGGCCTTGTTGATGGCGAACGAGTGCGCCTTGCCGGCGGCGACATATACCCAGTCGTTGCCGGTATCGATGCGTACCGGGCTGGACCTGAAACCGCCCGCGCTGCCGATACCGAGTTGCGCGACGCTGTTGTCGCCCCAGGTCCACAGGGAACCGTCGCTGCGCAGCGCCACGCTGTGCAGGCCACCGGCGGCCACCATTTTCCAGGTATCGATGCCATCGGCCACATACACTTGCGTGACGCGCGGGACGGTGGGAGAAGTGGTGCTGTCGCCCAGCTGGCCGCGCGCATTCTCGCCCCAGGCGAACAGCGTGCCGTCGACCTTCAATGCGAGGGTATGGTCGGCGCCGGCCTCGACCGAGGCCCACGGCACGATCACGCTCAAGCCGGTGCTGCCGGCCACCGTGCCCACGGTGGCGGTGACGGTGTCGGCGCCGGCCGCCTTGCCCGTCGCCACTCCGCTGCTGGCGCCGATGACGACGCTGACGCCCTTGGCCACGCTCCAGGTGGCGCTGGTGGTGATATCGCTGCTCTTGCCGTCGGAATAGGTAGCGGTGGCCGTCATCTGACGCGTCGCGCCGAGCGTGACACTGGCATTGGCCGGCGTCACGGCGATCGACACCAGCGTCGGCGCCGGCGGCACCGGCGGCGGCGCGGCGGTGCTGCCGCCGCCCCCGCCGCCACCGCACGCGGCCAGCAAGGCCAGCATGGATGCCAACAGCCAAATTTTAAAGTCCAGTGCTTTTTTCATAGTCGTCCAGTTAATTCCTCAAACGCAACATGTCACACATACCGCCAGTGTAACCGCAGTCGGGAAGGTCCAATCGAGGGAGCTGAACTGCATTATCCATGCATTTGCACCAAAACAACATATTGAGCGGCACGCCGCACCGGGCGTGCCGCTCGCGGCGGGCTTTATTTGCGGCCGCGCGGGGCGGCGGCGGGACGCGCCGGCTTGTTTCCCTTGGCCGGGGCGGCCGCCGCGGGCTTGGCCTTGACCTTGATGGTGTCGAGGATGGAAGCGCGCGGCTTGCTGTCGAGGCTGGCGCGCGCGGTCAGCGAACCGGTCAGTCCATTGGCGCGTGCGCCGCGCCCGGCGACAACAGGCGTTGCTGCGCGCTGCGCTCCGGCCGCCTGCGGCGCGCGGGCCGGCTTGCTGCCCGGCGCCGGCATCGGCATCGCGCGCTGCTTGTCCTGTACCGCCTTGCCGGACGCCTCGTTGGCCGACCAGGTCGGGATCAGGTGGCGGTCGCCATTGCCGATCAGGTCGGCGCGTCCCATGGCGACCAGCGCTTCGCGCAAGATCGGCCAGTTTTCCGGGTCGTAATAGCGCAAGAAGGCCTTGTGCGTGCGGCGCACCTTGCCGCTGCGCGCCGTTTCGACGATTTCGGAATCGGCCGTGACCTTGCGCAGCGGGTTCTTGCGCGAGTGGTACATCGTCGTCGCCATCGCCATCGGCGTCGGCATGAAGGTCTGCACCTGGTCCAGCTTGAAATTGTTCTTTTTCAGCCACAGCGCCAAATTCAACATGTCTTCGTCGGTGGTGCCGGGGTGGGCCGCGATGAAGTACGGGATCAGGTACTGCTTCTTGCCCGCTTCGAGCGAGAATTTCTCGAACATCGCCTTGAATTCATCGTAGGCGCCGATGCCCGGCTTCATCATCTTCGACAGCGTGTTTTCCTCGGTATGCTCGGGCGCGATCTTCAGCAGGCCGCCGACGTGGTGCGTGACCAGTTCCTTCACATATTCCGGCGAACGCACGGCGAGGTCGTAGCGCAGGCCGGAACTGACCAGGATTTTTTTGACGCCGGGGATCGCGCGCGCCTTGCGGTACAGCGAGATCAGCTTGCTGTGGTCGGTGCCCAGGTTGACACAGATCGACGGGTAGACGCACGACAGGCGGCGGCACGATTCCTCGATCTTTTTATCCTTGCAGGCCAGCCGGTACATGTTCGCGGTCGGGCCGCCGAGGTCGGAAATGGTGCCCGTAAAACCCTTGGTCTTGTCGCGGATATGTTCGATTTCACGCAGGATCGACGGTTCCGAGCGGCTCTGGATGATGCGCCCTTCGTGCTCGGTGATCGAGCAGAAGGTGCAGCCGCCGAAGCAGCCGCGCATGATGTTGACGGAAAAACGGATCATTTCCCAGGCCGGGATATGGGCCTTGCCATAGCTCGGGTGAGGCGCGCGCGCGTAATTCATGTCGTAGACGCCATCCATCTCGTCCATCTGCAGCGGCAGCGGCGGCGGATTGATCCAGACGTCGCGCTCGCCGTGCGCCTGCACCAGCGCGCGCGCATTGCCGGGATTCGATTCCAGGTGGAACACGCGCGACGCGTGCGCATACATCACCGGGTCATCCTTGACGATGTCATAGGCCGGCAGGCGCACCACGGTCTTGTCGTGCTGTTCCTTGAGCATCGCCTGGCGCTCTTCGCGCGTCATGATGCGGATCGGTTTTATTACTTCCGGCGCCTTGGCCGCGTTGTCGGTGGCGCAGGCGCTCTTGTCTTCCTGCGCCATCGCGTACGGGTCCGGGTGCGCATCGATCTTGCCGGGCACGTCGACCCGCGTGGAATTGTTCACGCCCCAGTCAGGACCCGGCAGCCAGCCCGGCGGCACCATGAACGAGGTGCCGCGCAGGTCGCGGATATCCTTGATGTTTTCACCGGCGGCCATGCGGTGCGTCAGGTCGACCAGCGCCCGTTCGGCATTGCCGAAGATGAGCATGTCCGCTTTCGAGTCAGGCAGCACCGAGCGGCGCACCTTGTCCGACCAGTAATCGTAATGGGCGATGCGGCGCAGCGAAGCCTCGATGCTGCCGATGACGACGGCGCTGTCCGGATACGCCTCGCGCGCGCGCTGCGCGTAGACGGTGACGGCGCGATCCGGGCGTTTATTCGGTTCGCCGTTGGCGGTATAGGCATCGTCCGAGCGGATCTTGCGGTCGGCCGTATAGCGGTTGACCATCGAATCCATGTTGCCGGCGGTGATGCCGAAATACAACTTCGGCTGGCCCAGCGCGCGGAAGGCGTCGGCCGAGTGCCAGTCCGGCTGGCTGATGATGCCGACGCGGAAACCTTGCGCCTCGAGCAGGCGGCCGACCAGCGCCATGCCAAAACTCGGGTGGTCGATATAGGCGTCGCCGGTGACGAGGACGACGTCGCAGGCATCCCAGCCCAGCGCATCCATCTCGGCGCGGGACATGGGGAGGAAAGGCGCGACAGCAGCGCGCGCAGACCGCTTGGGGACGGTCGCAAATAAATGGGTGGGGGAGCTCATATGGGCAGCATTGTACCGGAAATGTCAAGCCACAGCACAACGGGCAACTTTTTTCGATCGAAAATTCTTTTATTTTTCAATCACTTGTGAACAAACCACAAGCACAATTCGACAACAAAAAATGGCAGAAGGACATTGCCTTTGCTGTCATATTTGCTATAACGAGATGAATCACCCCCAAAGGAGTACACCATGCGCCGCCGCCTCTACTTCCTGCTGCCCGACATTCCCAGCGCCCGTGCGATGCTCGACGAGATGCTGCTGGCCCGTATCGAAGAACGCCACATGAAGTTCATGGCCACCGAGGGTACCTTGCCGGAAGACATGCCCGATTGCAGCTTCATGCAAAGGACGGACCTGGTGCACGGCGCGCAGTGGGGCATGATCATCGGCGGCATCGTCGGCCTGGGCGCCGGCGTTTTCCTGACGCTGTTCCCGCCCGACGGCCTGACGCTGCGCACGGCGGCGATCCTGCTCGTCGCGCTGGCCGGCGCGCTGTTCGGCGGCTGGGCCTCGGGCATGAACGCGGCGGCCGTGCCGAACAAGAAACTGGAACAGTTCGCCGAACCGATCAAGCGCGGACAGGTATTGATGATCGTCGACGTGCCACCGCGGCGCGTCATCGAAATCGAAGAGATGATCGCCCGGCGTCATCCCGAAATCAGCTTTGGCGGTATTGAACCGCCCATGCTGGCGTTTCCGTAACGCTAGCTTCCCGGGGAGCCGGCAGCAGCAAGCCGGCGGTCCCCGGGGTCATTTCCCGGCCCTGGACAGGCGACTGTCCAGGGCTGTTTTTTGGCCAAATCAGATGCAAGGGCTGGGGTCAGACCCATGGGTCTGACCCCGGATTTTGCCGTTGATTTTGGCTGGCATAACACTTTTTATTTAATCAAATCCCCATATTCGCCAAAATCGTCCCCAATTCACGCAAGGCCGGTTCCAGCGCCGGGTGGCGCACGGCGAACTTGGCGGAAATTTCCTGCGTGCGTTCGGCCAGGCCATAGGTCGTCGTCGCTTCCCCCTCGCTGGCGCGCTGCTCGAGCAACTGCTTGATATCGCCATCGAGTTGCAGCAGCAGATCCTGCAATTCTTCGTCGACCGGGCCAGGCGCATTGGCCAGCCTGGTGTGCAGCGACTTCAACGAGGCTTTCAGGTTGCTGTCCATATTGTCATCCCCCATCACTGTTTGGAAAATTTCGTCCTCAGGTAAAGCTGCTCGACTTCCGCCCTGGCCCAGGCGGTCTTGCGCAAGAACTTCAAGCTCGACTTGATGCTGGGATCGCTGTTGAAGCAATTGAGCGCGATATGCCTGCCGAGCTGCTCCCAGCCGTAATAATCGACCAGCCGGGTCAGTATCGCTTCGAGGGTCAAGCCGTGTAAATCCTGGGTGCTCATTGCTGCGGTGATTCCTACTTGAAGGTATTACAAGAAGTATAGCCAGTTTATGGGCTCAATAGCTAGCCGCTTGCGGCAGCGGCGCGCCGGGCGTACAGAGTGCATCGCTCCGGCCCGGGGTTCAACGCGGATTCAAGCCGCGCCGCACCAGCAAGGGTTCGATCTTCGCATCGCGCCCTCGGAAATCGCGGAACAGTTGCAGCGCATCGGCCGTGCCGCCGCGCGACAACAGCGTCTTGCGGAACCAGTCGCCGTTCTTGCGCTGCAGGCCGCCGTTCTCGTGGAACCATTCGACCGTGTCGGCATCGAGCTTTTCGCTCCACAGGTAAGCGTAGTAACCGGCCGCGTATTCTCCGGAAAAGGTGTGCGAAAAATACGTGCTGCGGTAGCGCGGCGGCACCGGCGCGAAATCGACGCCGGCATCCTTCAGCGCGGCCGCCTCGAATGCCAGCACATCGGCCGGGATCTGGTCCGGCGTCAACTGGTGCCAGCGCTGGTCCAGCAGCGACGCCGCCAGGTATTCGGTGGTGGTGTAACCCTGATTAAATGTCTTGGTCGCGCCAAACTTGTCGAGCAGAGCTTGCGGCATCGGCGCGCCGCTCTGGTAGTGTTTCGCGTAACTGGCCAGCACTTCCGGCTGCACCATCCACATTTCATTGACTTGCGACGGATATTCGACGAAATCGTTCGGCACGCTGGTGCCGGAAAAACGCGGATACGTCACGTTCGAAAACATGCCGTGCAGCGCATGGCCAAATTCGTGGAAAGCGGTCTTGACTTCGTCGACCGTCAGCAAGGTCGCCTCTCCGGCCGGCGGCTTCGGAATGTTCAAGTGATTCGCCACCACCGGGTGCGTGCCCATCAACTTCGATTGCGACACGTATTCATTCATCCACGCGCCGCCCTGCTTGCTTGGGCGCGCATACATATCCGCCAGGAAGATCGCCAGTTGTTTGCCGTCGGCGTCGAACACGTCATACACCTTGACGTCCGGGTGATACACCGGCAAGTCGCTGCGCTGTTTGAAGGTCAGGCCATACAATTTGCCGGCGGCGAAGAACACGCCCTTTTCCAGCACATTGTTCAATTCAAAATAAGGTTTTAATTCGGCGACGTCCAGGCTGAAGCGCTGCGCGCGCAACTTGTCCGTGTAATACGCCCAGTCGGCCGCGCCGACGGCGATATTCGCCTGTTCGGCGTCGGCCAGCGCCTGCAGGTCGGCCGCCTCCCTTCTCGCATTGGCGACGGCCGGTTGCGCCAGTTCCGACAGCAGGCGGTTGACGGCGGCAGTCGATTGCGCGGTCTGGTCTTCCAGCGCATAGGCGGCGAAACTGGCGTAACCGAGCAGCGCCGCCTTTTCCGCGCGCAGCCGGGCGATCTTCAATACAGTCGCCTGGTTGTCGAATGCGCCGCCATGGCTGCCGCGCGCCAGCGACAGGTCCAGCAGCCGCTTGCGGGTGGCGGGATTCGTCAATTCCGACAGCGGAGCCTGGCCGGTGGTGTTACCCAGCGCGACGACGAACTTGCCATCCAGGCCGCGTCCCTTGGCCTCGGCCGCGGCGGCGTCGATCGCCGCCTCGCTCATGCCGGCCAGTTCGGCGCGGGTGGAAACCACCAGCGCGTCGGCATTGGTTTCCTTTAAAACGTTCTGCGTAAACGTCGTTTGCAATGACGCGATCGCGCCGTTGCACGCTTTCAGTTTCACCTTGCCGGCGGCCGACAGCCTGGCGCCGGCGCGCACGAAATCGGTGTGATAGCGTTCCAGCAAATGCAGCGCTTCCGCATCCAGGCCAAGCTTGTCGCGCCGGTCGTACAGCGCCTTGACGCGCGCATACAGTTTCGCGTTCAGGTGGATCGCGTCATGGTGTGCGGACAATTTAGGCGACATGTCGCGGTCGATCGCGTCGAGCCTGTCGTTGGTGTTCGCCCCTTGCAGGTTGGCGAACGTGGTCGACACGCGGCCCAGCAACTGGCCAGCGCGCTCCATGGCGACGATGGTGTTGTCGAATGTCGGCGCCTTGCGGCTGTTCGCGATCGCATCGATTTCCTTCAAGTGCCGCGCCATGCCTTCGGCGAAAGCCGGCGCGAAATGCTCGTCCCGGATGCGGTCGAACTGCGGATAGTGGAAAGGTAATGGACTTTCGCCGAACAGCGGATTCGATGCGCGCGCTGCTGCTGTGGCGGCCGGCGCGGCGACGGCTTGCGCGGCAAGGGCGAATGGCGTCATGGTCAAGGTCAGGCTGGTGGCGAGGATGAGCAGGTGCGGACGGGACATGTCTTCTTTCAAAAAATGTCGATGGATGCCGGTGCTTGTGGCGCGGCACGAAAGCCGGCGATGATAGCAGGCCGTTTCAGTAGCGTCACCCGCATTCCATGCTGCGCCGCACACGCTCCAATCAGGACGCCAGCCGGCTTTCGATGCGGCGGTCCGGTACCAGCCACAGGATCGACACGGCGACATACATGGCGAAGCCCAGCCAGGCGTGCAGGCAAGACAGGCCGATGCCGGCCAGGTACAGGCCCATCGACAGCAGCGACTTGCGGTCGACCTTGCCGACCGCTCCGACCAGCGCGGCATTGTGCGTACTGTCCTGCGTCAGGCAGCGCAGCAGCAAGGTATAGGCGGCGCCGCACATGAACAGCACTACGCCGTACAGCGCCACCGGCACCGTCTCGAAATGGTTCTCGCCCATCCAGCCGGTGACGAAGGGAATCAGGGACAGCCAGAACAGCAAGTGCAGGTTGGCCCACAACACGCCGCCGCTGATATGAGTCACTGCGTGGAGTGTGTGGTGGTGATTATTCCAATAAATTCCTACATAAACAAAGCTCAGCACGTAGCTGAAAAACACCGGCAGCAGCGGCATCAATGCCGCCAGGTCGGCGCCGTGCGGCACCTTCAATTCCAGCACCATGATGGTGATGATGATCGCGATGACGCCATCGCTGAATGCTTCCAGCCTGCCTTTGCCCATGATTTTCCGCATCGTTTGTCGATGTCCGAATCATAACGCTTATTCGGACATCGCTGACAAACATCAGCGGCTCGATGCTCCCGGCTGCAGCTTGCCGTCCAGCCGGCGCTTGAGACCGAGCGGATTGCCGGTTTTTAAAGCTTCGGGCAAGAGCGGCTCGGGCATGTCCTGGTAGCTGACCGGCCGCAGGAAGCGCGCGATGGCCTGGCTACCGACCGATGTCGAACGGCCGTCGGCGGTCGCGGGGAATGGCCCGCCGTGCACCATCGCATGGCCGACTTCCACGCCGGTGCCAAAGCCGTTGACCAGGATGCGGCCGACGCGGCGTTCCAGTGCGGGCAGGATCTGGCGGGCCGCGTCATGATCCGATTCATCGATGTGCAGCGCCGCGGTGAGCTGGCCTTCGAGACCTTCGACGATCTCCTTGACGGCCGCCAAGTCGGGACAACGCACGATCAGCGACGATGCGCCGAACGTTTCATCGCGCAATTCCGGATGCTGGCGGAACGCTTGCGCGCTGGTCGAGAACAATGCCGCCCGCCCCTGGTAGCGTTCACCGTTTTTGCCGCGCGCCTCGACACTGACATCGGCATGGGCCGCCATGGCATCGACCGCGTACGCGTAGCGGCGATGGATGTCCGGCGTCAGCATCGTCGACGCCGGCGATTCGGACAGGGCCGCTTCGGCGGCATCGATGAAGCGCCGCAAGTCGGGACCGTCGACCGCCAGGATCAAACCGGGATTGGTGCAGAACTGGCCGGCGCCCAATGTCAGCGAAGCGGCAAATGCCTTGCCGATCGCTTCCGCGCGCGCTGCCAGCGCATGCGGGAACAGCAATACCGGATTGATGCTGCTCATCTCGGCATAGACCGGGATCGGCTCGCTCCTGGCCGCGGCCAGGTGCATCAGGGCGGTGCCGCCGGCACGCGAACCCGTAAAACCGACCGCCTTGATGCGGTGGTCGGACACCAGCGCCTGCCCGATCCCCAGTCCGCTGTCGAACAGCAGCGAGAATGTCCCTTCCGGCAAACCGCAGTCGCGGACAGCCTGCTGGATCGCCCTGCCGACCAGCTCGGAGGTGCCCGGATGCGCAGGATGCGCCTTGACGATCACCGGGCAGCCGGCCGCCAGCGCCGATGCCGTATCGCCGCCGGCGACGGAAAAAGCCAGCGGAAAATTACTCGCGCCGAACACGGCGACCGGGCCGAGCGCGATATTGCGCAGGCGCAGATCGACGCGCGGCACGGGCTGGCGCGCGGGCTGCGCCGGATCGATGCGCGCGTCCAGGAAGTCGCCGTCGCGCACGACGGCGGCGAACAGGCGCAACTGGCCGACCGTGCGGCCGCGCTCTCCTTCGATACGGGCGCGCGGCAAGCCGCTTTCGGCGACACAGCGTTCGACCAGTTCGTCGCCAATCGCCAGGATATGTTCGGCGATTTTTTCAAGAAAGGCGGCGCGCGCTTCGAGCGCGCTTTCGCGATAGGTATCGAATGCTTGCCATGCCAGCGCGCATGCCTGTTCCAGCTGCTCCGGCGCGGCGCCGCCGAACGCCGGTTCCAGCGTGGCGCCGGTGGCCGGATCGATGGCCTTGATGGCGCCGTTTGTGCCCGGCACGGCACGGGCGCCGATAAGTAAATGACCAGAAATGGACACGGAATTCCTCACTTCACAAAGGTAACGCTGACAGGGGTGGGTGAATCGAGCGATTGCCCGGTATCCGACAGCATGCCGGACGCGGGATCGATGCTGAAAACGTTCAATTTGCCGCTGCGCTGGTGCGCGACCAGCATCCATTTTCCCGAAGAGTGGATGGCGAGGCCCCACGGCGCCTCGCCGCCGGAGGACGTGCGCTGAACGAAGTACAGCTCTCCCGATGCCGGATTCACGCGGTAGACGACAAGCGTGTTTTCACCGCGGTTTTCGACATAGACAAAGCGGCCATCGCGGCTCACCGCGACTTCGGCGCCGCTCTTCGCGCCCGCGAATTCCGGGCTGCTTGTCGGCAGCGATTGCACCAGCGTCAAATGCCCCTGCTGCGCATCCCAGCGCAGCGTCATGATCTCCGCGTTCAGTTCGTTGAGCAGATAGACGAAGTGTCCGTTCGCACCGAAAGCGAGATGGCGCGGGCCGCTGCCCGCCGGGACGGCGAACGAGCGCGGATGGGCGGCATCGTCGGGCGACAGGGCGTGGCTCGCGAGCTCAAAACCGTAGACGAACACGCGGTCGGCACCCAGGTCGGCGACCAGCGCGTACCGGCCCGAAGGATCGAGCGCGACGCCGTGCGCATGCGGACTTGCCTGGCGCCGGTGCGGCCCGGAACCGGCCGCCTTGAGCGTGGACACCAGCGCGCCCAGGCTGCCATCCCCGTTCAGCGCAATGCTCGACGCGGAGCCGCCGCCATAATTGGCAGCGAATATCGTCATCGAAGGTGCGTCCAGCCACAGGTGCGTGGTGCCATTGCCGCCGGTGGCGACCTCGTTCACCTTGCTCAATGCGCCGGTCGCGCGATCGACCGCGAATGCGGTGACGCTGCCCTCCTTCGCGTTGTCGTCGTTGACCGCGTACAGCATCGGCAGTTGCGGGTGCGCGACGGTCCATGTCGGCCTGAGTCCTTCCGCAACCGGGCCGATTGGCGCCAGCTTGCCGGTGGAGACATCAAAACGCAGCGCGCGAATCTGCTGGCCTTGCGAGCCGACGTAGACCAGTTCCGTTTGCGCCGTTTCCGCAATCGTCGCGGCGCCGATGCAGGTGCCGGCCAATCCCGCCGACAGCGTCAGTACGGCCAGTGCCAGCTTGAAGCCGCGGCGCGCCGAGACATTTTTCCAAAGTGATTGCAGCATGGTCGCTTAACTCCAGGGTCAGATGGTGTGAGACTCGATGAAGGGCCAGGATAGGGGATGGCCGGGCGCGCGTCCCTACACAAAAATCAGATTCACTGGCATTTTTGTCGATCGGTGGATGGCCATGTGGCGGAAATTGGCAAGGCCGGGTAAAGAACGAGCATGCGTGGTGCGACATGCGTCATACTAGCAAGACCGGCCTTGCGATGACCGGCCTTGGCAAATTTGAAGAAACACAGTCCAATGACAAAGTACCAACCCTACTCGAACAAAAAAGCGGTGCTGACCACGGTTCCCAAGGTCCGTTTGTATGTCGAGCGTCCCGAGGAAAAAGAAAACTGGTTCGTGCATATCGGCCATGTCACCGACCGCGGCCGCTGGCGCACCGAGCCGCACGCGCATCCCGATTTCGGCCAGGTGATCTTCGTGCGCAGCGGTCGCGGCGTGATGAACCTCGAGGGGTCCAGCGTGCCGTTCGAAGGCCCTTGCGCCTTGCTGCTGCCGACCGAATACGTGCATGGACTGGATTACGAGATCGATGCGGACAGGTGGGTCGTCACGATCGAAGTCGCCTATCTGACGCAAGTGAATGCCAAACTCCACGAATTCATCCAGTTGTGGTCCTTGCCCCGGATGATTCCCCTGTCGTACACCGCCGAGGCGGCGACGGAGTTTCACGACTTGATCAAAAGGCTGGACCAGGAAATCGAGGCCAAGGCGGTCGGCCACGTGGTCGGAACGGAAGCGCTGCTGACATCGCTGTTACTGATGCTGGTGCGCGGCACTCCCCTGGAGCAGATCGACAGCGACGGCGCAACGCGCAGCGAGATCCGCCTGGCGGACCGCTTCCGCGAGTTGATCGATCAGCATTACAGGCAGAACCTGCCGCTGCAAAGCTATGCATCGATGATGGCGGTATCGCTGGTGCAGCTGCGCGCGGCCTGCTCCGCCGCCACCGGGCAAAGCCCCACCAAGATGATTCACGCGCGCATCATCGCCGAAGCCAAGCGCAACCTCATTTTCGGCGACATGTCGATGGAGCAGATCGCCTTCTGGCTCGGTTTCTCCGATGCCGCGTACTTCACGCGCTTCTTCCGCAAGGAAGTCGGCCAGACTCCCAGCCAGTTCCGCATCACCGCCCGGCAATAGCCGCAGCGCACCCAATAAACCGCCGCTGCCGGCGGCAGTTTCGTGCCGGCCGGCTGGCCGGCGCAGCCTCCTTTGCATGCCGCCCTGTCTTCCGTCCTCTCCCGCCGCGCGACAAAAATGCCAGCGAATCTAGTTTTTGTCTAGAGGCACGCGGCCGGGCCTCCAATAAGATTCAGTGACACCGCGGCGACATTGAATGCGCCTGGATTGCCCAGCGCGTTGCCGAAGGTGCGGCCGGATCAAGAGTCGAAAAAACGACCATGCCAGCTATTCCTCAATATCAATACCATCGGACGGAGACAATGAAACACATAATCAATCGGGCCCGCGGCGCCGGGCTTGGCATTTCCCTGGCCGCCTGTTTCAGCCCCCTGGCCCACGCCCAGGAAGCGCCGGCACCGCACGCGCAGCCAGGCAACTGGAACGATACCTATATCGGCGCGCGCTATTCAAACGACCTGTATTTTCCAGGCAGCCCGAAAAAAGTCACCCAGGAAATCGGCACCTTGACCACCACCGGTGGCTTCAAATACGGCAACTATGTTTTCCTCGTCGATTACCTGGTTTCCGATGGCAATAATCCGGTCGCGGGCGGCACCACCGGGGCGCAGGAAATCTTCAGCCGGGGGCGGGTCGACTTCAGCGCCGGCAAGATCCTTGGGCACCCGGTCGGCTTTGGCGTGATACGCGATGTCGGCCTGGCCACCGGCTTCGAGTTCGCCGTCAAGAACGACGCCATGGCCGCGCGCACGCGCAAGCTGGTGCTCGGTCCGACCGTCAGCTTCGCCGTGCCGCGCGGTCACTGGAACGCCACGCTGGGCTGGCGCACCGAGAACAATCACAACGGCATCACCCGCACCGATGTGCATTACAAGACGGCCGCGTTCCTGGAAAGCGCGTGGGCGATTCCCGTCGACCTCGGCCCGGCGGCGGCGCTGTTCAAGGGCTTTGCCAGCATCACCGAACCGAAGGGACTGGATGGTTTTCATACCCAGACCAAGACCGAGGTGTTGACGCGGATGTCGTTGCTGTTCGATGCCGGCGCGCTGACCGGCAATCCGCGCACCGTCCTGCTCGGTGTCGGTTACGAATACTGGCACAACATGTTTGGCACGCCGGCATCGGCCAAAGCCGGCACCCGGCGCTCGGCGCCGATGCTGGTGGGGGAAATTCACTTCTAAAGCCAGGCGCCCTTCCTCAACAACGCCCGCCCGATAGCGGGCGTTTGCATTTCCCTACCACCAAAAATCAGCTGCAAAATCTGGGGTCAGACCCACGGGACTCGGCGTCCCCGTCTGACCCCGGCCTTTGCACTTGATTTGATAAAAAAAAGCGCCGTACTCTCTCGCACGGCGCCCTTTTCACGGCCAGTCAACGACAGCATCACTGGTTCGGAATATACAAAGGCATGGCCTCTTCCCATATCGTATCCGTGATCGGATGCTGGTCGCTGCCGTCGGCATTCATCACCCAGTTCTGGCCATCGGGCTGAAAGGTGTTGTCGTACAGCGCCAGCTCATCCCTGAAGCCCAGGTTGGCGGAGTTGTACATGATGCGTCCATCCCAGCTCCAGACGGCATGCGCATCGCTCGCGCCTCCGCTCGTCAAGCGTTTCAGACCCGTGCCATCCGGCTTGATCGTAAACACGTCGAAGTTGAATTTGTTGGGATCTGTTGGATCGATCAGCTTGCGGGTAAAAACGATCTTGCTGCCGTCCGGCGACCAGCCCGGCGTGTTGTCTGGCTCGGTGCTCAGGACCGTGGTGACGCGCGTCTTCAAATCGAGGATGCGCAAGCCCATGACGGTCGGGCTCCATACCCGGTAGACCAGCTTGTCCCCGTCTGGCGAATAACTCGGGAAGCCGGAATTGATGGTGCCGTCGGTCAGGAATTCCGGGACGCCCTTCATGCTGCCGTCGGCCTTGATGCGCGCGATCCGGCCCGTGCCGGCGGCGCGCGTGAAGAACCACTGGCCGACGCCGAAGGCAAGCCACTGGCGGTCCGGCGACCAGGTCGGCTGGAACGCGCCGGCCAAGCCGCGCGAGACCAGGACCGGATCGACGCCGCTGGCCGATGCATCGTAGATGCGCGTATAACCGGAAAAATCATTGGCATTGACGATGGCGATCGAAGAATTATTCGCTTTTTCCGTGTACACCAGTTTCTGGCGATCCCTGGACAGTTGCGGGAATACGTCGATGTACTGGTAATTCCAGGCAGGATCGAAGCTGTACAAAGGCATGCCATTCTCGCGCGCGGGGCTGAACGCGATTTTTTCATAAACGAGCCGGGCGCCGTCGGACGAATAACGCGGCGAGCGGATGCCCGTGCCCTTGGTCGAACGGAACGTACCGGCCGTGGTATAGATGCCTTCGGTGGCGCCGCCCTTGACGTGGTAAGCGACATTGGACGCGCTCAGATATTGCGGGAATACCTTGAAGCCGGCGCCGGACGTCACCGAGGTCTTGGCCAGCGTGGCGATATTCACCGACACCAGTTGCGAGCTGACCGCGTTGATCAGTTCCGGACGGTGCGCGCCCCAGGTCGACTCTTGCGCCGTTTCATAGAACACCACGCTGCCACCGTCCGGCGACCACGCGGGCGAACCTTGCGCATGGCCGGGATTGGAAGCGATTTTTTTGAAGCCGGAACCATCCGGTTTGATGATGTAGATGCTGCTTTCCTGCGTGCGTTCCCAGCCGACCGGCAGGTTGTGGCCACGCCAGTCGGTGCCCGTGTCGGAAGAGAAGGCGAGCCACTTGCCGTCCGGGGACCAGGACGGCCGGAAGTAGCCGTGCGGCCTGCTCGGATCGAATGGCAGCGCGCCCGTGACATTCTTCAGCGCGCCCGTCGCGATGTTCAGCGTCCAGATGTTCGCGGTGGCGTACGATGTCGCGCCTTGACGCGACGAGACGAAGGCGATGAGGTTGGGATCGGCCGGCGAAAAAACGGCGGCATCGTCCACCGCGATGTGATCGGTCAGCCGCTGCAGGCCGGTGCCGTCGGTTTTAATCCGGTAGATGTCCGACTGGCCCAGGCCTTCGCGTTCGGACGTGAACAGTATCCATTGCCCGTCTTTTGAGAAGGAAGCGTGGTAATCGAAGCCGGCGCCGGGAATCAGCTTGCGCTCGGCCGTGCCGTCCGCATTGGACACATACAGCTCGGAACTCACCGGGCCTATGCGGTTGAGCAATACGTTGCCACCCGTCGCCGCGCCGGCCCCGGCAGGGATGGCGATCCAGGCCGCCACGATGGCCACTGGCGCCAACAGCCTTGTTAGAAAATTCGTTAAATACATGGAAATGTCCCCGTTTTTTTAATCCGTCAGTCGACGGTGGTTCTGCAATCCTCGAAGCAAGTCCGACTGAACAGACATTGCTCGGGTGATACATGGTATTGGATGCCTGGCCGCGCGCCTTTACACAAAAATGAGATTCGCTGGTATTTTTTTTGCCAAATCAAGTGCAAAGGCTGGGGGGGAGTAGCCCCGGCTGGGCTACTCCCGATCCCGAAGGGACAGACCCTCTGACCCCGGATTTTGCTTCTGATTTTTGCACGGCGACTCGCCCACCCCATCCAACCGGTCCACTCGCGACCTGCTTGAAAACGGCCACCGCGTCCACCAGTTGAGCGGCGCGTCCTTTCAGGCTTTCAGCCGCCGCCGCGTTTTCTTCCACCAGCGCGGCGTTCTGCTGCGTGGCCTGGTCCATCTGCGTGACGGCCTGCCCGACCTGGCCGACGCCGGTGCTCTGCTCGGCGCTGGCCGCGCTGATTTCCGTCACGATGTCGGCCACGCGCCTGATCGCGGCGACGATCTGTTCCATCGTGGCGCCGGCCTGTCCCACCAGCGTGGTGCCTTGTTCGACCTGGTCGACGCTGTTGGTGATCAGCGTCTTGATTTCCCTGGCGGCCTGCGCGCTGCGCTGCGCCAGGTTGCGCACTTCTCCCGCCACCACGGCGAAGCCGCGCCCCTGCTCGCCGGCCCGTGCCGCTTCCACGGCAGCGTTCAAAGCAAGAATATTGGTCTGGAAAGCGATGCCGTCGATCACGGCGATGATATTGGCGATCTGCTTCGAACTGCCCTTGATGCCCTTCATCGTCTCGACGACCTGGCCGACCATGTCTCCGCCCTTGGCGGCGATGGACGACGCGCCCAGCGCCAGCTGCTTGGCCTGCCTGGCATTGTCGGCGTTGTTGCGCACCGTCGCGCCCAGTTCATCCATGATGGCGGCGGCCTGTTGCAGCGCGCTGGCCTGCCGCTCAGTGCGCTGGCTCAAGTCCTGGTTGCCGTGCGCGATGCGGGCGCTCGCGCTGGCCACGCTGTGCGAATTGCCGCGCACATTGGAAACCACGCGGGTCAGCGCGGCCTGCATCTCGCTCAACGCGGCGAGCAGAGGCGAGAATTCGTCGTGCGCGTCGTCGTGCACCGCGACCGTCAAGTCGCCATCGCGGACGCGTTCGGCGATGGCCCTGGAAACGGCGACGCGCCGGCCGAGCACGCTGGCGACGTGCCACGAGAGGATGCCCAGGCCGGCGATGGCGACAGCCACCAGCGCGACCAGCACCACCAACGTGCGCTGCGCTTCGGCGACCATGTCGGTCAGTTCTCCGCGCAGCGCGTTTTCCTGCGATTTCACCGTGGCGCGCAGCGCGGCCAGCAATTCGGTGCGCGCCGGCACCGTCTTGTCGACCAGGAAGGCGAACGCTTCCGCCTTCTCGTCCCGCTGTATCAATGTGATGTCTTGCGTGGCGACCGCGCGGAACGTCTCCAGCAGCGGCGGCACCTTGGCGAAGCGTGCGCGGTCTTCCGCGGTGAACAGGTTGCGCCGGTAATCCTCCATCGTCTGCCGGATCAGTTCGAGCTTCTCGTCGATGCCGGCCAGCGAGCGTTTCAATTCCTGCGGGTTGCGCGCCAGGATAGCGTGCCGCAGCAGCAGCAAGACACGGGTGACTTCGAGTTCGGTCGCCGACACGCGTTGCAACTGCGGCACGCGCACGCTTTCGGTCCGCTGCGCCAGGAAGGTGACATGGGCCAGGTTGAAGTAGGCGAACACGGCAACGCCAACGAATGCCAGAGATAATGCGCCGGAAACAAGATACAGGCGTTTGGCGATGCCCATGGTGGAAAAGAGTCTCATGATTATTGTTTTATTTATCTTTGTAGGGAATGGAACTGCTGCGGTCAGGCTGGCGATTCCGTCACTTGACCGTCAACAGCGGCTTCACGCTCGCATCGAGCGCACTTTTATCGATATAGCCAATCAGCGCCATATTGGCCGCTACCATGGTCTTGACGCCCGCATCGTTGACGGCGTTTTTGGGCGGCCGCCCTTTGCCCGCGAACACCTGCCTGGACCAGTAGGCTTTCAGTTCGATCGCGTTCTTGCCCGTGATTTTTCGATAAAACGCTTCTCGCGCGGCCACGCCTTCCCGCTGGTCGAGCGGCGCCACGCTGCCCGCGCCCGGCAGGTACGTGATGCGTCCCAGGAAGATGTCGGACGCCTGCTCGGCGCTCAGCGCGGTCGCCGCGCTCCTGGCCGACACCACCACCACGAGTTCAGCCCGGGCCGCCGGGCACGCCAGGCACAGTGCGGTGACGAGGGCGATGGCCGCGTGCAGTAGTTGAGAATATTTTTGGATAATCGCGGTCATATCGGGTGAAGAACGCCAGGAACTGGATGGAGTGGAACGGGACTCATGAAACAAGAATATTTGATGCCCGGTCGCGCGTCTCTACACAAAAATCAGATTCACTGGCATTTTTGTCGAGCGGCGGATGAGGGCAAAAGGCGGGAAGGGGGAGAGGCTGCGCGGTCCGCACATTGCCGGGCGGACCGCGCCATACACTGCGCGCCAGGCATGGCCCGGCGCGCATCTGCTACATGGTTGCTACATGGTTTTACAAGGAAGCTCAGTACGACAAACCGTAGCCGAACTTGTACAACGGATGGGCCGTGTCATGCGGCACGTCCGACAGTTGCGCAGCGACTTCCGCCATCGACGACGGCAGCTCGAACGGCAGCTTGCCCTGCGGGCTGGCCTTGCCGCTGATCACGTCGAACAGCGCCGCGTCGCTGACGCCGAAGTTGCCCAGGATCGCGCCGGCCTTGTCCTGCACATTAGTCAGAATGGCCGGGCGGTCCAGGTACACGGTGACCACTGTGGCAGGCGCGAATTTGGCGGCGTTCTTGATCGCCTCGTAATCCGCATTGCCATCCTTAAATGCCAGGCTGCCTTCGTGCTGGAAGCTGCCGAAGATGTAGTTCGGGTGCAAGGTTTCATACGGCGTATTCACGCGCAGCAGGGCCACGTCGGCTTCCTGCGGCGTGGCGACGACGGTGTAGCCATACTGGCGCGCGACCGCGGCATCGATGCCGTAGAGATAAACCTTTTTGACCGTCGCGGCCAGCGGCAGGATCTTGTTCTTGTTTTCCAGCAGCACCATCGAACGGCGCTGGGCATCCAGCCCTTCCTTGACGAAATCGGCCTTGCCCACCGTGGCAGCGGCCTTGGCTTCATCGACAAACGGGTGCTCGAACAGGCCCTGGCGAAATTTCTGCAGCAGGATGCGGCGTACCGATGCGTTCAGGCGCGCTTCGGTGAGCAGCCCCTGCTTCACGGCCTGGACCAGGTAGACGGGATCGGACTCGCCGCCGAACTGGTCCATGCCGGCCAGCACGGCGCGCACGTAGCGTGCCTGGCGCGTGCTGTCTTCCATGCCCCACGGCGTGCCGAAGCCGATGAACGAAGGCGCGATGCCAGCTGGCGTGCCGTTGCGGCAATTGGTGTCGCAGTCGGAAGTGATGCCCCAGTCGGACAGGATCACGCCGTCAAAACCATATTTTCCGCGCAACAGGTCGGTCAGCATGGCCTTGTTGAAGCCGGCGGCGACCGGTTCGAACTTGATGCCTTCGACGGTGATATCGCTGTCGGGCAAGGCGTAGGTCGGCATGACGGAGGCGGCCTTGGCGGCGAAAGCCCCTTCGAACGGTTTCAGGTGGTAGGCGAGGTTATTGCCGGGGAAAGTCATGTAGCGGCCATAGTAATTGTGGCCGTCCAAACCTTCGCGCGTGGCGCCGTAGCCGACCCAGTGCTTGACGACGGCAACCACGCTGCCGTCGTGCACGCCGGTGGCGCCATCCTGGAAGCCTTCGATATAACCCTGCACCATGCGCTTGGCCAGGTCGGCGTCTTCGCCAAAGGTGCCGTTGATACGCGACCAGCGCGGCTCGGTGGCGAGATCGGCTTGCGGCGACAGCGCCTGGGTGATGCCGACGGCCAGGTATTCCTGGCGCGCGATGTCGCCGAAGCGGCGCACCAGGTCGCTGCTGCCGATCGCGGCCAGGCCCAGCGTTTCAGGCCACTGCGAAAAGCCGGCGGTGCTGGCGCTGGCGCCGGCGGTGTACTGGAAGTGGTGGCGCGGGTCGGTACTGATCGATACCGGGATGCCCAAGCGGGAACGCTCGGCCAGTTTCTGCACCTTGTTGTACTCGGCCGCCAGGTTGCCCGCCGCGCCGCTCATGCGCGTAATAAAAGTGTTGATGTTCTGTTTCAAAACCAGCTGTTCCAGCGCCACCAGGTCATAGCTGGCGCCGGCGCCGATGCCGGCCGCGTCGTTGGCCGCGGGCGCGGTACCGTGCAGCATCATGCCGGCCTTCTCTTCCACCGTCATGCGCGCGACCAGGTCGTCGGCGCGCGCTTCCGGAGACAGGCGCCAGTCTTCATAAGGATCGAGCACGCCGTTGCGGTTCATGTCCTTGAACTTGAGCTGGTCTTTCTCCAGCAGCGTGTAACTGGTCGTGCCGAATTGCGCTTGCGCTACGGGTTCGTCCTGGTCAAAGCTGTTGGTGCAGCCGCACAGGGCCAGCACGGCGCCGGTACAGGCGAGGGTCCAGCGTGAACTGGTCGGATTCAGGGTCATCAAGCATCTCCAATATGGTGTAGTTTTGTTTCAAGCGTGCGCTCGGTCAAAAATGTACTGGAGTCGGGACGGCGGCAATTGATCGCGCCGCATGGCGATTTACCTTTCAAGAACAATTTTCATGCTGCGTTGCGGCATCCGCACGGGCCGCCGGCGGGCTGCTACAATCGGCGCTGAAACAAAACAACAACAAGACAACCAGAGACTGCCAGCGCCAGCCAACCGGCGCGTCTTCGCGCGCGGACTCGCCTCCTGGAGATTGGTGACGCCTTGAAAAATCTGGACCTGCGCACGGTGAGCAACCGGATCGCTTTTCACTGCTGGAAAAGCCTGCACGCGGCCGGCGTCAGTGCCGAAGAATTCGTGCGCCACACCGGCATCACGCTCGATGCGCTCGAGGTTGCCGGCGGCCGCATCCATGCGGAACGGCATGCGCGCCTGCTCGAGTACATGCCGCGCTTCGCGCAAAGCCGCGCCATTGTCGATGCCGGCGCGACCCAGTGGCTCAACGAATATACGAGCCTGATCGGCGTGTGCTATAACAGCGCGACATTGCGCCAGGCCTTGCAGCACTTTCTCGCCTTGCGCGGCCTGGTCGGCGAATTCGATTTCGTGCTGCTGCGCGAAAACGGGCAGCAGGTGGAATTCGACTACGTGGCCGAATTCAATACCGCGCACTCGGGCATGCAAGCCTTCGCCAACTTCAAGACGCTGGCCTTTTTTACGCGCGCTTACGATACCGGCGCCGCTACCGTCTTCCACGTTGAATTGCAGGGAAAAGCGCCGCCGTTCGCCGGCGCGATATCGGAATTTTTTGGTGCCCCGGTACGCTTCGGCCAGGCGCGCAACCTGATGCGCTTCGATGCGCCCGCGCTCGACCAGCCCTTCGGTCAGTACAACGCGCTGCTGGCGCCGCACATGCTGACGCGCGCGTGCAGCGAACTGCAGGCGATCCGCGGCGCGCACCTGTTTTCGTCGCGCGTGGAACAGGTCATCGGCGATCTGCTCGCCCCACCGCACGAAGACCCCGGCAGCGACTCGCTGCTGCTACGCCTGTGCGAGCAACTGGCGACGACGCCCTGGTCGCTGCGGCGCCGCCTGCAATCGGAAAACACGTCGTTCAACGCCCTGCAGATGAAGGTCAAGGGCGAGCACGCGCGCCAGTTGCTGCAAGGAGGAACACTCAGCGTGGCGGACATCAGCGAGCGGCTGGGTTTTGCCTCGCAAAGCGCGTTCACCCGCTTCTTTAAACTGCACCACAAGATCCCGCCCGCGCGCTACCGCCAGGAAGGCGGCAGCGCCAATCGCGCAGCGCCAAGGCACGGCAGGGATTGACGCCGCCGCACAGGCAATAGACGGGTCAGAACGTGTGTTTGACGCCTGTAAAGATGGACTGCTGCGAGCCGCCCGGCAGCGGCGCGGTGGCGGGCGGGTTCGTCGTGGCGGCGATGGCGAGCGCGCCGCTGTTGTTGACGAAGGCCGCTCCCAGGTACAGCATGGTGCGCTTCGACAGCAGGTAATCGGCGCGCAAGGCGTACAGCCGCGCTCCGTTGGGCGAGTCGCGGTACTTGAGCTGCGCCACCATGCCATCGATGACGAAGGCGCCGTACACAGGCACCGCGCCGGCCAGCCAGTACAAGTCGCTCTTCGGCGTGGCGATTCCCTCGTTGATGCGCTTCAGCCAGCCGGCGCCGAAGCGGGCTTGCTCCTTCTGGTAATAGGCATTCACCGTGAGGCGGCTGTCGGTCTTGTCCGGCGCGGTCAGGCCGCCGTAGGTGGCCGCGGTGCCGCCATACTGCTTTTCATAGCCGCTGACCACGCCCCAGTTGCCGCCGTCGTACTTGGCCATCGCCGACCATTCCCGGCACTGCTTCGAGTCGGACGTTTCGCCCGGGCAGTTGCTGCCGGCGACGCTGCTGGTGTTGACGGTATCTCGGCCCACGCTGTAATTCACGCCGCCGCTGAACGCGCCCAGTTTTCCGCGGTAGGCGATCGCATTGTCGATGCGCGCATTCGGAATGCCGGGATCGATCGAGCCGAGACCCTGCGCGCCGGCCCCGAAGATGTCCGCGTCCAGCAGCGCGTAGTAACGCATCGCGTACTGGCGGCCGATGGTCACGGTGCCGAAATCGCCGGCCAGGCCGACCCATGCCTGCCGGCCGAACAGCCGCCCTTGGCCCTGGGCGCCGGTATCGACCGAGATGCCGCCCTCCAGCGTGAACACGGCCTGCAATCCGCCGCCCAGGTCCTCGCTGCCGCGCAAGCCCCAGCGGGAAGCGGCCGTTCCCGCGCCGACGCGGTAATCGCTGCCGCTCTTGCCGTTGCCGAGAGAGACGCCGTGCACATGCTCGACGCCTTCGTCCAGCAAGCCGTACAGCGTGACGTTGCCCAGGTTTTGCTGCGACCATGCCGGCGCGAGGCCCAGCATCGCCGTCGAAAAGCAGATAATTGCCTTGTATTTCATGCCTGTCTCCATTGTTTTTTTGGATGTGAGAGTCCCCACGGCGGCGCCCAAGGCACCGCCGCGTGTTCTTGTTTTGTGACTAAAAAAGGTGGCGCGTTATATCGGGCGTTCAGCCCAGATTGCCCGTGACGTCGTCGAACAGTTCGTCGACCGACAGGCGGCGCGGAATGATCTTCTGGTCGAGCGCCCAGTCGATGGCCAGTTGCAGGCCCTTGCGGTTTTCTTCCAGGCCGATCGGCGGGAAGATGGCGGGGACGCCGCCTTCCGTCAGTTCGCGGCTTTCGACGATCATCCGGTACAACTCGTTGACGATGTCGGGACGCTTGCGCGACAGGTCCGCATGCACGACGAACATGTGGTTGATCGGCACCACGCCTTCGCGCGCGAACCAGTCCTTGGCCGCATTGTGCGCGTCTGGCACCAGGGTGCGCACGCGCGGGTCTTTCGGCATGTCCTCGCCGAGCAAGGCCGCCGTCAATTCGCCATCGAGCATCATCTGCGGGATCGAGGACCCTGGCGGCAGCCGAGTGCAGTTGGCCGGATCGCTGTACTCGGCCAAGTGGCCGTCGCCCAAGGTCATCCAGTTGACCTTGTCGAGATCGACGCCGTATTCGTGGCGCAGGATGCCGCGTATCCACAGCGCCGTGGTCTGCGTATAGGTGCGCACGCCGACCTGTTTTCCTTCGATATCCTTCGGTTTCAGATCTCCGAAGTCAAGATTAAAACCGGCGCAATGGTGCTGGAAACGGCCCGAGATCGGCGTAGGCAGCAGCACGTACGGCTTGCCGTAAGCCTTGGCCTGCAAAAAGGTGACGATGGCCAGTTCGCCGGCATCGAACGCGTTTTCACGCACCATCTGCTTGAAACCGTTGTGTGCGGGGGTCGGGCCGCAGAAGTCCAGTTTGACGATGTCGGAACTGGCGCGGCCATCGCGCAATGCCTTGGTGACCGCGTACTCGGCCAGGTTGGTGCGCAAGGTCGGCACCTCGATTGCTCTCGTTGTCATGGTAGGGTTTCCTTATGCTTGAATAAAATTACAGGCGGACCTATAAATCTGTCATTCCCGCGAAGGCGGGAATCCCATTTTTGTGTCCCATACGGCGCAGCGGAATGGGATTCCCGCCTGCGCGGGAATGACAATGCTACGGTCCGTGGTCTTGACTTAACGGTGCCACAGCCGGACCTCGGCGGTGTTACAGCCGGACCTCGATCAGCGACGGCCCTGGTTCGCGCGCCAGGTCGGCCATAGCCTGGTGAAAGCCCTCGGCCGTGTCGACTGAGACGCTGGGCACGCCCATGCTGGTGGCCATCGCGCGCCAGTCGATGCGCGGCTTGTCGATGTCGATCATGGCCAGCGCCTGCGGTCCCGGCGCGCCGGCGCCCATGTTCGCGTACTCCGCTTTCAGGATCGCGTAGCTGTTGTTGGCAAAGATGATCGTCGTGACGTTCAGCCCTTCTCTCGCCTGCGTCCACAGCGACTGGATCGTGTACATCGCGCTGCCGTCGCCGACCATGCAGAACACGCGCCGGTCGGGACAGGCCAATGCCGCGCCGGTGGCCACCGGCGTGCCGTAACCGATCGAGCCGCCCATGTTGTTGATCAGGTCGTGCGGCGCGGCGCCCACCGTCAGGCCCATCGTCTCGCGCCCCGTGGTCAGCGATTCGTCGACCAGGATGCAGTTTTCCGGCAAGGCTGCCGCCAGCGCCTGGGCGATGCTGGCCGGCGTCAGCGCGCCGCTCGGCGCAATCGCCGCCGCCCGCTGCTGGAACACGGCCGGCGTACCCGCCGCACCCAGCGCATGGAGCAGCATCTCCAACCCGGCTGCGCTGTCCTCGCCGATATCGACCAGCGTGTGCACGCTGGTGCCGGGCGCTTTCAATAAACTCGGCTTGTCGGGATAGCTGAAGAACGCGATCGGCTCGGTGGTCTCCACCGTGACGATATGTTTAAAACCTTTCAGATAGTCGACCGCCTGGCCCACCGCGTACGGGATGCGCTCCAGCGTGACGCGCCCCGCCCCGCGTTCGATGCGCGAAGTGAAGAATTGCGTCGCGACGCGGCAGCCGGTCGCCGCCTTGATCCTGCCGGCCAGTTCCAGCGCGCGCCCGCGCGTGGCGCCGCCGGCCAGGATGATCAGCGCCGGCTCGCCGGACTTGAGCACCCTGGCGACGTGCTCGATATTGGCCGGGTCGGGAAGCTTTGCCGTGGCGACGGCGCGCGGTAAGGTCACCGGCTCACCCGCGTCCTGCCACGAGGCGTCACCCGGCAGGATCAGCGTCGCGATCTGGCCAGGCTTTTCATTCGCCTTTGCCACGGCGCTGGCCACGTCCCACGCCACTGCGCCGGGCGACTCGACGCGGCGCACCCAGTGGCTCAATGGCCGCGCCAACCCTTCGATATCGGACATCAAGGGCGGATCGTATTTCAGGTGCGCCGCCGAATGCTCGCCGACGATGTTGACCATGCCCGACGAGGCCCGCTTGGCGTTGTGGACATTGGCCAGGCCGTTCGCCAGGCCCGGCCCCAGGTGCAGCAAGGTCGACGCCGGCGTGCCTTTCATCCGGTAGTAGCCGTCGGCCGCGCCGGTGCAGACGCCCTCGAACAGGCACAAAACACTGCGCATTTTCGGGTTTTCCAGCGCTTTTAAAAAATGCATTTCCGACGTGCCGGGGTTCGCAAAACAGATGTCCACACCCTGGTCGGTCAGCGTCCGGACCAGGCTTTCGGCGCCGTTCATATTAATACCCCGCCATCTCGCGGACCTTGCCGATCACGCCGTAGCTGCGCTGCGGCGCCGTCATCAGGAAGCTGTAGCCTTCCTTGAGCAGGCGCTCGTAATTGCCGGCGGTGGTGTGCGGATTGCCGACTTTGACACTGTGCTTGTGGCAGGTGGCGACGATCTGCGCCATCGCGGCCAGCACTTCCGGATGGTCATATTGGCGCGCCAGCCCCAGTTCCTGGCTCAAGTCGCCCTCTCCGATCAGCACGAAGCCGACGCCGGGCACGTTGGCGAGGATATCGTCCAGGTTTTCGATGGCCTGGGTGCTTTCGATCATCAGGCCGACCAGGATTTCCCCCTGCGGCGCCAGCGGCCAGACGTCGGCCTTGGCGTAGTATTCCTGCTGGCTCAGGCCCCAGTAGCGCGCCGCGTTGGCCGGGCCGTCGCCACGCACGCCTTTCGGCTCATACAGCGGGGCGTTTTTCGGACGGGCGTAGCGGCACGAGGCGACGGCGTTATATGCCTGCTCGACGGTGGCCACGTGCGGCGTGATCACGCCGTAGACGCCGCGGTCCAGCACCTGCTTGGCGAACGACTGGTTCATCTCGACGCCGTTGGCGGGAATGCGCGCGATCGGCGTCACCGCTGGCGCCACCGAAGCTGAAGTCACGATCTGCTTGCGGTTCAGCAGGTATTGCAGCGAGTCGCCGAGGGCCGACACGTCATACGGGTTGTGCTCCATCTCGTAGACGATGCCGTCGTATGGCGCGTCGCTCAGGTCGATGGCGCTTTGCTTGTCCAGCTTGGCGAAGGTGGTGAAGGCCGGCTTGCCCTGTTCCCAGGCGCGGATGATGCCATTCAGACGGTGGTTGCTCATGATTTCCTCTTCGTACAGTCGTTGTTTGGGCGTGCCTGACCAGCCGCGCTGATCCAGGCGGATTGATTGCATTCGGTTTGCTGGAAAATCGCCGGCCCGGGCCGGCGGCGCTGTTACTGCTCGCCGCGCCAGTACATGAAGCCCATGCCCTCTCCGGTGCCGGCGGCCGTGCGCCAGCAGGGGACATAGTCGACCAGCGTCATCTCGGCGCCGGTGTCCTGCATCGCCTTCATCACGCTGACATACAGCTTGATTTCGGACGTGCCGGACTGGTAATAGCCGTCTTCCACGGCGGCCAGGCCGTCGTAGTCGTAGTCGGCCAGCATCTTCATGATGCGCTGGTCGAATTCCTCGTCGTTGACGAAGTGCGACAGGCCGCCCGAGGCGAAGATGCCGACCCGCACATCGGCGGGCCAGGCGTTGATGGCGTCGCGCAGCACCCGTCCGAATTCGATGCAGCGCGCCATCGACGGCTGCGTCGGCGGATAAAAGCAGTTCATGATGATGGGCACGTGCGGCGGCGGATTGTCATCCATGATCTGGTGGTAGACAAAACTGTAGGCATGCGGCGCCACCGGGTAGTCCGGCAGCGGCTTCATCCAGACGTTGTCGGGCCACGCGAACAGGTCGGTCAGGTCGAAGCCTTCGCGCTGGAAGCTGTCGATCAGGTACTTCGCCAGTTCGGGATGGCACGGGTGCGTCACGTGGTGGTCCGGCGCGTAGACCGAGCGCTGCGGCGGGCCGTTGTGCACCTCTTCTCCGCTGTAGATGGCGATCGACGGCGAGAACTGCGTAAAGATTTCCTTTTGGTCCTTGCCCAGGATGATCGCGACATCGATGTCGGCGGCGCGGTAGGCGGCGGCCATCTCGTCGAGCGCGGCGCGGCAGCGCGCGGCGCGCGCGGTGCGCTCTTCGATCGTCAGGTATTTTTCGAATGCCGCTTCGCGGTGCGCTTCCAGTTCCGGATAGGTCCAGGTCCGGTTGCGGTACCACAGTTCAGGGTTGTTGCGGTCGCGCTCGCCGTTTTTCAGCCAGTCTTCCGGCGCCTGGCCGAGCATGCCGCTGTGGGGCACCGCCATCCCGAATACGATTTTTGCCATGTGTGTTCTCTCAGTAATTGAATTTTTTAACGGGGGCGCGCGTCACGCGGCCTGGCTCGTCTTGGGCGCCAGCTCCGCCGTCACCTTCGGCGCCCATTCGGGACGGAACAGGATCGCCGTGGCGGCCGCGCCGATCAGCAGGAAGACGAAGATCACCATCATCGGCAAGTCGTAGCTGCCGCTGATATGCAGCAGCCAGCCCGACAGGCTTGCCGCGACGCCGCCGGCCAGACTGGTCGCGACCTGCTGCACGCCGGTGACGGAACCGATCGCCTGTTTCGGGATCAAGGTCAGGCGCGACAGCGCAAGGTTGTTCGCGGTGGCCAGGCCAAGCAGCGACAGCGACAGCACGTTCCAGAACAGCGCCATTTCGAGCGTGTCGGCATAGGCGCCGAGCAGCACGGTGCAGCCGCCGATGAAGCCGGCGATGATGAATGCCTTGCGCACCCTGATCGGATCGTTGCCGCGTGCGATGATCCGGTCCGCCGCCCAGCCGGCGACCGCCGCGACGATCGCGATGCCGGCAAAGCTGAAGAAGGTGTACAGCCCGGATTTTGCAAGGGACAGGCCGCGCTGTTCGACCAGGTAAGCCGGCATCCAGGTCATGCAATAGAAGGTGAAATAACCGTAGCAAAAATTGGTGATCATGCCGCCCCAGACGACCGGGCTGGACAGGATGCTGCCGAAGGTGACCGACGACGCCTTGCGTTTGGCTGTCGCCAGTTCCGCCTTCGTTGGAAAGTCGTTGCGCACCAACATCAGCCACGGCGCCAGCCAGATCAATCCCGCGATGCCGGTGACGACGAACATGACGTTCCACGAATAATTGACGATGAACCAGGCGCCGACCGGCGCGCCGATGGCGGGGCCGAACTTGTTGCCCATCGCCAGCAGGCCGACGGCCAGGCCATTCTGGCTTTCATCGAAATTGTTGCGGATCCAGCGATAGCTCGCCGGGATCACGATGGCCTCGGCCATGCCGATGATCAGGCGCATCATGACCAGGCTGCCCAACGCCGTCACCGCCCCCATCAGCGCCGTGGCGGCGCACCAGGCGGCGAAGCAGACCGCGTAGGGCCACTTCACGCCGTAGCGGTCGGCCACGTAACCCATCGGCACCTGGAACAGGCCGTAAGACCAGAAGAAGGCCGCGTTGATCCAGCCTCGATCAACGCTGGTGAGCGCGAATTCCTTGACAAAATTCGTGTCGGCCAGCGCCGAGGAAATGCTGGTGCGGTCGATAAAGGAAATCAACACACCGATCGCCAGCAACGCGAGGATGGTCCAGCGGCTCGCAGCCCCTGGCTGTTCCGGTTTATTCGTCTCCATTTTTTTTTCTTTCTTGTATTGGTCAGGCCAGGGCGGGATACAGCTGCTGCGCGGTTTTGCCAAAGATCCACGCGCGCTCTTCCTCGTTCAGGCACGCCAGGCCGGCTTGGGCATTCGCCAGGATCTCCGACAGCGCGCCCGGCGAAGTCGGGAAGTTCGACCCCCACGCCATGCGCTCGGCGCCGAAGGCGGCGACCACGCGCGGGAAGAACGTGTCGGCGCTCGCCTTTTCCTTCCTGACGTCGCCGAAGATGCGCGGCGTGAGTTTTAAATAAATGTTGTCGAGCGGCGCCAGGTCGAACAGGCTTTGCGCGGCGGCATACGGCGCGCCGTCGGCAACCTCGGGACGCCCCAGGTGATCGAGGATGATGGGAACGGTCGGAAAACGCCGCGCCAGCGCCGTCACCTGCGGCAAGCCGACCGGACCGGTCTGGATGCACATCGTCAGGCCGAGTTCGGCGCACAGTTCCCACGCCGGGAACGCGCGTGGATCGTCCAGTTCGCTCGGATCGAAATCCTTGGTGCTGCCGCCGGTGAACAGGCGCAGGCCGGCCAGGCCGAGATCGACCCATTCGCGGATGCGCTGCGGCGCGTCCGGCTGCAGCACGTCGACGGAACCGACCGCCACCAGGCGACCCGGATACTTGCCGCAGCCTTCGACCACGTAGCTGTTGTCGAAACCGTAGGTGGTCGACGAATGCACGACGGCGGCCTTGGCGACGCCGGCCTGGTCCATCGCCGCGATCAGCGTCTCGACCGTGGTCGGGCGTTCCTGCGACCATTCGGAACGCTTGCCGAACAGCGGCGCCGGCGGATAACGGCGCTCATCGTCGGAAATGATGTGCGGGTGGATGTCAACGATTGAAGAATTCATGCTTGCCTCTGTTTTTTCTGGTGAATGCGGCGGTGCCGGCTTATTTGCCTTGCGCCTTCAGACGGGCATCGAGGCGCGGATAGACGCGCCGCACATTGCCCTCGAAAATCTTGAAGCGGTCTTCGTCCGTCAGCGCGGCGCAATCGTCCAGGTAGCGCTTGGTGTCGTCGAAATACTGGCCATTCTTCGGGTCCCTGCCGCGCACCGCGCCGATCATTTCCGAGCCAAACAGCACGTTGTCGGTCGGCACGACCTTGGTCAGCAGTTCGACGCCCGGCTGGTGGTAGACGCAGGTGTCGAAGAAAATATTGTTCAACAGCCCTTCGAGCGGGCGGTCGCACATTTCGAGCGACATGCCGCGGTAGCGTCCCCAGTGGTAGGGCACCGCGCCGCCGCCGTGCGGAATCACGAAGCGCAGCGTCGGGAAATCCTTGAACAGGTCCGATTGCAGCACCTGCATGAACACGGCGGTGTCGGCATTCAGGTAATGCGCGCCGGTGCCGTGGAAGCAGGGATTGCACGAGGCCGCCACGTGGATCATCGCCGGCACATCGAGTTCGCACATCGCTTCGTACAGCGGATACCATTCGCGGTCGGTCATCGGCTTGCCGGTCCAGTAGCCGCCGGTCGGATCGGGGTTCAGGTTGCAGCCGACAAAACCGAGTTCCTCGACGCAGCGGCGCAGTTCGGCGACGCTGTTGGCGGGGGCGACGCCGGGCGATTGCGGCAACTGGCAGACCGGCACGAAATTATCTGGATACATTTCCGTCACGCGGTGCACCAGGTCGTTTGATACTTCGGCCCATTCCACGCTGGTGCGCTCGTTGCCGAGATGGTGGCTCATCAGGCCGGCGATCGGAGAAAACAGCGTCAGGTCGCTGCCGCGCTCCTGTTGCAGGCGCAGCTGGCCATTGCCGACGCCTTCGCGGATTTCATCGTCGGAAACATAAGCATCGGCGCGCTTGGGGCCATTGATCGGGTCGTTGGCGAATTCGACCTGCTTGGCGCGCCAGTTGCGGAAGGAAGTCGGGACGGTCGTGAAATGGCCGTGGCAATCGATAATCATTTTTTTCTCCGTTCGGGTCAGCAGGCCAGCGGGTCGACAAACAGTTCGCCGACCGACATGCGGCGCGGCGTCAAGCCCTGCTTGAAGGCGGTCGCTTCGAGCGTTTCGATGGTTTTCAAGTTTTCTTGCAGACCATAAGGCAGCGGGTCGTAGCCGACGATCTTGCGCAATTCGAGATATTTCTTGTCGCTGGCGGCGGTCGCTTCGCCGGCGTCGAGACGTGTCAACCACTCCTTCTTGGCTCGGTCGAAGGCGTCGTAGATCGACTTGGCGATCCACGGATGTTCGGCCAGCACCGAATCCTTGACGACGATGGTGCCGTGCATCGGATAGACGCCGGTGCGGGCGTAATATTCTTTCTCGATCTCGGCGGCGTTCGGCAGCAGGTCCGGATAATCCGTCTCCACTTCCTTCCAGCCGCCGGTCGGCGCGCCGGTGCGGCCGATGCCCGCGGCGCCTTCGAAGCCGGCCACGAGCTCTCCCTTGGCCATCATTTCATTGAGCGAAGTACCCTCAGCGGCGTGGATCACGTTGGCCGGCAGTTTCAGTTGCGTGACGTGTTCTTCATCGTCCACCACCCAGGTGACCTTCGATGCATCCAGGCCGAATTCGTCGATCAGGACTTGCCGGTTCCAGACGCCGGTCGTGACGGAATAGGCACGCACGCCGACCTGCTTGCCTTCCAGGTCTTTCGGGCTGTTGATGCCAGCGTCCGGGCGCACCAGCAGGCCGCCATGGTGGAAGCGGCGCACGACGAAGATCGGCAGGCCGACGAACGGCGCGCCGTAGGCGCGGGCGATGATATAGGTGGTCGGCGCCAGTTCGCAGACGTCGAATTCGACGTCGCGCACCATGCGGCGGAACGCGCCGATCTGCGGTTTGACGGTGACGAATTCGGCATCCACGCCCTCGATGGGAATGGAACCGTTGCGGATGGCGACGGTGTGCGGATGATCGGCGATCGCGATTTTAAGGGGGATTTTCTTGGCCAACTTCGTTCTCCTTTGGATTTCTCGCAACGGCGGCTGGAAGAAGCTCCAGTCACCGGGCGTATTGTCTTGATGGAGTAAGAATATTGGATGCGCGATCGCGCGTCCCTACACAAAAATCAGATTCGCTGGCATTTTTGTCGATGGATCGACGGAGGCGAAAAACGAGGCAGGCGGTAATGCCGCCAAGTGAAGGCCATAGACCGTAGATCTGTCATTCCCGCGCAGGCGGGAATCCCATTTTGCGTCCCGAACGGCGCAAAAAAATGGGATTCCCGCTTTCGCGGGAATGACAAAATTGGCGCTAACACTTAAACAGCATTAGCCACAGACCGTAGCGCAGTTCAAGTTACGGCATCAGGGACCGGCTGCTGCGATGCGCGGCGAAGAAAGATGTGCCGGCCACGACCTGTCAATAATGCGGCGGACGCTCGTTCAAAATGCCCTGCTGCCCGCCCTGGGCATTGTCGCGCACGTGTTGCGCCAGCGAGTGCAGCATCGCTTCGAGCTTGTCGATCTGCTGTTGCTGTTCATAGACGCGCTGGTTCAGCGCGTCGACCAGGTCTTCCTGGTGCACCAGCTTGAGTTCGATATCGACAAAACGTTCTTCTTCATTGCTCACGGCAGATCCTTCCATCCAAAAGCGGCATTATGCGGCAAGGGCGTCAGCCTTGCGCGGGCGCGGTGCCGGCTTTCGGCGTGGCCAGCAATTCCTTCATGCGCGCCAGCCGTTCGCGCGGCGTCATCACTTCGCTTTCCTGCGGCACGGCCGTGCCGACATCGAGCTGCATTTCCTTGATGAAGCGCGACTGGTCGCAATGCACCTGCTCCCCGGCGCGGCGGCGCTTCTTGCACCAGGTGACCTGCAAGGTGCGCTGCGCGCGCGTGATGCCGACATACATCAGGCGCCGCTCTTCCTCGATGCGCTGGGCCAGCGTCTCGACCGGCGCGTCCGGATCTCCCTTGTGCGGCAAGATCCCCTCTTCGCAGCCGACCAGGAACACGTGCGGATATTCAAGACCTTTCGAGGCGTGCAGGGTCGACATGCGCACCGCGTCCTGTTCCTCGTCCTTGCCTTCCAACATCGACATCAAGGCCACCATCTGCGTCAATTCCAGTACGTTCTTTTCCTCTCCGGCGCCATCCTTGCCGCCGCGCCCGCGCTCCTTGAGCCAGGTGACGAAATCGATGACGTTCTGGTATTTGCCTTGCGCGGCGCGTTCTTCGAAACTGTCGTACAGGTAGGATTCGTAATGGATCGCTTCCATCATGTCGTCGAGCACCTGTGCCGCGTTGTCTCCGCTACCGGACGGGCCGGGGCGGCTGGCGCGCGCTTCCAGGTTATTGATAAACGTGCAGAATTCGCGCAGCGGCAGCAATTGGCGGTCCGGCAGTTTCGCCTCGATGCCTCCCTTGAACACGGCTTCGAACAGGGAGCATTGCCACTGCCCGGAAAACGCGCCCAGCACTTCCAGCGTCGACTGGCCGATGCCGCGCCGCGGCGTGGTGACGGCGCGGATGAATGCCGGGTCGTCGTCCTGGTTGGCCAGCAGGCGCAGGTAACTGATGATGTCCTTGATTTCGGCCTTGTCGAAAAAACTCTGGCCGCCGGAAATCGTGTACGGGATGCGCTGGTTGCGCAGCGATTGCTCGATGATGCGGGCCTGGTGGTTGCCGCGGTACAGGATCGCGTAATCGGACCACTTGTTTTTGCGTTCGAAATGGTCGGCCGAGATCATGATGGCGATCTGCTCGGCTTCCTGTTCCTCGTTCGGCATCGCGTGCACCTTGATCGGCTCGCCCAGGCCGTGCTCGGACCACAGCGACTTTTCGAACAGTTTTGGGTTGTTGCCGATGACGGCGTTGGCCGCCTGCAGGATGCGCGTCGTGGAACGGTAATTCTGTTCCAGTTTAATCAGGCGCAAGTCCGGGAAATCGACTTTTAAATTGCTCAGGTTTTCGACGGTGGCGCCGCGCCACGCGTAAATCGCCTGGTCGTCGTCGCCGACGGCCGTAAACATCGGCTTTTTATTAATGCCGGTGACCATCAGTTTCACCAGCTCATACTGGCAGGTGTTCGTATCCTGGTATTCGTCGACCAGCAGGTAGCGCAGGCGGCGCTGCCACTTGTCGCGCACCGGGTCGTTGCTGCGAAACAGTTCCACCGGAAGGCGAATCAGATCGTCGAAATCGACGGCTTGGTAGGCGGCCAGCGTCGCGACATAACTGGTGTAGATGCGCGCCGATTGCGCCTCGTCCTCGGTTTTCGCGTCGCGCAGCGCTGTTTCCGGGTCGGTCAGGCCATTTTTCCACAGAGATATATCGTTCTGGATGCCGCGGATCAGCTGCTTGTCCGTGGTCAGCGCCAGGTCTTGCACCAGCGAGTAACAATCGTCGCTATCCATGATCGAAAAGCGGTCCTTCAAGCCCAGGTGGTTCGCTTCCTGGCGCAGGATTTTGACGCCCAGCGAGTGGAAGGTCGACACCGTCAATTGCTTGGCCTGCCTCGGCTGCTTGAGCAGCTTGGCGACCCGTTCCTGCATTTCCAGCGCGGCCTTGTTCGTAAACGTCAAGGCGGCGATGGTGCGCGGGTCGTAGCCGCGGTCTTCGATCAGGTGCGTGATCTTTTGCGTGATCACGCGCGTCTTGCCGGAACCGGCGCCGGCCAGCACCAGGCAGGGACCGTCAAGGTAGAGCACCGCTTCGCTTTGCGGGGCGTTCAGGCCGAACTGTGGCGCGTTAGACATTGTTTCCGAGGGGATAGGCAGGACAGCCGGTCATTGTAGCAGCCGTATCGACCGGCTTGAACAGTGCGAGCATTGATCATCGGGCCTGTGGCGGAATATAGTGTCACTATCCGGCACAACCATCCAGGCTCGCACCATGAAATTCGAACACCTCATCCAAATCAACGATCCGCTGAACCCGCTGATCGACACGCTGACGCACGAGCAGGTCTGGCGCGGCCTGGTCTTGCGCGCCGAATCGCCGATGCTGTTCGTGCCGCACCTCGACGAATGCCAGGTCGACAGCCGCCATGACTATGGCTTCAGCCGCCGCCTGCGCTACGGCGAACTGGTGATCGCCGACCGCGTGCTGCTCGAACCGATGCACCATGTGCGGTATGAAGTTGCAGCGCAGCAAGACATCAGCGCATCCAGCCTGACGATGACGATCGAACCGCACGACGATACCCTGTGGGTGCGCTTCGAATACGACGACGGGCATGACGCGGCCACCGACGAGGCGAATGCGATGTATGACGAATTCCGCAAATCGGCTTACCAGGAATCGGATATCGACACGATCCGCGTGATGCGCGACCTGGCCGAGCAGGGACGGCTCGACTCGTTGCTGAACTGATTCTCAAGGGCTGGCGGCGCGGCCCCACACCTGTTCCATGCGGAACAGCGCATTGGCTTGCGCCGCGCTGAGCACTTCGCGGATGCCGTTCAGGTCGCCGCGCGTATCGCGCTGCAGCAGCGGGTCGAGCGGCGCGCCGCGCGGTCCGACCAGCGAAGTGACCCACGGCGTGGTCGGATTCAAGCCCTTGCGCCAGACCACGCCGACTTCTCCGTTCAGCAGGCGGACATAGGTGCCGACCGGGTAAATCCCGAGTTCGCGGATCAGGACGGCGGCCGGCAAGCCGTCCAGCGTGTTTTTCGCTTCCAGCAAGATGTCGCGCAGGGCGCCGTTCGGAAGCATGCTGGGACGGTACTGGCGCTCGGTCACGCGCGCGCAATAGCGGTCGGCCAGCGCGATCAGCTTAGCTGTATCCGGCACGCCGGTGCCGCCGGACACGCCGCCCGGATAGCCGCTGCCATCCTCGTTTTCATGGTGCGCCAGCACGCAGGCGAGCCAGTTGGGTTCGTCGATGCCGGCCTGGCGCAACAACTCGACGGCGGCCTGCGGATGCGCATGCACCAGCGAGCGCTCGCCGTCGGTCAGCACGCGCCGGCTGTCCTGCAGGCGGTCATGCTCGGCCAGCATGCCGACATTCATCGTCAGCGCGGCCAGCGTCATGCTGTCGATGTCCGGCACCGGCTTTTTCAGCGCCAGCGCGACCAGTTGCGCGACGACGGCCGTATCGATGCTGTGGCGTACCGAATACGGCCCGGCGCGCTGGTTGTGCAAAATGCACGCCAGCGCCACGTCCGCATTCAGCGCCGTGGCCTGCGTGACGAGGCGCGCGATTTCTTCGAGCTGGCGACGCACGTCGGCCGGCGCCGTGCCGGATGCGATCTGGTGCAGCACGGTTTGCAATTCCAGCGTCGCGCCATTGAGGATGCGCAACACCGACGGCACCGGCTGCGCGCGCGCCACCTCTTCGCTGGCATCTTCGTAGACGCCGCGCTCGACCAGGCTGTCGAGCTGGTTATGGTTGGCGATCAGATGCCCCTTGCGCGCCAGCAGCCCGCCGCCTTCCCCGTACACATCCCAGGGCAGCAATTGCCCGATATACAGGTCGCTCTGGCTGATCTTGCGAATTTTCAATTCCATCTCCATGAAAACAACGGCTGACGCCGCCTGGGGTCTGACCCCGAAGCGGCGTCGGCAGTGCCGCCGCTCGCGCGCCGCGCCAGGCAGGACGCCATCCTGCGAAGGACTCCGCAACACCAGCAACTGCCGACTCCGCCTGGGGTCTGACGGGGACGCCGAGTCCCCGAAGCGGCGTCGGCAGCAGGTGCAGGGGGCTTGGATATTGAGCGCGCACCGGGACCGGGTGTCGCCCATGGCAAGCCCGCATCGGCATTTTATTGCCTTAAATCAATACTCCTCTCAGCATAGAAGACTATCGGTCGCGATTCAAGTACCTGGTGTGCAATCAGGGCAAGGCGGCGGTGCCGCGGGAGGCGACGCCAGACGCTCGGCCAGCTCGCGCAGCGCGGTGCGCACGCCCTCCTCCACTACCGGATGATAGAACGGCATGTCCAACATCGTCGCCACGGTGAGTTCTGCCTGGCAAGCCCAGGCCAACAGGTGAGCGAGGTGTTCGGCGCGTGGGGCGATCATTTCGGCGCCAAGAAAACGCCCGCTGCCGAATTCGCCGTAGACGCGCAGCAAGCCATGGTTTTGCAGCATGACGCGGCTGCGGCCCTGGTTCTCGAACGAGACCGATCCCACCGCGAAGCGCCCGGCGTGACTGTGACATAACTGCCGGTACGATGCGCCGGCGGTGGCGATCTGCGGTTCGCAAAACGCGATGGCCAGCGGCGTGCGGCGCAGGCCCGGCTGCACCACGGGGAAACTGGCCGCGTTGGCGCCAGCGATTTTGCCCTGGTCGACGGCTTCCGGCAGCAAGGGGATTTCATTGTCGGCATCGCCGGCGATGAATAGCGCGCTGTCGCCGCACTGCATCGTCTGCCGGTCGTACGGTGGAATGCCATCCTTGTCGAGCGCGACCTGCGCCAGGTGCAAGTCCAGTGCCGCCAGGTTCGGGCGGCGGCCGATCGCGCACAGCACGTAATCATAATGCTCGCGCCGCTCGCCCCCGGCGCCGTCGTGACTCCTCAAGACCAACTGTTCGCCATCGGCGGCGATCGAGGCGATTTTGGTCTGGAAGCGGATGTCGAGTTCGGCGCCGAGCACGCGCGCGGCCTGTTCCAGCACCAGCGGGTCGCCCAGTTGCGCGACGCTGGCGCCGCGCGCATAAAAGGCGACACGCACGCCGAGCCGGTGCAGCGCCTGCCCCAGTTCCAGGCCGATGACGCCGGTGCCAATCACGGCGACCGATTGCGGCAGATCGGTCCAGTCGAACACGGCGTCGCTGCTGATGACGCGCGCGCCGGCCTGCTTCCACTCATCGGGCACGATAGTCGCGGAACCGGTCGCGATGACGATGCCGGCCGCTTCGACGATGGTGTGATCGCCGACCTGTAGCCGGCCGGGGCCGAGAAAACGGGCATAACCATGCACCTTGTCTGACTCGGGAATGTGTTGCATGCCATCGAGCACGAAGCCGACAAAGCGGTCGCGTTCGCTGCGCACGCGCGCCATCACTTGTACGCCGTCGATGCGGACCGCGCCCGGATGCACGCCGAAGGCCGGCGCCGCCGCCAGCGCGTGGGCCGCCTCGGCCGCCGCGATCAGCAATTTGCTTGGCATGCAGCCGACCCGCGCGCACGTGGTGCCGTAGGGGCCGCCTTCGATCAGCAAGACCCGCTTGCCGGCGGCGCGCGCGGCCCGGTACGCCGACAGGCCGGCACTGCCCGCGCCGATGACGGCGACGTCCGTTCGTATGGTTTGCATCTGCGATCTCCCGAAATATTTCAAGATGGATACTACACTTTTGCAAAATTACCAGCGGAATTCCTGTAAACGCATTAGTATTGCTTATTATTTTCTGTTTTTATAAGCACTCCTTATGGGAAATCTTGACTACCGGGCCCTGGCGGTGCTCGACGCCGTGGCCAGCCATGGCAGTTTCGAGAAGGCGGCGCTGGCGCTGGGCATCAGCCAGTCGGCCGTCTCGCAACGCATCAAGGCGCTGGAAGACGCCAGCGGGCGGCTGTTGATCGTGCGCGGCGTACCCTGCGTGCCGACCGGGCTCGGGCAACGCCTGATTTCGCACCACCGCAACGTGCGGCTGATGGAAGCGGCGCTCGACATCGACCTCGGCAACCGGGTCAGCATGCCGGAGATCGCGATTGCCGTCGATGCCGCCAGCCTGGCGACGTGGTTCCCGCCAACGCTGCCGCCGCTATTGTCTCCGCCGCGCTGCCAGCTCGACGTGCAACTGGCCGGGCGCGACCTGGCGCTGCACCTGGTGCAGGAAGGCAGCGTGTTCGGCGCCATCATCGCCCGCGGCGCGGCGCCGGCGGCCAGCCTGAACGGCCCGGCCATCACGCCGCTGGGATTGATGCGCTACGTCTGCGTGGCCACGCCGGCGTTTGCCGGCCACTGGTTCGGCGACGGCTTTTCCGCCGACGCCGTCCACCTCGCGCCGGCCGTCGTCAGCGAGCGCGCGCTGATGACGCGCTTTTTATCCGACGTGCTCGGCGTGCAGGGCCAGTTCCCGCACCACACGCTGCCACTGTCGCCGGCGCTCAACGAGTGTATTTATGGCAGCCTGGCCTACGGCCTGCTGCCGCTGCTGCAAGTGGCCAACGCGCTCGACGGCGAACGGCTGGTCGACCTGGCGCCGGGACGCACGCTCGATGTCGCGCTGGAATGGCACGCATGGAACCTCGACACGCCATTTACGCGCGCCCTATCCGAGCAAATCATCGGCAGCGCGCGGCGTTACCTGCTGCAACCTTAATTCCCCTAAAATCAGAGGCAACCCCTGGGGTCAGACCCATGGGTCTGACCCCGGCCTTTGCCCTTGATTTCGTATACGTATCGACCTTCAGCCATCGGCTAGATATCGAGCGGATCGACTTCCAGCGACCATTTGACGCGGCTTTTCATGTCGCGCAGCGTGGTCATCCATTCCTTCAGGAATACTTGCAGCGCCGGGCGCGATGGCGATTCGACCAGCAATTGCGCGCGATCGACGTTGTGCACGCGCGTCATGCTCATCGGGATCGGGTCGTTGATCGTGATGCCGGGGTGCAGCACGCAATCGCGTGCCATCTGCAAGAAATCGATCGCCGTCGCCAGTTGCGGCGCTTCGGCGCGCAGCATGGCCTGGTAGAGATACGGCGGCAGACTGGCCTGCTCGCGCTCGGCCAGCAGGGCCGAGGCGAAATGGTCGTAATCGTGGTTGACGACGGCCGCATATAAGGGATGCTGCGTGTAGCGGGTCTGGATCAGCACTTCGGCCGCGCTGCCGCCCTCGGTCTGCGCGGCGCGCCCGGCCCTTCCCGCCACCTGCATCAGTTGCGCAAATAAACGCTCGCTGGCGCGGTAATCCTGCGAAAACAGTGCCGTATCCGGGTTCATGATGCCGACCAGGGTCAGTTTTTTGAAATCATGGCCCTTGGCGACCATCTGCGTGCCGATCAAAATATCGACTTCGCCACGATGCACGGTGTCGAACGCTTCCTGCGCGCTGCCCTTTTTTCTCGTGCTGTCGGCATCGATGCGCAAGATGCGCGCCTGCGGGAATAACAGTTGCAGCCCTTCTTCGACGCGCTGGGTGCCACGCCCCAGCGGTTGCAGGTCGACATTGCCGCAGGTCGGGCAGTGGCGGGGTATCCGCATTTCGAGGCTGCAATGGTGGCAGCGCAGCCGGTGTTCCGGCTTGTGCAGCACCATGAACGAGGTGCAGCGCACGCATTCGCTGATCCAGCCGCAGGCTTCGCAGCAGATCACGGGCGCATAGCCGCGCCGGTTCAAAAACAGCAAGGACTGTTCACCGCGTTCCATGCGCAATGTCAGCGCCGCCACCAGTTGCGACGTCAGGCCGTCGCGTGGCTTGTCGCGCTCCATGTCGAGCAGCCTGACGGTGGGCAATACCGCCTGCTTGACGGCGCGCTCGCGCAATTCAAGCTTGCGGTAGCGGCCCGATTGCGCGTGGTGCCAGCTTTCCAGCGATGGCGTGGCCGAGCCGAGCACGATCGGGATGCGCAATTGCCAGGCGCGCCAGACGGCCAGATCCCGCGCCGAATACCTCAGCCCTTCCTGCTGTTTATACGACGGATCGTGTTCCTCATCGATGACGATCAGTTTCAATTGCGGCAGCGACGCCAGGATCGCCAGCCGCGTGCCGAGCACGATGCGGGCTTGCCCCTGGTGCGCGGCCAGCCAGTGCAGCATGCGCTCGCCTTCGGACAGGCTGCTGTGCAAGGTCGCCAGCATCACGCCGGGAAAGCGCGCGCGGATATTGCCTTCCAGTTGGGGCGTGAGGTTGATCTCCGGCACCAGGATCAGGATCTGGCCGTCCGACTCGCGCTCCAGCACTTGCGCACAGGCTTGCAGGTAGACTTCGGTCTTGCCGCTGCCGGTGACGCCGTACAGCAAGGTCGGCTGGAAACCGCTGGCGCCGCCGATCGCATCGGCGGCTTCCTGCTGGGCCTCGTTCAGGGCCGGCATGTCGCGCGGTGTGCCGTCGTGGCAATCGTCGAGCTTGCCCAGCTTCTTGATCGCGCGGTCGAGCGCGACGGTGGTCAGCACGCGTAAATTCTTCGGCAGGCCGGGCAGCGCCACTTCGCCCAGCGGGCGCTGGTAGTAATCGGCGGCGAAGCCGGCCAGCGCCAGCCATTGCTGCGACAACGGGGACAACTGGCTTCGGATCGCCAGCACATCCTTGAGCTTTTCCACAGGCACATCGCTGTAGTCGGCCAGGCCGACGATCAGGCCGACCACTTCGCGCCGCGCGAACGGCACCAGCGCCAGTTGGCCCACTTGCGGCAGCGCCGACTCTTCGCCGACCCAGCGGTAATCGAACACGGCGTTGAGCGGCGTATCGAGCGCGATTTTCAGGATGCACTGCGCCATCTGGTCCTCATTTAAAACATCTGCGGTCCGAAACGGCCATCGTTTCGCACCCTTGTAACTATCCACAGACGGTGTGGATAACTTTGTGGACAATGAAGTATTTATGTCCGGAAACTGCTACTTCCACCTTGTCAAGCGGCTCGAAACGGCTAAAAATCGCGGTTTTTTATCGTTTAAAATCAAGTACTTGAAAAACCCTCCCCAGGGAGGGCGCAAACCGCAGCAGTTATCCCGCCGCTGTGCATAACTGAATTATTTAGACCTTGCCTACCCACCGTTTCAAGCTTTTTTGCACAGCCGGGCGGACAGGATAACGCTTGTTGCATCACAGCATGTCACGGCCGCATGCCAGGGCAGCCGTACTGTCCAGTTTCGTGCAAAGGCAATGGGATTCAGGCAACAAAACATTATCTAAATATCATGCAATGCAGCATTTTTCCGGACCGCTTGCCGCCAACGCCACTAAGTCCCGGTTTATTAAGTGCTTTTCTTTTTTATCCACAGATTGTGTGGATAACTTTGTGGAGAATGCGGAAATAACTCCGCTTTCCAGTGCGCATAAGGTTTACCGGGGCTGGCGGCGCATCCGAAACGTGAAAAAATAATCTTTTATAATCAATCACTTGCAAACACGCCACGGGCTAGCGAAGTTATGCTGCCTGTTATTTCCGCAGTAGAAAAAATTGTGCATAAGTCGGTCCGGCGCAGGCGGCGGCAGAATGAAAAAGGGCGCGTTTCCAGCGAAACGCGCCCTTCCCTGCCAACAGACGTCAGGCGCCGCGCAGCGTCCGGCTATGCGTGTGGACGGCGTCGACCATCGCAGCCACCGATTCCGGCGGCGTGAATTGCGAAATGCCGTGGCCGAGGTTGAACACGTGGCCGGTATCGTGCCGGCCGTAGGCGTCCAGTACCTTGATCACTTCGGCGCGGATCTGTTCCGGGCTGGCGAACAGGATGGCCGGGTCGAGGTTGCCTTGCAGGCCGACCTTGTGGCCGACCAACGCGCGTGCCTTGGCGAGATTCGCGGTCCAGTCCAGTCCCAGCGCGTCGGCGCCGATGTCGGCGATTTCTTCGATCCACTGGCCGCCGCCCTTGGTGAACACGATGGCGGGAATCTTGACGCCATCCTTTTCACGTTTCAAAAGCGATACCACCTGGCGCATGTATTGCAGCGAAAATTCCTGGTAGGCGCCGTCGGCCAGCGCGCCGCCCCACGAGTCGAAGATCATCACCGCCTGCGCTCCGGCGTCGATCTGCGCGTTCAGGTAATCGGCCACCGACGTCGCGTTGATCGACAGGATGTGGTGCATCAGGTCCGGGCGGCTGTACAGCATCTTTTTGATGGTGTGGAATTCGCGCGAACCCTGGCCTTCGACCATGTAGCAGGCCAGCGTCCACGGGCTGCCGGAAAAACCGATCAGCGGCACGCGGCCATTGAGTTCGGTGCGGATCTGCGTCACGGCCTTGAACACGTAGTCGAGCGAACCCGATTCCGGCGCGCGCAACGCGTGCACGTCTTCCTCGGTGCGCAAGGGGCGTTCGAATTTCGGTCCTTCTCCCTCGACGAAATACAGGCCCAGGCCCATCGCGTCCGGCACCGTCAGGATGTCCGAGAACAGGATGGCGGCGTCGAGCGGATAACGGTCGATCGGCTGCAAGGTCACTTCGGTCGCCAGGTCCGGGTTGGTGGCCAGGCCCATGAAGGAACCGCCCTTGGCGCGCGTGGCGCGGTACTCCGGCAGGTAGCGCCCGGCCTGGCGCATCAGCCACACGGGGGTGTAGTCGGTCGGCTGGCGCAGCAGCGCGCGCAAGAAGGTATCGTTCTTCAGGGGGGCGAATTGTGGCATCGGAGGCAATCGAAGGCGGAATAAAGACGCTATTATCGCATCTTGCGCCGCTTTTTTATGCATAGCCCTGGCCGCCGCGCGGCCATGATCTGTATCATGCCGCTGATATTTCATGGAGCCCGTATGCCCGCCACCACCGTCACCTCCGCCGTCCCCCCTGTCGCGCCCTACGGCGCCTGGCCGTCTCCGATCAGCGCCGACCTGGTGGCGGCCGGCGCCACGCCGCTGTCGCAACTGATGCTGGGCGGAGAAAACGGCGGCGACATCTACTGGCTGGCCGGGCGCGCCAGCGAAGCGGGCCGCAACACGCTGCTGCGCCGGCACGGCGCGCGCGTCGACGAATTGACGCCGCTGCCGCTGAACGTGCGCAGCCGCGTGCACGAATACGGTGGCGGCGCCTATGCCGTCGATGGCGACACCGTCTATTTTTCACATTTCGCCGACAACCGCCTGTACCGCAAGGATGGCGAGTCCGAAGCAGTCGCACTCACCGCGCCGGGCCGCCAGCGCTTCGCCGATTTCATCGTCGACCGCAACCGCAATCGCCTGATCGCCGTGCGCGAACAGCATCCGGACGATCCGGCCTCGCACGCGCAACCGGACAATACCCTGTGCGCGGTGGCGCTGGACGGCACCGCGACCGTGCTGGCGCAGGGCCACGATTTTTATGCGGCGCCGCGCCTGTCCCCGGACGGCACTACGCTGGCGTGGCTGAGCTGGGACCACCCGCGCATGCCGTGGCAGGGCACGCAATTGTGGCTGGCCGAGGTGCGGGCCGACGGCACGCTGGGCACGCCGGTATGCATCGCCGGCAGCGCCGACGAATCGGTCTGCCAGCCGGAATGGGCGCCGGACGGTCGATTGCACTTCGTCTCCGACCGCAACGGCTGGTGGAATCTGTACCGCCACGATGGCGGCAAGATCGAGGCGCTGTGCCCGATGCAGGCGGAATTCGCGTCGCCGCACTGGACCTTCGGCGGCTCGATGTACGGCTTCCGCTCGGCCACGGAAATCATCTGCACCTATATCGAGCAGGGCGTCAGCCGCCTGGCGCGCCTGTTGACGGGCAGCGGCAAGCTCGAAGCGATCGCCAATCCGTATGAAGAAATCCGGGAGTTGCGCGTCGGCCCCGGCTTCATCGCGCTGCTCGGCGGCAGCCCGACGATCCCGCTGGAACTGGCGCAGATCGATTTCACCAGCGAAGACATCGAAGTGCTGGCCCATTCGATCGCAGACATCCCCGATCTCGGCTACCTGTCGGTCCCGCAGAACATCAGCTACGCCAGCGCCGGCGGCCGCACCGCGTACGCCTTCTTCTATCCGCCGCAAAACAGGGATGTGCAAGCGCCTGCGGACAGCAAGCCGCCGGTGATCGTCATCAGCCACGGCGGGCCGACCGGCATGGCGGTCAATACCTTAAAACTGGCCACGCAATACTGGACCAGCCGCGGCTTCGGCGTGCTGGACGTGAATTACGGCGGCAGCGCCGGCTTCGGCCGCGCCTACCGCGACGCTTTGAGGGGGCAATGGGGCATCGTCGATGTCGAGGATTGCATCGCCGGTGCACGCTACCTGGTCGAACGCGGCTTGGCCGACGGCGAGCGCCTGATCATCCGCGGCGGCAGCGCCGGCGGCCTGACGACCTTGTGCGCGCTGACCTTCCACGACGTCTTCAAACTCGGCGCCAGTTACTATGGCGTGTCCGACCTGCACGGCCTGGACCTGGATTCGCACAAATTCGAATCGCACTACAATGAATACCTGATCGCGCCGGCGCCCGAATCGGCCGCGCTGTACCGGGAACGTTCGCCGATCCACCATACGGATAAGCTGTCGCGCCCGATGATCTTCTTCCAGGGCCTGGACGACAAGGTGGTGCCGCCGCAGCAATCCGAAACGATGGTGCAGGCATTGCGGCAGCGCGGCGTGCCGGTCGCCTACGTCCCGCTCGAAGGAGAGGGACACGGTTTCCGCAAGGCGGAAAATATCATCCGCACGCTGGAAGCGGAACTGTATTTTTACCAGCGCATGTTCGGCCTGCACGCGCCCGGCGCCGCCGCGGCGGTCGAGATCCACAACCTGGCAAGCGAATAATATCCAAGCATGACAGACCAGCAATTGCTCGCTGAATTCGAGGCCTTGAGCCTCGATGAAAAAATGATCCTGGCGCTGCTCGCCTTGATCGGTGATCCGATGGGCCGCACCGCCATCCTCGACCACGTGAACAAGGCCGGCGTGCGCGATCCGCAAGGCTTCATGTTCAACGTGCATTCGCTGGACGAACCGCTGCGCAAGCTCGAACGGCTGGCGTTCACGAGTGTCGTGACGGCGCGCGGCTACCTGTGCAACGCGAAATTGCGCTGGCCGGCGATCCGCGCCGCGATCGCCGCCCACCTGCTGAACGACCTGTGCACCGCGCACGAATTATTGAACCCGATGCGGCAAGGGTGGAACGGCGCCGTCGAGCCGCGCAGTTACCGGCTCGGCGTGGCGCGCCTGCGCATGGCGCTGCTGCGCGGCCAGGCGCCGCACCAGGTGATGCCGCTGCTGGCGGCCTGCATGGTCTGCTACGAGGCGGCGCAACTGCACCCGGTGGTCGACATTTTTACGCGGCCGATGGAACCGGGCATGCTGATCCTGGTGCACCCGCACCTGCTCGACGATGTCTTGATGCTGCTGTTGCAGCACGCGCAGCGCGAACCGGCGCTGGCGCCGGCCGTGCGCGGTTTTACGGAACGCCACTACCAGCGCCGCCTGGCAAAAAACGACAACATCAGCGACGCGCTGCGCCTGGCGCTGGCGGAAGACGCGATCCTGTGCGGTAAATTGAAAGAAGCTAAGCTGTACCTGGAAGGCGTCGATGGCGCGCTGGCGCAATTCTTCGCCAGCGTGATCGTGCTGCTGGCCGGAGATTTAACGAAGGCGCTGGCAGGCTTCGAGGCGGCGCTGAAAACGCTGCGGCGCGACGCCGGTAAACGCAAGCAGCTGTTCCAGGGCATGGGCGGCCACCTGTACGTGCTGGCGCTGCTGCGCTCCAGCGACGCCAAGCTGCAAAAGGCGGCCGAGAGTTACCTGGAACTGGCGGTGCACGCGCAGCACAATCCGGACAGCGTCGTCTACCAGCAATTGAGCATGCTGCGCCAGGTGCAGGCCGGCACCATGCAGACCGACGTGATCCTGTCGCGCAACTGGGAAACGGCGATGCAGCCGCAATTGTTCCAGGCCTTGCAGTATCACTGGCTGGCCTTGCCGCAACTGGCGGAAAAGCGGGAGTCCCTGCACGAACTGGCGCAGCAGGCCGAGGCGGCCGGCTACCAGCTGATCGCCGGCCAGGTCGCGATCCTGCTCGGCCACCTGGGCGACGCCGAGATGGCCGGCCATGCGGCCGCGCTGCGCGAAAAACTCGGTTTTGCCGACATGAGCGGCTGGTTCGTGCGCCAGGAAGCGTGGCAGCGCCAGCTGACGGCGCTGATGAATCTGCAACAGGGCGCCAATGCCGACAGCGCCAGCAACGAGGCGCGCCTGGTCTGGATGGTGACCTACGATCCGCGCTACGGCATCACCGAGATCGAACCGCGCGAACAGAAGCGCGACGTGCGCGGCGCCTGGGGCAAGGGCCGCCCGCTGGCCTTGAAACGCTTGCGCGAAGATGCGGCGCAGATGGATTTTCTGACGCCGCAGGATATCCGCATCAGCACCACGATCGCGCCGTCGCGCCAGGCTTACAGTTCCGGCCTGCGCTACGACATCGACCATGAACAGGCCGCGCTGGCGCTGGTCGGCCACCCGCTGGCGTACTGGCTGGACGCGCCCGACACGCGCGTCGAACTGCTGGCCGGCGCGCCCGAACTGTTGATCAAGGCCGAGCGCGGCCAGCTAACGCTGACCCTGGTGCCGCCACTGGCCGACATCAACGCCAATGTCGTGGTGGTCAAAGAGACGCCGACGCGGCTGCGCGTGGTCAGCATCCAGGAAGAACACCGCCGCATCGCCGCCATCGTCGGCGACGGCCTGGGTGTGCCGCTGCACGCCGAAAAACAGGTGTTGCAGGCGATCGGCGCGATTTCATCGATCGTGACGGTGCAGTCGGACATCGGCGGCGGCGCCGACAATGTCGAACAGGCCGACGCCGACGCGCGCCTGCACGTACACCTGCTGCCCTACCAGCAGGGATTGAAAATGCAGGTACTGGTAAGACCGCTCGACGGCGGCGCCTATTACACGCCGGGCAGCGGCGCCGAAAGCGTGATCGCCGATGTCGGCGGCAAGCCGCTGCAAGCGCGCCGCAACCTGAACGCCGAACGCGACGCCGAACGGCGCCTGATCGGCCATTGCCTGGTCTTGGAACAGGCGGAACAGGACCACGGCGAATGGCTGCTGGGCCAGCCCGCGCTGTGCCTGCAACTGCTGTACGAATTGCAGGAACTGGACCCGGCGCACGTCTTATTGGCCTGGCCGGAAGGCGAGAAATTCCGCGTCAGCCAGCGCATCACGGGCCAGCAATTCCGCCTGCAGATCCGCAGCGACAAGGATTGGTTCGCCGCCAGCGGCCAGTTGCAGGTCGATGAAAACAAGGTGATCGACTTGCGCGCGCTGCTGGAACTGATGCAGGCCAGTAAAAGCCGCTTCATCGCGCTGGGCGACAACCAGTTCCTGGCATTGACGGAAGAATTGTATCGCCGCCTGCACGAATTGCAGGCCTATGGCGAAGAACACGGCGACGGCGTGCGCGTGCATCCGCTGGCCGCGTTCGCGCTGGAAGAACTGGCGGCCGGCGCCGGAGAAGTGCAGGCCGACCAGGCCTGGCGCGACCACCTGGTCCGCATGGAAGAAAACACCGCGTTCGTGCCGCATCTGCCCAGCACCTTGCAGGCCGAATTGCGCGATTACCAGAGAGAAGGCTACGACTGGCTGGCGCGCCTGGCGCACTGGGGCGTCGGCGCCTGCCTGGCCGACGACATGGGTCTAGGTAAAACCTTGCAGGCGCTGGCGCTGCTGCTGGCGCGCGCGCCGCACGGCCCGGCGCTGGTGATCGCGCCGACCACCGTTTGCCTGAACTGGATCGGCGAAGCGGCCCGCTTCGCGCCGACCTTGAACATCCGGCTGTTCGGCGCCGGCGACCGGGGAACCACGCTGTCCAGCGCCGGCCCCTTCGATGTCGTCGTCGCCAGTTACGGCTTGCTGCAACAGGAATCGGACATGTTCGCCGGCAAGCGCTGGCACTCCATCGTGCTCGACGAGGCGCAGGCGATCAAGAATGGCGCGACCAAGCGCTCGCAGGCGGTGATGGCCTTGAAAGGCGATTTCCGCATGGTGGCGACCGGCACGCCGCTGGAAAACCACCTGGGAGAGTTGTGGAACCTGTTCCGCTTCATCAATCCCGGCCTGCTCGGCACGATCGACCAGTTCAACCTGCGCTTCGCCGGCCCGATCGAAAAGGAGCAAGACCACCGCGCCGTGGTCGGCGCGCGCAACCGCTTGCGGCGCCTGATCGGTCCCTTCATCCTGCGCCGCACCAAGGCGCAGGTCTTGACCGAACTGCCGTCGCGCACCGAGATCGTGCTGGAAGTGGATCTGTCGGCCGATGAAACGGCGCTGTACGAATCGCTGCGCCGGGAAGCGCTGGAAAACCTGGCGGCCGTCGAAGGCCCGGCCGAAAAGAAATCGATCCAGATCCTGGCCGAGATCATGAAGCTGCGGCGCGCCTGCTGCAACCCGAACCTGGTCGCGCCGGGCCTGAAACTGGCCAGCAGCAAGCTGGCCGCGTTCGCCCACCTGCTGGAAGGCTTGCTGGAAAACCGCCACAAGGTGCTCGTTTTCAGCCAGTTCGTCGACCATCTGTCGCTGATCCGCGAACACCTGGAACGGCAAGGCATCGCCTACCAGTACCTCGACGGCGCCACGCCGATGCAGGCGCGCCAGCAGCGCGTCGACGCTTTTCAGGCTGGAGAAGGCGATGTCTTCCTGATCAGCCTGAAGGCCGGCGGCATGGGCATCAACCTGACGGCGGCCGACTACGTGATCCACATGGACCCGTGGTGGAATCCGGCCGTCGAAGACCAGGCATCCGACCGCGCGCACCGCATGGGACAATTGCGCCCGGTGACGATCTATAGACTGGTGGCGCGCCACACGATCGAAGAAGGTATCGTCGACCTGCACCAGCGCAAGCGCGACCTGGCCGACAGCCTGCTCGACGGCAGCGACATGGCCGCCCGCATGTCCGCCGGCGACATGCTGGCGATGCTGCAAGAAGGTTTGAAACAGTAACCCGGAAGACTTCTGTCGTTCCCGCGCAGGCGGGAACCCATAGCACATACCCATCCTTCTATAAATGGCGCTGGGCAGGATGCGAAGTATGGGTTCCCGCCTCCGCGGGAACGACATTGAACGCCAACGCATCATGGAAGAGAGAACAACATGGAAGAAGACAACGCCTCCCGCCCATCCGGTCACGGCACGCTGCTGTGCGTGAAAGCATGGACCGCCTATCTGCACGTGGTCTTGCTGGCCGTGCTGCTGTTCGGCTTCGCGCTGCCGCTGTCGTTCCGCTGGTCGGAACTGGCCGCGGCCGGCGTGTTCGTGCTGTCGGCGCTGCTGCTCGGCTACCGCGTGCTGGTGATCCGCAGCGTGCAACTGTATTACGACGATGTCGGCGTCTGGCTGTATTCCGGCATCCTGCCCTGGACCAAGGGCGTGCAGGGCGTGAAATGGCGCGACATGGATGAAGCGACCTTCGTGCAATCGTTCTGGAGCTGGCTGTTCCGCTCGTATTCGATCCGCATCGGCCACCGTTTTACAAAATCCAGCGAAATCCTGCTCACGCGCATGGCGCGCGGCAAGGATGCGGTGGCGGCGCTGAACGCGCGGCAGCAGGCGCTGATACGCAATAACGCCATCTGAACGCAAGCCCGGTCCCGGACGGAACCGGCCGCGCTTTGTAGCGGCGTGTAACAGGCCGCGCAACATCCGGGAATGATGATAATCTCGCACGCTGCCACCTGCCGCCCAGTCCGTCGGCAGCCTGGCGCCCCTAACATAGACAAGGCTGTATCGATGATCAAAACCAAAATTGCACTGGCTGCGATACTGGCCTGTTTTGCGCTGGCGCCTGTCGCCGCCAAACAGGCGCAGCACGCCGCCAAGACCGCCAAGGGCGGCAAGACATCCGCCAAGCCGGCCCACAGCGGCAAATCCGCCAAGCATGCCGGCAAGACCGCGGCCAAGGGTTCCGCCAAAACTGCCGGTAAAAAGACCGCGGGCAAGGCCGCCGCCGTCGCCACGGGCGCAGCCGCGACCACCGCCGTTGCCGCCGCGCCGCGCCCGGTCGTGTCCGAACGCCGCCCAGACCGCACGGTGGACACGCTGGGCACCCAATTCCTCGGCGCGCTGTGGAAGATCGACCCGGAAACGGCGATTTCCGCCGGCAAGTACGATACCGCCGCCAATCTGACGATTCCCGACGCCGCCGCGCGCAGCCGGCAACTGGCGTTTACGGACGACTGGCTGGCCCGCTTCGGCAAGATCGATGCGCGTCAATTGTCGCCGAAGCAGCGCACCGACCTGGCGCTGCTGCTCAACAAGCTCAACGCCGACCGCTGGTATCTGACCACGTTCCGCGAATTCGAATGGAACCCGGCGCTGTACAACATCGCCAGCCCGATCGATTTCATCTTGAACACGGAATACGCGGCCAAGCCGCAGCGCCTGCGCACGCTGCTGAAACGCATCGCCGGCGTGCCGGCATACTATGACGCGGCGCGCGCCAGCATCAATAATCCGACCCGCGAACATACGCAACTGGCGATCGCCCAGGCACCAGGCGTGATCGGCATGCTGACCGACCTGGACCAGCAGGCGCAGGCATCGATCCTGTCGCCGGTCGAAAAACAATTATTCGCCCAGCGCGTCACTGTCGCCAAGGCCGCCGTCGAAGCGTATGCGGCCTGGCTGGTCGAACTGGACAAGGGGATGGAGAAAAACGGCGGCCGTTCCTTCCGCATCGGCAAGGAGTTATTCGAGGCGAAGTTCCGCCACGATATCCAGGCCGGCAGCACGGCCGAGCAAACTTACCAGAAGGCGCTGGCCGCGCGTGAACAGTTGCTGGCGAATATGGATAAATTGTCCGACGAACTGTGGCCGAAGTACATGTACGACACCGCCAAGCCGTCCGACCGCACGACGAAGATCGGCATGATGATCTCGCTGCTGTCGGCCAACCACGTGAAACGCGCCGATTTTTTCCCGGAAATCCGCAGGCAGATTCCCGTGCTGCAAGACTGGGTGGTGCAGCACAACCTGCTGACGCTGGACCCGAACAAGCCGCTGGTGGTGCGCGAGACGCCAGCCTATCAGCGCGGCGTGGCCGGCGCCAGCATCGAGGCGCCGGGACCGTACCGCCCGCAAGACCGCACCTATTACAACGTGACGCCGCTCGACGGCCAGACGCCGGAACAGGCCGAAGGCACACTGCGCGAATACAACCACTGGATCCTGCAAATCCTGAACATCCACGAAGCGATTCCCGGCCATTATGCGCAATTAGTCTATGCCAACAAATCGCCGTCGATCGTGAAATCGGTGTTCGGCAATGGCGCGATGGTCGAAGGCTGGGCCGTCTACGGCGAACGGATGATGCTCGAATCGGGCTACGGCGACAATGCGCCGGAAATGTGGCTGATGTATTCGAAGTGGAACCTGCGCAGCGTGACCAACACCATCCTCGACTACAGCGTGCACGTTCTCGGCATGACGCAGGAACAGGCGCTCGACCTGCTGACGCGCCAGGCGTTCCAGACGCCGCGCGAAGCGGCGGAGAAATGGCGCCGCGCGCAACTGAGCTCGGTACAGTTAAGTAGCTATTTCAGCGGCTACAGCGAGATCATGGAATTGCGGGAAGAACGCCGCCAAGCGCTCGGCAGCCGCTTCGCACTGAAGGATTTCCACGAACAATTCCTCAGCTACGGCAGCGCGCCGGTGCGGGTGATCAGGGAACTGATGCAGTAAACCGCATGGTCCTGCCGTCTGCCGCTGCCCGCATGCGCATTGCGATGTGCATGCGGGCAGCGGCAGGCATGCCGGGTCGCGTTACGGCAGAAAATTCCTGACAAATTCGTAGTACGCACGACTGCCGTCGGGGTTGTGACGCACAACGGAACGCTTGATCTTGTCGAGGAGCGCCACGTACTCTTTCAGCGTCAACTCGTCACCCTTGCCGATCCGTTCCTGGCCCAGTTCAACGCACCACGCAATGATCCCCTGCGCCTCCTCGGCAGAGAGGACGCTCTCGTTCAGCGCATAGCCAAATTTTTGCTTGATGGCGATTTTGGCATTGTCGAGTGCGAGCGAGCAAAGTCCGTCGGTCAGATCGGGATGGATTTCGTACTGACGTTTGAGGCCGATTTCGATTTCCCGACAAACATCCATGTGTTTGTCATCGCTAAAGTGATTTGCCATGAATGAAATGCCTCCTTTTAACGAACATGCATTATCAGACACACCGTTGATACCGGCCGAAGGCGCCCGGTAAACAATCCTTATAAAGATGCCCTATGCCGTCGAAAAATTCAACGCCGTTCGAAAAAGGTTGATGTCTTTTCTTTAAGCCGGTGCCCCGCCAAACAAGGGGCCGAACGGCACACCCGATTCCGCCTGCGGCGGCGGGAACGGTTTCGAGAAGGTGAACACTTGCTGGGTCGGGCCGGCCAGCGCCAGGTGATCCAGCGCGTGGCGCGCCTCTTGCGGCGTCGGCAGGTGGCCGGCCGGGATCCACCACAGCGCCAGCATCGGGCCGTCGAATTTCTCGAACCAGCTCTTGCGCTCGCGCAACACAGCGACATGGTCGCCCGCGTACACGTACTGCTTCAGCGCATCGACCGATTCCCAGACTGACAGGTTGACGATGACCAGCGGGTCGTCATACAGCTGGATCGCGGTGGCGTCGCCCTCGTCCGTCTGCAAGCGCCAGACGAAACCGGGGCTGGTTTCGGCCAGGCGGTTGATGTGGTCGAGCTGGGAAACGAAGCCGTGCATCAGCGGATCGGTCAGCGGCGCGCGGATGCGGCCGATATTCACTTGCGCCAAATGATAGTTGCCAGTTGCCATCGAGCTTCCTTGAACAGCGGCGCGTCAGGTCGGTTCTTGCGGCGCCTGGGTGACTTTGACGAAAACGGGGGCAACCAGCAAGCCCAGTTCGAACAGCATCCACATCGGAATCGCCAGCGAGAACTGGCTGACCACGTCCGGCGGCGTGACGATGGCGGCGATGACGAAGGCGCCGACGACGACATACGGCCGCCAATCCTTCAGTTTCGCCACCGAGACGATGCCCATGCGCACCAGGATCACGACCACCACCGGCACTTCGAAGGTGGCGCCGAAGGCCATGCACATCGACATGACGAAATCGAGGTAGTTTTCGATGTCGGGCGTGACGGCGATCGATGACGGAGAAAATTCGCTGATAAAGTGGAAGACGCGGCCGAACACGAAGAAATAGCAGAACGCGACGCCGGCGATGAACAGCAGCGACGATGAAATCACCAGCGGCGCGATCAGGCGTTTTTCATGGGCGTACAGGCCGGGCGCGATAAACGCCCACAACTGGTATAGCACCCAAGGCAGCGCCAGCACGAAGGCCACCATCAGCGTCACCTTCATCGGCACCAGGAAGGGAGAGATGACGCCGGTGGCGATCATCTTCGAGCCGGCCGGCAAGGAGGCGATCATCGGCTCGGCGATGAAATCGTAGATCCTGGCCGGGCCGGGCCAGGCCATCAGCAGCGCGCAGACCGCGACGATGCCGATCGAGGCCTTGACCAGGCGGTCGCGCAACTCGATCAGGTGCGAGATGAAGGTCTCTTCAACCGGTGTTTGTTCACTCATTGAGATTTAATAGAACGATGCAGGGGATTTGCCGCTGGGGCGGAAACGGGCGACCCGCGCCGCGCCGGAGATCACGTGCATGCGCCCGTTGGTGCGCTGCTTGTACCAGGCCGGGATGGCCGAACTGCGCACCAGCTTCTTGCGGCGGAATTCCTTGGCCTTGCGCGACATCGGTTCCGTCGTCAGGACCGGCTGCGGCGGGACATCGATAGCGCCGCTGTCGTGCCACGCGCTTTCGACCTCGCGCAGGTTTTGCGAGATCGAGTTTTCGACGCCTTCCTTGATCGATTGCGCCGTCTCCTGCACTTCCTTGTGCAGGTTGCGCAATTCCTCGAGTTCGATTTCGCGGCTGACTTCGGATTTGACGTCGTGCAGGTAGCGCTGCGCGCGGCCGTACAGCGTGCCGGCCATGCGCGCCACCTTCGGCAGCTTTTCGGGACCGATGACGATCAGCGCGACGACGCCGATGATGGCAAGTTTGGAGAGACCGAGATCGATCATACAGTGTCAGCTAGCAGCTGGCCAGGCAAGCCCGGCCGGCCATCACAGCTTGTTCTTCTCTTTCGCTTCGACGTCGATCGTGCTTTTCTCGGCAGCCACTTGCGCCGGGGTCGGCGGGACGGCCGGCTTGTCTTCGTCGCCCTTGACGCCATCCTTGAAACCCTTGACGGCCTTGCCGATGTCGGAACCCATATTGCCCAGCTTTTTGGTGCCGAACACCAACATGACAACCACCAGGACGATCAGCCAGTGCCAGATACTCATAGAACCCATCATATTCCCCTTGCAAGGCGCGCGCGCCCTAAAAATTCGGTTTAATACGGACAGTATACGCGATGCGCGCCTGTCACGTGCTGGTCATAATATGCGGCAACACCAGCCGCGCGGCGGGCTCTACTGCTCGTTACGCCACGGATGCGGGCCGCCGATGACGTGCAAGTGTAAATGGTAAATTTCCTGCCGGCCGTCCGGACCGCTGTTGATGACGGTGCGGTAGCCGCGGCCCGGCGCGCCATCTTCATCGTACGTCACGGCGCAGCCGGCTTCCTCGGCCAGGCGCGGCGCCAGCGCCAGCATCTTGCCCAGCAGCGGCGCATGGCCGGCATTGCAGTCGGACAGGGTCGACAGGTGGATTTTCGGGATCACCAGCAGGTGCACCGGCGCGTGCGGGTGAATGTCCTTGAACGCCATCACGTCTTCATCTTCGTAGACGATGGTGGACGGAATCTGTTTCTTGGCGATTTTGCAAAACAGGCAGTTTTCCACGGCCGCTCCCATCAGTTTTTAGTCGCTTCGTCGGCCGTCCGCAAGTCATCCTTGCGCGCCGCCTTTTCTTCCAGGCCGGACATGCCTTCGCGCCGCGCCAGCTCGTCGAGCACCTGCTGCGGGGTCAGGCCGAACTGGGCCAGCATCACCAGCGAATGGAACCACAGGTCGGCGCATTCGTACAGCACCTTCGAGGTGTCGCCATCGTGGCGCGCATCTTTCGCCGCCATCACCGCTTCGGTCGCTTCTTCTCCGATCTTTTTCAGGATCGCATCGTCGCCCTTGGCGAACAGTTTGGAGACGTACGACGTGGCCGGATCGCCGCCGTTGGCGATCTTGCGCGACTCGATCAGTTCGGCCAGCCGGTCCAGGATTGCACTCATTTGCTTTTCACTTCCGTATAGATCAGGTCCGGGTCTTTCAGCACCGGCTCGCTCGCCTGCCATTCGCCATCGTTGGCGTCGCCGTCGAATTTCTGGAAGAAGCACGAATGGCGCCCGGTATGGCAGGCGATGCCGCCGGCCTGCTCGATTTTCAGCAGCACCACGTCTTCGTCGCAATCGAGGCGGATTTCCAGCACTTTCTGCACGTGCCCCGACTCTTCTCCCTTGTGCCACAGCTTCTTGCGCGAGCGGCTCCAGTACACCGCCTCGCCCAGTTCCACCGTCTTGTGCAGCGCGTCGCGGTTCATCCAGGCGAACATCAAGACATCGTTGCTGCCCGCTTCCTGCGCGATGACGGGCACCAGGCCGTGCTCATCCCAGCGGACCTTGTTCAGCCACTTGGCCTTGGCGACACTCATCGTTCCATTCGGCATCATATTTCCTCCGTATCAGAGCAGGCGCATCGGGATGCCCTGCTCAGCCATAAAGCGCTTGGCTTCCTGCACCGTGTGCTGGCCATAATGGAAGATGCTGGCCGCCAGCACCGCGTCCGCGCGGCCAAGCTTGATGCCGTCGGCCAAGTCTTGCAAGCCGCCGACGCCGCCCGAAGCGATCACCGGGATGCCGACCGCGTCGGACACGCCGCGCGTCAAGCCCAGGTCGAAGCCGGACTTGGTGCCGTCGCGGTCCATGCTGGTGAGCAGCAGTTCGCCGGCGCCCAGCGCTTCCATCTTTTTCGCCCACTCGATCGCATCGAGGCCGGTCGCGTTGCGCCCGCCGTGCGTAAACACTTCCCACTTGCCGGGCGAGACCTGCTTGGCGTCGATCGCCACGACGATGCATTGCGAGCCGTGCTTTTGCGACGCCTCGTAGACCAGTTGCGGGTTGCTGACGGCGGACGTGTTCAGGCTGACCTTGTCGGCACCGGCGTTGAGCAGGCGGCGCACATCGGCCACTTCGCGCACGCCACCGCCGACGGTCAAGGGGATGAACACTTGCGACGCGACCGCCTCGATGATGTCGAGGATCAGGCCGCGGTTGTCGCTGGATGCCGTGATGTCGAGGAAGGTCAGTTCGTCGGCGCCTTGCTGGTCGTAGCGGCGCGCGATCTCGACCGGATCGCCGGCGTCGCGCAATTCGGTGAAGTTGACGCCTTTGACGACGCGGCCATTGGTCACGTCCAGGCAGGGGATGATGCGTTTAGCAAGCATGGTGGGATCAGTCTTCCAGACTGCCTTCCGTCAGTTCGTCGGCGCGCAATTGCGCCGCATTCAAGTCCAGGGTGCCCTCGTAGATCGAGCGCCCGCAAATCACACCTTCGATGCCTTCGTCCTGCACCGCGCACAGCGCTTCGACGTCACCCAGGTTATGCAGCCCGCCCGAGGCGATGACAGGAATTTTCACCGCCTGCGCCAGGCGCACCGTCGCTTCGATGTTGACGCCGCCCATCATGCCGTCGCGGCCGATGTCGGTGTAGATGATCGATTCGACGCCGTAGGCTTCGAATTTCTGCGCCAGGTCGATCACTTCGTGGCCGGACATCTTGCTCCAGCCGTCGGTGGCGACTTTACCGTCTTTCGCATCGAGGCCGACGATGATGTGGCCCGGGAAGGCGCCGCAGGCGTCGTGCAGGAAACCGGGGCTTTTCACGGCCGCGGTACCGATGATGATGTAGGTGATGCCGGCGTCCAGGTAGCGCTCGATGGTGTCGAGGTCACGGATGCCGCCGCCCAGTTGCACCGGGATTTCATCGATATCGTTTTCCAGCGCAAACTCTTGCACCACTTTCAGGATCGATTTGACGGCGCCTTCATTCTTCGGCTTGCCGGCGAAAGCGCCGTTCAGGTCGACCAGGTGCAGGCGGCGCGCGCCCTGCATCAACCAGTGACGGGCCATCTCGGCCGGGTCCTTGGAGAAAACGGTGGCAAGTTCCATGTCGCCCTGTTTCAGGCGAACGCAGTGACCGTCTTTGAGGTCGATGGCAGGAATAAGCAGCATGGTATGTGTGTGTTAGTCGGTTAAGAGGGTTGCCAGTGAACGAAATTCTTGTACAGCTGCAGTCCGGCGCCGGCGCTCTTTTCCGGGTGGAACTGGGTCGCGAAGATATTGTCGCGCGCGACGGCGCAGCAGAATGGCGCGCCGTAAATCGTTTCACCGACGCTGTGCGCGGTTTGCTCCGGCTGCGCGAAATAGCTGTGGACGAAATAAAAATAACTGTTGTCGGCGATGCCGTCCCACATCGGGTGGGATGCGCTCTGGCGCACCTGGTTCCAGCCCATCTGCGGCACCTTGAAGCGCGAACCATCTTCCTGCAACTGGCCGTCGAGCTGGAAACGCACGACCTTGCCCGGCAACAGGCCCAGGCCGGCGGCATTGCCCTCTTCGCTGGCGTCGAACAGCATCTGCTCGCCGATGCACACGCCGAGCAGCGGCTTGCTCTCGGCCGCGCGCAGCAGCGCGTCGAGCACGCCCGATTCGCGCAGACTGCGCATGCAGTCGGGCATCGCGCCCTGGCCCGGCAGCACGATGCGCTCGGCATCCTCGATATCGGAGACCTGGCCGGAAATGCGCACGTCCGCTTCCGGCGCGACGGCACGCAAGGCTTGCGCCACCGAGCGCAGATTCCCCATGCCGTAATCAACCACAACAATTTTCTTCATAATGCCATTCAAACAGAAACGGCAGGGCGGGCGCACGCTGCGCCGGCCCCGCCATAGGATTACAAGCTGCCTTTGGTCGAAGGAATGGTGCCGGCGGCGCGGGCGTCCAGTTCGGTCGCCATGCGCAGCGCGCGGCCAAAGGCCTTGAACACAGTTTCGCACTGATGGTGGGCATTCGTGCCCCGCAGATTGTCTATATGCAGTGTCACCAGCGCATGGTTGACAAAGCCGCGGAAGAACTCCAGGGTCAGGTCGACATCGAAGCCGCCGATCATCGCGCGCGTAAACGGGATATGGTACTCGATACCGGGCCGGCCGGAAAAGTCGATCACCACGCGCGACAATGCTTCGTCGAGCGGCACGTAGGCATGACCGTAACGGTAAATGCCCTTTTTGTCGCCGATCGCCTTCGCGATCGCCATGCCGAGCGTGATGCCGACGTCTTCGACCGTGTGGTGGTTATCGATGTGCACGTCGCCGGTGGCTTCGACTTCGAGGTCGAACAGGCCGTGGCGGGCGATCTGGTCCAGCATGTGGTCGAGGAAAGGCACGCCGGTGTTCAGTTTCTGAACCCCGGTTCCGTCCAGGTTGATGGCGACACGGACTTGCGTCTCGTTGGTATTGCGCGTGATTTCTGCAGTGCGGTTCATGGGAAAGGCTTTACGATAGTCTTAAGCAGGACGCTGGAAGGCGTCGAGGAATGCGGCATTCTCTTCCGGCGTGCTGACCGTGATGCGCAGGCAATTGGACAGCACAGCATGCATTTTACCCACATTTTTGACTAATACCTTGTGGGACAGCAGTTTCGCATAAGCATCGTCGGAATCGGGTACCCGAATCAGGATGAAATTCGCCGCCGACGGGAACACGGTCACGCCCGGAATCGCGGCCAGCGAAGCCGCCAGCAAGGTGCGCTGTTCGCGCAGCAGCGCGGCCTGGTCGTTGAGCACTTCGATGTGGTCGAGCGCGAATTCGGCCGCCGTCTGCGTCAGCACGTTGATGTTATACGGCGGGCGTACCTTGTCGAACTGCGCCAGCAGCGCCGGCGCGGCCGACATGTAGCCGAGGCGGATGCCGGCCAGGCCGAGCTTGGAGACGGTGCGCATGACGACCAGGTTGTCGAATTCCGGCAGGCGGCTCATGAAACTTTGCTGCGCGAACGGTTCATACGCTTCGTCGACGACGGCCAGGCCGGTGTCGCCCAGCGCGCGGATGATTTCGACGATATCGTCGGCGTCGAACAGGTTGCCGGTCGGGTTGTTCGGGTAAGCCAGGTAGACCAGTGCCGGCTTGTGCTCGGCGATCGCGGCCAGCATCGCCGCCTTGTCCAGGGTCAGGTCATCCTTCAATGGCACGCCAATAAAATCCATGCCGGCGAATTGCGCCGAGCGCTGGTACATGACGAAGGCCGGCACGGGCGCCAGCACCAGCGCGCGCCGGTCCTGGTGCGCGCACGCCATGTCGAGGATCGAGATCAGTTCGTCGGAACCGTTGCCGAGGATGACGTCGTAACCGGCCGGCACGCCGAGCTGGGCACAGATGCGCTGCTTCAGGCCGGCGTACGACGCGACCGGGTAGCGGTTCAGCGCGACGTCGGCCAGGCGCGCGGCCAGCTCCGCCCCCAGGTGCTCGGGCAGGTGGTAAGGATTTTCCATCGCATCGAGTTTGATATAACCGCCCGCATCGGCGACGTGATAGCTGCCGATGGCGCGCACGTCGGAACGAATGGTATTGCTGATTAGGCTGTCGATGGACATCTTGCTTACACTCCTGAGGTTAGATAAGGACTTCTTCGGGTTTCTTGCCGGCGCGCGCGCGTTTCGGCACGCTCGCCGTGGGTGCGCTCGCGCGCTGGCCGGCGCGCGCCTTGGCCTTGGCTTTGACGGGCGCGCTGCCGGGGTCTTGCGCCGTGCCCGCGCTGGCGGCGCGAGCCGGTTTTAATGCCGCCTTGGTTTTCGCGATTTTTGGCGTTTTCGCCTTTTTTGCTGTTTTCTGCGGCGCGGCTTCAGCCCCGATGCCGGTCGCGGAACAGGTACCCGCCCCGGTCCCGGCTTGCGCCAGGCGCTCGGCGATGATGTCGCAATATTCCGGATTCAGTTCGAAACCGACGAAATTGCGTCCGCAGCGCTGCGCCGCCAGCGCCGTGGTGCCGCTGCCCATGAACAGATCCAATACCACGCCGCCCGGCGGGCACGAAGCCTTGACCATGCGCTCGATGATTTCCAGCGGCTTTTGCGTCGGGTGATCCGCGCGCTCCGGGTGTTCGCGGTGCAGGCGCGACACGCTCCACAGGTCTTTCGGGTTGTAACCCACTTCGAGCCACTTGGCGCCGATGAAAATCGTGCGCGAGCGGGCTTTCTTGGTCGCCGCGTCGTACGGGATGCGCACCGCGTCGAGGTCGAAATAATAATCCTTGCGGCCGACGAAAAAGCCGATCGTGTCGTGCACCGACGAGTAGCTACGCACGCTGCCGCCCATCGACGGCACGCGCCGGTCCCAGATGATCTCGTTCATCATCGTCATGCGCCGCTTCAGCATGACGAAGATTTCCGGCGAAAAGCGCCAGGTGAGAAAAATGTACAGGCTGCCGTTCGGTTTGAGCTTCGGCAGCGCGGCATCGATCCAGCGCTCGGTCCAGCCCAGGTAGTCGGCCTCGGTCTGGCAATCGGACGCGTTGCCGTAATCCTTGCCCAGGTTGTAGGGCGGATCGGTCAGGATCAGGTCGACGGAAGCGTCCGGGATGCGGGCCAGTCCGCTCAGCGCATCCTCGCAATAGATGCGATTGACCCACGAGGCAACACCTGGGGACAGACCCTGCGCGTCACACGCCGGCGGCAGGCTCTCTGCCGCCGGTCGCGGGTCTGGCCCCTGCGGCGGCACGGCCGCCGACTGCGGGGACAGATCCGGCGCGCCAGCCGGCTTGCGCGCTGCCGACTCCCGCGGCAACGCGGCCAGCGGCGCTGGGGTCAGACCCTCGGCGCTGCTGGCGATGAGCGCAGCCCGCGTCGCCAGCCGCGGGTCTGACCCCGGTTTTTGCCTCGGATTTTTCATGCGTCCGGCGTCAGCCGCAGTTCGGCGCTGCGCGCGTGCGCCTGCAAGCCTTCGCCATACGCGAGTTCGGCCGCGATCTTGCCCAGCGTTTGCGCGCCGGCGGCGCTGACGTGGATCACCGACGAGCGCTTCTGGAAATCGTAGACGCCCAGCGGCGACGAAAAACGCGCCGTGCGCGAGGTCGGCAGCACGTGGTTCGGACCGCAGCAATAGTCGCCCAGCGATTCGGACGAGAAGCGCCCGAGGAACATCGCGCCGGCGTGGCGGATCTGCTCGGCCCACTGCTGCGGCTCTTCGGCAGAAATTTCCAGGTGCTCGGCGGCGACATGGTTGGCGATTGCGCACGCTTCGGCCATGTCGCGCACCTTGATCAGGGCGCCGCGGTCGGTCAGCGAGGTCCGGATCGTTGCCTGGCGCGGCATGGTCGGCAGCAGTTTTTCGATGCTGGCCGCCACCTTGGCGATGTAGCCGGCGTCCGGGCACAAAAGAATCGCCTGCGCCAGTTCGTCGTGCTCGGCCTGCGAGAACAGGTCCATCGCGACCCAGTCCGGGTCGGTGGTGCCGTCGCACAGGATCAGGATTTCGGACGGGCCGGCGATCATGTCGATGCCGACGGTGCCGAACACGCGGCGCTTGGCGCTAGCGACATAGGCATTGCCGGGACCGACGATCTTGTCGACGGCAGCAATCGTCGCGGTGCCGTAGGCCAGCGCGCCGACGGCCTGCGCACCGCCGATCGTGATCACGCGCGTGACGCCGGCGATCGCGGCGGCGGCCAGCACCATCTGGTTTTTGACGCCGTCCGGCGTCGGCACCACCATGATGATTTCGCCGACGCCGGCCACCTTGGCGGGAATGGCGTTCATCAGCACCGACGATGGATACGCGGCCTTGCCGCCGGGGACATAGATGCCGACCCGGTCCAGCGGCGTGATGCGCTGGCCCAGCACGGTACCGTCGGCCTCGGTATAACTGAAGCCCTGTAACTCCTGCTTCTGGCGCTCGTGGAATACGCGGATGCGTTCGGCGGCGATCTGCAGCGCGTCGCGCTGCTTCGACGGCAGGCTGTCGAGCGCGGCCTGCAATTCCTGCTGCGAAATGTCGAAGGCCGACATGGCGGCGGCACCGCCGTCCGGAATGCGGTCGAAACGGTTGGTGTACTCCAGCACGGCGGCGTCGCCGCGCGCCTTGACGTCGGCCAGGATGGAGGTGACGGCGCGCTCGATGGCGTCGTCGGTGGAAGCCTCGAACGCCAGCAGCGCATCCAGGCTCTGGCTGAAATCGGCTTGGGTGGAATCGAGTTGTCGGATCTGGATCGGCATGATGGGTCCTGTTGCTGTTACTGTTGCCGCTTCGAGGCACGCTCGAATGCTTCGATGATCGGTTGCAGGCGCTCGCGCTTGAGCTTGAGCGCGGCCTGGTTCACCACCAGGCGCGAAGAAATGTCCATGATCTGTTCGACTTCGACCAGGTTGTTGGCGCGCAGCGTGCTGCCGGTCGACACCAGGTCGACGATCGCGTCCGACAAGCCCACCAGCGGCGCCAGTTCCATCGAGCCGTACAATTTGATCAGGTCGACGTGCACGCCCTTGGCCGCGAAGTGTTCGCGCGCGGTCTGCGTGAACTTGGTCGCCACGCGCAGGCGCGCGCCCTGGCGCACCGCGGTCTCGTAGTCAAAGCCGGATTTCACGGCGACCGACATGCGGCATTGCGCGATGTTCAGGTCGATCGGCTGGTACAAGCCTTCGCCGCCGTGTTCGAGCAGCACATCCTTGCCGGCCACGCCGAAATCGGCCGCGCCGTGTTGCACGTAGGTCGGCACGTCGGTGGCGCGCACGATCAACACGCGCACGTTCGGGTCGTTGGTGGCCAGGATCAGCTTGCGCGAGGTTTCCGGGTTTTCCGTCACGGTGATGCCGGCCGCTTCCAGCAGCGGCAGGGTGTCGTCGAAAATCCGGCCCTTCGACAGCGCCAGGATCAGCTGTGAATTGGCGTCGCTGTTAAATCCGCTCATGATGTATCTCTTCGTTGTTTATTTGATGCGTGTGATGTTGGCGCCGATCGCTTGCAGCTTCACTTCCATGCGGTCGTAGCCGCGGTCGAGGTGATAGATGCGGTCGATCAGCGTTTCGCCGCGGGCGGCCAGGCCGGCGATCACCAGCGAGGCCGAAGCGCGCAGGTCGGTCGCCATGACCGGAGCGCCGACCAGGTGATCGACACCCTTGATGAAGGCGGTATTGCCGTCCGTTTCGATGGCCGCGCCCAGGCGGTTCATTTCCTGCACGTGCATGAAACGGTTTTCAAAAATCGTTTCCGTGACGCGGCTGGCGCCGTCGGCGATCGTGTTGACGGCCATGAACTGCGCCTGCATGTCGGTCGGGAAGCCCGGATATTCGGTGGTGCGGAAGGTCACAGGACGCGGACGGCCATCCATTTGCGCGCGAATGAAATCCGTGCCGACCGTCATCTGCAGGCCGATCTCGCGCAGCTTGTCGAGGCCGGCGTCGAGGATATCGGTGCGCGTGTTGCGGATCGTGATGTCTCCGCCGGTGGCCGCCACCGCGCACAGGAACGTGGCCGCCTCGATGCGGTCCGAAATGACGGCATGCTGGGCGCCGTGCAGCTCGGACACGCCCTGGATCACCAGGCGGTCGGTGCCGATGCCGTCGATCTTCGCGCCCATCGCCACCAGCAGATGGGCCAGGTCCGTCACTTCCGGTTCGCGCGCGGCGTTCTCCAGGATCGTCTCGCCCTCGGCCAGGGTCGCCGCCATCAGCAGGTTTTCTGTGCCGGTGACGGTGATCATGTCGGTGACGATGCGCGTGCCCTTGAGCTTCTTGCACTTGGCGTAGATATAGCCGGCGTCGATCGTGATCTCGGCGCCCAGCGCCTGCAGACCCTTGATGTGCTGGTCGACCGGGCGCGAACCGATCGCGCAACCGCCCGGCAGCGAGACCTTGGCTTCGCCGAAGCGCGCCAGCAAGGGACCGAGCACCAGGATCGATGCGCGCATGGTTTTCACCAGTTCATATGGCGCTTCGAGTTTATTGATCGCGCCGCCGTTCAGCGTCACCTGCGCGCCGGACTGCTCGATCTTCAAGCCGGTCTGGCCCAGCAGGCGCAGCATCGTCGTGACGTCGTGCAGGTGCGGCACGTTATTGAGCACGACGTCGCCTGCCGTCAGCAGGCCGGCGCACAGGATCGGCAGCGCCGCGTTCTTGGCGCCGGAAATGGTGACATCGCCGACCAGGCGTTTACCGCCCTGGATGAGGAGTTTGTCCATGCTTATCCTTGGTATTCTTCAGGCGTCAAGGTTTTCATCGACAGCGCGTGGATTTCTTCGCGCATGCGGTCGCCCAGCGCCGCGTACACGATCTGGTGGCGCTGGATCAGGCGCTTGCCGGTGAAGGCCGGCGAAACAATGATGGCCTGGAAGTGCTGGCCGTCGCCCTCGACTTCGAGGTGGGTGCATTCGAGGCCGGCTGCGATGTAGCCGTGGATCGCTTCAGGTGTGGTGGTCATGGTTATTCCTTAAGATATTAGTGGCGCAGGCGGTAGCCGCTGCGCAGCAGGCGGATCGCCAGCACCGCCAGCGCCGCCAGGAAGGCGCTGACGATGGCCAGGCTGGCCAGCGGGTTGACGTCGGACTGGCCGAAGAAGCCGTAGCGGAAACCGTCGATCATGTAAAAGAACGGGTTCAGGTGCGACACGCCCAGCCAGAACGCGGGCAGCGAGTGAATCGAATAAAACACGCCGGACAGGAAGGTCAGCGGCATGATCAGGAAATTCTGGAACGCGGCCAACTGGTCGAATTTCTCGGCCCAGATGCCGGCGATCAGCCCCATCGTGCCGAGGATGGCCGCGCCCAGCAGCGCGAACGCGGCGATCCACAGCGGAGACACGAAGGTCATGTGGGCGAACCAGGTGGTGGCGATGAACACGCCGAGTCCGACCACGATGCCGCGCACCATCGCAGCCAATACGTAGGCCGAGAAAATCTCCCAGTGCGACAAGGGCGTGAGCAGGACGAACACCAGGTTGCCGGTGATCTTGGACTGGATCAGCGACGACGACGAGTTGGCGAACGCGTTCTGCAGCACGCTCATCATCACCAGGCCGGGGATCAGGAAGGCGGTGTAACTGACGCCCGGGTATACCTGCACCCGGCCTTCGAGCACGTGGCCGAAGATCAGCAGATACAGCATCGCCGTCAGGATAGGCGCGGCGACGGTCTGCGTGGCGACTTTATAAAAACGCAGCGTTTCCTTGTACACCAGGGTGCGAAAACCGGTCGACATCATAATGCGCCCTTGTCCATGATTTGCAAAAAGATGTCTTCCAGGTCGGCCTGCTGCAACTGCATCTCATCGATGACGGCGCCGCTCTCGCGCAGGCGCGCCAGGATTTGCTCGACTTCTCCGTATTCATTGATGCGCAGGCTGTATTTTTTGCCGCTGGCCGATTCTTCCGGATGGCTGACCAGGTGGCGCAGGTCGTCCGGCAGGTCGCCGTGCTTCAGGTGCAGCACCAGTTGCGAGCCGGAGATGCGGCGGATCAGCGCGGCCATCGTGTCGAGCGCGACGACCTTGCCGGATTTGAGCATCGCCACCCGCTTGCACATCGCCTGCGCTTCTTCCAGGTAATGGGTGGTCAAGACCACCGTGTGCCCTTCGCGGTTCAGGCGCGAGATGAATTTCCACAGCGTCTGGCGCAATTCGACGTCGACGCCGGCGGTCGGCTCGTCGAGCACGATCACCGGCGGCTTGTGCACCAGCGCCTGCGCCACCAGCACGCGCCGCTTCATGCCGCCCGACAGCGCGCGCATGTTGACGTCGGCCTTGTTGGTCAGGTCGAGGTTGTCCATCACCTCGTCGATCCACTTGTCGTTGTTCGGCAAGCCGAAGTAACCGGATTGCAGGCGCAGCGTTTCGCGCACCGTGAAGAAGGGATCGAACACCAGTTCCTGCGGCACCACGCCGAGTTTCTTGCGCGCTTCCCGGAAATCGCCGCCGACATCGTGGCCGTGGATCGACACCTTGCCGGCATCGGGGCGGATCAGGCCGGCGATGATCGAGATCAGGGTGGTCTTGCCGGCGCCATTCGGGCCGAGCAAGCCGAAAAACTCGCCCTCTTCGATGGCAAGGGAGACGCCGCCCAGTGCCTGCAGCGACTTGTAACGCTTTTCGACATTGCTGATGAGGATTGCTGTCATGCTTGGCTTAATAAATAGACTGCGAGTGGCTGCGGCGTTGACCGTCGCAAGGAGGCTGTACCAGCCGGGATGCGGGCGCCGTGGCTCTTAGGCTACGGCAACAGTCAATTATATTGGAAATTTGGTTCGGCTATGCCGTACTGGAAAACTGGTGATGCTTGGAGCGGCGGGGGTGGGGCGGGGGTCAATGATGATGCAGTTCGGCCGGCGTCTGGGCGACGCCGTCGGTCAGCGAGGGCGACACCAGCGAGCAGACCCCGTAAAGCTGGGTCAGGCTCTTCAGGTTGGCCGGCAGATTGGTCAATGCCAGCTTGACGCCGGCCTCGTGCGCGGCGCGCTGCCACGCCAGCAGCACGGAAACCGCGGCCGAATCCACCGATTGCAGGTTGCGCAAGTCAAACACGGTCTGGCAGGCGCGGATCGCGGCCACGCCCTGCTCCAGCGCCGCGGTGGCGTTGGAGACGTTCAAGACCGTCAGGGACAGCATGTTGTCGGTGGATGCGGACATGGTCAGACCGTGTTTATTTGGCGGAAGCGGCCTTGACCGGACGGCTGGCCAGCTGCTTGTTCTTCTCGGACAGCGCCTTGATCAGGCCATCGATGCCGCCCTTGCTGATTTCCGACGCGAACGTCCCCTTGTAGGTCTCGACCAGCCAGGCGCCGAGCACGTTGATGTCGTAGATCTTCCAGCCGGCGGCCGACTTGGCCACGCGGTAGTTCAGCGGGATCGGTTCGCCGCGCGCGACATTGACCTGGGAACGCACTTCGACTTCGGTATCGGTCGGATCGGCGCGCAGCGGCTTGAATTCGATCGTTTCATTCTTGACCTGCGACAGCGCGCCGGAATAGGTGAAGATCAGCAGCGTGCGGAACTCGGTCGACAGCTGCTTTTGCTGTTCCGGGCTCGCTTCGCGCCAGTAGCGGCCGGCCGCCAGCGACGTCATGCGCTGGAAATCGACATACGGCAGGATCTTGGTTTCGACCAGGTCCATCACGCGCTTCTGGTTGCCGCCCTGGATTTCCTTGTCGGTCTTGGCGGTGTCGAGCACGTCCTGGCTGATGCGCTTGACCAGCACATCCGGCGCCTCGTTGCCGGCCGGGGCCGGGGCCGCGAAGGCGGTGGAAGCGAACGCCAGCGCGGCGAAAGCGACTAGTTGCTTGAATGATTTCATCTCTGTTTTACCTTATTTTTGGGTTGCTTCGGGTTCACAGGTTGGCGTTTGTATCCGCAACCGGTGCCGCCATTATAGCCTGCCCTGCTTCCTCACCGTTTTCAGCGTCGGCCGCGGCCGGTTTTTTGGCTTCCGGTGTGGTTTTTTTCTTGCGGCCGTTGCGCGGGCCATCCTCGCCGTCGAACACCTTGTTTTCGCGCCGCTGCAGGTAACCGTCGCGCACGAATTCGTAACGGTCCAGCGCCGCCTGTTCCAGCAGGTTCGAGGCGTCGAGCACCGCCGCGCGCTGGTCGACCACGCGCACCGCGGTGCCGAGGTAGCGCAGGCTTTCCGGATTCTTGTAATGCCACGGATCGGCCGCGATATCGAGCGGCAGGCCGGCCGTGTCGCGCACCGTCGACGGCCCCAGCAGCGGCAACATCAGGTAGGGTCCCGGCAGCACGCCCCAGGAACCGAGCGTCTGGCCGAAGTCTTCGTTATGCTTTTGCAAACCCGCTTCGGACGCGATGTCGAGCACGCCCAGCAGGCCGAAGGTCGAATTGAGCGCCACGCGCATCACGTCCGACATGCCATCTTCACCTTTACCCTGCATCAGGTTGTTGGCGGCGGTCCAGACGTCGGACAGGTTGCCGAAGAAATTGCCGATGCCGGTCTGCACGAACGATGGCAGCACCGTCTTGTAGGCGGTGGCGGCCGGTTTCAGCGCGACCTGGTCGACGGTGTCGTTAAATTTGAACATCGCGCGGTTAAACCCCTCGTACGGGTCGCGCGGATTGGGGCCGGCGCAACCGCTGAGGGTGGCGCAAGCGGCCAGGGCCAGGGCCAGGTGGCGCAATTTCGGTGCTGCGGAGCGAATGTGGCTCATTTGCCGTCCTTTCCTTCAGCTGCCTTGCTGTAGATAAATTGATTGATCAAGTCTTCCAGCACGGCAGCCGACTGTGTGCGTGCGATCTTGTCGCCGGCGACCAGGTTATTGGTATCGCCGCCGGCTTCGATGCCGACATATTGTTCGCCCAGCAAGCCTGCGGTCAGGATCTTGGCCGAGCTATCTTTCGGAAACTGGTAACCGCTTTCCATATTCAGCGTCACCAGCGCTTTATACGTCTTGTCGTCGAAACGGATGCTGGCCACGCGGCCGACCACGACCCCCGATGCCTTGACCGGCGCCTGCGGGCGCAGGCTGCCGATATTATCGAACTTCGCGGTGATTTCATACGTCTTGGAGAACGACAGCGAACCCATGTTGCCGGCTTTCAGCGCCAGGAACATCAGAGCGGCAACGCCCAGCACGACAAACAGACCGACCCAGATATCCAATGATTTACGTTGCATGACACTATCCTAACTTGTTTTTATTGCTTCGGTGCGCGCCACCGGCGGAGCATCACTTGCTGAACATCAGCGCCGTGAGCATAAAATCGAGCCACCAGATCATCAGCGACGAGATCACGACCGTGCGCGTGGTGGCGCCGGCCACGTCTTCCGGCGTCGGGCTGGCTTCATACCCCTGGTACAAAGCGATGAAGGTGATGGCCACGCCGAACACGACGCTCTTGACGAAACCGTTGAAGACATCCTTCCAGACATCGACGCCGCCCTGCATCTGCGACCAGAATGCGCCCTCGTCGACGCCGATCAATTTCACGCCGACCAGGTAGCCGCCGAAGATGCCGACCGCGCTGAAAATCGACGCCAGCACCGGCACGGCCAGCACGCCGGCCCAGAAACGCGGCGCCAGCACGCGCTGCACCGGGTTGACGGCCATCATTTCCATCGCCGACAGTTGCTCTCCCGCCTTCATCAGGCCGATTTCAGCCGTCAGCGACGTGCCGGCGCGGCCGGCGAACAGTAGCGCCGTGATCACCGGCCCGAGTTCGCGCGTCAATCCCAGCGCCACCAGCAAGCCGAGCGCCTGCTCGGAGCCATACTTGTTCAGCGTGTAATACCCCTGCAAGCCGAGCACCATGCCGACGAACAGGCCGGACAGGGTAATGATCAACAAGGAGTAATTGCCGATAAAATGCAATTGCTCGACGATCAGGCGCGGACGGCGCAGCAGGCCGGGCGACACGCCCAGCATATAAAAGAAGGTGCGGGCGCCGTACCCGATGCTCGACACGTAATCGCGCACCCAGGCGCCCAGGCGGCTCAGCAGGTTGACGATCATGCGCGCTCTCCCAGGCCCAGGTCGGCCGCCAGGCTCTTGCCCGGATAGTGGAACGGCACCGGTCCGTCCGCCTCGGCGTGCACGAACTGTTTTACATAAGGATCGGTCGAGACCAGCATGTCGGCCGGCGTGCCATGCGCGACAATTTTGCCTTGCGACAAGAAATACACGTAATCGGCGATATGGAACGATTCCTTGACGTCGTGCGAGACCAGGATCGTCGTCGAGCCGAGCGCGTCGTTCAGGTTGCGGATCAGGTTGGCGGTGACGCCCATCGAGATCGGGTCCAGGCCGGCGAACGGTTCGTCATACATGATCAATTGCGGGTCGAGCGCGATCGAGCGGGCCAGCGCGACACGCCGCGCCATGCCGCCGGAAATCTCGGCCGGTTTCAGTTTCGCCGCGTTGCGCAGGCCAACGGCATGTAATTTCATCAACACCAGGTCGCGGATCAATTCTTCCGGCAAGTCTGTATGTTCGCGCAGCGGGAAGGCCACGTTTTCATAGACAGTCAAATCCGTGAACAGCGCGCCGTGCTGGAACAGCATGCCCATCTTGCGGCGCAGCAAGTACAAGTCGGGAATTTTCAGCTTGTGCACGATCTGGCCGTCGACCGAAACCGCTCCCTTTTGCGGGATGATCTGGCCGCCGATCAGGCGCAGCACCGTCGTCTTGCCGCTGCCGGAACCGCCCATGACGGCCACCACCTTCCCGCGCGGGAAGTCCATATGGAGGCCGGACAGGATAGACCGCTTTCCATACGAGAAGTGTAAGTCACGGATTTCGACAAGATTAGGCACGACGAAGCTCACTTTTTTGAATGCCGTATTGTAGTGCAGAAATGCCAATCTCTGCTGATGGTCCCCCTCTTCGGCGGAGACAAGAGGCAAATAATACAACACTACTAACTCCAGAGTCAGCAAGTTACAGTTGGAAAAACTTGTTAATTTTTCGCGGTCTGCAATCGCGCAGACGGGCGCTCGACGGTGCGATTGCCGTTAAAGCGGATGCGCGCAAGCGCCGCCGCCGCTTTCCAGACCGGCAATACAAAGATAATGGGAATGGCAAGCTGCCGAAACAATACCGGCTTGTACGGACCGGTCATCGCCGCTTGCGCGCCACCCAGGTATTGTTTGCATCGCCAATCTTCACCCGCCTCAGAAAAAAGCATCGCATTGTTGCGGCGATACGAAACCCATCGGCATCACGGCACCGTTAAAAAAAAGATAGCCTGGTTTTGATACCAATATCACTGGATTGAGCCAAGCCTGCCTGAAAAATCATGCATGGCATTGAAAAATAATTTTCTTTCGCTTTCGCGGCACCATGCTGAACCAGATTTTTAGAAAATGCCATTGAATCCGGATATCGTGAAATCCAGTCATGGGTCATCATTTCCACGATTTCTCCCCATACAAAATGCCGAAGATACCGGCTGCACCACAAGACATGATTCTCCACATTTTTTCGATAGCGTTTCCATGAAATTTCTGAAGTGAAAAAATTCCGCCTCTTGGGCCAATGGGAGCCATGAATTTCATGGGATTAGCTTTGTTCGATCGCATGTGAACTGTTGATGCTCAAGCCTGCATGTTCCACACTTTATTCACCATAAAAAAGCATGATAGTATTTTTCCTTTTTCAAATAAAGACCGATGTGTCCTCCTTGCAGCCGCAACAATCAATATCCGATGGCGAGGCAATGCCTCATTCCCATACCTGGATCTGCGCCAGCAGCTTGCTCTTCACTTTCACCGGTGAAAGTGCAGCACTTATCTGCTCATATTGAAAGATGAAATGCGAAACCAGCTTGTTGGGCTAAAGAGATACCTGCACGGGCTGCCTGCTCTGCACTCATGCCACTTTAAAGCGCGATCGTGCCACAATTTGGCACAGTATGCCCGTTGGAGCTGAAATCGGGAAGAACCGCCCGGCCTCAGGACGATGCCAGGCAATCCTCACTTCAACAGAATCCGGGGAAAACATGTGGCGACATTTGGAGTTAAAAAATAGGGAAACGTCGGATTTCGATTTGACGACAAGGGTATGTCCTGGTCTGCGCGCGAGCTTATGCCGGCGCCAGGGAGTCCTGTAACTGCGTCCATCAATGAATATGAAAGGCAGTACACGCTGCCGGATTTTCAATGCAGGGAAACAGCCGGCAGAAAATTGAAAGCACCAGTATCAAAGATACTTATCTTTTAACCGTTCAATGCATGAAAACTTATGCGCATGGGATTGTTCAATATTTTTTACGCGCAAACGCATGCAGGTTCGGCATCAAAGATTGAACAAACAATTCAATGATATAGCCCGCGAATGCAGGCATAGGAAAATGACAGGCATGTATCGGCAACCAGATAAGCGCTAGCCAGCACCGCTGGCGCCGCTGCATACCGCACTGATTTTCCATTTTCGGCCAGCGCGCCTCATTCCACCGCTGCCGGTTTATCAAAGACAAAAACAGTCTGGCGGATTTATCGAAAACAATTAGCGGCGATATTCGCGTTACCGGAAAAACCTGAAAACCGCCATGCTGCCACCACCATATAAATGGTTCAAGAATACATCCGTATTGGCGCCGCTAACAACCGGGCTGGAATGCGGCCGATATACGGAATATACGAAGCAAGTGCAATATCTTCTCAATGCGGATCGACACTAAAATCACCGCACATCATTCGCCCATAAAAAAACCGGAGGCGGCGGGGATGAACCCGTCGACCTCCGGTGGGAGTTAAAGCTTTACTTTAAATAATTACGGCTTGCCGATCAGCGTGGCAGTTCCGAAGAACCCATCAGGAATTCATCGACGGCGCGCGCGCATTGGCGGCCTTCGCGAATCGCCCACACCACCAGCGACTGGCCGCGGCGCGCATCGCCCGCAGCGAACACTTTCGCCGACGACGTCTTGTAGCAATTGTCGCCATCGGTCGTGGCCTTGGCATTGCCGCGGCCATCTTTCTCGATACCAAACGCATCCAGCACTTGTTGAACTGGAGAAACAAAGCCCATCGCCAGGAACACCAGGTCGGCCTTCATTTCGAAGTCCGAATTCGGCACTTCCTGCATCTTGCCGTCTTTCCATTCGACGCGGCAAGCGATCAATTTATCGACTTTACCGTTCTTGCCTTCCAGGCGCTTGGTCGCCACGGCCCAGTCGCGCGAGCAACCTTCTTCGTGCGACGACGAGGTGCGCAGCTTGGTCGGCCAGTATGGCCAGACCAGCGGCTTGTTTTCCTCTTCCGGCGGCATCGGCATCAGTTCGAACTGGGTCACCGACGCGGCGCCCTGGCGGTTCGAGGTGCCGACGCAATCGGAACCGGTATCGCCGCCGCCGATGACGACCACGTGCTTGCCGGTCGCCTTGATCTGGTCCTTGACCTTGTCGCCTGCGTTGACCTTGTTTTGCTGCGGCAGGAAGTCCATCGCGAAATGCACACCCTTCAACTCGCGGCCTGGTACAGGCAGGTCGCGCGGCTGCTCGGCGCCGCCGGCGATGACGACCGCGTCGAACTCTTTCTCGAGATCTTCAGGGAAAATGGTTTCCTTGGCCCAATTGTTGACGGTCGTCGGGAAATCTTTACCCACCAGCACGCTGGTGCGGAATTTCACGCCTTCGGCTTCCATCTGCTCGACGCGGCGGTCGATATGCGACTTTTCCATCTTGAAGTCGGGAATGCCGTAACGCAGCAGGCCGCCGATGCGATCGCTCTTCTCGAACACCGTCACCGCGTGGCCGACGCGCGCCAATTGCTGCGCCGCCGCCAGGCCGGCAGGACCGGAACCGACCACGGCCACTTTCTTGCCGGTCGACTGGCTCGGTGGCTGCGGTACGACCCATCCGTGCGCCCAACCTTCGTCGATAATCTTGTGCTCGATCGACTTGATGCCGACCGGATCGTCGCTGATGCCGAGCGTGCAGGCGGACTCGCATGGCGCCGGGCAGATGCGTCCCGTGAATTCCGGGAAGTTGTTGGTCGAATGCAACACATCCAAGGCATCGCGGTAATTGCCGCGATACACCAGGTCGTTCCAGTCCGGGATGATGTTATTCACCGGGCAGCCCGAGTTACAGAATGGAATGCCGCAATCCATGCAGCGCGCGCCTTGCACCTTGGCCTGGTCGTTGCTCAGGTGCAGGACGAATTCCTTGTAGTTTTTGAGGCGCGAGTCGGTCGGCAGATAGCTTTCTTCCTGACGCTTGAATTCCATGAAGCCGGTAATTTTACCCACAATAAATCCTTATCTATCCAGTATCAGGCGGCGATGGCCTGGGTTTCCATTTCCAGCGCGGCGTTGTCCGCGATCTCGACCAGGGCGCGCTTGTACTCGCTCGGGAAGACCTTGACGAACTTGCTGCGGCCTTCGGCCCAGTTGTCGAGCAGGAAACGAGCGCGGGTGCTGCCGGTATGCTTGAAGTGACGTTCGATCAAGCGTTTCAGGATCGTTTCGTCCGCTTCCGGCTCGCCGTCGCGGTGCTGGCTGTGCCAAGTGGCGCGGTCGAGGTGCTGTTCGGCAGCCGTCAGCACTGATTCCAGGCTGACCATCGCGGTGTTGCACTTGTGCGCGAAATCGCCGTCCGGGTCGTACACGTAGGCGATACCGCCCGACATGCCCGCCGCGAAGTTGCGGCCGGTGGTGCCCAGCACGACCACGGTGCCGCCGGTCATGTATTCGCAACCGTGATCGCCCAAACCTTCGACGACCGTGGTGGCGCCCGAGTTACGCACCGCGAAACGCTCGCCGGCCACGCCGTTGAAGAAGGCTTCGCCGGCGATCGCGCCGTACAGCACGGTATTGCCGATGATGATGTTGTTCACCGCCCAGCCGCGGAACTCGGTGTTCGGACGCACGATGATGCGGCCGCCCGACAAGCCCTTGCCGACGTAATCGTTGCCTTCTCCCACCAGGTCCAGCGTGATGCCGTGCGCCAGGAACGCGCCGGCGGACTGGCCGGCCGTGCCTTGCAGCTGGATGTGGATGGTGTCGTCCGGCAAGCCGGCGTGACCGTAACGCTGCGCCACTTCACCCGACAGCATGGTGCCGACGGTGCGGTTGACGTTGCGCACCGGCGAGATGAACGAGACGCGCTCGCCCTTCTCCAGCGCCGCCTTGGCTTGCGCGATCAGCTTGTGATCGAGCGCCTTGTCCAGGCCGTGGTCCTGATTTTCCGTATGGTAGATCGTCTGACCGGCAGGCACTTGCGGCTGGTAGAAGATGTTCGAGAAGTCCAGGCCCTGCGCTTTCCAGTGCGAAATCGCTTTCGACTTGTCGAGCAGGTCGACGCGGCCGATCAGCTCGTCATAGGTACGGATACCCAGTTGCGCCATCAATTGACGCGCTTCCTCGGCGACGAAGAAGAAGTAATTGACAACATACTCAGGCTTGCCGTTGAACTTGGCGCGCAGTACCGGGTCTTGCGTGGCGACGCCGACCGGGCAAGTGTTCAGGTGGCACTTGCGCATCATGATGCAACCTTCGACCACCAGCGGCGCGGTCGCGAAACCGATCTCGTCGGCGCCCAGCATCGCGGCGATGACGACGTCGCGGCCGGTACGCATCTGGCCGTCGGCCTGCACGCGGATACGGCTGCGCAAGCCATTCAATACCAGCGTTTGTTGCGTTTCAGCCAGACCCAGCTCCCAAGGGGTACCAGCGTGCTTGACCGACGACAGCGGCGACGCGCCGGTGCCGCCATCATGGCCGGCGACCACCACGTGATCGGCCTTGGCCTTGGTCACGCCGGCGGCGACGGTGCCGATACCGACTTCCGACACCAGCTTGACGGAGATCGAAGCGCGCGGATTGGCGTTCTTCAGATCGTGAATCAGTTGCGCCAGATCTTCGATCGAATAGATATCGTGGTGCGGCGGCGGCGAAATCAGACCCACGCCCGGCACCGAGAAGCGCAACTGGGCGATATATTCCGACACTTTATGGCCTGGCAACTGGCCGCCTTCGCCCGGCTTCGCGCCCTGCGCCATCTTGATCTGGATCTGGTCGGCCGAGTTCAGGTACTCGGCGGTCACGCCGAAGCGGCCGGATGCGACCTGCTTGATGCGCGAACGCATCGAATCGCCTTCCTGCAGCGGAATGTCGACCACCATCTGCTCTTTGCCCACCACGGATGCCATGGTGTCGCCCTGCTTGATCTTGATGCCCTTCAATTCCATCTTGTAGCGCGACGGATCTTCGCCGCCTTCGCCGGTGTTCGACTTGCCGCCGATGCGGTTCATCGCGACGGCCAGCGTGGCGTGCGCTTCGGTCGAGATCGAACCGAGCGACATCGCGCCGGTGGCGAAACGCTTGACGATTTCCTTGGCCGGTTCCACTTCTTCCAGCGCGATCGCCTTGGTCGGGTCGAGTTTGAACTCGAACAGGCCGCGCAAGGTCAAATGGCGCTTGGTCTGGTCGTTGATGATCTGCGCGTACTCTTTATAGGTCGAGTAATTGTTGCTGCGGGTCGAGTGCTGCAATTTCGCGATCGCGTCCGGCGTCCACAGGTGGTCTTCGCCGCGCACGCGGAAGGCGTATTCGCCACCGGCATCCAGGCTGTCGCGCAATACTGGATCGTTGCCGAAGGCCAGGTTATGCAGGCGCAATGCTTCATCCGCCACTTCGAACACGCCGATACCTTCGACGTTCGACGGCGTACCCTTGAAGTACTTGTCGACCAGCGATTTATTGAGGCCGATGGCTTCGAAGATCTGCGCGCCGCAATACGACATGTAGGTCGAAATGCCCATCTTCGACATGACTTTCATCAAGCCCTTGCCGACCGCTTTCGTGTAGTTATAGATCGCCTGCTCGCCCGACAGGTCGCCCGGCATCGCGTGCGCCAGCTCCATCAGGGTTTCCATCGCCAGGTACGGGTGCACCGCTTCGGCGCCATAACCCGCCAGCAAGGCGAAGTGGTGGGTTTCGCGGGCCGAGCCGGTCTCGACGACCAGGCCGGTGGAAGCGCGCAAGCCCTTGCTCACCAGGTGCTGGTGGATCGTCGACGTTGCCAGCAGTGCCGGGATCGCGACGCGGTCGGCGCAGATCGAACGGTCCGAGACGATCAGGATGTTGTGACCCGATTGCACGGCGTCGACCGCTTCGGCGCACAGCGAGGCCAGGCATGCTTCGACGCCTTCCTTGCCCCAGGCCAGCGGGTAGCAGATGTTCAATTCATAGGACTTGAACTTGCCGCCGGTGTGCAGCGAGATGCCGCGCAGGCGGGCCATGTCGTCGAAGCCCAGCACGGGCTGCGCAACTTCCAGGCGCATCGGCGGATTGACGTTGTTCGTGTCCAGCAAGTTCGGTTTCGGGCCGATGAACGATACCAGCGACATCACCATCGCTTCGCGGATCGGGTCGATCGGCGGATTCGTCACTTGCGCGAACAGTTGCTTGAAGTAGTTATACAGCGGCTTCAATTTGTTCGACATCACGGCCAGCGGCGAGTCGTTACCCATCGAGCCGGTCGCTTCTTCACCGGCGGCAGCCATCGGCTGCATCAGGAAACGCAAGTCTTCCTGCGTGTAGCCGAACGCTTGCTGGCGGTCCAGCACGGACGCGACGGCTTTTTCGCCTGGCGCGCTGCTGTACTTGATGCGGTTGTGGGCCTGCTGGCTTTCGCTGAGCTTGATTTCGTTCAGCTTGATGCGCACGGCATTGATCCACGCCTTGTACGGTTTCGCGTTGGCGTAGGTGTCTTTTAACTCTTTATCGTCGATGATGCGGCCAGCTTCCAGGTCGATCAAGAACATCTTGCCTGGTTGCAGACGCCATTTCTGGATGATTTTCGATTCCGGGATCGGCAGGACGCCCGATTCGGACGCCATCACGACCAGGTCGTCGTCGGTGACGATGTAGCGCGCAGGACGCAGGCCGTTACGGTCCAGCGTACCGCCGATATAGCGGCCGTCGGTGAAGGCCATGGCGGCAGGGCCGTCCCACGGTTCCATCATGGCAGCGTGATATTCGTAGAACGCGCGGCGATTGTCGTCCATCAGGGTGTGATTTTCCCAGGCTTCCGGGATCATCATCATCATCGCCTGGGCGATCGGGTAACCTGCCATCAACAGCAGTTCGAGCGCATTGTCGAAGCAGGCGGTATCGGACTGGCCTTCATAGATCAGCGGGAACAGCTTTTGCAGGTCTTCGCCCAGCACGGCGGACTTCATGACGCCTTCACGCGCGCGCATCCAGTTGAAGTTGCCCTTGACGGTGTTGATCTCGCCGTTGTGCGCCAGCAGGCGGTACGGGTGAGCCAGCGGCCATTCCGGGAAGGTGTTGGTCGAGAAGCGCTGGTGCACCATCGCCAGCGCGGAGATGCAGCGCGGGTCTTGCAAGTCTTTATAGTAGACGCCGACCTGGTCGGCCAGCAGCAAGCCTTTATAGACGACGGTACGGGCCGACATCGACGGCACGAAGAATTCCTTGCCGTGGATCAGTTTCAAGGCCTGGATCGCGTGGCCCGACGATTTGCGGATCACGTACAGTTTGCGTTCCAGCGCGTCGGTGACCATGATGTCCGGGCCGCGGCCGATAAAGATCTGGCGGATCACCGGTTCCTTGTCGCGCACCAGCGGCGACATCGGCATGTCGGCATCGACCGGCACATTGCGCCAGCCCAATACCACTTGACCTTCGATGCGCACGGCGCGCTCGATTTCCTGTTCGCACGCGATGCGCGAAGCGTTTTCTTTCGGCAAGAACACCATGCCGACGCCGTATTCGCCTGGTGGCGGCAATTCGACGCCCTGCTTGGCCATTTCATCGCGATAGTACTGGTCCGGGATCTGGATCAGGATACCGGCGCCGTCGCCCATCAGCGCGTCCGCGCCCACGGCACCCCGGTGATCCAGATTCTTCAGGATCAGCAAGCCTTGCTCGACGATGGAATGGCTCTTGTTGCCCTTGATGTGGGCGACGAAACCGACGCCGCAGGCGTCATGTTCATTGTTTGGATCGTACAAACCTTGGGCAATCATGTGTTTCTCCGCTGCTTAAAGATATCGAAAAGCCAGAGTAGTGCAATGCATCAAAAAACTCAACCACAATAATTAGGGTCGGAGTCGAATTAATTTTTTTATTAACATATAAAATTTTAATTAGGGACAGAGTCAATGACATCAAATCCAATTCAAAGGCTGGGGTCAGACCCATGGGTCTGACCCCGGTTTTCGGTTCAGATTTTGGTTTTAAATGGCCGCCCGCGTTTCGCCGGCAAGACCTGGCGCTGCATGCGGTTTTGCAATTCGGTCTTGAATTTGTCCGAACCCAGCGGCCAGCCCTTCAGCACGGCCCTCTCCAGCACGGCGATATCATCCGTGGCAAGCTGCTGTTCGGACAGCGCGATATACGCGCCTTCGCGCTGGAATGGCGTGTTGCCCAGCGCCCAGTACAGCGCGTGATCGGTCACCACCGGATCGGTCTTCAAGCCGGCGTGATGTGCATAGCTGGACCATGCGTAATCGCCCTGCTGCGCGGCCAGGCCATTGCGTACCGGCAACCATTCGATATACCGGCTATCAGTCATCAGATATGGGCTAGCCTCGATGACGGCGGTTTTGTAGCGTCCCTGCCACAGCGTGCCGGAACGGCCATATTTCTGGTTGAAATACGGGACGTAATATCGTCCTATCCACTGCATCATCTGGCCCAGCCCCCCGTCGTCGGAAGGCGTGGCCAGCAAATGTAACTGGTCCGGCAGCAAGACATAGGCGTGTATTGCCACCTTCCACGTCTTGGCCGCGTCGCGCAGCCAGCCGAGGAAGGCGGCGCAGTCATAGGCATCGCTGAATACCTGCTGGCCGTTGAGGCCGCGCTGTATCACGTGGTGCGGCTGGAAGGGGACAATCAAGCGCGGCAAACGGGCCATGGCATGCACTTAATAAATGGAATCCGCGATGGTAGCCCGTTTACGTGACCCTGTCCCCGATGGCATTGCGCCGACGGCGCCTGCCCCCTATTCCTTTCAGTACTGTTCCCATTCGGGCTTGGCGGCGCGGTTTGCGGTTTTCCACACGATCAAGGCGCCAGGCGGCGCGGCGGCAGGCGCGCTGGATGAGAGACGCGCGCCCTTGCGCGACGCGCCCGGCCCGGCCAGCGTGAACACGCTGACTACCCGGGCCAGCGACTCACTCTGGTCTTGCAGCGAGGAAGCGGCGGCGGCGGCTTCCTCGACCAGCGCGGCATTCTGCTGCGTCACCTCGTCCATTTGCGCAATGGCGCGGTTGATTTGCTCGATGCCGGTGCTCTGTTCGGCGCTGGCGGCCGTGATATCGCCGATGATCGCGGTGACGCGGCCGACATTTTCGACGATTTGCTGCATCGTGCTGCCGGCCTGGTCGACCAGGCGCGCGCCGGTGCTCACTTTTTCCACCGAATCGCCGATCAGGGCCTTGATTTCCTTGGCGGCGGCGGCGCTGCGCTGGGCCAGGTTGCGCACTTCGGAGGCGACCACCGCGAACCCGCGCCCCTGCTCGCCGGCGCGCGCCGCTTCCACCGCGGCATTCAAGGCCAGGATGTTGGTCTGGAAGGCGATCCCGTCGATGACGCCGATGATATCGACGATCTTGCCGGCCGACGCATTGATCATGTCCATCGTATCGACCACCTGGCTGACGACATCGCCGCCTTTTTGCGCGACATCGGACGCAGACAGCGCCAGCGTATGGGCCTGGCGCGAATTGTCGCTATTTTGCTTGACGGTGGCGGTCAACTGTTCCATCGACGACGCGGTCTGCTGCAGGGAACTGGCTTGCTGCTCGGTGCGGGCCGACAGGTCGAGGTTGCCGCTAGCGATTTCGCCGCTGGCCGTGGCGATGGTATCCGTGCCGCCGCGCACCTGGCCGACGATGCGCACCAGGCTGGCATTCATGTCTTTCAGCGCTTGCAGCAGTTGCCCGGTTTCATCGCGGCTGCGCACTTCGATCCGGCTGCTCAAGTCGCCCGCGGCGACCGTCTGCGCGACCGCCACCGCCTTGCGCAGCGGGCCGGTGATCGAAGCGCCGATCACATAGGCGAACCAGGCGCCCAGCACCAGCGCGCCGCCCGCCAGGCTGAGCAGGAAGAGCTGGCCGTCGCGGTACTGCACCTGCACCTCGGCGGCCAGCGTCCTGCCGACGCCGGCTTCGAACTGGCCGATTTTTTCGACACTGGCCAGGTAGGCCGCGAACTGCGGTTCGAGCTGGCTGTCGACCAGCGCGCGCGCCGCCTCGGCATCGCCAGCCTTTTTCAGCTTGAACACGGTGTCGCGCGTGGCCGCGTATTGCTTGCGTACCGTCGCCACCTCGGCCAGCAGGGCTTTTTCGTCGGGGCTGGAGAGCATGGGTTCCAGTTGTTTCTGGATGGCATTGACGCGCTCGCGGGTCGCGCCGGCCTTCTGGGTTTCGGCCGCGGATTCGGCCTGCTCGGCATTCCGGGCGAACGCCAGCACGCGCGCGCCGCTGACATCGATCAGGTTATGCCATTCCGCCGTCAGCCGCTCTTTCAGCATCGCGCTGCCGACCATTGCCTCGGTCATGTTGCCGACCGCCTGCAAGCGCCAGATACCGGCCAGCGCCATCATGACGATCATCACCATCATGACGCCAAAACCGCCGCCCAGCCGCACCCCTATCTTCAAGTCCCTGAGTTTCATTGCCACACTCTCCTTGCCAGATGGGCGCCGCTACAGCTGTCGGATCAGAATCGGGCGGCGCTCGGAAGAGTCATGGTAGATTACTAGTGACTACTGGAAACTATCCAATAGTCACACAGCGAGAAAATTCCCGCCGCAATCAGGAGAGGTTGAAGCTGGCGGACAGGCTGTAGCCTTCGCCGTAGGCGCTGCGCAGCGGCAGATCCTGGCCGAGGCCGCTGCGCGCCTTCTTGCGCAGGCGGTAGACCAGCATGTCGACGCGGCGGCCGGCGTCGGGATCGTCGCCGCCGATGCCGGCGACGATCACCTGGCGCGGCACGGGGCGCGTGTTAATCGTCAACAAATGCAGGAAATTGCATTCTTTTTCGGTCAACGTGATCGCTTGTCCCTGCAATTCGAGCTGGCGCGCGCTGACGCGCAGCGTCCACTTGCTCGGCAGCGGGATGGTTTCCTGCGGGCCGACGCGGCGGTCGAGCGCCTCGATATGGGCGGCCAGTTCAGGGAACTTGATCGGTTTCGTCAGGTAATGGTCGGCACCCAGGCGCAGGCCGAGGATGCGGTTGTCGAAAGCCACGCGGCCGGTCAGCACCAGCAAGCCGATCTGCGGATACAGTTGACGCATGCGTGGAATGACATTAAAGCCGTCCTCATCCGGTAAGCCGAGGTCGAGCACCACCACGCCGACATTCCCTTGGCTCAGTGCCGTCCACATGTCGCCGGCATTGTTCGTGATATGGACTTCGTGTTCAAGCTCAGCCAGGAACTCCGCCATTTCTTCGGCGTAGTCCAGATTGTCTTCCACGATCAGTATTTGCGTCATTGATGCGCCATTCTAGTTAGTTGCGAGCTGCAGCTTGCGTGAAGGAATTATCACGGTTGCAATCGCCCGGCGCAAGGCTTTTCCCGGCATAGTCGGGAATCGGCAGCCAAATACGAAATTTCTTGCCGCTTTCAGAAAAATTTTCCACCGTCAGCGTGCCGCCGTGCACTTCCACCACCGCCCGCGCCATGTACAGGCCGAGACCGGAACCGGGAATGCCGGCCGCCGCGCGGCCGCGGAACCCCTTGTCGAACACTTGCCCGATTTCATCGGCCGCGATGGTGCCGCCATGGTCGGCCACCGCCAGCTCGATGCCGCCCTCGGCGGCCGGCCGGCCCAGCAATTCTATGGCGCTGTCGGGCGCCGTGTACTTGATCGCATTGTCGAGCAGGATTTCCAGGCACAGGCGCATGCCGGCCGGATCGCAGCGCATCCATTGCGGCAAGCCTTCCGTCTGCACGCTGATGGCGGCGCGGCGCGGGCGCGCCAGCTCGGCCGCCGTTTCCAGCAGCGCCTGCGGAGAGACTTCGTCGGGCTGGCGCTGGCGGCCGATGCTGGCCATGCGCTCGGGCGACAGGTATTCGTCGAGCATGCCGAGCAGGCGGTCGACCGCGGCCTGGATCTTCGCATAACGCTTGCGCGTCGCCGCATCGTGATGGGCGCCGGTCATTTCCAGGCGCTGGATGGCGCCGTCGATGGTCGCCAGCGGCGTGCGGAATTCGTGCGACAGCATCGAAGCGAATTTTTTCTGCTGCGCCAGCCAGTCGTGGCGCTCGCTGACGTCGCGCACGCTGCCCGTCAGCGACACGGCGACGTCGCCGACATCGATGATCAAGGTCGATTCGATTTCCACCGGCACATTATGGCCCAGCGCATGCGGCAATTCGAACGCCCGCACGACCCGCAGCCGGCTGTGATCGCCGGCCGCATAGCGCGCCAGGCGCGCCGGCAAGTCGTGCATCAACGCGGTGGCCAGCGCTTGCGCCCGCTCCAGCGTATAACCGTAGCGCTGCTCGGCGGCCGGACTCAGGTACAGCAGCCGGCCGCTGGCGCAGTCCAGCAGCCAATGCACTTCGCTGCTGTGCTCGAGGATCTGGCGGTAATGCGCGGCGGTCAAATCTGGCATGGGCAGTCGTAGGCAGTGGCAACGCCCCAAGTATAGGCGCTAGTCCGTCAGCGGTGCGAAGATCTGCTGCAAATCCTCTTGCGTAAGCGCCATTTTCTGCGATTCGCCGTCAGCCAGGATCGATTGCGCCAGGTCCGATTTCTTTTGCTGCAGGATCTGGATCTTTTCTTCCAGTGTCCCTTTCGCGATCAGTTTATAGACGAACACCGGCTTGTCCTGGCCGATGCGCCAGGCGCGGTCGGTCGCCTGGTTCTCGGCCGCCGGGTTCCACCACGGGTCGTAGTGGATGACCGTATCGGCCGCGGTCAGGTTCAGGCCAACGCCGCCCGCTTTCAGGCTGATCAGGAAAATCGGCACCGCGCCCTGCTGGAAGGCGGCCACCTGCGCGCTGCGGTCCTTGGTCTCCCCGGTCAGCAGCGCATACGGGATGTCGCGCGCTTCCAGTTCCTGCTCGATCAATTCCAGCATCGATGTAAACTGTGAAAACACCAGGATCTTGCGGTCTTCTTCCAGCAAATCCTCGACCATCTGCATCAGATCGGCCAGCTTGGCCGAGCCGACCGCCTGTTTTTTCGACGGCAGCGATTTTACCAATCTCGGGTCGCAGCAGACTTGCCGCAGTTTCAATAACGCTTCCAGGATCACGATCTGGCTGCGCGCGACACCCTTGCGGTCGATTTCTTCCCGCACCTTCTGGTCCATCGCCAGCCGCACCGTTTCATATAAATCGCGCTGGGCGCCGGCCAGTTCGACCTTGCGTACCATTTCCGTTTTTGGCGGCAATTCCTTGGCCACGCTATCCTTGGTCCGGCGCAGCAGGAAAGGTTTGATTCTCCGGTTCAGCAACGCGCGGCGCAGCGGGTCGTCCTGGCGCTCGATCGGGTGGCGGAACTGGCTGTTGAACGATTTTTCATCGCCAAGCAAGCCCGGCAGCAGGAAGTGGAATTGCGACCACAGTTCTCCCAGGTGGTTTTCCAGCGGCGTGCCGGACAGGCACAGCCGGTGGTTCGCCTGCAGCAGGCCGGCGCTTTGCGCCGCCTTCGAACGGGTATTCTTGATGTAATGCGATTCGTCCAGGATCACCAGGTGGAATTGGTGTTCGCGCAATTTTTCCTCGTCGCGCGGCAACAGGGCATAGGTCGTCAGCACCAGGTCCGCATCCTTGATCTGCTCGAACTGTTGCATGCGGTCCTTACCTTGCAGTAATAGCACGCGCAATTCGGGCGCGAAATGCGCGGCCTCGTCCTGCCAGTTGCCCATCAGGCTGGTCGGTGCAATCACCAGCGCCGGGTGGGTCAGGCGGCCGGCTTCCTTCTCGACCAGGATATGGGCCAGCGTCTGCACGGTTTTACCAAGACCCATATCGTCGGCCAGGATGCCGGCCAGGTTGTATTCGCGCAGGAATTGCATCCACGCCAGGCCGTCGGACTGATAATCGCGCAGGGTCGCACGCAGGCCGGTCGGCGTGGCGACCCGCTGCACGGAACTGAACTGGTTCAGCCGGCGTCCCATCGCGCGCAATTCTTCGCCGCCCTGCCACTCGAAGTCGACCATGCGCGCCAGTTCGTCGAGGCGCGCCGCGTCGAGCGTGGCCATGCGCACCGACGTCTTGATCTTGTCATTAAAATACAGTTCGCCCAAGGTGGCCAGGATCGGCTTGATCCGGTTCCACGGCAGCGCCACGCGCTCGCCGTCGGCCAGCGTCGCCAGCATCTGGTCCGTTTCGGCGTGGCCAGCGAGCGCCTTCGCGCCGAAATCGCCCGGCGCATTGCGTATCATTTGCACCAGCAGCGGCAACAGCGGCACCTGCGTTCCCTGCACCAGGATGCCCAGTTCCAGGTCGAACCAGGCATGGCCGCCGTCGGCCGGATTTTCGTCGACGGTCGCATACCATTGTTCGACCGGCAACACATCGTAGCGATATTTGCTACTTTTTTCGACGTGCCAGCCGGCCGCGCGCAGCGCGGCGATGCCCTCGGCGCCGAAGCGCAGCCAGTCGGCCTGGCCGGCCAGCAGCAGGCCGCCGCGCACGCTCGACAGCGGCAAGGCGCCCGGCTTTTTGAAACCGAGCGCGGTCAAGGTCGCCAGCGCCTGCGCCTCGGCCGCTTCGTCGCGCTCGATGATTTCCGTCACATTGCCGCGCTGGCGCACCACGCGCTGCGACGGATCGAACGAGACGCGCTCGCCGTCGTAATCGTAGGACAGCACGGCGAAATCGTGCCAGCGCTGGCCGGCGGCGTCGGCCAGCATCGCCGCATCCAGCACCAGGATCGGTTTCGGCGCGACATCGTCGCGCACCCGCTGCGGCAACGGCTGCGGCAGTGGCATCAAGCCCTGCAAGCCGTGCGCCAGCAACAGTTGCGAAACACGCAACTTGTCGTTCGCGGTCAATAACGGCGCCTGCGCCACCAGCGCCTGCAAATCGGCCAGCGGGATCTCGGCGCCGCCCTGGTTCAAAAACAGCGTGCCGCACGACAGGTTATCGATATACCAGGGCGGATCGGTCGGCAACATGTAGTCGATCTGGTCGGCACCGTGGTGGCGCGCGCCTTCCGGCGGTTCCACCTGCCAGCCCAGGCGCAAACCTTTGCCCTCTTCGCGCCATGCCAGGTTGGCCTGGCGCAACGGGCCGGCCTTCATCGGGTACACCATGCCGTTGCCGACATCGGCCCAGGAATTAGCCCAAAGCAATTTTTCCTGTTCCGACAGCATCATCAGCAGCGCCGCGCCGATCTTGCCGCGCGGTTCTGTCGCGCTGCCGGTCTGCGAATTCGGACCGCTGCGCATTGCCACGAAGAAACGAATCAAGTCTTCGTCGCCAGGCAACAAAAACGTCGGCGGCGCCGACAGCAGCGAAAACACTTCGCTGACCGGGGTCGCGGCGGCCACGTCGCCGTTCGGACGCAGGCGTGCCTTGTACAAGCACAATGCCACGTGGCGGCCGCCGCTGGTCGGGGCCAGCACGTAAATCAGCCGATATAAAGTCTGGGCCTGTTTCGGGTCGGGCTCGGGCACGACCAGCTTCGGTTTAGGATGCGCGGCCGCATCCACCCGCTGCAGCCAGGTGGCGACGGCATAGGGCAGCTGAGGGGCTGGTGCCGTGGCGGGGGCTGGGGCGGGAGGGGTTACGCGGGTCTCATCGCGGGTCAAATCCATGGGGCGCATTTATTTCTGTGAAGATTGGTTCAAAACTGCAACACGCAATATTATCCGTCATCGCCGCTTTCTTGTTTGTGTTTCTTCCAACATAGCCGGCGCTGCATAGTCCTTTTGCCCTGTCAAGACTGGCGCATTCGCGCCGTTTGCGTATCATTCCGGGCTTGACTGATGAGGAATGACACCCATGTTGCCTACGATCGAACAACGCCTCGCCCTCGAACTGGCCGCCAAGCCGGTGCAGGTAGCCGCCGCCATCGCCCTGCTCGACGAAGGCGCCACCGTGCCCTTTATCGCGCGTTACCGCAAGGAAGCGACCGGCGGCCTGGACGACGTGCAACTGCGCCTGCTCGAAGAACGGTTGCGCTACCTGCGCGAGCTGGAAGACCGGCGCACCGCGATCGTCGCCTCGATCACCGAACAGGGCAAGATGACGCCGGCCCTGCTCGATGCCGTCATGCACGCGCAAGACAAGACCCGGCTCGAAGATTTGTATCTGCCCTATAAACAAAAGCGCCGCACCAAGGCGCAAATCGCGATCGAAGCGGGCCTGGCGCCGCTGGCCGACAGCCTGCTCGGCAACCCGGACCTGGCGCCGGAAACGGAAGCGGCCAGTTACCTGCGCGAGGCATTTACTACGCCGGACGGCAACAATCCCGGCGTGGCCGACACCAAGGCGGCGCTGGACGGCGCGCGCCAGATCCTGATGGAACGCTTCGCCGAAGACGCGACCCTGCTGCAGGCGCTGCGCGAATATGTGCAGGAACACGGCATAGTTGAGTCCAAAGTGGTGGAAGGCAAGCAGGACGAGGGTGAAAAATTCGCCGATTACTTCGATTATTCGGAAACCATCGGCACCGTGCCGTCGCACCGCGCGCTGGCGCTGCTGCGCGGGCGCCGCGAAGGCATCCTCGATGTCGTGTTGCGGCTCGACACGGAAGCGGAAAAGCCGAAATGGGATGCGCCGCACAATCCGTGCGAGGGACGTATCGCGGCCCGCTTCGGCATCAAGCAGCAAGGCCGCCCGGCCGACAAGTGGCTGGCCGACACGGCGCGCTGGACCTGGCGCGTGAAAAGCTTCATGCACCTGGAAAGCGAGTTGATGGGCGCGCTGCGCGAGCGTTCGGAAACGGACGCGATCAATGTGTTCGCGACGAACCTGAAGGCGCTGCTGTTGGCCGCGCCGGCCGGCCAGCGCGCCACGATGGGCCTCGATCCGGGCTTGCGCACCGGTGTCAAGGTGGCGGTCGTCGACGCCACCGGTAAAGTCGTCGACACCGCCGTGATCTACCCGCATCAGCCGAAAAACGATTGGGACGGCTCGCTGCACACCTTGGGCAAACTCGCCGCCAAGCACAACGTGTCTTTGATTTCGATCGGCAACGGCACCGCGTCGCGCGAAACCGACAAGCTGGCGCAAGACCTCATCAAGCAGCACCCGGAAGCGAAGATGACGAAAATCGTCGTCTCCGAAGCGGGAGCGTCGGTGTATTCGGCATCCGAATTCGCCTCGCGCGAATTGCCGGACATGGATGTGTCGCTGCGCGGCGCCGTCTCGATCGCGCGCCGCCTGCAAGACCCGCTGGCAGAACTGGTGAAAATCGACCCGAAATCGATCGGCGTCGGCCAGTACCAGCACGACGTCAGCCAGACGCAACTGGCACGCTCGCTCGACGCCGTCGTCGAGGATTGCGTCAATGCGGTCGGCGTCGATGTCAACACGGCGTCGGCGCCGCTGCTGGCGCGCGTGTCCGGCCTGTCGGCCAGTGTCGCGCAAAGCATCGTGACTTACCGCGACCTGAAGGGCGCGTTTACGTCGCGCGCCGGCCTGAAAGCCGTGCCGCGCCTGGGCGACAAGACCTTCGAACAGGCCGCCGGCTTCCTGCGCGTGATGGGGGGAGACAACCCGCTCGATGCGTCGGCGGTGCACCCGGAATCGTATCCGCTGGTCGAAAAGATCCTCGCCGATATCAAAAAGGATATCAAGACGGTCATTGGCGACAGCGGCTTGATCAAAACCTTGAATCCGGTGAAGTATGCCGATGACAAGTTCGGCGTGCCGACCGTGTCCGATATTTTGAAGGAACTGGAAAAACCGGGGCGCGATCCGCGGCCCGAATTCACCACCGCCACCTTCAAGGAAGGCGTCGAAGCGATCAGCGATTTGCGGCCCGACATGATCCTCGAAGGCGTCGTCACCAACGTCGCCGCGTTCGGCGCCTTCATCGATATCGGCGTGCACCAGGATGGCCTGGTGCACATCTCGGCGCTGTCGAACACCTTCGTGAAAGATCCGCACAGCGTGGTGAAAGCAGGCCAAGTGGTGAAAGTCAAAGTGCTGGAAGTGGACGCCAAGCGCAAGCGCATCGCGCTGACGATGCGCCTGACCGACAGCGCGCCGGCGGCCGGCTCGAAACCCGAGCAGCGCGCCGACCGCAACGACCGCCGCAGCATCGGCCAGCACCAGAAGCAGCAGACGCGCGAAGCGCCGGTGGCCGGCAGCATGGCCGCCGCGTTCGCCAAGCTGCGCGGCTGATTCCCTGCCCGCTTCGGGGTCTGGCGTCATCCCGAGTCCCCGAAGCGGCGCCGACAGTAAAATGGGGTCTGACCCCGAAGCGGCGCCAACAGTGGGAAAGCGCCGCGGCATTGCGCCATCCGGAGCTTGGCCCGGATACGTCAAAATGCGGCGGCGCGGCTATTCATTTGCCAGTGAGCACCGGTTTCGACCGTGGGCGGCGTACCCGTAACGGCGTTTTCTTATAAAATGTCGGCATCTATCCCTTTTTCCCCCGAGGCAGTTATGAGCGACGTACAAACCTGGATCAAAGAGACCGTGAGCAATACCCCGGTCGTGCTGTTCATGAAGGGCACCGCCCAGTTCCCGCAATGTGGCTTTTCCGGCCGCGCGATCCAGATCCTGAAAGCTTGCGGCGTCGAGAATATCGCCACCGTCAATGTGCTGGACGATCCGGAAGTGCGCCAAGGTATCAAGGAATATTCGAACTGGCCGACCATCCCCCAGCTGTACGTCAAGGGCGAATTCATCGGCGGTTCCGACATCATGAATGAAATGTTCGAATCGGGCGAACTGAAAGCCTTGCTGGATGCCTGAACGGCCGCGGCGGCTGGTCATCGCCATCACCGGCGCCACCGGCGCCGTGTATGGCGTGCGGCTGCTGCAAGTATTGCGGGAACTGCCGCCGGTCGAGACACACCTGGTCGTCTCCGACGCGGCCGTGCTGACGCTGCAACAGGAAACCGGCTTGCAGCGCCGCGCCGTCGAGGCGCTGGCCGATGTCGTGCACAAACAGCACAATATCGGCGCGGCGATCGCCAGCGGTTCGTTCCAGTCGGACGGGATGATCATTGCGCCGTGCTCGATGAAGACGCTGGCGTCGGTGGCGCATGGCCTGTCCGATAATCTGGTGGCGCGCGCGGCCGACGTGGTGCTCAAGGAGCGGCGCCGGCTCGTACTGATGGTGCGCGAGACGCCGTTCAACCTGGCGCACCTGCGCAACATGACGGCGGTGACGGAAATGGGCGGCATCGTGTTCCCGCCGCTGCCGAGCTTTTATCATCAACCGCAAACCATCGCGGAAATGATCGACCACACGGTCGGCCGCGTGCTCGACCTGTTCGACATCGAGCATCAGCTGGCGCCACGCTGGAACGGCTTGAACCAGCGCGCCTGACTTCTAACCTTTTTCGAAGCCCGTGCCGCTGGCGCGCTTCAATTCCCGTGCTTCTTCGACCATGCGGCGCTGCGCGATGCGCTTGCGCAGCACTTCGGCATGGCGCGCCGCCGTCATCGGCGGCACAGTCATCAGGTCCTTCAACTGCGCGACATTGCTGTAATTACTTTTCATTAGACGGCTCAATGCGTACTCCGTTGTGAAAAAGCTCATGCGGTGTGCATCACGCTATTGTGCACTAATTCCGTGTCGGCACTGTGACAAATCACAATCGGGCCGGCTCAGCGATAGCGAGCGCCTAAATATCAGGCGGAAACAGGCTGCGACAGCAGGGAATCGCGGGATTTTATGACTTTTGGTAATTGACGCGCACCAGCATGCGGATGAATTCGCGGGCAATCTGGCGGTGATGTTCATCGAGGCGCTGCAAATCGGCGATCAGCTTGACATCGGCCGATTCGAAACGCGACAGGCCGTTGCCGTTGTCGCCACCAGCCGGCGCCGCCGCTTCGGGGCCGCCAAAGCGCAGCCATTCGGCCGGCACGCCGAGCCATTGCGCGATCATGCGCAGCTTTTCCTGGGTCGGAATGGCTTCGCCGACCAGCCACTTGCGGGCCGCGTGCACGGTGATCGGGCGGCCATCGAAACGAATGTTAAATTCCCGCGCCAGGCGGGTCGGACTGTCGGGGGAGTAGTGTGCGTTTTTCAGAGCCTGCTGCAGCCGCTGGCTAAAACTTTCGCGTTCATTGGAAGAATTCATAGTTGCACTATTTCATGTCATGACATGAATGTCAGTTTCTCGACCAGCAAAACCAATTGCGACAATCAAGAATTTAAAATTTAACATTCTCCCCTCCGTGGTTGACGCTGAAAGGATCTTGCCACCCGAATTTTATACTCAATATGCCATCATACGGCAAATTGTATTCTGAGCGCAAACAGTAGAGTGAACGTTCGTTCGAACGACCGTTCACTTTTGAACCAGACCGCATTTCATTTCCTCAACCCCGTGCCAGACCTGCGGGCAAACTGATCAAATTGACAATTGCCCGTCTTGTATCAGGCTGCGCCCATTCTGAACCGTATGATGCCGTCTGGCGTCGTTTCACGGCGCACGATACCGTCGTGCCACAACGCGTGCAGGTGGGCCAGCGCTTCCCCCAACGCAAAACCGAGCTGGTGCGCGTCGAGCGGGCGGCGGAACATCAGCGGCACGATATCGGCCGCGCTGCGCCATTCGCGGCACGCTTCCATCACCTCGGCCAGCCGTTCGACATGGTGCTGGCGCAATTGGGCGATGCGGGTATGCAAGCCATAAAACGGCTTGCCGTGCGACGGCAGCACCAGCGTGTCGTCCGGCAGATCGGCGAATTTCCCCAACGACTGCAGGTACAGGGTCAGCGGATTGGCGTCCGGCTCGACCGCGAACACGGAGACATTGGTCGAAATGCGCGGCAACACCATATCGCCCGAAATCAGCACTTTTAACGTGGCGCAGTACAGCGCGACATGTTCGGGCGCATGGCCGAAGCCGGTGATGACCCGCCATTGATGGTCACCAATTGCCACCAACTGTCCATCTTGCAGACGAGTATAAGCGTCCGGCACGGCCGGCACCAGCATCGGATAATGATTTTTTCGACCCTGCATCTGCGCCAGCATGTCCGGGTCGATCAAACCGTGGCGCTGAAAATGCGGCAGCGCCGCCGTGCCGTCGACGCCCGGCAGCGCGGCCGACATCATGCGCGCGAAACCGTATTCGCCCGTGCTGATCCACAGCGGCGCATCCCAGCGCGTACACAGCCAGTCGGCCAGCCCGACGTGATCCGGGTGGCAATGCGTGACCAATACCCGCTGCAGCGGCAAGCCTTGCATCGGGCCGGCGAAGATGGCTTCCCATCCAGCCTTGCTGGCGTCGGAAGCGACGCCGCAATCGACGGCGCTCCAGCCCGGCGCGCCGGCGGTGCCATGGCGATCGCGCAGCAGCCACAGGTTGATATGGTCGAGTGCGAACGGCAGCGGCATGCGCAGCCACTGCACGCCGGGCGCCACTTCGTGCAGCGTGCCGGTTTGCGGCGTCAGTTCGCCGAACGGATAGTGCAATTGGGATTCGAGTGCATTCATCGGGGATCTTTCATTCACTTTAGGGATCTGCGCGCTACAATATACTTGACGTTACGTAAACGGAAGCCGCGCATCCAAGTAAAATGCTGACCGATGCACGCCGCAGGCGCCCGCCGGACGGCGAACGTTACCCTGAACTTACACCGCAATCAAGATGCCGACCTATACCATCACCGAACTAGCCCGAGAATTCGACCTCACCGCGCGCGCGATCCGCTTCTATGAAGACCAGGGTCTGCTGAGCCCGTCGCGCGAGGGTGCCGGCGGACGCAGCCGCGTCTACACGCCGCGCGACCGCACCCGGCTCAAGCTGACGCTGCGCGGCAAGCGCCTCGGCCTGTCGCTGTCCGAAATCAAGAGCCTGGTCGACATGTACGAGTCGCCAAAGGATACCAGCGCGCAAGTGAACCGTTTCCTGGCCGTGCTGGCCCAGCACCGCGAAACGCTGGAACAGCAGCGCGAAGATATCGAAATGACACTGGCCGAAGTCACGGCCCACGAAGATGAATGCAGGCGCCTGCTGGCGGGAGGCGCCCCGCAGCCGGAATAAAGGATCAGCACCGCCGGCCGCGGTGCGGGTTTTACTTTACGTTTACGTTAACGTCACTTAAGAGTATTATTGATGCTTGCCCCTTAACCCGAAGAACGAGGACGACATGCTCCATCTCCCAGGCCTGACCTTTGACCACGGCGAAGACATCGCCGCCCTGCGCGCCGCGGTACAACAATTCGCCGCCGCCGAAATCGCGCCGCGCGCCGCCGAAATCGACCACAGCGACCAGTTTCCGATGGATTTGTGGCGCAAGATGGGAGATCTTGGCTTGCTCGGCATTACCGTCAGCGAAGAATACGGCGGTGCCGGCATGGGCTACCTGGCCCACATCGTCGCGATGGAAGAAATTTCGCGCGCCTCGGCCTCGGTCGGCCTGTCGTACGGCGCCCATTCGAACCTGTGCGTCAACCAGATCAAGCGCAACGGCACCGAAGAACAAAAACGCAAATACCTGCCGAAACTGATTTCGGGCGAACATATCGGCGCCCTGGCGATGTCCGAGCCGAACGCCGGTTCCGACGTCGTCAGCATGAAATTGCGCGCCGAATTCAAGGGTGACCGCTGGGTGCTGAACGGCACCAAGATGTGGATCACCAACGGTCCGGATGCCGATGTCTTGGTGGTATATGCGAAAAACGACCTGGAAGCCGGACCGCGCGGCATGACCGCCTTCCTGATCGAAAAAAATTACAAGGGATTTTCGATCGCGCAAAAGCTCGACAAGCTCGGCATGCGCGGCTCGCACACCGGCGAACTGGTGTTCGAGGATTGCGAAGTGCCGGCCGAAAACGTCCTGGGCGGCCTGGGTAAAGGCGTCAATGTATTGATGTCGGGCCTCGATTTCGAACGCACCGTGCTGTCCGGCGGTCCGCTCGGCATCATGCAGGCATGCATGGATGTCGTTGTGCCATACATACACGACCGCAAGCAATTCGGCCAGCCCATCGGCGAATTCCAATTGATGCAGGGTAAGATTGCCGATATGTACTCCACGATGATGGCCTGCAAAGCCTACGTGTATGCGGTCGGGCAGGCCTGCGACCGCGCCACGAACCCGGAAGCGGTGCGCCAGTTGCGCAAGGATGCGGCCGGCGCCATTTTGTATAGCGCGGAAAAGGCGACCTGGATGGCCGGCGAAGCGATCCAGACGCTGGGCGGCAATGGCTACATCAACGAGTACCCGGTGGGACGCCTGTGGCGCGACGCCAAACTGTATGAAATCGGCGCCGGCACCAGCGAAATCCGCCGCATGCTGATCGGCCGCGAACTGTTCGCGGAAACCAAGTAAGCGTAGCGCGCGATGAGCCGGGGCGGCATGAACCACGCTGTATTCTTTAGAGATCAAAGATGATCCAGGCTGCCTATCCCAAACTGCTGTCTTCCCAGATCGCGTTCGACATCGCGCGCACCATCCGCGACGGCTTCGACAAGCACTACCGTCTGTTCCGCCAGACCAGCCAGCTGGCCAAGCTGCACTTCGAGCGCGGCGCGTGGGCGGTGGCGCAACAGGCCGCGCGCGAGCGCATCGGCTTCTATGACAAGCGCGTGCAGGAATGCGTGCAAATGCTGGAAGACGAATACGACCCGGCGGAATTGACCGATGAAGTATGGCGCGAATGCAAGCTGCACTTCATCGGCCTGCTGTCCGACCACAAGCAGCCGGAACTGGCCGAAACGTTTTTCAATTCCGTCTGCTGCAACATCCTGCACCGCAGTTATTTTCACAACGAATTCATCTTCGTGCGCCCGGTGGTGTCGACCGAGTACATCGAAACCGAGGAAATCGCGCCGACCTACCGCATGTATTTTCCCGGTACCGATGGCCTGTTTTTCACACTGAAGCGCATCGTCACCAATTTCCAGCTGAACGCGGCCTTCGCCAACCTGGACCGGGATATCGAACAGGTCGAAACGCGGCTGCACCAGTTATTCGGCAGCGAAAAGCTGGAACCGAACCACCAGATCCAGGTGCTGTCGAGCCTGTTTTTCCGCAACAAGGGCGCGTACATCGTCGGCAAGGGCATCAACGGCTCGCGCGAATACCCGTTCGTCGTGCCGATCCTGCACAACCGCAATGGAGAGTTGATCCTCGACACCGTGCTGTTCGAAAAGGAACAGATCATCATCCTGTTCTCTTTTACGCGCGCTTATTTCCTGGTCGATATGGAAGTGCCGTCGGCCTACGTGCAATTCCTGCGCAGCCTGCTGCCGCGCAAGCCGCGGAGTGAAATCTACACGGTGCTCGGCCTGCAAAAACAGGGCAAGACGCTGTTTTACCGCGATTACCTGCAACACTTAAAACATTCGTCGGATTCGTTCGAGATCGCGCCCGGCATCCGCGGCCTGGTGATGCTGGTGTTCGCGCTGCCGTCGTTCCCGTACGTGTTCAAGGTGATCAAGGATTTCTTCCCGGCGCCGAAGGAAACCACGCGCGCGCTGATCAAGGAAAAATACCTGCTGGTGAAAAACCACGACCGCGTCGGCCGCATGGCCGACACGCTCGAATATTCGAACGTGGCCTTCCCGCGCGGCCGTTTTACGGACAGCCTGATCGCCGAACTCAAACATTTCGCGCCGTCGCTGGTCGAGGAAGACGACGAGCAGATCGTCATCAAGCACCTGTATATCGAGCGCCGCATGGTGCCCTTGAATCTCTGGCTCAGCACGGCCGAGAAAGAAGGCGACGAGGCGAATATCGAGCACGGCATCATGGAGTATGGCAATGCGATCAAGGAACTGGTCGCGGCCAATATTTTTCCGGGCGACATGCTGTACAAAAACTTCGGCGTCACGCGCCACAAGCGCGTCGTGTTTTACGATTACGATGAAATCGAATACGTCACCGACTGCAATTTCCGCAACATCCCCGAGGCGCGCAACGAGGAAGATGAAATGTCGGCCGAGCCGTGGTATTCGGTCGGCAAGCACGACGTCTTCCCGGAACAGTTCGGCCGCTTCCTGCTCGGCAACGCCAGCATCCGCAAATATTTCATGAAGCACCACGCCGACCTGCTGACGCAGGCCTACTGGCAACAGCGCAAGGAGCGCATCCAGAATGGCGTCATCGAAGACGTGTTCCCGTATCCGCAACATATCCGTTTTTCTTATCAGCACTTGACGCCGCCCCCGGCCGTTCTTACCCCACCCTTATTGGAGAGCATTGAAAATGAATGATCCTATCGTAATCGTCGGCGCCGCCCGTACCCCAATGGGCGCCTTCCAGGGCGATTTTTCCGGCAAGAGCGCGAATGACCTGGGCGCCGTCGCGATCCAGGCCGCCATCGAGCGCTCGGGCGTGAAACCGGAAGCGGTCGAGCACGTGTATTTCGGCAATTGCCTGATGGCCGGCCAGGGCCAGGCGCCGGCACGCCAGGCCGCGCTGAAAGCCGGCTTGCCGACCTCGACCGGCGCGGTGACGCTGTCGAAGATGTGCGGCTCGGCCATGCAGGCGGCGATCTACGCGTATGACGCTCTGGCGGCCGGCAGCGCCGACGTGATCGTCGCCGGCGGCATGGAATCGATGACGAATGCGCCCTACCTGGTGCCGAAGGCGCGCGGCGGCTATCGCATCGGCCACGGCATGATGTTCGACCACATGATGTACGACGGCCTGGAAGATGCGTATTCGCGCAACGACAAGACGGGAGAGGGCCGCTCGATGGGCACCTTCGCCGAGGAGTGCTCGGCTAAGTATGAATTCACGCGCGAAGCGCAGGATGCGTTCGCGATCGAATCGGTGAAACGCGCGCAGACCGCCACCAGCGAAGGTTATTTTAAATGGGAAATCGCGCCGGTGACCGTTTCCAGCCGCGCCGGCGACACCGTGATCGACAAGGACGAAGGTCCGCTGAAAGCGAAGATCGACAAGATCCCCGGCCTGCGCGCCGCGTTCAAGAAAGATGGCACGATCACCGCCGCCTCGTCGTCATCGATCAACGATGGCGCCGCCGCGCTGGTCATGATGCGCGAATCGACCGCCAAGCAATTGGGCCTGACCGTGATCGCGAAAGTGCTCGGCCACGCCACCCACGCGCAGGAACCGAACTGGTTCACCACCGCCCCGATCGACGCGATGCAAAAGCTGTACAAAAAAGTCGGTTGGACCACGAAGGATGTCGACCTGTTCGAGATCAATGAAGCGTTCGCCGCGGTGCCGATGGCCGCCATGCGCGACCTCGACATCCCGCACGACAAGGTCAACGTGCACGGCGGCGCCTGCGCGCTGGGCCACCCGATCGGCGCGACCGGCGCGCGCATCATCGTCACGCTGCTCGGCGCGCTGAAACGCACCGGCGGCAAGCGCGGCGTGGCTTCACTGTGCATCGGCGGCGGCGAAGCGACGGCGATGGCGATCGAACTGGTATAAAGTCAGGTCGCACTTCCGGCGGTAACGGGACGCCCCCTGTGGCGTGCCATCCAGGGCCGGCTGCGCACCGCGAGATGCGCGCCGGCCTGACTCCATCCTAGACAAGAGCAGACAATGATACTGAGTGAAGAACACCAGATGATACGAGACGCCCTGCGCACCTTTGCGCAGGAACGCCTGGCCCCCAACGCGGCGCGCTGGGACAAGGAACATTATTTTCCGAAGCAGGAATTGAAGGAGCTGGCGGCCCTCGGCGCGTTTGGCGTGGCGGTGCCGGAAGAACTGGGCGGCGCCGGCATGGATTACGTCTCCTTGGCGCTGGTGCTGGAAGAAATCGCGGCCGGCGACGGCGGCACGTCCACCATCATTTCGGTCAACAATTGCCCGGTGTGCAGCATCGCGATGATGTATGCCAATGACCAGCAAAAGCAGCAGTGGCTGCGCCCGCTGGCGCAGGGCGAGATGCTCGGCGCGTTCTGCCTGACGGAACCGCACACAGGTTCCGACGCGGCCGCGCTGCGCACCACGGCCACGCGCGACGGCGGTGACTACGTCTTGAATGGCGTCAAACAGTTCATCACCAGCGGCAAATATGCCGATGTCGCGATCGTACTGGCGGTCACCGACAAGGCAGCCGGCAAGAAGGGCATCAGCGCCTTCTGGGTGCCGACGAATACCCCCGGTTATATCGTGGCGGGACTGGAACAGAAGATGGGCCAGCATTCGTCGGACACGGCGCAGATCCTGTTCGAGAATTGCCGCATCCCGGCCGAAAACCTGATCGGAGTAGAGGGACAGGGATACAAGATCGCGCTGTCCGGGCTGGAAGGCGGGCGCATCGGCATCGCCTCGCAGGCGGTCGGCATGGCGCGCGCCGCGTACGAGGCGGCGCTGCATTATGCGAAGGAGCGCGAAAGCTTCGGCAAGGCGATCTTCGAACACCAGGCGGTGCAGTTCCGGCTGGCCGACATGGCGACGCAGATCGAGGCGGCGCGCCAGTTGATCCGGCACGCGGCATCGATGAAGGATGCCGGCCTGCCCTGCCTGAAGGAGGCGGCGATGGCAAAACTGTTCGCGTCCGAGATGGCGGAACGGGTCTGTTCGGACGCGATCCAGGTGCATGGCGGTTACGGTTATGTGTCGGACTTCCCGGTCGAGCGCATCTACCGCGACGTGCGCGTGTGCCAGATTTACGAAGGCACCAGCGATATCCAGAAACTGCTGATCGCGCGGGCCTTGTAAGCATGTTTCGCGTACTGCTGGTCGAGGACGATACGCGCCTGGCCGCGCTGGTCACCGAATACCTGGCTGCCTACGAATTCCAGGTCGAGGTGGTGGCGCGCGGAGATGAAGCGCTGGCGCGTTTTAAAGCGTATGCGCCCGACATCGTCGTGCTGGACTTGATGTTGCCCGGCACCGACGGCATGGAAGTGTGCCGCCAGTTGCGCGGCGCCGCCGCCACGCCGATCCTGATCCTGACGGCGCGCGAAGACAGTTACGACCAGGTGTCGCTGCTGGAACAGGGCGCCGACGATTTCGTCAACAAGCCGGTGCAGCCGCGCGTGCTGCTGGCACGGTTACGGGCGTTGCTGCGGCGCGCGCAACCGCAGCAACCCGCGCCGGCGGCCGACGGCGTGCTGGCGTTCGGTGCGCTGGCCATCGCCACCAGCGACCGCACGGTCAGCTGGCGCGGACAGCCTGTCGTATTGAGCAACAATGAATACAAATTGCTGCTGGTGCTGGCCGAGTCGGCCGGCACCGTACTGTCGCGCGACGCGCTGCTGAAGAAATTGCGCGGCATCGAGTTCGACGGCATCGACCGCAGCATCGACAACAATATCTCGAAGCTGCGCCGCCGCTTCGACGACAACGAGGCCGAGAAGATCAAGACGGTCTGGGGGGAAGGTTACCTGTTTTCGCCGTCGGCCTGGGGGTGACGCTTTTTCTGGTTCCTCACGTATTGGCGAGATTCCGCCGAAAATCAGCGGCAAAATCTGGGGTCAGACCCGGGGGTCTGACCCCGGCCTTTGCCACTGATTTTTGCTAGCAATCCCGTTAAGCGTGAAGAACCTTTTTAATCGTACAGCGGCGCGATCGCCAGCGGCGCGTTGCGGCTGACGACCTGCCCCGGCTCCGGCCAGTCGGCGAAGCGGTAATTGACGGTCCTGAAACGGTCGTCGGCATCGTCCATGAAAGCCGGGCCGTCCTGCGCCGGCAGCGCCGCGCCGTCGTGACCCGCCTTCCTGACGCGCACGTCCGCCTCCGCCTTGCGCGCAAAGGCAAAACGCACGCCGACGCACTTGCGGTTTCTGTAGGCTGCGCCGTCGGCATAGCGCTGATAGTTCAGCGCCTGCTCGCAGGCGCTGCGCAGGTCGGCCGCCTCGTAGACGCCGTCCGGACGCACGACGATCGACACCCTCGCCTGAAATGTGTACTGGCTGCGTTTGCGGTTCAGCGCCAGCACGGCGTTTTCGTCGTAGGCCGCCTTCAGCAGCGGGAACACGGCGCGGCCGGCGGCGTCCAGCGGCAGGTCGAGCCGGGTCGTCTTGCCGCTCAGGGTCAGGCGCACGCCGTCGAGCGTCGCGCCCTCCTTCGGGCTGACCTGGTAGTGATGCTGCAGGAATTGCTTGGGCTGGCCGTATTTTTCAAACACGACCATCGCGCGGTAAGCGTCGCGGTAACTGACCCACTCGCCATCCTGCGCCTGCGCGCACGCCATCCCGGCCGCTGCCAGCAGCGCCAGGATGAACAAGGGAAGTCGGGGCAGTTTCATGGATCAGAAGCGGTAAGCGAGCGCGCTCGACACGGTCAAGCTGGTCGGGCGCTCGACGATGGGGCTGGCCTTGGCGTCGCCGCGCAGGCGAGATACGTGCACATTCGTCGTCAGCAGCCAGGATGGCGCCAGCGCCCAGTTCCAGCGCAGGTCCGCATGCACATCCTTGACGCCGCCGGACGGCGCGTAACGCGCATTGTCGTCCAGCGCCACCACGTCCAGGTCGGCGCCGAAGAAGGCGTTGTTATAACTGCGGTTCACGACGCTGACGCCGGCCGACAGCGACACCATGTGGTGCGGCGCGACTTCCGCCGCGACGCGCTGCAAATCCAGCATCCAGCGCAAGCCCTTGCGCGCATTGCCGGCGCCATACAGCACGCTGTTGGTGACGCGCAGCTGGCGCGTCAGGTAGACATTCACAAAGCCGCCCGCTTCGAGGCGGGCGTGCACTTGCCTGACTTCGGGCCGGGCCTCGGCCCCGGCTATCTGCACCATGTCCGGCGGCGCGATCGTCGGGCCGCCCGGGACCGATGTGCTACCGAGCGGGAAGCGGCCATCCCTCGCGTCGCGGCCCGGATTGATCGCCAGCAGCGGGCCGTATTCCAGCTCCGGCCGGCCGGACAAGTGCATGCCGGCCATCAGCCCGGAGACAAAGGCGCCATTGCTCCACTCCACTTGCAGCACCGGCAGCGCGCGCACGCGGCGCTGCCGCCCTCCCTCGTAATTCGGCGCCGACTGCAGGCCCAGGCCGACATACATGTCGCGGCTGCCGTCGGGCATCGGGTTGGTGGCCGGCGTCTGCGCGGCGGCGATGCCGCAGACGCCGGTCAGGGCGAGAACGAGGAGTTTTTGCATGGTGGACCGGAAAGGGCTGGAATGCCCGCCATTTTAATGGCTCGCGTCCAGGCTCTGCGGGAATTTCCCGCCCAGCGTGCGCCACTGCGGCACGAACGTCACCGGCGCATCGGTACGCGCCACCGTGATCAGGTGCGCCGGCGACGTGATCGAGGCGATGCACAGGACGGCGGGGCCGGGCAGGTTGTCGGTATGCTCGACATACAGCGCTTCCTTGCCCTTGAGGCGGTAGACGTTGGTAAATTCACTGTCATAGCAGCCGCCCGGCTTTTCACCACTGAAAATCCCGACCACCATCGACTTGCCGAAATCGACCGCCGGCAACGGCGCCTTGCCGCTGTGGCGCTGCCACAATTCCGCCCAGCTTGCGGCATCCTTGATGACGACCGTCTGCGCCCGCGTGATACCGGAATTGGTCGTCTTGTCGACGGTCGCAAAGCTCTGGTAGGCCGGCGCCACGCTGGCGAATTCGACTTCGCCGTCCAGGCGGTCGACGATGGCCAGGCTGGCCGACGTGGTGATGGCCTGGGTGCAGGCAAACACGGCATCGTCCGCACCGGGCAAGGTGGCCTGCTCGCTCAACGCATACTCGACGCGGATTTTATTGTCTTCGATCGCCGTGCGCAGCACCTTGACCGTGTGGCAGCCATCCATCGCCTCGCCGCGGAACACGGCCACGATCATCTGTTTGGCGAAATCGACCGGCGGTAGCGCCGGCACCGGCGTGGTCTGCTGGTGCATTTCCTGCCACAGCTTGTTCCACGCGGCGCTATCCTTGACCACCACGTTTTTCGCCTGTTTGACGCCGGTGTAATCGGATCGCGGGAACAGTTCGAAGAGCAGCGCGCCGTCATTCGGCAGGAAGGTCAGCGCTTCGACCTTGTGGCCGGCGCCCAGCCCCAGATCCGGCTGGTCGCGGTTTTTGACGATGGTGTCGAACAGCGCGCGGGCGCTCTCGTCCGGGCAGACGGTGCGCGGGCCGGCGATCGAATCGCCCGACGAACACAGTATCGTTTCCGGCTTGGCGCCGTACAGCGAATACGAATACGAAGCGTCGGCGCAGTTGCCGGCCACGTCGCGGAACACCTGCTTGCCGTCGATGACGTACAGGCGGTTGCGCACATCGCTGCAGCCGCCGCTGCGCGCCATGCTGATGAAATCGGCGGTCGCCACCACGGGTGGAGCCGGCACCACCGGCGCCGACGGCGACGGTTCGCCCACGGCGATACCCGGACTCGGCGACAGCGCGGAAACAGCGCCGGACTCGCTGCCGGAGCCGCAAGCGCTCAGCAGCAGGACCGCCAGCAAAGGCAAGGGAAAGACTAAAGCTCGTTGACGCATGATCGCTCCTGGTTGGTTGATGCCATCATGATAAGCAATCGCGGGCCGGCGATCTTCCACCAAATGTAGGCCAATTGTCGTAAAAGTGTAAGCCCGTACCGGCCGCTTGTTATGTCTTATACAATGCCCGCATGAACCGCCTGTTTTTCCGCTTCTTTGTGCTGGTCATGCTGGCCATCACGGCGGCGACCTTCGTCATTTATTTTGCGCTCAGCCGCCTGTTCGGCGATCCGCTGGAAGACATCGCACGCCGCCAGGCGGCGGCCCAGATCTTCCTGCTGCAGCAATATGTCGACCAGGCGCCCGCCGACGAATGGCTGGTGCGCCTGAACAAGGTGCGCGAAGTGTCGGACACGCGTTATGAACTGGTGCCGCTGGCCGGCGCGCGCGCGGCGCTGCCTGAGCGCAGCCGCGCCGCGTTCGAGCGCGGCGACGTCGTCATCGACGTGGACAACAAGGCCTTGTATCGGCGCGTCGACCTGCGCGGCGAGCGCTATATCGGCAGCGAGGACGACGCGCTGTACGTGCGCGACCTGCCGATCGACATCGGGCTGGCGCTGAAAATGGAAGCGCTGCGCTACGCCATCGTCGCGCTGGCGCTGCTGATCCCGATCGCGCTGTGGTCGCGCGCGCACTGGCAGGGTTTGCAGACGCTGTCGCGGGTGGCCGACGACGTCGGAGCCGGCAAGCTGTCGGCGCGCGCGCACCTGAAACGCAGCGCCAGCATCTACCCGCTGGCCGAGCGCCTGAACCACATGGCCGGCCGCATCGCCAGCCTGCTCGACGCGCAGCGCAAGCTGCTGCACTCGGTCTCGCATGAAATCCGCACGCCGATCGCGCGCCTCGAATTCGGCCTGGAGCTGTTGCGCACGGCCGCCGCCAACCCGGCGCTCGACAGCCGCATCGACGACATGGAACGCGACCTGGCCGAACTGAACGCGCTGGTCACGGAATTACTGGGCATGGCCCGGCTCGACAGCGGCCAGGCGCTGCAACTGGAAACGTTCGACCTGGCCGGCGCGCTGCGCGACTGCATCGCCGCCCAGGCCGGCGCGGCGCTGTTGCGGGTCGACGTGCCGGACACGCTGGGCATGGTCACCGGCGAGCGCCGCCTGTTGCTGCGCGCGGTCGGCAACCTGCTCGGCAACGCGCACAAGTACGCGTCCGGCCAGGTCGCCATCGGCGCCGCGCAACTCGACGATGCTGTGGAAATCGCCGTCGACGACGACGGCCCCGGCATCCCGCCGGACGAAAGGGAGCGTATTTTTGAACCGTTTTACCGGCTCGACCGCAGCCGCGACCGCGCCAGCGGCGGTTTCGGTCTCGGCCTGTCGATCGCGCACCAAGCCGTCACGCTGCACGGCGGCACGCTGCGGGTGGAAACGTCCAAGCTGAGCGGCGCGCGCTTTGTCATCCGCCTGCCGCTGGCGCCTTAAGGTTGCGACGCAGGCGGCTGTGCCTAGCGCCACGACAAAAAAATGGTTCTTCACGGATTACCGGGAACTCAAGCAAAAACCAGATGCAAGGGCCGGGGTCAGACCCAGGGGTCTGACCCCAGATTTTGCATCTGGTTTGGTACTAAAAAATGGACGAAAAAAAAGCTCGCGTCTGCGAGCTTCGTTCCAATGTATTACCAATGCTTTAATCGCGTACCGGAGCCCATGCTATCTGCGTGGTGCCCGGTGTCTCGGACGCCCATGCTATCTGCATGGTGCCTCCAACGTGTAAATCGACCAACGTATCCGGAATTACAAAATCCTGGTTTCTGCAGCCTATCAGCTCAACAACATTACACCTGTTGCATTGCGGCGCAAACCTTGAATCACGCTTGAATCCGGTAACAGACCCAACCGCTGAACGCAGTGTATCACACATTTTTGTGCGGTGCACAAATTATTTTGCGGCATCGGTTCGCATCGGCTGCGGCGCCTCGTCCTGCTCGCTGCGGCCGACCCTTTCGAATTCCGAAATCACCTGCGCGCCGAACAGTAGCAGCGTGGCGCCGATCTCCAGGCTGAACATGACGACGATGGCCGTCGTCAGCGAACCGTAGACGACGTTCACCTGCGACAGCGTCGCGAAATACCAGACTAATACGTGGCGCGCGATTTCCCACAGCAGCGTCGCGGTCACGCCGCCGATCAAGGCATGGGCACAGGACAGGCGCCCGACCGGCATCACGAGGTAAATGGAACTGAGCATCAGCACTTCGCCGCTCACGCCCAGCAAGTACAGCAGGACACCGGAGACGCCGTGCAGCGACCAGCTATGGCCGAGGAAACGCAATTCGTGCTCGCCGATTACTTGCAGGCTGCCCGCCACCAGCGTGACGATCAAGACGCCGATGCCGAGCGAAACGATGTAACAGTAGGGCAGAATCGCCGACACCAGGTAATGGCGCCGCCGTATCGCCACGCGGTGCGTAAAAATGACGCTCATCGCGTTTTCCAGTACCGTAAAGGCCAGCGAGCTGAAAAACAGCATGGTCGCTGCGAGCACCCAGCCGATCACGCTGCGGTGCGCAAGGAATTGCCCGATCTCGGTGACGAAAGCGTGCGACTGGCCCGGCACCAGCCATTCCAGGTAATGGCCTATCGTGTCGAGCAATTCCGCCTGGTCGATGACGTGCGACAGCGCGACCACCACCAGCATCAGCAGCGGCACGATCGACAGCAGAGAGTAATAGGCGACGGCGCCCGCCAGCAGCAAGCCCTGGTTGGCGCGGAAGCCCGCCAGGCATTGCAGCGCGAACTGGAGCGGATGGCTGGCCACCCAGGCGGCGGCGTTGCGATTGAGTATATGCATGCCGGTTTATTCTACGCGCGCCGAGACAAAACGGGCGTCCGGCTGAGCGAGCCGCGCGCCGCGCGCGACGCTGGCGCAGCCAGGGAAGGTAGTACCCGCGGACGTTCAATCGGCCGCCGCGACCGGCCAGACCATTGACCCAAGGTGGTGTCCGCGCGAACGTTCAATCGGGCGACCTTTTAGCCGCCCTGTCGCGCGCGGCCACATCCAGGTCCAGGTAACGCCAGTTGGTCAATTCGACCGGGTGGCGCCGGTAATTTTTCAACCACGGCTGGCGGATGTCGGCGGAGATCGGGTGCGTCAGCAGCACCCACGGGTTGTAGGCGTGGATCAGTTGCGACAATTCCCGGTACAGGCGGCGCCGCTGCGGCGTATCGCCCAGCACGCGCGCCTGTTCGTAGCGCTGGTTATACGCTGGCAAATCAAACCGCGCGTAATTCGCGCGGCCGCTGTTCGGGCCATACAGCAGTTGGAAAAAATTGTCGCCGTCCGGGAAATCGGCGATCCAGTTGGTCTCGAACATCATCACCTTGCCCAGGCGCGAAGCCTTGATGATTTCCGTCTTCTTGTCGCTTTTAAAAATCACGCGCAAGCCGATCGCATTCAGGTTCTTGCGCCACAATTCGTCGCGCAGCCGGCCCACCATCGACGGTTCGCTGTGCATGACCAGGGTCAGAGGCCGGCCGTCCGGCTGCGTGCGGAAACCGTCCTTGCCGGCGCGGTAGCCGAAGCGTTCCAGCAGCGCGCGCGCCAGCGCGGGGTCGTAGCCAACCGGGCTGCGGTAAGCCGCGTCGTACCCGAGCACATTCGGCGGCAGCGGCGATTGCGCCGGCAGCGCCAGCCCCTTCTTCAGCAGCGCCACGTCTTCCGCGCCGTCGTAGCTGAGCGCGATCGCGCGCCGCAACGCCACCTTGTCTTTGCCGTAGCCGCCGATGAGCGGGTCTTCCATGTTCATCCACATGTAATAAGTTTGCAGCACGGGGAACGGCGTCAGTTCCATGCCGCGCCGCGCCAGTTCGGGCGCCAAGGTCGGCGCCGGCGCATCCGCCGTCATGACCATCTCCTTCAGCGATTCCGGCACCTGCTCGATGTAATCGAATTCTCCATTCAAAAAGCCGAGCATGCGCGACTGGTATTCCTCCATGATTTTTACGTCGATCCGGTCCACCAGCGGCAGGCGCCGGCCTTCCAGCGCGGCGGCGTACGGGCGCTCGGCGGGCGGCACGTCGACGCCGGCGTGGAAGACCGTCTCGCGGAAGGACGGGTTGGCCAGCAGCGTGATCCTGTCGCTGCGCTTCCAGTCGCCGACCAGGAACGGGCCGCTGCCGACCGGGTGGTTGCCGACCTGGTTACCGTAGGCTTCGACCACCTCGCGCGCCACCACGGCGGTGGCCGGCATGGCCAGGTAAAACAGGAAATTGGGGTCCGGCGCGGCCAGGCGGATGCGCAACGTGTACTTGCCGCTCGCCTGCAGGCCGGCGATCGCGGTGTCGACACTGAAACGCGTCTTCAACGCGATATCTCCCGCCAGCTTGCCTTCCAACAGGAACAGCCACGGCGATTTCAGCGCCGGGTCATACAGGCGCTTCAGGCTGTAGACGTAATCGTCGGCCGTCACTTCGCGCGGCACGCCCTTGAACGCCGGGTCGGGCGTGAAGTACGTACCCGGCCGCAGCTGGAAAGTATAGGTCGTGCCGGCCGCGTCGACCTGCGGCATCGCGCTCACCGTGTTGGCTTGCAGTTTCACCGGGCGCGCCAGGTATTCGTAGCGCAGCAGAGGATCGAAGACATTTTCCAGCAGCGCCAGCGTGGCGATGTCCGACGCGACCGCCGGGTCCATGCCGGTTTCGCCGGTGGACAGGAAGGTATGCAGCACCTTGGCCGGTGCGCCGGCGGCGGCGGGCGCCGTGCTGCCGGCGGCGGCCAGCGCCAGAATCGCGGCGCCCAGTACACTTTTCCAGAAACGCATCATCGTGATTCCGCTGTGAAGGACGGCCACAGCATACGATACCGCGCCGCCGCGCGGCCATGCATTTTGCCCGCAGTGCCCTATACTTTGCACCTTGCTCTTATTTCGCGAACGTTATGTCACTCAATTACATCTGGTCCGGCTTTTTCCTGGTCGGCTTCGCGGCGGCGCTGGCGCAATGGCTGCTGTTGGGTGACAACGACATTTTCAAGCGCATCATCGACGGCACGTTCGAATCGGCGAGGATGGGCGTGATGGAGATCGCGCTGCCGCTGGCCGGCGTGATGACCTTATGGCTCGGCATCATGAACATCGGCGAAAAGGCCGGCGTGGTGGGCTGGCTGGCGAAGATCATTTCTCCCTTCTTTTCCCGCATCTTCCCTGACATTCCGAAAGACCACCCGGCCACCGGTCACATGGTGATGAATTTTTCTGCCAACCTGCTCGGCCTGGACAACGCCGCCACGCCGTTCGGCCTGAAGGCGATGGAAAGCCTGCAAACGCTGAACCCGAACAAGGATGAAGCGAGCGATGCGCAAATCATGTTCCTGGTGCTGCACACGTCCGGCCTGACCCTGATTCCGCTGGCCATCATGGCGCAGCGCTCGATCCTCGGCGCGGCCGATCCGTCCGACGTGTTCATCCCGTGCATGATCGCGACCTATGTCGCCACCGTGGCCGGCATCATCGGCGTGGCGATCCGCCAGCGCATCAACCTGTTCAACCGCGTGGTGCTGTCCTGGCTCGGTTGCATGACGGCCGCCATCGTCGCGCTGATCTGGTATTTCACGCAGTACCTGAACAAGACCGAGATCGAAACCGTGTCCAAGGTCGCCAGCAACCTGATCCTGATCCTCGTCATCACCGTCTTCATCGTCGGCGCGCTGCGGAAGAAGGTCAATGTCTACGAAGCCTTCATCGAAGGCGCGAAAGGCGGCATCCAGACCTCGCTCACCGTGATCCCCTACCTGGTCGGCATGCTGGTGGCGATCAGCGTGCTGCGCAACGCCGGCATCTTCAATTTCACCGTCGGCGCCTTCAACTGGCTGTTCGCCAGCCTCGGTTTCAATACCGATTTCGTGCCGGCGCTGCCGACCGCGCTGATGAAGCCACTCAGCAGCAGCGGCTCGAAGGCGATGATGATCGACGCCATGAAAACCTACGGCGTCGATTCCTTCGTCGGGCGCCTGGCCTGCGTGTTCCAGGGGTCGGCCGACACCACCTTTTATATCGTCGCACTATATTTCGGCTCGGTCGGCATCCGCAAGACGCGCTACGCGATTTCCTGCGGCCTGATCGCCGACTTCGCCGGCGTCGTCACCGCGGTCGGCGTCGCCTATGTCTTCTTCCATTAAAGGACGCGCCATGTTGCGACGCCTGCTTATCACCTCGCTGCTGGCCGCCTGCGGCGCGGCGAACGCCGAACTGCCGGAACCGGTGGCGCGCCTGATGCGCGCAGCCAATCTGCCGGACGACGCCATCGGCGCGGTGGTACTGCGCGGCCAGGCGACATTGCTGTCGCACGGCGCCGAGCGCCCGATGCAGCCGGCGTCGACGATGAAACTGGTGACCACGCTGGTCGGGCTGGAACAGCTCGGCCCCGTCTTCAAGGGCCGCACCGAATTGCGCAGCGGCGCCGACGTCGTCAACGGTGTGCTGCAAGGCGACCTGTATTTGCGCGGCGGTGCCGACCCGGATTTCAATGAAGATGTCCTGGTGCACATGCTGGAAAAGCTGCGCAGCCAGGGCATCCGCAAGATCGCCGGCGACCTGGTGCTGGACCGCCAGCTGTTTCAGCCGGCGCGGCAAGACCTGGGAACGACACCGTTCGACGACGCGCCCGACGCCTACTACAACGTGATTCCCGATGCGCTGCTGCTGAACATGAACATGCTGCGCATCGACCTGGTCTCCACCGAGCGGCAACTGAAGCCGGGCATGCTGCCGCTGCTGGAACGGGTGAATATTGAATCGGACATGAAGCTGGTCGATGCCGATTGCGCCAAGTGGGACGAGGGCTGGAAACCGCCGGAATACATCCGCAAGGGTTCGAAGATCACGGTCATGCTGCACGGGACTTTCCCGAAGAATTGCGCGAAATCGATCAGCGTCAATCTTCTCGAACGTAACGATTACATCGAGCGGCTGTTCCGTAGCAGCTGGTCGCGGCTGGGCGGCACGTTCACCGGCGGCGCGCATGAAACGGCGCCCGGCGCGGCCACGCCGGCGACGGCGCGCCTGCTGGCCGAACACGTGTCGCGCCCGCTGGCCGAGATCATCCGCGACATCAACAAGCCGTCCGACAATGCGCTGGCGCGCACGCTGTTCCTCAGCCTGGGCAGCCTGGAGCCGGACACGGTGCTGGGCAGCCGCCCGCTTGCCGCGCCGCGCCTTGCTTCGTCATCGATGCAGGTGACGCCGGTTGCCGCCGGCATGCCCTCGCCGAACGCGACGTCCGGTACCGCCCTCCCCGGCGGCGGCGAGTCTGTGACAACGGTCATGACGGCGCCGGCCGTCACCGCGCTGCGCTCGGAACAGGTGGTGCGCGCGTGGATGCAAAGGCACGGCATCGACGACAACGGCCTGGTGCTCGAAAACGGTTCCGGCCTGTCGCGCAGCGAGCGGATACGGCCGATACAGATGGCGGCGATGCTGCTGGCGGCGCAAAAGAGTTTATGGATGCCCGAATTTCTGAGCAGCCTGCCGATCGCCGGCATCGACGGCACGATGCGCCGGCGCCTGAAGGACAGCCCCGCCGCGTCGCGCGCGCGGATCAAGACCGGGTCCATTAAAAACGTGGTGACGATCGCCGGCTACGTGCCGGACGCGAATGGAGAATTGTGCGTCGTCGTCGCGCTGGTCAACCACGAACTGGCCGGCAACGGCAATGGCCGCAAGGTGCTCGACGCGCTGATCGACTGGGTTGCGCAATCGGGGACGGTGAAACCGTAAGCCCGAGCGAAAGGCTGAGCATCTGAATCTAATGCCGTCAAGTTAAGAAAAACCGACACACCGTGGGCGATAATTAATGCCAAAATCAGATGCAAACCCTGGGGTCAGACCCATGGGTCTGACCCCGGCATCTGCCGTTGATTGTTGCATGCGTATCGATACATTTAAATTAACGGCATTACCGTCTACCTCCAGATTCTCACCTGGGTTGTACTTACAAAACCCGCGTATATTCCCGCCGCACCAGCACCCGGTCGCCGCAATCGAAATGCCACCACTCGCTGTTGATGCCGACAAAGCCGGCCTGGAACATCGCGTCGCGCAGCAACTGACGGTTGGCGACCTGCTGCGCGCCGATCTCGCCGCGCGCCAACAGTACCTCTTCCAGCGCCGGGTGCGAGCGTTCGCTCAAGTCATCAAAGCCGGTGCCCATGTCCAGCTCTCGCCCCTGCGCGTCGAGCAAGGTGACATCGAGCGCCATGCCGAACGAGTGAATCGAACCGCGCGAAGGCTCCGCGATATACCCCAATAAATCGGTCCCCTGCAAGGCAGCCCACAACTGTTCCTGCACCCGCTGCGGACGCAGCGCGTCGAGCACCAATAAAGTATGGCCGGGCCGGTGCCGCGCCAGCCAAGCCACGGCCTGCTCCAGCGCCGCCGCCGCATCGCGGTGCAGCCACGCGCAATCGAGCGGGGAATACAAATCGCGCCCGACAAAATTGTCCGGCGTCGCATAACGCAGGTCGACCGCGATGCCGGCGATATCCCGCAAATGCCGGAACTCCGCACTGGCCGGCACCTCTTCACTGCGCAATGTCGCTGTCATCGTCACTCCTCATGCGGGCAGGCGCGCGGCCACGGCGGCACTGCCCGCGTTCATTGCTGGCTGGCCGGCCCGGCGGCGGGAACAACGGCGGGAACGGCCACCGGCGGCGCCGTCAGCACGTCCAGCATGGCGGCCGTCTCGGCGTCCCGCACGCCATCGAACCTGGCTTGCCGATACTTCGACTGGAAGGCCCACAGCACGTTGCGCGTGGCCTCGTCGAGCACACCGTTTTGCGGCACGGCGTACCCGTGTTGCGCCAGTTTTTTCTGGAACCAGACAACATCGGGCAACTGCAATTCGTACACGGCGCGGCGTGCCGCGACCTGCCCGGCATCGGGCCACGCGACCAGGCCGGCGGCGGCCAGTTGCTGCCACGGGAACATCGGCCCTGGGTCCTGCTTGCGCTGCGGCGCGACATCGCTGTGGCCGAGGATGTTTTGCGGCGGCACCTGGTGGCGCGCGACGATCTGCCTCAATAACGCGATCAGTTGCGCTATCTGCGCCGGCTTGTACGGCGCCCAGACGCGCCCTTGCGGCGTGTCCGTAAAACCGGGATGGACGATCTCGATGCCGATCGAACTGGCATTCAAGTGCGTATACGTCTTCCAATTGCTGACGCCGGCGTGGTTGGCCTGGCGCGATTCGTCGACCAGCGCATATACCTGAGCGTCATCGGTATCGCCGATCAGGTAATGGCTGCTCACCTCATCCTGGGTCAGCGTCTTGATCGAACCCGGCAAGTCCGCCACCGTGTAATGCAGCACGATGAACTTGACGCGGCTGCTCTGGCTGCGCGCGCTATAGGTATGATCGATGCGCGGCGCCTGCGTGGCGCAGCCGGACAGCAGGGCGATCAGGGTTGTCAGCAGCAGTTTTTTCATCGGCATCTCTTGACTAATGCTTGGGCAGCGCGGCCATGCGCGCGGCGGCAAAATGGGGCTGCACCGTTTTGCGGCGCAGCGACAGTTCCGGCGGCAGGGTCGAACGCATGGTATCGACGATCAGCGGATGCAGTTCGGCCGCGCGCCCGGCCAGCACGACGGGACGCTCGCCAAAGCGCGACACCAGCGCCAATGCCAGCCGCGCCAGTTCGCGCCCGGCCTGCTGCAGGATGGTGCGCGCGGCCTGGTCGTGCTCCGCGCTGGCGGCTACCGCCAGCGCCAGCTTGCCGATTTCTCCGCGTTCGCGGCCGTACATGAACTGGCGCGATTCGGCCCAGTCGCTGCCGCCGATGTATTGAAACACTGCGTGCGCCATCGGCGAATCGCGCCAGGCGCCAGGCGCCTCGTCCTCGCGGCGCCAGATGCGGCGCATCGCTTCGCGCGCGATCCAGAAACCGCCGCCGCCATCGTCGAGCGTGACGCCGCGCCCGCCGGCGCGGTGGACAATGCCGCCGTCATCGATATAGGCGGCGATCGAGCCGGTGCCGGCATACACCAGGTAGCCGGTGCCCGGCTGGAAGCAGTCCAGGTAGGCGATCTCGATATCGTTCGACAGCACGACCGAGGCCGGGCCGATCTCCAGCAATTGCGCCAGCCACTCGGCCAGCAAGGCCGACTCTCCGCCGAAGCCGGTCAGACCGGCGCAGACGCGGCTTGGCCGCCCGCTGGCCAGCACATCCTGCGCCAGCGCCGCAAACGTGGCGCGCACCGCTTCGCGTCCGGCCGGACTGGCCAGTTGCAGGGCCGACAAACCGGCGACGATGCCATCGGCAACGATCCTGCCGCCCGCCTCGGCCAGCGCCCAGCGCGTTTGCGTACCGCCGGCGTCGATGCCCAATCCCAGTGCGATGTTCATGTCGGAAGGCCTTCGCGAATTAATATAAAACTGCCGCTTGTCGTTTTGGATCGCCGGACCGCCGCTCAGGTGGAAATCTCATCCCGTTAAGTTAGCGCCAAATTTGTCATTCCCGCGCAGGCGGGAATCCCATTTTAGAGTCGCAAACGGCGCTAAAAGATGGGATTCCCGCCTGCGCGGGAATGACAGCTCAACTGTCTGTGGCCTTAATTTAACGGCATTTCCCCTGAACCAAGCTTCTATAACTGGGCGGTGACACGCTCGCTTTCATTGCCCAGGCGGTCGACCGCGCTGACGACGACGGTGCCGGCGGCCACGCCGGCCGCATCGGCCAGCGTGACGTCGGTGCGCGCGGCCGGGGCGGTGGTGAAACGCCATTCTTCGCCATACCTGGCCCAGATCGCATAATGCGCCGCGTTCCTGCCGGCCGACAGTTTCAAGTCCAGCCCGGCGGCGCCGCGCCGCACACCCACCTTCGGCGCGGCCGGCGCTTCCGATCCCAGCCACGGCGTGGCCGGCACCAGCGCCGCGCTCTGGTAGCTGACCGCCTTCAACTGGTCGGCCACGCCCTTGCGGTTCTGCATCAAGGCCGCGATGCTGAAGTGTAAATGGCCATGCACGCCGGCACGGCTGCGCAGCACGCCGATCTGCTTGACGATTTCTTCCGGCTCGAACGATTTCGCGGTATTGTCGATGCGGCTGGTGTACAGCCCCGGCCAGACGTGGCGCCCTCTGATGTTTTCGCGCAGCCAGTAGTCGAGCAGCACGTCGAACGCCTGCGGCTGCTGCGCGATCGGCCAATACAACTGCGGCGCCAGGTAATCGAGCCAGCCTTTTTGCAGCCACAGTTCCGCATCCGCGTACAGCTTGTCATACTGGCTGAAACCGATGATGCCGGGCGGACGGCGGTCCGGGCGGCCGATGCCGAACGGGCTGATGCCGAAACGCACCCAGGCTTTTTCGCGGTGGATGCCGAGGTACAACGCTTCGATCAGCTGGTTGACGTTCTGGCGCCGCCACGCGGCGCGTTCCAGGCGGCCGCCGCCGAGCAGATATCTCTGCCACGACTGCTGGTCCGGGAATTCCAGTTCGGCGCGCGGCCCGCCGGCCGGCACTCCTTCGAGCGCCGCCGCTTCGGCGCCGGTCGCGCCGGGCGCTTCGATCGGGTACGGATAAAAATAATCGTCGATGTGCACGCCGTCGATATCGTAGCGCCGCACCACGTCGAGGATCACGTCCAGCGTATGCTTGGATGCCTGCGCCTCGCCCGGGTCCATCCACAGATAACGGCCATAGGTTTTGACCGTTTCCGGCTTCATGTTGGCGATGTGTTCGCGCACCAGTGGCGTTTTCGCAGTGGCGTGCCGGGCGCGGTACGGGTTGAACCAGGCGTGCAGTTCCAGCCCGCGCGCGTGGGCCTGGTCGATCCAGAATTTCAGCGGATCATACATCGGCTGCGGCGCCCTGCCCTGCTGCCCGTTCAAAAATTCCGACCACGGTTCCAGTTCGGACGGGTAGATCGCGTCGGCGCTGGGGCGCACCTGCAGCACGATCGCGTTCAGGTTCAAGCCCTTGGCGCGGTCCAGGATGGCGATGGCTTCGGCCTGCTGTTTCGCGACCGGTAAATTGCTGCGGCTGGGCCAGTCGATATTGGCCACCGTCGAGACCCAGGCGGCGCGGAATTCGCGCGGCGCCGGCGGCGGCATCGGCCCGTTCGCGGCCGGACCGCCCGGCGCCGGTTCGGGCGGCGCGCTGGCAACGCCCGCGTCGGATGGCGGCAGCGGCGCCGTCGGCGTGGATGAACACGCGCTCAGGAATGCCGCCACGGCGGCGGCGGCGCCGGCGGACAGGGAAAGCCGCTTCTTCGGATTAAAAGCCAAAACCATACCTCGATTCAATTGGAGCGACCGTATTGTAGCGCCCTTACTCGCGCCCAAACGCCGGATCGATCTTCACCAGTGCCGTCATCGCGAACGCCGGGATCGTCGCCAGGCAGACCCAGATGAAGAAATGGCGATATCCCACCGCCTCCTGGATCCAGCCGCTGCCCATCTGCGGCAGCATCATCCCGAGCGCCATGAAGCCGGTGCAGATCGCGTAATGCGCTGTCTTGTGCTCGCCGTCGGCCACCATCATCATGTACAGCAGATAGGAGGCGAAACCGAAGCCGTAGCCGAACTGCTCGAACGCCAGCGCGACGGCGATCAAATAAATATTGTCCGGCAGTGCGCTCGACAGGTAGACGAACACCAGGTCCGGCAGGTGGATCGCGAACGCCATCGGCCACAGGCAGCGCTTCAGGCCGAAACGGGCAATGACGACGCCGCCGAGCAGGCCGCCGACCGTCATCGCGATCACGCCGACGGTGCCGTACACCATGCCGACCTGCGAGGTAGTCAAGCCGAGCCCCCCCTTGGCCCGCGGGTCGAGCATAAAGGGTACGGCCAGTTTCACCAGTTGCGATTCGCCGAGGCGGAACAGCAGCAGGAAGCCGAGCGTGACGACGATGCCGTCCTTGCGAAAAAAACTGATAAAAGTCGCGAAAAATTCGCGGAACAGGGCGCCGCCGGCGCCGGGACCGGCCCGGTCGGCGGCCGGTATCGGCAGCATCCAGCGGTGATACACGCACAGCGCGATGAACATCGCCGCCAGCACGAAGAACACGATCGACCAGGCGGCGCGCGGATCGCCGCTGCGTTCCGTCAACTGACCGGCCAGGTAGACCAGGCCGCCTTGCGCGGCGATCATCGCCAGGCGCCAGCAGGCGCTGCGCACGCCGACGAAGGCGGCCTGCTGTTGCCGGCGCAGGCCCAGCATGTAAAAGCCGTCGGCGGCGATGTCGTGCGTGGCCGAACTGAAGGCCATCAGCCACAGCACGGCCAGGCTGATGCGAAAAAAATCGGGCAGATGCGTGGTCAGCGCGACCAGCGCCAGCGCCGCGCCGATCACCAGTTGCAGCGAGACGATCCAGAAGCGCTTGGTGCGGAACAGTTCGACGACGGGGGACCATAGCGGCTTGATGACCCACGGCAGATACAGCCAGGCCGTGTACAGCGCGATATCGGTATTCGAGACACCAGTGTTCTTGTACATCACCACCGACAGGGCCATGACGACGGCATACGGAATGCCTTGGCCGAAATACAGGGTGGGAACCCACCACCACGGACTGCGTTGTTGCGCTGCTTCCATTCCATCCTTGAACATGAGGGGAGTTATGTTGATGACGCCAGCGCCGCGCGCACACTGCCCTTGGCCTGCGCCAGCAACGCTTGCGCGGCGGCCGGCGTCTGTTGCCGCAGCAGCGCCACGACGGCGACTTTCACGTGATACGCGCACTGTTCCAGCACGGCGCGGGCGGCGCTCTCGTCGGCCCCGGTCGCGTGCATCGTCAGGCGCACGGCGCGCTGCAGCAGCTTGGCGTTGGTCGGCTGCAAGTCGACCATCAGGTTGCCGTAGACCTTGTGCAAGCGCACCATCAGCGCGCTCGATATCGTGTTCAGCGCGATCTTTTGCGAGGTGCCCGCTTTCAGGCGCGTGCTGCCGGAAATGACTTCGACGCCGGTATCGAGCGTGATGCCGATGTCCGCTTCCAGCGTCAGCGGCGCATCGGTATTGTTGGCGATGCCGATGGTCAAAGTGCCGGCCGCGCGCGCCGCGTGCAACGCGCCGAGCACGTACGGCGTGGCGCCGGAAGCGGCCAGCAGGAACACGACATCGTTGACCGTCGGCGCCAGCGCCTGCAAGTCGGCCGCGCCCTGCGCGCGGTCATCCTCGGCGCCTTCGACAGCGACGAACATCGCGCCGGCGCCGCCGGCCAGCAAGGCGACGGCGCGTTCGCGCGGCCACGAAAAGGTGGGGTACAGTTCCACGCTGTCGAGCACGCCGAGCCGGCCCGAAGTGCCCGCGCCGACATACACCAGTCTCCCGCCCGCCTCGATGCGCGGCACGGCGGCGGCGACGGCGGCGGCGATCTGCGGCGCGGCGGCGCGCACCGCGCGCACGGCCTCGAACTGGTCGTCGACGAAGGCGGCCACCAGTTCGCTATCCTGGTACTGGTCCAATTGACGGTGCTGCTGGCTGGGCGTTTCGGTTTTTAACATCGTCATCTTTTATTGTTAAAGGAATACGACGAAACCAGGATCACGCCAGATTATGCGGCGCGGCGCATCTCGGCGACGAAATCGTAGTGATCGCTACGACAATACGAATGGGTCAACTCGACCGCCTCGCCCGATTCAAGATAGGCGATACGGGTGATGAACAGCACGGCCTGCCCTTCCGGCACGTCGAGCTGGCCGGCCAGTTCGGCCGACGCGTTCATCGCGCGGATATGCTGCAGCGCGCGCGCCGGCGCCTTGCCGACCGATTCGAGGTACTGGTACAGCGAATCGCCGATGGCTTCCGGGCGCGGCACCACGTGTTGCGGCAGCACGCTGATTTCATAGGCCATCACGACATCGTCGGCCAGGCGCAGGCGTTCCAGGCGCGCCACCTTGCTGTTGGGGGACAACGCCAGGCTCAATTGCTCGTCGGCGCTGGCGCTGACGATCGCGCGTTTCAGCCAGCGCGAACCGGGCTTGTAGCCGCGCTGTTGCAACTGTTCGGAAAAACTGGTGAGATTCGACAGCGGTTGCTCGATGCGCGGCGCAATGTAATTGCCCGAGCCGCGCCGGCGCACCACCAGGCCCTGCTCGACCAGTTGATCGATGGCTTTGCGCGCGGTCACGCGCGAGACGTTCAACAATTCGGACAGCGTGCGTTCGGACGGCAGCGCCTGGTCGACCTGGTAACGGCCGTTGCGCACATCGTCGCTCAACTTGCGCGCAATCTGCATATATAACGGCGAATTGTCTTTTGCATCCGCCGTAAATTCAGCGTGGGTCTGGCTCATACGGGATTCTCCTAAGGCCCTAGTGTAATAGCGATGAGATTTTTGCGCTTAATTTTGCTTGCATGCACTAATCAATCGAATGGAGGTTCAACGACCAATGGGCTTATGCTAAAAATAAAACAAGCTTCTTTTGAATAAACCCAAGCAGCTTAGGTTACTGATACAATGCCAACGGTGCTGACGATTTCCGGTTTGCGCGTCGTGATTTACCCCAACGACCACCGCCCCGCTCATGTTCACGTCCAAGGCCGTGGATGTGAGGCGGTGTTCAATTTGCATTGCCCGGCAGGCCCGCCCGAGTTGCGTGAAAACTATGGTTTTTCGCGCAAGGAGCTGGGAAAGATAGCCGAGGCGCTGGCCCAAAACCTGGCTGACACATGCTCGCAATGGAAGACGCTTCATGGACATTTCTGATACCGCATTCGACGCCGCGAACCGCCGCGGCACAATCAAAAAATCAAGCTTCCCGGCGGCCGTGTCGGTACGCTACGACCGGCGCATTTCACGTATCGTGATTTCACTGGCATCCGGCTTGCAAATCGCCTTTGCTCCCCGCGACGTGCAGGGCCTGGAACACGCGCACCCGGCTGACCTGCTCGATGCCGAAATCAGTCCTTCCGGCTTGGGTGTGCATTTCCCCAAGCTCGATGCCGACCTCTACCTTCCCGCCCTGCTGGAAGGCTTCCTGGGCTCGCAACGCTGGATGGCTTCCCAGATGGGCAAAGCGGGCGGCCGGGTGTCGAGCGATGCCAAGGCAGCCGCTGCGCGTGAAAACGGGCGACTCGGCGGCCGTCCAAGAAAGCCCAGGGAGACGGACGCCGCCTGAATCGAACGCGACGCATCATTGGCGCGGATCGCCGGTCGTTGCCGATGCTGCGGCAAGATGCACAGTCAGTCTCCAAACCCGGCATTCCGGCCAACAGAGTTCACTCCAGGCGAGGTGCAATGCAGCAACATGTGATCGTCATCGGCGCCGGCGTGGTCGGATTGACCTCGGCTTGGTGGCTGCTGGAAGCGGGCTACCGCGTGACCTTGCTGGAGCAGGCGGATACCGTCGGCAGCGCAGCCAGCTACCGCAACGGCGGCCAGCTCAGCTACCGTTACGTCGCGCCGCTGGCGGATGCGGGCGTGCCCTTAAAAGCCGTGCAATGGCTGTTTCAAACCGACGGTCCGCTGCGTTTCCGTCCCGAAGCGGACCTGCGCCAATGGCGCTGGCTGCTGCGATTTATCGCCAACTGCAATGCCGCCAGCAACCGCCGCACCACCGCCACGCTGCTGCAACTGGGAGAATTGAGCCGGCAGGCGATGCGCCGGCTGGAACCGGCGCTGCCCTTGTCCGACTTCGCATGGCGCGACGCCGGCAAGCTGGTGGTCTACCGTTCACGGCAGATGTTCGACGCCGCCGTGGCCCGCCCGGACGATGGCGGCGCGCGCCGGGTGCTGTCGCCCAGCGAGACGGCCGCGCTTGAACCGGCGCTGCAAGCGCTGGCGCCGGTGCTGGCCGGCGCGATCTATAACGGCGGCGAAGCGGTGGCCGACTGCCACGCGTTTTGCCTGGCGCTGGAACGGCGCCTGCTGTCACAGCCGCGCTTCGGCGGCATCGTGCGGGCCGAAGCGCATACGATCGCCGTATCAAAGGGACAAGTTTGCGCACTCGACACCAGCGCCGGCCGCCTCGCCGCCGACCAGTACGTGCTGGCGGCCGGCATCCAGAGCCGCGACCTGGCCGCCAGCGCCGGACTGTATCTGCCGCTTTATCCATTGAAGGGGTACAGCCTGACCGCGCCGATCCGCGCGCAAGACCGGGCGCCGGAGATCAGCGTCACCGATTTCGAACGCAAGGTGCTGTATGCGCGCATCGGTAGCAACTTGCGGGTGGCGGCGATGGTCGACCTGATGGGAGAAGATAGCCGCATCGACCCGCGCCGCGTGCAAGGTTTGACAAGGCTGGCGCGCGAGGCGATGCCGGACGCGGCCGACTACGGCGGCGCCGAAGCGTGGGCGGGATTGCGTCCGGCCACGCCCGACAGCGCGCCCATCATCGGCGCCACACCCTACAGTAATCTGTGGCTTAACGTCGGTCACGGACCGCTGGGTTTTACGTTCGCCTGCGGCACGGCTTCGCTGCTGGCGGACTTGATGCGCGGCAAGCCGGCCCCGTTCGTCCTGGACGGACTGTTACTGCGCCGCTAAGCCTTGCAGCGAAGGGCTAGGGTCAGACGGGGATGCCGGGCGGATTCCGGATTTGATTTCGGCAAAGCTACCTTCGCCCCCGTTATGACGGATAATTGCAGGATTGTCCTGTTGTGCTGAGTCACCGATGTCCAAGTCCAAACCACCCGCGGCCTGCCCTTGCGGCGGCCCGTCGCTCGCCAGCTGCTGCGGCCCGTATCTCGACGGCGCGGCGCTGCCGCCCACCGCCGAGACGCTGATGCGTTCCCGCTACACTGCCTATACGCTGCGCAACGAGGCTTACCTGCGCGCCACCTGGCACGCCAGCACGTTGCCGGCCGAACCGGTCGTCAGCGCAGATGAAAAGTTGCAATGGCTGGGACTTGAGGTAAAATCTGCTTTACGTTTACGTAAACGTAAAGCAGAACACGAGGATTTTGTCGAATTCGTTGCCCGTTTCCGGGTCAACGGCCGCGCCCAGCGCCTGCAGGAAGTGAGCCGCTTCCTGCGCGAGCCGGGCGAAGGCGGGCTGCGCTGGTTTTACGTAGACGGTACTTTTCCCGAATAGAACAGCACCGCGTCGACAGACCACGCGCTCACCAGAGGAACCCGAATGCCGCACATCGAAAGCAAACTCAATCCGCGCAGCGACGATTTCAAGGCCAACGCGGCCGCCATGCAATCGGTCGTCGACGATTTGCGCGCCAAGGTAGAGAAAATCGCCCAGGGCGGCGGAGCAACCGCCAGCGCGAAACACGTCGCGCGCGGCAAACTGCTGCCGCGCGAACGCGTGCAAATGCTGCTCGACCCCGGTACCCCCTTCCTCGAACTGTCGCAAATGGCGGCCTACGGCATGTACCAGGATGCCAACGGCGTCGACGCCGCGCCGGCGGCCGGCATCATCACCGGCATCGGCCGCGTGGCCGGCCAGGAATGCGTGATCGTCTGTAACGACGCCACCGTCAAGGGCGGCACGTATTACCCGATCACCGTCAAAAAACACTTGCGGGCGCAGGAAATCGCCAACGAAAACCAGCTTCCCTGCATTTATCTCGTCGATTCCGGTGGCGCCAACCTGCCGAACCAGGACGAAGTCTTCCCGGACCGCGACCATTTCGGCCGCATCTTTTATAACCAGGCCAACATGTCGGCCAAGGGCATCCCGCAAATCGCCGTCGTCATGGGTTCGTGCACGGCCGGCGGCGCCTACGTGCCGGCGATGAGCGACGAATCGATCATCGTCAAGGAACAAGGGACCATTTTCCTGGGCGGTCCACCGCTGGTAAAAGCCGCGACCGGCGAAGTGGTGACGGCCGAAGACCTGGGCGGCGGAGATGTCCACACGCGCCTGTCCGGCGTGGCCGACCACCTGGCGCAGAACGATCTGCACGCCCTGTCCCTGGCGCGCACCATCGTCTCGAACCTGAACCGCGTCAAGCCGCAGCAGGGCGCCTTGCGCGAATCGGCCGAACCGGCCTATCCCGCGCAGGAACTGTATGGCGTCATTCCCGTCGACACCCGCAAGCCGTTTGATGTGCGCGAAGTGATCGCGCGCATCATCGACGGCAGCGATTTCGACGAATTCAAGGCCAGATATGGCACCACGCTGATCTGCGGCTTCGCGCACATCTTCGGCATGAAGGTCGGCATCATCGCCAACAACGGCATCCTGTTCTCGGAATCCGCACTGAAGGGCGCGCACTTCATCGAGCTGTGCGCGCAGCGCAAGATCCCGCTGGTCTTCCTGCAAAACATCACCGGCTTCATGGTCGGCCGAAAATACGAAAACGAGGGCATCGCGCGCAACGGCGCCAAGATGGTCACCGCTGTCGCCACGGCCGCCGTGCCGAAATTCACCGTCATCATCGGCGGCAGTTTCGGTGCCGGCAATTACGGCATGTGCGGGCGCGCCTATTCCCCGCGCTTCATGTGGATGTGGCCGAACGCGCGCATTTCCGTCATGGGTGGCGACCAGGCGGCATCGGTGCTGGCGACCGTCAAACGTGACGGCATCGAGGGCAAAGGCGGCAACTGGTCGGCCGAAGAAGAAGCCGCGTTCAAGCAGCCGATCAAGGATCAATATGAACAGCAGGGCCACCCATACTATGCCAGCGCGCGCCTGTGGGACGACGGCATCATCGACCCGGCCGATACCCGCATGGTGCTTGGCCTGGGCCTGAGTGCGGCACTGAACGCCGAAATCCCGGATACGAAATTCGGCCTGTTCCGCATGTAAGGAGAAATGACGATGACCTACGAAACCCTGAATATCAGCATCGCCGGCACGCTGGCAACCGTGACCCTGAACCGCCCGGACGTGCGCAACGCGTTCAATGGCCAGACCATCTCCGAAATCACGCTCGCCTTCGATGAACTTGGCCGCAACGACACGGTACGCGCGATCGTACTGGCGGCCAATGGCGCGGCGTTTTGCGCCGGCGGCGACTTGAACTGGATGAAGGCGATGGCCGGCTATACGCATGCCGAAAACAATGCCGACGCGCTGCAACTGGCGGAAATGCTGCGCACCATCTACCTGTGCCCGAAGCCGGTCGTGGCCCGGGTGCAGGGCGACTGCTACGCCGGCGGCATGGGCCTGGTAGCCGCTTGCGATGTCGTAGTCGCGGCCGAGGAAGCGAATTTCTGCCTGAGCGAAGTGAAGCTGGGGCTGATTCCGGCTACCATCTCACCTTACGTCATCAAGTCGATGGGTGAAAATGCGGCGCGGCGCTACTTTTTGACGGCCGAGCGTTTTTCGGCCGCCGAGGCGTACCGCATCGGTTTCGTGCACGAAGTCGTGCCGGCCGGCGCACTCGATGATAAAGTCGCCGCCATCGTCAAGGCGCTGCTGACGAACAGCCCGAACGCTGTCAAGGAAGCGAAAGCGCTGGTGCGCGACGTCGCCGGCCAGCCGGTGACCGATGCGCTGCTGGCCGACACGGCGCTGCGCATCGCGCAGATCCGCGCTTCCGAGCAGGGCCGCGAAGGTGTGCGATCCTTCCTTGAAAAGCGCAAACCGAACTGGCTGAACGAGCCTGCATGATGAACTGGAGCAGTTTTGGAACCGAACCGAGAAAATGATTGGGTAGCGCGCAGCCTGCGCAGCGTATGGCATCCGTGCACCCAGATGCAGCACCATGCGCCCGGGGACAACCATGTCCCGCTGATCCCGGTCAGTCACGGCCGTGGCGCCTGGCTGTACGACCATGAAGGGCGGCGCTACCTCGACGCCATCAGTTCCTGGTGGGTCAACCTGTTCGGCCATGCGAACCCGCGCATCAACGCCGCGCTGAAGGATCAGCTGGACCGGCTGGAACACGCGATGCTGGCCGGCTTTACGCACGAACCGGTAATCGAACTGTCGGAGCGGCTGGCCGCGCTGACGGACCATCAACTGGGCCACGCCTTCTACGCGTCGGACGGCGCGTCGGCCGTCGAAATCGCCCTCAAAATGAGTTTTCACGCGTGGCGCAACGGCGGCCGCGGCGACAAGCAGGAATTCGTCTGCCTGAAGGGCAGCTATCATGGCGAAACCATCGGCGCGCTGGCCGTGACCGATGTCGCGCTATTCAAGGATGCGTATGGACCGCTGCTGCGCGCGACGCAGACGGTGATGTCGCCCGACGCGCGCCAGGCGCTGGAAGGAGAAACCGCGCAGGACGTGGCGCGCCGCGCGGCGGCCGATGTCGAGCGCCTGTTCGCCGAGCGCGGCGATAAAATCGCCGCCATCATCATCGAGCCGCTGGTGCAGTGCGCCACCGGCATGGCGATGCACGATCCTTTATACCTGCAACTGGTGCGCGCGCTGTGCGACCAATACCAGGTGCACTTGATCCTCGATGAAATCGCCGTCGGCTGCGGGCGCACCGGCACCTTTTTCGCCTGCGAGCAGGCCGCCATCTGGCCCGATTTTTTATGCCTGTCGAAAGGCATCAGCGGCGGCTACCTGCCGCTGTCTCTGGTGCTGTCGCGCGACGCCATCTACCAGGCGTTTTACAGCGCCGACGTCACGCGCGGCTTCCTGCACTCGCACTCGTACACCGGCAACCCGCTGGCCTGCCGCGCCGCGCTGGCGACACTGGACATCTTCCGCGACGACCAGGTGCTGGCCTCTAACCGTGTCAAAGCCGAACGGTTGACGGCGGCGCTGGCGCCGCTGGCCAAGCACGAACGGATACAGAATGCGCGCCAGCGCGGCATGATCTGGGCGTTCGACGCGGTCGGTGTCGACGCGGCATTCTCGCGCCGTTATTTTGCCGAAGCCACGCGCCAGGAACTGTTGTTGCGCCCGATCGGTTCGACGATTTACCTGATGCCCCCTTATATCCTCGACGACGAGGAAATCGACGGCCTGGCCGCCCGCACGCTCGCCGTGTTTGAACAAACGATCGCGTCCTGACCATGGAATTGCTGAAACAACTGACCACCGAACTCGATGCGCTCGAACAGCGCAGCCTGATACGCAAGCGCCGCCACGTCGAATCGCCATGCGGCCCGCGCGTGATCGTCGACGGGCGCCCGATGCTGGCCTTCAGCAGCAACGATTACCTGAGCCTGGCCGGCCATCCGCGCGTGGCCGAAGCGCTGCGCGAAGGCGTCACCCTGTATGGCGCCGGCAGCGGCGCCTCGCACCTGATCAGCGGCCATGGCCGCGCGCACGCGCAACTGGAACAGCGCCTGGCCGAATTCGTCGGCTCGAATCTGGTGTCGCCGCGCGCGCTGTATTTCTGCACCGGCTACATGGCCAATCTCGCCGTGCTGACCGGCCTGTGCGTCGGCGACAAGAACGCCGAAATCTTTTCCGAATCGCTGAACCACGCCTCGCTGATCGACGGCGCGCGGCTGGCGCGCGTCAGTGTCAAGGTCTACGGCCACGCGGACGTCGAAGCGCTCGGCGCGCTGCTGGCCAACAGCACGGCCGCGACGAAAATCGTCGTCACCGACAGCGTGTTCAGCATGGACGGCGACCTGGCGCCGCTGCCGGCGCTATTGAAACTGTGCGAGAAGCACGGTGCCTGGCTGGTGGTCGACGACGCGCACGGCTTCGGCACGCTGGGAGAAAACGGGCGCGGCGCCTTGGAGCATTTCGACTTGCGTTCGCCGTACCTGGTCTATGTCGGCACCTTGGGCAAGGCTGCCGGCGTCGGCGGCGCCTTCGTCGCCGCGCATGAAACCGTGATCGAGACGCTGATCCAGCGCGCCCGTCCCTACATCTTCACCACCGCCGCGCCGCCGGCGCTGGCCCACGCGCTGCTCACCAGTCTCGACATCATCGCCGGCGCCGAGGGGCGCGAGCGGCGCGCCCACGTGCAGACGCTGGTGGCGCAACTGCGCGACAGCCTGCGTTTGCAGCGCTGGAAACTGCTGCCGTCGACGACGTCGATCCAGCCGGTCATCATCGGAGAGAACGATGAAACCGTGCGCGTCGCGGCGGCGCTGTACGCGCAAGGGCTGTGGGTGGGTGGCATCCGCCCGCCGACCGTCCCCAAGGGAACCGCGCGCCTGCGCGTGACGCTGTCGGCCGGGCACACGGCCGCCGAAGTGGCGCAGCTCAGCGCCGCGATCAATGCCATGGAAGGGACTTGATATGAGCCTGGAAGACCCGGTCGTCATCGCCGTTCCCCAGACCGAAACCGCGCCGGCGGCGTCCGGCATGGCGCCGAACTTCGCCTGCTTCGTGACCGGCACCGACACCGAAATCGGCAAGACGCTGGCTTCGTCGGCGATGCTGCACGCGCTGTCGCAAAGCGGCGTGCGCGCCTGCGGCATGAAGCCGGTGGCGGCCGGCGCGGTATTGCGCGACGGCGTGCTGCACAACGACGACGCCGACCAGCTGATCGCTGCCGGCAACGTCAGCATGCTGCCTTCGCTCACCACGCCGTACATGCTGAAGGAACCGGCGGCGCCGCATATCGCCGCCGCCCTGGAAGGCATCGTCATCGACGCGGTGCCGATCCTGGCTGCCTATCTCGAAATCGCCGCCGCGACGGATGCCGTCGTGGTCGAGGGCGTGGGCGGCTTCCGCGTGCCGCTCAACGACAGTTTCGACACCGCCGACCTGGCGCAGCAACTGGCGCTGCCGGTGGTGCTGGTCGTCGGCCTGCGCCTGGGCTGCATCAGCCACGCGCTGTTGACGGTCGAAGCGATCGAGTCGCGCGGCCTGAAGCTGGTCGGCTGGATCGCCAATGAACTGGAACTGGAAATGAATTTCGCCGACGAGAACGTGGCCGCGCTGACCGACCGCATCGGCGCGCCGCTGCTGGGACGCATACCGCGCCTGGCCGAACCGTCGGCCGCCGCCGCCGCCGAACACCTGAATTTTTCGGGCTTGCCGAACTGGCCTGCCCGCTATAACCGTACCTGAACGTGAAGGAAACATGATGCAAGCCTCCCTGCAAGAACCGAAAGCCGTCGAACTGCACCGCCCGGCCGCCAAGATCACGCTGCCCGAAGCGGCCACCTGGCCGCTGGACGACGTGATGGCGCTGTTTGAACTGCCGTTCAACGAACTGATGTTCCGCGCCCAGGAAACCCACCGCGCCAACTTCCCGGCCGGCGACGTCGAACTGGCCACGCTGCTGTCGATCAAGACCGGCGGTTGCGAGGAAGATTGCGGATATTGTCCGCAGGCGGCGCGCTACGACACCGGCGTCGAAGCGAAAAAAATCCTCGACATCGAGACCGTGCTCGATGCGGCGCGCCAGGCCAAGGACAATGGCGCGACCCGCTTCTGCATGGGCGCAGCATGGCGCAGCCCAAAAGAGCGCGACATGGATAAAGTGGAAGAGATGGTGCGCGAAGTCAAAGCGCTGGGCCTGGAAACTTGCGCCACGCTGGGCATGCTCGAAGAGCAGCAGGCAGAACGCCTGAAGGCGGCCGGCCTGGATTACTACAACCATAATCTCGACACCGCGCCCGAGTTTTATAACAACGTGATCTCGACGCGCGAATACCAGGACCGCCTGGACACGCTGGGACACGTGCGCAACGCCGGCCTGAAGGTCTGCTGCGGCGGCATCGTCGGCATGGGCGAGACGCGTTTGCAGCGCGCCGGCCTGATCGCGCAGCTGGCCAACCTGAATCCGTACCCGGAATCGGTGCCGGTCAACCACCTGGTGCAGGTCGAAGGCACGCCGCTGCACGGCATCGAGGCGCTCGATCCGTTCGAATTCGTGCGCACCATCGCCGTGGCCCGCATCACGATGCCGAAGGCGCGCGTGCGCCTGTCGGCCGGCCGCCGCCAGATGGGAGAAGCGGTGCAAGCGATGTGCTTCCTGGCCGGCGCCAATTCGATCTTCTACGGCGACAAGCTGTTGACGACCGACAACCCGGAAGCGAACGACGACCGCGCGCTGCTGGCCAAGCTGGGCTTGCAGACGCGCGCTTCGACGCTGGACTCGGTACAGAAGGAAAGCTGCGCCTGCTGAGGAGAGTCGTTCCCGCGCAGGGTAAAGGCATGCCTTTACCCCATAGCACGCATCCGATCTTCTTTAAGCTGCGCAGGTCAGGATGCGAAGTATGGGTTCCCGCCTGCGCGGGAACGACAAGGGAGGCGCCTGTACGTGCTCGAATAAAAAACTTCCAGCCGCGCGCTGCCAAGAGAGAGACCATGTTCAAGAAAATCCTGATCGCCAACCGCGGAGAGATCGCCTGCCGAGTCGCGGCCACTGCGCGCCGCATGGGCATCAAGACCGTCGCCGTGTATTCGGAAGCGGACGCGAACGCCAGGCACGTCGCGGTGTGCGACGAGGCGACTCTGATCGGGCCGGCCGCGGCCAAGGAAAGCTACCTGCGTGGCGACAAAATCATCGCCGCCGCGCTGGCTTGCGGCGCGCAGGCGATCCACCCGGGCTACGGCTTCCTGTCCGAGAACGCCGACTTCGCCGACGCCTGCCAGGCGGCCGGCCTGGTGTTCATCGGCCCGCCGGCGTCGGCGATGCGCGCGATGGGGTCGAAGTCCGCCGCCAAGTCGCTGATGGAACAGGCCAATGTGCCGCTGGTGCCGGGCTACCATGGCGACAACCAGGACGCGTCCTTCCTCAACGAACAGGCCGACCGCATCGGCTACCCGGTCTTGTTAAAAGCGTCGGCCGGCGGAGGCGGCAAGGGCATGCGCGTGGTCGACAGTTCGGCCGCGTTCCAGGAAGCGCTGGCTTCGTGCAAGCGGGAGGCGATCAATTCCTTCGGCGACGACAAGGTACTGGCTGAAAAATACCTGCAACGTCCGCGCCATATCGAAATCCAGGTGTTCGCCGATACCTTCGGCAATTGCATCCACCTGTTCGAGCGCGACTGCTCGGTGCAGCGGCGCCACCAGAAGGTATTGGAAGAGGCGCCGGCGCCGGACATGCCGCCCGAGCGCCGCGCCGCGATGGGAGAGGCGGCCGTCGCCGCCGCCAGGGCGGTGGGTTATGTCGGCGCCGGCACCGTCGAATTCATCGCCAACCAGGATGGCTCGTTCTATTTCATGGAAATGAACACGCGCTTGCAGGTCGAACACCCGGTCACGGAAATGATCACCGGCACCGACCTGGTGGAATGGCAGTTGCGCGTTGCGGCCGGCGAGCCGCTGCCGAAAAAACAGGATGAACTGGCGATCCACGGCCACGCGATCGAGGCACGCATCTACGCCGAAAATCCGGACAAGGGTTTTTTGCCGTCGATCGGCACGCTGCGCCACCTGGAAACCCCGGCCGCCGTCCATTTCGAACTGGGCGGCATCCCCGGCCGGCCGGCCGGCGTGCGCATCGATTCCGGCGTGCGCGAAGGCGACGCAATCTCTCCATACTACGATCCGATGATCGCGAAATTGATCGTCTGGGGCGTCGACCGCAAACAGGCTTTGGCACGCATGGCGCAAGCCCTGTCTGAATACCAGATCGTCGGGCTGGCGGCCAACATCGCCTTCCTGAAACGCCTGGTCGAAGGCGAGGCCTTCGCCACGGCCGACCTGGACACGGGGCTGATCGAACGCCATCACGATACGCTGTTCCCGGCCGCGCAGGCCGCGCCGCGCGGCGCGCTGGCGCTGGCGGCGGTGGCGCTGATCGAGGCTGAGAAGGAAGCGGCCGCCGCGCAATCCGGCGCCAACCGCGCCGACCCGTGGGGCAGGGCGCTGGGCTGGCGTCTGAATACCGCCTATACGCGCACGCTGTCGTTCAGCGACGATTACGCGGCGGCGCTGCCGGGCAAGGCGTACCAGGTGCAGCTTGGCTATCGCAAGCGCGACTGGCTGTTCGCGCTGCCGGCCGGCGCCGATCCGCAGCCGCGCGTATTGAGCCTGGTGGCGCGCGACGGCGCCGGCTTCAGCGTCAAGCTGGAAGACGCCGCCGTGCACGGCACGGTGCGCCGCGACGGAGATATGTTCCACGTGTTTACGGGCGGCGCGCATTACGCGCTCGCCTACCACGACCCGATGGCGCACGCCGGAGAAATGGAGGCCGAAGGCGGCCGCCTGACCGCGCCGATGCCGGGCAAGGTGGTCGCGGTGCTGGTGCAGGCGGGCCAGGAAGTGAAGAAGGGCGATGCGCTGGTGATCATGGAAGCGATGAAGATGGAACATACCATCGCCGCTCCGCATGACGGCGCGATCGAAGACATTTTATATGCCGTCGGCGACCAGGTCGCCGACGGCGCGCCACTGCTGGCGTTCAAGAACGCCTGAGGAGGAGACACCGATGCGTATTTTGCTGTACCGGGCCGACGGCAAGACCGAGCCCTGGATCAAGGACTTTGCCAAGCATTTGCCGGAAGCCGAAGTGGAAGTCTGGCGCGAGGGCGAGAAATCGCTGCCTTGCGATTACGCCGTGGTCTGGTCGCCACCGGAAGCGATGCTGGGCGCACTGTCCGAAGTGAAGGCGATTTTCCTGACCGGGGCAGGCGCCGACGCGATCCTGAAATTCGACCACGCGCTGTCGCGCGACATTCCGATCGTGCGCCTGGGCGACGCCGGCATGGGCGTGCAGATGGCGGAATACGTGGTGCACGCGGTGCTGCGCTATTTCCGCCGTTTCGACGAATACGAGGCGCAGGCGCGCGCAGGCCAGTGGCAACCATTGCCGGAACACCGGCGCGAGGACTTTGCCATCGGCGTGCTGGGCATGGGCGTGCTCGGCATGCGCGTGCTCGGCGCGCTGCAGGAATACGGCTTCCCGCTGCGCGGCTGGAGCCGCACCGAGAAGAGCGTGCCGGGCGTGCAATGCTATACCGGGGCCGACGGCCTGGACACTTTCCTGCGCGGCGCGCGCGTGGTGGTGTGCATGCTGCCGCTGACGCCGGAGACCAACAATATTCTCAACCGCAGCAATATGTCGAAGCTGCCGCAGGGCGCCTATCTGATCAACGTGGCGCGCGGCGCGCACCTGGCCGAACCGGACCTGCTGACGCTGGTCAAGTCCGGCCATATCGCCGCCGCCACACTGGACGTGTTCCGCAACGAACCGCTGCCGATGCAGCACCCGTTCTGGCAAGAGCCGCGCATCACGATCACGCCGCACATTTCGGCGCTGACGCTGCGCCGCGAAAGCGTGCAGCAGATCGCCGACAAGATGCGCCAGCTCGAAGCGGGACTGCCGATCTCCGATGTCATCAACCGTCACCATGGATATTAAATGAACATGCAAGCTTCCCTGCCGAAGCAGGTCAAGATCGTCGAAGTGGGGCCGCGCGACGGCCTGCAAAACGAAAAGGAAACCATACCGGCCGATGTCAAAATCGAACTGGTGAACCGCCTGAGCAGCGCCGGTTTCGCCAACATCGAGGCGGCGTCCTTCGTCTCTCCGAAATGGGTGCCGCAAATGGCGACCAGCGCCGAAGTGATGGCCGCCATCACGCGCCGGCCGGGCACCATCTATTCCGCGCTGACGCCGAACATGCAGGGTTTTGAAGCAGCACTGGCCGCGCGCGCCGATGAAGTAGTGATCTTCGGTTCGGCCTCGGAAGCGTTCTCGCAAAAGAACATCAACTGCTCGATCGCCGAATCGATCGCCCGCTTCGAAGGCGTGGCCAAAGCCGCCAAGGAAAACGGCCTGCGCCTGCGCGGCAGCATCAGTTGCGCATTCGGCTGCCCGTACCAGGGAGATGTGCCACTGGAAGCTGTCGCCGACGTCGTCGCGCGCATGCGCGACCTGGGCTGCGACGAGATCGACATCGCCGACACGATCGGCGTGGCGACGCCGCGCAAGACGCAGGCGGTGATGGACACGGCGATCCGCGCCTTCCGCGTCGACGGCCTGTCCGGCCACTTCCACGATACCTATGGACAGGCGCTGGCCAACATCTACGCCAGCCTGGAAACGGGGATTTCGATCTACCACTCGTCGGTGACCGGCCTGGGCGGCTGCCCCTACGCCAAGGGCGCCACCGGCAACGTCGCCACCGAGGACGTGCTGTACATGCTGAACGGTCTCGGGATTGAAACCGGCATCGACCTCGATATCGTGGTCGACGCCGGCCAGTACATCTCGTCGTTCCTCGGCCGCAAGGGCGCCAGCCGCGCGGGCAACGCGCTGGCCGCAAAACGCGCTGGCTAAAATCAGAGGCAAGTGCCGGGGTCAGACCCATAGGTCTGACCCCAGATTTTGCCTCTGATTTTCATGTTTTTCGCTTCAAGATAAAAAAAAGACCCAAGAGCCGAAGCTCTTGAGTCTTTTTTTCTGAAACTTGGTCGGAGTACAAGGATTCGAACCTTGGACCCCCTGGTCCCAAACCAGGTGC
>JAZJZT010000008.1:0-64859 GCA_040389645.1 Pseudomonadota bacterium | reverse complement strand
ACCCCTTGGATGTCGACCAAGTATTCTAACCAGCTGAACTAACCGCCCGAAGACCGGCATTATAGAGGGCGCTTTTGACAAGCGCAAGGGCTGTTTTGAGAAAACATGCTCGAGTGCCCTGTGCTATATTCTGTGGCACAAAAACAGGGCAAGCCTCATGACACAATTGATCTCCTTTCTCGCCGCCGCGCTGTTCTGCCTGGGCGCCGGCGCGGCCGAACATGGCACGCCGGAAGAAGCCATCGCCCTGATCAACAAGACCGCCACCTACCTGGTCGACGAAGGCCCCGAGAAGACTTTCTTTGAGATCAGCAATCCGAAAGGGCGCTTCATCTACCGCGACCTGTATGTCAGCATCTACGACTTGCACGGCAAGGTGCTGGCGCATGGCGCGACGCCGCGCCTGACCGGCGTCAACGAGAGCGATTACCGCGACAGCGACGACAAGTATTATGTCCGCGAAATCCTCGACCGCGCAGCCAAGGGGCAGACCGGCCCGGTCGACTACAAATCGCTGCATCCGCAGAGCAAGCAGATGCAAGTCAAGTCGGCGTATTTCCGCCAGGTCGGCATCTACGTGATCACCTGCGGCACCTACCGCTAGCCATGCGCGCCAAGCACTTCCCCACCCCGGCTGCCACGGCCCACCTGCACGAACACCACGCCGGCGACGCCCGCTACGCGCACCATGCTCGCGCACGCAGCGTCAAGGTGCTGGCCTGGGCGCTGGCACTGACGCTCGGCTTTGCCTGCGTCGAGGCGGCGGCCGGGATGATCTCCCATTCGCTGGCGCTGCTCTCGGACGCCGGCCACATGGTGACCGACGCCGCGTCGCTGGGACTGGCGCTGATGGCGCAACTGATCGCCAAGCGGCCGCCGTCGGCGCGTTACTCTTTCGGTTACGGCCGCGCCGAAGCGCTGGCCGCCTTCGTCAACGGCCTGGCGATGCTGGCCGTGGTGAGCTGGATCGTGTTCGAAGCGGTGCAGCGCTTCAGCGCGCCGCAACAGGTGGCCGGAGAAATGGTGTTCATCGTCGCCGCCATCGGCCTGGCGATCAACCTGGCCGTGGCATGGGTCCTGTCGCACGACAGCGCCAGCATGAACACGCGCGCCGCGCTGGTACACGTGATGGGAGATGTATTGGGATCGGTCGCCGCGCTGGTTGCGGGCGCCGTCATCTGGTACACCGGCTGGATGCGGATCGACCCGATATTGTCGGTGCTGGTATCGCTGCTGATCCTGAAATCGACGTTCGCCATCCTCGGCGAGTCGTATCACCACTTGATGGAAGGCGTGCCGCGGCAGATCGATTATGCGCAGGTCGGCGCCGACCTCGAACAACTGGACGGAGTAATCTCGGTGCACGACCTGCATGTCTGGGCCATGGCGCCGGGCCAGCCGGCGCTGATCGGGCACGTCGAAATCGGCAACCTGGACGACTGGCCCGGCATTTTAAAAACCATCAAGGCCATGCTGCTGGAGCGGCACGGCATCGACCACGTGACGCTGCAGGCCGAACTGGCCGAACCGCAACGGCGCGCCTGACAGCAAGCTCTGCGCAATTGGGGTCTGACCCCGAAGCGGCGTCAGCGGGCAAATACTGCGCGCTCAGGCGCGGCGCGCTTCCTGCACGCCGCTCACTTCGGCAATCGACAGCAGCGCCTTTTGCAATTGCGCGGTGGCGCCGATTTCGGCCGTGAAGGTCATGCGCGCCTGGCCCTTGGCGCTTTGCGTGTTGACGCCGATGACGTTGATTTTTTCACGCGAAAAAATCTCGGAGATATCGCGCAACAAGCCCTGGCGGTCGCCGGCCAGGATGAAAATGTCGACCGGGTACACGGTGTCCGTGCCGGCGCGGCCCCATTCGGTGACGATGACGCGCTCGGGCGCCTTGGCGCGCATTTCCGCGAAATTCTTGCAGGTGGCGCGGTGGATCGAGACGCCCTTGCCGCGCGTGACAAAGCCGACGATGCCGTCCGGCGGCGCCGGCTTGCAGCACTTGGCCAGTTGCGTCATCAGGCCATCCGTGCCCACCACCAGCACGCCGGACTTGGCACCCTGCTCGACGCTCGAGGCGCGGCTTTTGCCGAGCACGACGGCGTCTTCCGGCGCGGCCGGCTCGCCGCCGTCGTGCAAGGCTTGCTCGACATGGCGCAGGCTGAATTCATCCTTGCCGACCGATAAAAACAGTTCGTCGACCTTGGCAAAACCAAGCTTGTGCGCCAGCGCTTCCAGGTTGACGGCGGTCTTGCCTTCGCGCTGCAGCGATTTTTCGACCATCGAACGGCCATGCGACAGCGTTTCCTGCATGTCGATCGCGTGGAACCAGGCGCGCACCTTCGAACGCGTGCGCGTACTGACGGTATAGTCCGGGTTGAGCCAGTCGCGCGACGGCCCGGCCGTGCCGGGCGCGCCCTTGGCGGTGATGATCTCGCAGGTCTGCCCATTCTTCAGCGGCGTGTTCAGCGGCACCATGATGCCGTCCACGCGCGCGCCGCGGCAACGGTGGCCGACGTCGCTGTGCAGGTGGTAAGCAAAATCGATCGGCGTGGCGCCGACCGGCAATTCGAGCACGCGCGCCTGCGGCGTCAAGACAAAGATGCGGTCATCCAGCGCCGCCGATTTCAGCTTTTCGACCCACTCGCGCTGGATCTCTTCCTGGCCGACGACGGCGTCGGCGACATCGGACTTCCAGGCCAGCAACTGGCGCAGCCAGGCGATCTTTTCATCGTATTTTTGGCCCGAAAAATTCGAGCCGCCCTCTTCCTTGTACCGCCAGTGCGCGGCCACGCCGTATTCGGCGAAGTTGTGCATTTCCTGCGTGCGGATCTGCACTTCCAGCGGGCGGCCGTCGTCGGCCATCACCACCGTGTGCAGCGACTGGTAGCCGTTCGGCTTCGGCCGCGAAATGTAATCGTCGAATTCTTTCGGGATCGGGGTCCAGATATTGTGCACGACACCGAGCACCGTGTAGCACGTTTTGACGTCCGGCACGATCACGCGGAAGGCGCGCACATCGTACAGTTCCGTGAAATCGAGCTCCTTGCCACGCATCTTGCTCCAGATACTGTAGATGTGCTTGGGGCGGCCGAACACTTCGGCGGCAATGCCGGCCGTCTGCAATTCGGTCTGCAAGCGCGTGATCGACGAGGTGACGAAACCTTCGCGCATCATGCGTTTTTCTTCGAGCATCTTGGCGATGCGCTTATACGCTTCCGGCTCGATAAAACGGAACGACAGGTCTTCCAGTTCCCATTTCAATTGCCAGATGCCGAGCCGGTTGGCCAGCGGCGCGTACAGGTCCAACGTTTCGCGGCCATAGGCGCGCGTCATGTCGTTGAATAATTTCAGGTCGGCGAAATAGCGCAGCGTCGTCACGCACGATGCCAGCCGCACCAGCACCACGCGCATGTCGCTGGCCATCGCCAGCAGCATCTTGCGCAGCGTTTCGACCTGCGCCACAGCTTGCTGCGCGGCGTTCTTGCCGCGCCCGCCGCCGCCGCCCTGGTTTTGCGTGGTCAATTCGCGCAAGCGGATCAACTGGCGCACGCCGTTGACCAGGTCCGACACGGCCGGACCGAAACGCGGTTCGATCAGCGGCGCCTGGCCCGGGTCGAGCAGCGTCAGCTCGAACATCAGGCCGGCGATGCGGGTTTCCGCATCGGTGCGCAAAAAGGCCAGCGTGCCGGCCACGCCAACGGCGAAGTCGAAGGCACTCTGGCCGCTGCTGCAAGTCTTGCCCGCATACGCGTCACTGGCTTGGTCGAGCGCGGCCAGCACCCGTGCGCCGTCATCGGCGGACAGGCCCTGGACCAGCTGGTCCGACGTTGCGCTGTTCAGCGCTGCGATGGAGACCATGGTGTCTTAGCGCTGGGCGGCGACGACCACGATTTCAATCAGGCAGGCCGGATCGGCCAGCTTGGCTTCGACGGTCGCGCGCGGCGACGTGTGGCCGGCCGGTACCCAGGCATCCCACACTTCGTTCATGCCGGGGAACAGCGCCATGTCGGTGATGAACAGCTGGCAGCTCAGGATGCAGGTCTTGTCGCTGCCGGCTTCGGCCAGCAGGCGGTCGATCGAGGCCAGCACTTCGCGGGTTTGCCCCTGGATGTCCTGGGTGTTGTCGGCGGCGATCTGGCCGGCCAGGTAGACCGTGCCATTGTGGATCGCTACTTCGGACAGGCGCTTGCCTACGTGCAGTCGTTTGATTTCCATACAGTTTCTATACTTTCGTTAGGTGTTGATTAAAAATTGCTTCGCTATCGCGATCTGGTCGTCATGAATGAAGGTCGGAGCGTGACCGACATCCGGAATTTCCACCAGCGTGGCTTGTGGCCCGCGCCGGGTCATGCTCGCTGCCGTCGCGGGCGACAGCAGATCCGACTGGGCGCCGCGCACCAGCAGCGTCGGGCAGCGGATGGCGTCATACGCCGCCCACAGCGCCGCCTCGTCGGCCTGCGCCGATTCGGGCGTGGCCGAGCGGAACGGCAGCGCCAGCCCCATGTCGTAATGGCGCACCCACTGGCCGTCGCCATCCTGGCGCAGCACGTCGGCGGCCAGCTTGTGCCATTCCGCGTCCGTGTGCGCGCCGAACGGCACCGATACATCGCGCACGAACTTGGCGCCCGCTTCGAAACTCGGGAAGCGCAAGTCCTGGCCGATATAGTCTCCGATGCGCTGCAAGGCCACCGGGTCGAGCACCGGGCCGATATCGTTCAATATCAGCCTGTCGATCGGACTGTCCGGCAGCGACGCCAGGCCGATGCCGATCAAGCCGCCCATCGAGGTGCCGAACCAGTGCACGCTCTGTCTCTCGCCGCCGGCCAGCACGCGCGCGAGCAGGGTCACCATGTCGCTGACATATTGCGGCAAGCGGTAAAACTGCGGGTTGCGCAAGCGGCCCGAACGGCCGCGCCCGACCACGTCGGGGCAGACCACGCGGTAATGGCCAGCCAGCGCGCGCGCCATATTATCAAAATCGTCGGAAACGCGTGTCACGCCATGCACGCAGACCAGCACGTCCGGGTTGTCCGGGTCGCCCCATTCCTTGTAGGCCATCTGGTGCAAGCCGCCCGGGGAACAGCACTGAACAGACTTTATTTTCGCTTCGAGCATCTGGCTTCCTTGTCTGGCGCGGTTTGGTCTCCAACTGGCCGCAGTGGATTTTTATTTAATGCTGCTTGTTTTTCAAGATGACATTTTACCCGGCGTTGCGCTTAAAATCCTACCGAAGTGTAGCGCAGGCAATTCCCTATTCACAACCCGACATCTTCCACCGCCATCTCACAGACAGAGGACTTCCATGACGAGCACCATGTTAACCGGCAAAACCGCCCTGGTCACCGGTTCCACTTCCGGCATCGGCCTGGGCATCGCGCACGCGCTGGCCGCGCAGGGCGCCAACATCCTGTTCAACGGTTTCGGCGACAGCGCCGAGATCGCGCAACTGCAGGCCGACGTCGCCCGCCAGTTCCGCGTGCAGACGGCCTATCACAATGCCGACATGGCCAAATCGGCCGAGATCGAGGCGCTGTTCGCCTTCGCCGGCGACAAGTTCGGCGGCATCGATATCCTGGTCAACAACGCCGGCATCCAGCACGTGGCCAATGTCGAGGATTTCCCGGTCGACAAATGGGATTCGATCATCGCCATCAACCTGACGTCGGCCTTCCACACGTCGCGCCTGGCGCTGCCCGGCATGCGCGCGCGCAACTGGGGCCGCATCATCAACCTGGCGTCGGCGCACGGCCTGGTCGGATCGGCCGGCAAATCCGCCTATGTCGCGGCCAAGCACGGCCTGGTCGGCCTGACCAAGGTCGCCGCGCTGGAAACGGCGCAGACCGGCGTCACCGTCAATGCGATCTGCCCCGGCTTCGTCTTGACGCCGCTGGTGCAAAAACAGGTCGATGCGCGCGCCATCAAGGAAGGCATCAGCAATGAGGAGGCGAAAAAGGCCTTGTTGGCCGACAAGCAGCCATCGGGCGAATTCGTCACGCCGGAAGATCTGGGCGCGCTGGCCGTGTTCCTGTGCAGCGACGCGGCCAGGCAGGTGCGCGGCGTGGCCTGGAACATGGACGGCGGCTGGGTCGCGCAGTAAGCCGGGACGCCGGCCGGGCGCGCCGCCCTCCCCGCTGCGCACCCCGGCGCGCGCCGCTTCGTCTACTGTGGTTAACCACAATGGGGCTAACCACAATAGTGATTGCCACAATAGAAGCGGCGCGGCGCTTGCCTCATGATGGGAACCCTGGAGACCAATCACAGGGGCGTATCATGAAAAAACCTTTCTATAAAATCCTGTACGTGCAGGTACTGTTTGCCATTGCCTGCGGCGTGCTGCTGGGCATCTATTTGCCGGCCGACGCCGTAGCCATGAAGCCGCTCGGCGACGGCTTCATCAAACTGATCAAGATGATCATCGCGCCGGTGATTTTCTGCACCGTCGTCTCCGGCATCGCCGGCATGCAGGACATGAAGAAAATCGGCCGCGTCGGCGGCAAGGCGCTGCTGTACTTCGAAGTGGTGTCCACCTTCGCGCTGGTGATCGGCCTGTTCGTGGCCAACCTGCTGCAACCGGGCGCCGGCTTCAACGCCGATCCCGCCACGCTCGATACCAAGGCCATCGCGCAATACACCGACAAGGCCAAGAGCCAGACCACGATCGAATTCCTGACCAACATCATCCCGAACACCGCGGTTGATGCCTTCGCCAAGGGCGACATCCTGCAAGTGCTGCTGATCTCGATCCTGTTCGGTTTCGCGCTGTCGATGATGGGTGAACGCGGCCGCCCGGTCACCAAGCTGATCGACGAAGTGGCGCATGCCGTCTTCAATGTCGTCAACATCATCATGAAAGTGGCCCCGCTCGGCGCGTTCGGCGCAATGGCCTTCACGATCGGCAAATACGGCCTGGCTTCGCTGCTGCCGCTGGCCAAGCTGATGGGTTCGTTCTACCTGACTTGCGGCCTGTTCATCTTCATCGTGCTCGGCACCATCGCCAAACTGACCGGTTTCTCGATTGGCCGCTTCATCCTGTACATCAAGGAAGAATTGCTGATCGTGCTCGGCACCAGCTCGTCGGAAAGCGCGCTGCCTTCGCTGATGAAGAAACTGGAAAAACTGGGTTGCTCGAAATCGGTGGTGGGCCTGGTGGTCCCGACCGGCTACTCCTTCAACCTGGACGGCACCAATATCTACATGACGATGGCGGCCCTGTTCGTGGCCCAGGCCACCAACACCGATTTGACCTTGACGCAGGAATTGACGATCCTCGGTGTGGCCATGCTGACATCGAAAGGCGCGTCCGGCATCACCGGCGCCGGCTTCATCACCCTGGCCGCGACCCTGGCCGTGGTGCCGACGATCCCGGTGGCCGGCATGGCGCTGATCCTGGGCATCGACCGCTTCATGAGCGAATGCCGCGCACTGACCAATTTCATCGGCAACGGCGTGGCGGCGGTGGTCGTATCGAAATGGGAAAAAGAACTCGATGTCGATCAGATGCAGCGCGAACTGGCCTCGCCATCGGCCTCCAACGATGAAGTAGCTGCTGCACCGGTACAAATCATCAAGGTCGCCACCAAATAAAACGCAGTCTTTATAAAAAGCCCGCACATCGCTGTGCGGGCTTTTTTTTTATGATTCCCACAAATTACCGGATTGCCAGCAAAAACCAGATGCAAAATCTGGGGTCAGACCCACGGGTCTGACCCCGGCCTTTGCATCTGGTTTAAACAAAAAAAGCCCGCGCAAGGCGGGCCATTACTGCGTCAAACAGACATTACAGCGCCGAGAAATCCAGCGCGGTGCCGGTGGCGGCGGCGATCTGTTCCTGCGTCACGCCCGGCGCCAGTTGCGTCACCTTCAAGCCCGTGTCCGTCACTTCCATCACGCCCAGGTCGGTGATGATGACATCGACGACGCCGACGCCGGTCAGCGGCAAGTCGCATTGCTTCAACAGTTTATGCGAGGTCGATCCATCCTTGGCGGTCGCCACGTGTTCCATCAGCACCACGACGCGCTTGACGCCGGCCACCAGGTCCATCGCGCCGCCCATGCCTTTTACCATCTTGCCCGGGATCATCCAGTTGGCCAGGTCGCCCCGCTCCGACACTTGCATCGCGCCGAGGATCGCCAGGTTGATCTTGCCGCCGCGGATCATGCCGAAGGAATCGGCCGAGCTGAAATAGGCCGAGCCCGGCAGCGCCGTCACGGTCTGCTTGCCGGCATTGATCAAATCGGCGTCGACTTCGTCGTCGGTCGGGAACGGGCCGATGCCGAGCAGGCCGTTTTCCGATTGCAAAAATACTTCGATATCGGATGGCACATAATTTGCCACCAGCGTCGGCAAACCGATGCCCAGGTTTACATAGAAACCGTCTTGCAGTTCCTTGGCCGCGCGCGCGGCCATTTCATCACGAGTCCATGCCATGTCAATCTCCTCAGTTGGCGCGCACGGTGCGCTGTTCGATGCGTTTTTCCGGATTCGCATTGACGACGATGCGATGCACGAAAATACCCGGCGTATGCACATCGTCCGGATCGATCTCGCCCACTTCCACCAATTGTTCGACTTCCACGACAGTGATCTTGCCGGCGGCGGCCACGTTCGGATTGAAATTGCGCGCCGTCTTGCGGTACACCAGGTTGCCGGCCTTGTCGGCCTTCCACGCCTTGACCAGGGAAACGTCGGCCACCAGCGAACGTTCCATCACATACTGTTCGCCGTCGAATTCGCGGATTTCCTTGCCGTCGGCGACGATCGTGCCGACGCCGGTCTTCGTGAAGAAGGCCGGGATGCCGGCACCGCCGGCGCGCAGTTTCTCGGCCAAGGTGCCTTGCGGCGTGAATTCCAGTTCCAGTTCGCCGGCCAGGTACTGGCGCGCGAATTCCTTGTTCTCGCCCACGTAGGAGGCGATCATTTTCTTGATCTGGCGCGTTTCGAGCAACTGGCCAAGACCAAAACCGTCGACGCCGGCGTTGTTCGAAATGGCCGTCAGCTGCGTCTTGCCGGTATCGCGCAATGCGCCGATCAGCGCTTCCGGGATACCGCACAGGCCGAAACCGCCGACTGCGATGGTGTGACCGTCCTGCACAATGCCGGCCAGCGCACTGGCGGCATCGGGATAAACTTTATTCATACGTGTCCCTCTTCTTTTGATAAGCTTGCACTGTTGTTCACATGGCGTATCAGAATAGAATACGTCCCTTAAAAGTACAATACCGTAGAACTACCGGCACCGCCCCCAATGACTGTACCGCTGACGATCGATTACGAAACCATTTTCATGCACGCGCCGGTCGGCATGTGCATCTCGGAAAACCGCATCATCCAGTCCTGCAACGAAGCGCTGGCGGCCATGTTCGGCTATCCGCGCGAAGCGCTGCTAGGCCAGTCGTTCCGTGAACTGTATCCGACGCCGGACGAATTCCTGCGCACGGGCGACCGCATCATCCCGATCATGAACACCAAGGGCCGCTATTCGGACGAGCGCATCATGCGCCGCGCCAACCGGGAACTGTTCTGGTGCCACGTGACGGGCCACGCGCTGAAGGCCAACGAACCGCTGGGACCGGGCATCTGGACCTTCGAGGATGTCAGCGAAAAGCGCCCGGTGACGGCCGAACTGACGCCGCGCGAGCGGGAAATCGCCGCCCTGCTGGTCGAAGGCAAGACCAGCAAGGTGATCGCGCGCCAGATCGACCTGAGTCCGCGCACGGTGGAAATGCACCGCGCCAAGCTGATGCGCAAGTTCGGCGCGGCGACGTCTTCCGAACTGGTGCACAAGCTGGTCGGCCTGCACCTGTAAGGCCGCAACAGGGCCGCCGCCCCGCGCAGCCCCTCTACCCTTGTCAGGTCGCCGTCATGCCGTCGTCGGCCGAGATCACGGCGCCGTTGATGAAGTGCGAATCCTCGCCGGCCAGCAGCAACAGCAGGCCGTCGAGGTCTTCCGGCTTGCCGGGCCGCTTGCGCGGCAACATGTCGATCAGCTTGCGGCCCTGTTCGCTGGCGAAATAATCTTCATTGATTTCAGTCGAAATATAGCCGGGGCAGATCGCATTGGTGTTGATGCCATATTTACCCCACTCGACCGCCATCGCCTTCGTCATCTGCACCACGCCGGCCTTGCTGATGCAATACACGCCGATCTGCGGCAACACGCGCAAGCCGGCCACGGACGCGATATTGATGATGCGGTGCTGTTTTTTCGGATCGCCCTTGGCGCGCGCGATCATGCGCTTGGCCGTTTCCTGCGCCACGAAGAAGGCGCCGCGCAGATTGGTATCCATGATGAAGGCGTAATCTTCCGGCGATACGTCGACCAGACGTTGCGTGGTGGACACACCCGAATTGTTGACCAGGATATCGATCTGCCCCGCTTCCGTTTCCGCGTGCGCGATGGCGGACTTGATGCTGGCGTAATCGGTCACGTCGAGCGCCACCACGTGGGCGGCGCCGCCGTCGGCCTCGATCTCGGCGCGCAATTCCTTCAGCCGCTCGGTACGGCGCGAGGCCAGCACCACCTGCGCGCCGGCCTTGGCCAGCACCTTGGCGAAGCGCGCGCCGAGCCCGCTGGAAGCGCCGGTGATGAGCGCGATTTTTCCTTCAAAATTGACTTCTATGCCCACGGCTTGCTCCCTGTCGTTCCGTTGTGATGACAGCGCGCCGGCTGCGGCCGCGCTGCTGCTGCCGATCCGTAATGATTACACAAAAATCCAGTATTAGATTGCGGTGTCTAATAATGTCACGCAAAATGGCGCCAAAGTTGCCAAATCCGGGGAAAACCAGCACACTCGTGCTAAATCTTCCTTTATCCCTACCAATCTTAGCTAAAAACCATGACTCAAGTTAACAATCTAGTTGAACAGTATGGACCTCGCGATGCGATGGAGTATGACGTCGTCATCGTCGGCGGCGGGCCCGCGGGCCTGTCGGCGGCGATCCGGATCAAGCAGCTGGCCGCAGCCAAGGGCCAGGAAGTATCGGTCGTCGTCCTCGAAAAGGGCGGAGAACTGGGCGCCCACATCCTGTCCGGCGCCGTGATGGACCCGAAGGCCCTGACCGAACTCATTCCGGACTGGAAAGAAAAAGGCGCACCGCTGAATACCGAGGTATCGGAAGACCGCGTGCTGTTCCTGACCGAGACCAAGGCCTTTAAAACGCCGAACTTCATGCTGCCGGCCTGCTTTGAAAACCATGGCAATTATGTCATCTCTCTCGGCAACGTGGTGCGCTGGCTGGGCCAGCAGGCCGAAGCGCTCGGCGTCGAAATCTTCCCCGGCTTCGCCGCGGCCGAAGTGCTGTACAACGACGACGGTTCCGTCAAGGGTGTCGCCACCGGCAACATGGGTGTCAAGCGCGACGGCGAAGCCGGCGGCGATTTCCAGCTCGGCATGGAATTGCACGGCAAGTACACATTGTTCGCCGAGGGCGCGCGCGGCCACCTGGGCAAGCAGCTGATGGCGAAATTCGACTTGAACAAGGGAAAAGATCCGCAATCGTACGGCATCGGCATCAAGGAATTGTGGGAAATCGACCCGGCCAAGCACCAGCCCGGCCTGGTGATCCACACCACCGGCTGGCCACTCGACAGCAAGACCTATGGCGGTTCCTTCCTGTACCACATGGAAAACAACCAGGTCATGGTCGGCTACGTCGTCGGCCTGAATTACGAAAACCCGTACCTGTCCCCGTACGAGGAATTCCAGCGCTATAAAACCCACCCGGCCATCCGCACCTTCTTCGAAGGCGCCAAGCGCATTTCGTACGGCGCGCGCGCGATCACCGCCGGCGGCCTGCAATCGCTGCCGAAACTGGTGTTCAAGGGCGGCGCGCTGATCGGCTGCGACGCCGGCTTCCTGAACATGAGCCGCATCAAGGGTTCGCACGCTGCCATCAAATCCGGCATGCTGGCGGCCGATGCCGCCTTCGCCGCGCTGGCGGAAAACCGCCAGCACGATGAACTGGCCGCGTACCCGGTCGCGTTCGAGCAATCGTGGCTGCACGAGGAATTGCACGTCGCGCGCAACGTCAAGCCTTACCTGAACATGGGACTGTATGTCGGCTCCTTGATGACCGGCATCGACCAGATCGTATTCCGCGGCAAGGCGCCGTGGACCTTGCACCACAGCCACGCCGACCACGAATGCCTGAAACCGGCCGCCAACTATGAACCGATCGTCTATCCGAAGCCGGACGGCAAGCTGACCTTCGACCGCTTGTCGTCGGTGTTCATCTCGAACACGAACCACGCCGAAGACCAGCCGATCCACCTGACGCTGAAAAACGCCAGCGTGCCGGTCGATGTCAATCTGGCCAAATACGCGGGACCGGAAGCGCGCTACTGCCCGGCCGGCGTCTACGAGTTCATCAAGACCGACGAGGGACAGGACCGCTTGCAAATCAATGCGCAAAATTGCGTACATTGCAAGACTTGCGATATCAAGGACCCGACGCAAAACATCGTCTGGGTCACGCCGGAAGGCGGCGGCGGCCCGAATTACCCGAACATGTGATCACCACTAGCCAATAAAACAACAGCGCGTTGCCCCTGGCCCGCGCTGTTTTTCTTGACGAGTAATAAATTTCCTGCAAGATAAAACGTTTCAGCCCATAATCGGGGTGGGCTGCGATGTGTTTTCAGCCACGAAAAAAATAATTTTGTAAATTTCTCTAAAGCACTTAATGTCCACGCCCAAACGGTCGTCTTGTACTTGGGAGAGCGCAAATTTCGCAAAGCTGCTCTGAATTGAACCCACCTACCAGGAGTTTTTCATGCTGAGTCTTCACACTAACAATGCTGCGCTGTCCGCGCAAAACTCGATCACCCGGACCCAGGACAGCCTGTCCACGTCGATGACCCGTTTGAGCACCGGCTACCGCATCAACTCGGCTATGGATGACGCTGCTGGCCTGCAAATTGCGACCCGCCTGAAAGCCCAGACGAGCGGCATGGCGATGGCGATGCGTAACACCCAGAATTCCGTCTCGATGATCCAGACCGCCGACGGCGCGCTGGACGAAACCACCAGCATCCTGACCCGCATGAAGGATCTGGCGACCCAGGCTGCCGACGGTTCCGCCGCCGACTCCGACCGTACCGCGATGCAGTCGGAATACGACGCGCTGACCAAGGAATTGAGCAATATCGTCAGCAACACCTCGTTCGGCGGCACCACGCTGCTGAGCACGAAGGCTGACAGCAAATTCAACACCGCGATCACGTTCCAGATCGGTTCGTCGGCCAGCGAAACCATGAGCGTCGACCTGACCGCTTCCGGCGACAGCTCGCTGACCAACATGCACGCAGCCGTGCTGGCCGCCAGCGCCAACTACGTGTCGGACGGCACCACGCCGCCAGCCACCAGCGGCACCGAACTGACCACCGGCAGCGGTACCGGCGCCAACGCCACCATCGACCTGCTGAAAACCGCGATCGACTCCGTCTCCACCGTGCGCTCGGCGCTGGGTGCTGCATCGAACCGCCTCGATCACGTGTACAATAACTTGTCGAACATGTCGACCAACACGAAAAACGCTTCCGGCCGTATCATGGACGTCGACTTCGCGACGGAAAGCGCGTCGATGATGTCGAGCCAGATGCTGCTGCAAGCCGGCACTGCGATGCTCAAGCAAAGCAACAGCCAGTCCTCGCTGGTTCTGTCCCTGCTGCAATAAGTCGCAGCGGCCTCCTGACCGCCCCGCGGTTGGGATACCAAGAGCCAACCGGACCACCGGTTGGCTTTTTTTTCATCTCGTGACTGCGAGATCGCTTTATGGCAATAGACCGTATTTCGCCAACCACGGCGTCGCTGACGATACCGGACCGTATCGCCCGCGAACAGCCCGGCAACCAGTTGCAGCCGATCCCGCCGGTCGCCACCGTGCCCGGCGAGGAAGCCAGTTTTACGCTGCCGCCCTCGCTGCCCGGCATCGGCGGCCTGCTGGAACGGGCCGAAGCCCTGGCGCCGACGCAAACCGGCATGGCCGGACTCGCCGGTACCCTGTACGCGCAGGCCGCCAATGCCGGCGAGCCGGCCGCGATGCGCATGGACCAATTGCAAATGTCGCGCCAGCTGGTCTGGCAACAGCCGGATACGGCGACCATGGCCACGTCCTGGATGGTGATGGTGCGCACCTACGGCGAACAGCGCGCCGCGCTGATGGAACAGGCCGCCGGCAGGCATGTGCCGTCGAGCCTGTTCATGGCCGACCCGACGCCGGCGGCGGTGCGCGATGGCCGCGCCGCGCCCATATTAGTCAATGAAATGGAAGCGTGGCGCTTCGCCGTGTATGCGTGGGGCGCCGAAAAACTGGTGTTGCGCGTGGTTTCGCGCGACCCCGGCCAGCAGGATGAACCGCGCCGGCGCCGCGCGCGCATCGCGATCCGCCTCGAATTGCAATTGCCGGATCTGGGCCGCGTACTGATCCAGATGGAACCGGCCGGCGACGGCATCGTGCTGGAAATCGGCGCCAACCAGAACGGCACCATGCAATACATGCGCGACATGCTGCCGCAGATCGCCGCCATCGTCACCCGCAGCGGGCTGACCATCGTGCGCTGCCACCTGATGCGCGAACTGGCGCCGGTGCGGCCGGAATACAATAACCCGACCCGGGTGCAGACGGCCATGCTGACCCAATCGATCTTCAAGGCGATGGCCGAAGTGGCGGTCTTGCTGTCGCAGCCGGCGCAACCGAAGGATTTGTTTTCCGAATCGGCTTGAGGCCGCGCCGCGGCACAGGCTGCGCCGCGGCATTTACACCCTATTATTTGGGCAACACTTCGAAGGCAAGCAACTGCGTCACCTGCTTGACGCCGAAGGCGTCGAAATTGTCATCCGAAACCAGCACGATCGACCGGTTGCCGTTCGGCAGCGTCGGTCCCCAGCTGATGCCTTCGATGCAATCGACCTTCGGCAAGCCGGCCTGGTTCAGATCCAGCACCAGGCGCTTGCCGACCGGCGTCACGCTGGCGCCAGCCAGCGACGGCAAGCTACTCACGTCCGTCGCGCCGTCGGTATCGATTTCATAAATACGCAGCAAGAACTGCAAGCCGGCCGCGCCCTGCACCACGCCGCGCTCGAGCAGCAGGAATTGGTGGCTGTTGATGGCAAGCATTTCGCTGACGCCATTTTCCGCCGCGCCGCCGGCCGCCGGCGCGCCCGGCACGGCACTCAAGTTATACGCATATTGCGCCAGCATCTTGCCTGCGCGGTCATAACGGCTGATGCGCGTCAGCGCGCCGGCGCTCGCCGTCGGCGGCGTCCCGTCTTCATAGGTCGGGCCTTCGAGCGCCATCCACAGCGATTCGCCGTCGGCCGAGAACGTCATCGCCTCGTAACTGAGGTTCAGCCGCGAACCCTTGGTCTGGGTCGGCGAGACGGAAAACATCGCCGGCGTCGGCAGCGTCGCCAGCGTGCCGTCGGCCTGGATATGGCGCACGAACGGTTGCAGATTCAGCGTACGGTCTCCCTCGCTGGTCCACCAGATGCTGCGGTCCTTCGGGTCGAAGCGGATCGATTCCGGATCGACGACGGCGCCGACGCCGCCATTCGCGGCAAACTGCACCTTGTTCGGATAATAACTGCCGTCGGCCTGCTTAAAATACGTCACGTCGGTCAATGCGACGGCGCTGAACGCATTCTGGTCATAGGTCAATTTCGCCGTATAGTAGCGCGCCGGGCTCAGGTCGGACTTGTCGTCGCTGATCATGATCCAGTTGCCGCTGACCGGGTCGTAATCGATGCCGGACAGGCCGCCGACGACGCTATTATTAAAATTCTGTTTCAGCGCGATGCGCTGCTCGCCGATCAGGCGCAGGCTGCCGACGGTGGCTTCGGGGTCGGCGCCGCCGCAAGCGGCCAAGGCCATGGAAATGAGGGAGGCGAGCGCCAGCAGGCGCGGAAATCCAGGCAATGCCTGGAGAGAGGCGATCGGTTGCATGTGGTCCGTTTCAAAGAAGTGGTGGAAAAGCCAAGATTGCGGCAGATCCTATCGACTCCCCTTTATCCGCGCCACGTCCAAACGGACTATATGGATTATGACCCGATTGCCGTTCTCAGCCGACGGTGCCGATGATGCTCACTTCGCGGTTTTCCGGCACTTCGTTATATGACAGCACGTGCAAGCCCGGCGCGAACAGGCGCGCGTAGCGCGCCAGCAGCGGCCGGATCTGCGGCAGCACCAATAACAAGGGCGGCGTCGCCTGCTGTTTCATCTGCTCGCGCGCGACCGGCATGTTGACTTGTAATTGCGCCAACAGGTGCGGATCGATCGGATAATTGTCGAGCACGACTTTCCCGGTCTGGCGCGCCTGGTTCAGCGAACCGAGCAACATGTTTTCAAGTTCCCCGCCGAGATTAAACGCCAGCATTTCCGCCTTCTGGCCGAACAGGCCGGAAACGATCTGGCGCCGCAACGCGCAGCGCACCTCGGCCGCCAGTAAAATCGGGTCCTTCGTCGTTTCCGAACTGTCGAGCAAAGTCGTCGCGATCGGCACGATATCCTTCAGCGACACGTTCTCGGCCAGCAACACGCGGAATACGCGCAGCAATTGCGTATGCGTCAGCGCCTTGTCGAGCGAAGCGGCCAGCTTTGGCGACAGCGCCGTCAAGCGCTCGAGGATGGCGGCGACGTCTTCGTGACGGAACAGTTCCGGCAAGTATTCACGAATCAATTTCGAGACGTGCGTCGCGATCGCGCTCGGCGCCTCGATCACCTGGTAACCGAGGCCGAGCGCATTGGCCTTTTCTCCCGTCTCGATCCACGTCACCGGCATGCCGTAGGCCGGCTCGACGCCGGGGATACCGTCCACTTGCCCATAAACGGTCGGCGACGGGATCGCCATCAGGCGGTCGGCGAACACTTCGGCCTGCGCGACGACGTTGCCGCTAAGCATGATCGCGTATTGCGACGGTTTTAAACCGAGGTCGTCGCGCACGCCGATCGGCGGCAACACCATGCCCATCGCTTCCGACAGGCTCTGGCGCACACCGCGGATACGCTTGGTCAGCATTTCTCCCTGCGCCTTGTCGATCATGCCCACCAGTTTATAGCCCAGCGTCAATTGCAGCGGTTGCACGGCGGGCAGGCTTTGCCACTCCAGTTCCGGCACCCGCTCTTCGCGCAGCGCCGCCTCGATCGCGGCGATATTCGTATTGTCGGCCGGCTTGACCTGCGTCGCCAGCCGGTACGAAACATAGGCCAGCACCAGCGCGAAGGTGAGGAACATCAGCCACGGCATGCCCGGCACCAGCGCCAGGATCAGCATCAGGCCGGCAGCGCTGGCGATCACGCTCGGCGACGCCAGCAACTGACTGCCGACCTGCTGCTCGAAGTCGCCCGAATCGCTGATGCGCGTGACCAGGATGGCCGACGCGGCCGACAACAATAACGCCGGGATTTGCGCGACCAGGCCGTCGCCGATGGTCAACAGCGCGTACTGGCGGAACGCGTCGCCGAATGACAGGTCGTGCATCAGCGAACCGATCGCCACACCACCAACCATGTTGATAATTAAAATCAGAATCGACGCGACGGCGTCGCCGCGCACGAATTTCGACGCACCGTCCATGGCGCCATAGAAATCGGCTTCCATCGCGACATCCTTGCGGCGCGCCTGGGCTTTTTCCTGGTTGATCAGGCCGGCGTTCAGGTCGGCATCGATCGCCATCTGTTTACCGGGCAAGGCGTCCAATGTAAACCGCGCCGATACTTCGGAAATGCGCTCGGCGCCCTTGGTGACGACGACGAAATTGATGATCATCAAGATCACGAACACCACCAGGCCGACGACGAAGTTGCCGCCGATGACGACATTACCGAAGGCTTCGATCACCCGGCCGGCCGCGCCTGTCCCCTCATGGCCGCGCAGCAACACCACCCGCGTCGATGCCACGTTCAGCGTCAACCGCATCAGGGTGGTGGCCAGGATGACGGTCGGGAACACGGAAAAGTCGAGCGGGCGCTTGGCCGCGACGCTGACCAGGATGACGATCAGCGCCAGCACGATATTGAATGTAAACAGCACGTCGAGCAGGATCGGCGGCAGCGGCAAGATGATCATGCCGAGGATCGCCATGACGAACAATGGCGTGGCGAACTTGTGACGGCGTATTTCTACGACTAGCCGGTTCAGGAAATTCATTACGGACTGACCTCACTCATGGACGATGGCACCGCTACTTCTTCGGGGAACGGCGGCTGGACGTTGCGGCGTCCTGCACGGAAAGCTTTTAGTTGCAACACATAATTCAACACTTGCGAGACGGCCTGGTACAACTGCACCGGGATCTGCTGGTTGACCTGGCTGGTATTGTAAATCGCGCGCGCCAGCGGTGGCAGCGGCAGGATCTCGATATGATGCTCCTGGGCAATCTGGCGGATGTACAGCGCCAGTTCATCGATGCCCTTGGCCACGACATACGGCGCCTCGGCCCGGTTTTCATCGTATTTCAGCGCGACCGCGTAATGCTCCGGGTTGACGATGACGACGTCGGCCGTCGGCACCGTCTTGCGCGCGCTGCGCTGGGCCAGCGCGCGCTGCAACTGGCGGATGCGCTGGCGCACTTCGGGCCGGCCCTCGTTGCTCTTGTATTCTTCCTTCAAATCCTGCTTGCTCATGCGCTGCTGCTTGGCGAAAAAATATGCCTGCGCCGGTACGTCGACGATGGCGAACAGGATGAACACCGAGCACAGCGCCATCAAGCCGTCGAGCATCAATGCCGAGCCGTGCAGCAGCGCTTCATTGAAGGGCATGCCCTGCAGGCGCGCGTAATCGCGCATCGTCGACATCGCCAAGTGCACCAGCACCCAGCCCAGCACGGTGGACTTGGCGATCGACACCATCAATTCGAAACCGTGTTTGGCCGAAAACAGCCGGCCCAGGTTCGACGCCGGCGTCAGGCGCTCCATCTTCGGTTCCCAGTGCTTGGCGGAAAACACCCAGCCGCCCGGCACCATCGCGCCGAGCACGACGAACAGCGGCACGACGAACAGCGGCACCACCATCTTGATGAGCAGCATCATCGCGCCGGAAAACACGACCGACATCGTATTGTCGATCGCGCCCACGCTGTCGAGCGTCGCGTAACTCTGGTAAAACAGGGCGCGAAAGTCGCTCAGGTAACCGGGCAGCAGCCAGACGAACAGCTTCAGGCTGACCAGGATGCCGATCGCCGTCGACAGGTCGCGCGAACGCACGACCTGCCCTTCCTCGCGCGACTTCTTCAGCTTTTGCTGTGACGCCTTTTCTGACTTGTCGCCAGTGCCGCTGTCAGCCATGGTTCGCCGCCTGTTGCATCTGCTGCTGTATCATGTCCAGCACCCGTCCCGTCATGCCGATATAGTGCTCGGGAATGTAGCGCACCACCTGCCCCAGCATCAGCAGGCCGAACATCGTGATCACCGAAAAGCCCAGCGCGAACAGGTTCAAGGTCGGCGCCACGCGGTTCAGGAAACCGAAACCGAGTTGCACCACCAGGGTCGCGAACACGATCGGGATCGCCAGCGACATCGCCGCGGCGAAGATCCACGCCACATTGTAGGCCACCGTCTGCAACAGCAGCGGACCGTAGCCGCCGCCCAGCGGCCAGGCCTGGAAACTGCGCCCGATCACGCCGGCGATCACCAGGTGGCCGTCGACGGTGAAGAAGACGATGATGGTCAGCATCGACAGCAAGGCCGACACCACGTCTGACGACTGGCCATTGATCGGGTCGTTCATGACCGCCATCGAAAAGCCGATCTGGCTCGACACCAGGTAACCGAGCACCATGATCACCGACATGCTGAAGTGGAAAGCCAGGCCCAGCACGCCGCCGATCACGGCCTGCTCGATGGTGGCCACCACGCCCTGCATCGAGACCGGGTCGATGATGACGGCGTGGCGCGTCAGCGGCAGCATCAGCACCGACAAGACCATCGCGGCCAGGATCCGGATCGTCACCGGCACCATCGCCTCGCCCAGCACCGGCGCGGCCGACAGCATCGCCATGACGCGCACGAAAGGCCACCACAGCGCGTTAAGCAGCGGCAACAATTTGAACAGGATCTCTTCCATCGGGCCCGCTAGGCGACCAGCGTGGCCGCGCGCGTAAAGATCGACACGCAATAATCCATCAGGTAGCCGGCCATCCAGCGCCCGGCCAGGATCAGCGCGAGCAGGGTCACGAGCAGGCGCGGCAGGAAGCTCAGCGTCTGTTCATTGATCTGCGTGGCGGCCTGCACCAGCGCCACCAGCAAGCCGGTGATCAGGCCCGGCACCACCAGCACCAGCACCAGCACCATCACGATATGCAGCGATTCGACGATCAGGTCGACGGCGACTTCAGGGGTCATGGGAGCCTCAATATGCCTGGATGCTCGTCACGAGCGTGTTCACCGTCAGCGTCCAGCCGTCCACCAGCACGAACAGCAGCAGCTTGAACGGCAGAGAAATCACCAGCGGCGACAGCATCATCATCCCCATCGCCATCAACACCGACGACACCACCAGGTCGATGATCAGAAACGGGATGAACAGCATGCAGCCGATCTGGAACGCCGTCTTCAGTTCGGACAGGACGAAGGCGGCCAGCTTGACGGTGAACGCGTGGTCGGCCGGTTTCACGACGGCATCCTCGCCGGCCAGGTGGGCGATCTGCTTCAGCGCGGCCTTGCTGGTCTGGGCCAGCATGAAGCGCGAAATCGGTTGCGCGGCCACCTGCAGTGCCTGTTCCAGGCCGATCTTGTCCTGGTCGTAGGGGACGAAGGCGTCGCGCCACAGCTGGTCGCCGATCGGGCGCATCACCAGCATGGTCAGGATCAGCGCGACGCCGGTGATGATGCGGTTGGGCAAGCCCTGCTGCAGGCCGAGCGCCTGGCGCAGCAGCGACAGCACGATGACGAAGCGGGTAAAGCTGGTCATCATCATGACCAGCATCGGCAGCAGGCCGAGCAGGGTCATGATGACCAGGATTTGCGTCTTGACCGTCAGTTCGGTCTTCGCGCCGGGCACGATATTGCCCAACAAATCCACCGCGTGCGCCGGCGCGCAGCACAGCAGCGCCGCGCCCAGCGCGAGCAGCGCCGGCGCGCACAGCCGGCGCTGCCGGCTGGAGTACCGCGCCAGGATCATGGCGCCATCATGTCGAGATTCAAGCCATCCAGGTCGATCACCTTCAGCCCGTAGTTTTCACCGGCCACCACCACTTCGGCGCGGCCGATCGCCGTGCCGTTGACCTTGATGATCAACGGTTCGCCGGCCAGCACGTCGAGTTCGACCACGCTGTCCGGGCCGATCGCCATCAAGTCTTGCAGGGAGATGCGGGCCGAACCCACTTCCAGCGTCAGCGTGACGGGAATCTTGCGCATCATCTGCGGCAAGTCGCGCCGCGCGCCGCTGCGCGCCGGCGTGATGTCGGACAGGTCGCTGCTGACCTGGTCGATGATCATCTCTTCCGACATGTCTTCCAGCAGTGCATCGCTGGTGCTGTTTGCGTTTACGTTCATCATGTTATTCGACGTCTTCAAATGAGGTTAAACAGAGTTTGCCTTTATGCTCGCTGACGGCGGCCGTAAACAGGCGCGAATCGTCGAGCAGGACGTCGGCCCTGTTCAGGCTGATCGGGATGACATCGCCGACCTGCAATTCAAACAGCGAGCCCAGCGGAACCTCCTTGCTGATCAGGCGGCCCTGCAGCGCCACCTGCAGGCGCGCCGCCAGCGGTCCGAGATTGTGCTCGGAGCGCTGGCCCTGGTCGCGCTCGGGCAGCAGGCCGCGCAGCACGCTGGCCATCAAGACCTTGTCGAGCGCGAACAGGAAGCGCCCGCTGACGGGCGTGCGGGCAGTGTTGTCCGGGTCGCTGACCTGGACCGCGATGACCCAGGTGCCTTTCGGCGGATGAGCCGCCAGCCCGGGCGTAAATGGTTCCGTCGCGGCCGGCTTGTCGGTCGGCGGCAGGTTCAGCTCGATGCGCCCGGCCAGCGTGCCGGCCAGTTGCTGGCCCAGCACGACGGCCAGGCGTTCCTCGGTCGCCGTCACGCGCACGGCCGAATCGTCGGCCGCGCCATCGGTCTTGCTGCGGCCATAGCGGTAATTCAGGACGCTCAATAACACCTTGCGTTCGAGCGAAAACGCGATATTGCCGGCCGGCGCGGCGAAATTGAGCCAGCGCGCGCGCGCTTCGCTGCCGTCGAGCCGGCTGAAGGCGACGTCGTCGACCTGAAACGTGCCCCAGTAGCGGCGGTTCAAGTTCAGGCGCATGACCTGGGCCAGGTCGTCGCGCAATTGCGCGGCGAAGAGATGCAGCCTGTGCACGGGACGCCCGAGCAAGCAGGGATCCAAAACTTGATGCGGCGCAGTCTGTTTTATGTTGTTCATAGTGTGATCAAGTCGGTACACTAGCGGTGCCGGTCGTCCGAGCAACTGCCGTGGCAGGCCCGCGACCCCTGTGCGGCCGCATGCTATATCCTAGCTTAAAAATGGTCCGGCGTGACGATCTCGGTGGCGAAGCTTACATGAATTTCTCCGTTATTGCCACGCATCAATAACCCGCGGCCGGCGCGGCGCCGGATTCTCCTTGCATACGCAGCCAAATTAAGACTTTACAGGAAAGTTGCTAACTAGTAAGCTTATTCATGGCTTGATTTTCTCTTTGCTGCTTCGCAACAAAACTATCGATCTTTGCGCTTAGTGCATGATTAAAAAGAAATTGTTCCGCAATTTTCACTGCAAATGTCAGCCTTTCTGTTGTATCGACACAATCCCGCGTGCCAAACCAATTTCCAGCATGTATCATTTCCCTGAAGCTTGTTTTTCACTCCGCGCGTCCGGCTCGCCGCCGGTTTGCAACAGGCCGACACGGGGCGCTACGGTACGCAATGTTGCAAGTTAAAGTGGAGGTAAAACATGGCGAATGAATTTGCCAGCCTGATCCGGGCGGATCTGGCTGCACTCAACAATGCCGCGGCCGATCTATCGGCCAGCACCATCGCGCCGGCGGCCCAGTTCGGCGCATTGACGGGCCAAGCGAGCCAGAATGGCCAGAATGGCGCGTTTTCGTTTGCGCAATCGATGAAGGACGCGGTGACCAAGGTCAACGCCGACGACCAGTTGGCGACGCAGCGCATGGCCGACGTCGATTCCGGCAAGAGCGACGACCTGGTCGGCGCGATGCTGGCCAGCCAGGAAGCGAGCCTGTCGTTTTCGATGCTGATGCAAGTGCGCAACAAGGTCATGGGCGCGGTCGACGAACTGATCAAACTGCCTCTGTAAGGCCCCGCTCCTTCTTGCCCCTCTCCCCGCACGCGAAAGCCACACACAAGTGATCAACACCATTAAGTCCGCCTACGGACGCTGGCGCGCCAGCCCCGAAGCCGCCACGGCGCTGCCGCCCGCCCTGTTGAAAAACCTGGGGCCGATGCTGTTGCTGGCCGTCGGGTTCACGGCGCTGATCCTGATGTACCTGTGGAAGGATCAAGCCGCCTACAAACCCGTGTTCGGCGTGCGCGAAAAAGTCGTCGCGGCCGACATGATGAACGTGCTCGACACCGAGCACGTGCCGTACCGCCTGCACCCGGACAGCGGCCAGGTGCTGGTGCCTGAAGCGATGCTGGGCAAGGTACGCATGTTGCTCGCCGCCAAAGGCGTCACCGCGCAATTGCCGGCCGGCCTGGAATTGATGGACAAGAGCGACCCGCTGGGCGTGTCGCAGTTCGTGCAGGATGTGCGCTTCCGGCGCGGCCTCGAAGGAGAGTTGGCGCAAAGCATCATGACGCTCGACGCGATCGCCCATGCGCGCGTGCACCTGTCGATCGCCAAGTCGACCTCCTTCGTCAGCAGCGACGGCGACAAGTCGTCGGCCTCGGTCGTGGTGGCGACAAAACCGGGACGCAACCTGACGCCGGAACACATCGCCGCCGTCGTCAACATGGTGGCCGGCAGCGTGGCCAGCCTGAGCCCGGGCCGGGTCAGCCTGGTCGACCAGGCCGGCAACCTGCTGTCGTCGCACATCGACCTGGCCGACGGTTTCGAATCCTCGGCCGCCACCAGCGAAAACGGCAAGCGGGTGCAGGATGAAATCCGCGGCAACATCCGCGGCCTGCTCGGCCCGATCGTCGGCGAAGACAATTTCCGCGTCAGCGTGACGGCCTCGGTCGACAACGACAAGGTCGAGGAAACGATCGAAAAATACGGAGAAACGCCGAAAGTCACCAGCGAAGCGATGCGCGAAGAGCAAGACCGCAACCGCCTGGTGATGGGCGTGCCCGGCACGCTGTCGAACCGCCCGCCGGACGCCGCCACGCCGAAGCCGGGCGACCCGGCCGCCGCCGGCCAGCCCGACGGCAGCGCGCGCAAGAACGCCACCACGCGCCAGTACGCGTATGACCGCAGCATCGTGCAGACCAAGCGCGCGCGCGGCCGGCTGGAAAAGCAAAGCATCGCCGTGGTGCTGGCGCAGGCGTCGGCGCCCTTCCCTAAAAACGGCTGGAGCGCGGCCGAACTGGCCAATATCGACAAGGTGCTGCGCAACGGCCTGGGCATCAATACCGAGCGCGGCGACGCGCTGGTGGTGACGGCGATGAATTTCCCGGCCAAGGCGCCGGTGCTGCCATGGTGGCAGGAACGCGATACCGTGGTCGACTTCAGTTCGTGGCTGACCTACGCGGTCGGCGCGCTGCTCGGCTACCTGCTGCTGCTGCGCCCGATCATGCGCATGCTGTCGCGCCGTTTCCTGCCGGAAGCGCCGACGCAGGTCGCCGCGCGCGCCGGCGGCGCCCCGGGCGCCGAACGGCGCGGCCCCGACGGCGTCATCATCACGCCGGCCTCGCCGGCCGTGGCCGGCCCGGCCGGCAGCGCGCAGGCGCAGCAGGCCGGCGGCGCGCACGATCCGGCCCATCCGGAAGTGCCATCGCTGCCGAACACGTCGCCGGCCAGGTCGGGCGGCATGCCGGTGGTGCCGCTGCTGGAAAACTACGACCTGCCGCCGACCGGTTCCACCGTCGACGTCATGGTCGACCACTTGAAGGTGCTCGCCGAGAAAGAACCGGAACGGGTCGCCGAAGTTGTCAAACAATGGATGCAGAAAAATGGCCGATCCCAATAACGATATGTCCGACCACGATGGCTCGCTGGTCTCTCCGGTGGAGCAGGCGGCGATCGTCCTGCTCAGCATAGGAGAAGAGCCGGCCGCGGCCGTGCTGCGCTGCCTGTCGCGCGAGGAATTGCTGGAAGTCACGCAAGTGATGTCGCGCATGAGCGGCATCAAGGTCGAAGCCGTGAAAACGGCGATGCAAACCTTTTTCGACGATTACCGCCAGCAATCGGGCGTGCACGGCGCCTCGCGCAGCTACCTGAAACGCTCGCTCGACCTGGCGCTCGGCAACGACCTGGCCAATACTGTCCTGAACAATATCTACGGCGACGAGTTGCGCCCGAAAATGGCGCGCCTGCAATGGGCCTCGCCAAAATGGCTGGCCGAATACATCGCCAACGAGCACGTGCAGATGCAGGCCGTGTTCCTCGCCTTCCTGCCGCCGGCGCTGGCCGGCCAGATCATCGATGCGCTGCCGCTCGAAGGACGAGATCTGGTGCTGCTGAACCTGGCGCGCCTGGACGAGATCGACCGCGACCTGCTGCTCGAACTCGACGAACTGGTGAACCGCTGCCTGGGCAGCTTCGACAGCCAGAGCACCAGCGTCGAAGGGATCCGGCAAGTGGCCGAAATCCTGAACCGGCTGCCGAGCAACCGGGCGCAGATCGTCGAACTGTTGCGCGCGCACGATCCGGCCGTCGTCGAAAAGATCGAACTGTCGATGTACGACTTCCTGATCCTGTCGACCCAGACCGAGGCGGCCATCAGCCGCATCATCGAGGAAGTGCCGCTGGAACAGTGGGCCGTGGCATTGAAGGGCGCCGAACAGTCGATCCGCGACGCGATCCTGAAAACCATGCCGAAACGGCAAGCGCAAGCGTTCGAGGACATGATGCGCCGCGCCGGCCCGGTGCCGATGTCGCGCATCGAGCAGACGCGCCAGGAAATCATGGCCACCGTCAAGGCGCTGGCCGATGCCGGCGAAATCGAAGTGCAACTGTTCGCCGAAAAGGTCATCGAATGAAGCAGTTCCGCCCCTACCGTTTTCCGCCGCTGTCCCAGTTCGCGCCGCCGCCGCAGCGCGGCAACGGCGTCGGCCTGGCCACCGACGGCGCCCAGTGGCAAGCCTCGGTCAGCGAGGGTTTTGAACAGGGCCAGCGCGACGGCTATGAAATCGGCTTGCAGCGCGGCCAGGAAGACGGCTTTGAGGCCGGCCGCAACGCCGGTTTCGAACAGGGTCGCGAGGAAGGCCGCAACGAAACCCTGGTGTCCTACGATGCGATGGCGCGCCCGGTCGACGCCATGCTCAAGGGATTGAAAAAACTGCGCTCGGATTACCGCGCCGCGCAGCGCAAGGAAGTGGTCGACCTGGTGGCGAAGGTGGCGCGCCAGGTGATCCGCGCCGAACTGGCCTTGCAGCCGGTGCAGATCATGGCGCTGGTCGACGAGACGCTGGCGTCGATGCCGCCGACGCGCGACGAGATCGACGTCTACCTGAATCCGGAAGAATTGAAACGCATCGCCGAACTCGATCCGAAGCGCGCCAAGCGCTGGAACCTGATTCCCGACGCCCGCCTGGACATCGGCGAATGCCGCATCCGCGCCGGAGATAATGAAGTTGATGCCGGATGTCATCAACGTCTTGCCGCTGTCATGGAACAGGTCGATAATCAATTAACGGTCGCCGATGCCGGTGATGAGCCTGAAAGCGAAGAATGATAGCCGATGCCTTGCGCAAACTGGAACTCGATGCGGTTCCGCTGGCCACCCCGACCGGGCGCCTGGTCGGTGCTTCCGGGCTATTGCTCGAAGCCATGGGTTGCCCGCTGCACACGGGCCAGCGTTGCCAGATCGAAACCGTCGGCGGCGAATGGCTGGACGCGCAAGTGGTCGGTTTCCGCGACAAGGTCTCGTACCTGATGCCGTTCAAGAAGGCGCTCGGGCTGACCACCGGCGCGCGCGTGATGCCGTCGACCGACAAGGTCAGCCTGCAGATCGGCCCGACCTGGCTCGGGCGCATGGTCAACGGCCTGGGCGAACCGATCGACGGTCTCGGTAAGCTGGGCGGCGAACACTTGCTCGACTACACGCCGCCGCGGGTCCACCCGCTGCGCAAGAAAACCGTGACCGAACCGCTCGATGTCGGCGTGCGCGCGATCAATTCGATGTTGACGCTGGGCAAAGGCCAGCGCGTCGGCCTGATGGCCGGTTCCGGCGTCGGCAAGTCGGTGTTGCTGGGCATGCTGACGCGCCAGACGGTGGCCGATGTCGTCGTCGTCGGCCTGATCGGCGAGCGCTCGCGCGAAGTGCGCGAATTCGTCGACATGTCGCTCGGGCCGGAAGGCTTGCGCAAGGCCGTGCTGGTCATCGCGCCGGCCGACGAATCGCCTTTGATGCGCATCATGGCGACCGAATTGTGCCATTCCATCGCGGCGCACTACCGGGATCAAGGCAAGAATGTGCTGTTGCTGGTCGATTCGCTGACGCGCTATGCGATGGCGCTGCGCGAAGTGGCGCTGGCGCTGGGCGAGCCGCCGGCCACCAAGGGCTATCCGCCGTCGGTGTTTTCGAACCTGCCGCAACTGGTCGAATCGGCCGGGAATGGAGAGAATCCGGTCGGCAGCATGAGCGCGATCTATACCGTGCTGGCCGAGGGCGACGACCAGCAGGATCCGGTGGTCGACACGGCGCGCGCGATCCTGGACGGCCACATCGTGCTCACGCGCGAACTGTCCGAGCGCGGCCATTACCCGGCGATCAACATCGGCGCCTCGATCAGCCGCTGCATGAGCCAGGTGATCAGCAAGGAACACATGCTGGCCGCGCGCGCCTTGAAGGCGTCGCTGGCGCGCCACGAGCGGGTGCGCGACCTGATTCCGCTGGGCGCCTACGTGCCCGGCGCCGACCCGGTCACCGACAAGGCCGTGAAATTGCACCCGTACGTCGAAGAATTCCTGTGCCAGGGGACCAAGGAAGCGGCCCCCTTCGCATTCTGCGTTGACACCCTAGAAAGGCTGATGGCATGACACAGTCCCACATGATACGCAATCTCTCCACGCTGGTGGAGTTGCGCACGACCGAGGTCGAACGCTTGCAGACGGAAATGGCGGCCAAGGAAAGCGTGCGCGAACGCTATCAGAAAACCCTGGACCGGCTCACCGGCCTGTACCAGGGCAGCGGCGCCAGCGGCAACCTGCCGCTGGCGCTGGCCGGCAATTGCGGCGACTACAAGCAGGCGGTCATGCAAATGGCCGACAATCACCGCCTCGACCTCAACATGCACGAGGCCGACATGGCGGTGTCGCAGCGGGCTTTGACCGCCGCGTACATGAAACGCGAAGTGCTGGGCCAGGTGCTGGAAAAGAAACAGCAAGCCGAAGTGCATGAACGGCGCCAGCAGGAACGCAAGCAACATGATGAACTGGCAACACAACTGTGGCTGCGCGGACAGAAATAAACCAAAAACGATGCAATTTGATTTGGCCGTCCCGGCGGTCGCCTGTATACGACTGTATACTCTCAATACTTTCATCGGAGCACGAAAATGGCAACGACTAGCACAAGTTCTACCACGGCATACGATCCAACCAGCACCGCCGCCCAACTGGCCACGAAATACACGGCCGGCACCCAGGCGCTGCTGACGACCCAGACGAAAGCCGCGGACGCCACCGCCAGCGCCTTGAGCAAGCTCAGCTCGGCCATGGGTTCGTTCGAAGCGAGCCTGTCGGCGCTGAGCACGAAGAAAAGCATGCTGATCAACTCGGCCAGCTTCAGCTCGGCCGTCGGCACGGCCACCGCCGACGCCAGCGCAGCCACCGGCACCTACAATTTCTATGTCGAACGCCTGGCCACGGCCGGGCAAGTCTCGTACGGCGGCATCAGCGACACGGCCGCCGCCGGCAGCGGCAGCCTGAACGTGATGCTGGCCGACGGCAGCAATTTCAACGTCAACCTGAACAACGCCGACAAGGACCTGGACGGCACCTTGACCGCGAAGGAAATCGCCACCGCGATCAACGTCGCGGCCGACAACAATTCGCGCGTGACGGCGGCGACGATGACGGTCAACGGCCAGGCCACGCTGGTGCTGACCTCGACCGCCACCGGCGCCGACAATGCCGCCTCGCTCGATACCAGCGGCATCACCAACGGTGCGCTGAAATCGATGCTGGACGACCCGGCCGGCAAGACGCAACTGGCCACGGCGCAGGATGCCGTGATCTGGCTCGGCGCCAAGAATACCGGCACCAAGCTGCAGCAGGCGTCGAACACCTTCGATACGATCGATGGCGTCAAGATGACGTTTACCAAGGCGCAGGCGGCCAGCGACGATCCGGTGACCCTGACGGTCGGCACCGACAGCGCCGCCACCGTGGCCAATGTGCAATCGTTCGTCGATGCCTACAATAAACTGAACAGTGTGCTGGCCGATTTGAATGCCCCCGGCGATCCGGCTTCCGGCAAGGATCCCGGCATCTTCGCCCAGGATTCCGGCCTGGGCGCGCTGCGCAGCCGCATCACGTCGACCTTGCGCATGGCCAGCGGCAGCCAGAGCCTGCCGACGCTGGGCATCACCGGGCAACGCGACGGCACGCTCGCGCTCGACAGTGGCCGCCTGACCAAGGCGCTGGCCGCCAACCCGAACGCGCTCGACGATGTCTTCGGCAGCGCCAGCGCGAGCGCGCCGAAAGGCGTGCTGGGCGGCCTCGACAAATTGCTGGGCCAGTGGACCAGCGGCTTGAACGGCCAGATCAGCACGCGCCGCGATTCGGTCTCGCGGCTGCAATCGACGCTGGTCACGCGCCAGGCCACGCTGGACGACCAGTACAACAGCGCCTACAAGCGCTACCTGTTGCAATTTACCTCGCTGCAACAGTTGCAATCGCAAATGTCCAGCAACAGCAATCTGTTCAGTGCGATGCTCAGTGGCAGTTCGTCCTCTTGAACGGACGGCATCCGCTCCGCTTGAATGACCATGAATAAACGGTGAATACCATGTTGAACCAGGAAGCTTACAGTAGTTACCACTCCGTCAATCTGGACGCGCAGACCGCGCGCGCCTCTCCGGTCGAACTGGTGCTGGTGCTCACCAACGGTCTGCTGGAAGAGCTGGCGCGCGCGCGCGGCCATATCGTCGGCAAGCGCTACGAGCTGAAGGCGGCCAGCCTGAACAAGTGCACGGAAATCATCAACGGTCTGTCCAGTTCGCTGGACTATGACAATGGCGGCGACCTGGTGACCAACCTGGGCCGCCTGTACGATTATTGCGCCGCGCGCCTGTATCGCGCCGGCGTCGACATGGAACCGGCCATCGTGGACGAGGTGAGTTCTTTATTAACCACCATCAAACAAGGCTGGCTGGGTGTACAGGCCAAAAATGGATAGGCAACAGACCTTACTGCAACTGGCGCAAAAGATGAGCGCCGCCACCGCCGCCTCCGACTGGAAGGCGCTGGCGGCGATCAATACATTGATGGCATCCGTGCTGCCGACGCTGGCCGAGCAAGGCCCGTGGACGCCGGCCGAGCGCGCCGCGCTGGCGACCTTGCAGCAATTGCATCTGCAAGCGGTACTGTGCGTGCGCCAGGCCAGCGACGAACTGGGCAAGCACCTGAGCGAGATGCAAGCGAACAAGGAAGGTTGGATGGCCTATGCCCTGACCAGTGAAACCACCGAAACCGGGACCACGACAGCATGACGACGATTTTGACAGCGGTGCAGACCGTGACCGGCGGCGATTCGCCGCTGATGGCGCCGCCCCCCGGCGCGCCAGCCATTGTGACGCTCGACAGCATTCCGCTGGCCGGCGCTGCCGGAGAACTGCCGGCAGCGCCGGCATTGCCGGTATTCGCCCGCTACCTGGACCTGGCCGACAGCCTGCCGCCGCCAGCGCCGGCCGGCGCCGGCGCCATCGCCGGCGTGGCTAGCGATGCGCCAGCGGCCGGCGATGCCGAGACCGACCTGGCATCGATGCTGGTCAATCCGCTGGCGATGGGCCTGACCATGCCGCCGACGGCGATGCCATTACCCGCCCCGGCTGGCGGCGCGCCATCCGGCCCGGCGCCAGCCGGGACCGGCGCGGTCGGCGCCATTGCCGGCAACGCCGCGCCGACCGCCGCGCCTGCCGCTTTCGGCACACCGGCGCCGACGCAAGCGCCTGTCGCGGCACCGACCGCCGCGCCGCTGAGCGCGACATCGGCAGCGCCAACCTCGGCGCCTTCGCAAGCCCCGGGCGCAGCACCATCGGCCTGGAGCGGCGTGGCGCCGACTGCCGCGCCGAGCGGTGCGCCAGCGTCGTCGCCCACCCAGGCCGTCAATGTGCCGAGCGCCGCGCCAAGCGCCGCGCCGGCTGCCAATGCCGCCAGCGCTGCCCCATCCGCCGCGCCGACGCTGGCGCCGCGCTTTGCCCATCTGGCGACGCGCCCCGTCGCGGCCCGTACCGGCGCCGCCACCGGCGCGCCATCGGCGCCAACGGGCGCGCCATCGGCTGCGCCGCAAGGCAATGCCGTCGATACCAATGCATTCCGCGCGGTAGCGGCCACGGCCGCGCCGACCGGCGCACCGAGCGCCGCGCCGACGCCGCAGGCGGCCAGTCTGGCCGCCGCGGCGCAGTTCGGCGAACGCAGCGCGCGCATCAGCACGCCGGACAGCGAAACCGGCACGGCGCCAATACCTGTCGGCACCGCCGCGCCGGCCGACGCGGCGCAGTTCACGCCCACCGCGGCGCAAAACGCGATGCAGCAGGCGGCCGACCAGTTATTGCAAGTGCAACGCCGCGGCACACCGCTGCAGCGCAGCGACTACAACACGATCAGCGGCGCCGCGCTGGCCGCCGGCGTCGCGCCGGCACCCGCGCCGACGACAATTCACCCCGGCAACACCGATGGCGCGACGTTCCAGGCGCTCAACCAGCCCGGCGCGGATGGCATCGGCGGCGCCGTCGCGCCAGCGCAAGCGTCCGGCCAGCGCGCCGACCCGGTGCAACTGGCCGGCACGCCGGAACAGTGGCAGCAGCCGCTGCGCGCGGCGCTGGGCGACCGCCTGCAATTGCAATTGCAACGCAATAACAATAATGCCGTGATCGTGCTCAGTCCGCCGAACATGGGCCACATCGAGATTTCGATCCGGCACAGCGCCGGCGCGCTGCAGGTGAACCTGTCGGCCAACAATTCGGAAGTGTTGCGCCAGCTCAATGCGATCGGCGACACGGTGCGCAACGACCTGTCGCAGCGCCAGTTCAGCGATGTCGCAGTGACGGTCTCGGCCACGCCGCGCGACAGCCAGTCGTTTGCCGACGGCGGCCGCGGCGGCCAGCAGCAACGCGAACAGGCGCCGCGCGACCCGGGCCGCGCCCTGTCCGAGGGCGAAGCGCCCTCTTCCACCTTTGCCATGCTGTCCGAGCAGGAATAACGAGTAAATATGAATAAGAAACTGGTCATTGCATTGGTTGCGGTATTGGCTGTCGGCGGCGCGGCCGCCGGTGGTGCGGTCTGGTACATGGGCAAGTCGGCCAATGCCGGCGCCGATGGCAAGCATGCCAAGAAGGAAGAACCGAAAGTTGAAACCAAGCCGCCGAAATACATCACGGTCGAAAAAGTCATCGTCATGCTGCGCCGTAGCGAAGGGGAAAGCGTGACCCATTACCTGTCGGCCGATCTGGTGGTGTCGACCACGGCCGAGCAGGAAAAGGAATGCAAGGAACATTTGCCGCTGCTGCGCAGCGTGGCCGTGAAAGCGCTGTCGTCGCTGCCGATGGCCAAGGCGTCGAGCATGTCGATCGACCAGTTTGCCGAAGAGTTGAACAAGGCTTTCGATGAAACCTACGCCAAGGACAAGCGCGAACGGCCATTCAACGAAGTCATGATCGGTAAACTGATCCTCGAGTAATGCCGCAACGATACAGACCATTAGTGGGGCGGGCATGGCATACATAGAGCAGTACGCGGACACCTACGCCGAAAGCTACGGCGATGTGGGCAGCGCGCCGGTCACGCACAGCGTGGCCGACGAACAGAAGCACCTGCTGTCTTATGCGCCGCTGGTCAAGCGCATCGTGCGCCAGCTCAATTCGCAGATCGCCGGCGCCATCGACCGCGACGACATGGAACAGATCGGCCTGATGGGCCTGCTCGAAGCGCTGCGCCGCTACGGCGAGCCGGACGGCGCGTTCGGCAGTTACGCCAGCCTGCGCATCCGCGGCGCGATCCTCGACGAACTGCGGCGCCAGGACTGGCGCCCGCGCGCCGTGCGCCAGCAGAGCCACAAGCTGCGCGACGCCGTGCGCGAACTGACGCGCCGCCTCGGGCGCGAACCGGACGAACGCGAAATCATCAAGGACCTCGGCATCACGGCCGAGGCTTACCAGGCTTACCAGCTCGATGAAAGCGCCGAATTGCTGGCCAGTTTCGATGAAGTGCTGCAAGATACGATGAGCGGCAACGGCGACAGCGCGCCGAGCCCGGAAGACCAGTTGATGGTGCGCCGCAGCCTGGCGCAGGCGCTGAACGGCCTGGACGAGCGGGAACAGCGCGTGATCCAGATGTATTACGAATTCGAACTGAGTTACAAGGAAATCGCCGCCGTGCTGGACTTGACGGATGCGCGCGTCTGCCAGCTCAACAAGGCGGCGCTGGGTAAAATGCGCGCGGTGCTGAAAAGCGCGTGATGCACGGCCACCCGGCACGAACAGCATAAAAATGACGCAGAAAGGCGTACCATCATGCAGCAAATAATCGGCATCCTTATCGTTCTAGGCAGCGTCTTCGGCGGCTTCTTCATGATGGGGGGCGCGTTTCACCAGATCTGGCAACCGATCGAACTGATCGTCATCGCCGGCGCCGGCGCCGGCGCGCTGGTGATCGGCAATCCAACCCACGTGCTGGCCGAACTGGTGAACCAGCTCAAGAAAATCGTCGTCCGCAAAAAATACGATTCGGAATTCCAGCGCCAGTTATTGCTGCTGATGTATGAACTGCTGCAACTGGCCGCCGGCGGCCTGAAGGCGCTCGACGCCCACGTCGAGGCGCCGAAGGACAGCCCGCTGTTCCAGCGCTACCCGCGGGTGCTGGAAGAACCGAAACTGCTCGCCTTCATCGTCGACAATTTCCGCTTGATGGCCATGGGCAAGATCAACGCGCACGAACTCGAAGGCGTGCTGGAACAGGAACTCGAAGCGATCCACGAAGAATTGAACCAGCCGGCCAAGTCGCTCAACAAGATCGGCGAGGCGATGCCGGGCTTCGGCATCCTGGCCGCCGTGCTCGGCATCGTCATCACGATGAACACCGTCAGCGAAGGCGCGACCTCGGGCGAGATCGCCGAACACGTCGGCGCGGCCATGGTCGGCACCTTCATCGGCATTTTCCTCTGCTACGGCTTGATCGACCCGGTCTGCAACATGCTCAAGCAACTGGTCAGCCAGGAAGCGGCCAACAAGGAATGCGTCAAGGTCGTGCTCGTCACGCACGTGGCCGGCAAGCCGGCGCTGCTGGCGATCGATGCCGGGCGCCGCCTGGTGCCGCTGAACATCAAGCCGAGCTTCGCCCAGCTGGAACGCTGGATCAACGAGCTCGAAGGCCGCGACAGCGAACCGGAGGCCGCGTCGCGCCGAGGAGGTGGCCGTGCAAAAGCCGCATGAGAAACATGAAGCGACCATCGTCAAGCGCGGCGGCGGCAAGCATGCGCACGACGAACACGGCGGTGCCTGGAAGGTCGCGTTCGCCGACTTTTGCCTGGCGCTGATGTGCCTGTTCCTGGTGCTGTGGCTGATGGCGGCGCGCAACACGGAAAGTTTGCAACATATCATGACGGAAGCGGACGGCAACAAGACCGACCAGGGCAAAGGCGTCATGCCGGAACAGGTCGGCGGCCCGCGCGGCAGCCTGATCGAGCGCTTCCCGATGCCGCAGACGGGCAAGACGGAAACTCCCGGAAAGGCGCTGGCCAGCGGAGAAGATTCGGCCGTCGTCTCGCCTGGCAAGGTGTCGTATGAAACCCCGGGCGACCTGCAAAAGCTGGCCAAGGCGCTGGCGGAAATGAGCAAGGAAGCGAACCTGGCGAACAACCTCGAATCGGTGATCACGCCCTACGGCTTGCGCGTGATGTTGCACGATACCGACAACCAGGGCATGTTCGTGCGCGGCAGCGCGATCCCGACCGACCGCTTCCGCGCCTTGCTGCGCAAGATGGGGCCGCTGTTCGAACGGATGGAAAACCAGATGCTGGTGGTGGGACATACGGATTCCGTGCAATACGCCGACACCAGTTACGCGGCCTATTCGAACTGGACGCTGTCGTCGAACCGGGCGATGGCGGCGCGCTCGATGTTATTGTCGGGCGGCATGCGCACCGACAGCGTGCTGCAGGTGGTGGGCATGGCCGACCGCGCGCCGATCGACGCCAAGCGCGCCGACGCCGGCGTCAACCGCCGCATCGAATTATTGATCCTGACGCAGGGTCAGGCGCACGCGGTGGCCGCGATGTTCGGTGTGCCGGGCAGCAGTCAGGGCTTGACCGAGGAAGTCGACACGGCTCTGCCGGATGTCGAATCGCTGAAAAAGCTGCGCGACCGGATCGCGCCGTCGGAGGGCAAAACCAGGGCGGAACGGCATGCAAACTGATATTCACTTTGCTTGCGGGCAAATTGCGGGTTACCATGCAAACTAAACCTAGAGGCCAACGTATGAGAATTTCAACTGGAATCACGGACGGGTTGGCCGTCCAGCGCATGGCCGACAGTGCGCCGGCCGAAGCGGCACAGGCGCCTGCCGCCGCGCCGCGCCAGGCCGAACTGCAATCGGCCGTGCTGCAGCCGGCGCTGGCGGCCATGAAAGACATGCCGGAAATCGACCATGAAAAAGTGGCGGCGCTGCGCGACGCGCTGGCCAAGGGCGAGTTGCCGTTCGATCCAGGCAAGCTCGCCGGCCTGATCCAGCGCTTCCACGGGAGCGACAAGTGACAGCGCCGACGCGTCAGGATGCGATGAAGCAATTGCTGGACGGCATTGCCACCGATCTGCTCGCCTATGACGACCTGCTGACGCTGCTCGACGGCCAGTTCGACGCCGCGTTGCGCCACCAGAGCACGCGCCTGGGCGAGATCGCCGCGCGCATCTCGACGCTGGTCGACGCGCTCGAAGCGCGCCGCCAGGAACGCGTCGCGCTGGCGACACAGTTATTAGGACCGGCCGCCGCGATGACGCAAGTGTTCGGCTTGCTGAAAGCGGAACCGCGCGTGCGCCTGGAACAGGATTGGCGCGCGCTCGAACGCATGGTGATCGAATGCAAGCGCCTGGGCAAGCGCAATAGCGACTTGCTCGTCGAGCAATATACGATCATGCAGCGCGTGCTGCATGGCGAGGATTGCACGTATGAACCGGCCTGACATGATGCGGCCGACCGCGCCCACGCAGGCGACGGCGGCTACCGTCTCGAACGTGGCCGGCAGTCGGCCGGCGGCGGCGCTGCCGGGCGGCTTCGGCGGCGGAGGCGGCTTTGCCGCCACCTACCGCCAGGTGCAGGGCGATGTCGCGGCCTTCCTGCAACAGGGTTCCGGCGCTGGCGCGCGCTCTTCCGCGCCGGCCAGCGCGCCCGCTGCGGCGCCTGCGCTGAGCGTCGAAGGGATGGCCTTGCGCGCGCGCGCCAGCGGCGCCGGCGCGATCGCCGGCGGCGAGGTCAACGGCGCGACGGAACTGCAACAACAATTTCTCGAATCGATCAAGCCGGGCGTGGCCGAAGCGGCGCAGCGCCTCGGCGTGGCGCCGGAACTGGTCGCCGCCCACGCCGCGCTGGAATCGGGATGGGGGCAGCGCCCGCTGCGCGGCGCCGGTGGCGCCGACAGCAACAACCTGTTCGGCCTGAAAGCCGGATCACAATGGCAAGGCGCGGTGGCCGCGGCCAGCACGACGGAATATGAACACGGCGTGGCGGTCCGTAAAACCGAGCGTTTCCGCAGCTACCCGGACCAGGACAGCGCCTTCCGCGATTACGCGGACATGTTGATCGATAACCCACGCTACCAGCAGGCGCTCAATACCGGCAACGATGCGCACGCCTTCGCCGCCGGCCTGGCGCGCGGCGGTTATGCGACCGACCCCGCCTATGCCGACAAGCTGACGCGCCTGGCCAGGCAATTACAACGTCATTCCGAGGATTGAGTGGACAGTGGCAGATCAGCGGGTTCGACCGTCCCGGCAGCGGTGACGCGGGCCCGGATGGTATTGCCGTTGGCATTGCGCACCCGCACCATCGCGCCGCGCGCGCCGGTATCGAGCGCCTCTCCCGCCATGCTGACCTCGATCTGTTCGCGCCGCGCGACGATGCGCACCGCGTCTCCCCGCTTGACCAGCGGCACCGCCACCAGCATATTCTGGCGCAACACTTCGCCGCCGCGCAGCGAGCGTCGCGCCGACATGCCGTCGAAGGCCGTCAAGTCGTTGATGGTGTCGGGGATCATGCTGATGTCGTGCCGTTCCAGCAAGACATCGGCCGACGTCATCGGCTTGCCGGCCGGGATTTCTCCCAAGGTCACGGCAACCTTGGCGCTGACCTTGGCGCGCACGACGAATTCATACCGCCAGCCGGCAGCGCCCGGGCACACGGCCACCATGCGCATGCGCGTCGACTGCCGGATATCGAGCGCGTCGACCGCCACGCCCTGCTCGCACGGCGGCAGCACGCGGTCGTTGCGCACCACGGCCAGTTCGAATTGCGGCTCGATCAGGCCGGTATTGTCGGCCTGGCGCACCAGTGCCGCGCGCGCTGCCTGTTCAATGAGCAACAGGGTCTGCTCAGCGCTTGTGGCGGCAGCGACACGCGGACTCAACAACACGAGCATCACAATGCGCAATAGCGGCAGGAACCGGGTTACAATGGGACTGTTGAACATGGGCAATACCTTTACTATGAAGACTGTAGCGGCCATAGCGCATGACGCGTCTGGCCGCCATTTTACATGGTGAACATTCACGGAGGCAGGCATGGGGATTAATTTCAAGGAAGGGCTCGGCATGCATGCGGACGCGTTGCATTTGCGCGCCGACCGCACGCGGGTCCTGGCGGCCAATATTGCCAACGAAAATACGCCAGGCTTCCAGGCCCAGGACATGGATTTCGCCGCCGCGCTGGCGAACGCCGAAGCCAATGCCAGCGGCGCGCCGCAACTCGATGGCGACGACGGCGTGCTGTACCGCGTGCCGTATCACCCGACGCGCGACGGCAACACCGTCGAGATCGGCGTCGAGCAAGCGGCGTTCGGACAAAACGCGACCGATTTCCAGACCAGCCTGACCTTCATCAACATGAAGCTCAAGGGCCTGGCCAAAGCCATCAACGGACAATAATCATGAGCTTCAAGGAAATTTCGCAAATCGCCGGCTCGGCCATGGCAGCGCAGACGGTGCGCCTCAATACCGTGGCCAGCAACCTGGCCAACGCCGATTCCGTGGCCGGCAACGAGGCTGGCACCTATCGCGCGCGCAAGCCGGTGTTTGCCGCCGTGATGAACGACGACAATACCGGCGGCCGCGTGCAAGTGCTGGACGTGGTCGAAAGCAACGATCCGGTGCGCAAGGTCTTCGAGCCGGGCAATCCGCTGGCCAACGCGGACGGCATCGTGTTTTATTCGAACGTCAACCAGGTCGCCGAAATGACCGACATGATGGCCGCGTCGCGCGCCTTCGAAACCAATGTGGAAGTGCTGGGCCGTATCCGCGGCATGCAGCAATCCCTCCTCAAACTCGGTGAAGGCTAAACCATGCAAACCAATCTGTTCACCAATAACGCCAGCAACACCGCCGCGTCCAGCGCGACCACCAACCCGCTGGCCAACGGTAACGAAACGACGCAAATGTTCACCAAGCTGCTGGTGGCCCAGATCAAGAACCAGGACCCGCTGTCGCCGAGCGACCCGAGCCAGTTCGTCAGCCAGTTGACCCAGTTGTCGCAGACGGAATCGATGCAAAGCCTGTCGAACCTGACCAGCGCCAATGCCAGCGTGCTGCAAAGCATGCAGACCTTGGCGCTCGGCGCGCAGGTCGGCTCCAACGTGACGGCCAGCGCCACCGAAGTGCAGCTCGGCACGACGCCGGTGCAGGGCCAGGTCACGCTGTCGAGTTCGAGCAGCCAGACCACGCTGGTGCTGGTCGGCAGCGACGGCCACGAACACAAGGTCACGCTCGGTTCGCAAGCGGCCGGCGCGGTACCGTTCGCGCTCGACCCGACCGCGCTGGGCCTGCCGTCCGACACTTATAAAATGCGCGTCGAAACGAGCACCAAGGAAAATCCGCCGCTGGAACTGGTCGGGCGCCTGAACAGCGTGCGCCTCGGTTCGGGCGGCGCCGTGCTGCTCAATGTATCGAATGTCGGCGAGATCGCCCCGACCGCCATCACCGCTTTCAACGGCAAGAGCACCGCCGTCGCCAATTCGTCCGCTTCATCCTCCAGTTTCTAAAGAAAGGTCTCCGCCATGAGTCTCGATATCGCCTTGTCCGGCATCCAAGCCATCAATGAACAACTGGGCACGATCAGTAACAATATCGCGAATGCCGGTACCTACGGTTTCAAGGCGAGTCGCGCCAACTTTTCCGCGCAATACGCGGGCGACCAGGCGGCGGGGACGCGCATCGGTTCGACGACGCAAAGCATCGACCTGAACGGCGGCGTGGTCAGCACCGGCCGCGCGCTCGACGCGTCGATCAATGGCCGCGGCTTCTTCGTCAGCAAGGACATGCAGGGCCAGACCAACTATAGCCGCGCCGGCATCTTCAATGCCGACTCGAACGGTTTCCTGTCCGATTCCAGCGGCCGCCGCGTGCAAGGTTTCTCGATGAAGCCGCCATCCACCCTGCTCGGACCGATGGGCGACCTGACGATACCGACCGGCCAGGTGCCTGCCGTGGCCACCACCAAGCTGACCTATGTGACCAACCTGTCGGCCGACTGGAGCGTGCCTATTCAAACGGCGTGGACAGAACCTGTGGCGGCCGACCCGGCACAAGGCATCACGGAAGTGCTGGCCGATCCGACCGCGTACAATATGTCGCGCGTCTCGGTGGCCTACGACACGCTGGGTACCCAGCACACGATCACCCAATATTTCGTCAAGTCGGCCACGCCGAATGTCGTGACCGTGCATTACGCGGTCGATGGTGTTGGCAATGGCCAAACCACGGATTTGACCTTCAACTCGGACGGCTCGCTGCTCTCGACAGGCGCGCCGGTGACACCGGAAGAGCCTGCGACGTTCGCGCTGACGATCAATCCGGTCAACGGTGCCACCGATCCGCTGACATTAAAGGTCGACTACAAGGGCACCACCCAGTTCGCCGGTGAAGCGACCACCTCGTCCAACCAGGCCGACGGCTATGCGTCCGGCACCTTCACCGGCGTCGAACTGGCGCCGGATGGCTCGCTGGTGGCGAAATACACGAACGGTCAGAAGCAGGCGGTCGGCAAGCTGGCGATCGCCACCTTCCCGGACGAAGGCGCGCTGATTCCGGTCAACGAAACCAGTTGGCAGGCATCGACCGCGTCCGGCACGCCGCTGTACACGACGCCTGGCGTCGGCATGGCCGGCGCCTTGAGCACCGGTTCGCTGGAACAGTCGAACGTCGACATCACGGCCGAACTGGTCGGATTGATGACGGCGCAGCGCAACTATCAAGCCAACTCCAAGGTACTGCAGACCGAAAGCACGATCCTGCAATCGCTGATGCAGGCGATGTAAGGCGGATTAAGACATGGATGCGCTGATTTACACTACCATCAGCGGGGCCGACCGGGCCCTGCGCGGCCTGCAGGTGCACGCCAACAACATGGCGAACCTGGACACGGTCGGCTTCCGCGCCAATATGGAGCTGACCACCAGCCGCGCCGTCCCCGGCAGCGGTTACGATGCGCGCCACATGGCGCAGATGCAGCCGAACGCCGTCAACACCCGCACCGGCACGCTGAAAGCCACCGGCCGCGACCTCGACGTGGCGATCGACGGCGACGGCTTTTTCGCCGTGCAAGGTCCCGGCGGCGAAGCCTATACCCGCGCCGGCGGCGTCACGCTCGACGCCGACGGCAGCATGACGGTGAACGGCATGCCGCTGCTCGGCGAAGGCGGCCCGATCCGCCTGCCACCCAACAACGGCATCTCGATCAGCCAGGATGGCACCGTCTCCGTGCAAAGCCCGGGCACGACCATCATGCAGGTGATCGACAAGCTCAAGCTGGTCAAGGCCGAAGCGTCGGAATTGACGAAGAACGAGGCCGGCCTGCTGGTGTCGCGCGACGGCGGCCCGCTGCAGACCGACCCGACCGTGCAGGTGCGCTCGGGCCACCTGGAAGGCAGCAACGTGTCGGCGGTCGAGGAAATGGTGGCGACCATGGCCATGGACCGCAGCTATGAAATCCAGATGAAACTGTTCAAGGCCAGCGATGCGATGGTCGAAGCGGGCAACCGCCTGATCGGCGGCTGATCCGCTCGGTGTAGATTAATTAGGAGTAATCATGAATCCAGCAATGTGGATCAGCAAGACCGGTGTGCAGGCGCAAGATGCGAAACTGCAAGCGATCGCCAACAACCTGGCCAACGCCAATACCGTCGGCTTCAAGCGCGACCGCGTGATGTTCGAAGACCTGTTTTATTCGGTCGAAGCGCAGCCGGGCGCCCAGCGCGCCGGCAACAACACGCTGGCACCGTCCGGCGTGCAGCTCGGCAACGGTACCCACGTGCTGGGCACGCAAAAGGTGTTTACCAACGGCACCTTGCAAATGACTACCAACGCGCTCGACGTCGCCATCAGCGGCAACGGCTTCCTGCAAGTGCGCCGTCCGAACGGCGAAGCGGCGTTTACGCGCGCCGGCCAGTTGCAGCTCGATGCGAACGGCATCCTGGTCAACGGCCAGGGCTTGCCGCTGGTGCCGCAAATTACCGTGCCGGCCGCCGCCACCGCGATCACGATCGGCGAGAACGGCACCGTTTCCGCCACCGTTTCCGGCAGCGCCACGGCGACCGTGCTGGGCCAGCTGACCTTGACGTCGTTCATCAACCCGACCGGCCTGCTGGCGCTGGGCGAAAACCTGTTCCAGGAAACCGCGTCGAGCGGCGCGCCGGTCGAAGGCAATCCGGGCACCGACCAGTTCGGCAAGCTGAAACAGGGCGCGCTGGAAGGCTCGAACGTGCAGGTGGTCGAAGAGATGGTCGACATGATCGCCGCGCAGCGCACCTATGAAATGAATACCAAGGTGCTGTCGGCGGCCGACAACATGCTGCAATACCTGGCGCAGGCGGCACGCTGATGAAAACCGCCCTGCCCGTCCTGGCCACGCTGCTGCTGGCCGGCTGCGCCGCCATGCAGCCGCCGCCGGTACGGCCCGGGCCGATCGACGAAGCGCCTACCGTGGCCCGTTCGATCGCGCCGCGCGGTACCTCGGGCGGCGTCTACGCGCCCGACACCGGCCTGTCGCTGACCTCGGACAGCCGCGCCTTCCGCGTCGGCGACCTCGTCACCGTGCAATTGCAGGAAACCACGCAAGCGTCGAAAAGCGCCGGCACGACGTTCAAGAAAGATTCCAACGTCGGCATCACGCCGCCGAATGTCTTGGGCAAGACGCTGCCGAAACTGGGCCTGGACATCGGCGCGACGCGCGGTTTTACGGGCGACTCCACCAGCACGCAGCAAAATGCGCTGAGCGGCGCCATCACCGTCATCGTGCAGGAAGTGTTGCCCAACGGCTTGCTGCGCGTGGCCGGCGAAAAGGCGCTGACGCTGAACCAGGGCGAAGAATTCGTGCGCCTGCGCGGCTTTATCCGCGCGGCCGACATCGACGCCGAAAACCAGGTCTCGTCGCTGCGCATCGCCAACGCGCGCATCGCCTATTCCGCCCAAGGCACGCTGGCCGACGCCAATTCGGCCGGCTGGCTGACGCGCTTCTTCGTTGGTCCCTGGATGCCGTTCTGAGGTAACTGTCATGAAATCCCGTATTCTGCTGTCCCTCCTGGCCGCGGCCGCCCTGCTGGCGGGGGCGCCGGCGCAGGCCGCGCAAACGCTGCGCAATCTTGTCAGCATCGAAGGCGTGCGCGACAACCCGTTGGTTGGCTACGGCCTGGTGGTGGGCCTGAACGGCAGCGGCGACTCGACGCAGGTGAAATTCTCCAGCCAGTCGGTGGTCAACATGTTAAAACAGTTCGGCGTCAAGCTGCCGGACGGCTCCGATGCGAAAAGCAAGAACGTCGCCACCGTCATGGTCAGCGCCGTGTTTCCACCCGGCTACCGGCGCGGCCAGGCGATCGACGTCACCGTGTCGTCGTTGGGCGACGCGAAAAGCTTGCGCGGCGGCGCCCTGCTGCTGACGCCATTGCGCGCGGCCGACAATGAAGTGTATGCGCTGGCGCAAGGCAATCTGGTGGTGGGCGGCCTGTCCGCCGCCGGCAAGAGCGGCTCTTCCGTCACCGTCAACACGCCGACCTCGGGCCGGATCCCGAACGGCGCCTCGATCGAACGGGAAATCGCGACCGACTTCGCGACGCGACCGACGATCCGCCTGTCGCTGCGCCACCCGCATTTCCAGACCGCGACCAATATCGTCGAATCGATCAACAAAAAATTCGGCGGCGATCTCGCCAGCACGGCCGACGCCACCAGCATCGATGTCGTCGCGCCGGAAAATCCGACCCAGCGCGTCGCCTTCATGGCCAAGCTGGAAACGCTGGCGATCGACGTCGGCGATGAAAACCCGAAAGTGGTGTTCAATTCGCGCACCGGCACCGTGGTGATTTCGGACGGCTTGCGGGTGCGCTCGGCCGCCGTCACGCACGGTTCATTAAAAGTCGTCATTTCCGAAAACACCAAGGTCAGCCAGCCGAACGCGTTCGCGCAAGGGCAGACCCAGGCGACGGCGCAATCGAACGTCAGCGTCGACCAGGGGTCGAGCCAGATGTTCAAATGGCCGGCCGGCGCCAAATTACAAGTGATCATCGATACCATCAACAGCCTGGGCGCTTCGCCGGACGACATCATGGCGATCTTGCAGGCGCTGGACCAGGCCGGCGCGATCGAAGGCGAACTGCTGGTCATCTAAGGAGTCAATATGGACCGTTTCGCCCAGTTACCTGTGCGCCAGTTGGCGATCGGCCAGGACCAGCCGACGCTGGCTCCGGTCAACCCGGCTCCCGCCGAGGATCCCGACCAGGCGCATTACCGCGCCAAGGCCACCGAGGCCGCCGTCAAGTTCGAATCATTCTTCATCAGCCACATGCTGCACCAGATGCGCTCGTCGACGCGCGAACTGGCCGGCGACGATGGCATGCAGCATGACCGCAGCGCCGACGACATGCTCGGCATGGCCGACAACCTGGTGGCCGACCAGATGGCCGGCCGGCGCGCGTTCGGCGTGGCCGACGCCATCCTGCGCCAGCTATTGCCGCAGGCGGCGGCACCGGTGACGCCCGGCACGCCGCTGACGTTGCCGGAAAGAAGCACAAAATTTATTAAGCCGACTTAATAAAGGTCAGCAAGTGGTCGCCTTTATCAGTTAACGGACCAGTGGTGATGCCATAGAGCAACTGGTCCCCGCCCTTACCAGGAAAGACCTGCTACATGAGCGTCATCTCGAATGCACTGTCCGGTTCAAACGCAGCCCAGGCCGCGCTGAATACGACCAGTCAAAACATTGCCAACTTGCAAACCAAGGGCTATTCCCGCCAAGGCGTGCAACTGGTAGCGACCGCTCCCGGCATCGGCTCCCGCTCGGCCGGCACCGGCGTGCAAGTAGCCTCCCTGATCCGCTTCAGCGATTCCTACAAAAGCCAGCAAATGTGGCGCGCCAATTCCGACATGGGACAGCGCAGCCAGAGCCAGCCCTATATGTCGCAGCTGGAACGGGTGATGGGCGACGACAAGTCCAGCCTGAGCAACGGCGTCGACGAATTCTTCAAGGCCTTGAACGCCGCCGGGGTCGATCCGACCTCGACGCCACTGCGCCAGCAGGTGGTGACGGCGGCCAATTCGATGTCGCAGCATTTCAACAGTATTTATAACGTCACCAGCAGCCAGCAATTGTCCGTGTCGCAACAGCGCGACGCGCTGCTGCCGGCCTTGAACACGAGCACCGCGAATATCGCGCGGCTGAACGCCCGCATCACCAGCGCCGGCGTGCTCGGCACCAATACCTCGGCGCTGATCGACGAGCGCGACCTGGCGATCGACAACCTGTCCTCGATGGTCGCGATCGAAGTGCTGGAACAGCCGGACGGCTCGCGCAGCATCGCGCTGCGCAGCGGCCAGCCGCTGGTGGTCGGCAACCAGGCCAGCACGCTGTCGCTGGCGACGGACAATGGCACGAAGGTGCTGAAACTGGGTTTCGCCAATTCCACTTTCGTGCTCGACGATACCAAGGTCGGCGGCCAGTTGGGCAGCCTGGGCGATTATGAAAAGAATGTGCTGCTGCCGTTGCAGCGCTCGATCGCCGACATCGCCGAACAGATGGCCGACAAGGTCAATACCCAGCTCGGCGCCGGCTTCGACATCGCCGGCAATCCGGGCAAGCCGCTGTTTTCCTTCAATGCCGCCAGCACCACCGGCATGCTGCAGATCGACCCGGCGTTCCAGGCGTCCGATCTCGCCTTCTCGTCCGACGGCACGCCCGGCGACAATACCAACTTGCAGGCGCTGGTGGCGATCAAGAGCCAGCCCGTCAATCTGACCTCGATCGGCAGCGTGCTGCTGGGCGATGCCGACACCCAGCTGGTGGGCAAGCTGGGCATCGACAGCCAGCAAAACCAGGCGCTGCTGAAGACGGCCACCACGGTGCGCCAGCAGGCCGAGGATGACTGGAAATCGACCAGCGGCGTGAACCAGGATGAAGAAGCGGTCAACCTGGTCGAATTCCAGAGCATGTACCAGGCCAACCTGAAGGTCATCGCGGTGGCCAATACGCTGTTCGACGCCGTGCTGGCGATGTTCGGATAAGGAATCAAGATGCGCATCGCCACTTCCCAATCCCAGGCACTGATGAACCGTGCGCTGGCTCAGAACCAGAACAAGATCACCGAGCTGACGGCGCAGATGGCGTCCGGCGCCAAGCTGCAGGCGCCGTCGGACGACCCGGTGACGAATGTGCGCATTTCGCGCCTGATGCGCGAAGAAGCGCAGGTCGGCCAATACCGCGCGAATATCGACGCGGTCAAGATCGGCCTGCAAAAGAACGAAGCCTACCTGGGCAGCATGGTCGGCGACATCAATGAAGCGCGCGACCTGGTGGTCTGGGCGCTGGATGGCGGCAATACGCCGGAAGACTTGCAATCGATGGTCAACTCGATGTCGTCGCTGCGCGACAGCCTGTTCTACAACGCCAACACCAAGGACCCGGAAGGGCGCTACATCTTTTCCGGCACGCTCAGTTCGACCCCGGCATTGACCTTCGATGCGTCGGCCCCGGCCGGCTCGCGCTATACGTATACCGGCAACGAGGGCCAGCAGCAGGTGGTGGTCGGCAATGGCATCGCGCAGACCACGAATACCAACCTGTCCGGCCTGGAAACGTTGCTGAACCAGATGGATTCGACGCTGGAAGCGTTCCAGACGCCGGGCGCCTCGCCGGCCGATCCGGCGCTGCGCGCTACGCTGGTGGCCCACCTCGAAGGCAGCGACGAAACGATGCGCCTGATCTCGGGCAAGATCGCCGACATCGGCGGCGCGCAAAACATCCTGTCCACGCTGGGCGACAATCTCAGCAACGTCAGCCTGTCGAACCAGAAGGCGCTGACCGACCTGGGGCAGCTCGATTACGGTCTGGCCGCGACGGAACTCAATGGTTACAATATTGCCCTGCAATCGACCTACAAGGCGTACGCCAAAGTCAGCAGCCTATCCTTGTTTAACCTTCTGTAAATCGCATGCAAATCGCCCCGCGCTCCAGTACTTCCGGTCTCGCCACCAATTCATCGGGCCAGTCCGCCACCGCCGGCAAGGTTGACGAAACCAGCCTGGCGACGCCGGTCGGCACGCCGGAAGTTGCGGCCGCCACGCCGGCGCCACCGGTGCGGCGCGGCTTGAGCAATTGGGACCAGCCGCTGCAGCACGACATTTCCGGCGCCCAGCAGGCGGTCGATTTCCTGGAACAGAGCGCGGCGCAATTGCGCGCGCTGAAATCGGACTTGAGCGCCAAGCTGGCCAGCGCGCGCCAGTCGCAATCGCGCGACGGCCAGGTCGAGGCGCGCGTACGCCAGTTCAGCGACACCTGGCGCAAGCGCCAGGAATCGTCCGGCGGCACCTTGGACAGCCAGCTCAGCTACAGCCGCGGCGAAGCGACGCAGCGTTTCAAGGTGCGCGGCATGACGCTGGCCAACCTGCGCCAGGGCGCACGCGAGACGCTGGCGATCGCCGTCGGCGGCGGCACCCAGGGCTTGCGCTCGGTGGCGCTGGAACCGGGCCTGTCGGACGACGAGATCGTCCAACGCTTCGACCAGGCGCTGATGCCGGCCAATATCCGCGTCGGCCTGGGCGACAATGGCGAACTGGAATTTTCCACGCCGGAAGCGGCGTGGAGCAATGTGCGCGACACGCTGGCCGTGCAGGGTAGCGGCATCCGCTTCCCGACCGGCCAGTTGAACCGGGTCCGCACCGAACCCCAACCGGCCGCTATCATGCCCGACAGTTGGCAAACCAATGATACCGAAGCGTTGCGCCAGACCTTGCAGCAAGTGATCCAGGCACTGGCCCACGTCGAAGCGGCGCTGTCGAAGGTCAACCTGGCGCTGAACGATGCGACCCAGCGCGCCGCCTCGGCGATGCCGCAGGTCAGCGCGATCGGCATGGACCAGGCGGCGCAGAATTTCGCGACGACGGCCAGCGAACCGGGTTACTCCTCGCTGCTGAGCCTGACGTCGGCGCTGGTCGGCATCAACCGCGAACGCGTGATGGCGCTGCTGGGCATACGCTGACACGGCGCCACGCGGCAAGCGCCCGGCATGCCGGGCCTTGGCCGCGCGCTTCTCCTCTTCTTCCCTTATGCCAGGCGCGGCAAGCCGCCGCGCACCATCGCGGTGAACTTGTGGGCCTGCACCGCGTGCGCGAACACATAGCCTTGCGCATAGTCGCAGCCGGCCGCGGCCAGCAGCGCATGCTGCGCCGTCGTCTCGACCCCTTCCGCCACCACCTTCAAGCCCAGCTTGTGCGCCATCACGATGATCGCTTCGCACAGCGCCAACTCGCCCGAATCGGTGCTCAGTTCGTGCACGAAGCTGCGGTCGATCTTGAGGAAATCGATATCGAATGTCTTCAGGTGCGCCAGCGGCGCATAGCCGGTGCCGAAATCGTCGAGCGCCACCTGTAAACCCATCGCGCGGTAATTGCGCAGGCGCTCCAGCACTTGCGTCGCGCCGTCGAGCAGCACGCTTTCCTTGACATCGATGACGATGCTGCGCGGCGGCAATTGCAACTGTTCGACATATTCGAGCCAGCCCTGGCACCAGGCCGGATCGCCGCGGAACTGCACCGGCGACTGGTTGATGCTGATCTGGAACGGCCGTCCCAGTTCGACTTGCCACGCCTTGGCCTGGTCGGCGGCCTGGCGGAACACCCAGTCGCCGATCTCGACGATCAAGCCGCTCGCTTCGGCGAACGGGATGAATTCGTGCGGATGCAGCAAGCCGCGCTCGGGATGGCGCCAGCGCAGCAGCGCCTCGGCCCGTTCGATCGCGCCGCTGGCCAGGTTGACGATCGGCTGGTAGTACAGTTCGAACTGCTCGCCGGCCAGCGCGCCGCGCAGGTCGGCACTGAGGCGCTGGCGGCTTTGCGCGGCCTGCTGCAGGTCGGGCGTAAAGTAATGATAGCGGTTGCGCCCGGCGTTCTTGGCCGCGTACATGGCCTGGTCGGCATGGCGCAACAAGGCATCCGGGTCGTCGGCGTCCGACGGGTACAAGGCGATGCCGATGCTGGCCGAGACCACGCCGCTGTCGCCGTCGAGCGCGAACGGCAGCGCCAGGCGGCCGATCACGTTTTGCGCGACGCGCTCGGCGCTGGCGACTTGATCCAGGCCGGCCAGGATCACGGTGAATTCGTCGCCGCCCAGGCGCGCCAATGTGTCCGAAGCGCGCACGCAGGACGTGATGCGCGTGGCCGCTTCGACCAGCAGCGCATCGCCCTGCTCATGGCCGAAGCGGTCGTTGATCTGCTTGAACTGGTCGAGGTCGATGAACAGCAGCGCCAGCAGCAAGCCTTCCCGCTTGGCCTTCTTCATTTCCTGGCTCAGCCGGTCGTGGAACATGTGGCGGTTCGGCAGCGCCGTCAGCGAGTCGAAATTGGCTTGCTGCCAGATCCGCTCGGACGATTGCCGGCCCTCGGTGATGTCGGTCACCAGCGCCAGCGCGCCCATGTAGACACCTTCTCCATCGAAGATCGGGTTGGTCGCCAGCGTGGCCCACAGTTCGGCGCCGTCGCTGCGGATGAACTTGAATTCGTGGCGTTCGGCGATGCCCTGCTGGCGGCGCCCGATATTGCGTTCCAGGATCGCGCGCCCCTCGTCGTCCATGAACGCCGTCAGCGGTTGATCGAGCATCGCCTCGATCGGATAGCCCAGCATCTGCGCCATTTTCGGATTGACGAAGGAGGTGCGGGCGCGCGCGTCGATTTCCCAGATCCCTTCCTCGGCGCTGTGCACGATGCGTCTAAAACGTTCCTCGCTGCGTTCGAGCGCGGCCAGCTTGCCCTCGGCCAGTTCCAGCACGACGCGGAAGGCCTGGCCGCTGCCGTCGGCGCTGGCGCGCAGCGTGACCGGAAAACCCTGCTCGCCAGGACGCCCGCGCGTCATCTGCAAGTCGCAGCGCTGCACCTCGCTGCTGTTCAGGGCCTGGCGCACGAAGGCATCGAAGTCGGCGAGAAAACGCGGCGCGATATAGTGGCGAAAATGGATACGATCAGGATTGTCGCGCGCCAGGTTCAACAGGTCGGCGCCGACCAGGTTCATTTGCAGGATCGTGGTGTCGAACGCCAGCACGAAATAGCCGACCGGCGCGAGCAGGTAAATGTCGTTGAAATACGCCTGCTCCTGCTCGTAGCGCAGGCGTTCCGGGCTGAACGGCAATTCTTCGCGTTCTTCCCGTTCCGCCAGCGGCGCGGCGCCGGCGACCAGCACCACGCGGTGCGAGCGGAAACCGGCCAGCGCGCCGACCGCCGGCCCGAGCGCCCCGCTCAGGTATGATTCGGAAAGCGCAGCCTGCTGATCCTTGTCCATCTGACCCCTTTGCGGCAGTGGCTGATTATCGATGCGATTCTAGCCTAGCATGCTGAACAGGCAATGTCGAGCGCAACGGGGCGCGCCGCCGGCTCAGTACTGGCGCTGCCGGACGCGCCCGAAAGGATGGCCGGCGACCAGCGTCGAACTGGCGATCAGGCTGCTCAAGCCGATGATCAATTGCACCAGCCGGTCATCCGGCAAGACCCACAGCGAACCGGCCGGCGGCTCGACCTGCGCCACGGCGACGATCAAGGGAGCGACCCAGGCCGCGTCGGCCGTCACGTCGAGGATCACGGCGCCGTCGGCGCTGGTCTGCAAATAAATGTCGCCGCCCTCGGCCAGCGTGAAGCGCACGCCATAACCGGTTTCGTGCGGCGCGATGTGTTCCTTCAGCGCCAGGTTATGTTCTTCTATCCATAACTCGGCGTCGGCCGGAGTTTCCAGCGCCGTCCACGGCACCGGGCGAAAACGCGGGCGGGCCGCGTCGTTGAGTGTGTCCTGCATGATGTCCTGTCGCTGAAACGCAATGAATCCGCCAGTGTACCCGAGCGGCGCCTATCCTTTCCAGGTGCGCTTCAAGCCGGTATCGGCGTGGATCCAGCCGCCGCGCGGGCCTTCGCGATAATAAAAGCCGACGCCGCCCTGGCGGAAGCTGCGCACCAGGCCGCCGAGCACCTCGGCGTTCAGGTTGGCCAGCCGGATATCGGCGGCGCGGCCCTCGATGTGCAGCGACTGGCGCGCCGCCGGCACGCCCTGCTCTATCAGTTTTTTGTTCGAATTCGGCGTGCGGTAGCCTGACAGGATTTCGACCGGGCTTTCGATGCCGTAGCGCGCGACGAAGGCTTGCGTGCCCCACAGCGTTTCGAGCAGCTTGGGGTCGATCGGCGCGGTCTCTTTACCATTGACGTCACGCAGCAGGTGGCACAATTCCTGGTAAGCGGCGTCGATGATTTCGCCATCCTTCCAGTACAGCAGTTTCGCCTTTTCTCCGCTGGCCGGGCGCGTCACGGAAACGACGCGCGGCTTGAGCCAGAATTCCAGGTCGAGCGCCTGGGCATCGAAAATGTCCGGCGGCGGTTCCAGGTCGGCCGGCGCGGCCGGCGCCGGATTGGCTTGCGCCAGCACCGTGGGCCGCGCTTTCGGCCTGGGCGCTGCCTCGGCCTTGGCTGTCTTGGCGTGCGGCGCCACCGGTTCGGCGCGCGCGGCGCAACCGATCAAGGGGACGCCGATGAAACTTGCGGCCGTCAGGCCGAATCCTTTGTGTAAAAAATCTCTGCGTGTTGCCATAACCATTCCCGTTCAACGATCTATTACTATAGCCTATAGCAGGGGGAATCGAGAACCCGTTTCAGCGTGCGCCGGGATTACGGCACGCAGGCGGCCAGCGGCCGCGGCAAGTCCGGCGCGGCGCGCAGCGCCGTTTGCGGCGTATCGAGCAGGAATCCTTGCGCCAGCAGCGCCTGCCCGGTCGCTTCGCCGATGCGCTGCAGCGCCAGCAGCGCCGACGCCGTTTCGAGCCGCTTGAACACGACCGTCGTGCGCGCCTGCCGGCTCTGTTGCAACAGCGCGACGATGCCGGCCTCGTCGCCGAGGTCGCGCGCGTCGAGCCGGATCACGTCCGGCCGCACCCGTTCCAGCAAGTGCAAGCCTTCGCGCGCGCCGGCCACATTGACGGCGAAGCGGAAACCGTTGCGGCGGTAATTGTCGGCCACATAATTGAGCAGCCAGCCCTGCTGCGCCGTCACCTGCGGCAATTGCAGCACGATGCGAGAAACCGGCAGGCCGAGCGCGTCGAGGATGCGCTGGAAGGCGTAACCGTGGTTGCTGCTGACGGCGCTGAGCAGGCGGTCGTGCACATTCAAATACAGGTCGGCCTGGCCATTGTCGTCCTGGCGGAAGAAATTGATCGCGTGCAGCATGCGGCACAGGCGGTCCAGTTCCACCGACTCGTCATCGCTGGCCGCGTGGTCGAGCAGGCGCCACAGCGACAGGCCCTGGTCGCTGGCCGACACGCCGCGCGCCAGGCCCTCGAAGGCAACCACCTGTCCCCGGTTCAATTCGCGCACCGGCAGGAAACCGCTGGTCATCGTGCAATTGAAGAAACGCCCCAGCGCGCGGCCCTGGTCGTCGAGCCAGATGCTGGTGGTGGCGGTGCCCTGGTCGGTCAGGCGGGCCAGGTAATTGTTCAACACGGGAAAGCTCATGCGGGGACTCCTTGATAGCGCTGCGATGCCTGCACACTACCGCTTGCGCCGTCCAAGCTGAACGAATCGTTTCAGCCTTTCTTATGCGCGCCGCGCATAAACGCGCCCGTATAACCATATGCCGAAACATTCGTTCCCTGGCGCGGGGCGCTGACGCTATCGTGGGCCTCATCAGCAATAAGCAAGGACCGCCATGTGCCAGTTATTGGGTATGAACAGCAGCCAGCCCGCCGACCTGGGTTTTTCGTTCGAAGGTTTCGCCGAACGGGGCGGACGCACCGGGGAACACAAGGATGGCTGGGGCATCGCCTACCACACGCCGCGCGGCTGCCGCGTGTACACCGACCACCGCGCCTCGATCGATTCGCCGCTGGCCACGCTCGTCAAGCGCCAGCGCATCAAGGCCAGCAATGTCGTGGCGCACATCCGCAAGGCGACCCAGGGCCGCGTGGCGCAGGAAAACTGCCACCCGTTTACGCGGGAACTGTGGGGCAAGACCTGGTCCTTCGCCCACAACGGCAACCTGCTGGCCTTTCATCCGGGCACGGCGCCCGCGCCTTACGCCGCGCAGGGAGAGACCGACAGCGAACGCGCCTTTTGCCACTTGCTGTCGGGCTTGCGCCTGCGCTTCGAGGAAGCGCCGGCGCGCCGCGCGCTGTACATCGCGATCGCCGAACTGAGCGCCGAGATCGCCGTGCACGGCACCTTCAATTTCATCCTGTCCGATGGCGAGACGCTGTTCGCGCACTGCTCGACGCAGTTACATTACGTGGCGCGCGCCTACCCGTTTTCGGTCGCGCAACTGGTCGACTGCGAACGCAGCATCGACTTCCGTCACCACAACCGGCGCGACGACCGGATCGCCGTGATCGCCACGGCGCCCCTGACGTCGAACGAACAGTGGACCGCCTTCGTCCCCGGCGAATTGAAGATGTTCGCGGACGGCAAGGCGCTGGACTGGCAGGATGGCCGGCACGAAGCGCAAGCCAGCCTGGCCGAATGCGTCGCATGCTGAGTTAAGGCTAGCGGCTGCCTGGGAGGCATGCTGCGCCGGAACCGGGCTTTAACGCTGTCAAGTTAGCGCCAAATTTGTCATTCCGGATCGCCGGACCGCCGCGCAGGCGGGAATCCCATCTTTTTGCGCCATTTGCGACTCTAAATGGGATTCCCGCCTGCGCGGGAATGACAACTTTACGGCCAGTGGGCTTAACAAAAGGAAGAAGATCAGGCCGAATTGCAGTTACAGAAGCGCTTGCGCTTGCCGTCGGCCGCGCCGTCGGGGCTGGCGCTGCCGCTGTCGAGCTGTTTCCAGAAAAAGATCGTGTCGACGCCGTACGGCGAGCGCACCTGGCCAGAACGAATATAGCCCTGGCCGGCGAAAAACGCTTCGCCGGTGGCCGTGCTATGCAATTGCAGCGCCTTGACGCCCCAGTTGCACGCGGTTTCTTCCATCTTCGCCAGCATCGCCTTGCCGGCGCCCTGGTGGCGCGCTTCCGGCAACAGGTAGCACAGCGCCAGCTTGCCGGCGCCAGTCAAGAGCGACACTCCCACCACTTCGCCGTCGGCCACGGCGACCAATGAATGATTGGTCGGCGACTCGAACCAGCTGGCCACCATTTGCGGCGTCTTGTTGCCCAGCCACGCGGCCAGAATCGTCTCGTCGTTGCGATGATCGAGGACGCAGCATTCCACGATCGAACGGCGTAATACATTGCACGCCGCAAAAGCGTCATCCGGCACGGCGATACGAATTTCTAGACTCATGTGTGCTCACAAAATATTCCCGATAGCAAATCAGAACGTGCTTTCTGCCAGCCGCCCGGCGCACAATCCGACTATACACCAGCGCGTCAAAACAGGTGGACGGCGGGCAAACCGCGCGCCGATCTAAGCATATAACAAAAAATTCGTATCTTTTCGGGCGCAGATTATAGACCATGAGCCCATGTTTTTCACGAGAGCCCGAAATGACCGATAAAGTATCCGCATCACGTCCGCTACCACGCCGCCTGTTCCTGGCCGCCGCCTTTGCCGCCGCCCTGCCGCTGGCCGCCACGGCCGCCGACACGACCATTTTGAACGTGTCGTATGACGTCATGCGTGAAGTGTTCAAGGATATCAACCCCGCCTTCATCGCCGATTACAAGCAAAAGACTGGCGAGACGGTGACGGTCAACCAGTCGCACGGCGGCTCGTCGAAACAGGCGCGCTCGGTGGCCGACGGCCTGGAAGCGTCGGTGGTGACGATGAACCAGGCCAACGACATCGACTTGCTGGCCGACCGCGGCCTGGTCGTGGCCGACTGGAGCAAGAAATTCCCGCACGGCGCCGCGCCGTTTTATTCGACCGTCGTCTACCTGGTACGCAAGGGTAATCCGAAACAGATCAAGGACTGGAGCGACCTGGCCAAGCCGGACGTCAAGGTCATCATCCCGAATCCGAAGACGTCGGGCAACGGCCGCTACACGTACCTGGCGGCCTGGGGCTCGGTGCTGAAAAAGGGCGGCAACGAAGCACAGGCGCGCGACCTGGTCACCAAGATCTTTAAAAATGTGCCGGTGATGGATACCGGCGGGCGCGCCGCGACGACCACGTTTACGCAGCGCCAGATCGGCGACGTGCTGGTGACGTTCGAAAACGAGGTGCAACTGGTGCGCGGCGAATTCGGCGACAATTTCGAAGTCGTCTATCCGCCCGTGTCGATCCTGGCCGAGTCGCCCGTGGCCGTGGTCGACAAGGTGGTCGACCGGCGCAACCTGCGCAAGCCGGCCACCGCCTACCTGAACTTCCTGTATTCGGAAGCCGGGCAAGAGATCGCGGCCAAGCACTTCCTGCGTCCACGCTCGGAAACGGTGGCCAAGAAATACGCGGCGAACTTCAAGCCGATCACGCTGCTGAGCGTGGATGAGGTGTTCGGCGGCTGGCGCGCCGCGCAGAAAAAACACTTCGACGACGGTGGCGAATTCGACAAGATCTACGTCACCAAATAAGCGACGTCCTTTGCATCCCGCCCCGCAGTGTCCCCGCGGGGCTTTTTTATGCCAAAACCAGATGCAAAATCTGGGGTCAGACTGAGATGGCCCGGTTTCCGTGGACGTTTTAATTAAGCATCATGTGCTTGTTTTCGACCTGCATCGGGCTGCGGTAGCCTAGCGTTTGGTGGGGCCGCAGTGGATTGTAGTACAGCGCGATGAAATCGGTAATTGCGGCCATTGCTTCAGCCCTGGTGCTGTAGACGACGTGGCGCGTTAGTTCATTCTTTAAGGTGGAGAAAAAGCTTTCTGCCACGGCGTTGTCGTGGCAGTTTCCTCGCCGGCTCATGCTTGCTCGAACCCCTTTTTTGGTAAGCACACTACGGTACTCTTTAGACCCATACACCGAACCCTGATCGGTGTGACAGATCATATTTGTTTTCAATTTTCGCTGACCTAAAGCCATGTTCATTGCAGCGATTGGCAAGTCGGCGTTCTGGCGCGAATCCATCGCCCAGCCGACCACTTGGCGAGCAAATAGATCAAGCACGATCGCCAAGTGTAGCCAGCCTTCCCGAGTATGGATGGTGGTAATGTCACCAACCCACACTTTGTTCGGAGCGGTTACCTTGAACTGCCGTTTGAGCAGATTCGGAGCTGCCGGTTCGGTGTGCTGATGCGCATGCATGACGCGGAATTTTGCCTTGCGCTTTGACTCAATTCCGTCCAACTTACGCAGCCTTGCTACGCGGTGCTTGCCGCAGACGATGCCGTTGTCGTTGAGGACACGCCACGTCTTCACAGCACCCAGCACGCACCGATTTTTTTCATGAATGCGATTGATTTGCTCGCGTAGTGCTAGATCCTCCATGCTACGGCGGCTGGGAAGCCTTTTGCACCACGCGTAGAACCCGCTGAGGCTCACGCTCACGGCGCAGCACATCACCTGTAAGCGGAACTGTCCCCGGTGTTTTTGGATGGCCGCGTACTTTACCGCTTCGGTTGCTTCAAGTACGCCTGGAGCTTTTTTAAGAACGCTACCTCCTCCTGGGAGCGAGCCAATTCACGCCTCAGGCGCACTACCTCACTCTCTTCATCGACAGCCTTACGCCCGCGTGGCTTGAAGCTACTGTCCTGCCCTTTCTGCTCAAGGATCTCGGCCCACTTGTAGAGCTGATTGCGTCGAACGCCTAGCTCTTGGGCGAGCGCTTCCGCACTCTGCTTGCCGTCGCGTAGGCGGGCCACGGCGGCGATCTTGAATTCCTTCGGGATAACAGCGCGTCGCTTCGGTACTTCGGCAGGAGCCGTAGGTGGGATATTGGATGGTTTAGTTTGCATGGATTCCTCTAAGACGACATTGTCTCTTATTTCAGAATCCACGAAAGCCGGAACACCTCAGACCCTCGGGTCTGACCCCGGCCCTTGCATCTGGTTTTTTTCTGGCGTTCCTGGCAATCCGTAAAAAAATTTTGCCGAACTGATGCGCGCGGCAGACAATCCATGGACTCAGCAGGCAATTTACGGTATCTTCACTCTTTGGGAACTATTGCCGTACAGCTAGAAAATCTGTGTACCGCCTCCCCCGAACAACCCCATACCGTACCCATATGATCAAGAATACAATCGCAGCCCTGCTGATGTCCTTGAGCGCCGCCGCCATGGCGATGCCGCTCGGCTCGCAATCGGTGCTGGTGGTCGAAGACGACACCGGCAAGATCCTGCTGGAAAAGAACGCCAACGCCATCGTGCCGATCGCCTCGCTGACCAAGCTGATGACGGCGATGGTGGTGCTCGACTCGAAGCAGGACATGAATGAGCCGATCAGCATCGACAAGGAAGACGTCGACATGCTCAAGCACAGCACCTCGCGCGTGCCGGTGGGCGCGTCGATCGCGCGCAGCGACGTGCTGCAACTGGCGCTGATGTCGTCCGACAACCGCGCCGCCGCGTCGCTGGCGCGCACCTATCCGGGCGGCGCCGCCGCCTTCAAGGCCGCCGTCAACGCCAAGATCCGCGCGCTGGGCATGACGCAGACCGTGATCGAGGAACCGACCGGCCTGTCGCCGAACAACAAGTCGACCGCGGCCGACCTGGTCAAGATGGCGGCCGCCGCCGCCAAATATGCCGACATCCGCCGCATCACGACCGATTCGAAGGACATCATCCAGATCAACGGCCGCAATGTCGAATACCACAACACCAACCGCCTGGTCGGCGCCAAGGGCTGGGATATCGGCATGTCGAAGACCGGCTACACGGAAGAAGCGGGCCGCTGCCTGATCATGCGCATCAAGTCGGCCGGCCGTAACGCCACGCTGGTGCTGCTCAATGCGAAAGCCAGTTCGGCGCGCATGATGGATGCGCTCAACATCCGCCGCTTCATCTCCGGCGACGAAGACAAGCCGAAAGTGATGGTCGCGTCGAGCCGCAAGAAAGCCGCGCGCAACACGCACCGCCGCCGCGCCTCCTGATCTCCTGATGCCGTGCGCCTTGGCATCGGCACAGCTGATACCAAGGTGATACCGCCGTGTAATTGACACATTGCCAGCTGTCCGAATATCGTATGGGCGCGCCCGAGGGCCGCCCTTTCACCATTCGGAAATTGCATGAACCTGCTGCGCAAGCTGAAACTGTCCCACCGCCTGGCTGCCCTGATCGGCCTGTTTTCGCTCGGCCTCATCATCTACGGCGCCTGCTCGTTCAAGACACTGAATGAATTGAAGGTCAACGGCCCCCTGTACCGCGACATCGCGCAGGGCAAGGACCTGGTCGCCGATGCGCTGCCGCCGCCGCTGTACATCATCGAATCCTACCTGCTCACCCTGCAACTGGCCGCCGCCGAACAGCCGAAAGAGCGCATCGCGCTGTTGCGGCGCCTGGCCGCGCTGCGCCGGCAGCACGAGGAACGCGTGCGTTTCTGGCTCGCCCGGCAACCCGCCCCCGAGCTGGCGACCCTGCTGCGCCAGGCCGACGTGCCGGCCGCCGCCTTTTATGAGGAAGCGTTCGAAACGCTGGTGCCGGCGCTGGCCGCGCGCGACCGCACCGAGGCCGCGCTGACGATGCGCGTGCTGCAGCAGCACTATGAAAACCACCGGCTGGCCGTCGACCAGCTGGTCGCGCTGGCGGGAGCGCAGGCGCGCCGCAACGAAGCCGACGCGCAGCAGCGCATCGAGTCCGCCACGCTGCTGCTGTCGCTGATGTTGACGGGCACGCTGGGACTGGGCGTGGCCGGCGCCGTGCTGGTCGGCCGCAGCATCGCCGTGCCGCTGCGCGAGGCCGTCGTGCTGGCGCGCCGGGTGGTGTCGGGCGAACAGCCCGACCCGATCGACAACCCGCACCGCGACGAAACGGGCCAGTTGCTGGCCGCGCTGAACGAGTTGAACCTGAGCCTGAACGCGACGCTGGCCGCGCGCAGCGCGTCCGAACTGGAATTGCGCCACGCGCGGCAATTGAGCGAACACGTGATCGACGGCGCCAGCGCGATGGTGGTTGGCCTGGGCCACGCCGGCGAGGTCGTGATTTTTAATACGGCCGCCGAACTGGCGACCGGTTATCGGCGCGAGCGCATCCTCGGCCGCCGCTGGCGAGAATTGGCGCTGATGCCGCCGTCCGCGCGCGCGCACTGGCCCGACCCTGGCCAGCCAGGCAATCGCGACGCGCCGTCGCATACGCATGAACAATACATCGTCACCGCGGCAGGAGAAGAGCGCCTGGTCACCTGGCGGCACATGGTGCTGGGCCGGCAAGGCGGCGCGATCGCCCTGCTCAGTTTTGGCGTCGACATCACCGAGCGGCGGCGCGCCACCGACGGCGCCGCGCGCGAGCAGACGCTGTAAAACTTCCGGCCAGGCCCTAATGCCGTTAAGTTAAGCCACAGACCGTAGAACTGTCATTCCTCCCATTGGGAGAAATGACTTCCCGCGCAGGCGGGAATCCCATCTTTCTGCGTCATTTGCGGCTCTAAATGGGATTCCCGCCTTCGCGGGAATGACAAAATTTGGCGTTAACTTGATGGCATACATCGGCCAGCCCCTGGCCTGCCCTGGCCGAACGACGCGCCGCGCGCGAATGAATCCTGTCATTTGAATCAGGGCGACGGTGCGTCGACCTGGGCGCGCAGGCCGCTGGCGCGCTGGGTGCGCTGCAATACCGCTTCTCCCAGCACCGCAGCCGCCGGCGTGGCCAGCGTAAAATAATCTCGCGCGCGCGTGATGCCTGTATAAACCAGTTCGCGCGCCAGCACCGCGCCGCCGTCGCGCGGCAGCACCAGCACCGTGTGGCGGAATTCGGAACCCTGCGATTTGTGCACCGTCATCGCGAACGCCGTCTCGACCTGGCGCAAGCGGGTCGCCAGCACGCTGCGGATGCCGGCCCCTTCGCTGAAGTAGACGCGCAGAGAACCGGGACGCGCCGGGTCCGGCAGCGTCAGGCCAATATCGCCGTTGAAGACGCCGGTGGCGTAATCGTTGCGCGTGACCATGACGGGACGTCCGACATACCATTCGCCTCGGCGCCGTATCAGCCCCTTCATTTCCAGGTGCTGTCCAATCGCCTCGTTCAGGCCCGCCACGCCCCACTCCCCATCGCGCACCGCGCACAGGATACGGAAGGATTCGAAGCTGGCCAGCACGGCGCGGACCCAGGTTTCGTGAGAATCCAAATCAACGGCAAAGGCCGGGGTCAGACCCATGGGTCTGACCCCAGATTCTGCCCTGGATTCTGGTGTAAAAGGTAAAACGCCCGGCCCGGTTTTAATCATCCGCAGGTAATGCTGATACCCTCCCCCCGCGCCCTCACGCCCGGCCAGCGCCAGTTGCAGCACGTCGCCCTGTTGCGCCGGGTCGATCCAGGCCAGCCGGCCATCGCTGTCTGTGCGCAGGACCGCGCGCGCGCCTTCGGCGTCGCCGCGGTTGACCGCCAGCGCCAGTTGCCCGATCGGACCGCCGAAACGGCGGCTCTCGCGCAACATGACCGTCTGCTGCGCCAGCGGACCGCCATCGCCGTGGAACGCGGCGGGCACATCCTGCCCGCTCGCGGCCAATACGTAATCGAGCGTGGCGCCATTGTAGGCGCCGGCCTGCGCGTCGTGACACAGGTCGCCCAATACCGCGCCTGCTTCGACCGACGCCAGTTGATCCTTGTCGCCCAGCAACACCAGCTTCGCATGCTCCGGCAAGGCGTCGAGCAAGGACGCCATCATCTCCAGGTGCACCATCGATGCCTCGTCGACGATCAACACGTCGACGTCGAGCTGATTGCCCTTGTTATGCAAAAAACTGCGCGTGTCCGGCCGCGCGCCCAGCAGGCTGTGCAAGGTACGCGCCGCGCCCATGCGCGCCGCCAGTTCGCGCAGCGGCAGCATCGGCACGCGTTCGACCAGGTTGTCGAGCGCATCGTCGATCGACTGTTTCAGACGCGCGGCGGCCTTGCCGGTCGGCGCGGCCAGCGCGATGCGCAGGCCGGGAGAGGTCGCGAACAAGAGCGCCAGCAGGCGCGCCACCGTGTACGTCTTGCCGGTGCCGGGACCACCGGTGATGATGGCCAGGCTGCCGCGCATGGCCACCGCGCAGGCGACCTTTTGCCAATCCGGCCCTCCTTCGCGCGGCGCGTCGCCGAACAGGATGTCGAGCCAGCCGCGCACTTCACCGGCATCGACCGCCCGCAAAGCGCCGGCGCGCGCGCGCACCGCCGTCGCCACCAAGGTTTCATCGCGCCAGTAGCGGCGCAGGTACAAGCGTTCGCCGTCGAGCACCAGCGGTTGCTCGAAGTTCAGGTCGCCCACCACCCACACCTGATCGCACGCGGCCAGCAGCGCGTGCCATGCTGCCGCACTCTTGGGCAAGGCGCCGGCGGCGTCCCGCAGGCCGTTCCACTCGTCGGCGTTCCAGCCGAGTAAGGCGCGCGGGTCTTGCGCCAGTTCCTGCAGCAGCAGGCAGCTGTGGCCTCGCCCTTCCAGTTCCGACAGCAGGACGCTGGCCAGCATCAGCGGCGGCGCGTTGTTGCCCAGCGTGGCGATGAAGCGCGCGAAGGCCCCGCTCAGGCGGCGCAATTGCCCGGCCTCGGTCAGCGCGTCGATCTGCGCCAGCAGCGCGGCGGGATCAGTTTTCCGGATCGTGTTCAAGCGGTGCCGCCTCCAGCAATAAGGTATCGAGGCCATCGAGCAGCGCCGCGTCGGGCGCCAGCAGATAGCAGCCGCGCGTCTGCGGGTGAGCTATGCCGCGCAGGAAGAAAAACAGCGCGCCGCCCAGGTGCAGTTCGGGATCGTAATCGTCGCCGAGGCGGCTGCGCAGCAGGCGGTGCAGCGCCAGCATGTAGAGCGCGCCCTGGATATCGTAGCGGTGCTCGGCCATGCCGGCGGCCAGCGCCTGGCGGTGATAGGCGGCGTCGCCGGCGCCGAGCGCGTTCGATTTGTAGTCGAGCACCCAGTAGCGCCCATCGTGTTCGAACACCAGGTCCGTGTACCCTTTCAGCATGCCGTGCAACTGGCGCTCCGGCAGCGCCGGGCGCGCCATGCCGTCGAGCAGGTGGCGCCGGCACAACCGGTCCAGCGCGCCGCTGGAGAGGCGCTCGCTGGGGAACCAGAATTCCATTTCCGGCAGCGCCGCGTTCAGTGCGGACAGCGGCGCGTCCAGGTAGGGCAGCGGCGTGGTCGCGATCGCGCGCAGCCAGGCGACGGCGTCGTCCTGCCGGTTCGCCCAGCCGGCGCGCTCGATGCGGCGCAGCAGGCGCGCGTCGAAGCCGGCATCGTGCACGCTATCAAAACCTTCCTGCCCGATCCACTCCAACTGCTCGTGCAGGAAATTGCCCGGCACCGGGCCACGCGGGAAGCGGTGCCAGGGCGCGTCCTCGGTGCGCGCGGCAGCGGGATTGGCTCCCCCTTCCAGCAGTTTTTCCTCGAGCGCGCGGCGCGGCACCGGCGCTGTGCCGGCCGCGCCGGTGCGCCGCATCAGCGACGTAAAACTGCCGACCGCCCAGTCGCGCTCGAAACCGGCCGCGTAGCGCTGGGCGTCGACCAGGTTCGGACGCTGTTCGACGCGCCGCAGCGGCGTGACATGCTGCGCGCCTTCCGGCGCGTGCAGCGCGATCGCGCCGCAATCGCCGCGCACCTGCTGCCAGCGTTCCAGCAGATACGCGGCCGGCAGCGGCTCGCCGCCGGTCAACAGGTAGCCGAGCGCCGATTCGTGCAGCGTGTTGTCTCCCGCCTTGCGCGCGGCCAGCGCGGCGACACCGAGCCAAAGAAAATGGCGTGCGCGCGTCAGCGCCACATACAGCAGGCGCAAGTCTTCGGCGATGCGCGCCGCCTCGACGGCGGCCAGCGCCTCGTCCGACAGCGCCATGTCCAAGCGGCGCACGCCATCGTCTCCGGTAAACTCGAAGAAGCTGCGGTTGCGCCGCTCGACCTTGCGCGCCGTGACCGCAAACGGCAGATAGACAAGAGGATATTCGAGGCCCTTCGACTTGTGCACGGTGACGACCTTCACCAGTTCGGCGTCGCTTTCCAGGCGCAGCACGCGCTCGTCGCCGCCGTCGCCGCCGTCTTCGATCTGCTCGGCCAGCCAGCGTATCAGCGCCTGTTCGCCGTCGAGCTGGCGGCTGGCCGATTGCAGCAGTTCGGCCAGGTGCAGCAGGTTCGTCAGCCGGCGCTCGCCGCCGGCCTGGCGCAGCAGCGCCGCCGGCAGATCCAGTTCATGGATAAAGCGGCGCAGCATCGCCAGTACACCCTGGCGCTGCCAGACCGCGTGCAGCGTTTTTAATTGGTCGACGCGCACTTCCCACGCCAGTTCGTCGGACGACAGGCGCGCCAGTTCGGCCAGCGGCAGGCCGGCCGTGCGGGTGGCGAAGGCGGCGCGCGCCAGCGTGCCGTCGAGCGGGTTGGCCAGCGCCGTCAGCCAGCGCAGCACATCGCCCGCCTCGTCGCTGTCGAGCACGGAATCCTTGTCCGACAAATACACGCTGGCGACCTTGCGGCGTTGCAGCGCGCGCCGGATCGCCGCCGCCTCGCGACGGTCGCGCACCAGCACCGCGATGTCGGCCGGCTGCAAACGCCTGAAACCGTTGGGCCCGTCGAAGCCGGCCTGCGCATCGTTGAGCAGGCCGACGATGTGTTCGGCGCAGTGGTGCGCGAAAAAGTCGCGGTAACCGTCCGCCTTCAAATCTTCGGCCGCGCTGCACGCCACCGCCAGCGCCTCGATCTCTCCCTGCGCGCCGACCAGCGTTTCATTTCTCCCCTGCGCATCGACGGCGTCGAACGGCAAAGGATTGGCGCCGTCCGGCCTGCGGAAACGGAAGGCGCCGCGCGCAAAGCCGTCACGCTTGCCATCGCCCTCGGCATGCAGGAACAGGCGGTTGACGGCCTGCACCAGCGCCGCCGTCGAACGGTAATTGGTGCCGAGCTGGTAGTGACGCCCCTCGGTCGCGCTTCGCGCGGCAAGATAGCTGTGGATGTCGGCGCCGCGAAAACCGTAGATCGACTGTTTCGGGTCGCCGATCAGGAACAGGCCAAGGTCGGCATCGTTGTCGGCGACACGGTACAGCAGGTCGAAGATCTGGTACTGGCTCGGCGCCGTATCCTGGAATTCATCGACCATCGCCACCGGATACTGCTCCGTGATGCGCTTGCGCAGCGCGGCGCCGTTCTCTCCCAGCAGCGCGCTGCGCAAGCGTTCCAGCATGTCGGCGAAACCGAACTGGCGGCCGCGCCGTTTCAGTTCGGCCATGCGGTCCGCGATGGCGGCGGCGGCGTGCCGGTGCAAGGGATACGACAGCGGCTCGATCTCTTTGAGCTTTTCCGCCAGCGCGGCCACGGCGTCGAAATCGTCCGGCACCTGCGGATCATAGCCCTTGGCGCAACCGTCGGCGATGCCGTCCGGTGTCAGGCGGCGCCAGGCCGTATCCGAAATGTCCGGCATCAGCAAGTCCGGCTCGCGCGCCCAGTGGCGCAAGCCGTCGAACCATTTCGCCAGGTTTTCCGGCTTCATCTTGACGCCATTAAAACACTTGGGAGATGCCGCGCGCTGCTGCGCGATCCACTGTTCCATGCGGCAGGCGCGCTCGTGCCACCCCTCCTTCAGTTCGCGCAACTGCGCGCGCTGCTGCCGCTGCGCGCGATCGATCAGCGCCGCCAGCGTTTCATCTCCGCTGGCCCCCACCAGGTCGGCGCGCCGCGCCAGCTCGCGCACCGAACCTTTCAGATTGTCGACGTCCGGCCAGCAATCGAGCAACGGCGCCAGCGCGGACGCCGTCAAGGGATAGACTTGCTGGCGCCAGTAATCGTGCGCGGCATCCTCGAACAGCGCCGCCTCGTCGCTGACCAGTTCCTCGTCGAACAGGCTGCCGCTGTCGAAGGCGTGCTCGCGCAGCATGCGCTGGCACCAGGCGTCGAT
>JAZJZT010000007.1:0-318978 GCA_040389645.1 Pseudomonadota bacterium | reverse complement strand
GCTGGCCCCGGCCAAGTTCAGCGCCGCCAGAGCGCCAGATGAACTCTATTCGTTGAGCGTACATGTTGATCGGCTCCTTCATCACAGCAGTGCCATCGGGTACAATGTCCTTAAGCTATCGCACCTATCGCGCTGGAGTATTGAAATGTTGACAAATGAAATGAAACGCCAAGTCTTCCTTAAATTGCGCACCGAAAATTATCGAGCCAGTCTCCGCCTCGAAGGATTGGTTCAACGGACCGTAGAGGCCAACAAGCCTGCTGTCGAGGTGACTGCGGCCACACTCAAGACCAAGCATGGCCGATAAGTATGGAACAGGCCACGACGGGCAATACTGCTATGCAAACTCCGACGTACTGATCAACAAGCTTGGCATCACTGAGGAAGACTCGCTGGAATCCAATGCCGAAGACGCATTGCGCAACAGCGTCCAGCCCAACTGGCGCCGGATTTCCTGAATCGACGGCGGCGGCGTGCGCTCGGACTGGCGCTGCTCCAGGTACTGGCGCACCTGTTCCTTGGTCGGCTGTGTTTGCTGTTCCATGGCTGTCTCCTGCTATTTGCGAAGGTATTGATCCCTGATCGATGCGTTGTTACCGTTTAAACGCCCCACAGCCGATGACCAGGTCGTCGACCTTTTCGACATAGCTGGACTTGGTTTCGATGACGTTGTTTTTCGAAAAATTGGGAAACTTGAAATCGACCCAGCCATGACCTTTCGCCGTGGCAGCCTCGATCATGTTCCGCACAAAATACTTGCCGTCGACATCGCGCATATCGAACAGGTTCATGCCGACCGACTTGCGCATCGGCGCGCTGCCGACGGCCAGGCTGGTGCCCTTCATGTCGAGCACGAAGATATACAGGTCGCGGTCGACGAATTTTCCGTTCGGGTCGTCGAAGTCGGCCAGCGCTTTTTTCCGGTCCACGCTTTTCAAATGGGCCGATGCCTTCTTCACCAGCGCCACGGCTTCCTCGGTTGTGCCCAGTTCCGCGCCGCAGGCCGCCGTAGCCGCGATAACCAGGCTGGCCGCCGCCAGCGCTTTCACTATGCTTTTCATCTTGTGTCTCCTCTGTCGTTTTTATGTACCGCATGCAGTCAATATATTCCGCGGCAGCCGGCGCCACCCCACCCGCTTGGGGTGGTTGGCGGGTAGCGGCGGCTAAGCCAGGTCAGCTCGCCAGCGCCAGTTCGATGCCGCGCAGGGACGTGCCGGTGCTCCAGCCGCCATCGACCGACAGCACCTGCCCGGTGATGTAGCTGGCGTCGTCGCTGGCCAGGAAATGCACGACGGACGCCAGTTCCTCGGGCTGGCCTATGCGCCCGAGCAGGGAAAACACCGCCGCGTTCTTGCGCACCATGTCCGGCGCTTCGCTCATCGCCATCGGCGTGTCGATGATGCCCGGGCAGATGCAGTTGACGCGGATGCCGCGCGGCCCGTATTCGACGGCGGCAGTCTGCGTCAGCGCGATGATCGCGCCCTTGGTGGCGGCATATTCGCCCCATTGCGCGAAGCCCCGAACCGCCGTGATCGACGAGAAATTGATGATGGAGCCGCCCGCGTCCATGCGCGCGGCGGCCTCCTTGATCCCCATCTGCACACCCAGCTGGTTGACGCGCCAGAAGCGCTCCGAGCGCGCCGGATCGGCGTCGGCCAGCAAATGGCCGCCCGCGATGGCGGCGTTGTTGACATAGATGTCGAGCCGGCCGCTGCGCTCCTGCACTTCGCGACACAGCGCGGCAATATCGCCAGGCTGCGACACGTCGGTGTGGCGGTAGTGACACCCCTCTTCCGACGCCGGCGCCACGTCGGCTATCCATACGGCCGCGCCGGCCCTGCGCAAGCGGCGCGCCGTCGCCGCGCCGATACCGGATGCGCCGCCGGTGACGATGGCCGTCTTTCCTGTGAGATCGAACATGAGTGACTCCTTATGTAGTGGTTTCAACCGGTTTTTTTCGCGCCAGGAACGCCGTGAAGACTTCCCGCGCCTCGTCGGAGCGCATCATGCGCGCCACCTCGTTCATCTCGCGCTGGAACAACTCGGGCAGGGATTGCCCGCCGCCGCGCCGCATCATCGCCTTGACGGCGCGCTGCGCCTGCGCGGGCATGGCGGCCAGGCGCAGCGCCCTGTCGCGCGCATGGTTTTCCAGCTCCGCGTCCGGGAGCACCTGGTTGACCAGGCCCAGCTCCCGCATCCGCTCGGCGCCCGCCACTTCGCACAGCAATAGCAACTCGGCCGCCCGCTGGTAGCCGCAGCGCTGCGCCAGCAGCATGCTGGAGCCGAATTCGGGGCAGATACCCAGGCTGGCGAACGGGAACTGGAAGCGGGCCGACGCCGCCGCATACACCAGGTCGCAGTGCAGCAGCATGGTGGCACCGACGCCGATGGCGGGTCCCCCCACGGCCGCCACCACCGGCCCTTCAAAAGCCTGCAGCGCGTTCATGAAGCGCAGGATGGGTGGCACGATGTCCACGGCCTCGTCGAGGAAGACATCGATATCGTTGCCAGCGCAGAAAGCGCCTGGCTGGCCGCCCAGCAGCAGGCAACGCACTTGCGGGTCCGCCGAGGCGCGGCCGATCGCCTCACTGATCTCTTCATACATGGCCAGGTCCAGCGCGTTCTTTTTTTCAGGACGATGCAGGCGCAGTTCGGCCACGCCGTCCCGCGCGGTGTAGAGTACGCGCGCGTTCATGCCGCCGCCGGCATGCGGATCGCCCCGTCCAGGCGCACGCTCTCGCCGTTGAAATAGGCGGTCGTGATCATCAGTTCGGCCAGCGCCGCGAATTCGTCCGGCGCGCCCAGGCGACGCGGGAACGGCACCGAAGCCGCCAGCGACGCTCGCAGCTCGTCCGGCGCGGACTGCATCAACGGCGTGTCAAACAGGCCGGGCAAGATCGTGTTCACCCGTATGCCGTCCCGCATCAGGTCGCGCGCGATTGCCAGCGTCATGCCGGCCACAGCCGCCTTGGACGCGGCATACGCGGCCTGCCCCGCCTGGCCGTCCTGCGCGGCGACAGACGAGGTATTGACGATCACACCGCGTTCGCCGTCGGCCAGCGGATCCAGCGTCAGCATGCCGGCCGCCGACAGCGCGCAGCAGCGGAAGGTGCCGACCAGGTTGATCTGCACCACGCGGTCGAATTTATCCATTGGAAAATGCCTGGCGAGGCCCGTCTTGCGGTCGATGGCGGCCGTCTTGAACGCCATGCTGACGCCGGCGCAATTGACCAGGATGCGTTCCTGGCCGTGCGCGGCGCGCGCCTGCTCCAGGCCGGATGCCACGTCGCCGTCCGAGGTCACGTCCACCCGGCAGAACACGCCACCCAGCTCGCGCGCCAGCGCCTCGCCCCGTTCGGCGTTCATATCGAACAGCGCCACTTTCACGCCGTGCGCCGACAGCCTGCGGGCAACCGCCTCGCCCAGGCCGGACGCGGCGCCGGTGACCACCGCCGCGATTGTATGATCCAGTTTCATTTTTTCTCCCTGTTAGTGGTAACGGGTACCGGCGGCGGCCATCGCGCGCATCGCCGGGGTGGCTACGTATTGCTCGCCCAGGTGGGCATGTTTTTCGCACTGGCGCAGAACCCGCTCCATGCCCAGCCAGTCCATATACATCAGCGGGCCGCCCAGGTATTTCGGAAAGCCCAGTCCCAGCAGCAGCGCCATGTCGATTTCGGCGGCGCTGCCGGCCACGCCCTCCTCCAGCGCGTGGGCCGCCTCCACCATCAGCGGCAGCATCATGCGTTCGACGATGTCGATGTCCTCGAAATGGCGACGACCATCCGCCTGCAGCTGCGCCAGCAGCGCGTGGGCTTCCGGCGCAGGGGAACGTTGCAGCCGTCCATCCGGTCCCGCCGCGTAGCGGTAAAAGCCGGCGCCATTCTTCTGACCATGTCGCTGGTGTTGCGCCATCAAGCGCAGCGCGTCGAGTGGCAGCGGCGGCATCCGTTGCGGATAACCGGCCGAGATCACGTCGTTGACGTGGCTGCCGGTGTCGATGCCGATCACGTCTTCCAGCCAGGCCGGCCCCATGGGCCAGCCAAAGGTTTCCATCGCGCGGTCGACTTGCTCGAAATCGGCGCCATCGGCCACCAGTTGCAGGAAGGCGCGGATGTAGGCGGTGAGGATGCGGTTGACCAGGAAGCCCGGGCAATCCTTCACCACGATGGGCGTCTTGCCCATGGCGAGCACGAAGCCGGCCGCGGTCGCCACCGCCGCGCCGCCGGTCAGCGGCCCCTGGATGACTTCCACCAGCGGCATCGCCGGCACAGGGTTGAAAAAATGCAGACCCACCAGGTTCCGGGGACGCGCCAGGGGCGCGGCGATATCGGCGATGCGCAGGCTGGAGGTGTTGGTGGCGATGATCGCCTCTTCACCCAGTTCCGCTTCCAGTTCGCGCAGCACCGCATGCTTGACCTGCAAGTCTTCCACCACGGCTTCCACCGCGAACTGCACGCCATCGAAGCCGGTGAAATCCAGTTGCGGCGTGATCGAGGCCAGCACCCCGGCGGCGCGCGCCTGCGGCAGGCGGCCGGCCTTGACCTGCCGCGCCAGCTGGCGCGCAGCCTCGTCCACGCCCGCGGCCAGCTTCTGCTCCGCCAGGTCTTTCAGACGTACCGGCGTGCCGTGCAGCGCCGTCACATAGGCGATGCCGCCGCCCATGATGCCTGCGCCCAGCACCGCCGCCTGCTCCACCTTGCCACCGGTTCCCGCATGCTGGCGCGCCAGCTTTTTCAGTGCCTGCTCGTTGTGGAAGATGCGCACCAGCGAGGCCGCCGCCTGCGTCTTGGCGACCTGTGTGAAGCGCTGCGCTTCCAGCAGCAGCGCCCCGGCACGGTCCAGGCCCGCCGCTTCTTCCAGCAGCGCCAGCGCCATCGCGGCCGCCGGCTGGTGGGCCGCCGCGCCGGGCAGACGGGCTCGCACCGCATCCATGGCATCGTATGTGGCGACGACGGGCAGGTACTTGCGCCGCCGGACCGCGCGCCAGTCCAGTTGCCCCGCCGCCGCGTCGCGCAACAGGGCCAGCGCCGTTGCGCGCAGCGCTTCAGGCGCGCACACCTTGTCGATGACGCCCTCCTCCAACGCGGCCCCGGCCTGCCGCGGCTTGCCATCGGCGATCCACTCGGCCGCCGTCGCGAGGCCGGCCAGGCGCGCCATGCGCACGGTGCCGCCCAGGCCAGGGAACAGACCGAGCTTGACCTCCGGCAGTCCCACCTGGGCGGTCGAGGCCATCACCCTGGCCGACGCGCTCAAGGTCATTTCCAGCCCGCCTCCCAGCGCCAGGCCGTTGATCGCGACGACGGTCGGCACCTCCAGGTCTTCGAATGCGTTCAGCACCTCGTTGGAACTCAGCGTGCCAGCGGTCATTCGCTCGTCGTCCAGCTGGAACATGGCAGCAAACTCGTTGATGTCGGCGCCGACGATGAACACGTCCTTGGCGCTGGTGACCAGCACCCCGCGCACGTCCGCGCTGGCGCCGATCAGCGCGGTGGCGGCGCGCCACTCATCCATCGTTTTCCGGTCCAGCTTGTTGATGGCGGCGCCGGCGCGGTCGAAGCACAGCTCGACCAGGCCGTCCGCCAGCGGCAATACCTTGATCATTTCACCTTGGAACACAGCATTTTCTCCTCTTGATAGGGTTGGGCGATGGCCGCCGCGCGGGCCGCGCTGCCGGCGGACTGTTTGTCGGCCAGCAGGAACGATGCGAGGCTGGGCACCAGGATCAGCGCGCCAAGCATGTTCAGCAAGAACATGAAGGCCAGCAGGATGCCCATGTCGGCCTGGAACTTGATCGGCGAGAAGGCCCAGGTAATGACGGCCGCGGACAATGTCACGCCGATCAGCGCAACCACCTTCCCGGTCGACATCAGCGCGCCGACGTAGGCGTCGCGCACCGATTGCCCCTGGCGCTGGAATACCAGGTGCGTGGTCAGCAGGTAGAGCGAGTAGTCGACGCCAATGCCGACGCCGAGCGCCGTCACCGGCAGCGTCGCGACCTTGACGCCGATGCCCAGCGCCACCATCAACGCTTCGCACAGGATGGAAGTGACCAGCAGCGGCAGCACCGCCACCACCACCGCGCGCCAGCTGCGGAAAGTGATAAAACACAGCAGGATGACGGAGGCGTACACGTACAGCAGCATCGTGCGGTTGGCCTGTTCGACGGCGATATTGGTCGCCGCCTCGATGCCCGAATTGCCGGCCGCCAGCAGGAATTTTCGTTCTGCCGTGTTGTGCGCCAGCGCGAACGCTTCCACCGCCTGCACCACGCGCGTCAGCGTGGTCGCCTTGTGGTCGGCCAGGAAGACGATGATCGGCGCCACCGAGCGCCCTTCGTTCGCCAGTTCCGGGCTGGAGTTGTTGACGATGGTGGTGGCGTCCTGCACCACGAAGGGGTCGCGGTTGATGGTTTCCCATTTCAGCGAACCTTCGAAGCCGGCCGAGGTATAGCGCCGCGCCAGGCTGGCCACCGACACTGTCGTCTGCACGCCAGGCAGGTCGCGCAGAATCTGTTCCAGCCGGTCCATTTCCAGTATCGTTTCATAGCTGACCAGGCCATTCGGTGGCGTCGTCACGATGACCGCGAACTGGTCGCTCGACAGCAGGTAATGGCTGGTGATGTAATCGTTGTCCTGGTTGTAGACGGAATCCGGCCGCAGTTCCGGCGCGCCCGGATCGAGGTCGCCTATCTTCAGTTGCAGCGATACGGCGAATCCTGCCACCGCCAGCAGCGCGGCGGCGCCGACGATGCCGGCGGCGCGGCGCCGCTCGGTGAAGCCGCTGAGCCACATCACCACCGGGTGCCGCGCCTCCATGCTGCGCAGGCTGTGCGCGGCGCCGCCCGCGCTGACGCCGGTGAACGACAGCGCGACCGGGATCAGGATCAGGTTCGTGAAAATCAGCACCGCCACGCCGACGCTGGCGGCCACCGCCAGGCCGCGAATGACGGGAATGTCGATCACGGCCAGCACGGCGAAGCCGACGGCATCCGCCAGCAGCGCGGTCAGCCCGGCCAGGAACAATCGCCTGAAGGTGTAGCGGGCGGCGATGTATTTGTGCGTGCCGCGCCCGATATCCTGCATGATGCCGTTCATTTTTTGCGCGCCATGCGAGACGCCGATGGCGAAGATCAAAAACGGCACCAGGATCGAATACGGGTCCAGCGTAAAACCGAGCACCTGCATCAGCCCCAGTTGCCACACCACCGCCACCACCGAACAGCTGGTGACGAGCAGCGTGCTGCGCCAGCAGCGGGTGTAAGTAAAAATCAGCGCGACGATGATGACGGTGGCGAACAGGAAGTATGTAAAGACGTCCCGCAACCCGTGCATCAAGTCTCCGACCAGCTTGGCGAAACCGATCGTGTGGATTTTGACGCCGTTTTTCTCAAAAGCTTTCAGCGCCTCGACCTGGTCGCGGAATGCCTTGTAGTCGATCATCTTGCCGGTGGCGGGATTTTTTTCGACCAGCGGCACGAAGATCATGCTCGAGCGGTGGTCGTTGCCGACCAGCGAACCGACGATGCCGGATCGCGCGACGTTCTGGCGCAGCTCTCCCAGGCTGGCGGTGGAGCCGTCGAAGCGGTCCGGCATCACCGGCCCGCCCTGGTAGCCGTCGGCGACGATTTCCGTCCAGCGCACCACCGGCATCCACAGCGATTTCATGAAGGAGCGGTCGACGCCGGGAATCAAATAAACCTTGTCGTTGATGTCCTTGAGCGTCTGCACATATTGCGGATCGTAGATGTCGCCCCTGGTATTGGTGACGACGATGCGCACCGCGTTGCCCAGGCCACCGAGGGAATCGGCGTTGGCCTTGTAGTTGCGCACGAATTCCTGCGACTGCGGCATCATGTCGTTGAAGCTGGCGCCGATTTCCAGGCGCGTCGCCAGCACGCCGAGCACCGCCGTCACCAGCAGGCAGGTGGCGATCAAGGCGGCGCGGTAATTGAACACCAGGCGTTCCATCCAGTTGCCGGAACGCCGGTCGAAATCCTCGATCCTGGCCATGACCGGCATGGAATCGTCGAGTTTGGGTATATGGGCCATGGTGAGCCTTCCTAGATTGGTATATGGTTCTTACTTCAGGGCTTCGACCTGCATGCCTTCGAGCGCCGTCAGCAACAGCTTGCCGCCGTCGAGCGCCACCAGGCCGGTGTAGCGTTTCGCCTGTTTCTGTTTTTGCGCCGTAAAGCCGGCGCCGGCCGCGTCGCTCACCAGCAGTTCACCGCCATTGGTGGCGAGCACAAACCGCTGCGAACCGGCCAGCACCACGCCGGCGCTGATGGTGGCGTTCGATTGCGCCGGCATCGCGCTCCAGCTCTGGCCCCGGTCCGGGCTGCGGTAGACGGCGCCGCGCAAGCCATAGGCGAGCACCGCGCTGCCGCCAACGGCCAGCCCGAAAAAACTGCCTTCGTAACCGGTGGCGATGTGTTCGAAACGCCCCTTGGCGCGGTCCAGCCGGAAGATGGCGCCCCGTTCGCCTGCCGCGTACAGGCCGCCGTCACCACCCCGGATCGCGTTCAAGCTCAGCAGGTCGGGATTGTCGATGCGGTCCAGCCACGGTTCCCAGTTGCGGCCGCCGTCGGCGGTGGCGGCGATCAGGCCGAAAGCGCCGACGGCAAAGCCGTGCTGTTCATCCTCGAACCACACGTCGAGCAGCGGCAGCGCGGCGCCGGCCTTGTAGTTTTTGGCGATGGCCGCCTGCGCCGCCTTGTAGCGCGTGCCGCCGGCTTCGGGACCATTCTGGTAATAGCGCGCGAACAGGCTGGCGGCGATGCGGCCGTCGAGTTGCTTGATCCAGGTCTTGCCGCCGTCGGCGCTATGCAGCACCACGCCGTCGTGCCCGACCGCCCAGCCTTTGGCGGGAGTCGGGAAATGCACCGCCACCAGATCGCTCTGCACCGGGCAGGCGCTTTGCCGCCACGTTGCGCCGTGGTCGGTGGAGACGGCGATCAAGCCCCTGGGGCCGACCGCGACCAGCGCCGTTCCAGCCTGCGCGACCGCGTGCAGCGGGCGCTCGCTCAGGCGGCTGGCTTGCAGCGCCGGATGATCGAGCGGGTCCTGGAAGCCCGCCTGCGCCGCGCAGGACAACAGCATGCAGGCGGCGCTGAACAGCGCGGGAACGATTGCGATGGCGCGCGGACGGGACGCACCCGTGCCCGCACTTGTTTTGATGTGCAACATGTCACCCCCAATATCGATACGCCAGGCCCGGGACCGGGCCTGGCTTGCCTGCCTGCGGACTAGCGCACGCTGCCCGCGGCCATGGCGTTCGGCGTCAATGGAATGCCCAGGCCGTCCGCACTCTTATAGCTGCGCACATAGTTGCCGGGTTCCTTGCGGCCGGTATTGATGATCAGGTAATTCCCCTTTTGCAGGTCGTTGAAGGCCCAGGTATCGTTGTTCATGCCACCCAGGTCATAGGCCGGGAAGTTGTACAGGTCGGCCACGCGCCACAGCTTGTTGGCGTTGTCGTACGATTCGGTGCCGACGAAGCACCAGCAATCCTCTTCGATATAAAACACGCGGCGGCTGTAGGCATGGCGCGCGCCTTCCTTGCGGCTGCCTTCCACCACCCAGACGCGGCGTTTTTCGAAGCGCACCGCATCCGGATTGACATGCTGCTTGCCCAGCACTTCGTCGGACGTCTTCTGGTTCGTCGCGCCGAACACGTTATATGGCACGATCATTTCCTTCTTGCCCAGCAGTTTCATGTTGAAACGGTCCATGCGGCCGACAAAACCCCAGGGTTCGTCCCAGAACAGCACGCCCGCGTAGCTCGACATCGGAATATCGTAGGCGAATTCCGGCGCCTTGCGCACGCGGCGCTGGCCGGGCGTATAGATCCAGATCGGCGTGGCCGCCGCCGCGTCGGGCTGGTAGAAATTCAGGAAGGCGGTGCCGGACGATGTAGGCGGCGAATACAGCGCGGTATAAAAACCGAATACGCCGTCGTAGGCTTCCTTGCGCAATTTGCCGGTAGGCTCGGACCACGCGTGCAGGTAGGCCGCGTCGATACCGGGCAGTTCATTGCGGTTGCCGCTCGAATCGACCAACCAGGCGCGGTCGCGCAGCATCGTCACCGGCGGCGCGAAGTGGAACATCGCATTCCACATCACTTCATAGCCATTTTTCGGTACCGGGAACGGGATGCCCTGGAACGGCTGGCCGTCCGGCGCCGCGCCCATCACCTTGTCGCCCTCGACGGCGCCGCCCAGCTTCGCGGTGCTCGCATTTTTGACGGTGTTGTCGAGGAACCAGTCGGCATAGGCCATGCTCCTGTGGGTCGGATAGACGTCCATGCGGAAGGTTGGAAAGCGTTGCAGCAGCGCCTTGTGGCCGTCGCCGATCAGCGCCTGGTACTCCCCCATGTTCTTGGCCGTGATCGAATACAGCGGTTTTTCGCCGGCGAACGGATCTTCATACTGGTTGGCGCCGGCGGGATGGCTTTTTTTCAGGCCACCCGTGTAGGCGGGAATCGAACCGTCGGCATTTTTTTCCTGGTCGGCGCCAAAGCGCGTCAGTTTCGCGCCCAGCAGTTTTACATCTTCGGGCGATGCCGCCGCCTGCGCCGCGTTCGCGCAAGCCAGAGATATCGCGATGGCCAGCATGGTCCGGCCTATTTGATTGAACTTGTTCATGGTCTTGTCTCCTGTCGTATTTTTAGAATGAAGTCTTTACCGTCAGTTGTATCCAGCCCTTGTCGTTCAGCGCCACCGCGCCGTTGCCGCCGAAGCCGGCATAGGACGAGCCCAGGCCGGGAATGGCCGCTTTCGGGCTGGTGTCGTAGTGGTAGCCGTTGTATTGCAACAGCACCGTGGTCTTTTGCTGCACCGTCGCCTTGACGCCGATCGAGAACAGGCGCGTGCCTTTCGCATAGAACGGACCGCCGACATAGGCCGGGTTGCCGTGCGCGCCATAGGTCAGCGATACCGGCGTGCTGAAATCCACGCCCGGCAGCACTTGCAGCCATTGCGGCTCGGCCAGGAAGGCCAGCGCCAGCGCGTTCTTGGTCGCGCAACCGTCGCCCAGCGCGCCCGGCAAGGCCGGATTGACGCTGTTGGTGCACGAGGCGTAGCCGACGCCGTTGAACAATTGCTTGTTGCCGGTAACCCGGTTCAGGTGGGTGTACGACAGTTCGCCGATGAAGACACCGGTATCCCACAGCGGGGTTTGCGGCAATGGGTACAACAGGTTGGCGATGACGTTGGTGATGTCGCCGGTGGCGCCGGCCGTGTAGGGGACGCCGGGCATGCCGTTAGTAAAAGCGCTGTTCAGGGCCGTCTTCTTGCGGTACGACAGTTCGAAACCGGTGCTGAACGGACCGAAGGTGCGCTCGTAACTCAGGCCGAACAGCTGGCTCTTTTGCGCGAACACCTGGTGGATGGCGCCGCCGCCGGCCGCGCCGATGTCGGCCGAGGCCCACGGCTGCACATCGTCGAACTGGCGGAAATAGAAGCCCAGGTCGCCGCCCGCTTCCTTCGGCGCCCAGGCAACCTTGACGCCGAAGTTGCCGTTGTTGTCGCTCGGGCGCAAGACCGTGCCGGCGCTGACCGGGCCGCCGAAGGAGCCGGCCAGCGCGCCGCCGCTGGTCGGGCCGGAATACAGGATGTCGAACGGGCCGAGATAGGTGCCGCCTTCGGGGAAACGGTTTTCGCGGAATTCGGCGAAATACTGGGCGCTGATGGAGAGGTTGGGCGCCAGGTCGGCCGTCAGCATTACCTGCTTACGGGGCAGGAACAGTTCCTTGATTTCGGAGCCGGGCTGTGTAAACGCCTTGCCGTAGTCGACCGGGTGCTGCGAATAGGCGATGTTGGAAAAGCCGAAGAAGAAGGCATTGCCCCAGTACTGGGTAAAACGGCCGGCCTTGGCGTAGACCGGCACTTCCCCGATGCGGTCGTTGTGGGAGACGAAAGCGTCCAGGATTTCGCCGCCCCGGATCGCATATTTTTTCGTCACATCGGAATAGCGCCCGCCCGGATACGACAGAAAGGTGGAAAAGGCCGGATTCGGATTGGTCTTGACGCTGTCGTCATAGGCCCAGTCGTTCCAGTAGGAGCCGGAAATGCGCAGCGCCGTGTTTTTCTTGTATACCGCCTGCAGTTCGACGATGCCTTGCAGGCGATTGGTGACCCGGTCGCCCTTGTCGAATTTATAGTCTCCCTCGGCATAGAACGGATGGTTGCCGATGCCGTCGTCGCGTTTCTGCAGGCGCCAGCCATTCGTATATTGCAGCGTGGTGTCCAGGCTCGCGTCCCAATCACCGCCGCTGGTGAGATTGACCGCGTGGACCGGCGCAGCCAGCGCCAGCACATTCACGCCGGCGAACAGGCCTTGTAATATTTTTTTCATTGTCGTCTCCTTTGTATTTATATTTGGATTGCGGATTCTTCAGCCCAGCCGTTCGACGATGGTGACGTTGGCCATCCCTCCTCCTTCGCACATCGTTTGCAGCCCATATCTCTTGTTCCTCCGCTTCAGCGCGCCGAGCAGCGTCGTCATCAGGCGGGTGCCGGACGCGCCCAGCGGGTGGCCGAGCGCGATCGCGCCGCCATGCACGTTCAGCCGCGCCGGGTCTGCGCCGGTCACCTGCAACCAGGCCAGCGGCACCGGCGCGAACGCTTCGTTGACTTCGAACAGGTCGATATCGTCGATCGTCATGCCTGCCTTTTGCAGGGCCTGGAGCGTGGCCGGCAGCGGCGCTTCCAGCATCACCACCGGGTCGTGGCCGATCATCGTCATCTGGTGGATGCGCGCCAGCGGCTGCAAGCCCAGCGTTTTCAAGGCACGCTCGCTGACCACCATCACGCCGCTGGCGCCGTCGCAAATCTGGCTGGCCGAGGCGGCCGAAACCAGTCCGCCTTCCTGCAGCAATTTGACGCCGGCGATGCCTTCGAGCGTGACGTCGAAGCGGATGCCTTCGTCGGCCACGTGCATCTCGCCGGTGCGGGTACCGTCCGCCAGGCGCGCTTCGACCGGCAGGATTTCATCGTTGAACACCCCGGCGCGAGCGGCGGCGATCGCCAGTTGATGGCTGTGGAAGGCGTAGGCGTCGAGCTGCTCCTTGCTGTAGCCGTACTTGCGCGCCAGCAGTTCCGCGCCGGTGAACTGGCTGAATGGCTGCTGATAGCGTTCGCGGATCAGCGGGCTTTCGTAGTAACCCATGCCATTCTTTTGCGGCAGCGAACTGGGGGTGAACATCGGCACGCGCGACATGCTTTCCACACCGGCGGCGATCACCACGTCCATCGTGCCGGACATGACGGCTTGCGCCGCGAAGTGCAAGGCTTGCTGCGACGAGCCGCACTGGCGGTCGACCGAGGTGCCGGGCACCGATTCCGGCAGATTGGACGCCAGCACCGCGTTGCGCGCCACATTGGTCGACTGTTCGCCGACCTGGCTGACGCAACCCATGATGACGTCGTCCACCTGCGCGGGATCGATGCCGCTGCGATCGACCAGCGCGTTGAGCACCTGCGCGGCCAGGTCCACCGGGTGCCAGCCGGACAAACGCCCGCCCCTGCGCCCGCCAGCGGTGCGCACGGCGGCGACAATATATGCTTCAGCCATCTTGATTCCTTTAGTTGTGGAGGTAAATGCCCGGCCGGGAAGCCGGAACTATCTGCGAGCAGGAAAACCGGGTATGTCGATGCGGTCGAACATGCCGCCGTAACCGAGCGCGATCTGCATGTCGAATTCCAGCATCGAATACGGGTGACCCGCATCGAAGGCGCTGGCCCGGTCCAGTTCGGCCAGCGTGGCGCCATCGAGCACCAGTTCGGCCGCTTTCAGGTTTTCCCGCATCTGGCCGGCGGAAGTGGCGCCGACGATGGGGATCACGCCGCGCGACATCACCCACGCCAGCGCGACCTGGGATGAAGCGACGCCGAGCCGGTCGGCCACCGCGTCGAGCGCCAGCGCGATCTCGCGGTTGCGCGCGCTGAGCGACTGCAATTGCATCGAGTCCAGCCGCAGCGGCCCGCCAGCCTGTCCTCCCGGACTGCGCTGGCGCGTGTACTTGCCGCTCAGGATGCCGCCGGCCAGCGGCGACCAGGCGGTCACGCCGATGTCGTGGGCGCGCGCCAGCGGCAAATGTTCCCTTTCGATCGAGCGCTGCACCAGGCTGTATTCGAGCTGCATGCAGGCCACCGGCGCCAGGCCGCGCAAGTCGTGCAGCGCCTGCGCGCGCGACACCACCCAGGCCGGCACGTCGGACAGGCCGATGTGCAGGATCTTGCCGGCGCGGATAGCGTCGTCCAGCGCGCGCTGCACCTCGTCCACGGGCGTCGTAAAATCCCACCAGTGCACCAGGTACAGGTCGATGTAGTCGAGGCCCAGGCGTTTCAGGCTGGCGTCCAGCGATTGCGCCAGGCTTTTGCGGTGCATGCCGGCCGCGTTCGGGTCTTGCGCGCCCGGCACCGCGTTGCCGAATTTGGTCGCGACGACAAATCGCTCGCGTTCGCGTGCCACCAGGCGCCCGACGATGCGTTCGCTCTCGCCACCCGTGTACATGTTGGCGGTGTCGATGAAATTGCCGCCGCCCTCGGCGTAGGCGTCGAACACGGCGGCCGATTCGGCCTCCGTGCGCGCCCAGTCGGCACCGGGGCCGAAGGTCATCGTGCCCAGGCTCATTTGCGATACGCGCAGCCCGCTGCGCCCGAGAAGTGAGTAGCGCATGATTATTTCCTCGCGCCGGACGATTTGCGGTGCGGTTCGCTGCGCCAGGTTTCGCCCGGGCCGGGAATCACGCCCAGCTGCATCGCGAATTCACGGAAATTCCAGTGCGTGCGGCAGCGTACGATCTTGCCGTCCTTGTAGCACTGGAAGGTGGTGCCGCGCGTGTAGGTCGTCTTGCCCTTGGCCGGGATGCCGAAGAAGTCGGCGTTGTGGGTCGCCTTCCATACCCACTGCATGTAGCCCCACTCGTCGTAGTCGAAGTCCGAACCGATCAGGATGTTCTTCGACAGGCGCTCGTAATCCTTAACGCTCCAGTCTTTCGGGATACCCTTGCTGCGCGTTTCCGGCCGCGATCCGGCCGGCACGGTGCCGCCGTCATAGCTGATCATCTCGAACTTGTGCACGCCGAATGGCGAGCTTGGGCCGGAGTTGTTGAAGACGGTGAATGCCTTCAACAGTTCTTCGCGGGTCGTGATGGTCTGGCCGAATTCGATGTCTTCCCAGATGAAGCGGTCGGCATAGTATCCCAGCACGACGTCGGCGCCCTTGTCGAAGAAGGCGGTCACCCAGTCTTCCGCGGCCGCGAAATTCTTGTGCCGCACGCCGGCCGCGCAGGCGCCGGCCGCATCGGCGCCGCGCCCGGCCGCCATGGCCGCGTTCCCGGCCAGCAGCGCGATGGCGCCGCCGGCCAAAGCGGAACGGCGCGACAGGTCCACCGTTTGATCGATTTTGTTCATGCTTGTCTCCTGTATTTTTATATGGATGGATCTGTAAAACGAAATGCGGGTTCCCTACACTCCCCGCTGCTGTATAAAATCGGGCAGCCTGCCGGCCGGCGCGATATGGTGCCGACCCACTTCATCGACCGAGGCGCAGCCGATCAGCGCCAGCGTGCGCACCGTCTCCTGCCGCAGCAGGTTCAAGACCCGCGCCACGCCCGGCTGGCCGAAGGCGGACAGGCCGTACAGGTAGGGGCGGCCGAGCATGCAGGCTTTGGCGCCCATGGCCAGCGCCTTGACGACATGGCTGCCGCGCCGCACGCCGCCGTCGAGCACGACGTCGAGCCGCTCTCCGACCGCATCGACGATATTCGCCACCAGGTCGATGGTGGCCACGCCGCCGTCAAGCTGGCGCCCGCCGTGGTTCGATACGATGATCCCGGCCACCCCGGCGGCGGCCGCGTTGCGCGCATCCTGCACCGATTGCAGCCCCTTGATGACGAAGGGTTTGCCCCAGTGCAGCATCAATCTTTCCACGCGCGCCCAGCTGATGTTCTGTTCCATGTTGGCCGCGAAATAGGCGGACAGGGTATCGAGGCTGCGCTTGCCGTCCCCGGCCGGTGCCGGGATATTCGGCATCGTCACGCCGCCGTTGGCGAGATAGCGCAGGCACCAGCCGGGCCGCTGCGCGAAACCCAGGATGTTCCTGCGGTTCAGCCGGGGCGGCACGGTCAGACCCGTGCGGTGGTCGCGTTCCCGGTTGCCGGGCACCACCGTGTCGACCGTCAGGCACAGCACGTCGTAGTTCGCGGCCAGGCAGCGGTCGATCATTTCGATATTGGCCGCGTCGTCGTTGAACAGGTAAAGCTGGTAAATCTTGGGACCGTGGCTGGCGCTGGCGACGTCCTCGATGCTGGTGGTGGCCATCGTCGACAGCGAATAACCGATGCCGGACAAGCCCGCCTCCTCGGCCACGGCGCTTTCGCCATCCGGGTGAAACACCTGCGTCAGCCCGGTCGGCGCCAGCCAGACCGGCCATGCGAGCCGCTGGCCGAACACGGTGCGCCGCATGTCGACCTGCCGGATATCGCGCAGGTAGTTCGGCACCAACCGGTATGCGTCGAATGCCGAGGTATTCGCGCGTTTCGTCACCTCATCGTCGGAACCGCCATCGATATAGTGGAAGAGCGGGCCGGGCAGGCGCTGCCGGGCCGCTTCCTCGAAATCGATCAGGTTGACGCAATCCTTCATCTGGATCATCGTGAATTCCCGGTATCGGACCGCGTTCAACGTACTTTGTAGCGCACCGGCAGCTCGTGCGGGCCGCGCGCAAAATAAGAATCGATCCATTCCACGTGGTCCGACACCGGGTCCAGCGTTTCGAAACGGCTAAAGGCCACTTCCAGCGCGGCGCGCGCTTCCATGCGGCTCAATACATTGCCGAGGCAGAAATGCGGCCCCTGGCCGAAGGACATCAGCGGCAGCTTGGCGCGGCGGTCGATATCGAAAATTTCCGGGTCGCTGAATTTGCCTTCGTCGCGGTTGGCCGATGCCAGCAGCGGCATCACCGTCGCGCCCTTGGGCAGCGTCACGCCGCCCAGCACCGTTTCCTGGGTCGTATTCCGGAAAATCATCTGCACCGGAGGGTTGAATCGCAAAACCTCTTCCAGCAGCGGCGGGATCTGGCTGGTGTCGCCGCGCACGCGGGCGAACAGGTGCGGGCGGCGCTGCAATTCCACCAGCGTGGTGCCGAGCAAATTGGTCGTGGTCTCGACGCCGCCCACCAGCAGCAGGATCGACATCTGCACCACTTCGATGCGGGACAGCTTTTCGCCGTCGACTTCGGCCGTGATCAGCGAGGAGATCAGGTCGCTGCCGGGGTTCGCGCTGCGCTCCGTGTACAGCGCTTCGAAGAAGGCGCGCAGCGTGTCCGAACTCTTGCGAATTTCGGCCAGCCGCTCGGGGCCGTACGCGGCGCGGTTGGCGGCGGCCAGCACATCGTCGACCCACACCTTGAATTCGGCGCGGCGCTCGGTCGGCACGCCCAGCACTTCGGAAATGACGGTCACCGGGTACAGCGCGGCAAAATCCCATACCCAGTCGCAGGTTCCCTCTGCGCCGTGTTTCGCGACGATGTCGTCGATCAGCTGGTTGGCGATATCGGTGGCGCGCTGTTGCAGCAAGGCGACCTGCGATGGGACGAAGGCGCGGTTGACCAGCTTGCGCAACTTCATGTGGTCCGGCGGGTCCATCGAAATCATCGGCGGCACTTCCGGCACCGGGTCGAACTCGCCCAGCAGCGCCGGCCAAAACTGGGCCGAACTGAAGATCGCGGCATTCTTCAGCACGATGTCGATGTCGTCGTAGGAAGCGACGGCGAAGGCCTGCATCCCTTCGAGCCATTTAACAGGTTCGTCGCGGCGCAGGCGGGCATAGTAGGGATACGGATTTTGCTTGACGTCGTGGTCCAGCGGATCGTAAGTCTTGGCGGGATTGCCGGACTGTTGTTCGCCCGGCAGAAGGTCGCGTTGGTTCATCTGTGTCTCCGTCAATGGATCGTTGTTGTGACTTCAGAATATCGTCCGGGGTGCCCACCCACCCCACCCCGATCGGGTAATGCGCGGGTAGGCGTTCAGGCGCCTGACCGCGTCAGGCGCAGCAAAGCCCGCCTTCGACCGGCAGGATCGCGCCCGACAGGTAGGCGCCGGCGCGGGAGCAGAGGAAGATCACGGCGCCGCCCACGTCTTCGGAGGTGCCCAGGCGCTTGGCCGGGATGCTGTCGATCACCTGTTCGCGCAGCCCCGGCACGGCGGTGAAGAAGCCGGCCGTCATCTCGCTCGGGAAAAAGCCGGGCGCGATCGCGTTGACGGTGATGTTGCTGGCGGCCAGATCGGACGCCAGCATGCGCGTCAACTGGTGCACGCCGGCCTTGGCCGCGCCATAGGCGTAGGCCTGGCTACTCTTCGCCCACAGCGCGGCGATCGAGCCGATGTTGACGATGCGCGCCGGCTCGCCCGGCCGCGCCGCCGCCCGCAATTGCGGCAGCAACTGCTGCGCCAGGAAAAACGGCGCGCGCAGGTTCAGGGCCATCTCCTGGTCCCAGTTGCCCGCCTCGGCGGCGGCGATCGGCGCGGCGCTGAAGGCGCCGGCATTGTTGACCAGGATGTCGAGCCGGGGCGCAAGCTGCGCGACCTCGGCCGCGGCGGCGCGCACGCCGTCCATCGTCGCCAGGTCGTGCCGCAAGTAGGTACATCCTTCGTGCATGCTGTCGGCGGCCGAGCGCGACACGACGATGACCTTGCAGCCGGCCCGCGCCAGCGCCGTGCTGATCATCGCGCCGACACCCTTGGCGCCGCCGGTGACCAGCGCGGTCTTGCCTTCGACGGAAAACAGTTCGTTCAGGATGGAGGTCATGGCGCGCTCCCTCACAGCTTGCTGACGTTGAGCACCTGCAGCGCGGTGTAGGCAAGCAAACCTTCCCTGCCCGCCTCCACGCCCAGGCCCGACTGCTTATGGGCAGGAAACGGCACGGCCGGATCGAGCGCGCAATGCTGGTTGACCCAGACGCTGCCGCTTTCGATGCGGCTGGCGATCTGCGCGGCCTGTTCCGGATTGCCCGACCAGACGGAGGCGCCCAGGCCGTACGGCGAGCGGTTGGCGCGCGCGATGACGTCGTCCACTTCCGAATAACGGATGATCGGCAGGATCGGGCCGAACGGTTCCTCGTCGACCGTCATCGTGCCCTCCGCGATGTCGCGCACCACGGTCAACGGCACGAAATAGCCTGGACCGGCCAGGCGTCCGCCACCGGCGATGATGCGGCCGTTGGCGCGCGCGTCATCCAGGAAACCGAGCACCTTGTCGTACTGGGCGCGGTTTTGCACCGGGCCAAACTGGGTCGCGGCATCGGCGCCGTTGCCGACCACGGCGCTGTTGGCCAGCGCCGCGATTTCATCGCATACCGCGTCGTACAGGCTGTCGTGCACATATAGACGCTTGATGATCGCGCACACCTGGCCGCTGTTGAAGAAGGCAAGACCGAACAGCGCCGGCGCGATCGCCTTCGGATCGGCGTCCGGCAGCACGATGGCCGCGTCGTTGCCGCCCAGTTCCAGCGTCAGGCGCTTCAAGGTCGGCGCCACCAGCGCCATGATCGCGCGGCCAGTCTGGGTCGAACCGGTGAAGGTGACCTTGGCGACGTCGGCGTGGGTCACCAGCCGCGCGCCCGCGTCGTTGCCACCGGAGACGATGTTGACGACACCGGCCGGCACTGCGGCGGCGATCAGTTCACCCAGGCGCAGCGTGGCCAGCGGCGTGGTCGGCGCCGGCTTGACGACGATGGTATTGCCGGCGATGAGGGCCGGGGCGATCTTGCCGACCGCGATGAACAGCGGCGCATTCCACGGAACGATCGCGGCCACCACGCCGAGCGGCTTGCGGTGCAGCTCCACGCGCCGCTCGGCGCTGTCGGACAGGATTTCGACGTCAAGTGTCTGTTCGGCGTAATAATCGAGATATTGCGTGGCCAGGCCCAGTTCATACTGCGCCAGCGCCATCGGACGCCCGGTTTCGCGGATCAGCAGCTCGGCCAGTTCCTCGCTATTTTCGCGGATGACGGCGGCAATCGCATTGAGCACCGCCTTGCGCTGCGCATGGCTGGTCTGCCGCCAGCCGCCGGCGTAGGCGTGCGAGGCCGCCGCGACAGCCGCGTCGACATGTTCGGGGCCGGCGTCCGGCACGGTCGCCGCCACCGTTTCATCGGCCGGATTGATCACGGACAGCTTCTTGTCGGCGCCCACCAGCGCGCCATTGATCAGCATTTTGTACATTACATTTTCTCCTTGGATAACGATTTTTCCGGACTGCGCGTTCCGCCGGCGGCGGCATCCTCCCTTTGCATGGGCATGAATTTCACGACGGCAGCGGCAGGTTGCGGATTCCTGAACTTCGCCAGCAGTTGCGGCTCGGCCGCCGCCGCCTTGGCCGCATTGGCTTCCTTGACATGGCCGTAGCCGCGTATCATTTCCGGCAGGCTGGCCAGTTCGACCGCCGCCGCATGATTAAATGGCGTCAGTTCCCGGCACAGCATCGCCATGCGCGTTTCGTAGTCGGCGATCAGGCGGCGCTCCATGCGGCGTTCCTCCGTGTAGCCGAAGACATCGAAGGCGGTGCCACGCAAGAACTTGAGCCGCGCCAGCACACCGAAGGCGTGGCCAACCCAGGCGCCGAATTCGCGCTTGACCAGGTGCCCCGTTGCCGGATCGCGGCGCGAAAACAGCGGCGGCGCCAGGTTGTAGCGCAACACCGGCTTGCCGGCGAAGGCAGCGCCCACGCTCTGTTTGAACGCGGCCCCGCTATACAGGCGTCCCACTTCGTATTCATCCTTATAGGCCATCAGCTTGGCGAAATTGCGCGCCGCCGCGACAGTCAGCGCATCCTTGCCCGGCATGACTTTCGCCTCGGCCGCCGCGACGGCGGCAATCAGCTTGCGGTAGCGCTGCGCATAGGCCGCGTCCTGGTAATCGGTCAGCAGCGCGCTGCGGTGCGCGACGATGTCGTCGACGCTGGTCAGCGGCTCGAATTCCGCTTCCGGCTGCTTGCCCGCGAGCGCCGTGGCGATGCTTGCCGGGTCGCTCGCCTGCAGACGACCCAGCGCGAACGCGTTCTGGTTGAACGGCACCGACACGGCATTGATGCGGATCGCCTGTTCGATCGCCTGCGGCGATACCGGCAGCAAGCCGCGCTGGCAGGCGTAACCGAGCATGAACAGGTTGGCCGCGATGGTGTCGCCCAGCAGCGCCAGCCCAAGACCGGTCGCGTCGACTTCGTATAAGTGCTCGCGGCCGACCAGCGTGCGCAGGCTGTTGACGAGTAACCACTGGTCCAGTTTCAAATCGGGATTGCGCTGGAACGCGGGCGTCGGCGTGATGCGCGCATTGACCACGACGGTGGTGCGGCCTTCGGCCAGCGTCAGCGCCGCTTCTTTGGACAGTCCGGCGATCGCATCGAAGGCCAGCGCCAGGTCGGCGTCGCCCACGCCGAGTTTTTGCGCGCCCAGGTCGGCGGCACTGGCGCCGATGCGCACGTGGCTGTAGACGGCGCCGTTCTTTTGGCTCAGGCCCGTCATGTCGAAGGTCGAGCAAGCCTTGCCTTCCAGGTGGGCTGCCATCGCCAGCAAGGCGCCGACGGTGACGACGCCGGTGCCGCCGATGCCGGACACCATGATGTTATAGGCGCCGCCGGCCAGCGGCGCGACGGCCGGCGCCGGCAACGCACCGACGCCGGGCAGGCCGCCGCCGGGCGCGGCCGCTTCCGGCTTGCGCGGTTCGGCGCCCAGCACGGTGACGAAACTCGGGCAAAAACCCTTGACGCAGCTGTAATCCTTGTTGCAGCTGGACTGGTCGATCTGGCGCTTGCGGCCCAGTTCCGTCTCCTTCGGCCACACGCTGACGCAATTGGACTTGACGGAACAGTCACCGCAGCCTTCGCAGACGGCGGCGTTGATGAACATGCGCTTGGCCGGATCGGCGAATTTTCCGCGCTTGCGGCGCCGCCGCTTCTCGGCCGCGCAAGTCTGTTCATAGACGATCACGCTCACGCCCTTGATTTCCCGCATGTCGCGCTGGACAGCGTCGTAATCGTCGCGGTGATGCACGCTGACGCCGGAAGCAAGGCCGCTCTGCGGACCGTAGTGATCCGGATTGTCGGTCACGACCACGCAGCGCACCGCGCCCTCGGCCAGCACCTGGCGCGTGATGTCTCCGACCGACAGCGGCCCGTCGACCGGCTGGCCGCCGGTCATCGCGACGGCGTCGTTGAACAGGATCTTGAAGGTGATGTTGACCCTGGCCGCAACCGCGCCGCGCACGGCCAGCAATCCGGAGTGGTAATAGGTGCCGTCGCCCATGTTCTGGAAGATGTGCGGCATGTCCGAAAACTTGGCCAGGCTGTACCAATGCCCGCCCTCGCCGCCCATCTGCGTATTCGGCAGCATGTTGTCGTCGCTGTACATCGCCATCGCGTGGCAGCCGATGCCGCCGGCCGCGTAACTGCCGTCCGGCTTGCGGGTGCCGCTGTTGTGCGGGCAGCCGGAACAGAAATACGGCGTGCGCACGGTATCGTTCGGCGCCAGTTTCAGCGCCGCCTCCATCTGCCGCGCCAGTTGCGCGGCTCGCTCATACAGCACATCGGCGGCCACGCCGAGCCGGCGCAGGCGCTCGGCGATCACTATCGCCAGTTGCATCGGTTCGAGCTGCACGTCGGATGGAATCATGAACACGCCATCCTCGTCGGTCTTGCCGACGATGCGCGGCGCCCGTTCGCGGCCGTACAGGATGCCCTTGGCCTGCTGTTCGGTCAGGCCATCCTTCTCTTCGATGAACAACAATTCATGCTGCCCGGCGGCGAATTCGGCCAGGCCCTCGCGCTCGACCGGGAACATGCAGCCCAGTTTATAAAAGGAGATGCCCAGCGCGGCGGCGCCTGCGGCGTCCAGTTTCAACATGGACAACGCCTGCAAGGCATCGTGCACCGCCTTGCCGGTGGCGACGATGCCGAGGCGGCGCACCGGCGCGTCGATCAGCACGCGGTCGATGCGGTTGGCGCGCACAAACCGCTCGACCAGCGGCCAGCGGTAACGCTTGGCGACGATTTCGGAACGCTGGCGGTTGACGTGGGTGGCGACATTATGAATGCCTTCCGGCGGCAATTCTCCCCGGTCCGGCAACACCGGCGCAGCCTGGCGCGTACCCAGTTCCACCGTCATCGTCTGTTCCAGTACCTCGTTACAGGTCTTGAAGCCGGTGTACAGGCCCGTGTAGCGCGACATCGCGAAGCCGAGCAAACCGAAATCGAGCACATCCTGCACGTCGGATGGCGCCAGGATCGGCATCCCGGCATGCATCAGCGCGATCTCGCTCTGGTGCGCGATGGTCGACGATTTGCCGGAATGGTCGTCGCCGGCCACCACCAGCACGCCGCCATGCGGATGCGTGCCGGCCGTATTGCCATGTTTAAAAGGGTCGCACGAGCGGTCCACGCCCGGACCCTTGCCATACCAGATCGCGAACACGCCATCCTTGTTCGCCTGCGGCGTGGTGGCCAGCATCTGCGTGCCCCAGACCGCCGTCGCCGCCAGGTCTTCATTGACACCGGGCTGGAACACGATGTCGTTCTTTTCCAGGTGCTTGCGCGCTCGCCACAGTTCCAGGTCGTAGGAACCGATCGGCGAACCGCGGTAGCCGGAAATGAAACCGGCCGTATTCAAGCCGGCCTTACGGTCGATTTCGCGCTGCAGCATCGGCAGGCGCACCAGCGCATGGATACCCGACATCAGCACCGTGCCCTGTTCGGCGGTGTATTTATCGTCAAGACTTACGTTGCGCATTTTTGTCTTCCATGAAGGTAGGGAGAATTTTTTTCGACCAGGTAGCCGGCGAACGCCGGCTCGAAATCGGCCAGCACCAGCCTGGTGCTTTCGCGCTCCAGCATCCGCGCGAACCACGCGGCCAGGCCGGGTGTGTCGCCGACGATGGAGCGGTCGTAGACGAAGCGGGTGACGCGGTCGGCGATATCGAAGCAGTAGAAGGCGAACAGGTCGGCGTAGCTCAGTTCATCGCCCAGCATCAGCCGGCCGGGCACGCCGAGACGGGTCAATGCGCCGCTCGCCCGTTCCAGCATCCTGCGCACCGATTCGATCAGTTCCGCGCTTTCCGGCAGGCCGAAAAAAACGGATGGAAACAGCGAACGCACCGGCGCTTCGACATACATCTGGACGATGTTGACGACCTGCCGGCCGCGCGCACGCATGAAAGCGTCGGCCGGGTGCAGGCGCGGGCCGCCTTGCGTGTCTTCCAGGTATTCGAGGATGGCGACGGTTTCGCCGAGCCAGCCGGCCGGGGTTTCCAGCACCGGGATCTTGCCCATCGGGCTGTGCGCCAGGAAGCCCGGTTCCTGGCTGGCGCGCGCGGCGACCAGTTCGAACGGAATCTCCTTTTCGAGCAGCGCGGCGCGCACGACGTTGTAGTAATTGCTGACAGGGTAACCGTGCAGGCGCAGCACGGGAGGATTGAGCGGATTCACTCAGTCCTCCCCGGCGGCCGGCGCGGCGTCGAAGATCTTGCCGGGATTGAGGATGCCGCGCGGGTCGAGCAGTTGCTTGATGTCCCGCATCAGCGCGCGCTCGGTGGCATTGCGGCTGACCGGCAGCCATTCCTTTTTTTCCAGGCCGATGCCGTGTTCGGCCGACACCGAGCCGCCGATCGCGCGCAACGCTTCATACACGCAGGATTCGACGCCATGCCGGTCGTGCGCATTGCCGGCCGCTCCGGCGCCGATGGCGATATGCAGGTTGCCGTCGCCGACGTGGCCAAGGAAGGCGATCTTCCCGTCCGGCCAGCGCGCGCGCAGGTCGGCCGTCACGCGCTCCATGTAGGCGGCCATTTCCCCCACCGCCAGGCTGACGTCGAACGCATAAAACGGTTGAAAGTCGCGCACCACGTGTTCCAGGTCTTCGCGCACCGCCCAGATCGCGTCGCGTTCGCGGCCCGAACGCGCCAGCACCGCGTCGTCGCACAGGCCAAGTTCCAGCGCGCCGCCCAGCGCCTGCTCGAAGCGCGCCGTGTCTCCCTGCTGGTCGGCCCCCAGGGCTTCGATGACGATATAAAACGGGTAGTCGGCCGCCAGCGGCGCGGCGTGCCGGCCCTGTCTCGTATTGGTCTCATAAAAACTGCGGTCGACCAGTTCGAAGGCGCTCAACTGGCCGCCCAGCGCGCCATCCATATGGCGCAGCAGGCGCGCCACCTGCTCGAAGCTGCCGGCGCCGGCCAGCGCGGTATTGCTGCTGACCGGTTTTTCGCGCAGGCGCAGCACCAGGCGGGTGATGACGCCCAGCGTGCCTTCGCTGCCGATGAGCAGCTGCTTCAGGTCGTAGCCGGTGTTATTTTTCAGCATGCGGTTCATCGACGAGACGATGCGCCCGTCGGCCAGCACCACTTCCAGTCCCAGCACCTGTTCGCGCATCATGCCGTAACGCAGTACGCGCATGCCGCCGGCGTTGGTCGCGGCATTGCCGCCCAACTGGCAGGAACCGCGCCCGCCCAGGTCGAGCGGGAAACTGAGACCGAACTGTTCGACGTGATCCTGCAGCGTTTCCAGGATGACCCCGGCCTGCACGGTGACGGTGCGGTTGGCCGTGTCGACCTGTTCGATCGCGTTCATGCGCTCCAGAGAAAGCGCCAGGTCGCCGGCCTGTGTCTGCGTCGCGCGCACCCAGCCGGACATGCCGCCGTGCACAACGACGCGCTGGCGCATTTCGTCACACAGCGCCAGCACCTGCGACAGTTGCGCGGTATCGGCCGGGCGCACCAGCGCGTCCGCCCCGATCTCCGTCATGAACACACCCGGCGCGCGGGCGCGCAGCAATTCTCCGGCCAGCACGCCGTCGGCGCCGACAATCGCGCGCAGCCGCTCCAGCAGCGCGGCGTTCATACGGCCACCATGATGTCGTCGCCGTCGATGCGCACCGGGTAGATCTCCAGCGTCAGCGCCGGGTCTTCGGCACACTTGCCGCTGGCGAGATCGTAGCTCCAGCCATGCCACGGGCAGGTCAGCGCATGGCCGGCCAGTTCTCCGCAATGCAGCGGGCCGCCAGCGTGCGGGCATTTTCCGTTGACGGCGATGACTTCGCCGCCGACGTGGAAAATGGCGATCTTGCGCGCGCCCAGGCTGACGTCCAGCGGCTTGCCCTTTTGCAGTTCGGCCAGGGAACCGAGTCTTTGCATATCACTCATGATGCTCACCCTGCGCTTAGCCGGGAAGCTGGCCGAGCTGGCGCAGCACCGGCAAGGCATCCCAGATGCTGCGTTCGAGGACGATCTTGCCGTCCTTCCAGCCCATGACGGTGACGCCGCGCGTGCGCGTGACCTTGCCGGCCGCCGGCACGCCGAGGAAATCGCCGGCATGCTTCGCTTCCCAATACCACTGGAAGGAACCGAGCCTGTCGTCGCCGACGTAATCGAAGACGTCGAACCTGTTGTAGCTCAGGGCCGGATCGGCGACGACGAAACCGGAAAAGAAGCCGCGCAGCGCGGCCAGGTCGTTATCGATGCGTACATCGAAATTGACGTCTTCGAACTGGAAAGTCGGGGAATACAGCGACATCAGTTCGTCGGTGCGGTTGGCGAACAGGCTGATCCAGTGTTGTGACCATTCGAGGTTCATGTTGTTGTCTCCTTTATTATCAATTTAAATATCGAGCACCAGCAGGGCGCTGGTGGCACGTGAACAGCAAGGCATCAGTTGATCGTTGGCCGCGCGCTCGGCTTCGGTCAGGCACAGGTCGCGGTGGTCGGGCTGGCCGTCGAGCAGGCGCGTGACGCAGGTGCCGCATAAACCCTCCCGGCAGCCGACCGGGATATAGACGCCGTGCTCGGCCAGCACGTCGGTGATGCTGCGTTGCGGCGCCACCGTGTACACCGTGCCGGTGCTGGCGACCTTGACGTCGAAGGTGCGCTCAGGCCCGGCAGCGGCGCCGGCGCTGTCCGGCGCGGCGAAGTATTCGCGGTGTACGCGCCCGACCGGCCAGCCGGCGTCGGCGGCCGCGCGCAGCACCGCGTCCATGAAGCCGCCCGGTCCGCAGACATACAGGTGGGTCTCCGGGGCGGCGTCGCGCAGCAGCGCCGCCGCGTCGAATTTCGGCGTATCGGCGCTGTCGTCGAAATAAAAGCTGGAACGAAACGCGAACGGCGAAGTGCGGATGCGCTCGACGAAAGCGGCGCGCTCCGGCGAGCGCGCACAGTAGTGCAGTTCGAATTCGGCGCCGCTCTGGGCCAGCCGTTCGGCCATGCACAGGATCGGCGTGACGCCGATGCCACCCGCCACCAGGATCGAGCGTTCCGCTTCGCGCGCCAGCGGAAACATGTTGCGCGGCTCGCTGATGGTGAGCGTATCTCCCTCGCGCACCTGCTCGTGCAGCGCCGCCGAACCGCCGCGCGAGGCGGGGTCGCGCAACACGGCGATCAGGTAGGAATGGTGCTGCCAGGGCGGGTTGCACAGCGAATACTGGACAATGCAGCCGCCCGGCGCATGCACATCGATGTGGGAACCGGCCGAAAACGGCGGCAAGGGCAAGCCGTCCGCGCGTTCAAGTTCGAAACTGACGATGCCTTCGGCTTCGGGCCGCCGGCGTTTAACCACGACTGGAATCATCGCGTACTCCCTGGATAAGATTGGACAAAAAAAGGCCGCCGGCGACGCGCGCCGGAACGGCGTGGGTGCGGGCATGGCGGAAAACGGATTCGCCGGAAAAGGCGCCGGCGCCCCGTCAGCCGCGTGGCACGAGCAGCGATACCAGGAACGCCAGCCAGTCGACATCGGGATTGAAATGCGTCCGCAAGCGGGGCGCGGGACAAGAGGTATGCATGCTGGGTCTCCGACTGTTGACGTTCCAGCCTGGCGGCCGGTTTATGGGTCTAGTGTAGGAACCGGCGGCAGCCGGCACCCTACTCCACGCGGGTAGTTGGCGGGTAGTGCGGTTTGTACTTGCCCGCCCTTATGACATAATCGTTCATCGTTTTTTTTGCCGCCGGGGTTTGAACATGATCGCAACCAAGCTGGTCCCGCCGAAGTACCGTCGCACGCTGGTCGAGCGCGAACGCCTGACCAGCCGGCTCGACGAGGAGTCCTATCGCAGCCTGATCTTCATCAAGGCGGCCAGCGGCTTCGGCAAGACAGCCCTGCTGACCCAGTGGCGCCAGAATCTGGTCGCGCAAGGCTGCAAGGTCGGCTGGATCAACCTGGACGAGTCGGACAATGAGGAGAGCGCATTCCTTGCCTACCTGATGGGCGCGCTGCAAAAGGCGGGCTGCGATTTCGGCCAGGGCGCGCTGGCCGTCTACCAGCGCGGCGAACCGGAAGCGATGGCCTCCTTCGTCACCGCGCTGATCAACGACCTGTCCACGCTGGAAGACGAGATCTACCTGGTGCTGGAGGATTACCATTGCATCACCAACAAGGCGATCCATGCGCTGATCGAACGCGTGCTCGCTTATGCGCCGACCAACTTCCACCTCGCCATTTCATCGCGCACGGAACTCCCCTTTTCGATCGGCCAGTTGCGCATCCACGACCGCGTCGTCGAAATCGGCGCGGCCGCGCTGCGCTTCACGCACGATGAAACCCATGCGCTGCTGGCCGAGCGCATCTCCGACAAGATCGAACCGGAGCGCACGCGCGCCTTCTACGATGCCAGCGAAGGATGGGTGGCCGGGATCCAGATGCTGGCCATGTCGTGGAAGGAAAGCAGCGATCCGCAACTGCGGCGCGACGCCTCCCTGTCCGGCCGCCTGCAACTGTCGGAAACCATCCTGAAAAGCACCTTCGAACGGCTGCCGGCGGAAACCACGGCCTTCCTGCTGCAGGTATCGATCTTCAACCGCTTCACCGCGGCGCTGTGCCAGGAAGTGATCGGCGTCGACAATGCCGACGAGGTGCTGGAAAAACTGGCCTCGGACGGCGTGATGCTGGTGCCGCTCGATAACGAGGCGCGCTGGTATCGCTTTCACCCGCTGTTTACCGATTACCTGCGGCGCCGCCTTGTGAGCAGCGTGATCGACCGGCTGGACCTGTTGCACGGCAAGGCGCGCGCCGCGCTGGAACACAACGACCCGTACAACTCGCCGCAATTTTCATCCTTCCTGGTGGCCTGTCGCGCGAACCTGGCCTCGGTCGACCTGCCGGCGCTGCACCTGAAGGCCAGCGCCTGGTTCGAACGCCACGGCTACCTGATCGAAGCGGTGCAGCACGCGCTGAACGCAGGCCAGACCGGCCCGGCCTACGACCTGATAGAACGCTGCGCGATGACGGTGGTGGCCGAGGGCGGCTTGAACACGGTGCTGGCGTGGGCCGAGAGTATGCCGCCGGAACAGCTGGCGACCCGCTGGCGCCTGCGTCTGGCGCACTACTGGGCCGTGGTCTACAGCAGCGACCGGGAATCGACCACGGTGGAATTCGAAGCGCTGGCCGATGGCGTATCGGTGCCGGGCGGGATCACGCCGTTCGAATACCAGGTGTGCCGGGGCGCGGCCGCCTGCCAGAACGAATGCAGCGCGGAAGTGCTGGAACTGGATGGATTGTGGCCGCCCACCGGCGACGCGTTCCACAACGCGATCACCTGCAACGTGCTGACCTATGCCGCCGCGGCCACCGGCAATTACGCCAAGGTCAGGGAAATCCAGGCCTGGCAAAGGGAAAAGCCCCAGCAAGTCTCGTGGAGCCTGACCTTCGCCTACAACCAGGCGCTGGTGGCGTGGTACACCGCGATCCAGGGCGACCTGGCGGCGGCGGAAGACATGCTGCGGAAGGCGGTGCTGTTTGCCGACGAAAAATACGGGCGCCGTTCCTCCCCCGCCTGCGCGGTGGCCGGCTACCTCGCCGAAATCCTGTACGAGCGCAATGCGCTGGGCGCGCTCGACGAACTGCTGGCCGGGCGCCTGGATGTAATGAACCAGATGGCGTTTTTCGAAAGCCTGGTGCGCGCCTACCAGACCGGCGCCCGCCTGCGCTTCAGCCGCGGCGAGGTCAAAGCCGCCTACGACCTGCTCGACCAGTTGCAGATGTACGGCAGCAGCAAGGGCTTGCAGCGCCCGGTGGCCGCCGCGCTGGGCGAACGCATCCGCATGGCGCTGTTACAGCAGGACCACGCCTATGCGCAATTGATGCAGCAGCGCCTGGAAGACATGGCGGCGCCCTTCGGCGACGAGTCGGCATGGTCGAAACTGGGCAATGGACTGGAAATACCGGTGATCGCCCGGCTGTCGCGGGTGCGCTGCGCGATCGCGCAGGGAGAAACGGCCAAGGCCCTTCAGTACCTGATACCGCTGGATGACAGCCCGGTGGTGGCCATGCGCTTCGACATGGCGGTGCGAGTGCGGCTGTTGCGGGCGCTGGCGCTGGCGGCGCAAAAGGATAGCGGCAAGGCCGCACAGGCGATCGTGGAAACGCTGAAAATCACCGCGCGCGCGGGCATGGTGCGCACCTACCTGGATGAAGGCCCATCCTGCGCGGCGCTGATCCGGTCCGCGCAGGACGGTTCGGCACTGGCGGAAGCCGGCGCCGACGGCCTGCGCGCCCATGTCCAGGCCATCCTGGACGCCTTCGAGACTGCCGGTGCGGCAGGCCACGAGGCACCGGCAAGACGCCGTGACCTGCCTGCCGCGCCGCTGCCCGAGCGCCTGAGCGCGCGAGAAAAGGACGTGCTGCAGTTCCTGGTGCAAGGCATGCCGAACAAGCGCATCGCCACAACCATGAATGTCTCGATCGATACCGTCAAATGGCATCTTAAAAACCTGTTCAGCAAACTGGATGTGACGGACCGGCTGCAAGCGGTGGACAAGGCGCGCAAGGCCGACCTGCTGAATCACTGATTGATGCGACTGAACATTGCGCGGACACAGATACGGCGTTTCCGGCAAATTCGTATCGCAGCCGATCAGCGCACCGCCCTTTTCCAACACGACGACCGACACGTTTGTGCAAGTAAATCCACCATGGTTCAGCTCAATCCGACGACCGGCAGCACCGCGCCATGCACGGCCCGCGCTTGCGGTGAGGCCAGGAAGAGGATCACCGCAGCCAGGTCGGCCAGCGCCACCCACTGCGCCGGATCGGCGTCCGGCATCGCGGCGCGGTTGGCCGGCGTGTCGAGGATGCTGGGTGCGACCGCGTTGACATTGATGCCCCGCCCGCGCAATTCCTGCGCCATCGATTCGGTCAGGCGCGCCACCGCGCTCTTCGACGCGATATAGGCGCCCATCGCCGCCTTGCCGCTGACGGCGGACGCGGCAGCCACATTGACGATCCTGCCGCCGCCAGCGGCGATCATACCCGGCACCACGGCGGCGCTGGCATTGACCAGCGTGGCGACATTCAAATCCATCATGCGGCGCCACAAGCCGACGTCATCCTCATGCACGGCCGGCCCCATGTCGAAGCCGCCGGCGATATTGCACAGCACCGCGGCCGGGCCAGCCTCGCGCAACGCCGTCTCCAGCGCAGCCTTCGCCTTGCCGGCGTCGACCAGGTCGGCCGCCAACGTGCGCACCCTCTCGTCGTTGCCGTAAGCCGCCTGCAAAACTTCGGCATTGATATCGACCGCCAGCACCCGCGCGCCCTGCGCCAGGAAGGCCGCGGCCACCGCCTTGCCCAGGGCGCCCGCGGCGCCCGTCACCACTACCAGACCTGTATCCATCGCTTTGCTCCATAAAATCATCAATAGGTAAAAATTCAGGCGCCGCCGGTATCGCACGCCTGCATCAAGTCATCGATCAATTCGATCCAGTGCCGCACCGGCACCTGCGCACCCGGCTGCAGATGCGCAATGCAGCCGATGTTGGCCGACACGATGGCGCGCGCTCCGGTCGCGTGCAATTTCGTCAGCTTGTCGTCGCGCAGGCGGCCGGCCAGTTCCGGCTGCAGCAATGAATAAGTACCGGCCGAGCCGCAGCACAGGTGACTGTCGGCGCACAGCACGACCTCGATGCCGGCCGCGCGCAGCATCTGCTCGACTTTACCGCGTATCTGCTGGCCGTGTTGCAGGCTGCACGGCGGGTGATAAGCCACCTTTCCGCTTGCCGGCGCGCGCCGGCGCTGGCGCAGCGTCTGCTGCAATTCGCGCTCGAAGGCCGGCATGATCTCGGACAGGTCGCGCGTCAGCTTCGAGATCCGCGCCGCCTTCTCCGCATAGGCGCCGTCGCGCGCCAGCAGGTGGCCGTATTCCTTGACCATCGTGCCGCAGCCGGACGCCGTCATCACCAGCGCTTCCGCGCCAGCTTCGACATGCGGCCACCACGCGTCGATATTGCGCCGCGCATCGTCCAGCGCGCCCTCCTGGTCGTTCAAATGCTGGCGCAGCGCGCCGCAGCAGCCGGCCTTCGGCGCGATCACCAGTTGCACGCCCAGCGCATCGAGCACGCGCGCCGTGGCGGCGTTGATATTCGGCGCTATGCCCGGCTGCACGCAGCCGTCGAGCAGCAGCATCTTGCGCGCATGCGTCGTGCGCGGCCAGCGGCCAGCCGCCTGCGCCGGCTGCACCTTGTCGCGCAGCGATTTCGGCAGCAAGCCGCGCAGGGCGCGTCCCGTTTTCAGGGCCGGCGTAAACACCCAGCGCCGCGACAGTGCTTCTTTCAGCACGGTCCTCTGCAAACGCTGCGCGGCCGGACGCGGCACCTGGCGTTCGACCACCGCGCGCCCGATATCGATCAGGCGTCCATATTGCACGCCGGACGGGCACGTGGTTTCGCAATTGCGGCAGGTCAGGCAGCGGTCCAGGTGCAATTGCGTGCTGGCGGTCGCCCTGGCGCCTTCGAGCACCTGCTTGATCAGGTAGATGCGTCCACGCGGGCCATCGAGTTCGTCGCCCAGCAGTTGATAGGTCGGACAGGTCGCGGTGCAGAAGCCGCAATGCACGCAACTGCGCAGGATGGCGTCGGCCTCCCTGCCTTCCGGCGTGTCCTTGATGAAATCGGCGAGATTGGTTTGCATGGTCAAAAGTCCGGGTACATGCGGCCGCGATTGAACACGCCGGCCGGATCGAAACTGGTTTTAAGGCGGCGGTGCAGCGCCGCCAGCGGAGCGGGCAAGGGATGAAAGACGCCGTGCGCCTTGTCTCCATGTCGGTACAGTGTCGCATGTCCACCCAGGCGCAGCGCCTCGGCGCGTACTTCGGCGGCAGTCGCTTCCGTATGCAGCCAACGCTGCGCGCCGCCCCACTCGATCAACTGCGATCCCGGCAAGGCCAGCGGCGCGGCATTGGTCGGCACCGATAGCCGCCACAAGGCGCAATCGGCCTGCTCATCGAAGAAGGCGTCGGTCTGTTCGCACAGGCCGGCCCAGTATGCCGCGCCATTGAACTCTTCGCCGCCGAGACCGATGCGCGCCGCCCGCACCGCAGCCCCGGCGCCGGACAGGCGCACCGTCAGCACGCCATCGTGCCAGACGGAGGCGGAAAGCGGCAATGCCTGTCCGCCCCAGGCATTCAGGCTGCGCAAGGCTTCGTCCTGCGGCAGCGCGAAACGCAGCGTGGTTTCCGCCACCGGCCTGGGTAGCACTTTTAGTGAGACCTGCAACAGCAGACCGAGCGTGCCGAGCGAACCGGCCAGCAGCCGCGAAACGTCGTAGCCGGCCACATTCTTCATCACCTGGCCGCCGAATCTCAGCGTTTCTCCACTGCCGTTCATCAGGTGCGCGCCCAGCACGAAGTCGCGCACGGCGCCGGCGCACTGGCGGCGCGGGCCGGACAGGCCGCTGGCCACCATGCCGCCGACGGTCGCGCCAGGCCCGAAGTGCGGCGGCTCGAACGCCAGCATCTGGCCCTGCGCCGCCAGTTCCCGCTCCAGCTCCGCCAGCGGCGTGCCGCAGCGCGCCGTCACGACCAGTTCGCTCGGCTCGTAATCGACGATGCCGCGCCAGGCGCGGGTATCGAACAATTCACCGTGCGCCTGTTGGCCATACCAGTCCTTGCTGCCGCCGCCGCGCAGGCGCAACGCCTGCCCCTGGCGCGCGGCGGCGCTGACCCGTTCCTGCCACTCCTGTAATACCTGATCCATGACAGCCTTGAAATATTAGGACCTAAAAAAACCGCAAATTGTCATTCCCGCGCAAGCGGGAATCCCATTTCAAAACCGCGGCAATCCCGCGAATTTCAATTGGCCGCCCTGCACATGCATCTTGCCGAATTCCGCACAGCGTTGCAGCGTCGGAATCGCCTTGTCCGGATTAAGCAGCATGGCCGGATCGAAGGCGCGCTTCAGCGCAAAAAAGGCGTCGCGCTCGGCCACAGTGAACTGCACGCACATCGAATTGATTTTTTCGATGCCGACGCCGTGCTCTCCGGTGATGGTGCCACCCACTTCGACGCACAGCGCCAGGATATCGGCGCCGAACGCTTCGGCGCGGTCGAATTCTCCCGGCTGGTTCGCGTCGAACAGGATCAAGGGGTGCAGGTTGCCGTCGCCCGCATGAAACACGTTGGCGCAGCGCAGGCCGTAGCGGCGCTCCATTTCCTCGATACCGAGCAGAACCCGCGCCAGCTGCTTGCGCGGGATGGTGCCGTCCATGCAATAGTAATCGGGAGAGATGCGGCCGGCGGCGGGAAACGCGTTCTTGCGGCCGGACCAGAATTTCATCCGTTCCGCTTCCGACTGCGACACCGCGATCGCGCGCGCGCCGGCCTTTTCCAGCACCGCCGTCATCTGCGCGATCTCTTCCTCGACCTCTTCGGCCGTGCCATCGGCTTCGCACAGCAGGATGGCGGCGGCCTCGGTGTCGTAACCGGCTTTGACGAAAGGCTCGACCATGCGGGTCGACGTGCGGTCCATCATTTCCAGCCCGGCCGGGATGATGCCGGCCGCGATCACCGCCGCCACCGCGTCGCCGCCAGTGACGACATCGTCGAACGAGGCCATGATGACGCGCGCCACGGCCGGTTTCGGCACCAGTTTTACCGTCACTTCGGTGACGATGCCAAGCATGCCTTCGGACCCGATGAACACGGCCAGCAGGTCGAGGCCGGGCGCGTCGAGCGCCTCGCCGCCCAGTTCGAGCATGTCTCCATCCATCGTCGCCACGCGCACGCGCAGCACGTTGTGCACGGTAAGACCGTACTTCAGGCAATGCACGCCGCCGGAATTTTCGGCGACATTGCCGCCGATGGTGCAGGCGATCTGCGACGACGGGTCCGGCGCGTAATACAGGCCATGCTGCGCCACCGCTTCCGAAATGGCGAGATTGCGCACGCCCGGCTGCACCACGGCCAGGCGCGCGATGGCATCGACCCGCAGCACGCGGTTCAGTTTCGCCGTCGATAGCACCAGGCCATCGGCGATCGGCATCGCGCCGCCGGACAGGCCAGTACCGGCGCCGCGCGGCACGATCGGCACCAGCAATTCCCGGCAGACCCGCAGGATGGCTAAAATCTGCGCCTCCGATTCCGGCAGCGCGACCAGCATCGGCAACTGGCGATAGGCGGACAGGCCGTCGCATTCATAAGGGCGGGTCTGTTCCTCGCCCGACAGCAGGCAATGCGCCGGCAGCACGGCGGCCAATGCCGCTGCCACCTGGTCGCGCCGGGCCGTGTAAGCGAGAGGATCGAGAGCGGCCGTCATGCTAGTCGCGCACCAGCAGGATGGCGCCGGCCAGCGGGCCGCCGCCGTTGCTGGCGATGGCGACCTTCGGCTGGCCCGGCACCTGGCGCGCGCCGCCGTCGCCGCGCAATTGCGTGACCGCTTCGGCGATGTGGATCATGCCGTGCAGGCGGCCGGCCGACAATTGACCGCCGCCGGTGGCCAGCGGCAGTTCTCCGTCGAGCGCGATGCGCTGGCCGCCTTCGACGAACGCCGCCGCCTCTCCCCTGCCGCAGAAACCCAGGCCTTCGAGCCACATCAGCGACAGGATGCTGAAGCCGTCGTACAGCTCGGCGACATCGACATCGGCCGGCTTCAGGTCGGTACGGCTCCACAGACGCTGCCCGCATCCTTCGGCTGCGAAGCGCGTCAGGTCGGGCAATTGGTCCCAGGTGTCGAGCGTCGTCAAAGCACCGGAAATCGCTTCGACCCTGATCGGCTTCGATTTCAGGTCGCGCGCCGTGTCCTTGTGCGAGACGATGATCGCGATCGAACCGTCGACCGGCACGTCGCAGTCGTACAGGCACAGCGGCGTCGAGATCATGCGCGAGGCCATATAGTCATCGAGCGTGATCGGTTCGCGGTAGATGGCGAGCGGATTGAGTCCGGCGTTGCGGCGCGCATTGACGGCGATCTGTCCCAGTTGTTCGCGCTTCGCGCCGAATTCATGAAAATACCGGCTGGCGGCCAGTGCGACCCAGTTGGCGCCGGACGGCGCCAGGAAGGGCAACTGGAATTCGCCGAAACCGCTGATGCGCTGCGCGCCGCCGCCGATCAGGCTCGGTCGCACGCCCGGCCCGCCCGAGGTCTCCGTCACGGTCCTGAAACAGATCACGTGCCGCGCCTGGCCGGACGCCACCGCCATGCAGGCGTTCAGCACGGCGCTCATCTGCGTGCCTTCGCTGCCGGCGTTGTACCAGTTCAGTTTTAAATTGAGCGCATTCTGCAACTGCCCAACCCCGACCGGAGAAAAACCCGGCGCATCGGCCTTGAAGCCGGGCCAGCTGGATATGCCGTCGATCTCGCTGCGGTCGATGCCGGCGTCGGCGATCGCCGCCAGCACCGCGTCGAGCGTCAGGTCCATGCCGCTGCGGCCCAGGCGCCGGCCTACCGCCGACTGGCCGACGCCCGAAATGATGGCCTGCTGTTCCGGCGCGCGCGGATTCATTGCTGTTCTTTCATCTGTAAATCCCCTTGTACGCTTATGCGGAGAACAGTTTCATGACTTCGCCGTTGGTGACTTGCCGGCCGTCGCGGTTGGATGGATTGTGACCGCCCATGCCGTAGATCGGCGCGGTGCTGACATGCGCGGCCTTGGCGCGCAACGCCCCCACCGTACACTCTTCGCGCGGCAGCACCTTGAACGGGTCGAAGCCGAATTCGCGCATCGCGTTCAAATGGGTGATCTTGTCGATGTCCTCGCGCGACAGGTGCTGGATCGTCGGCCACAACGCTTCCGGCGCGGTCGGCCACAGAGAGTCCGAATGCGGGTAATCGCATTCCCACGTGATCTTGTCGATGTTCATGAAGCGCGTGTTCTGCAGCCCGAACTGGTCGTCGATAAAGCAGGTAATGAAATTGCTTTTAAAGAGATCGCTCGGCAGGCGGTCGCCAAAATTGGAATTGGTCCAGGCGCGGTGGTGCTTATAGGTGAAATCGGCGCGTTCCAACAGGTAGGGAATCCAGCCGATGCCGCCTTCGGACAACGCCAGCTTCAGTTTCGGGAATTTGGTGAAGATCGGGGAAAACAGCCAGTCGGTGGTCGCATTGGCGATATACATCGGCATGTTGACGATCCACGTGTCGATCGGCGCATCCATCGACGAATACGGCGCCGACGCGCCGGAACCGATATGGATACTGACGACGATATCGTTGTCCTCGATCACGCGCCACAATGGGTCCCAGTGCGGGCTGTGCACACTGGGCAGCCCCTTCGGCACCGGATTGTCGAGGAAGCTGATGGTGCGGGCGCCCTTGGCGGCGACCCGTTTTGCCTCCGCCACGCAGGCGTCAATATCCCACAGCGGCAAAATCGCCAGCGGAATGAAACGGCCCGGCGCGCCGCCGCACCATTCGTCGATATGCCAGTCGTTGTAGGCGCTGATGACGGTCTTGCTGAATGCCTTGTCCTTCGATTCGAGGAAGAAGGAGCCGGCGAACTGCGGGAAGGTCGGGAAGCAGATCGAACCCAGCACGCCGTTGACGTTCATGTCGTCGACGCGGTCGGCGATGCTGTAGGTGCCCTTGCGGATCTGACTGTAGGAAGCCGGTTCCATGCCGTATTCTTCCGGCGGACGACCGACCACGGCGTTCAGACCGAAGTTCGGCATGACTTTGCCTTCGTAGGTCCAGGAATCGGAACCGCTTTTCATCGTCGTCATTTTAGGGGCGCGGTCCTGCATCGATGCCGGCAGGTGGTTCTTGAACATGTCGGGCGGTTCGATCACGTGGTCGTCCACGCTGACCAGGATCAGGTCGTTCATTTCCATGCTTGTCTCCTTGGATTCGGGCAGGCTCGCCCATAACTGTCATATCATCATCTCGGCAACCTTGACCGGTTTTGGCCCAGGCGTCAAGTAGTGCAGTCTCTGCCGCAGCGCAGCATCACATGCCGGACACCATGTAGCCGCCGTCGATCGGCAGCACCACGCCGTTGACGAAGGAGGCCATCGGCGAACACAGGAACAGGATGCCGGCGGCGATTTCTTCCGGCACGCCCCAGCGCTTCATCGGCGAGCGGGCCATGACGCGGCCGTTGCGTTCGGCGTCGTCCTGCAGCGGTTTCGTCATCGGGGTATCGATCCAGCCCGGCGCGACGGCGTTGGCGCGGATGCCCAGTTCGGCCCAGGACACGGCCAGGCTCTTGGTGAACTGTACCAGCCCCCCCTTGCCGGCCGAATAGGCGGGCGCGGTGCCGCTGCCGAAAAAGCTCATCATCGAGGCGATCGTGACGATGCAGCCGCCCTGCGCGGCCAGCAGTTCCTTGGCCGCGAAGCAGATCCGCATCGTGCCCGACAGGTTGATGTCGACCGAGCGCATGAAACCCTCCTCGGTAAAATCGGCCGCCCCCTGGCCGCCGATGCCGGCCGCGCTGACCAGGATGTCGAGCCGTTTAAATTGGCCGACCAGCGCCAGCACGGCCGCGTTGTCCGTCACGTCCAGGCGCCCGGCGGCGATGCCGGCGCAGGCCGGATCGTCGCGGAAGGCCGCCACTTCCCGGTCCGTCACGCCGGTCACCGTCACCCGGCACCCGCTGGCGGCGAGCGCGATGGCGCTGGCGCGGCCAATGCCGCTGGTGCCGCCCGCGACCAGCGCGACTTTATCAGTGAGATCTATCTTCACGTGTTTTCCTCGAATTCGACGTAACTGTTATTGAGCACCAGCGCATTGCGGCCCGGTGCGGACATGCGGAATACCGCCTTGCCCGGCGCCAGCCGCCACAGCTCGACCCTTAATACTTCATCGGTATACATTGGACCGGCGTAACGCACGGCCAGCCGTTTTAAACGGGTCGGCTGGTTGCCACATACCAGTTGCAGGATCGCGCGACCGGCCGTGCCGAAGCCGCCGACGCCACGCATCATGCTTTTGCCGGGCGGCGCGCCGGCGGCGGCCTTGATCTCGGCGCTGAGCCGGAACACGGCATCCCGGTCGTCCGCCGACTGCAATTCGATCTGGCAGTCCGGCGCGCGCTGGTCGGTCAGCAGCAGTTTCGCCGGCGCATACGGCTTGCCGCCAAAACCGCCATTCCCGCGCAACATCGTCGTCACGTCGATGGTCGCCAGCGCCTGGCCATCGGCATCGTGCAGGAACTGCTTCTGCAGCATGACGGCGCCCTTTTCCGCGCCGCGATCGAAAATCTCTTCGATGCGCTGCGTGATCACGACGGTGCCGCAGGCCGGAATCGGCCGGTGCACCGTCAGCGCTTCCTCGGCATGGATGATCTGGCGCCAGTCGATGCCGGTTTCGGGACGCTGCTGCCAGAATTCTCCGTCGGCCAGCGGCACGGCGATCATCGGCAGGGCCAGTACAGTGCCGCGCGCCAGGTAGGGTTGATCGGCCAGTTGCAGCGCGCCGCCCCTGCCGGCGCCGAAACCGCGCGCGAAACGGATCGCGTCGGCGCTGTCGTAGTCGCGCCGGACCGCGGGAAATGGCCAGGCCATCAGTTTGTCATAATCGATCACAGCGCATCCCCATCGTTACGTGGCTTAGCCGTTGGCCGCCACTTTTTTCGCCGTCTGCATCGACGTCTTCATGCCGGCCGACGCCAGCGTCAAGTGTTCCTGCGTCGACGTGCTCAGGATGTGAGTATCGAAGTGGGCCATGATCGAATTGCGGAAGCCCATCATGTCGGCGGTGCGGTTCAGCGAGCGCTTCATCATGCGGATGCCGACCGGCGGCGCCAGCGCGATGTGGTTCGCCAGCTTCAACGTAAATTCTTCGAGTTCCGCGCGCGGCACGACGTGGTTGACCATGCCCCATTCCTTGGCCTCGGCCGCGCTCAGTTTCTGGCCCGTGAACAGGAATTCCTTCGCTTTGCGCATGCCCATCACCCACGGATGGACCAGCGTTTCGACCGATGCCGCGGCCAGGCTGTGCACCACCGGGTCGCTGAAGTATGCGTCGTCGGCGCAGACCATCAGGTCGCACATGTTCGCGACCATGAAACCGCCGGCGATGCAGGCGCCCTGCACCTGCGCGATGGTCGGCTTCGGGAAATCCCAGATGCGCATCGCGTTGCCGAGGTAGTGTTCTGATTCCCACAGCCAGTGCTGCTCTGGCGTGTAATTGCCGCGCGTTTCCATGCCGCCGATCAGGTCGTGGCCGGCCGAAAAATGCTTGCCGACGCCGCCGATGATCAACACGCGTATATCGTCGTCGCGCTTGGCGCGCTCCAGCGCGTGATCGAGTTCGGCCAGCAGGTTTTCCGATTCCGAATTCGCCTGCTTCGGGCGGTTGTGATAGATGCGCAGTACGGGGCCCAACACTTCATAGGTAATTTCGCGGTATTCGACGTGGTCCATGCTTGTCTCCTTGTTGATTGATTGCTCAGGCTACGAATTCTGCGTAACCGTTATTTAGCGCGACCAGGTCGCGTTCCACCACTTTCACCCGGAAGGCGACCTGCCCCGGGTTCAGATGCCAGATCTCGGTGCGCAGCGTCTCGCCCGGATAAACCGGGCTGGCGAAGCGCAGGTTCAATTTGCGCAACCGGGCCGGATCGTTGTCGCAGCACAGTTTTAATATGGCCCGCCCGGCGATGCCGTAGCTGCACATGCCGTGCAGGATCGGCACATCGAATCCGACGGCACGCGCCACGGCGGGATCGATGTGCAGCGGATTGGTGTCGCCCGACAGGCGATACAGCACCGCCTGTTCCGGGCGCGTGACCAGGTCGATGCTGGCATCCGGCGCGCGATCCTGCGGCACCGGGTGCGGCACCGGCTGGCCGGTGGCCGTGCCACCGAATCCGCCGTTGCCGCGCATGAAGACCGACCAGCCGCTGGTGGCCAACAAATCTCCGCTGGAGGCGTCGCGCACTTCCCGCTGCATGTACAGCACCGCGCCCTTGTCGGCACCCTTGTCGTAAATTTCCTGCACCGATTCCTTGCCGACGACGGTGCCTTCTGCCGGCAGCGGACGGTGGATCGTCAAAAACTGTTCGCCGTGCAGCAGCTTGTTCAGGTCGATCGCCAGTTTCGGGTCGGCCATCCAGTCGCCGCTGCCGGCCAGCAGCGTGGCGAAGGTCGGCAGCGCCTTCAGTCCGCGCTCGTAGACGAACTGCAGGTCGTCGGCCGCCACCGGGTTGCTGCTGGCCGCGCCCAGACCCAGCGCGTACAGGATCGCGTCCTTGCCGGAATAGCGCTGGCTGCGCTCGGCGATCGGCCAATTTTTCATCAATGTGTAATCGAGTGCCACAGGCTGCTTCCTCCAGATTTTCCGCATCGCTTCGGTGAAAATTAAAAACTGTCACAACATCAGTTTTTAGTTATCATAGCAGAATATTGAAGCTGACTGTAAATCAGTTTTTATGAAAAAGACGCGGTCCGCAAGCCCTTTTCAGCGGGTCGCGCAGGCGCTGGAAATCACCAATTCAATTGAGAGGAAACACCATGGCACTACTCGATGGCAAGGTTGCAATCATTACCGGCGCCGGCCGGGGCCTGGGCGCGGCCTACGCGCAATTGCTGGCGCGGGAAGGCGCGGCGGTCGTCATCAACGATATCGGCAAGGGAGACGATGGCGCGTTCTCGGCCGAGACGGTGGCCGCCGGCATCCGCGCCGCCGGCGGGCGCGCCGCCGCCCATACCGAAGACATTTCGACCGTCGCCGGCGGCGCCAGCCTGCTGCAAGTCGCGCTCGACCGGTTCGGCGCGGTCGACATCGTCATCAACAATGCCGGCATCCTGCGCGATAAAAGCCTGCTCAAGATGGAAGAAGCGGACTGGGATCTGGTCATGCAGGTCAACCTGAAAAGCATGTACAACGTGACAAAACCGGCCTTCGCCTGGATGAAGGAAAACGGCCGCGGCGGCGTGGTCGTCAATACCAGCTCGGTGTCCGGCCTGGTCGGCAATTTCGGCCAGAGCAATTACGCCGCCTCCAAAACCGGCGTCTGGGGCTTTTCCAATGTGCTGACGCTGGAAGGCGCCAAGTGCGGCGTGCGGGTCTGGACCTTGGCGCCGGGCGCGACGTCGACCCTGACCGCGCCGCTGATGTCGGAAGAATTAAAACAGCAACTGGCGCCGGAACACGTGGCCGAAGTGGTGCTGTACATGGTCAGCGAGCTGTCCGGCAAGCGCACCGGCCATTGCCTGTTCGCCTCCGGCCAGGTGGTGCGCGAACTGAAACTGGTGGCGGCCGAAGGCTTGCGCGGCGGCGGTGTCGGCCAGCGCCTGGGCGCGCGCGCCATCGCCGAGGGAGAGGCGGCGCTGTACCGTTCGGAGCCCGCGCTGACCGTGATGGACTTCGCCAAATAAGCCCTTCTTATTTTAAGGATGACAATATGAGCAACAAGACACTGATCGCCGGCGTCGGCATGGTGAAATTCACCAAGCCCGGCAAAAATGAACAATACGACGTGATGGGGGCGAACGCCGCGCGCAGCGCGCTGGAAGACGCGGGTATCCCATACTCCGCGGTGCAGCAGGCCTATGTCGGCTTCGTTTCCGGCGACACCTGCTCCGGCCAGACCGCGCTGTACGGCCTGGGTTTGACGCAGCTGCCGATCATCAACGTCAACAATGCCTGCGCCACCGGTTCCACCGCGCTGTTCCTGGCGCGCCAGGCCGTGCAAAGCGGCGTGGTCGACGTCGCGCTGGCGCTCGGCTTCGAGCAGATGAATCCCGGAGCGCTGTCGGCCGACAGCGCCGGGCGCACCTCGATCACGGTGCGCATCGATGAAGCGATGCGCTCGATCCGCGGTTACGACGCGGCGGTGCCGGCCGGCCTGCAATACTTCGGCGGCGCCGGCGCCGAATACCTGGAAAAATACCAGGCAAGCGCCGACCTGTTCGGCCGCATTTCCGTCAAGGCGCGCAGCCACGCGATCCGCAATCCGTATGCGCTGTTCAGCGAGCCTTTGACCCTGGAACAGGTGATGACGGCGCCGCACATCTACGGTCCCCTGACGCGCCTGATGTGCTGCCCGCCGACCTGCGGCGCGGCCGCCGTGGTGGTGGTGTCGGAAAAATACGCGCGACAGCACGGCTTGAGCAACACCGTCGAAATCGCCGGCATGGCGCTGTGCACCGACGGCGAAGCCAGTTTTCAATCGGGCAGCATGCTCAATGTCGTCGGCGCCTCGGTCACGCGCCGCGCCGCGCAGATCGCCTACACGGAAGCGGGCATCGACGCCGCCGACATCGACGTGGTGGAATTGCACGATTGCTTCTCGCCGAACGAAGCGATTTCGTACGAAGCGCTGGGGCTTTGCCCGGAAGGGGGCGCCGAGAAATTCGTGCACGACGGCGCCAATACGTATGGCGGCCGGGTCGTCACCAATCCGTCCGGAGGCTTGCTGTCGAAGGGACACCCGCTGGGCGCAACCGGGCTGGCGCAGATTACCGAGATCACCTGGCACCTGCGCGGCACCGCCGGCGAACGCCAGGTAGAAGGCGCGAAGCTGGGCGTGCAGCACAATATCGGCTTGGGTGGGGCTGGGGTGGTGTCGGTATTGAAGCGATAAAAAAAGCCGGGAACATTGCCCCGGCCAGCGCCCTGTCATTCCCGCGAAAGCGGGAATCCCATTTTTTTACCCCGAACGGTGCAGTGAAATGGGATTCCCGCCTTCGCGGGAATGACAGATCCAGCGCCGACTTAATACAGTACAATCACTTCGCCAGCGCCAAAAACTCCGTGCGCAGCGCCAGGTTCGGCTGCAACTCTCCCAGCATCGACGACGTCACGGTCTCTTCTCCGACCGACCGTATGCCCCTGCTCTCCATGCACATGTGGCGGCAACTGACGACGACGCCGACCGCCTTCGGCTGCAAATGCTCCATCAACGCCTCCGCCACCTGCGTCGTCAAGCGTTCCTGCACCTGCAGACGGCGCGCAAAACAGTCGACCAGGCGGGTCAGCTTGGACAGGCCGACGATTTTCCCGTTCGGCACATAACCTATCGTCGCCTTGCCGAAAAACGGAGCAAGGTGATGTTCGCAGTGGCTGTAGACCGGGATATTGCGCACGACGATCAGTTCATTGTACTGTTCCGCGCCGTCGTCGAAGGCTTTCAGGATCTGCGCCGGGTCCTGTCCGTAACCGCAGGTCCAGTCCCGCCAGGCCTTCTGTACCCGGTGCGGCGTTTCCAGCAAACCGCTGCGGGACGGGTCCTCTCCCAGGCTGATGAGGAAGCGCTGCCAGTCTTTTTCGCTGAAATGGTCGTCGTGCATAGGTCAATTTCCGTTATTTTAAATGGTGTCAGGTGCGCGAACGCGGCATGCCCAGTCCCTGCTCGGCGATCAGGCTGCGATGGATTTCGCTGGTGCCGCCGTAAATCGTCATGCCGATCGATTGGCGATAGCCGATTTCGACATGTCCCAGCCCATCGCGCCCGGCAAACAGCGACCAGGGCGCGGTCAGGTCCATCAGGTCAGCCGCGTCGGCCTGATAGCGCTCGGTCGAAAACAGCTTGGACATCGGCCCGAACGCGGCGCGGCCGGGCACCTTCCCTGTGGTGGCCCAGATCGAACGGTAGCACAGGTCCTTGGCGATGGTCGCATGAACCGCCACCCGCGCCAGCCGCGCACGGGCGTCGGCGTGCTCCAGCACCGGGCGGCCGTCGCGCAGCGTGGTCTGCGCCCAATGCAGCGCGTGCCGGTACATGTTCGCGTAACTGATGCGGTACTGGTCGCCGCCGTGTTCCAGTTCCAGCGTGGCCGCCATCACGGCCGTGCCGCCGTTGATTTCGCCGATCCGGTAGCGGTCCGCCACGCGCACCCGCGACAGGTACGTGATGTTGGTGCGCTCGTCCTGTACCGTGTGCACGGCCTGCACTTCGATGCCCGGCGTATTCATCGGCACCAGGAACAGCGTCAAACCCGCATGTTTCGGCACTTCCGGCCCGGTGCGCACCAGCAGAAAGATATAATCGGCCAGGTTGGCAGCGGTCGTAAAAATCTTCTGACCGTCGATGACCCAGTCGTCACCATCGCGCTCGGCGCGGGTAGTCGCCGCAAACACGTCGGAGCCGCAGGCCGGTTCCGTAAAACCCAGGCAGGCCAGCGCCTCGCCGCTGACAAAGCGCGGCAATACTTCGTTCTTGACGCCTGCATCGGCAAAGCGCATGACGATCTGCGCGACCTGGTTCGTCACGGGACCGGTGATACGCTGCCAGTTGAATTCCTCGAACACCTCTCCCAGTTCGGCCATGTCGAACGGCGTCTTGTCCCGCCCGCCGAATTCGGCCGGCCAGTGCGGAAACAGCAGGCCGGCCCTGGCCATGGTCTGATGCATGCCGGCGTGGTAGCCGGCCACCGAGTGATGCGCGTGGGCTTTCAGTTCGTCGGTGAGATTGGCATTGAAAAAGGCGCGCACCTCGTCGCCGAACGATTTCGCCGCCGCGCCGCAATCGAAGCGCAGGTCGACCCGCCCCGCCTGCGGCAGCGCCACCTGCAGGCCGGGTTGCCACAGGCGGTCGGCCACGGCGTACAGTTCCTGCTGCGGATCGCCCGCCAGCAGCGCCCACGCCTTGCCGCGCCGGTAATACAGCTGGATATCGTATTCGAGCGAGACACCGTAGCCGCCGAAGGCGTGCAGCGCGCGCGCCACGGCGTTGGCGGTGGAGCGCGCGGCCCACCACCAGGCCATCGAGACATTGGCCGCCGCTTCCGGCTCTTCCCGTGCAATCGCCCAGATCGCGCGCCATACCAGCAGGCGTGCGCCGTCGATCTCGGTCAGCGCATCGGCCAGCGGGTGGGCGATGCCCTGGAAGGAGCCGATCAGGCGGCCGAACTGCTTGCGTTCGCCGCAATAGGCGGCCGCCATTTCCAGCGCGCGCCGCGCCAGTCCGGCCAGCATGGCCGCCTTCAATAACTTCCATTCTTCCAGCGCGGCCAGGAATGCCTGGCGCGCTTCCGGCCCGTGCGCCACCACCTGGCGCCGGGTGTCGGCAGCATCTCCGCACAGCGCGCGCAGGCCCAGCGACTGGCTGCCCAGGTTGGCTTCGCTCTCGCCCGGGATGTTGCGCACCGCGATGACCGTCTCGCCGTCCAGCGCCAGCAGCACGCCGCCGGCCAGCACCGGCACTGCCTGGCGCTCGCCGTCGCGCAGCGTTTGCGGCAGCAGGCTGACCGGCAAGCCTTCCAGCGCGTCGGCCAGCAGACCCGCCGCCAGCATGCCGGGCAGTTCGGCCAGCAGGCGCGCGGCCGGAATCGCTTCGGCCAGCGGCACCGAGGCCAGGTGGCGGCCGGCCTGCTCGGCCACCAGCACCGCTTCGAGCAGACCGAGGCCGCTGCCGCCCTCCGCTTCCGGCACGCGCATCGCGACGATGCCCATGGCGACCAGTTGCACCCACAGTTCCGCATCGAATCCGGCCGCCTCCGCCGCGCGCACCCGGGCCGGGCTCGACTCCGATTGCAGCAGCCGCGCGACTGAATCGCTGAGCAACTGCTGCTCTTGTGTGAGATCCAGGTTCATTGTTGCATTCCTCCCATGTTGCGCATTTTTACAATAACTGACTATAATTCAGTTTTATTGTAGCGCCGCGCAGGCGCCATGTCGAATTTAAATTCGGCAGGCGAATTTCACGCCACATTAAAACTAACTATACGTCAGTTTTATGCTATGCTGGACACCGTCCCGCCGGCGCTGCGAGCCGGCGGCAGAACCCATCTGGAGAGTGAAATGTCCCAATTTGTAGAAGATAAGGTGGTCGTCGTCACCGGTGGCGGCAGCGGCATCGGGCGCGAATTCGCGCTGGCGTTCGCCGCCGAAGGCGCCAAGGTGGTGGTCAACGACCTGGCGCGCGATGCCGAAGGCAGGTCGGCCGCCGACAAGGTCGTGGCCGAGATCCGGGAGGCCGGCGGCAGCGCCGCCGCCAGCACCGACAGCGTGTCCGACTGGGATGCGGCGCACCGCATCGTGCAGACGGCGCTCGACAGTTTTGGCCGCATCGACTGCGTGGTCAACAACGCAGGCATCCTGCGCGACCGCTTTTTCTTCAACATGAGCCGGGAGGAATGGCAGGCCGTGGTCGACGTACATTTGAACGGATCTTTCTTTGTCGCGCGCGCCGCTGCGCCGCACTTCAAGGCGCAAAACAGCGGCAGTTACGTCCACATGACGTCGACCAGCGGCTTGATCGGCAATACGGGCCAGGCCAATTACTCGGCCGCCAAGCTGGGACTGGTCGGCATGTCCAAAACCATCGCGCTCGACATGGCGCGCTACAACGTGCGCTCGAACTGCATCGCTCCGTTCGCGTGGACCGCGATGACGGCCAGCGTACCGACCGACACGCCGGAAGCGGCGGCCCGCATGGAAAAACTGAAACGCATGGAACCGCGCCTGATCGCCCCGCTGGCCGTCTACCTCGCCAGCGACGCCGCGGCCCAGGTCACCGGTCAGATTTTCGGCGTGCGGGCCAATGAAATCTACCTGTATTCGCAAACGCGCGTGACGCGCTCGGTACACCGCAGCGAAGGCTGGACGCCGCAATCGATCGCCGAACACGCGATTCCCGCGATGCAGAATTCGTTCTATCCCAACGTGCTGTCGTCGAGCCTGACGACCTGGGACCCCATTTAAAAATCCACGGCAACTGCTGGGGTCAGACGGTAATGACATTAATTTAAGCATACCGATACGCACGCAAGAATCAAGGGCAACTGCCGGGGTCAGACCCATGGGTCTGACCCCAGACTTTGCCTCTGATTTTAAGGATCACTCATGGACACCATAGAAACCATCGGCCTTGGCTTCACCTGGGAGCAATTGCCGGTCGGGCGCAAGTTCAAGACCCTCGGCCGCACCATCACCGAGGCGGACATCGTCAATTTTATTTCGGCCACCGGCATGCTGGAGGTCTTGTTTACCAACGTCGAATTCCTGACGAAGGAAGCCGGCTTCAAGGGCCGCCTGGTGCCCGGCGGCCAGGTGTTCTGTTATGCCGAAGGCTTGCTGTTCCAGACCGCGCTGCAAGGCGTCGGCTTCGCCTTCCTCAACATGGAACTGGACATCAAGGGTCCGACCTTCGCCGGAGACACGGTATACGTCGAATGCGAAGTGCTGGAAAGCCGCGCCAGCAAGGGCAAGCCGGGGCTCGGCCTGGTGCGCACCCGCAACCGGGTGTACAAGCAGGACGGCACGCTGGTGATGGAATACACGCCGCTGCGCCTGGTCAAGGGCAAGGATTTCAAGGCACCCTGACATGCAGCCCTCTCTACCCTTGCCTGCCTTGCCCGAGCCGGCGCCCTGGTTCACCCGGGCGCTGGCCAATCCGGGCGAATCGCACCATGTCATGGTGCATGGCGCGCGGCTGCATTACCGCTGCTGGAGCATGGAACACGACGAACGCCCGGTGCTGATGCTGCTGCACGGTTTTCGCGCGCACGCACGCTGGTGGGATTTTATCGCACCCTTCTTTGCCGCCAGCTACCGCGTGATCGCACCGGATTTTTCCGGCATGGGCGACAGCGCATGGCGCGCCAGCTATGGCGCAGACACCTTCGCCGCCGACATCACGGGCCTGATCGACGCCTTGAACATCGGCCCGGTGACGGCGGCCGGCCACAGTTACGGCGGCTCCCGCCTGCTGCGCGCCTGCGCCGCGCGGCCGGACCTGTTCAATCGCGCACTGGTCATCGACAGTTTTATCCTGTTCGAGAACGAACCCGGCCCCGCGCTGCGCAAGCTGCTCGGCAGCCGCAGCTATCCCGATTTCGCCAGCGCCCGCACGCGCTACCGGCTGATGCCGGACCAGGACAACGCACTGCCCTACCTGGTCGACTACATTGCGAGTCACGCGCTGCGCGAAGTCGAGGATGGATGGCGCTGGAAATTCGATCCTGGCATGCCAGCCACCGGCTACCGCGAACAGGACGGGGCCGCGCTTCTAAACAGCATCGCGGTGCCGGTCGACTTCATCCACGCAGAACACAGCACCGTCGTCAGCGCCGAACGAGCCGCGCGCACCGTGACGCACTTGCGCGACGGGCGCGGCCCGGTCACGATCCCGCATGGCCAGCACCACCTGATGCTGGACCAGCCGCTGGCCCTGGTCGGCGCGATGCGCGCGCTGCTGGCCAACCAACCATCGCTTTCTACCACCTCTTCCAGGACACCAAAATGAGCTCACTGGTTACGACAACGATGCACGGCCCGGTCGCCGTGCTGACCCTGAACAATCTTAAAACCCGCAATGCGCTGTCGCGCGACATGCTGCTCGAACTGGGCGCACACCAGGATGCGCTGGAAGCGGACAGCGCATGCCGCGCAATCGTGCTGACCGGCGCCGCCGGCCACTTCTGTTCCGGCGGCGACGTTTCCGGCATGGCGGCTGAACGAACCTTGATGGTCGGGCGCGACCGCATGGTGATCGGCCACAAGGTGGTGCGCTCGATCGTCGGCGGCCCGAAACCGGTGATCGCCGCGGTCGACGGTTATGCCGCCGGCGCCGGATTATCCCTGGCCACGGCGGCCGATTACGTGGTGTCGTCAAGCGCCGCCAAATACGTGTCGTCGTTTTCCAAGGTCGGCCTGATTCCCGATCTCGGCCTGATGTGGACCCTGCCCCAGCGCATCGGCATGGCCGAAGCGAAGCGCATGTTCGCCACCGCGCGCGTGGTGCAGGCCGACGAGGCGCTGAGAATGGGACTGGCGGACATGGTGGTCGAGCCTGACGCGCTGCTGGCGACCGCGCTGGAGACGGCGCTGTCGTTCGCCAACGGCGCGCCGCTGTCGATGGCGCTGATGAAGGCGGCCTACGCCAGCGGCCTGGCCAATTTCGAGGACGTGCTGCGCACCGAACGCGACAACCAGGCCGCGCTGTATCTGACCAAGGACCACCGCGAAGCCGTCAGCGCCTTCCTGGAAAAACGCCCGCCGCAATTCAAGGGCAACTGATTTTATAGGAGCTAAGCATGGCAATCGATTACGACAAACTGATGGCGCTGCACATACCCGATACCCATCAAAGCTATACCCGCAAGGACTCGATCCTGTATGCGCTCAGCCTGGGATATGGCGCAGACCCGCTCGACGCCGGGCAGCTGCCGTTCGTCTACGAGCCGGTATTGCAGGCGGTACCGACCATGGGCGTGGTGCTGGCCCATCCCGGCTACTGGGCGCGCCTGCTCGATACCGGCATGGACTGGGTGCAGATCGTGCATGCCGAGCAGGGGCTGGAACTGCACCAGCCGCTGCCGCCGGAAGCGCACGTGATCGGCCGCTCGCGCGTGGTCGAGATCATCGACCGGGGCGCCGGCAAGGGTGCTTTTGTCCGCTACGAACGCAAGATTTTCGAACGCGACAGCGGCGCGGCGCTGTGTACCATCTCTCAAACCATGCTGGCGCGCGCCGACGGCGGCTTCGGCGGCCCGGCGCGCACCATGCCGGCGCCGCACGCGATCCCGCAGCGCTCCCCCGATTTCAGCGTCGACCTGCCGACGCAAGCCAATCTCGCGTTGCTGTACCGCCTGAACGGCGACTGGAATCCGCTGCACGCCGACCCGGAAGTGGCGCGCGCGGCCGGCTTCCAGCAACCGATCCTGCACGGCCTGGCCACCTGGGGCATCGCCGGCCACGCGGTGCTGAAAACGGTCTGCGGCAACGATCCAAAGCGCATCAAGTCGATATTCGGACGCTTCAGCGCGCCCGTCTATCCGGGCGAAACCTTCCGCACCGAGATCTGGGTGGATGGCCCGGTCGTCAGCTATACGGTGCGCGCGCTGGAACGCGATGTCCTCGCCATCAACAATGGCAGGATCGAGTTGCGCGACTGACGGAAGCATCACGCAAACGCGCCCCCATGCCGCGAGACGGCGGGTGGCAGGCGCGCACCCATACCGGTTTACACACCCGGCACTGCCTGGCTAATCCGGCGATACTGCTTCCCGTCCCCACGCCCGCAAATCCTCGACCAGCCATTCCGGCGCTTCCATCGCGGCGAAATGACCACCCTCCGGCGGGCTACTCCAGCGGCTCACCGCGTAACGCAGTTCGACCCGGCTGCGCGGCGGTGGCGGCTGCAAGGGGTCTCCGGGAAAATCGGCGAACGCGGTCGGCGTCTCGCAGCGCACCCTGGCCGGCAGCAGGCCAAAACCATCCTTGACCACGCCCGGGTAATACCAGGCGGCCGACGCGAAACTGCCGGTCATCACGTACAGCATGATATTGGTCAGCAGTTGGTCGAGCGTAAACACGTCCTCGAAGCTGCGCCGGCGCAGGTCGGACCAGTCGTGGAAACGCTCGACGATCCAGGCCGCCTGCCCCAGCGGATTGTCGGCCGTGGCCCACACCAGCGAATGCGGCTTCATCATCTGCAATGCGGCGTAGGAGCCGAACTGGCGCTGCGCGATCTCGGCCTGTCCGAGCCAGGCTTTTTCGGCATCGTTCTGCGGCGCTTCCATCGAGCGGAAACCGAGCATGTTCAGGTGGATCGCCTGGCAGTTTTGACCGTGATCCATGCCGAGCCAGGATGTCACCAGCGCACCCCAGTCGCCGCCCTGGGCGCGGTAACGCGGATAGCCCAGCACTTCCGTCATCAGCCTGTTCCACAGCGCGGCCGTGCCGCGCTGGCCGATCACCTGCTGCGGCTTGCCGCTGAAGCCAAAACCGGGCAGGCTCGGGATCACCAGGTCGTAGGCATCTTCGGCCTTTCCGCCGAAACGGGTCGGAAAGGCCAGAGGTTCGATCACGTCCCAGAATTCAAAGTGCGAGCCGGGCCAACCGTGCGTCAGCAGCAGCGGGCGGCGCCCCTGAGCTTCCCCGACCACGTGCACGAAATGCACGGACAGGCCGTCGATCTCGGCCTGGAATTGCGGGAAGCGGTTCAAATTGGCGACGGCCGCGCGCCAGTCGAAGCGTTCGGACCAGTACTCCTGCAAGTCGCGCAGGAAATCCCCGTCGCAGCCATAACTCCAGCCGACATCCGGCATCGCCGGCGGCAAGCGGCATTCACGCACGCGCTGCAATACCCGCGCAACATCCTGTTCGGACCATTCAACCTGAAACGGTGTCATTCTGTCTCCTTGTATTATTTACGAACGCATCAAACAAACAAAATAGCCGCGCGCTGCCGTCTGTCATCCCCGCGCAGGCGGGAATCCCATTTTTAAAAGGCTAGCCAGCATTCAAAATGGAATTCCCGCCTGCGCGGGAATGACATGTCTTGTTCGTTGTCAGCTCAAGACCAGCTCCAATTCGCCTCGCGCTTTTCCAGATATGCCGCGCGCGCTTCCTTCGAATCGTTGTAACGGCTCACGCGGCCCGTATAATCCTGCTCCAGCCGGTAGCCTTCCTTGACCGGCATGTCTTCCACCCGGTTCATCGCTTCTTTACCCAGTCGCAGGCCCAGCGGGCTGTTGCGGGCGATGCGCAGCGCCATCTCGCGCGCCGCCGTCATCAATTCCGCCTGCGGCACCACGGCTTCGATCGCGCCCAGCCGGTATAACTCCTGCGCCGGCACCGCGTCGCCCGTCAAATACATCACGCGCATTTTATGGCTGCCGACCAGGCGCTGCAAATGGCGTGCGCCGCCCAGCACGCCGGCCTTGATCTCGGGCACCGAGAAACTCGCTGTGTCGGATGCGATCACGATGTCGCAGCAGGCCGCCAGCACCGCACCGGCGCCGATCGCCATGCCGTTGATGGCGCCGATCACAGGCAATGGGCAATCCATCACCGCTTCAAAGCAGTCGCGCGGCGAGGCGCCGGGGTCGAGCAGGTCGATGACGGTGTCGCCCTCGGCCAGTTCCCGCGCATGGCGGCGCGCCGAATCCTTCAAGTCCACGCCGGCGCAGAACAGGCGCTCGCCCGGCGCCGTAAAAACGATCACGCTGGCTTCGCGCGACTGGCCCAGTTCACGGAAAGTCTGCGTGATTTCGCGGAACATCTCCGCGCTCAGCGCATTGACCGGCGGGCGGTTCAGGCTGACCGTCGCGATGCGGTCGGCGATTTCCATCTTGATGAATTTCATGCTGCGTCTCCTGCTGGTAGAATTTTAGAGTGTGGCGGCGCTGCCGAGCACCATCGTGGCCTGGCTCGACAAGGTGCCGCCGTTGGCATGCGCCACGGCCAGTTCGGCGTTCGCCACCTGCCGTTCTCCCCCCAGGCCGCGCAACTGGACGCACGATTCGACCATCGTAAACAGGCCGTACATGCCGGGATGGCAGCACGACAGGCCGCCGCCGTTGGTATTCACGGGCAAAATGCCTCCCGGCCCGATACCGACATCCTGCACGAAACGTCCGCCCTCGCCTTTCGGGCAAAAGCCGAGATCCTCCAGGAACAGGATGGTGTTGATCGTAAAAGCGTCGTACAGCTGCACCACGTCGATATCCCGGGGCGCCACGCCGGCGATCTCGAAAGCGCGCCGGCCCGATTCGGCGGCGGCGGTGACGGTCAAATCGGTGGCCTGGTCCACGCCCGAATACCAGGTCGCGGCGGCGGCGCCGAGCAGATAAATGGGTTGCGGATGCAGGTAGCGCGCGCGGTCGGCGCGTGTCATGACGATGGCGGCCGCGCCGTCTGTCACCAGGCAGCAGTCGCGCACACCCAGCGGATCGGACACCATTCTCGCCTTCATACAATCCTCCACCGACAGCTCGCCGCGCGCATACGCTTCCGGATTCAGTTGCGCCCACTGGCGCGCCGCCACCGCGACGGCTGCCAGCTGCTCGCGCGTGGTGCCGTATTCGTGCATGTGGCGCGCCGCCGCCAGCGCATATGACGACAGCGGGGTCAGGGGTTTATAGGGTTTTTCATATGGCGACGCCAGCCGCATCGACATCAGGCCGCCGGACGCGGTGCGCTGGTTGCTGCCGTACATGATCAACGCCGTGTCGATATAGCCGGCGTCGAGCATCATCGCCGCCACCAGTGCGTGCGAGTGGAAGGCCGAGCCGCCGGTGCGGTTGTTTTCCGTAAAACGCGGCTGGATGCCCAGGTATTCGGCCGCGCTCAGGCCGGACAGCGCATCGTCCGGCGTGCAGACGAACAGCGCGTCGACATCGGACAGCTTCAGGTTGGCGTCGGCCAGCGCGGCCAGCGCGGCGCGCGCGGCCAGGTCCATCGATCGCAGCCCGGGAGATTCGCCGATACCGTAAGTTGCCGCCCCTACTATTGCGCTGCGGCCGCGCGGGAAAATCTCCATATCCGGTTCACCTCAAGAGTTTCATCATCGGCAAATACAGGTCAGCATCAATAACTAACATATATTCAGTTTTATGGTACTCTACCGTATGGCCCCGAAAGTGGCAAGCGCAAAGTCGCCCTGGCGGCGCAAGCGCCATATCCTGTGGAAAGCGAGTCGGCATGAACCTGGCAATACAGCATCAAATGCGGCAGCAAGGACCGGCGCAGCCGGAATGGCTTGAATGGGCCATCGCGCAGCAGGCGCAATCGGGCTTCGTCGAAGCCAACGGCAACCGCCTGCATTACCTGGAATGGAATCCGCACGAGAGCGACAAGCCGGCGCTGCTGTTCGTGCACGGCTTCCGCGCGCATGCGCGCTGGTGGGATTTCGTGGCACCTTTCTTCATGCGGCAGTACCGGGTCCTGGCACTGGACCTGTCCGGCATGGGGGAAAGCGGCTGGAGGGAGGCATACAGCGCGCCGCAACTGGCGCAGGATGTGACGGGATTCATCGATGCACTCGGCCTGGCCGGCCTGACTGTCATTGCGCACAGCTACGGTGGCCTGTGCACGCTGCGCGCGGCGTCGATGCGGCCGGAACTGTTCGGCCGCGTGATCGTGCTCGATACCTTTGTGCTGTTCGAAGGTGAAACGCTGCCACCCGATCCAAGGCCGATCGCCGGCAACCGTCTATACGAAAGCCGCGCGGCGGCGCGCCAGCGCTACCGGCTGCTGCCGGACCAGCCGGTGCCGGATGTCGCCCTGCTCGACCACATCGCCATGCATTCGATGCGGGAAACGGAAGGCGGCGTGCGCTGGAAATTCGACAGCCGCCTGCAGGGTGGCGATACTCACCTGTTCGATGGCGCGGCGATGCTGGGACGGATCACGGCGCCGGTGGATTACGTGTATGGCGAATGCAGCGCGCTGGTCACGCCGTTCTATGCGCAACGCACGGTAGATGCCTTGCCCAACAGCCGCGGCCCGGTCGTCATCCCGTCCGGCCACCATCACCTGATGCTGGACCAGCCGCTGGCGTTGATTGCCACATTGCGCGCGCTGCTGGCGTAAGCAGCGAAGGAAAAGCTTCTTTACGGCTTTCCGGGAACGCAAGCAAAAATCAGCTGCAAAATCCGGGGTCAGACGGGGACGCCGAGTCCCATGGGTCTGACCCCAGCCCTTGCATCTGGTTTGGCAAAAAGACTACTGAAATCGCACAGGATGCGGCAGAAGATCAGAACACTTCGAACAGCGCCGCCGCGCCCATGCCGCCGCCTACGCACATGCCGACCACAACGTACTTGACGCCGCGCCGGCGTCCTTCGATCAGCGCGTGGCCGACCAGGCGCGAGCCAGTCATGCCGAACGGGTGACCGAGCGCGATCGCGCCGCCATTGACGTTGAAAATTTCAGGGTCGATGCCGAGGAAGTCGCGGCAGTACATGGCCTGGCACGCGAACGCTTCATTCAATTCCCACAGGCCGATATCGCCGATCTTCAATCCATGCTTTGCCAGCAGCTTCGGTATCGCGTAAATCGGTCCGATACCCATCTCTTCCGGCGCGCACCCGACCACCATCATGCCGCGATAGGCGCCCAGCGGTTGCAAACCACGCTGCTGCACCAGCTTCGCTTCCATGATGACGCAGGCCGAGGCGCCGTCGGACAACTGGCTGGCGTTTCCCGCCGTGACGCTGCCGCCCTCCTGCACCGGTTTCAGACCGTGCAAGCCGTCCAGTGTCGTCTCCGCGCGCGGGCCTTCGTCGGTGCCGAGCAGCACATCGTGCAGACTCACTTCCTTCGTTTCGCGATCAACCCGTTTCATCGTCGCCGCAATCGGCATGATTTCGGCGTCGAAGCGGCCGGCCGCTTGCGCCGCCGCCACGCGCTGCTGCGATTGCAAAGAGTAACGGTCCTGCTGTTCGCGCGTGATGCCGTATTTGCGCGACACGAATTCGGCCGTGTCGATCATCTGCATGTAAGCGCTCGGCACCATTTCGACCAGGCGCTGGTCCTTTTCGCGCAGCGACCATTCGCCGTAAGCCGGCGCCATCGCGCTGACGTTTTCCGAGCCGCCGCCAATGACGATGTCCATGCCGTCGGCGATGACCTGCTTGGCAGCGATCGAAATGGCCATCAACCCGGAAGCGCACTGGCGGTCGACGGTGGCACCGCCGGTGGTCACCGCCAGGCCGGCGCGCAGCGCCGAGGCGCGCGCCAAATTGCGCCCCGCCGTGCCGGCGCCCATCGCGATGCCGATGATGACGTCTTCGACCTCGTCCAGGCCGACGCCGGCGCGTTCGACCGCGTGCGCGATCGCGTGCGCGGTCATCGTCGGCGACTTCATGTTGTTGAGCGCCCCGCGATGCGCCTTGGCGATCGGGGTGCGGGCGGTGGAGACGATCAGGGCTTCACGCATGGCGGACATTCTTTCTGTAAGTTGGGAGCAAGGCAGCATTTGCCGGCAGGTAGAACCTTATCATTAAAACTGTCATATAGTCAGTTATTAATAGACTATGAAGTCATTTGCGGCCGCCGTCAAGCCCGGGCAGCGGCCGGCGGCACTCTGCGCTAAGATCATGGCTCCGCAAACCGGATACCAGAATGACAGGAGACAGTGCATGAACGCAGTAAGCATCAAGCCAGCCGTCACGGACGCATGGAGCGCCGGCCTGCAGGACACCGTCAATGCCGTGCTGCGGCGCGCGGTGCAACAGCATGGCGAGCGCATTTTCATCGAATTCCTTGGTGACGAATATTCGTTCGCCGAAACCGGCCGGCGCGCCTGCCGGCTGGCCAACGGCCTGGCTGCGCTGGGCATCAAACATGGCGACACCGTCGTCACGCTGCTCGACAACTCGGCCGACGCGGTCTTCACCTGGCTGGCCATCAACAAGCTTGGCGCGATCAGCGTGCCGGTGAATACGGCATTGAAAGGCGAATTCCTGCGCCACCAGGTGGGCGATGCCGGCGCCGCCGTCGTCATCGCCGAACAGGATTACGCAGCGCGCGTGGTGTCGATCGCCGATCAGCTGCCGCAGTTGCGCCACCTGGTCTGCCGCGGCACGCTGCCGGACCTGCGGGATTTTCAGCCCACGCTACTGCACTGGTCCGCCATCCTCAGCGACAATGCCGCCGACCAGGCGGTCGACGTCCAGCCGCGCGACCTGGCCATGCTGGTCTACACCGGCGGCACCACCGGCCCCTCGAAGGGCTGCATGAACAGCCATAACTATGCCTGCCACTTCGCGCGCCAGATGATCGCGCTGACCGGCCGCACCAGGGACGCCACCACCTGGACCCCGCTGCCGCTGTTCCACATGAACGCCATCGTCTCGACCGTGCTGGTGAACCTGATGATCGGCGCAAAGGTGGCGATTTATCCGCGCTTCTCGGTGACGAACTTCTGGCCCGAGATCGAGCGCACCGGAGCGACCGACGTGGCGATGCTGGCGGCGATGTTCCCGATGCTGGCCAAGGCGCCCGACAACGACGCCATGCTGCGTTGTAAAGGACAGTTGTTCGCCGCCTGGGGTTCGCCGTTTCCGCCCGAGATCCAGGCCATCTGGCAGGAACGGTTTGGTGTCAAGCACACGGTGTCCGGCGGTTTCGGTTTGACGGAATGCGCGATCGTGTCGCTGCTGCCGTTCGGTGTCCAGGCAAAACCCGGCAGTTCCGGACTGCGCAACGACAGTTTCGATGTCCGCATCGTCGACGACAACGACGTCGAACTGCCGGCAAATACACCGGGCGAGATCATCGTGCGCCCGCGCCAGCCCCACATCATGTTCGAGGGTTACTGGAAGCGCCCGGAAGACACGATGAAGGTGATGCGCAACCAGTGGTTCCATACCGGAGATATCGGCATGTTCGACAACGACGATTATTTTTATTTTGTCGACCGCAAGAAGGATTACCTGCGCCGGCGCGGTGAGAACATCTCCAGCTTCGAGGTGGAAAACGCTTTTCGGGCGCACGCCGCGATCGAGGATATCGCGGCGCACGCCGTGCTCGATCCGCTCGGCGAGGATGAACTGAAAGTGACGATCGTGCTGAAAACCGGCGCCGTACTGGACGCCGAGACCCTGTGCCGCTGGTGTGTCGAGCACCTGCCATATTACGCCGTGCCGCGCTATTTCGAATTCCGCAGCGATTTTCCGCGCAGCCCGGTCGGGCGCATCCTCAAGTACGAGTTGCGCGCGCAGGGCGTCACGCCCGATAGCTGGGACCGGGAGAAGGCCGGCATTGTTTTGAACAAGCGTTAGCTTGTCGTTCCCGCGCAGGCGGGAACCCATACCACGCCTGATTAATCGAACATTTAATTCAATGCCCGAAACCTTAAGTATTCATGCCAAATGTAGGTACGTACAAACCGTCCTCCCTCATCAAGCCGCCTTGCGTACCGGCATGCGCAGCACCGCCTTGGCGAGGATATCCCGCTGCACCTCGTTCGCGCCGGCGTAAATCGTGACCGGGCGCGCCATCATCAACTGCCAGTGCAGGTCGGTGCTCAATTCTCCGATCCGCACGTCGCCACTGCATCCGCCATATTCGGCGCCGATGGCGACGCTGAATTCGGTGATGCGCTGCAGAAGTTCGGACACATACACCTTCAGCACCGACACTTCCGGCCCCGGATGGGCCGAGCGCGCGGCAATGTCGTTGCAGATCTCCGCGTACAGCAGGCGGTAATCGTGCAGATCGGCCTGCAGGCAGGCCAGGCGATCGGTGACGCCGGCATCGTTTTCCAGGCCGGATGCCAGCACCAGCGCCTGCGCCAGTTCCAGCGCCGTCGCCGCCAGAGCCGGGCTGCCGAGCCAGACCCGCTCGTGGCCCAGCAGTGCCTTGGCCACATTCCAGCCCTGGTCGATTTCGCCGACCAGGTTTTCCGCCGGCACCCGCACGCTGTCGAAGAACACTTCGCAGAATTCGTCCTCTCCCGCCAGGTTGGCGATCGGGCGGATGGTCACGCCGGGCGCCTTCAGGTCGATCAGCAGGAAGCTGATGCCCTGCTGTTTTTTCACACCGTTCGTGGTGCGCACCAGCGTAAAAATGTGACTGCCTTCGGTGGCGTGCGTGGTCCACGTTTTTTGGCCATTGACGATAAACACGTCGCCGTCGCGCACGGCCTGGGTACGCAGGCTGGCGAGATCGGAACCTGCGCCGGGTTCGGAGTAACCCTGGCACCAGATATCCTCGCAATCGAGGATGCGCGGCAGGTAGTGGCGCTGCTGCTCAGGCGTGCCGCAGGCGATCAGCGTCGGCCCCAGTTGCGTTTCGCCGTTGTCGATGATGCGCGCCACTTTCGCGCGCTCGGTTTCCTCGTGATAGATCAACTGCTTGCGGAAGCTCAGTCCCATGCCGCCGTGTTCCAGCGGCCAGGCCGGCGCGCGCCAGCCGTGTACATTGAGCAGTTTTAACCAGTAGACCAGGTCTTCTCCGCGCAGGCGCAGGAAGGGGCGGCGGTGGTCCTGGCGCCATGCGGCCGGGTAGTTGGCCGCCAGCCAGGCGCGGAAGCGGCTGCGGAATTCATCGTCGGGCAGCGCGGCCAGCGCGCTGCGGATTGCCTGTTCAGCCATGGACTTGCTCCTTGATCGACTGGAATTGAACGAAACGGCGCCGGTGCTGGTCCGGGCCGCCGAGGTGGGAAGCGCCCTGCAACGCGGCGCGCAAATAGGAACCGACGCCGGACTCTTCGGCAAAGCCCATCGCGCCGTGCATCTGCACCGCCTGCCGCGCGACCTTGACGGCGACTTCTCCGCAGCGCGCCTTGGCGGCGCTGACGGCGGCCTGGGTCGAAGCCAGCGCCGGGTTTTCCGTAAAAGCGGCCAGCGCATGGCGCCAGCTGGCCCCGGCCAGCAGCACGTCGATGTGCAGATCGACGCAGCGGTGCTGGATCGCCTGGAAGGTGCCGATCGGCTGCCCGAACTGGACCCTGTCTCCGACATAAGCGATCGTCTTTTCCAGGCAGCCGGCCGCCAGGCCGGCCAGTTGCGCCGACAGCGCGATGCGTCCGGCGCTCAGCGCCGCCTGCAACGCGCCGGTGGCAACCTCGCCCGCCAGCAGCACCGTTTCATTCAAGACGGGCGCCTGTTCGAAGTTCACGCTGGCGTAGGTGCCGCTGCCGGCCGCGGCCAGCTCCACGATGACGCCCGGGCCGTCGGCGGCCACCGCCACCAGCGCCGGCACGCCGTCCCGGCTGGCGTAGACCAGCAATACGGAATCGGCCTGCACTCCCGGCACGAACAATTTGCGGCCGGTGACGGTGCCGCGCTGCAGGCGCGTGGCCGGCGTGCCCAGCTCGATCTGGCCGGCCTGCTCCTGCCACGCCAGCGTCATCAGGCGCTCGCCGCCGTGCAGCAATGGCGTCAGCGCCGCGCCGGCCGGCGCCGGCGCTTGCGCCAGCAGCACCGACGGCATCGCGGCGCAGGCGACGAACGGCGCCGGGAATTGCGTGCGGCCGAACAGTTCGGCGAGCGCCGTCACGCCGACCAGGCCCAGGCCCGATCCGCCGGCTTCCTCCGGCAGGGCCACGGCCAGCCAGCCCATGTCCGCCATCTCCGTCCACAGCGCGCGGTCGACGGCGCGCGGTTCGAGCGGGTCGCGCTGCAAACCGGCCGCGTCGAAGCGCCCCCCGATAAAATCGCCGGCCGCGTCGCGCAGCATGGCCAGTATGTCGTCCGATTGGTCCATCTTGCCCTTCCTGTAAAAATGTTGGTCCGTCATCTTCAAGATACATCAATAACTGACACTATATCATTTTTAAAATTTTTGTGGCATGATTCGATCAGCAGCCGCAGAGCGTGCCGCATCGACGATCAGGATCGCCCGAACCACGGTCGCGCACCCATTCACGGAGACTTTCAACATGCACATGAATGAAAAGATGGGCGACCGGCCGGCCGAGGCGGAAGCGAAGGTGCCGGCCCGCAGCTGGTACGCGCTGGCCCTCTTGACGCTGATCTATTCCTGCCACTTCCTCGACCGCTCGATGATCTCGATCATCGCCGAACCGGTGCGCCAGGAATTCAAGCTGAGCGACAGCCAGCTTGGCCTGCTGACCGGCCTGGCCTACGGCGCCACCTTCGCACTGGCCGGCATCCCGCTCGGCCTGATGATCGACCGCGTCGCGCGCGTGCGCCTGCTGGCGATGCTGGTCGCCGTCTGGAGCGGCATGACGGCGCTGTCGGCCACGGCCGGCAGTTTTGTCCACTTGCTGGTCGCGCGCATGGGCGTGGGCGCGGCCGAAGCCGGCGGATCACCGACCAGCCTGTCGCTGATCTCGGACCTGTTCCCGCCCAGTAAACGCTCGACCGCGGTCGGCTGCTTCTTCCTCAGTAACGCCATCGGCGCCACCGCCAGCATCATCATCGGCGGCTATATCACGGCGAAATACGGCTGGCGCTCGGCGATGCTGGTGGCCGGCGCGCCGGGCCTGCTGATGGGGATCATGCTGCTCCTGACGGTGAAAGAGCCGAAGCGCGGCGGCACCGACCGCGAACCCGGCGCCGTCCAGGCGGCCACGCTGCGCCAGGTCATGCATTTTTTTGTGAGTAATCCGGCCATGCTGCACCTGATGATGGGCGTGGCGATTCTAACGGCTGGCGTGGCCACCATCGGCGCCTGGCTGCCCTCGTTCGGCATGCGTTTTCTCGGCCTCGATATCCGCCAGGCCGGCCTGGCGGTCGCCGTCGCGGCCGGATTCTGCGGCGCGATCGGCTCCGTCGCCGGCGGCATGTTGAGCGACCACCTGGGCCGGTCGCATGCGCGCCGCCGCCTCGACTTTTGCGGCGCGATGTGCGTGCTCGCCACCGTGGCCGCGCTGTCCGGTGTGCTCGGCAACAGCACCGCCGTCGCACTGACCTTGCTCAGCGCGACGATGCTGCTCGGTTTCGCCTGCTATCCGGCCGCCTTCGGCACCATGCTCGGCCTGTCCGGCGCCGGCATGCGCGGCATGAGCGCGGCCGGCCTGCAGGTGGTCACCAACCTGATCGGCTACGGCATGGGTCCGTTCATGGTCGGCTACCTGAGCGACCATATCGGCGGCGCGCAATCGCTGCGTCCCGCGATGGCCATCGTCATGGGCGTGTGCTTCCCGTGGGCCGCGTTACACTTTTGGCTGGCCGCGCGCGCCACGGCGCGCGCGCGGACGGCACTATAAAATTGATCAATTACGACGGGCGCCCGAAGGCGCTTCCATTCACTTGACAGGAGATTATTTTGAAAAAATGGCAATGCTTCTTTTGCGGTTTCTTTTATGACGAAGCGCTGGGATTGCCCGGCGAAGGCATCGCCGCCGGCACCCGCTGGGAAGACGTGCCGGAAGACTGGGGCTGCCCGGAATGCGGCGCCACCAAGGCCGATTTTGCGATGATCGAAGTCGCTTAAGGATATCGAATGATACGGCGCTCGTCATCGGCGCCGAACGCGCCCGGTCGGGCGCGCGGCATCGGCGGTATACGGTGCAGTCACGGCATATGTATCGGTGTACTGTCGTTCCCGCGCAGGCGGGAACCTATAGCACATTACTGAAATCCGGGAAACATGCGTTGATAACGCAGTGTTTAAAGGAATGCACATGTGCTATGGGTTCCCGCCTGCGCGGGAACGACACCAAATCAGCTGCCGGTGAAGACCGGCTTGCGCTTTTCGCGGAAGGCGGCAATCGCTTCGACGTGGTCGTTGGTGCGGGCGGCGACGTTTTCATAGGCCATGCCGACGTCCATCATGCTCGCGGCCATCTGGCGCAGCGGGACGTTGATCGTCGATTTGCTCCAGCGCAGCGACTGGGTCGGCATGTGCGCCAGCTTTTGCGCATATTCGGTGACGTAGGCGTCCAGTTCGGCGGCCGGCATCGCGGCGTTGATCAGGCCCATTTGCGCCGCTTCTTTCGCGCCGATCTTTTCGCCCGTGAACAGGTAGTGCTTGGCGCGCGCGTAGCCGATCAGGTAGGGCCAGATGATCTGGCCGCCGTCGCCGGACGTCAGGCCGACGTTGTTGTGCGGGTCGCCGAAACGGGCGTGGTCGGCCGCGAAGATCACGTCGCAGAACAGGGCTACTGTCGAACCGAGGCCGATCGCGTCGCCGTTGATCTTGCCGATGATCGGCTTGTCGCATTCGAGCATGCTGGTGACGACGCGTTTCGCTTCGCGCACGCAGCGGTGGAAAGCCTTGGGGTTATCGTACAGCCACTGCATGTATTCGATGTCGCCCCCGGCGCTGAAGGCGCGTCCGGCGCCGGAGACGACGATGATCTCGCTGTCCGGGTCTTCCACCACGTCGTAGAAAACGTGCGACAGCTCGGTGTGCGATTCGCCGTGAAAACTGTTCAGCGTGTCCGGCTGGTTGAAGATCACGTGCAGCACCTTGCCGTCGCGCTCGAAGTTGATGGTTTTGTATTCGGATAATTTCATCTTGATTCCCCAGGTAGAAGTAGGCCAACGGAGCTTTTCGGTGCGCGACGGCCAGGAATGTTCGGGCCTGCGACGCTGAATTCATTATAACTGACGATTCATCAGTTTTCAACATCATCCGCCGGTTTCCCGCATCTATCCTCCAATGCAAAAAGGCGCCGTGGCGCCTTTTTGCTGTCGATGGTGTTGCAGCGCCCCGCCGGCGCCGCCCGGGTTCAACTGCGGGCCACCTTCTGCCGCGCGGCCGGCTCGTCGCTGCTGCTGGCGACCTGCCCTGCCGCGCCGGCGCGGTCGGCATCGGTGCGCAGCAGGAAGTACGACAGCGCCGGGATCAGCAGCAAGGCGCCGATCATGTTCCACAAGAACATGAACGTCAGCAGGATGCCCATGTCGGCCTGGAACTTGATCGGCGACCAGGCCCACGTGACGACGCCGGCCGCCATCGTCACCCCGACCAGGCCGACGATCTTGCCGGTGAAGTCGAGCGAACGGGTATAGGCTTCGGCCAGGGTCGCGCCCTGGCGCTGCATCGCCAGCTGGATGCTGAGCAGGTACAGAGCGTAATCGACGCCGACCCCGACGCCGACCGCGATCACCGGCAGCACGGCGACCTTGATGCCGATGTCGAGCCACACCATCAGCGCTTCGCACATGATCGACGTCAGCGCCAGCGGCAGGATCGCCACCACCGTCGCGCGCCAACTGCGGAAGGTCATGAAGCACAGCAGCATGACGGCGCCGTACAAGACAAAATGCATGGTCCAGAAACTTTTCTTGACGACGATATTCGTCACCGCCTCGATGCCCGCGTTGCCGGCGGCGAGCTGGAACTGGCGGCCCGGCGCGTCGTGCTGCGCGGCGAACGCTTCGACCGCGTCGACCACGCGCGTCAGGGTGCCGGCCTTGTGGTCGGACAGGTAGGCGACGATCGGCGTCACGCCGCAACTGCGGTCGGCCAGTTCGGGGCGGTCGGCCTGGAAGATGGCGAAGGCTTGCGAACGATTGGTCGTGTTGCGCGACAGCGCCTGCCATTTCGGATTCCCCTCGAACATGCCGGAGGTGCCGCGCCGGATGCCGTCGGCCAGAGACAAGGTCGTCTGCACGCCGTCGACCTGGCGCAGCATCGCGCCCAGGCGGTCCGCTTCGACCAGGTTCGCATACTTGAAACATTCGCCGGCCGGGGTTTTCATCATCACCACGAACTGGTCGGTCGCCAGCGCGTAGTTGGCCGTGATGAAGGCGGTGTCGCGGTTGTAGCGCGATTCGGGACGCAGTTCCGGCGCGCCGGCGTTCAAGTCGCCGATCTGGATGCGCTCGCGCACCACCAGCGCCGTGCCGGCCAGGCCGAGCGACAGCAGGACGACGATGGTCGCATTGCGTTTTTCGCACAGCCGTATCAGGCCGTTGCGGATCGTGTGCAGCGGGCCGGACATGGTCTGCCCTTCGGCGGCCACGCTGCGCCGCGCGGCTTTTATACTGACACCGGTGTACGACAGCATCACGGGAATCAGGATCAGTTTCGTAAAAATCAGCACCGTCACGCCGATGCTGGTGGTCAGCGCCATTTCGCGGATCGCAGGGATATCGATGATCATCAATACCGCGAAGCCGACGATATTGGTCAGCAGCGCCGTCAATCCGGCCATGAACAGGCGGCGGAAGGTATAGCGCGCGGCCACGTATTTATGGGTGCCGCGCCCGACGTCCTGCATGATGCCGTTCATCTTTTGCGCACCGTGCGACAGGCCGATGGCGAAAATCAGGAACGGCACCAGGATCGAATACGGGTCCAGCACGTAGCCCATCAACTGCAATAATCCCAGCAGCCACACCACGCCCAGCAGCGCCGACGACACCAGCAGCACGGTGCTGCGCAGGCAGCGCGTATATAACAGCACGAACAGTGCGGCGATCGCGACGGAGGCACCGAAGAACAGCATGACCTGGTACAGGCCGTCGATCAAATCTCCCACCAGTTTGGCGAAGCCGACGATGTGCACCTTGTATTGCGGCGTTTCCAGCGTGCGCACTTCCCTTTCCAGGCGGTGCGAAAAGGTCGCGTAATCGATAGGCTTGCCGGTGTCCGGGTCTTTCTCCAACAACGGCACCAGGATGATCGACGACTTCAGGTTATCGGAAACGAAACTGCCGGCGATGCCGGCGCGGGCGATATTGGCGCGCAGCAGGCGCGTCGATTCCGGTCCGCCATCCCAGTGCTCCGGCATCACCGGACCGCCGCGGTATCCCTCCTCGGTGATTTCGGTCCAGCGCAGGCTCGACGTCCACAGGCCGCGCATCCAGGCGCGGTCGACGCCGGGCATCAGGTAGACCTTGTCGTTGATCTTTTGCAGCGTCTCCAGGTACTGTTTGTCGTAGATGTCGCCGTTCGTGTTTTCCAGCGCGATGCGCACCGAATTGCCCATGCCGCGCAGCGAACTGCGGTTGTCGAAATAGTGCTGGATATACGGGTGCGAGCTCGGGATCATCTTCTCGAAGCTCGCGTTGACGGGCAGGCGCGCCGCATGCCAGCCGAGGAACAGCGTCACCAGCAGGCAGGCGAGCACCATCAGCACGCGGTGATTGAAAATAAACCGTTCCAGCCACGAGCCGCTGTCGCGGTCGAACAGGGCGGGATCGGTGATGACCGGCAGGTCGATGGACCGGTGGGCTGCTGCCATGGGAAACTCCGTGTAAGATTTATTTCAGTTCAAGCTGCTGCGCGCCGTGCAAACCGACCAGCACGACCTTGCCGCCGCCGGCCTGCGCGACGCCGGAAAACAGCGTCGGGCGCGGCACGCGTTGCGGCTGGAAGCTGGCGCCGTCGTCGCCGCTGAGCAGCAAGTCTCCGCCCTGGCTGGTCAGCAGCAAGCGTCCCGGCGCAGGATAGGCCAGCGCCGTTACCGCTCCCATCAAGCCCGTTTCGAGCTTGTTCCAGGTCTTGCCGGCGTCGGTCGAACGGTAGGCGGAGCCACGCAGGCCGGCCGCGATCACGGTATTGCCCTGCCCGGCCAGGCTGAAGAAGCTGCCGGCGTAACCGGTCTGGGTCGGCACGAATTTCTGCTGCGCGCGGTCGAGGCGGAAGACAATACCCTTTTCGGAAGCGATATAGATCTCGTCGCCGACGCCGCGCAGCGCGTTCAGGTGCAGCAGCGCTTCCGAGTCGACGCGCTCGACCCACGATTCCCAGGTCTTGCCGCCGTCGCGCGTGGCCAGCAGCGTGCCGAAAGAGCCGCAAATAAAACCGTTCAGGGCGTCGCTGAACCAGACGTCGAGCAGCGCCTGTTCCGGGCCGTTTTCGTAGTTCAGTTTCATTTCACCGAGCAGGCGCTTGCCGTTTTCGTCGCCGCGCGCGGCCATTTCGGTGAAGTGATTGGTCAGCAGTGTGGCGGCCTGTCGGCCGTCGAACTGACGCACCCAGCTCGCGCCGGCGTCCAGGCTGTGCAGCACGACGCCGTCATGGCCGACCGCCCAGCCTTGTTGCGGCGTAGGGAAGTGCAGCGCCAGCAGGTCGGACGATACGGGAACGGGACGTTGCGTCCAGGTCGCGCCGTTGTCGTCGGAAGTGATGACCAGGCCACGCACACCGACCGCCACCAGGCGCTTGCCGGCGAGTGTGATCGCAGTCAGTTGGGTGGTGGAAGCCAGGCGGGTGACGCTGGCCGGGGTGTCGACCGGGTCCTTGAAATTGTCTGCCGCGGCCAGGGCCGGATGGATCCACAGCGCGCAGAGCGCGGCCGCGAGGGCGAGATGTCGCATTTAGTACTCCTTTACTGCCATGCAAAACGCCGGCCGCACCTGGCGGGGCGGGGCCGAATTCAGTCACCACTGTCGTTCCCGCGAAGGCGGGAACCCATACTTCGCGTCCTTCCCTGCGAAATTTATAGAAGAATGGACAGGTGCTATGGGTTCCCGCCTGCGCGGGAACGACAGTTTTGCGGGTACTGGCTGATCGCTTACGCTTAACGCACACCACTCCCCGCCATCGCATCGGGCGTAAAGAAGTTAACCGGGCGCGGGTTGACTTTCGCGTTGCCGATATCTTCGGGACGCGGGCCGGATTGCTTGGACTGGTTGCCGTAGATGCCGCGGTTCAGGTCATACAGCACGTAGTTGCCGCCGCGCGGGGCCGGCTTTTCATATTCCTGCATCGACGCCAGATGCATCAGGTGATGCGGCTTGCCGGAGTGATCGAGGCTGTAATAGATCGAAATGAGCCAGCTGTCCTCGTCCAGGTAGAACACTTTCTTCTTCTGCACGTGACGTTCGCCCGACTTCAGCGTCGCTTCCACCATCCAGACGCGGTGCAACTCCCAGCGGAACAGGTCCGGGTTGGCGTGGTTCTTCATCATCGTCGCTTCCAGCGCCGAATTCTCGAACTTGTTGTCGTTGTACGGGATGTACATTTCCTTCTTGCCCACCAGTTTAAAATCGTACTTGTCCATCTTGCCGTCGAAACCGTTGATCTCGTCGTACAGCAGCACGCCGCCGGACGTGGTGGCGACGGTGTCATAGGTGAATTCCGGCGCAAGTCGCACGCGGCGCTGGCCGGGAATGTAACTCCACGCCATGCTGCCCTTGGTGTCGGCGCGCAGGAACTGCTGGCGCAATTGCAGCACGCCGGCCTGCGACGGCGGATAAACGGACTTGCCGATCAGGCTCCAATACGGCTTGTCTTCCGGGACCGCCTGCAAGGCATTGTCCCAGTACAGGTTCTGGTTCTCGACCACCTGGAACGAGGTGCGGGTAATCGTGCCGGAACTGTCGGCGATGCCGGCATCGATCGCGATGCGCGAATGCGGCAGTTCGTAGCGCAGCGTGCCGTTCCACATTACCTCGTAACCGGATTTCGGAATCGGGAACGGGATCTGCGCGTGCGCACCGGTGATGCCGACGCCGTTGGCGGTCAATTTAGGATTGTTGATGCGCTTGGCCGTATTCTCGTAGACCCAGTTCGGCAGGCACGCGGTGCGTCGCGTCGGGTAAATGTCGATCGCGAAGCCGGGATAACGGCGGAAGATATCCTTGGTGCCTTCATCGAGCTTGTCTGCATATTTCGCCAAATTGGCCGCCGTGATGCGGAACTGCGGCTTGTCGTTCGGGTAGGGATCGGCATACGGAGCACCGCCGGCCGCGCCCAGATTCGGCTTGTAGTTGGCCGGCGGCGTGCAGATGCCGCCATCCCACGCGGGGATGGTGCCGTCCTTGTTGCCAGCCTTTTCGGCGCCGACCGGCGTCAGTGTCGTGCCCAGTTGCTTGATTTCTTCCGGCGTGGCCGCCGCGAGCGCCTGGCCGCACAGCAGTGCTGCGGCGATCGCCATTACATGTTTTGAGCTTGTCATTGCGTGTCTCCTGCGTTACTTGTGATCAGAATGTCGTTTTGAAAGTAAGGATCAGCCAGTCGTGGTCCGATTGCGCCGCGTTCGAACCGTTGGTCGTCGTCACCAGCCCGGTCACAGGATCGGTCTTGTAGCGGTTGCGCGCATCGGCGTATTTCAACGAGAATTCATAGCGGCCATAGAGCTTGCCGGCCACGCCGACCGACCAGTTCAAGCCACCCTCATTGCCGCCGCCTAGCGCCGCGCCGTTGCCGCGCACCTGGTAACCCAGCGAAGTCGGCATCGAGATATCCCAGCCGGCCAGCCCTTGCGGCCATTCGGGCGTGAAGCCGATGTTCATGCCGACGGCATTTTTGGTCGCGCAACCGTCGCTCTTGTCGCGGCCCGCAGGGCAGCCATAACCCTCGCCATAAAACAGCTTGGCGTTTTTCGTCACTTTTTGCAGGTGGCTGAAATTGATTTCGCCCTGCAGCGTGCCGCCCTTCCACAGCGGCGTTTCAGGCATCAGCCAGATGCCGTTCACCAGACCGTGTACGGTGTCGCCCCGCGCACCTTCGGCTTCGGCGTAGGTCGGCTCGATCCGGTTGGCCGGCAAGACCGTGTAGCCGGAAGTCGAGTTCAAGGCCGTGCCCTTGCGGTACGACAGTTCGGCCGCCACGCTGACGGAACTGACGTTTTTCGCGAAGCTCAGGCCATACAGTTCGGTGTCGCGCGCGAACGCCAGGCGGATTGCGGCGGGCGACGCGAACGGCGCCACCGGAATCAGACGCAATTGCGTAAAGGCCCACGGCAGCTTTTCATCGAACTTGCGATAATATGCGCCGAAGCTGGCGTTCAGCGCGGCCGGGCTGTAACGCACGTTCACGCCGAAATTGCCGCGCTGTTTATCCGGGCCGATGTCGGCGCCGTTGACGATATTGAAGCCGGGCGCCGGGTTGGCCGCGTAATCGCCGCGCGAGCCGTCGGACGGCGCAAAGTATGTGCCGCCCGGGACCAGGCGGAACGGTTTCCAGGCCAGGCTGTATTGCGCGGCCACCGACAGTTCGCTGCTCAACTGCGCCTGCGCCGAAAGCTGTTTCAAGGGGAGGAACAGTTCCTTCGCCTCGGCGCCCGGCGTGGTGGCGGCCTTGATGGTGTCGATCGGGCCTTGCGAATAGGCGATGCTGTTCGAGATCGAGTACAGCGACTCTCCCCAGTACACATTGTGCTGGCCGGCCTTGGCGCTGAGCGAGACGTCGCCCAGCTGGAAATTGCCGAACACGAAAGCGTCCAGGATTTCGCCCGAACCCTTGATGTAGCGCTTCGTGTAATTGTTGTAGTCGTCGTTGATGTAGGCGCCCGACACCTTTAACGCCGGGTTGCGCCGGGACGTGCCGCCGTAGGCGCCGTCGGTCCAGGCCGAGGCGCTCAGGCGCGCGCCGAAATTGCGCTGGTACGTCAGGTCGATCTCGGACAGCAGGTCGAGCCGGTTGGTGACCATGTCGCCGCGCTTGAAGTGGCCTTCCGTTTCATCGTATCCGGCCGCGCCATAGAATGCCTGGTTGATGCCCTTGGCGCGCCAGCCGCCGGTGTAACGGATCGTGTTGTCCCAGCGCAGTTCCAGATCCGGGTTGCCCGTATTGAAGGTGTCGGCATGAGCCTGTCCGGCGGCTGCGGCCGAAAATGCGATGGCAAGCGATGCCGCCAGCCTGGTTCGCACCATACGTCCGCTCTCTTTGTTGTACATGTTTCGTCCCCTTTGTTATGTTGTGTGAATGCGTGCGCGCTGCGCAGTAAAAACGGCCCGGATGCGCTCCCCGATTCCGCCAATTACTGACACATCATCAGTTTTTTGTAGTAGGCCATAGTTTTTGGCACTCGTCAACAGCTACCGCTCTAAATTTGCGTCCGGCGCGCGGATCTGCCCGGCAAGCGCGCTTTTCGGTCCAAGAAAAGCCTTGCCGGATCGGACAGCGCGGCCGATAATTTCCGAAAAATGACAAATCATCCGTTTTTGTTCAACAAAGGAAATTCATGCGCATTTTTGCCGCCACTTCACGCTACATGCAGGGTCCCGGCCTGCTCGACCAGATCGGCCTTCACACCCGCGAACTTGGCCGCTGCGCCGCGCTGGTCATCGACGAACCGGTACACGCGCTGCTCGGCGAACGCCTGCGCTCAAGCTGCGAGCGCGCCGGCCTGGCGCTGCACCTGCTGTCCTTTCCCGGCGAAGTCACGCTGGCGGCGATCGACGCGTTGCAGCGCGCGGCGCGCGACTGCGGCGCCGATGTCGTCATCGGCGTGGGCGGCGGCAAGGCGCTCGACGCGGCCAAGGCCGTCGCGCGCGCGCTCGGCGCGCGCATGGTCAGCGTGCCGACCGTCGCTTCCAACGATGGTCCGGCCAGCGCCTCGGTGGCGGTCTACGACGAACAACACCGGATGAGCGAAGTACTGCAACTGAAGCGCAATCCGGACCTGGTGCTGGTCGACAGCGCCGTCATCGCGGCGGCGCCGCTGCGCTATTTCCTGGCCGGCATCGGCGACGCGATTTCCAAGAAATTCGAGGCGGAAGCCTGCCTGCGGGCCGGCGCCCTGACGCTGTTCGGCGCGCCCGCTTCCCACACCGGATTGATGGCCGCCGATGCCTGTTACCGCCTGATCCGCAGCCATGCGCAGGCTGCGGTGGCCGCCGTGAAGAATGGCGTTGTGACGGACGATGTCGAATCGGTCATCGAAGCGACGGTCCTGCTGAGCACCATCAGTTTCGAGAACGGTGGCCTGTCGGTCGCGCACGCGATCGCGCGCGGCCTGCCCTGCCTGGAACGCGCGGCCGGCACGCTGCACGGCGCCCATGTCGCCTATGGTTTGCTGGTGCAATTGACGATGGAACTGCGCCCGGCCGGGGAAATGGCGGAATTGATCGCGTTTTACCGCGAACTGGGCCTGCCCTGCAGCCTGGCCGATCTGCTCGGCGGCGCGCCGTCGGCGGCCGAGATCGACAGCCTGGCGGACAATTCGATGCTCAGCCCAAGCGCCGCGCGCTTCACGCCGGCAGTCAGCGCCGCCTGGCTGCGGCAGACCATCGGTGCGCTGGAGCTCCGTCAAGCCTAAGGTGCGAGCGGTGGCCGTGACGGCGCGGCATGCAACGAATCGCATGCGTGCGCCGTGTTCAGCTTGCCATGGGGCACGCCTTGCGCTATAAAAAGGGGAAAATAAGCTTTCATCAGCTTCAAACCAGAAAAAACAAGGCAAAATCCTCATGGGTACAGAAATTGAACGCAACAAGCAGGGCCAGACGCTAGGTCGCAAGGGCCTTGAAAGCCGTGCCAGATTGATGGATGCGGCGCGCCGCCTGCTGGAAACGCATTCGCCGGTCGAAGTGACCGCGGTCGCCATCGCCGCCGAAGCCAGTACGTCGCCGGCCAGCTTTTACATGTATTTCAACGACACCAGGGACATCCTGTTCGCGCTGAGCGAAGTGGCCGGTTCGGCCATGGCCGAAATCCATTCGATCTTCGACGAGCCCTGGCTCGACAGCAACCTGGAAGAGCGCGCGATGGCCGTGGTCCAGGCGATCAACAAGGTGTGGGACGAGCACCGCCAGATCCTGCGCTTCCGTAACATGGAAGCGGACCGCGGCGATCCGCGTTTCGAGGAATTGCGGATGAATACCTATATTCCCTTCATCGAGCGCTTCGCCCAACGCATCCTGACGATCAACCCGGCGCAAGGCACGCGGCGCCGCGCCGACGCCTATGCCGAAGCGGCGATCTTCCACGCGGCGATGGAGCGCCTGGCGGCGACGGAACCGGAAGTGGTGGCGCGCGGGCTGGGCGCACAGCGCATCAACACCAACCTGGCGCGCATGATCGCGCTGGTCATGATGGGTGGCGCGGCGAAAACGGATGGTGGCGAGGTAGCGCTCAAGCCGGCGCCGGTCAAGCCCACGCAGGTCAAGGCGGAAGCGGTCAGGGTTGCCGCCGTCAAGGCCGCGCCAGTCAAAAAGGTACCGGCCAAGGGAGTCGCTGCCAAGGCCGCGCCTGCGCGGGCCAAGCCGGCGGAAGCTGCGCCGGCCACCGCCAAGAGCACGGCGAAACGCCGCGTCGCCGCAAAATAACTAAGGTTTTTCGCGGATTGCCGGGAACGCCAGCAAAAATCAGCGGCAAAGGCCGGGGTCAGACCCTCGGGTCTGACCCCAGGTTTTGCATCTGATTTTGGTAAGAAAGTAAGCCGCCCTTCCCCCTCCCCTCCGCGCAACGAAGGGAATACCTGATGCTAGCTCTGGTTGAACGGCAGCCCCTTGTCCGGCCGGTAGTCCTGCGGCAGGCCGAGGATGCGTTCGGCCAGCGTGTTGATCAGCACTTCATCGGTGCCGCCGGCGATGCGCAGGCTCGGGTCCAGCCAGGCGCGCGCGAAATTGCGTACCGGCGACGCATCCGGCGCCATCCTCACGCCGTCCGCTCCCAGCAAATCCATCGCGAGCGACGCCAGGCGCTGGCGCGTGCGCCCCAGCAGCAGCTTGCGCATCGCGCCTTCCGCGCCGGGCGCCTTGCCGGCGGCGATCGCGGCCACGGCGCGGCGGTGGATCGAGCGCAATCCCTGGCGCTCGACAAACGCTTGCGCCACGACGGCGCGCACTTCGCCATCTTCCAGCGCCGGGCGGCCGTTGATGCAGGCGCCGCGCGCCAGTTCGACGAAGGCGTCCAGCGTCGGTCCGTAACCCGATTCGTCGGTCACGGCATAGCGCTCGATCATCAGCGTTTCGACGGCGACGCGAAAACCGGCGCCGACCTCTCCCAGGCGCTGGCTGTCCGGCACGAAGACATCGTCGAAAAACACTTCATTCAAGTCCGGGTCGTCGACCAGGCGCCGGATCGGGCGCACCGTGATGCCGGGCGCCTTCATGTCGACATAAAAATAGGTCAGTCCCGCGTGCTTCGGCACGCCCGGGTCGCTGCGCGCGATGACGACGCCCCAGTCGGCCACCTGCGCCCAGCTGGTCCAGACCTTTTGCCCGTTCAACACCCAGCCGTCGCCCTTGCGCTCGGCGCGCAGCCGCAGCGCGGCCAGATCCGTGCCGGCGGCCGGTTCCGAAAACAGCTGGCACCAGATCTGCTCACCGCGCAGCGCCGGCGGCCCGAGGCGCAGGCGCTCGCTTTCCGGCGCGTAGCGCAGCACGATCGGCAGCGGATTGCTCAAACTGACGCTGAAATATCCGAGCGGCAGATCGTAGCGCATCTCGTCTTCGCAAAAGACGATTTTTTCCAGCTCGGTGCGGCCGGCGCCGCCATATTCGACAGGCAGCGTGATGCCGGCATAGCCGTGTCTCGCCTTCAGCGCCTGCCAGGCGCGGCCCAGCGCCAGGTCCTGTTCAAAATTGAGGCCCTTGCGGGCGGCGCCGGAAAAGCGCGGCGCGTGCTCGGCCAGCCAGGCCGACGCCTGGTCGCGGTAGGCTTGCAAGTCTTGCGGTAAGGTTGTCGTCATCGGGTCACTCGTGATTGGCCAGGTTTTCAAAAACGGCGGTGGCCAGCAGGCGCTCGCGCCAGGCCAGGCCCGCGCCCAGCTCCAGCGCCAGCGCGCGCGCGCGGCGGTAATGATGGTGCGGCATCGCTTCCCACGTCACGCCGATGGCGCCGTGGGTCTGGATCGTTTCGCGCGCGGCGACATCGTAGGCGTCGATCGCGGCCACCCGCGCCGCCGCCGCCAGGCTGGGCCAGCGTTCATCCCCGCTTTCCAGCGCGGCCAGCGCGTCGAGCGCGCAGCCGCGCGCCAGTTCGATGCGAATGTAAATATCGGCCAGTTTCGACTTGATCGCCTGGAAGCGGCCGATCGGCTGGCCGAACGCCTTGCGTTCGAGCGCATAATCTCGCGCCAGTTCCAGGCTGGACTGCGCGCCGCCGACCTGTTCGAAGGCGGTGGCCAGCGCGGCCAGGCTGGCGGTCTGCCACAGGCGGGCTTCGGCCGCGGCGGCGTCGCCCAGCACGATGGCGGACGCGCCGTCGAAGTGCAAGGCCGCCGCCGCGCGGCTGTTGTCGATGCTCGGCGCGACCTGGCGCATGGCACCGGGCTGGTCGAGCGACACCAGCAGCAGCACCAGGGCGCCGTCGGCACGCGCCGGCACCAGCGCGAAGGCGGCGCTGGCGCCGAACGGCGTGACGGCCGTGCGTCCCGACAGTTTTCCATTCCACCAGCTCATGCGCGGCTGCACGGCCAGGCCGGAGCAGTCGGGCTGGCACAGCGCCAGGCAGGCGTGTTGTTCTCCGCTGGCCAGCGCCGGCAGGTGGCGCAGCGCCTGTTCGTTGCCGCTGTCGAGCAGCAGTTGCGCGACGGCGGCGCTGCCGATCAATGGCAGGGAAACGGCCTTGCGCCCCAGTTCCTCGGCCAGCACGCACAGCGCGCGCCAGCCCAGTTCCAGGCCGCCGTGCCGCTCGGGCAAGGCAGCGGCCGGCCAACCCAGTTCCACCGCGCCGGCCCAGATCGTGCTGTCGAAACCGCCAGGCTGCTCCAATAGTTCTTTCAGATGCTCGGGCGAAGCGGCGGCGTCCAGGTAGCGCCGGGCCGGTTCGCGTACCAGTTCGGCATCGTCGTCATGCTGGGACATGGGTTTCCTTTCCCGCGCCGATGGGGCGGAACAGCGGCAAATAGACATCTTCAACGGTTTCGAACACCACTTCGACGCGCTGGCCGATGTGCACCTGCTCGGGCGGGACGCCGACGATATTGGTCGTCAGGTTCAATCCCGCCTGTTCGTCGAGCTGCACGATCGCGATCGCGTACGGCACCTCGACGCCGGGCAGCCATGGTTGATAGTTCAGCGTGACCGCTTCCACCGTGGCCAGGCCGGAGAGTTCCTGCGGCGTCACCTTGCGGCTCAGGCACTGGGGGCAGATCGCGCCCGGCGGATGCAGCCAGTGCCCGCAATCGTCGCAGCGCTGCATGCGCAGCTTGCCGTCGGCGCCGCCGGTCCAGAAAGCCCGGTTCAGTTCATTCAACTGGGGCAATGGTCTTGGGTTCGTCATGGTTGAAAATCGCTTTCAGAGACAAAAGACAATAACTGTCATATATTCAGTTTTAATCATAACACGGCATTTCGAAGCCGCATCGATATTTTCTGCGGGCTTCAACGGCCGCTCCAGCACGGCGGGCGTTTCTGCGCGAACGCCAGCAAGCCCTCGCGCGCATCGGCGCTGGCCGCCAGCCGCAGCAGCGCATCGTCCATGCGCGGGCGCAGTTCGGCTTCACTCAAGTCGGCCGCGTCGCGTGCGATGGCCAGGCTGGCCTGCACCGCCAGCGGGGCATTGGCCGCCACCAATTCCGCCAGTTCGAGCGCGCGCGCCAGCACATTTTCCGACGCAAGCACGTGATTGACCAGGCCCAGCGCATGGGCGCGCGCGGCCGATATCGGTGCGCCTGTCGCCAGCATTTCCAGCGCCAGGGCGCGCGGCAGTGCGCGCGCGATGCGGTAGACGCCGCCGGCCCCGGCCAGCAGGCCACGCCGCACTTCCGGCAAGCCGAGCACCGCATCGTCGGCGGCCACCCGCATGTCGCAGGCCAGCGCCAGCTCCAGGCCGCCGCCGAGCGCCATGCCGCGCAGCGCGGCGATCCACGGCTTGGTTTTGTGCGCGTGGATAAACCCGCCCAGGCCGGCCTCGCCGATCGACAGCCCGTCGCCGCGCCCGGCCGCGATATCGTCCAGATCGGCGCCGGCGCAAAAGCACCGGCTACCGGCACCGGTCAGCACCGCCACGCGGATCTCGCCGTCCCGCTCCACCCGCTCCACCACGGCGGCCAGCGCCTGCGCGGTGGCGACATCGATCGCGTTGCCCTTGTGCGGCCGGTTCAGCGTCACCAGCAATACGTGTTCTCCGATGCGCTCCGCCAGCACCGGACTGGCGGCGCCACTTGCTCGTTGTTCCATCGACTCTCCTGTTCATCGGCGCCGGGTTTTTATGTTTTTTGTTGACGCCGGCGCGGTTTTGGATAAAACTGACATATCATCATTTTTATCTTGATCCTGTTTCAGGCAGGTGTCAAGCAACCCGGCGCCAGTGCGATCGCCCTGGCGCCCGAACGGAATCACACCATGACCAGCACCCGCCACCCTCACCTGTTCAGCCCGCTACAAATAGGCCAGCTCGCATTGCGCAACCGAGTGGTGATGGCGCCGATGTCGACCAACCTGAGTGCGCCGGATGGCTCGGTCACGCCGGCCCAGGTGGCCTTCTACCGCGCCCGCGCGGCCGGCGGCACCGGCCTGATCATCGTCGAGTTCTGCTGCGTCGACGCCGCCACCGGCCGCTCCGAACACCGGCAATTGAGCCTGGAATCGCCATCCCACCTGGACGGCCACCGCCAGCTGGTGCAGGCGATCAAGGGTGCCGGCGCCGCCGCCTGCCTGCAATTGCAGCACGGCGGCCAGGGCGCCAAGCGCGAACTGCTGGCCGACGGCGTCGCGCTGGCGCCGAGCGACGTGCCTTCGCGGCGCGATGCGAGTCGCCTGACCGCGCGCGGCATGACGGAATCCGAAATCGAACACGTGATCGAAGCGTTCGGCCGCACCGCCGAACTGGCCGTGCAGGCCGGCTACGACGCGCTCGAACTGCACGGCGCCCATGGCTATCTGCTGACATCCTTCCTTTCCCCGATGAGCAACCGGCGCGACGACGCCTGGGGCGGCGACGAGCAGCGCCGCCTCGAAATGCCGCGCCGCGTGATCGCCCGCGTCAAGCAGGCGCTGGGCTCCCGCCCGCTGATCTACCGCTTCTCGGCCGACGAATTCAGCCCACTCGGCCTGTCGATCGAAGACATGGAACGCATCGCGCCGCAACTGGTGGCCGCCGGCGCCGACGCGCTGCACGTATCGATCGGCAGCGGCTGGACCAGTTTCGATAAAGTCGTCGAACCGATGTCGATGCCCGAAGGCTGGCGCATCCCGTATGCGCGCCGCATCCGGCAAACGGTCGACGTGCCGGTGATCGCGGTCGGCCAGATCCGTTGGCCGGGCATGGCCGAACGCGCGGTGGCCGAAGGCGACGCGGACCTGATCGCGCTGGGCCGCACGCTGCTGGCCGATCCCGAATGGGCGAACAAGGCGCGCGATGGCGCCGATGCCGAAATCCGCCCCTGCACTTCCTGCAATTACTGCGTCACCATCAGTTCCGGCCCGCACGGCGCGATCGGCTGCGCGGAAAACCCGAGAACCGGGCACGAACTGGATGCATTGCCGGATGCCGGCGCGCTGCGCGGCGCGCGCGCGGTAGTCGTCGGCGGCGGTCCCGGCGGCATGGCCGCCGCGCTGATGCTGGACCAGGCCGGATTCAGGGCTGAACTGCACGAATCGCGATCAACCCTCGGCGGCGGCCTGATCGCCTCGGCCGCGCCGCCGTTCAAGGACAAGCTGCGCTGGTACCAGGATTATCTCGAACACCGCCTCGACAAAAGCCGGGTCAAGGTCACGCTGAACAGCCGCATCGGCCCGGGCAGCCTGGCAGGCGAGTTGCCGGCGATCGTCGTCATGGCCGTCGGCGGGCGCGCCAACCATTTGCCGATCGAAGGCATCGGCCTGCCCATCGTGCACGACGCCTATGAAGTGCTGATGGGAGATTGCGACTGGCTGCCCTCTCCCGGCGGCGCGCCGTTCGTCGTCTACGGCGGCGGAGAAACCGGTTGCGAATCGGCCGAATACCTAGCCGAACGCGGCCACGCCGTGGTGCTGGTGTCGCGCTCGCCGGCTGCGAAACTGGCGCGCGCGGCCGAAGTGGTGTATCGAGGCGTACTGCGCCAGCGCCTGGCCGACAACCCATTGATACGCATCGCCGACAGCAGCAGCATCGTCGCCATCGCGGCCGACGGCAGCGTCACGCTGCAAGACGGGGACGGTGTAAAGACCAGCGTGCGGGCTTGCGGCGTACTGATCGCGCAGGGCCGCACGCCGGACCAGCGCCTGGCCTTGCCGCTGCGCGCGGCCGGCGTGCCGGTCGTCGCGATCGGCGATGCGCGCCAGGGCGGACGCATCGGCGACGCCGTGCACCACGCCTATGCCGCCGTCAACGCCCTGTGTTCCAGCGCCGCCGCGACCAAAGAACTGGCCTGCTGACACTTGCCCGTCCCCCTCATTGAACAGGAAAAAACGAATGAATCTGCAATATCAAGCCGAAGACCAGGCGTTCCGCGAGCAGGTGCGCGCCTTCCTGGCCGAGCACCTGCCGGCCGACGTGGCCCGCCGCAGCATCACCGGCATGCATCCGCCCAACGAACAGGACCGCCGCTGGTGGAACCGCGTGCTATATGAGCGCGGCTGGTCCGCGCCGCACTGGCCGAAGGAATACGGCGGCAGCGGCTGGAGTCCGCTGCAGGCGCATATCTTCGAATACGAATGCCGCATGGCCGGCGCGCCGGAAATGCGCTGGCAGGGTCTGCGCCTGCTCGGCCCGGTGCTGTACACGTTCGGCTCCGACGAGCAAAAGGCGCGCTACCTGCCGGCGATCCTGAAAGGGGAAGAGATGTGGGCGCAAGGATTTTCGGAACCCGGCGCCGGCTCCGACCTGGCTTCCCTCAAAACCAGCGCCGTGATCGACGGCGACGATTACATCGTCAACGGCCAGAAGCTGTGGACCACCGAGGGACAGTATTCGGAACAGGGCTTTTTCCTGGTGCGCACCGCCACCGGCGGCAAGCCGCAGGCCGGCATTTCGATGCTGATCATCCCGATGGATTCGCCCGGCATCACGGTGCGCCAGATCACGATGATCAACGGCGACGGCTCGACCGCCGAAGTCTTCCTGGACAACGTGCGCGTGCCCCGGAAAAACCTGCTCGGCGTCGAAAACGACGGCTGGAACCAAGCCAAGTTCCTGCTGTCGAACGAGCGCACCTCCAGCGCCGACATCTATAAAGCCTTCGGCGACCTGGCGAAAATCCGCCACATCGCGCGCCACGAAAAGAAAAACGGCCGCCCCGTCATCGAAGACCCGGTCTTCGCGCGCCGCCTGGCCGAACTGGAAGTCGATGTGCAGGCGCTCGAATGGTCGGTATTGCGCGTGCTGTTCGAAGCGCCGAGCGAACACCCGATCGGCGCCTGCGCGTCGGTCTTGAAAGTGCGCGGATCGGAATTGCAGCAGAGACTAAGCGAACTGGCGGCTGACGCGCTGGGCCAGCGCAGCCTGCGCATGTACCGCCGCGACGAAGCTTTCGGGCCGCCGTCGGACGATCCGCTGTGGCCGGCCTACACGCCCGGCGTCGCCACCGACCTGCTTTATTTGCGCGCCTGCACGATCTTCGGCGGCGCCAAGGAAGTTCAGAAAAACATCATCGCCAAGCTGGCATTCGGACTTTAAACATCATGGATTTCACTCTTTCGAACGAACAAAAAATGCTGGTCGACGGTGCCCGCCGCTACCTGCGCGAACGCTACAGCCTGGAAGCGCGCCGCGCCGCCTCGCGCACCGACGACGGCTTTTCGCGCCAGCACTGGGAACGCTTCGCCGAATTCGGCTGGCTGGCATTGCCTATCGCCGAGGACTGCGGCGGCATGGGCGGCAGCCCGGCCGACGTGGCCTTATTGATGGAACAGCTGGGCGCGGCCCTCGTCGCCGAACCTGTGGTCGACAGCGTCATCCTGTGCGGCACGCTGCTGGCGCAGGCCGGCGACAGGCCGCTGGCCCAGGCGCTGCTGACCGACATCGGCAGCGGCGCGGCGATCGTCGCGCTGGCGCACGTCGAGCAGGAAGGACGATGCGAATACGACACCCCGGTGGCGACTTCCGCGCTGCCCGGCGCCGACGGCTGGAAGCTGCACGGCATCAAGCACCGCGTCTTCCACGGCGCCAGCGCCGACAAGGTGCTGGTGAGCGCGCGCCTGGAGGGAGGTAGCGAGATGGGCCTGTTCATCGTCGATGCCAACAGCGACGGCTTGCAGGTCAACAGCTATGAACTGATCGACGGCACCCGCGCCGCCGACCTGCGCCTGCAAGGCGTGCGCGTGCCGGCCGGCGCGTTGATTTTGCGCGGCGATGGCGTGGCGCAGGCGCTGGCGCGCGCTTGCGACCAGGCCGTGCTGGCCATGAGTTCCGCCGCCATCGGTTCGATGGAAGCGGTGATGGCGATGACGGCGGATTACCTGAAAACGCGCGTCCAGTACGGCCAGCCGCTGGCGCGCTTCCAGGCGCTGCAGCACCGCATGGCCGAAATGTTCGTCGAAACCGACCAGGCCCGTTCCATCGTCTGCCACGCGCTGGCCGCCTTCGACGGCGGAGACGGCGAGCAGGTACAACGCGCCATCTCCGCCGCCAAGTCGCTGGTGGCGCGCGCCTGCCGTTTTGTGACCGGCCAGGGTATCCAGCTGCACGGCGGCATCGGCACCACCGAGGAATACGCGGTCGGCCACCATTACCGGGCCATGCTGACCTTCGACTACCGCTTCGGCGATGCCTCTTTCCACCTCGACCGCAGCGCCGGCATCGCGCCGGTGCTGAACTGACCAATCAACCAGGGCCACCCGACTCCATGCATTCGCACCTTCCCCTATCTTTCGCCGACGACCTGGAACACAACGCACGCTGGCACGGCAAACTGCCGGCCTACACCCAGGACGAGCGGCACATCACCCATGCCGGCCTGCTGGCGCGCGCCAAGCAACTGAGCGCGGCGCTGTACGCGGCCGGCGCGCGGCGCCAGGACCGCATCGGCATCCTGTCGATGAATTCGATCGAATACGGCGAAGCGATCGCGGCCACCCAGTGGGCCGGATTTATTTTGTCGACGGTGAACTTTCGCCTGGCGCCGCCGGAAATGGAATTCATCATCAACGACGGCGCGCCGCGCATCCTGATCTTCGAAGCGCAATACCTGGACGTGATCGAACAGTTACGTCCCGTGCTGCGCAGCGTGACCAGGTACATCTGCATCGGCGGCGCCACCGACTGGGCCGAGGAATATGAGCAGTTCGTCGCCGGCGGCGCAATTGACGGTCCTCCGCTGCGCGCGCGCGAGGACGACATCGCCTGCCTGATCTACACCAGCGGCACCACCGGCCGGCCGAAGGGATGCATCTGGGGCCACCGCGAACTGCGCCAGCTGGCGCAGGTCGACAACTGGCTGTCGGCGATGGAGCAAAGCGACCGTGGCCTGATCGTGATGCCGATGTTTCATATCGGAGGGTTGATCATCAGCCTGTCGCTACACTTCCGCGGAGCCTCGGTCTACCTTCAGCGCCAGTTCGAGCCGGCCAAAGTGCTGCAGTCGATCGAGCGCGACCGCCTGACCTTCCTGCTGCTGGCGCCGACGATGGTGCAGATGGTGCTGGAGGAAGCGGCGCTGGCCGACACCGACACGTCGAGCGTGCGCATGATCATGTATTCGGCCGCGCCGATGCCGTTACCGGTATTGCGCAAGGCGATCGAAGCGTTCGGCTGCGGTTTCGTCAACCTGTACGGGCAGACCGAGATCTGCATGTTCGCGCTGTCTCCCGGCCAGCACCGGCCGAACGGCAGCGAGCAAGACAAGGTTCGTCTGGGATCGGTCGGCAATCCCTATCCGAACCTGCGCGCCAAGGTCGTCGATGAAGACGGCAACGAATGCGCGATCGGCCAGCCGGGAGAGATTGTCGCGCAAAGCGGCGCCATGTTCCGCGGCTACTGGAACAACCATGTCGCCACCATCGAAACGCTGCGCGACGGCTGGTGCCATACCGGAGATATGGGCAAGATCGACGAGGATGGCTATCTGTACCTGGTCGACCGTAAGAAGGACATGATCATCTCCGGCGGCGAAAACATTTATTCGCGCGAAGTCGAGGAAGCGATCCTGCAGCATCCGGCGGTATCCGAATGCGCGGTGATCGGGCTGGCCGACGAAAAATGGGGAGAGGCGGTGTGCGCGGTGGTGATATTGAAAGCCGGGCAGCAGGCCAGCGAAAGCGCGATCATCGAACACACCCGCGACCGGATCGCCAGCTATAAAAAACCGAAACGGGTGATCGTGGTCGGTACATTGCCCAAGCTGGTGACTGGCAAGATCAACAAGATCGCGCTGCGGCAGGAGTATGCGCGCAAGGAGTGATGGGGCAGCCCGGACGCTGTCGGCATCCGGGCGAATTCCCGCGGCGGCAAGGCAGTCAAGCCTGCGCGTGCGCCGCCAGCTTTTCCCACAAGGCCGCGCCACCGGCCGCGATGCTGGCGCGCCCCAACCATTCCGACCATGCATGCTCGCTGCCGGCTTCGGCGCGCCATTGCCACAGGCGCCTCGTCAAGTAGTGCAGTTGGTGTTCGTCGGTGACGCCGATCGCGCCGAATACCTGGTGTGCGATCGCGCTGGCGCGCGTGGCGGCGCTGCCGAGACGCGTCTTGGCCACCGCCGCGCCGAATTCGGCGCGCGCCGCGTCGCCGCTGTCGATCTGGCGACACGCATATAAACCCGCCACCTGCGCGGCCGCTGCATGTCCGGCCAGTTCCGCGATCATGTGCTGGATCGCCTGGAACTTGCCGATCGCCTTGCCGAACTGGATTCGCGTATTGCCATACTCGACGCACAGTGCCAGGATCGCGTCCAGCAAACCGGCCATCTGCACCGAGCGCAGCGCCGCCAGGTGCGGCTGCAAACCCAATGGCCCGAGACCGTGCGCCGGCGCCGCGTGCAGCGGTTTCAGATGATTCAGCGCGACGGCGCCGGACGGCGTGCGTTCGAACGTAGCAAGCGGCTCGACCTGCAATTGCGCCGTCTCGAACAGGCACAGTACATCGCCCTGCGCGCCGCGCGCGACCAGCAGCAGGTATCCGCATTGCGGCAGCCAGGCGACCAACCCGTCGCCGCCGGATACCAGGCCGTCGCTGTCGATGTTCCAGATCGCGCCCGACACGGCCAGCGGGCCGTCCGGCAGCGCCAGCCCGGCGCGCGACAGCGCCCAGTTCGCGATCATCGTTTCTCCCATCGGTATCGGCGCGGCATAGCGGCCGCCGACGCGCAACAACGCTTCGATATCGGCCCAGGCCAGGCCGGCGCCACCATCGTCTTCCGCCACCAGCGCGCCATACACGCCGATTTCTTCCGTTTGCCGCCACAGCGCCGCGGCGAACCTGCCATCTTCGGCGCCGCTCCACAGCGCAGCATTGACTTCGCGCGCAAACAGGCGCTCCAGCTGCTCGCTCAGCATGGCGCCAATATTCATGTCTTCGTTCATCGTAACCCCAATCCTTTGGCTATGATCCCGCGCAGGATTTCGCGTGTGCCGCCGCGCAGGGAGAAGGTCGGCACGGTCTGCGTCAGGAAACCGAGCATTTCGCTCAGTTTGTCCCCTTGGCGCACCGTCGGCGCCGTGTCGAACAGTTCGCGCACCAGTTCCGGCAGGCGCTGTTCATGGGTGTTGCCCAGGTCTTTGAGCAAGGCCGCCTCCTGCGCCGGCGAACCGCCCGCTTCCAGCTGGCCGAGGATCGACAGCGACATTTCGCGCAGAATCACCAGTTCGGCCACGGCTTCCCCTGTGCGGCGTTGCGCCAGCCGGTCGTTTTCCGGCGTCCCGCGCAACGCGTCGATCGCCAGCGGCAGCAAGGGAAAACAGCTCATGTAGCGGTCCGGCTGGCTGCGTTCGAACGCCAGTTCGGCCGTGGCCTGCATCCAGCCATCGCCTTCCCGGCCGACCAGCATCGCATCCGGAACGAACACCTGGTCGAACACGACTTCATTGAAATGCGCCTCTCCGGTCAGATCGCGGATCGGCCGCGCCTCGATGCCGGAACTGCGCATGTCGATGACGAATTGCGACAGGCCCTTGTGCTTTTCGGTGTCGGCCGGCCCGCCGGTGCGGAACAGGCCGATCATGAAGTCGCACAGGTGCGCGTTGGTGGTCCAGACCTTTCTCCCTTCCAGGCGCCAGCCACCGTCGACGCGGCTTGCGCGCGAACGCAGCGAGGCAAGATCCGAGCCGGAATCCGGTTCGCTCAGGCCGATGCAGAAGGCCGCCTTGCCCTGCGCGATCTGCGGCAGCAGCAACCGGCGCTGCGCTTCGCTGCCCATGCGCAGCAGCAGCGGGCCGCTCTGGCGGTCGCCGAACCAGTGCGCGCCGACCGGGGCGCCGGCCGCCAGCATCTCTTCCACCATCACGTAACGTTCCAGGCCGGAGCGCTCATGTCCACCATACTGCTTCGGCCAGGTCATGCCGATCCAGCCGCGCCGACCTACTTCCAGGCTGAAATCGCGGTTGAACCCGGTCCACGAACGGCCGATATCCCGCCCGGACCAGGCCGCGCCGGCATCGGCAAGGAAGGCGCGCACTTCGCGCCGCAGCGGCAGCAGTTCGGCCGGCAGTTCGAGCGGCTTGAAATTGAATGGTGAACTCACGGGTTTTTCCTTCAGATGATGTTACGCTCGCGCAGGGCGGCACGCCGCTCCGGCGTCATGCCTAACCAGTCTTCCAGTACCCGGTCGGTATGCTGGCCCACGCTGGGCGGCGCGCTGCGGTAGCTGACCGGGCTGGCCGACATGCGCAGCGGGCTGGCCGCCGTGCGTATCGTGCCGTTGACGGGGTGTTCCAGTTCGACGATCACGCCGCGGTCGCGCACGTGCGGATCGTTTTCCAGGTCCGGCATGCCGTTGATCGGGCCGCAGGACACGGTGCCGGCATTCAGTACCTGTTCCCATTCGGCCTTGGTCTTGCCGCGCAGCGCCTGCGTCAGCTGGCGCGCCAGTTCCTGGCGGTTGGCGACGCGGCCAGAATTTTTGGCGAAACGCTCGTCGTCGACCCAGTCGGCACGACCCACCAGTTTTGCCAGGCGGCCGAACTCGCGGTCGTTGAAGGTGGCGATCAAAATAAAACCGTCGTCGACTTCATACACGCCGTAGGGCGCGGCACTCGGATGGTCGTTGCCGGTGCGGCCCAGTTCCTTGCCGCCGTTGAACCAGGCGGAAAACGTGTTACATAAAGCGGCCACCTGCGAATCGAACAGCGCGATGTCGATATGCTGTCCTTCTCCGCTGTTGTGACGGTGCTGCAATGCAGCCAGCACGCCGATCGCGGCGTTCAACCCGCCGCAAACATCGGCGATCGGCACCCCGACGCGGCCCGGACCTGCGCCCGGATCGCCGTCGCGCGGGCCGGTCACCGACATCACGCCGGCCATGGCCTGCACCAGGTAATCGTAGCCGGAGCGATCCGAATAGCTGCCGGTCTGGCCGAAGCCGGTGACGGAACAGTAGATCAGGCGCGGATTGATCTTTTTTAGCGAATCGTAATCGAGGCCATATCTGGCCAGCGTGCCGGTGCGGTAGTTTTCCAGCAGGATGTCGGATTTCATCGCCAGTTCGCGGATCAGCGCGGCGCCCTCTTCCTGCGCATAATCGACCGTCAGCGACAGCTTGTTGCGGTTGACCGACTGGCCGTAGGTCGATTCCTCGCGGTCGCGGCCTGCATCATCCTTCAGCCACGGCGGGCCGAGGCGGCGGATATCGTCGCCCTCTCCCTGCCGTTCTATCTTGACCACCTCGGCGCCGAGGTCGCCCAGGATCTGTCCCGCGTACGGTCCGGCGATCACGCGCGTCATGTCGAGCACGCGAATCCCGTCCAGCGCGCCTTTGGCGAAAGCGGGCGCGCTCATACGGCGATCGTGTAGCCGCCGTTGACGGACAACACCTGGCCGGTGATGTACGAGGCTCCTTCCGACAGCAGGAAGCAGACCGGCACCGAGACTTCGTCCGGCTGCGAGAAACGGCCGAGCGGGATCTGCGACATGTAGGTGCCGAGCAGGCGTTCGTCGCTGCGCACCTTTTCCGTCATCGCCGTATCCACCATGCCGAAGCAGACGGCGTTCGAGCGGATGTTGTAGCGTCCCCATTCGCGCGCCGTGCTCATGGCCATGCCGAACATGCCGGACTTCGCGGTCGCATAGTTGATCTGGCCGATCGTACCGCGCCGTCCCGCGTCCGACGAAATGTAGACGATGGAGCCGGGCCGCTGTTCTCCATCCTTGGCGCGCGCGATCATTTTGCGTCCCACCGCCTGGGTGAAATAGAAGGAACCGCCCAGGTGCACGTCCAGCACCTGCTGCCACTGCTGCTGCGTCATCTTTTCGATCATCGCCGGGCGGCCGATACCGGCGTTGTTGACCAGGCCGTGCACGGAACCGAATCTTGCGACGGTCTGTTCGACCGCGGCGGCGGCGAACGCCTCGTCGGCCACGCTGCCGGCCAGCGGCAGGTAGCGGCCGTCCAGACTTTCGGCGGCGGCGTGCAGCGCATCGGCGTTCATGTCGACCGCGGCGACATTGGCGCCCAGTTCGATGGCGAGCTTGCTGATGGCCAGGCCGATACCCTGGCCGGCGCCGGTGACGATGATGGTGCGGCCCTCAAGTGACATTGGGTTCATGACTGCTCTTCCTTTTGATTTTTTAACTGGCCGGCGCCTCAGGCGGCCGGCTCGAATACGACGAAATCCTGGCCATCCTCGTGCACGATTTTTGCCTTGACCGCCATGCCGATGCGCACCGCGTCGGCCGCGATGCCGTCGATGCGCGTCATCAGGCGCGGCCCTTCTTCCAGGTCGACCAGCGCCACGTTGTAACTGGGTTGCGGAGGTTTGGTGCGTACCGTGGTGACCGAATACACCCGGCCCGCGCCGCAGGCTTCGACCCATTCCAGGTCGGTGTCGCCGCTGCCCGGTTCGGCCACGCGCGGGTAAAAGAAGCAGCGCCCGCTGCGGCGCGCGCGCAGCAGCATGAAGCGGCCTTCCTTCAAATGACGCAAATAGTCGGCGTCGGGACAAAGTTCCATATGTATAAACCTCGATGGGTGGCAGGTGGCGGATTGGTGCGCGGATCAAGCAAACAGCTTCATGACTTCGCCGTTGGTGACTTGCCGGCCATCGCGATTGGAAGGATTGTGGCCGCCCATGCCGTAGATCGGCGCGGTGCTGACATGCGCGGCCTTGGCGCGCAACGCCCCCACCGTACACTCTTCGCGCGGCAGCACCTTGAACGGGTCGAAGCCGAATTCGCGCATCGCGTTCAAATGGGTGATCTTGTCGATGTCCTCGCGCGACAGGTGCTGGATCGTCGGCCACAACGCTTCCGGCGCGGTCGGCCACAGAGAGTCCGAATGCGGGTAATCGCATTCCCACGTGATCTTGTCGATGTTCATGAAGCGCGTGTTCTGCAGCCCGAACTGGTCGTCGATAAAGCAGGTAATGAAATTGCTTTTAAAGAGATCGCTCGGCAGGCGGTCGCCAAAATTGGAATTGGTCCAGGCGCGGTGGTGCTTATAGGTGAAATCGGCGCGTTCCAACAGGTAGGGAATCCAGCCGATGCCGCCTTCGGACAACGCCAGCTTCAGTTTCGGGAATTTGGTGAAGATCGGGGAAAACAGCCAGTCGGTGGTCGCATTGGCGATATACATCGGCATGTTGACGATCCACGTGTCGATCGGCGCATCCATCGACGAATACGGCGCCGACGCGCCGGAACCGATATGGATACTGACGACGATATCGTTGTCCTCGATCACGCGCCACAATGGGTCCCAGTGCGGGCTGTGCACACTGGGCAGCCCCTTCGGCACCGGATTGTCGAGGAAGCTGATGGTGCGGGCGCCCTTGGCGGCGACCCGTTTTGCCTCCGCCACGCAGGCGTCAATATCCCACAGCGGCAAAATCGCCAGCGGAATGAAACGGCCCGGCGCGCCGCCGCACCATTCGTCGATATGCCAGTCGTTGTAGGCGCTGATGACGGTCTTGCTGAATGCCTTGTCCTTCGATTCGAGGAAGAAGGAGCCGGCGAACTGCGGGAAGGTCGGGAAGCAGATCGAACCCAGCACGCCGTTGACGTTCATGTCGTCGACGCGGTCGGCGATGCTGTAGGTGCCCTTGCGGATCTGACTGTAGGAAGCCGGTTCCATGCCGTATTCTTCCGGCGGACGACCGACCACGGCGTTCAGACCGAAGTTCGGCATGACTTTGCCTTCGTAGGTCCAGGAATCGGAACCGCTTTTCATCGTCGTCATTTTAGGGGCGCGGTCCTGCATCGATGCCGGCAGGTGGTTCTTGAACATGTCGGGCGGTTCGATCACGTGGTCGTCCACGCTGACCAGGATCAGGTCGTTCATTTCCATGCTTTGTCTCCTCGGGTTCGGGCGCAATTTTCAAAAACTGTCATTTAGTCAGTTATTGGACTTTGAACCGAATCCGCCGCCGCGTCAAGTGCTACCTGCAAATGCGTCTAAAAACCGGCCGGGCGCAGCGCCTGCCCCATCTCAGCGCGGCACGAACAGGCACTCCTGCATCACCGACGCCAGCAGCGTGCCGTCGCGGGCGTAAATGCGAGCACTGCTCAGCGCCCTGCCCTGCTGCATGGCCGGGCTTTCGCAGGCGAACAGCAGCCAGTCTTCGGCGCGGCCGGCGGAATGGAACCAGAGCGCGTGATTCAGGCTGGCGATATAGGTCGCGGCGTGCGCGTCGCGCGCCGGAATGTGGTGCGTGATGGCCGCGCTGTTGATCCAGTAATCGCTCAGGTAGGCCAGCGCCGCCGCGTGCATGGCGGGATCGTCGCCCAGCGGCGCGCGCAGTTTCACCCAGAACGCCATGCGCGGCGCCGGGCTGGCGCCGACCAGGTGATGGTCGGGATCGACGATACGCAATTCCAGGCACGGTTTTTCGAAGACCGGCCAGTCGATGCCGGCATAACGCGGGCCGGCGCGCGCCGCCAGTTCGGCCATCGGCAGCACATCTTCCGGCGCCGGATAGGACAGCGGCGGCGGCAGCGCATGCCCGTTGCCGGCCAGCGGCGCGGCAAAGCTGGCGTGGGCGTCGATCACGCCGCGCCCATCCTGGCTGGCATGCACCCTGCGGCTGGAAAAGCGTTTACCTTCCTGCATCCGCTCGACCCGGTAATCGACCGGCCGGTCCACCGCCGCGCCGTTCATGAACAGCACCTGCAAGGCGGACGGCTGCCTGTCCGGATCGACGCCGGCGCGCGCCGCCTGCAAGGCTTGCCCCAGCAACTGCCCGCCGAACACGCGGCCGTTGCGATTATCCTCGCCATAGCGGCTGCGAAACAGGTTGTCGCCGGCCGCATCGAGCGCCAGCAGCAGGTCCAGGTGCAGCCCGTCCCAGCGCCCGCCGGGCGCCTGTACTCCTGCCGCGCCGCCCGTTGCGACGCCTGTTGCGCGCATCGGCACTACTTTTTTTGCATCCATGATTTTGCTTGCTCCCGGGACTGGATATCCATAAACTGTCATATCATCAGTTTTATACAGCCTAGCACAGAACCGCGTCCAAAAGCAAAAGGAGCCACGCCATGAGCAGATAGGAGCCGACAACGGCGGCATGCCGGAAACGGGGATACGCCGCGCGGCAACGTGGCGACGACAAAAAAACAATATGCAGGAGACCAGGATGAAACTACGCAATTTGAAGATCGCCCACCGGCTGGGAGCCGGATTCGGCGTGCTGATCGTGCTGATGATGGCGATCACCGGCATCAGCGCCTACCAGCTGACGCAAGGCGACAGGCGCCTGAACGCCATCGTCAACGAACGCTATCCGGCCACGGTGCTGGTCAACACCGTCAAGTCCGATTTGACCGACATGGTCGGCAACATGCGCAATATCGTCATGCTGAACGACCCGCGCTCGAGCCAGACCGAATTGTCGCTGATGGCGCAAAGCGCGCAGTTCGTCGAGGAAAACAGCGCAAAGCTGGGACCGATGATGAACGGCTCGGTCAAGGAACGCGAATACTTCGCCGCCATGAAATCGAAGCAGGCATCCTTCAACCAGGCGCGCGACCGCTTCGTCGCCCTGGTCAAGGAAGAACAGATGGACCAGGCCAAGAGCATGATGTCGTCCGAAATGCGCTCCTTCCTCGAATCCTACGTCGGCGCGGTCGACATCATGATCGAATACCAGGGCAAGCAGGCGCAGGCCGCCGGAGAGGAAGCCACCGCCAACACCCATTTGTCGCTGCGCCTGCTGGCGGCGCTGGCCGGCGCGGCGACGCTGCTCGGCGTCACGCTGGCGATGCAGGTCACGCGCGGCATCACGCGGCCGTTGAACGACGCCGTCGCACTGGCCGACAAGGTGGCAAAAGGAGACCTGAGCGCGGCCATCACGGTGCACTCCAGCGATGAAATCGGCAAGCTGATGCTGTCCCTAAAACACATGAACGGCAACCTGGCCAACATCGTCGGCGACGTGCGCAGCGGCACCGACAGCATCGCCACGGCGTCGATCGAGATCGCCTCAGGCACGGCGCAACTGTCGCTGCGCACCGAGCAGCAGGCCAGTTCTCTGCGCGCGACCTCGTGCGCGGTGGGAGAGTTGAACGACACGGTGCGCGAAAACGCGCAGAACGCGGAACTGGCGAACAGGCTCGGTACGACCGCCGCCGCCACCGCGCTGCGCGGCGGCGCCGTGGTGGGACAGGTGGTGTCGACGATGAGCCTGATCAAGGCATCGTCGCGCCGCATCGGCGACATCATCGGCGTCATCGACGGCATCGCCTTCCAGACCAATATCCTGGCATTGAACGCCGCCGTGGAAGCGGCGCGCGCCGGCGAACAGGGGCGCGGCTTCGCCGTGGTGGCGAGTGAGGTGCGCAACCTGGCACAGCGCAGCGCTGCCGCCGCCAAGGAAATCAAGGGGTTGATCGGAGATTCGGTCGACAAGGTCGACGCCGGCCACGTGCTGGTCGAACAGGCTGGCGTGACGATGGCCGAAATCGAGACGGCCGTGCAAAGGGTGACGGACATCGTGGCGCAGATCAGCATCGCCAGTACCGCGCAGAGCAGCGGCATCAATTCCGTTACCCAGGCGATCGTCGACATGGACGACATGACGCAGCAGAACGCCGCGCTGGTGGAACAGGCGATGGCCGCCACCGAATCGCTGCGAGATCAAGCCAGCGGCCTGGCCAACGCCGTCAGCGTGTTCAAGCTGGAAGTGGGCATCGGGCCGCGGGTCGACGGCGACCACGATGACGAAACCGGCATCGCCGCCCTGACGGTCGTGGCGCCGCCCGGGAAGAAGCGGCTACTGGCATTGCTGGGAGTTCGCAAAGACTGATCGCCAGGCACAATCCAAAGCTGTCATTCCCGCGCAGGCGGGAATCCCATTATTTAATTAGCTCACTCCGCCCTGCCCTGCTCCGGCCGATACTCCCAATCTTCATCCGCCTGCGTCGCATCCGGATTGAAACGCTTGATCCAGGTGCGTGCCTTGCGCCATCCCGGCCACTCATCGGCCGTCAGCGCCGGATTGTCGCGGAACACCTGGTTGTGCCAGATATTGACATCCTGCGGCAAGGCGATCTTCGCTTCCTCCAGCCGCGCCGCATAAGACTCCACGTCGCCGTCGGTGCGGTCGATCCAGTAGGTAGCGAAGATCTCGGCGCTGTCGTCGTCGACCGGCGTCGAATTGATGCAGACCACGCGCACGCCCGCCGCCGTGTGCTCGGCATTGATGCTGACACCAGGCCCCGACCAGTGGATGATGATCGTGTTCAGCGTTTCGCCTTCGGGCATGCGGTCCTCGGCCCAGCGCCGGCCGAAACCGACGGTGGCGCGCCATTCCCACTTGCCGATCTCTTCCCCCAGCACCTTCGGACTATCCTTGGTCCCGTGGGTAAATTTAAAATGGTTCGGGTCGACGATGTTCTCGACCAGCATTTGCGGATGCAGGTGCAGGTTCGGCCAGTGGCTGCGCGCTTCCGGCCCGGCCGGAGTGAATGTATGGAGCTTGACGTGCTCGCCGAAATCCTGGAACGCGTCCGGTACTTCCCACAGCGGCGCGCGGCCGCGCGCGTCGTGCCATAAATACACGCTCTCGTTGCGCTCGGCGACGTGCCAGACAGTCAGCTGGCGGGTGCGATTGGGCCTGCCTTCCTGGTACGGGATCAGCGCGTTGCGACCGTCGGTGCCCCACACCCAGCCGTGGAACGGGCATTTGATGCCTTCGTCGACGACGCAGCCGCCGTGGCCGAGGTGGGCGCCCAGGTGGTGGCAATGGGCATCCATGATGCGCACCTTGCCGGCCTTGCAGCGGAAGGCCACCAGGTCCTTGCCGAAATAACGCAGCGGCTTGACGCCGCCTTCCGGCAGGGCGGCCGACCATGCGACCTGGAACCAGCCGGTCAGTTTCATGCTCAAGGTTTCATGTATCACGTTATCTCCATTGCAGGTTGGCGGTTGGGGAATTTCCATCGCCACAAACTAACATATCATCAGTTATAGTTCAATCAAATCCTCACCGCCGCGTTACCACACCGATGCGGAAATGCTCCGAATCGCTTGACCCTTTTAAATAACTGACATATAGTTAGTTTCAAGCGAACGCCGCCCGCGTTGAACACCTTGTCCCACCCACACGCCAAAGACCATCATGACAGCCATGAACTATCAGATCTATGACGCAGACCGTCACTTCTACGAGCCGCCGGAAGCATTCCTGCGCCACCTGCCGAAGAAGTACAAGAACGAATTTCAGTACGTCGAAGTCAACGGCCGCACCAAGCTGGCGGTTGGCGGGGTATTGTCCGACTACATTCCGAACCCGACCTTCGACGTCGTCGCCGCACCCGGTTCGCACGAAAAATGGTATCGGGGCGACAATCCGGAAAACCTGTCGCTGCGCGAGATCACCGGCAAGCCGATCGCCTCGATCCCCGCCTTCAACAACGGCGACGCGCATATCGCGGTAATGGACGAACAGAGCATCCAGGCCGGCCTGTTTCTGCCGACGCTGGCCTCGGTGATCGAAGAACGCCTGGCGCACAAGCCGGAAGTGATCCACGCGCTGATGCATTCGGTGAACCAGTGGACCGCCGAGGAATGCGGCTTCGCCCGCGCCGGGCGCCTGTTCCCGGTGCCGATGATCAACCTGTCCGACGTCGACGCGGCCTGCCAGGAACTCGACTTCCTGCTGGCGGCCGGCGCGCGCGTGGTCGGCATCCGCCCGGCGCCGGTGACCGGCCTGAAAGGCGGCCGTTCGATGGGTTTCGAGGAATTCGACCCGTTCTGGGCGCGCGTCAATGAGGCGAAGATTTTCGTCGTGCTGCACGTGTCCGACTCCGGCTACGACAAGATCTATCAATGGTGGACCGCCGGCGGCAAGGGCGAATTCCGCCCGTTCGAAAAAGACCCGTTCGGCGAAATCCTGGACTGGATGGGCCGCCCGATCGCCGATTCGCTGGCGGCGCTGCTGTGCCACGGCGTGTTCGACCGCTTCCCGAACGTGCGTGTGGCCTCGCTGGAAAACGGCGCGGCCTGGCTCGAACCGCTGCTGCTGCGCATGCAGGCGACTTATCACAAGATGCCCGGTTCGTTCAAGCGCAACCCGCTCGACACTTTCCGCCAGCACGTCTACGTGGCGCCGTTCTACGAAGACAAGATCGACAAGGTGATTGACCTGATCGGCGACGAGCGCGTGCTGTTCGGCAGCGACTGGCCGCACCCCGAGGGACTGGCCACGCCGCTCGACTTCCTCAAGGACATCGCCAGCCTGACACCGGCCCAGACCCAGCGCATCATGAGCAGCAACCTGAAAGGTTTACTGGAAGGCTCACGCTGAATCGACGGCGCCCAGGCGAACAAAGCCTGGCGCCGCACCCGCAAGTCTCCTCATCTCCGCGATGTTACCCGGACCGCGTCCTGCGGTACTCCGGGTTTTTTTGCTCTTCACAGATTACCGGGAAAACTACCGAAAATCAGCGGCAAAATCCGGGGTCAGACCCACGGGTCTGACCCCAGCCCTTGCATTTGATTTTCGGCGGCGCCAGAGTCTTTTTATACGTTCAAAAACCGAAAGCGCCTGCCACCCCTGCCTGCACTTCGGCACGAACGTCGTTCAGACGGGATGTGCCGAAATCGAGCGTGCCGGCGACGCTGCGGAAGGGACGCTCCCCGAATGGCATCGCCAGCAGCTGACAGACCGATTGCGCGACTTCGTCCGGATCGGGCGCCTTGTCCTTTTGATGCCATGCCTTGGTCGACGCGATGCGCTGTTCCGGCAGCCGCCCCTGCTCGCCGTACGCCGCCAGCCGCTCCGCATCGGCCGGCGCCTGCTGGCTGTCCAGCAGTGCGGTCGGATAGGGACAAGGTTGTATTACCAGCGAATCGATGCCGAACTGGCGCAATTCGTAACGGTAGCTTTCCGCCAGCCCTTCGGTCGCCATCTTGCTGGCGGAGTACAGGCCGGCGAACGGAAACACGATGCTGCCGGCGATAGAGGTGATATGCAGCAGCACGCCGCCGCGCTGGCGGCGCATCTGCGGCAGCACCAGCCGGTCCATGCGCACCGCGCTGAAAAAATTGGTTTCCATGATGTCGCGCGCCTGCGCCATGTCGTACGCCTCGCTGACTCCCTGGAACATGATGCCGGCGTTGTTAACCAGCACGTCGATGCGGCCGGCTTCCTGTATCACCCGCGCCACTCCTCCGGCCGCCGACGCGTCGTCGCCGACATCGAGTTCGACGACCCGTATCCGCTCGGGACAAGCCGCCAGCAGCGCCTGCGCCCGCGCGCGGTTGCGTCCCTGCGGCGCGCGCATCGATGCGTACACCAGCCAACCCTCCTTGGCCAGCGCCAGTGCGATGCATTTTCCGAAGCCGCTACCGGCACCCGTTACCAGTACCACTTTATGCGTTTCCACTCCGTTTTCCTCCGATGCACGCCAGCCCGATTGGCACGGCAATTAACTGATAATATCTCAGTTATGTGCTATTCTGGTATTCGCCATTCAGATCAAGGGAGACTTCGATGGAAATGCAAGCGATACGGCTCGACGGAAAAGTCGCCGTGATAACGGCCGGCGCGAACGGCATCGGCGAAGGCGCGGCGCTGGCCATCGCGCGCTTCGGCGGCGATGTCGTGATCGCCGATATCGACCAGGTCAACGGTGAACGGGTCGCCGCGGCCGTGCGCGCGCTGGGGCGCCAGGCGCTGTTCGTGCCGACCGACGTGATGCACACGGACCAGGTCGAGGCAGCCATCGCCGCCGCCGTCGAGCGCTTCGGGCGCCTCGACATCCTGGTCAACAATGCCGGCGGTTCGCGCCACGTGGATTTTCTGACGCAAAGTGAACGCAGCTGGCGCAAGCATATCGACCTGAACCTGGTCAGCATGCTGGCCGCCACCCAGGCCGCGGCGCAGGCGATGATCGCGGCCGGCAACGGCGGCACCATCGTCAACGTCGCCAGCAGCGAAGGCTTGCGCGCGGCGCCCGGTTACGCCGTATATGCCGCCTGCAAGGCAGGCATGGTCAGTTTTACGCGCTCGATGGCGCTGGAACTGGCCGGCCACGCCATCCGCGCCCACGCGCTGGCGCCGGACATGATCGAGACGCCCGGCCTGAGCCCATATTTCGACAATGCCAGCCCCGCCATGAATGCGGCGCGCGACCGCTACATTCCGCTTGGCCGGCTCGGCTCGATCGAGGAGATCGGCAACGTTGTCGTGTTCCTCGCATCGTCGATGTCGTCCTACCTGAACGGATTGACGATACCGGTCGACGGCGGCGCGATCGCTTCCAGCGGCTGGACCCGTTCCCCTGCCAACGGCGTCTGGAATCTGTACCACGGCTGATCAGCCACCCCGGGCGCGTGCGCGCCGCTTTAAAACATAACCTTGAGAGACAAGACCATGACCATGAAACAAGTCCGCCTGTACGGCCTGCAAGACCTGCGCATCGATCACGTGGCACGCCCGACGCCGGGTCCGCGCGACATCGTCGTCAAGGTCGCCGCCTTCGGCATCTGCGGCAGCGACCTCAATTTCGCTGCGACCGGCTACGTCGGCCGTCCCACCGGCCAGGCGGTGCCGCTCGGTCACGAGCTGGCCGGTACGATCGCCGAAGTGGGCGCCGAAGTCGACTTGTTGAAGGTCGGCCAGCGCGTGGTCGTGCACCCGATGAAGGATGGCAACCGCATCGGCACCGGCGACCCGGATCACGGCGGCTTCGCCGAATACCTGCTGGTGCGCGAGGCGAAACTGGGCGTGTCGATCTTCCCGATCGCCGACGACTTGCCGTTCGAACGCGCGGTGCTGACGGAACCGATCGCGGTCGGCGTGCACGGCCTGAACCTGGGTCAGCAACAACCGGGCGAACGCGCGGTGGTGTTCGGCGCCGGCCCGATCGGCCTGGGTGTTGTGTCGGCGCTGAAGCACCGCGGCGTGCGCCAGGTGGTGGCGGTCGACGTCATCGAGGAACGCCTGGAACGCGCGGCGCAGCTGGGCGCGGCGCTGACAATCAACCCGGCCAAGGCGGACGTGCGCGCCGAGCTGGAAAAATTCTTCGGCACCGTGCCGCGCGTGGTCTCAGGCGAGCCGCTGGTCGATTGCGAACTGTATGTCGATTGCGCCGGCCACGGACCGCTGCTGCAGCAGGCCGTCGTCATGGCCAAGGATGGCGCGCGCATCGTCGTGCTGGCGCGGCACAAGGACGTGGTGCCGCTGGATGTCGTCCATCTCATGACCAAGGAACTGCAGTTGAGCGGCTCGCTGTCGTATCCGACCGAATTCGCCGAAGTGCTGGGCATGCTGGACGATAAAAGCGTCGACCTGGAAGCGATGGTCAGCCACGTGTTCGAGTTCGACGAATTCCCGGCCGCGTTCAAGATGGCGCAGGACGCCAGGCAGTCGGCCAAGGTCATCGTGCGCGTGTGACTCCAGGAGCCATCGCATGAAAAGACAGATCGAACTGAACATCGAGCTGGAAGATGAAACCGGCGCCGGCCAGTGCGTGCACATGGCGGTGTCGGTGTTCCTGCCCGCCCCCGCACTGCTGCCCGCGCAACCGCTGCTGATCTTCGGCTTGCCGGGCGGCGGGTATGCGCGGGCCTACTATGCCATGGAGTTCGCCGGCCATGCGGATTACAGCCAGGCCGCCTATCACACCGCGCACGGCGCCGTGTTCATCGCGATCGACCACCTGGGAACGGGACAGAGCAGCGTTCCGGACCTGGCCGCGTTGACCATAGCGCAGATGGCGCAGGCCAATCACCGCGTAGTGGAAAAGGTGACGGCGATGTTCGCCGCCGGCAGCATCGACGCCGGCTTCCCCGCGCTGAGCGGCTGCCTGCGCATCGGCATCGGGCAATCGATGGGCGGCTGCATCGGCGTGGTCATGCAGGGACGGCATCGCAGTTTCGACGCTTACGCGGCGCTGGGCTACAGCGTGCTGCATACCGCGCTGCCGCAAAGGCCGGGCGTGGCTGCACTGAAAGCGCCCTCCTTCGCCCGCGACTCCGACCTGAGCGCGATATCGATCCAGGCCGAAAGCGCCGCCGTCGGCGATTTCAGCTACGGTTTCCACTGGCACGATGAACCGGCCGAACTGGTCGCCGCCGACTTCGACGGCGGCTTTCCGATACGCCGGCAGGTACCGCCGTTCGGCAGCGCCACCACGCCGTACTGCGCACTCCAGATGCTGATGCCGGACTGCGTCGCCGGCGAAGCTGCGCTGGTCGATGTGCCGGTCTTCCTCGCTTTTGGCGAACTCGATATCGCGCGGGAACCGCGGCGAGAACCGCAGGCTTATCCGAACTCGCCGGACATCGCGCTGCTGATCGTGCCGCGCATGGCGCACATGCACAATTTTGCCGGTACGCGCCATTACCTGTGGCGACGCCTGCAACACTGGGCCGAGGGCCTGGCGTTCCGGCCGCTCGGCTAGCGCCTGCCTACTGCCCCGACGCGCGCGCCGCCTTGTCGCGCGCGTCGGCGGCTTGCGCCTGCTCTCTCGCCTGCTGCCACTGGCCATCGTCCCAGCTCGTCAGCGCCGAAAAATTCTGGCCGGTGGCCTGCCAGGCGGCGCCGTCGATGGCGATGGTCTGCCCGGTCAAAAATCCCAGGCCGGGTGCGAATAAAAACGCGGCCAGATTCACCAGTTCGTCCGGGCGTCCGGCGCGTCCCATCGGGCTGCCGATCATCACGCCCGAATCAGGCGCCGCCATCCTGGCATCGGCGCCTTCGGTTGAAAAGGCGCCCGGACAAATGGCGTTCAGCCGTATGCCCTTGTTGGCCCACTCCACCGCCAGCGATTGCGTCATCGCGTGCATGCCGGCCTTCGACATCGCCGACGCCGTTGCGAACGGACCGCCGTTCCAGATCCACGACGACAGGATCGATACCACCGAGCCGGGCTGGCCTCCGGCTATCCAGCGCTGCCCACAGCCGTGCGTAACCAGGAAGCCGCCGCGAAATACCGTGTTGGCGACGGCATCGAAGCCGCGCACGGAGATAGTTTCGGTGCGCGCGATGAAATTGCCGGCGGCGTTGTTCAGCAGTCCGGTCAGCGGCCCTCCCTCGTTCCAGATCCGCTCCAGCAGCGCGTCGACCGCTTCCGGCGAACGGATGTCGCAAACGATGCCGACCGCGCGTCCGGCACCGTCCACGCAGGCAGCATTGATTTCGGCTTCGGCCTGCGTTAATACGTCTTCGCGCCGGCCACACAGGTAGACGGTCGCGCCCAGCGCCGCCAGTCCCGCCGCCATGATCTTGCCAAGACCGCTGCCGCCGCCGGTGACCAGGATGCGGCCGCCGCGCAGCAGGTCCGGCCGGAAGATTGGATTCGTCATTTGCTTCACCACTTTCAAAAATTTTTATGCCGGAAGGGCCGCAGCAGGAAAATCGGCACTGCATTTTCCTTAAATAACTGTTACATTATCAGTTATTGATTCCGCACTATGAAGTCATTCACGCGCGCAGTCAAGCATGGCAACGCAGCCGCACAGATTGAAATCGCATCAAAAACCAGGAGACAGTGCATGAAAGCAGAAAACATCACCGCAGCCATTCCGGCATGGAGCGCAGGCCAGCAGGACACCGTCAACGCCGTGTTGCGGCGCGCGGTGGAAAACCACGGTGACCGCATCTTCATCGAATTCCTCGGCGACGAGTACACCTACAAGGAAGTCAATCGGCGCGCCTGCCGGCTGGCCAACGGCCTGGCTGCGCTGGGCGTGAAACAGGGCGACACCGTCGTCACGCTGCTCGACAACTCGGCCGATGCCGTCTTCATCTGGCTGGCGATCGACAAGCTCGGCGCGATCAGCGTGCCGATCAACACGGCGTTGAAGGGAGAGTTCCTGCGCCACCAGGTGGGCGACGCGGCCGCCAGCATCATCATCGCCGAACATGACTATACGGAGCGCGTGGCCTTCATCGCCGAGCGCCTGCCGGAACTGCGCAACCTGGTTTATCGCGGCGAGACACCGGACCTGCCGAACTTCAAGCCGAACCTGCTGCCCTGGTCGGCCATTCTCAGCGACGATGCCACCGACCAGACGGTCGACGTCAAGCCGGGCGACTTGGCCATGCTGGTCTACACCGGTGGCACCACCGGCCCGTCGAAGGGCTGCATGATCAGCCATAACTACTGCTGCCACTTCGCGCGCCAGATGCTGCGCCTGACCGGCCGCACCAAGGAAGCCAATACCTGGACGCCGCTGCCGCTGTTCCACAAGAACGCCATCGTTTCCACCATCCTGGTTAACATGATGCTGGGCGCGCGGGTGTCGATCTATACCCGTTTTTCGGTATCGAACTTCTGGCCCGAAATCGAACGTACCGGGGCGACCGACGTGGCGATGCTGGCCGCGATGTTCCCGATGCTGGCCAAGGCGCCCGACAACGACGCCATGTTGCGCTGCAAGGGGCAGCTGTTCGCAGCCTGGGGCGCGCCCTTCCCTCCGGAGATCCAAGCCATCTGGAAAGAACGCTTCGGTTTGAAACACACGGTGGCTGGCGGTTTTGGTTTGACCGAATGCTCGATCGTCTCCCTGCTGCCGTTCGGCGTCGAAGCCAGGCCTGGCAGCTCCGGCCTGCGCAACGAAAGTTTTGATGTGCGCATCGTCGACGACAACGACGTCGAACTGCCGGCCAACACGCCGGGCGAGATCATCGTGCGCCCGCGCCAGCCGCACATCATGTTCGAGGGTTACTGGAAGCGCCCGGAAGATACGATGAAGGTGATGCGCAACCAGTGGTTCCACACCGGCGACATCGGCATGTTCGACGACGACGATTATTTTTATTTTGTCGACCGCAAGAAGGATTACCTGCGCCGGCGCGGCGAGAACATCTCCAGCTTCGAGGTGGAAAACGCCTTCCGCGCGCATGCTTCGATTGAAGACGTGGCCGCCCACGCGGTGCTCGACAAGCTTGGCGAAGATGAACTGAAGGTGACGATCGTGCTGAAGGCTGGCGCCACGCTCGATGCGGAGACGCTGTGCCACTGGTGCGTGGACCACCTGCCATATTACGCCGTGCCGCGCTATTTCGAGTTCCGCAGCGATTTTCCGCGCAGCCCGGTCGGCCGCATCCTGAAATACGAACTGCGCGACCAGGGCGTCACGCCCGATACCTGGGACCGCGAGAAGGCTGGCGTCGTGCTCAAAAAACGTTAGACTGTCCTGTCCCGCCGGCGATGCCGTCAAGTTAATAGCAGTCTGCTACTTTCCTGAAACCTGTCATTCCCGCGTAGGCGGGAATCCCATTTAGAGTCGCAAACGGTACAAAAAGATGGGATTCCCGCCTTCGCGGGAATGACAGCTCTATCGCCAACGTGATGGGCTAATACCATACCGGCAGCTTCCTCCGGCGTCCGCGAGGCGCCGTTCGTACTTGGAGAATTCACATGCAACTGATAGAACCACGCCATTTTACGGGCAGCAGCGGCAACCGGCTGGCGGCGGACGCCGGCGGCGCGCCGCATGCGCCGGCCGTGGTATTGCTGCACGGCGGCGGCCAGACCCGCCATTCCTGGGGCCAGGCTCAGCTCGACCTGATCGCGGCCGGCTACCAGGTCTGGTCGGTCGATGCGCGCGGCCACGGCGAATCGGACTGGGTGCAAGGAGGAGATTATGCGCTCGACAGCCAGGTGGGCGATGTCGTCGCGGCAGCCCGCGTCGCCGGCGGCAAGCCGGCGCTGGTGGGCGCGTCGATGGGCGGCGTCAATGCGATGATCGCCTGCGGCGCCGATCTGGAACTGGCCAGCGCGCTGGTGCTGGTGGACGTCACGCCGCGCCTGGAGCCAGACGGCATCGCGCACATCACGCGCTTCATGGGCGCCAACCTCGATGGTTTCGCCAGCATCGCCGACGCGGCCGACGCAGTAGCCGCCTATACGCCGTCGCGTCCGCGCCCTTCCAGCCTGGATGGTTTGCGCAAGAATCTGCGCCAGAAAGAAGATGGCCGCTGGTACTGGCACTGGGACCCGGCCATGTTCGGCGGCGATGGCCAGGCCAAGGTGGCGGCGATGCGCGAACGCATGCTGGCCGCGGCCGACCGCATCCAGATTCCGACCCTGCTGGTGCGCGGCGCGCAAAGCGACATGGTGAGCATGGCCGGCGTGGATGAACTGCGCAGCCACATCGCCCACCTGGAATTCGCCGACATCGCGGACGCCGGCCACATGATCGCGGGCGATCGCAACGATGCATTCAATGCGGCCGTCTCCGATTTCCTGCGGCGGCACCTGCCGCCGCGCTGATGCAGTTGCGCGCTTAGCCGCGCAGATTGTCCAGTGCCGCCAGCACTGCGGCGCTGTCGCTGACCGTCGAATACAGCGGCAGCGACTGAGTGACGGAAAAGGCGTGGGTCTCGGCCGTGGCGCCGGCGATGCAATCCTCCGGCACCACCACCTGGTAGCCGAGGTCGGATGCACACAGCGCCGAACCGGGAATCGCCACGTTGCTCGATACGCCGCACAGCACGACTGTCGAAATGCCGCGGTTGCGCAATTGCTGGTCCAGGTCCGTGCCGTGGAAGGCGACCAGGCTGAAACTGCGCGCGTGCAGCACGTCGGAAGGATGTACCGGCAGCGCATCGACCGAAGCCGCGTCCTCGCTGCCCAGCTTCATGCGGCCATGCTTGACCGAACGCGCCAGGATTACGTTATTGACCGGCACATCGGCGTAATCCGGCCGGTGCGCCACGTGCAGGTGGAATACCGGTAGCCCGGCGGCGCGGAAGGCGTCGGCCAGGTGCGCCATCTTGCCGATGATGCCGCGCTGCGTGACTTGCGCGGCCAGCGTGGGAAATGGAGACAGGCCCTCTTCCACCACGCCGCGCTGGCATTCGCTGATCAACAGCGCGACGCGCCGTCCCGTTTCGAATCCTCGTAAAGCCATCAAAATTGCTCCAGAAATTGCTGCATGCCGGCCGGAGCGTCCTTCTTGCCCGGGTCGTAGAATGGAGACAATACGCCCTTCAGCCTGGCCAGCGATGCCTTGCCGACGGTGCTGGCGACTTCCTTCTCGCGCGTCACCGAAGCCTGCGCCTGCTCGGGCGTCATGGCGGCGCGGTCCTTGCCCAGCATGTAGGCGGTCAGACGCTCGGTGTGCGCGCGGATGTGCGCCACCGCGTAAAAGAAGCCGTACAGGCGGTACAGGTAGCTGAACAGCCCCTTGCCGTACATCGCGTGATACACCTGGTAGCACACTTCGCGGTGTTCGAATTCCTCGGCCAAGTGCCATTTCCACATGTCGACCGCATCCTTGTCGGCGCCGTCCAGGTAAGCGTCCAGATTTTCGAAAAACACCAGCGCGCTGGTCGATCCCATCGCCTCGAAACCTTCGGCATAGGCCAGGTTAAAGCGCAGAGATTTTTCCTGCAAAAAGCGATCGTAGTCGGCCTTGTACGGGGCTTCGATCTCCTTCATCCCCTCGTAGCCCTGGGCATACAGGGAATTGTTGAAGGCGATATGCTGCTTGCAGTGCTGGACTTCCTGCTTGATGAAGATGTCCAGGTCTGCATGCAGCTTGACGTGCCTGGACGGCAGCACCTTCTTGGCCTGCATCATGACCTTGACGAGGTAGGGTTCGATGTGGGCCGGCACCGTCGATGCGGCGTTGTAGCGCTGCGAAAATTCCAGGCTGGGCGCCCAGTGGGCGCGCATGGTGGCGAAATCCCACTTCGGAAAACGGACTTTCATATGACCTCCTGCAACGGGCACCTTGCAACACGCGCCCCTGCACAGAAAAATTCAACTGGCCCGCGCGTCACAGACGGCGCGGCAAGGCCAGGTCTCCATAAAAATGACTTATTATCATTTTTCATTAAAGCATAGCGAGGCATGCCTGTCAAACCGCCCTGCCCGGTCAACTGCCCGTGAAGACCGGCTTGCGCTTCTCGCGGAAAGCGGCGATCGCTTCGACGTGGTCGTTGGTGCGGGCGGCGACGTTTTCGTAGGCCATACCCACGTCCATCATGCTCGCGGCCATCTGGCGCAGAGGGACGTTGATCGTCGATTTACTCCAGCGCAGCGACTGGGTCGGCATGTGCGCCAGCTTTTGCGCATATTCAGTGACGTAGGCATCGAGTTCGGCGGCCGGCATCGCGGCGTTGATCAGGCCCATTTGCGCCGCCTCTTTCGCGCCGATCTTTTCGCCGGTGAACAGGTAGTGCTTGGCGCGCGCGTAGCCGATCAGGTAGGGCCAGATGATCTGGCCGCCGTCGCCGGACGTCAGGCCGACGTTGTTGTGCGGGTCGCCGAAACGGGCGTGGTCGGCCGCGAAGATCACGTCGCAGAACAGGGCTACTGTCGAACCGAGGCCGATCGCGTCGCCGTTGATCTTGCCGATGATCGGCTTGTCGCATTCGAGCATGCTGGTGACGACGCGTTTCGCTTCGCGCACGCAGCGGTGGAAAGCCTTGGGGTTATCGTACAGCCACTGCATGTATTCGATGTCGCCCCCGGCGCTGAAGGCGCGTCCGGCGCCGGAGACGACGATGATCTCGCTGTCCGGGTCTTCCACCACGTCGTAGAAAACGTGCGACAGCTCGGTGTGCGATTCGCCGTGAAAACTGTTCAGCGTGTCCGGCTGGTTGAAGATCACGTGCAGCACCTTGCCGTCGCGCTCGAAGTTGATGGTTTTGTATTCGGATAATTTCATGGCTGTTTTCCAGTAAAAGTGATCTGCGAGGGACGTGCTGGAATTAGTATAACTGACGTTTATTCAGTTTTCAATCTATTCGCTCACTTAATTGACCCCGCTGTCATTCCCGCGAAAGCGGGAATCCCATTTCACGCATCCGGTCTTCTTTAGACTGAACAGGACAGGATGCGAATGGGATTCCCGCCTACGCGGGAATGACAAGCTTTCTCAACGCACGCCGCTACCCGCCATCGCATCCGGCGTAAAGAAATTGACCGGGCGCGGACTGACTTTCGCGTTACCGATATCCTCCGGACGCGGGCCGGATTGCTTGGACTGGTTGCCATAGATGCCGCGATTCAGGTCATACAGCACGTAGTTGCCGCCGCGCGGGGCCGGCTTTTCATATTCCTGCATCGACGCCAGATGCATCAGGTGATGCGGCTTGCCGGAGTGATCGAGGCTGTAATAGATCGAAATGAGCCAGCTGTCCTCGTCCAGGTAGAACACTTTCTTCTTCTGCACGTGACGTTCGCCCGACTTCAGCGTCGCTTCCACCATCCAGACGCGGTGCAACTCCCAGCGGAACAGGTCCGGGTTGGCGTGGTTCTTCATCATCGTCGCTTCCAGCGCCGAATTCTCGAACTTGTTGTCGTTGTACGGGATGTACATTTCCTTCTTGCCCACCAGTTTAAAATCGTACTTGTCCATCTTGCCGTCGAAACCGTTGATCTCGTCGTACAGCAGCACGCCGCCGGACGTGGTGGCGACGGTGTCATAGGTGAATTCCGGCGCAAGTCGCACGCGGCGCTGGCCGGGAATGTAACTCCACGCCATGCTGCCCTTGGTGTCGGCGCGCAGGAACTGCTGGCGCAATTGCAGCACGCCGGCCTGCGACGGCGGATAAACGGACTTGCCGATCAGGCTCCAATACGGCTTGTCTTCCGGGACCGCCTGCAAGGCATTGTCCCAGTACAGGTTCTGGTTCTCGACCACCTGGAACGAGGTGCGGGTAATCGTGCCGGAACTGTCGGCGATGCCGGCGTCGATCGCGATGCGCGAATGCGGCAATTCATAGCGCAGCGTGCCGTTCCACATCACCTCGTAACCGGATTTCGGAATCGGGAACGGGATCTGCGCGTGCGCGCCGGTGATGCCGACGCCGTTGGCGATCAATTTAGGATTGTTGATGCGTTTGGCCGTGTTTTCATAAACCCAGTTCGGAAGGCAGGCGGTGCGCCGCGTCGGATAGATGTCGATGGCAAAACCCGGATAGCGGCGGAAGATATCCTTGGTGCCCTCATCGAGCTTGTCGGCATATTTCGCCAGGTTGGCCGCCGTGATGCGGAACTGCGGCTTGTCGTTCGGGTAGGGATCGGCATACGGAGCGCCGCCAGCCGCGCCCAGGTTCGGCTTGTAGTTGGCCGGCGGCGTGCAGATGCCACCGTCCCATGCGGGAATGGTGCCATCCTTGTTGCCAGCCTTTTCGGCGCCGACCGGCGTCAAGGTCGTGCCCAGTTGCGCCGCTTCTTCCGGCGTCACCGCCGCCATGACCTGGCCGCACAGCATGGCGCCGGCGGCGATCGTCCACAATTTTTTTACGCGTTTCACTATATGTCTCCTGCTTGGGTTGCACGTCCGCGGCGGCATGGCCGCGCCGGTCTGATGATTGTTGTCCGGAGCTTGCCGGACAGCGTCTTTGCGTCAGAAAGTGGTTTTAAAGGTGAGGATCAGCCAGTCGTGGTCCGATTGCGCAGCGTTCGAACCGTTGGTCGTCGTCACCAGTCCGGTCACAGGATCGGTTTTATAGCGGTTGCGCGCATCGGCGTATTTCAACGAGAATTCGTAACGGCCATACAGCTTGCCGGCCACGCCAACCGACCAGTTCAAGCCGCCCTCGTTGCCTCCTCCCAGCGCCGCGCCATTGCCGCGGATCTGATAGCCCAACGAAGTCGGCATCGAGATATCCCAACCGGCCAGCCCTTGCGGCCATTCCGGCGTGAAGCCGATATTCATGCCGACGGCATTTTTGGTCGCGCAACCGTCGCTCTTGTCGCGTCCCGCCGGGCAGCCGTAACCTTCTCCGTAAAACAGCTTGGCGTTTTTCGTCACTTTTTGCAGGTGGCTGAAATTGATTTCGCCCTGCAGCGTGCCGCCCTTCCACAGCGGCGTTTCAGGCATCAGCCAGATGCCGTTCACCAGACCGTGTACGGTGTCGCCCCGCGCACCTTCGGCTTCGGCGTAGGTCGGCTCGATCCGGTTGGCCGGCAAGACCGTGTAGCCGGAAGTCGAGTTCAAGGCCGTGCCCTTGCGGTACGACAGTTCGGCCGCCACGCTGACGGAACTGACGTTTTTCGCGAAGCTCAGGCCATACAGTTCGGTGTCGCGCGCGAACGCCAGGCGGATCGCGGCGGGCGATGCGAACGGCGCCACCGGGATCAGGCGCAATTGCGTAAAGGCCCACGGCAGTTTTTCATCGAACTTACGGTAATAGGCGCCGATGCTCGCGTTCAGCGCGGCCGGGCTGTAGCGCACATTCACGCCGAAATTGCCGCGCTGTTTATCGGGACCGATGTCGGCACCGTTGACGATATTAAAACCGGGCGCCGGGTTGGCCGCGTAATCGCTGCGCGAGCCGTCGGAAGGCGCGAAGTATGTGCCGCCCGGGACCAGCCGGAACGGTTTCCAGGCCAGGCTGTATTGCGCGGCCACCGACAGTTCGCTGCTCAACTGCGCCTGCGCCGAAAGCTGTTTCAAGGGGAGGAACAGTTCCTTCGCCTCGGCGCCCGGCGTGGTGGCGGCCTTGATGGTGTCGATCGGGCCTTGCGAATAGGCGATGCTGTTCGAGATCGAGTACAGCGACTCTCCCCAGTACACATTGTGCTGGCCGGCCTTGGCGCTGAGCGAGACGTCGCCCAGCTGGAAATTGCCGAACACGAAAGCGTCCAGGATTTCGCCCGAACCCTTGATGTAGCGCTTCGTGTAATTGTTGTAGTCGTCGTTGATGTAGGCGCCCGACACCTTTAACGCCGGGTTGCGCCGGGACGTGCCGCCGTAGGCGCCGTCGGTCCAGGCCGAGGCGCTCAGGCGCGCGCCGAAATTGCGCTGGTACGTCAGGTCGATCTCGGACAGCAGGTCGAGCCGGTTGGTGACCATGTCGCCGCGCTTGAAGTGGCCTTCCGTTTCATCGTATCCGGCCGCGCCGTAAAATGCCTGGTTGATGCCCTTGGCGCGCCAGCCACCGGTGTAGCGGATCGTGTTATCCCAGCGCAGTTCCAGGTCCGGGTTGCCCGTGTTGAAGGTGTCGGCACGCGCGTCGACGGTGGTCAGTGCCGCGAATGCGAGAGCCAGCGAAAGGCTCAAGGTGGTGCGCGCCAGGCGAACCTTTTCATGTTTCTTCATGCTACTCAACCCCTTGTATTTGTATGGTTTGGGTGTTGCGCTAAAAATCGAAGATGGAAGGCGTCTCCTTGGTCCATTTCAATTACTGACACTTCATCAGCTATCACAAGTAAGCCATAGTTTCCCGGCACCGTCAACAGCGCCATCTCAAAATTAAAGCCGAACATCCGTTCCACGCATGGGTCGCGCCAGAGATAAAACTTGCCGAATCAAGGGCCGCATTTCATAATTAAAATAAATGATAATCTGTCTGTTTTTTGAGGAAACCATGCATAGCCACACACGAAGAACGCAAGACCTGCCGCAAAATTTTTCATCGATGCGGGAATCCGCATGAGCGCGGCACTGCATCGCCGCGTCGTGCTGCTCGCCGGCGACGGCCAGGTCACGGCCGCACTGGAAGACGATTTCCATCACTTCGAAGTCAGCCTGCGCCACGACGGCATGCGCATCACTGCCGTCGATTCGCACAGCCTGCGCACGCCGTGGGCCAGCTGTTCCGGCGCGTCCGTGCCTCTGCAGGCGCTGGTCGGCTGCGCGCTGACATTACGGCCGCTGGCCGAGCTCGCGCATATCGATGCGAAGCAGCAGTGCACCCACCTGTACGACCTGGCATTGATGGCGGTGGCGCAGGCAGTGCGCGGCGGACGGCGCGTCTACGATGCGCGCGTAACCGACGCTGTCGACGGCCGGCAGCATGCCGTGCTGCTGCGCGACGGGCAGCCGTGCCTGGAATGGACGCTGGAAGGCAGCACCATCGTCGCGCCGCAGAGACTGGCCGGCACCAGCCTGCGTACACTCGACATGCGCGCGATCGGCGCCGGCGACGCCGAACTGGCGGAAGCGTGCATGTTGCTGCGCCGCTCGGTGATGATCACGGGCGGACGCGGCATCGATTTCGACAGTTACGACAATATCGCGGCCTTCGCGGGAGAGAAAGGCGGCGCATGCCACGCCTTCCAGCCGCGCAATTTCGCGCTGGGCCAACGCAGGCGCGGCTCGGTGCGCGAATTTACGGGACGTAGCGAGTTGCTGCTGGCGGAATTCGAAGCGGGAACAAAGAAGGAAATCTGAAAAAAGCAGCGGCATGATCTGCCGCTGCAACCCCGGAAATCATGCCGCTGCCTGCGGCTCGGCCTCACTGACGAAGTGGGCCAGTTGCGGCTCTGCGGACCCGCTGTGCATCGCCCTCAATCTCTGTTCGGCCGCCATGTCGGCCATGGTGGCGCGGCTGCGCTGGCGCAGGTACTGGCTCCACGAATCGACCAGGAAGCGCTCGATATAGCGGCCGTCGCCATCGAGGTCGCGGTAGATGCGCCACATGCTCGCGCCGTCGCGCCGCCGCACCTTGCCGATTGCGTACGCCTGGCGCAGGAATTCCTCGCGCCGCGCCGGCTCGACCTGGTAGGTGATCTGCACCGCGACGACGGCGTCGGTCGCCGGTGCGGCCACCATCGGCGCCAGCGCCAGCAGCCCTTCGGCCTGGGTCACTTCCGTTTCATCGCCCATGCGCGCCGGGAAGCGCCGCATCACCAGCAGCACCGGCAGCATCAGCACCGCGCAGCAGGCCAGCGCCGGCGTGGCGCCGATGCGGTCCGCCACCAGGCCCCAGAATGCGCTACCAGTTGCCATCGCGCCCTGGAACGTCAACATGTAGACCGCCAGCACGCGCGCCCGTATCCAGGACGGCACGGCTGACTGCATCGCCAGCATGTTGGTGTTGCCGACGCAGAGCCAGCCCATGCCGGCCAGCACCAGCGCGGCGCACATCACGGCCAGATTCGGCACATAGGCGCAGGCCAGCATGGCCAGCGCGTACAGTACGACCGACCATTCCATCAGGCGGTTCATCTCGATTCGGTCCTTCAGCTTCGGCATGATCAATGCGCCCGCCATCGAACCGATGCCCAGGCTGCCCAGCAGCAGGCCGTAGGCGCCTGCGCCGCCGCCGACCTTCGGTCCCGCCAGCAGCGGCAGCAAGGCCCACAGGCTGCTGGCCGCGCCGACGAACAGCACGGTGCGCAGGATCTGCACACGCATCACGTCCGAATGGCGCACGTAGCGCAATACGCTGAACATACCCGATGCGAGATTCTCCGGCGGCAGCTGGCTGCTGTGTTTCGGGTTATCCCAGCGCAGCAGCACCAGCCAGGCGACGCACAACAGCAGCGCGGCCAGTCCGAACACGGCCATCACGCCCAGGCCCGACACCATCGCCCCGGCCAGCGCCGGCCCGACCGCGCGCGCGGCGCTGTACGACAAGGCGGATAACGCCAACGCGGACGGCAGCATCGCGCGCGCCACGCTGTCGGTCTGCGCCGTGTACCAGGCCGGCCCTTGCAGCGCGAAGCCGATGCCCAGGCAAAAAGTCAGGAACAGCAGCAGCCACGGCCCCAGTCCTCCGCCCAGCGCGCACAGACACAGCGCCAGCGCGCTGAGCACCATGCAGCCGAGTACCGTCATCAGGTAGCGGCGCCGGTCGACCAGGTCCGCCATCACGCCCGACGGCAGCGCGAACAGGAACGATGGCAGCGCGGTGGCGGTCTGGATCAGCGCCACCATCAGCGGCGACGGCGTCAGCGACACCATCAGCCAGGCCGCCGCCACGCTCTGCATCCAGATTGTCAGGTTGATCGCGATGCTGGCGCACCACAGCGAACGGAAACCGCGGTTGCGCAGCGCGGACCAGATGCCGTCCGTGCCGGCCGCTGCCAGGGTCGCCATCGGTCAGGCGGCGCGCCGGCGTTCCAGCCCGGCCAGGCGCTCGAGGTGAAAATGCGAATTGCCCAGCGCATATTCGATACACGTCATGCGCTTGAAATGGTGGCCGATCACATATTCCTCCGTCACGCCGATACCTCCGTGCAGCTGGATCGCCTGGCCGCAGACGAACTTGCCGCTGCGCCCGACGTGCACCTTGGCCGCCGACAGCGCCTGCGCGCGCTGTTGCGGCGTGCCTCCCATCGCCGCCAGCGCGCGGTGCACCATGCCGCGCGACAGTTCCAGCTCGATCAGCATCTCGCTCATGCGGTGCTGCAGCGACTGGAAAGTACTCAACGCGACGCCGAACTGCTGGCGTACCTTCAGATAGTCGCGCGTGATCCACAGCGCCTGCTCCATCACGCCCAGCGCCTCGGCGCACATGCCGAGCAGCGCGTGTTCATGGCCTTCGAGCAGCACGGAATACGCGGCGCCCACTTCGCCGAGCACGTCGCCCTCCCCGACCTCGACGCCATCGAGCTCAATGTCGGCCGCCCAGCGGTTATCGATCAGGCGCACCGGCGTCAAGAAAACGCCGGCCGCGGCCGGGTCGACCAGGAACAGCGTGATGCCGTCCCGGTCGGCGGGCGCGCCGCCGGTACGGGCCGAGACGATCAGGCGGTCTGCAAAATTCCCGCCCACCACCGCCGTCTTGTTGCCGCGCAGGCGCCAGCGCCCCGCGCCCACTTGCGTCGCGCCGGTTTCGACGTGTTCGATCGCGCCGCGCGCCGGCGCCTCGCTGTGCGCCAGCACCAGGCGCGCGCTGCCGTCGATCAGCGCCGGCAGCAATTTTTCCATTTTATCCGTGTCGCCGCTGGCCAGGATCGTCCGCGCCGCCAGCAGCGCCACCGCCGAATATGGCTCGACGCAGAGCACGCGGCCGATTTCCTCCATCAGGATCGCGCTTTCGACCGGGCCGGCTCCGAGTCCGCCATACTGCTCTGGCAACGACATGCCGAGCCAGCCCATGTCGGCGAACGCCTGCCAGTGGGCGCTGCGCGCCGCGCGCGGCGCGCCACCGGCATGGCCGCTTTGGCGCTGCTGGAAACCGCAATGGTCTTCCAGGTAGCGGCGCGCGCTGTCCTTGAGCATCTGCTGTTCTTCATTCAATTGAAAATCCATGCTCACAGCTCCAGGAATGATTTGGCGATGATGGTGCGCTGCACTTCGTTCGAGCCGCCGTAAATGGTGGTGGCGCGGCGGTACATATAGTCCGCCACCACGCCCGGCGCGTCGGCCAATCCCGGCGGCCAGTCCATCTCCGAGGCCGGCGTGTCGTGCGGATCGGCGTACAGGTAGCTGGCGTAATCTCCCAGCGCCTCGACCTGCATCTCTCCGATCTTTTGTAACAATTCCGAGCCGCGCACTTTCAGCAGTGAGCCGACCGGCAGTTTCGAACCGGCCTTGCGCTCGTGCAGCGCGCGCAGCGTCAGCCACTCCAGCGCCGCCAGGTCCACGTCGAGTTGCGCCAGTCGCGCGGCGAAACCGGGTTCGTCGATCAGGCGCCCGCCGCCGGCCCGGATACGTCCGGCCATCGCACGCAACTGCTCCAGGTTGCGCTTGTTGCGCGGCCATTCGGCGCTGAAGGCACGCTCCAGGTCGAGCAGGTGCTTGGCGTAGCTCCAGCCTTTACCCTCCTCGCCGACCAGGTAGCGCGCCGGCGTGCGCACGTTGTCGAAAAAGACTTCGTTCAGGCTGTAGCCTTCTCCGATGTCGATGATCGGGCGGATCGTGATGCCGGGCGCGTGCTTGTCTACCAGCAGCATCGAGATGCCGCGCTGGCGCGCCTGCGGATCGGTCTTGACCAATATAAAAATCATGTCGGCCGATTCGACGAACGAGGTCCAGATCTTGCGGCCGTTGATGACGTAATCGTCGCCGTCGCGTACCGCGCCGGTACTGAGCGAGCCGAGGTCGGAACCGGCGTTCGGCTCCGAAAAACCCTGGCCCCAGTAGACGTCGCCGTTCAGGATGCGCGGGCCGAATTCGGCTTTCATCTCGTCGCTGCCGAAGGTCATCAGGATCGGGCCGATCATCTTGAAGCCGGCCGTGTCGACGATCGGTGCACCGGCCATGAAACACTCTTCGTCAAAAATGAACTGACGCAGCGGCGACCAGCCGGGACCGCCCCACTCAGCCGGCCAGGTCGGGCCAGACCAGCCGTGACGGTTCAGTATCCTGGTCCAGGCGCGGATATCCTCGCGCAGGCCGTGGAAGCCGCGCCTGGTGCGCTCGGCCATGTCGGCCGGCAGGTGCTCGCGCAGGAAAGTCCGCACCTCGGCGCGGAAGGCGACATCCGATTCGTCGATGTCAAAGTTCATGGAACAGCTCCAGTCAATGGTAATTCCGTGCAACGTAGAGCAGGTGCGGGTTCACGCGGCCAGCGCTGCCTGTTCGTGCTGCGCCTGCGCATAGGCTTGCAGGTCCGGGTTGGCCGGGTTATGAGCCAGCATGCCGCCGTCGATCACGTAGGCTTGCCCGTTGATGTAGCGCGCCTCGTCCGACGCCAGGAAGCAGACCAGGTTGGCGATGTCTTCCGGTTCGCCGAACTGCGGCGTCAGGATATGGCGGCCCATGACTTCGATCACGTCGGCCGCCACCGCGCGCGCGGCCGGCGTCAGCACCAAGCCTGGCGCGACGGCGTTGCAACGGATGCCCTGCTGGCCGTGCTGGGTGGCGATCTGGCGCGTCAGGCCGAGGATCGCGGTTTTCGAGACGTTGTAGGCGATGCGCGAAATGTCGCCGGAAAAGCCGCCGGCCGAGGCGGAATTGACGATGGCGCCCTTGCCGCGCGCGATCATGTGCGGCAGCGCGTACTTGCAGGCGGCGAGATAGGCGCGCAGGTTGACCGCCATGACCAGGTCCCAGGTGTCGAAATCGATGTCGATGGCGTTCGTGTCGCGCGCATGCACGTCCGGCGTGCCGATCGCGGCATTGTTGTGCAGGACGTCGAGCCGGCCGAAACGCGCGATCGTCCCCTCCACCAACGCGCGCACCGAATGCACGTCGCCCGCCTCGAATCCGGTGGCGACGGACTGTCCGCCAAGTTCGGCGGCCAGCGCCTCGGCAGCGACAATATTAAAATCGGCCACCACCACGATCGCGCCCTCGCAGGCCAGGCGGCGGCATACCGCCGCGCCGATGCCCGATGCGCCGCCGGTGACGATCGCGACCTGTTCCTTGAATCTTTGCATACCATTCTCCCGTGGTTTAATGATCGGCCAGCACGCGGTCCAGCCCTGGCAGCGGCGCCATGCTGGCGCCGCCGTCAACCAGCAGCGTGGTGCCGGTGATGTAGGACGCTTCCGGCGAGGCCATGAACAGCACCGCCGCCGCAATTTCCTCCGGCTGGCCGGCGCGCGGCACAGGGAAGCCGGCGGAAATCGCCGCCGACTGCTGGTCCGTCACACTGGCGCGCATGCGGTCGGACGCGATCATGCCCGGCTCGACGACATTGACGAGAATGTTCAAGGGGCCGAATTCCACCGCCAGCCCGCGCGCGAACGCATTCATGTAGGCCTTGGTCGACGCGTAGGGAATCAGCCCGGGAATAAAGCTGCGGTTGGCCGAGCCGGACGAGATGTAGATCAGGCGGCCCTTGCCGGGCGCCTGCGACAGGTGCGGCGCGGCATCTTTGGCGATCCAGAACAGTGAATTGACATTACTCTTGATGAGGTAATCGAAGGCGTCGTCCGGCATGTCGACCACGCGCGCGTGGGCATTGTCGGCCGCGCAGTGCACCACCACGTCGAGCCGGCCGTGCGTCTCGACCGCGTGCCTGAACATGGCCTTGACGGCGGCGCGGTCGGCGATATCGCCGCCGACCAGGCTGGCCTGGCCACCGCGCTCGCGGATCGCCGCCACCGCCTGCTCGCCGTAACTGAGCGTGCGCGCGGCGATCACCACGGTGGCGCCTTCGGTCGCGAAGGCATCGGCGATCGCGCGCCCCATGCCGCGCCCGGCGCCTGTCACCAGCACTACTTTACCCGCATAACGTTGTTGCATGACTGTCTCCTGTCCGGTTTTATTTTAAAATAACTGATACATAGTCATTTTTATAGTCGGCCACTTTTATGGCGATGTCAAGTGGATCAAAGCGCCTGCACCAGTTGCGGGATCACCTCGAACAGGTCGCCCACCAGGCCGTAGTCGGCCACCTGGAAGATCGGCGCTTCCGGGTCCTTGTTGACGGCGACGATGACCTTCGAATCCTTCATGCCGGCCAGGTGCTGGATCGCGCCCGAGATGCCGACCGCGAGATACAGTTGCGGCGCGACGATCTTGCCGGTCTGGCCGACCTGGTAATCGTTCGGCACGAAGCCGGCATCCACGGCGGCGCGCGACGCGCCCAACGCCGCGCCCAGCCTGTCGGCCAGCGGTTCGAGCACGCTACGGTAATTCTCGCCGCTACCCAGGCCACGCCCGCCGGAGACGACGATTTTCGCGCCGCTCAATTCCGGCCGGTCCGATTTCGTCACTTCGCGCGAGACGAAGCGCGATTTTCCCGTGTCGGCGCTGGCGGCGATGCGTTCGACCACGGCATGGCCGCCGGTCGCGGCCACCGCGTCGAAGCCGGTGACGCGCACCGTCAGCACCTTGATGGCGTCTTCGCTTTTGACCGTCGCAATCGCATTGCCGGCGTAGATCGGACGCTCGAAGGTGTCCGGCGCCAGCACTTTGGTGATCTCGGAAATCTGCGCCACGCCCAGGCGCGCGGCCACGCGCGGCATCACGCTTTTTCCGGACGCGGTGGCCGGCGCGGCGATGCAACCATAGCCAGGCGCCAGTGCCAGCGCCAGGATCTGCGCGGCCAGGTTTTCCGGCAGCCCGGCGCTTAAATGCGGCGCATCGGCCAGCAGGACTTTCGTCACGCCGGCCACGGCGGCGGCCTGCTCGGCCACGCCGCCGCACTGGTGGCCGGCCACCAGCAGGTGCACTTCGCCGTCGCAGGCCAAGGCCGCGGCGATCGTGTTCAGGGTCGCGTTTTTCAGGGAAACGTTGTCGTGTTCTGCTATCACAAGTGCGGCCATGTTCAGATTACCTTCGCTTCGGTTTTCAGTTTTTCGATCAGCGTGGCGACATCCTTCACCATCACCCCCGCCTTGCGCGGCGCCAGCTCGGACGTTTTGACGACCGTCAGGCGCGACGAGACGTCGACATCGAGTTCGCCCGGCGTCAGCACGTCGAGCGGCTTTTTCTTCGCCTTCATGATGTTGGGCAGCGTCACGTAGCGCGGCGTGTTCAGGCGCAAATCCGTCGTGATCACCGCCGGCAGCGCGATGGCCACCGTTTCCAGGCCGCCGTCGACTTCGCGCTCGATGACCGCCTCGCCACCGGACACCTGCACCTTCGAGGCGAAGGTCGCCTGCGGCCAGTCGTTCAGCGCGGCCAGCATCTGCCCGACCTGGCCGGCATCGTCGTCGATCGCCTGCTTGCCGAGGATGGCCAGTTGCGGCTGTTCGCGCCGGCACACCGCCGCCAGCAACCTCGCCACCGCCAGCGGCTGCAAGTCCGCGTCGGTCTGCACCAGGATGCCGCGCTCGGCGCCCATCGCCATCGCGTTGCGCAGCGTTTCCTGGCAAGCGGCGGAACCGATCGACACCACCACCACCTCGCTGACCACGCCGGCTTCGCGCAATTTGAGCGCTTCCTCGACCGCGATTTCATCGAAGGGATTCATCGACATCTTGACGTTGGCGGTGTCGACCCCGCTGCCGTCGGACTTGACCCTGACCTTGACGTTGTAGTCCACCACACGTTTAATCGCTACCAGTGCCTTCATATTGACCTTTCACGCAAACTGAGCCGCCGGGAAGGCGGCATTGAAATACCCATAAAACTGATGATATATCAGTTTTTAAGTATTTTCAAGCCCATCCTCGGCACCGCCGTGCGGCCCTTTCTCCAATAACTGACGATATATCATTCGCCGGACAAAACCATGCCCGTCCAAACACGACAGGAGAAAGAGCGATGCGTTACAAATTACGCAGCCGCGCCGGCCTGCGGGTGTCCCGGCTGTGCCTGGGCATGATGACGTTCGAGGACACGCAATGAGGTAAGCCGAAGCGGGAAGCGCCCGGCTACAGGCGCAGAAGCCTGATGCGCTCGCTCGAAGGTATTGCCGCTTACCAGGCGGAACGGTGCAGACCTCCATCGACGGTGATCAGATTACCCGTCATATAGCCGGCAGAAACGGAGCACAGATAGGTCGCAAGCGAGGCGATTTCCTCAGGCTTGCCCGGCCGCCCGGCCGGAATCAGCCCTTTCAGCATCTGCATCGCGCCCTCTTTGGACAGCCCCTTTTCTTCGGCCACATGATCCAGGTACTGGTACATGCGTTCACTGCCTATCCAGCCGGTCGCCACGGTGTTGACCGTGATGCCGTACTGGCCGAATTCATTGGAAAGCGACTTGTTCAGGGAAACCACCGAGGCGCGCGCCGTATTGGCCAGTATGTGCTTGAGTTCCGCCGGCGGCTCCTTGGCGGCGCCGCTGCCTATCGTCACCAGTCGCCCCCAGCCCTGCTCTTTCATGTGCGGCAGCGTGGCGCGTGCCAGAAAAATCACGCTGAGCGTAAGATCGCGGAACGCCTGCACGAACTCCTCGCCGCCGTGGTCGAAGAAGTCTCCAGGGCCGGGGCCGTGCACATTCGTAATGACAATATCCGGCGATCCGTACGCCTCGCGCGCCGCCTGCACCGCGCGCGCCACATCGGCTTCCTGCGTCAGGTCGACGGAAACCCCCATGGCGGTGCCGCCAGCGGCGCGAATGGAAGCGACGGTGTCGTCTATCGCCTGCTGCCCGCGGGCGGCGACCACCACCCTGCACCCTTCCTGCCCCAGTTGCTCGGCGCACTGTCTGCCGATACCTTTACTGCCACCCGAAACGAATGCCACTTTTCCCGCAATGCCAAAATCCATGCCGATCTCCTTTGATTGTGGTGCACCGACTGCATCATTCATGTCCCAATATTCGGGTTCATCACCCAACTCAGACCGATAAGCGGCGCGACAGCGCCATGCATCGAATGGGAGCCCACAAAAAATAACACATAGTCAGTTTTTTGACAATGCGGATCCGGTCTGCGACCATCAGGCAGACGACGAAGGAATACCAAAAAAAAATAACGGTTGATCATTTTTTGATACGCCGTGACGATCCATGGCATTTCATTTCCGGCGCCGGCGGCGACAAACCTGCCGCGATTGGATCGGCACTCGCAAAGCGGAAGCATTGCGCCACCTGCGGCAAGTATTTCAGCGCAAAAGTGGTTTTAACCGCCTCATTAGAGCCGGCGTGTTGCTACCGACGAGAAATTGCCCCAACTGCCGAGGCTTGACTGGCTCATCTTGATTCGGCATGAGAACAGTAGCGGTAAGAGGACGAAGGGAGCGCGGGTGAATGCATTAAAGATGGCTTGCCGGCAGATCCTTGACAGGGGAACCTGGCGTGGGTGTCCGCGTGCGACCATGACTGGTACGTCAGCATTGTCACAAGTTGTTAACATTATCTGTGGATAAGACTGTTAACAAGCCTCCGGCCACGGCCATAGGTCATTGTTTTCAATAAACATTCACGCAACGCTTAAAAATATGGCGCCCCGATCTCTGTCCTCGAAGTTACGTCATTGCGGCAACACAATCGGCTTCGATCCTCTTCTCACCGTGCGCAAGACAGCGACTGCAAGCGCAGCATCGGTCACGATCCGGGCCGGCAGCACTGTTACTTTGCAGCAATGCCCGCACCCAAGGCCTGCCACATCCGCTCGACCGACTCGCGGTTAAGCGCATAGAAACGGCGCGACACCACCAGGTAATATGCCTCTTCGCTGAACGGCACAGGTAAAGCCTCGATGGTTGCACCGAATTCGGCCCGTGCAAGCAGGATACGACCATCGCTCTCGGGTCCGATCGCCAGGTCGGCGCGGCCGGCCAGCAACTTGGCGAAATTGATTTCGAGTGATTTGCCGCCACCATCGGCCGCGACTCCCAGCATCGCAAGACGCTCGTGCACCAGCCGCATGCCCGGCATCGCGAGCACCGGCGTGGACAAACCGGCAAAGCGCTTGCCATCCCACGTCATCATGGTTCCCTTGCGGCGGTACACCACCATGCGGGCGACCATGACGGCGCGGGACGAGTCAAGGGTGCCGCCGGCCATCGGATAGGCAAGGAATGGGCGCATCGCTGCCGTTGCGGCCGAAGCGGGAAAGGCGTCGGCGAAGCCGGTCCGCATCTCGCCAAGGCAGCGCGAGACTGGCGCGGCATGCCATTCCAGGTCGACCCCGGCGATACTAGCGGCAATGCGGATGCGCCGATCCAGCAGGCCATCGCCGGAGGGGGAAATATGCGGAGGGTGCGCCACCTCGTCGGTGCAGATACGCATGGTCGCTCCATGCGCGCCGCAGACGACGAGCAGCGCGATCAAGGCAACGCAGGGCAGTGTGATCAGGCGCGGCCAGAATAGCCGGGCCAGCGCGAGGCACGGCCGGCGCGAACTTGCATGCATGTGATACACCATGTCTCCTTTGCGCGCTGCCGGTGGCGCGCGCATTTTTTATGGCGATCGGGGATCGTGTCGCTACACTATAACGCCCGCCCCATGAAAGGATGCAGCGGATCGTTAAAACCCGGCGTGGACGGATGACCGGGCGGCACCAGGCTGTCCACCAGCGCTTCTTCCGCGCTATCGATCGCCAGTTGCAGCGCCGGATAATAACTTTCCATCTGCGCCAGCGTGCGCGGGCCGGCGACCACCGAACTGACGGCGCGGTTGGCCAGCACCCACGCGGTGGCGAAATGCGCCAGTTCCACGCCGCGTCCTTCGCAGTGCTGCTTGAGCCGCTGCGCGATCTGCAGCGATTCTTGCCGGAATTCCGTGTCCATCATACGCTTGTCGCCGCGCCCGGCCCGGCTGTCGCTCGCCACCGGCTGTCCGGGCACGTATTTCCCGGTCAACAGGCCGCGCGCGATCGGGCTGTACGGCACGACGCCGATGCCGTAATGGCTGCAGGCCGGCAGTATCTCCACTTCGGACACCCGGTTCAGCAAGTTATAGTATGGCTGGCACACCACCGGCTGCGGCACGCCAAGCTGTCCGCACAGACGCATCACCTCGGCGATGCGCCAGCCGCGGAAATTGGACAGACCGAAACCGCGGATCTTGCCGTCCCGGATCGCATCGCCCAGCGCCAGCAACGCTTCCTCCAGGCTGGCATCCGGATAATCGCAATGCAGATACAGGATGTCGAGATAATCCGTGCCCAGGCGACCCAGGCTGCCGTCCAGCCCCTGCATGATCCACTTGCGCGAAAAGTGCGAGTGATTGGGTTGCGCCGTCATCGGGTAACCGAGCTTGGTGGCCAATACCCAGTCATCCCTGCCCTCTTTCAGCAGCTCGCCCAGCATGCGCTCCGATGCGCCGCGCGTATAGACGTCCGCCGTATCGATAAAATTCACGCCGTGCTCCCTGGCCGAGGCCAGGATATTGCCCGCCTCCGCCAGGTCCGTCCGGTCGCCGAACATCATCGCGCCCACGCACAATGCCGATACCTTCAGGTTACTTTTGCCCAGCCGCCTGTATTGCATGACTGCCTCCGTTTTGATGTCAGCCCAGTTCCGCCACCAGTTGCGGCACGATCTCGAACAGGTCGCCGACGATGCCGTAGTCGGCCACGCCGAAGATCGGCGCTTCCGGGTCCTTGTTGATGGCGACGATGGTCTTGGAGTCCTTCATGCCGGCCAGGTGCTGGATCGCGCCGGAAATGCCGACCGCGATATACAGCGTCGGCGCGACGATCTTGCCGGTCTGGCCGACCTGCCAGTCGTTCGGCACGTAGCCCGCGTCGACGGCGGCGCGCGACGCGCCCATCGCGGCGTTCAGCCTGTCGGCCAGCGGTTCGAGCACCTTGAACGCTTCACTCGAACCCATGCCGCGCCCGCCGGAGACGATGATGCCGGCGGCGGTCAGTTCCGGCCGGTCCGAAGTCGCCAGTTCGCGCGACACGAAGGCGCTTTTACCACTGTCGGCCACCGCCGCCACGGTTTCCACGGCAGCCGAACCGCCCGCCGGCGCGGCGTCAAAGCCGGTGCTGCGCACGGTGATCACCTTGACCGTGTCGGCCGACTGCACGGTGGCGATGGCATTGCCGGCGTAAATTGGGCGCTCGAAGGTATCGGCCGAGACCACGCGGGTGATTTCCGAAATCTGCGCCACGTCCAGCCGGGCCGCCACGCGCGGCAATATATTCTTGCCGTAGGCGGTGGCCGGCGCCAGGATATGGCTGTAGCCGGCGGCCAGCGCCAACACCTGTTCGGCGACGTTTTCCGCCAGGCCGTCGGCGAAGTGCGGGGCGTCGGCCACCAGTACTTTGGCGACACCGGCGATGCCGGCGGCCGCTTCGGCCGCCGCGCCGCAGCCGGAGCCGGCCACCAGCAGGTGGATCTCTGCACCAAGCTGCGCGGCAGCGGTGACGGTGTTGAGGGTGCTGCCTTTCAGGCCGGCGTTGTCATGTTCTGCGATGACGAGCGTAGTCATGTGCTTCCTTCCAGTAGTTCAGTATTGAGAATGGGGCGCATGCCCGGGGCGCGATACTCCCAGCCGAGTTGCTGCCGTATCTGCCGGCCATCCGGTAAAGGCTGGCCGGCCTGGCGGCGTTCCAGCAACCAGATCCTGACCTGCTCCTTGGTGGGACGATTCGTGCTGCCCATGGCGTGCTCCCTTGCTTGCGGTTTGGTGTCTAGATGACCTTGGCGGTATTGCGCAACCGGTCGACCAGCGTGGCCACGTCCGGCACGATGATGCCGGCGGCGCGCTGGGTCGGCGACGCCACTTTCAGCGTCGTCAGGCGCGGCGCCACGTCCACGCCCAGGTCGGCCGGTTTGACGGTGTCGAGCGGCTTCTTTTTCGCCTTCATGATGTTCGGCAGCGTCACATAGCGCGGCTCGTTCAGGCGCAGGTCCGTGGTCACCACCGCGGGAAGGGTCAGTTCCAGCGTTTCCAGGCCGCCGTCCACTTCGCGCGTCACGCTGGCCTTGCCGCCTTCGATGCGCAGTTTCGACGCGAAGGTCGCCTGCGGCCAGCCCAGCAGCGCGGCCAGCATCTGGCCGGTCTGGTTGCAATCGTCGTCGATCGCCTGCTTGCCCAGGATGATCAACTGCGGCTGTTCCCTGTCGGCCACCGCCTTGAGCAGCTTGGCCACGGCCAGCGGCTGCAGATCCGCGTCCGATTCGACCAGGATGCCGCGGTCGGCGCCCATGGCCATGGCCGTACGCAGCGTTTCCTGGCATTGCGCCACGCCGCACGACACCGCCACCACCTCGCCCAGCGCGCCCGCTTCCTTCAGCCTGGTCGCTTCCTCGACGGCGATTTCGTCGAAGGGATTCATTGCCATTTTCACGTTGCCAAGCTCCACGCCGCTACCGTCGGACTTGACGCGGACCTTGACGTTGTAGTCGACCACGCGCTTGACTGCCACTAATGCTTTCACGATTTTTCTGCCTTTCTGTTGTGTTTTCAGTTACGAGATTGACTTATAAATTATCTTAACTATACTAATCATCATAACGATTATAAATATCTGATATTCACACGGGAGACCCCACCATGATCATCATCAAAATCGCCTTGTGCCTCGCCGCGGCGGGCGCCGCCGGTTACGGCGTTCTTTCTCCCGCCCCGGCGCCCCAGCCCCGGCCGGCGCACGATGCGCTGTCCCAGTACCAGCCGCCCGCCGTCGACCTCGGCCGCCTGGCCGACGCCTTCCGGCATTGAGAAGCGTTTCATTCGCCCAGCTCCAGCAGCAGATCCTTCGCATTGACCACCCTGCCCGGCGCGGTGTGCAGCACCCGCACCACACCGGCGCGCTCGGCGCGGAGCATCGTTTCCATCTTCATCGCCTCGATCGACACCAGCGGGTCGCCCTTGGCCACGCGCTGGCCGACCGTCACTGCCACCGTCGCCACCATGCCCGGCATCGGCGCGCCGACGTGGTCCGGATTGCCGTCCTGCGCCTGCAACTGCGCGCCGACTTTCGACACGCCCTGGTGCCGGATGCGGATCACGCGTGGCTGACCGTTCAGTTCAAAAAACAGCTTGCGCTCGCCCTCGTCCGGCAATTCGGTCGAACCCTGCAAGCGCACGATCAGCGTCTTGCCCTTGTCGATCGCGATCGACACTTCCTGACTGTCAGCCAGGCCGTTGAAGAACACCGGCGTCGGCAGCACGCTGACATTGCCGTACTGCGCCTGGTGCGCGGCGTAATCGCTGAACACTTTCGGATACATCAGGTAAGACGCCAGTTCCCGTCCGCTCAGTGCGCGCCCCACCGCCGCTTCGGCATTTATTTGCGCGGCAGCCAGGTCCACCGGCGGCAGCGACGCGCCCGGCCGGCCGACCAGCGGCGCCGCGCCCTGCAACACCTTGGCGCTCAAGCCGGCGGGGAAACCGTCCGGCGGAAAACCCAGTTCACCCTTGAACAGGGAGACGACGGAGTCCGGGAACGCCACCTGGCGTCCCGGATCGGCGACATCGGCCGGTGCCAGGTTGTTGGCCACCATGAACAGCGCCATGTCGCCGACGACTTTCGAGGTCGGCGTGACCTTGACGATATCGCCAAATAACTGGTTGACGTCCGCATAGGCTTGCGACACGTCGGTCCAGCGCTGCTCCAGCCCCATCGAGCGGGCCTGTTCGCGCAGGTTCGTGTACTGCCCACCCGGCATTTCGTGACGGTAGACGTCCGAGGTACCGGCGCGCATCTCGGCTTCGAACGGCGCGTAATAGCGGCGCACGCCTTCCCAGTATTGCGAGATCGAGAACATGGCCGAACGGTCCATGCCGGGATCGCGCGCGCTGCCGCTCAATGCGGCGGCGATCGAACCGAGATTCGGCTGCGACGTCAGCCCGCTCATCGCATCCATCGCGCCATCGACCGCGTCGCAGCCGGCCTCGATCGCCGCCAGCACCGAGGCGGCCGAGATGCCGCTGGTATCGTGCGTATGGAAGTGAATGGGCAAACCGACTTCCTCCTTCAGCGCCTTGACCAGGCGGCGCGCCGCTTCCGGCTTGCAAATACCCGCCATGTCCTTGATGCCGATGATGTTGGCGCCGGCCTTTTCCAGTTCTTTCGCCATCGCCACGTAGTATTTCAGGCTGTACTTGTCGCGTTTGACGTCCAGTAAATCTCCGCTGTAGCAGATCGCGCCCTCGGCCAGTGCGCCGGCGTCGCGCACGGCGTCGATCGCCACGCGCATGTTTTCCACCCAGTTCAAGGAATCAAATATCCGGAACAGGTCGATGCCGCCTTGCGCCGCCTGCCGCACGAAATACTGGACCACGTTATCCGCGTAATTCGTGTAGCCGACCGCGTTCGAGGAACGCAGCAGCATCTGGAACAATGTGTTCGGCACCTGCTCGCGCAGCAGGGACAGCCTCTCCCACGGGTCTTCATTCAGGAAGCGCATGGCGACATCGAAGGTGGCGCCGCCCCAGCATTCCAGAGAGAACAGGTCCGGCAGCAGGCGCGCATAGTATGGCGCGATGGCGACCATGTCGGCCGTGCGCATGCGCGTGGCGAACAGCGACTGGTGCGCGTCGCGCATCGTCGTGTCGGTCAGCAGCACCCGCGGCTGTTCCAGCATCCATTGTGAAAAACGCTCGGGACCCAGTTCCAGCAGCTTGTTGCGCGAACCCGGCGGCAATGGCCGATCCAGTTCGGCCGCCGACAGGTGCGGCAGCAGCGGCGCGGCCAGCGCGCGGTCCGGCGCCGTTCTCCCTTTCATCTCCGGATTGCCGTTGACGCTGACGTCGCCGATAAAGCGCAACAGGCGCGTCGCGCGGTCCTGGCGCTTCGTGAAATTGAACAGTTCCGGCGTGGTGTCGATGAAGCGCGTGGTGCATTCGCCGCTCCTGAACAGGTCGTGGTTGATGACGTTTTCCAGGAACGGCAAATTGGTCGACAGGCCGCGGATGCGGAATTCGCGCAGCGCGCGGTCCATGCGGGCAATCGCCTCGTCGGGCTGCGGCGCCCACGCCGTCACTTTCACCAGCAGCGAATCATAGTATGGCGTGATGACGGCGCCCGAGTATGCGGTGCCGCCGTCCAGTCTTAGCCCAAAACCGGACGCGCTGCGGTAAGCCGTGATACGGCCGTAATCCGGCGTAAAACTGTTTTCCGGGTCCTCGGTGGTGACGCGGCATTGCAGCGCGTGACCGTTCAGGCGGATATCCTGTTGCAGCGGCACGCCGGCCGACAGCGGATCGCTCGAACCGATCGCCGCGCCTTCGCTGATGCGGATCTGCGCCTTGACGATGTCGATGCCGGTGACCTGCTCCGTCACCGTGTGCTCGACCTGGATGCGCGGGTTCACTTCGATAAAATAAAATTCGCCACTGTCGACGTCCATCAGGAATTCGACGGTGCCGGCATGGGTATAACCGACCGCGCGCCCAAGGCGCAGCGCCGCTTCGCACAGTTCGACACGGCGCGCCTCGTCGAGGTAAGGCGCCGGCGCGCGTTCGACCACTTTCTGGTTGCGGCGCTGCACCGAGCAATCGCGCTCGTACAGGTGCACCAGCGTGCCATGCCGGTCTCCGAGCAGTTGCACCTCGACGTGGCGCGCGCGGCGCACCAGTTTTTCCAGGTACATCTCGTCGTTGCCGAAGGCGGCCAGCGCTTCGCGCCGCGCCACTTCCAGCTGGCCCGGCAATTCCTGCTCGGTCTCGATGGTGCGCATGCCGCGCCCGCCGCCGCCCCAACTCGCTTTCAGCATCAGCGGATAGCCGATTGCGGCGGCCATCGCCTTCGCCTGTTCGATATCGTGCGGCAGCGCGGCGGTCGCCGGCATCACCGGCACGCCGGCAGCCACGGCGGCGGCGCGCGCGGCGACCTTGTTGCCCAATGTGCGCATCACGCTCGACGACGGGCCGATGAAGGTGATGCCGTGTTCAAGGCAGGCGTCGGCGAAGTCCGGATTTTCGGACAGGAAGCCGTAGCCCGGGTGGATCGCGTCCGCGCCCGATTCGCGGGCGATGCGGATAATATCGTCGATATCCAGATAGGCGGCGATCGGCTTTTTACCCTCCCCCACCAGGTAGCTCTCGTCGGCCTTAAAGCGGTGCAAGGCGAAACGGTCTTCGGCGGCGTAGATCGCCACCGTGCGGATATCCAGCTCGGCCGCCGCGCGCATCACGCGGATGGCGATCTCGCTGCGGTTGGCGATCAGGATCTTCTTGATGGGTGCAGTGCTGGCGGACATGGCTGGTTTTCGTTTTTTAGTTTATTACTACATTAATCATATAGATCATTAATACGATAATATGACAAAACCATGACAATGTCAGCAATTTCTTTCCGCATCTGTGCAAAAGCGAATTGGCGCTTGCGCTAAAATGCCGCGCATGCAATCATATATATCATTATAGTCATAACCAACGAGACGCCCGATGAACTTCGAGTTTTCAGATGAGCAGCAGATGCTGCGAGACAATGCCCGGCGCTTCCTGTCCGAGACATTGACCTTTGAACGGCTGCGCGCGCAGCTCGACAGCGGTACCGGACTCGATCCGGAACTGTGGCGGCAGGTGGCTGAACTGGGCTGGAGCGGCGCCGCCGTGCCGGAAGAGTTCGGCGGGCTGGGCCTGGGCGCGATGGAACTGTGCGTGCTGGCCGAGGAACTGGGTCGCGTGCTCGCGCCGCTGCCCTTCCTCGGCACGGCCTGCATCGCCGTCGACATGTTTACCCGTAGCCCCACGCCGGAAGGCAACGCGCTGCTGGAAAACATCGCCGCCGGCAGCGCCGTGGTGGCGGTGGCCGGACTCGATACGGACCTGCCGTCGCCGCAACTGCAATGGAAAGATGGCCGCGTGGACGGCAAGGTCCGGCCACTGGCCTGGGCCTTGCAGGCCAGCCACGCCATCCTGTATGCCAGCGCCGGTGGAGAGCCGGCGCTGGTGCTGGCCGACCTGGGCCACGCCGGCGTGCGCCGCACCGCGTTGACCGGCATCGATCCCTTGCTGCCGCACGGCGAACTGCTGCTCGAAGGCGCCCCCGTCACGCTGATCGCGCGCGGCGACGCCGCACGCGCACTGCACACCGATGCCCGCAACCTGGGCGCCGTGCTGACCGCCTTCGAACAGACCGGCGCGGCCGATACCGCCTGCGACATGACGGTGGCCTACGTGAAGGAGCGCTACGCCTTCGGCCGTCCGATCGGCGGCTACCAGGCCGTCAAACATAAACTGGCCGACATGGCGGTAAAAATCGAACTGGCCCGTTCGAACTGTTATTTCGGCGCCTGGGCGCTGGCCGACGGCCGCGACCAACTGGATCTTGCCGCCGCCGCCGCGCGCGTCAGCGCCACCGAGGCGCTCGACTACGCCGCGCAGGAATGCCTGCACCTGCACGGCGGCATCGGCTACACCTGGGAAGCGAACTGCCATTTCTATTACACCCGCGCACGCGTGCTGGCCAGTTCCCTGGGCAACGCCGCCGCCTGGGGCGAACGCATGCTCGCCGCCGCCGCCAACTGATACCGGAGCCGCCATGGATTTCAACGACACCCCCAAAGAAGCCGCATTCCGCGCCCAGGCCCACGCCTGGCTGGCTGCCAACGCACAGCAATTCCGCCAGCCGCCGCCGCACGACATGTCCGAAGCCGATTTCATTGCCAGCGCGCGCGCCTGGCAGAAAGTCAAGGCCGAAGCAGGCTACGCCGCGATCCGCTGGCCGCGTTCCGAAGGCGGCCTCGATGGCACGCCGATCGAGGAAGTGATCTTCGCCGAGGAAGAGGCGCGTTACCACGTGCCGGTCGGCCCCTTCGTCACGATTGGCACCCATCTGGCCGTCCCCACCTTCCGCGTGCACGCGACGCCGCAACAGGTCGAGCGTTTTACGCGTCCCACGCTGTACGGTGATTTACTGTGGTGCCAGCTGTTTTCCGAGCCGGCGGCCGGTTCCGACCTGGCCGGCCTGCGCACCCGCGCCGTGCGCGACGGCGACGACTGGGTCTTGAACGGCCAGAAGGTCTGGACTTCATGGGCCCACGTGGCCGACTGGGGCATCCTGATCGCCCGCACCGATCCTTCCGTCGCCAAGCACAAGGGCCTGAGTTATTTTGTCGTCGATATGAAGACGCCGGGCATCGAAGTGCGCCGCATCCGCCAGATCTCGGGCGAATCGGAATTCAACGAAGTGTTTTTGACGGATGTGCGCATCCCGGACGGCAACCGCATCGGCGCCGTCGGCGATGGCTGGAAAGCGGCCATCACCACGCTGATGAACGAGCGTTTCAGCGTCGGCGGCGAAAGCCAGGACGAGCCGCAGGCGGCCGACCTGGTGGCGCTGCTCGAGCGCAGCGGCGCGGCCGGCCAGCCCTATCGCCTGCGCGCGGCGCAGTTGATGGCGCAGGAACAGGGCTTAAAATATTTCCGCTGCCGCCAGATCACGGCGCTCTCCCGCGGCGGCACGCCGGGGGCGATCGCCGCCATGGGCAAGCTGGTGCAGTCCAACGTGATGCAGGAAATCTCGCGCATCGCGCTCGATGTGCAGGGAGCCATGGGACTCGTTCCCGAAGACAATGACGAGGCCGCGCGCAAATTCCAGCACGGTTACTTCTGGTCGGCGGCGCTGCGCATCGCCGGCGGTGCCGACGAGATCCTGCGCAACCAGATTTCCGAGCGCGTGCTCGGCCTGCCGGGCGACATCCGGGTCGATAAGGATGTACCGTTTTCGCAATTGAAATAGGCTTGCGAGCGCGCACAACCCTGTCGTTTCCGCGCAGATAAGCTGTCATTCCGCGCAGCCACCTGTCATTCCCGCGCAGGCGGGAATCCCATTTCGCAGCAGTGCGTCAACATTTTGGTTCCGCCTGAGCGGCGGTCCGGCGATCAGGAATAACTAGTAGCCTACACAATCAACCAGAGACTCATCATGAACTTTGAACTCTCCCCCGAACTGATCGAACTGCAGCAACGCACGCGCAGCTTCATCGCAGACAAGATCATCCCCTACGAAAAAGACCCGCGCTGCACGCCGCATGGCCCCACCGAAGAACTGCGCCATGAACTGGTCGCACTGGGGCGCGAAGCCGGCCTGCTGTCGAGCCACGTCTCCAAGGAAATGGGCGGCCTGGGTCTGGACCACCGCGCCAAGGCCATCCTGTTCGAGGAAGCAGGATACTCTCCGCTCGGTCCCGTCGCGCTGAACATCCACGCGCCGGACGAAGGCAATATGCACTTGCTGGAAGAAGTGGCGACGCACGAACAGAAGGAACGCTGGCTGCGCCCGCTGGCCGCCGGAACAATCCGCTCCTGCTTCTGCATGACAGAACCATCCCCCGGCGCCGGCGCCGACCCGAGCATGCTGCAAACGACCGCGGTGCGCGATGGCGACGATTACATCATCAACGGCGTCAAGTGGTTCATCACCGGCGCCGAAGGCGCCGCATTCTCCATCATCATGGCCAAGCTCGAAGACGGCAGCGCGACCATGTTCCTGGCCGACATGGACCGCCCCGGCATCGTCGTCGAACGCCTGATGGATTCGCTCGACTCCTGCTTCGCCGGCGGCCACGGCGTGGTGCGCTTCGAAAACCTGCGCGTGCCGGCGGCCGACATCCTCGGCGCGGCCGGCGAAGGTTTTAAGTATGCGCAGGTGCGGTTGTCACCGGCGCGCCTGACGCACTGCATGCGCTGGCTGGGCGCCGCCCGCCGCGCGCACGATGTCGCCACCCGTTACGTCGCGCAGCGCCAGGCTTTCGGAAAAACGCTGGGCCAGCACGAAGGTGTCGGTTTCCAGCTGGCGGACAACGAGATGGACCTGCATATCACTCGCCTGTCGATCTGGCACTGCGCCTGGGTGCTGGACCAGGGGCATCTCGGCAAACACGAATCGAGCGTGGCGAAGGTCATTTCGTCGGAAGCGATCTGGCGCGTGGTCGACCGCAGCGTGCAACTGCTGGGCGGCCAGGGCGTCACGCACGAAACCATCGTCGCGCGTATTTTCGCCGACGTGCGCGCCTTCCGCATCTACGACGGCCCGTCGGAGGTGCACCGCTGGAGCATCGCCAAAAACATCCTGCGCCCGTTCCGCGCCGCCAAAACATGAGCGCGGCCGTGGAATCGATGTTCCGGCTGGATGGCAAGCTGGCGCTGGTGACGGGCGCGTCGAGCGGACTCGGACGCCATTTCGCGCTGCTGCTGGCGCGCGCCGGCGCCAACGTCGCGATCGCCGCGCGCCGCGCCGACAAGTTGCTGGAACTGGCGGCGGACATCGAAGCACTCGGCGTGAGGGCGCAGGCGGTCGCGATGGACGTGACGGACAGCGCCACCATCTCCCGCGCCTTCGCGGAACTGGGCGATGGACTCGGCTGCCCGGACGTGGTCATCAACAATGCCGGCGTCACCATCACCAGGCCGCTGTTGCAGCAGACGGAAAGCGACTGGGACGATGTCATGGATACAAATTTAAAAGGCGGCTGGCTGGTGGCGCAGGAAGCGGCGCGCCGCATGGTGGCCGCCGGCAAGGGCGGCAGCCTGGTCAACGTCGCCTCGATCCTGGGCGAACGCGTGGCCGGTGGCGTGGCGCCGTATGCGATCTCGAAAGCGGGCGTGGTGCAGGCAACCAAGGCGCTGGCGCTGGAACTGGCGCGCTACAACATCCGCGCCAACGCCCTGCTGCCCGGTTATATCGTCACCGACCTGAATCGCGATTTTCTTGCCAGCGAAGCGGGCGACAAGCTGCGTTCCCGGGTCCCGAGCCGCAAGTTCGGCGAGATGGACGACCTGAGCGGGCCGATGCTGCTGCTCGCCAGCGATGCCGGCCGCCACATGAGCGGCGCCGTGCTGGCCGTCGACGGCGGCCACCTGACCAGTTCTTTATAAGGAGCGCACATGCAAGCTGAAATGCGTGAAGGCATAGAACAATTCGTGGCGCGCGCCAGCGGCGCCCGCAGCGCCGGCATCCGCCATGCCAAGCTGCTGTCGGGCGGCGCCATCCAGGAAAACTGGCTGGTGCAGTTCGACATCGCCGGCGGTCCCTTCGACGGCGCGCTCGACACCGTGGTGCGCACCGACGCCCCCTCCGCCGTGTCGCTGAGCCACTCGCGCGCGCAGGAATTCACCTTGCTCAAAACCGTGTTCGACGCCGGTGTCACCGTGCCCGAGCCACTGTGGCTGTGCGAGGACAAGGGCGTCATTGGCCGCCAGTTCTTCGTCATGCGAAAAGTCGGAGGCACCGCCAGCGGCCATTTGCTGGTCAAGGGTGGCCCGGGCAACGACGGACTGGCGCGGCGCCTCGGCATGGAACTGGCGCGCATCCACAGCGTGCGCCCACCGCAGCCGGTGCTGGATTTCCTGCCGAAATATGACGAAACGCCCGCGCTTCACCTGGTTGCCAAGTTCCGCGCCTATCTCGACCAGCACCGCGTCCCGTATCCGGCGCTGGAATGGGGCCTGCGCTGGCTGGAGCGCCACGCGCCGCCGGCGTCCACCGTGACGCTGTGCCACCGCGACTTCCGCACAGGGAATTACATGGTCGACGAATCCGGGCTGACCGGCATCCTGGACTGGGAATTCGCGGGATGGAGCGACCCGCTGGAAGACATGGGCTGGTTCTGCGCCAGGTGCTGGCGTTTCGGCGCGCTGGCGAAGGAAGCCGGCGGCATCGGCGAGCGCGAAGATTTTTATCGCGGCTACGAGGAAGTGAGCGGCACGACGATCGACCGCGGTCAGGTCCGCTACTGGGAAGTGATGGCGCACCTGAACTGGGCCATCATCGCCATCCAGCAGGCCGACCGCCACGTGTCGGGCGAAGAAAACTCGCTGCTGCTGGCGCTCACCGGCCACATCGTGCCGGAACTGGAATGGGAAATACTGAACATGACGGAGAACGACTGATGCGCGAAGATCCCAACGGCGCCGCCCTGCTGCAGGCCGCCACCACACTGCTGCGGGAAGATATCCTGAAAGCCCTGCCCGACGACAAGCGCCACGGCGCGCTGATGATCGCCAACGCGATGTCGATCGCGATGCGCCAGCTGGAATACGGCGAAGCGCCCGAACAGGGCGAATTGCAGGCGCTGCGCGCGTTGCTCGGCAGCGGCGACGAAGCGTCTGAAGCGCCGATGCGCGGCCTGCTCGTTTCGCTGAACCGGCAACTGGCGCAGCGTATCCGCGGCGGCGACGCCGATCCCGGCACCGCGCTGCACGCCGCCACGCTGGTTCAACTGCGCGCGGCCGGCCGCCAGCGCCTGCTGGAAAGCAGCCCGAAAACATTAAAAACCAAAGCCTGAAGCATGGAAACCGGCATCAAGTCGTTCTGCCGCATCTGTTCCGGCCTGTGCGGCACCGTGCTCCAGCTGGACGCGCAAGGCCGCATCGCGTCCATCCGCGGCGACAAGGAACACGCGATGTCGCGCGGTTATGCCTGTTTCAAAGGCTTGCAGTCCGGCGCGGCGCACAATGCCGCCGAACGCATATTGCGCCCCTTGAAGCGCATGCCGGATGGCAGTTTCAAAGCCATCCCGCTGGAACAGGCGCTCGATGAAATCGCGCAAAAGCTGGCGCAACTGCGCGAGCGCGACGGACCGGATGCGCTGGCGACCTATCGCGGCACGCAGAATTACCTGAACGTCCCGGCCTTCGTCATGCTGTATTCGTGGATGAAGGCGCTCGGCTCGCGTTCCTTCTTTTCGACGATGACGATCGACCAGTCGGCCAAATGGGTGGCGATGGAAAGACTCGGCCGCTGGGGCGCGGGACGCCAGCATTTCCGCAATGCCGACGTCTGGGTTTTCGCCGGCTACAACCCGCTGCTGTCTATTCAAAATGGTTCCGGCTTTTTTACGACCAATCCGACGAAGGAAATGAAGGATGCCAGGGCGCGCGGCATGAAGATCATCGTCATCGACCCGCGCCGCACGGAGACCGCGCACCACGCGGACCTGTTCCTGCAGATCCGTCCCGGCGAGGATGCGACACTGGCGGCCGGCCTGCTGCGCTGCATCCTGAATGAGGGCTGGCACGACACGGCATTCTGCGCCGCACACGTCAACGGCGTCGATGTGCTGCGCGAAGCGGTGCAGCCTTTTACACCCGAATATGTGGAGCAGCGGTCCGGCGTGCCGGCAGCATTGCTGGTGCAGGCCGCGCGCATGTTCGCATACGAATGCAAAAGTGGCGCTCTTACCACAGGGACAGGGCCTGACATGGCTGCCAATTCCAATCTGTCCGAACACCTGTACCAGGCAATCAACGTCATTTGCGGCCGTTTCCTGCGCGAAGGCGACGATGTCGGCAATCCGGGCGTGCTGGGCAAGGCGAAGACGCAGCGCGCCGAAGTGCTGGCGCCGCGCCGTTCCTGGGAAAGCGCCGCGCCCGGACGTATCCGCGACAGCGCCATGCTGTTCGGAGAAATGATGACGGCCACGCTGCCGGACGAGATTTTGACGCCCGGCCCCGGCCGCATCAGGAGCCTGATCGTCGTCGGCGGCAATCCGGCCAGCGTGCTGCCGGATCAACTGAAAGCCGTGCGCGCGCTGCGCGACCTGGAACTGCTGGTCAGCATCGAACCGTTCATGACCACCACCGCCGCCCTCTCCCACTATATTCTTCCGCCCCTGATGCAGTACGAGCGGGCGGAGATCTCGCCGCCGGCGTTCGAGGCGTCGTATTTTCCAGTCCCCTTCGCGCAGCACACGCCGGCCGTCGCCGCGCCGCCGCCGGACAGCGAACTGGCGGAAGAGTGGCACGTGTTCTGGGGATTGGCGCGCCGCCTCGGTTTGCCGCTGGTTATGGGCGGCAAGCCGCTGGACATGCAGGCGGCGCCAAACACCGAGCAACTGTTCGACATCCTGACCCGCAGCGCACGCGTTCCGCTGGACCAGTTGCGCGCCGCTCCCGGCGGCATCGCCCCGGACCTGCCGCCGCAACTGGTGGCGCCGGCGCGCGACGAGAGTGGAAGGTTCGAACTGCTTGCGCACGATGTCGCCGCCGAACTGTCCGCTGTTCATGCGGCGACCGGCGACACGCAGGACTTTCCCTTCCGCCTGTGTTCGCGCCGCATGCGCGACGTGATGAACAGCGCCTTCCAGCAAATTTCTCCGATGCGCGAGCGTACGCCGGGCAATCCCGCCTGGCTGCATCCGGACGACCTGGCCATGCTGGGCCTCGCGCCCGGCGCCGAAGTCGACATCGTGTCGCCGCACGGCCGCATATGCGCCACCGTCGCCGCCGACGATTCTCTGCGGCGCGGCATGGTGTCGATGAGTCATGGCTGGGGGCCGCTGCCCGACAGCGCATCGCCCGCCTGGCCCGGCGCGAACACCGGCCTGCTGATCAGTTCCGAACAGGACTGCGAATCGATCAACGCCATGCCGCGCCTGTCCGCCATCCCGGTCGATGTGCGGGCGCGCGCGTGCTGACATACCCCAGCCTGACTTAAGGCCACGGACCGCAGATATGTCATTCCCGCGCAGGCGGGAATCCCATTTTGTCGCGCCGCCTGAGACGCAAAACTGGATTCCCGCCCGCATCCCTCCTGTCAAAGCGCGACTTGGCCGCGTCCACGCTCCTCCTGCCCCGCTATCCCCTCCCAGTTGTCATCCGCCGCCTTTTCTGGCCCCAAGCCCCATTTTTAGTTTGCTTAATCATATAGATCATTGATAGAATTAAGATCATTAAGACAGATCGCACTACAGGCGCCTGTCTCAAACCCAGGGCGCTTAAAAAAAGGATAGAGACATGGCACTCGGACTTGCAGAACGCATCAAAACGGTATTGGCGCTCGGCCCGGACAAGGGCGCGATCGAATTCAACGGGACCTGGCACAGCTGGGCCGAAATCGGCCGCGCCATGCAGCAGCTCGACACGATGCTGGCTGCGGCCGGCCTCGGCGAAGGCACGCCGGTCGGCATCATCCTGCGCAACCGCCCGGCCCACTTCCCGGCGCTGCTCGAAGTGCTGGCTTCGCGCCGCTGCGTGGTGACGGTCAATCCGTTCCAGCCGGCCGAGAAGCTGGCGAACGACATCCGCAAGCTGCGCCTGCAGGTGATCATCGCCGACGGCCAGGATTGGGCGATCCCCGAATTGCAGCAAGTGGCGCAGGAACTCGGTTGCCTGACGATCCGTACCGACACCTCCCCCCTTCTCGGCATGACCCTGATGGCCGAGGGCAGCAGCGCGCCGGATGCGCAATTCCATGCGCCGCTGCCGGGCACCTGCATCCTGATGCTCACCAGCGGCACCACCGGCCCGGCCAAGCGCATCGAACTGCCCTATAAAAATTTCGAGCGCGCCATCTTCGACGCTGAATACTATGAAACCAAGGGCGGCGCCATGAAAGTGGAGCTGAAGGACACGCCCGCCGTGCTGGCCACGCCGCTGGTGCACATCGGCGGCATGTACGCCGCCGTCGCCGCCGTGGCGTCGGCCCGCCCGACCGTGATCCTGGAAAAATTCAGCGTGGCCGAATTCCGCCGCGTGCTGGCGGCCTACGGCCCGAAACTGATCGCGCTGCCGCCGACTGCCGTGCGCATGATCCTCGACGCGGACGTGCCGGTGGCAGAACTGGCCTGCCTGCGCGCCATCCGCACCGGCAGCGCGCCGCTGGACCCGGCCATGCAGGAAAACTTCGAAGCGCGCTACGGCGTGCCTTTGCTCGACGCCTACGGCGCCACCGAATTCGCCGGCGCCGTGGCCGGCTGGACGCTGAAGGAACACACAACCTACAGCAAGACCAAGCGCGGCTCGGTCGGCCGCGCACAGCCGGGTTGCGAGCTGCGCGTGGTATCCATCGACACCTTCGAGCCGGTCGCCACCGGCGTGGTCGGCCTGCTGGAAGTCAAAACCGGCCAGTCCGAAGGCGCCTGGATGCGCACCACCGACCTGGCCGAGATCGACGCGGACGGTTTTCTCTTCATTCGCGGCCGCGCCGACGACGCCATCGTGCGCGGCGGCTTCAAGGTATTGCCGCGCGACGTCGAAGCGATCTTCCGCAAGCATCCGTCCGTCAAGGATGCCAGCGTGGTCGGCCTGCCGGACCAGCGCCTGGGCGCGATTCCCGTGGTGGCGATCGAACTGCACGACGGTTGCGCGCCCGTCACCGCCGACGAGCTGGTGACTTTTGCACGCAAGGACCTGGTCTCTTACCAGGTGCCGGTGCACGCGATGCTGGTCAAGGCGCTGCCGCGCAGTCCTTCATTAAAAGTCAGCCAGCACGAAGTGCGCGACCTGTTCATCCGCCAGCTGCAACCGCAGGTGGCCTGATTCACCGTCTGGAGTAATGTATGTCTGAACAACTGGTACTGGAGCACCTGGAAGACGGCGTGCTGACGTTGACGCTGAATCGTCCGGAGCGCCTGAACGCGCTGAATCCTCCCTTGATGCGCGCGCTGACCGACGCCGTCAAGGCGGCGGCGAACAACCACCATGCGCGCGTGGTCGTCATCACCGGCGCCGGCAAGGCCTTTTGCGCCGGCGGAGATATCGGCGGCAAGCCCGAAAAGAAGGAACAATCGGCCGAGGAAATGGCGGCGGCAGCCGAACGCGCCGCGAAACGCCCGCCCGACAACGTCGCCGCGCGCATCGAATGGCTGCGCGGGAACATGGAAGCGGCGCGCGTGCTCTATGAAATGGGCAAACCCACCATCGCCATGATCCGCGGCGCCACCGTCAGCGTCGGCATGGCGCTGGCGGCGGCCTGCGACTTCCGCGTCGTGTCCGAGCGCGCCAGTTTTACTACCGCCTTCGTCAAGGTCGGCCTGACCGGAGATTATGGCGCCAGCTATTTTCTGACCCGCCTGCTGGGCGGCGCCCGCGCGCGCGAACTGATGCTGCTGTCCGACACCATCGATGCGCGGCGCGCCGACGCGATGGGCATGGTCAGCCGCCTGGTGCCGGACGAAGAACTGGAAACGGCGACGATGGAACTGGCCAGGCGCCTGGCCGCCGGCCCGCCGGTCACTTACCGCTTCATGAAGAAAAACCTGGCCGCCGCCGCCGAGGCGACGCTGGCCGAGGTACTGGACCTGGAAGCGACCCACATGGTGCTGGCGGCGCAGACCTCCGATCACAAGGAAGCCGTCAAGGCTTTCGCGGAAAAGCGCCCGCCCGTCTTCACCGGCTCCTGAATTTACCCCATACGCAGCACACAACCAACAGATAACCGGAGATCCACATGTCTGACGCCAGCATCAGCGACGAATTCAAGAAGGCGACTGCCTACGAACTGACCGACAGCGACATCGAGCGCGCCAAACTGCTGCTCAATTACGACCTGGCCAGCCGCGACCAGGAGCAAATCTCCACCGCCACCGAGGACAACATCCGCAGCTTCGCCTACGCCTGCGGCAGCGACGACCCACTGCACTGCGACTCGGCCTACGCCGCCGCTACCCGCTGGGGTTCGGTCATCGCGCCGAGCATGATGGCAGGCGTCATCAACAAGCCGATGCTGGGCGACCCGTACACGGCCGAACTGAAGGCCGCCAATAAAAGCCTGTTCCGCGGCATCCACATGTTCATCTCCGGCGGCGAATGGACCTTCTTCCGGCCCATCTTCCCGGGCGACACGCTGTACAGCTTTGGCGGCGAAGACGGCCTGGAGGTCAAACAGTCCGAATTCGCCGGCCGCTCCGTCACCCGTTTTAACAGCCAGGTCAAGGTCAACCAGCGCGGCGAAGTCGTCAGCGTGTACCGCTACCGCGCCATCCTCACCGAGCGCAAGACGGCGCGCGAAAAAGGGAAATACTCGGACATCAAACCGGCCGAATACACGGACGCCGACCTGGCAAAAATCGACGAGATCTACGCCGCCGACCAGCCGCGCGGCCTGGAAAAACGCTACTGGGACGATATCGAGACTGGCCAGTCGCTGCGCGACAGCGCCTCCGGTCCGCTGAACGTGACCGACATCGTCACCTTCCACGCCGGCGGCTACGGTTTTGTGCCCTATGGTCTGCGCGTGGGCCGCATCTGGCACAAGAACCGCCAGCGCATCGCGCCGTTTTACGTGAAAAACAAGTACGGCGTGCCCGACGTGGCGCAGCGCCTGCACTGGGATAGCGAATGGGCACAGGCGATCGGCAATCCGATGGCCTACGATTACGGCGTCATGCGCGAAAACTACCTGTTCCGCTACCTGAGCGAATGGGCCGGCGTCGACGGATGGGTCTATAAACAGTACGACGAAATCCGCAAGTTCAACTACATGGGCGACACCCAGTTCATCACCGGAGAGGTGACGGGGAAACGCCAGGAAAACGGCCTGAACCTGGTCGACCTGTCGGTCAAGATGACGAACCAGCGCGGCGAAGAAACGGTATTGTGCACCGCCACCATCGCCCTGCCGAGCCGGGAAACGCCGCAAGTGCTGTTGCCGGAAGTGCCGAAGGAATTGCAGCAGCGCGCGGCGCGCATGATGGCGCGCCACTGGGAACTGCTGGCGGAAAAAAACAAGCGGGGATAAGAACATGGACCTGAGCTACAGCGCGGAGTCGGAAACCTTCCGCCAGGAAGTGGCCGCCTTCCTCAAAGCTAACTGGAACGCCCGCTCGGCGACGGCGGCGCCGGACAGGCGCGAACAGGAAGCCGTTTTCCGTCGCAAGGCGGTCGAATGCGGCTACCTGTACCGCGGCATCCCGCGCCAGTACGGCGGCTCCGAACAGCAGCCGGACATCCTGAAGGCGCACATCATCCGCGAGGAATTTGGCAAGGCGCGCGCGCCGATGGAAATTCCCGGCGTCGGCGCGCAGATGGTGGTGCCGACGCTGCTCGAATGCGGCAGCGACTGGCAACGCGATTTCTTCGTGCCGAAAACGCTGGCCGGCGAATTCCGCTGGGCGCAGGGCTACAGCGAACCGGATGCCGGCAGCGACCTGGCGTCGGTGCGCACGCACGCCGACCTGGTCGATGGGCACTGGGTCATCAACGGCCAGAAGACCTGGAGTTCGCTGGCGCACAAGGCGCACTACATGTTCGCGCTGGTGCGCACCGACCGCGCGGCCGCCAAGCACGCCGGCCTGTCTTACCTGCTGCTGGACATGAAGCAGCCCGGCATCACCGTGCGCCCGCTCAAGCAGATTACCGGCGACTCCGAATTCTGCGAAGTCTTCTTTGACAACGTGCGCACGCCGCAGGACTGGATCGTCGGAGAACCCGGCGCCGGCTGGGCGGTGTCCAAAACCACGCTGTCGCACGAGCGTAGCGGTTTTATCGGCGCGGCCGCCACCTCGGTGACGCTGTTCGCCAAGCTGGTCGAACTGGCGCGCAACACGACGCTGAACGGCAAGCCCGCCATCGAAGACCCGGTGATCCGCGAGCGACTGGGCGTGCTGGATGGTTATATCAGTGCGCACCAGTATTCGAGTTACCGCCAGTTTTCAATGGCGGCGCATGGCCAGGACGCGGGCATCGCGCCGATGATGAACAAACTGGTCAACACGAAAATCGCCGACGACGTGGCCGCCATCGCGCGCGACCTGATCGGATCGTCCCTGATGCTGACGCCGCCGCTGGGTAAAGGTGGCGGCAACGAGAAATGGGGCAACCAGTTCATGGGCAGCCTGGGGCTGGCCATCGCCGGCGGCACGTCGAACATCCAGCGCAACCTGATCGCCGAACGCGGGCTTGGCCTGCCGCGCGACGCAAGTACCGACACTCCAGCCAAGGCGGCACCATGAATTTTTTACTTTCTCCCGAACAGATCGAAATCCAGACCTCGGTCGCGCGCTACCTGGACGCGGAATGCCCGTCGACCCGCCTGCATGAACTGTTCGACGCGCAGGACACGACCGCCGACCCGGCGCTGTGGCAAGGCTTGCTGGACCTGGGCGTGACCGCGCTGGCGCTGCCGGAACAATATGGCGGCATGGGGCTGGAACTGGTGGACCTGGCGCTGGTGGCCGAAGTGCTCGGCAGCCGTGCCGCGCCGACGCCCTTCCTCGGCCACGTGCTCGCTTCCATCGCCATCAATCTGGCCGGCAACGAAGAACAGAAACAGCGCTGGCTGCCCGGCTTGGCCGACGGCAGCCTGAGCGCGACCATGGCGCTGGCCGAGGATGGCGATGCGTGGCAGCCGGACCAGTGGCGCATCGCCGCCGGTACGGCCATCACCGGCGGCAAGCGCTTCGTCACGCATGCGGCGCAGGCCGATTTGATCGTGGTCGGACTGGAAGGCGGCCGCCTGGCGGTGGTGCAGGCCGGCGCCGCCGGCCTGTCGATCGCATCCCAGGATATCGTCGATCGCACCCGTCCCTGTTCCGTCGTCGAATTCGACGCCACGCCGGCCGAAATGCTGGACGGCGGCGCGGCGACCGTGGATCGCCTGCGCGACGCGGCGCTGGTATTGCTGGCGGCGGACGCCTACGGCGGCGCCAGCCGCTGCGTCGGGATGGCGGTCGAATACGCCAAGCTGCGCAAACAGTTCGGCGTCGTGATCGGCCAGTTCCAGGCGCTGAAGCACCAGTTGGCCGACATCGCGGTCGATATCGAACCGGCGCGCGGCCTGTACTGGTACGCGGCGCACGCGTGGGACAGGCTGCCGGAACAGGCCGCGCGCAGCGCCGCGCAAGCCAAGGCGCATCTGGCCGACCGCTACCTGCACATCGCGCGCCGCACGGTGGAAGCGCACGGCGGCATCGGCTATACCTGGGAATTCGACGTGCAGGTATTTTTAAAACGCGCCATGTTCAACTTCGCCTGGCTGGGTTCACCGGCCACGCACCGCGCGCGCGCCGCCGCGCTGGCGGGCTGGTGATGGAAGCCGCCCTGCTGCCGGCCGATCCGCCGCCAGGCTTCGAGCCGTTCGGGCACGGGCATATCGGCTTCGTCACGCTGATCGGCCCCCTGTTCATCAAGCGGGAAAATGGCATCGACACCATCGGCTGGCGCGTGCAGCGCCCGCACTGCAACGCCTACCCGATGGCGCACGGCGGCATGACCACCGCGTTTGCCGACATTCTCACCAGCTACGCGGTGTATTCGCGCCAGCAGCCGCGCGGCGAAGTGCTGACCATCAGCCTCACCACCGACTTCCTCAGCGCCGCGCCGCTGGGTGCGTGGGTCGAAGGCAGCGGCAAGGTGGTCATGATGGGCTCCTCGGTCGCCTTCTCCACCTGTGAAATTCACGCCGACGGCAAGCTGATTGCCCACGGTTCCGGCAAGTTCAAGATCCGCCCCAAAGCAAGAGCCGCCTGAGCGGCCGTCACAGGAGACAGGCATGGAAATCAAGTTACCGGACAATGTTCAATCGATGGACATCAGTCCCCGCGGCGCGTGGATCATCTTCGCCACGCTGCTGTTCAGCACTTTCGTCACCATCGAGGCCGCCGCCTTCCAGTCGCCCGCGATGCCGAAGATCACGCGACATTTCGGCATTCCCGTCAGCGGCGCCGCACTGATCACGACCCTGTATTACATGGGCGCCATCGTGTTCGCGCCCATCATGGGCAGGCTGGCCGACCGCACCGGCCGCAAGCAGATGGTCATGACAGGGCTGCTGATTTTCACGATTTCCGAATGCGCCGCCGTGTTCAGCCCCACCTTCCCGCTGTTCCTGGCCGCGCGCTTCCTGCAGGGCTTCGGCGTCGCCTGCATCTTCCCCGTCATCCTCGCCTACATCGGCGCGCTGTTCTCGAATAAACAGCGCGGCATGGCGCTGGGCATCCTGACCTTTGCCATGATGGTGGGTGCGACCTCCGGCGGCGCGGTCGCCGGCATGATGATCGCGCGCTTCGGCTGGCCGTCGATCTACTGGGTCAGCGGCGGCCTGGGCCTGCTCGGCCTGGCGCTGGTGGCCGTTTTCGTGCCGTATTCGACGCCGGTGCAGCAGGCCCGCAGCAGGTTCGACCTGAAGGGTGCGGTGCTGCTGTTCCTCGCCATCGGCGGCCTGCTGTCCACTCCGACCTGGGCCGGCAATTACGGCATGACCTCGCCGCAGGCAATCGGCGCGCTGGCGGTGACCGTGGCTGCCATGCTGGCGCTGTGGTTTGTCGAGCAGCGCGTGGAAGCGCCCGCGGTCGAAGTGACGCTGCTGCGCATCCGCAGTTTCACGTTGCCCGCATTGATCTTCGTCCTGTACGGCATGTGCTATGCCAGCGTGCTGTATTCGCTGGCCTTCTTCGTGGTCGAACGCCCCGGCGGCAGTCCCGCGCAATTCGGCCTGGTGACGATGCTGCTGTTCGGCACCGGCATGGTGGCGGCGCCCCTGTCCGGCCGGCTCGTGGACCGCATGGACCCGCGCCGCATCGTGCTGATCGCGCTGTCGGCCGCACTCGGCGTACTGCTGATGCTGTCCACCTTCAGCAATGCCACACCGCTGTGGTTCATCATCGCCACCGTCATGCTGCTCGGTTTTGCCAACGGCATGAAGACGCCGGCCTCGATGAAAATCGCACTGAACGCCATTCCGCCGGCGCGCCTCGGCGCCGGCAGCGGCCTGCTGACGATGTTGCGCGACGTCGGCTCGCCGGCCGGCGCGGCGTTCGGTCTCGCCGTGTTCGGCGCCACGGTCGGTTCGCGCACCGGCGGCGCGGCGGAAACCATCGCCCGCGCGGCCGGACTCGATGGTCCGCTGCTGGCGCAGGTGGCGGCCACCGCCGCCTCGCAGGGTAAAAAAATCACGCCGGAACTGGTGGCGGAATTGCAGCGCCACGGCCTCGATATCGCCGGCGTGCTAAAGGCTGCCAAGGAGCAGGCGATGTCGTCGGCCATGCCGGAAGTGGCGTACGTGCTGATGGCGCTGATCGGCGCATGTTTTGTGCTCGCCTTCATGCTGCCGCGCCAGTCCGCCGCGACAAAACCTGAGGATGGGTTTGCGGCGTCGGCCCGGAGTAACGCGGCATGAGTACTATTGACCATGGCAGCGCTCCCGTAGCCAGCCCCGGCATCGGCGCCCCGCAGTACGATGCGACCTCGGAGACTGCCGGCCAGTTTGCACGTCGCAACGGCTGGCTCGCACCCTATCGCGTGATCGACCTGAGCGACGAGCGTGGCCTGCTGGCCGGCCACATGCTGGCGCAACTGGGCGCGGACGTGATCCAGGTGGAGCCTCCCGCCGGTTCGCGCGCCCGCCAGGCGGCGCCGTTCGCCAGCATCGGTGGCGGCGCGCCGCAATCGATGTACTGGGCCGCCTACGCCGCCGGCAAGCGCGGCGCGACCTGCGACCTGCAACAGCCAGCAGGCCGGGAATTGCTGCACCAGTTGCTGACCAAGGCGGACTTTTTGATCGAATCGGCCGAACCGGGCGAAATGGCGCGCCTGGGCCTGGACCACGCAACGCTGGCCGAACGCCACCCGCACCTAGTCCATGTCTCGATCACCGCCTTCGGTTCCGATGGGCCGAAAGCGAATTACCACGCCACCGACCTGACGCTGTGGGCGGCCGGCGGACCGCTGCTGCCCAATCGCGATGCCAACGGCACGCCGCTGCGCCTCTCCGTGCCGCAAGCCTGGCTGCACGGCGCGGCCGACGGCGCCTGCGGCGCATTGATCGCCCACTTCGCCCGTCTGGCGAGCGGGCGCGGGCAGCATGTCGACATCTCCGTCCAGCAAAGCGTGGCGCAGGCCACGTTGTCCACCATCCTGTCGGCTGCGGTCGGCCATGAAAACCATTCGGTCGGTGGCACGCCGGCCGGACCGCAGGCGAAGAAGCAGCTTGATTTGAGCGGCAGTGGCGCGCGCACCCGGCGTTCCAAGTGGAAGCTGGCGGACGGCCTGCTGGAAATGCACCTGGCAATGGGTCCGGCGGCCGGCCGCTACACCAACGCGCTGTTCGCCTGGATGCTGGAAGAAGGCGCGTGCGACACCACCACCGCTGCCTGGGACTGGGTGAATATTCCAAAATTGATCGAGAGCGGCGCCGTCACCGATGCCGACATGGAAGCGGCGCGCGCCGAGGTGGAGCAATTCCTGTCCACCCGCAGCAAGGCCGAGATGATGGAAAACGCGGTACGCCGCAAGCTGCTGATGGCGCCGATCGCGATGATGGCGGACCTGGCGATCAGCCCCCATTACGCCGAACGCGGATTTTTCCAGCAGGTCGGCACGCCGGCGCTCACGCTGCCCGGCAATTTCGCGCTCGGTACAGCGGACGGTTTCGTGCCGCTGACCGCCGCGCCGTCGGTTGGGCAGCATAACGACACGGTCTACCGCGAATTGTGCGGCCTGGATGCGCAGCGCATTGCCGCGATTGCCGAAGCGGGAGTTATCTGATGCAGTACTCAAGCAGGCTGTTAATCATACCCAGAACCACCGTCCGCAGCACTGTCGTTCCCGCGCAGGCGGGAACCCATACTTCGCATCCCGTCCTGCGCCATTTGCAGAAAACGCATTCGTGCTATAGGTTCCCGCCTCCGCGGGAACGACAGCTCAAAGGATGTCACTTATGAATACATCTCAACCCACTCCCCTCCCCTTCAGCGGCCTGAAAGTCGCCGACCTGTCCTGGGTCGTCGCCGGCCCGCTGATCGGCCGCACGCTGGCCGACTTCGGCGCCACCGTGGTGCGGGTCGAATCAGCGCGCAAGGTCGACACCACGCGCCTGATGGGTCCCTTCCCCGGCGGGAAAATGGACACCCGCCAGTCCGCCCTCTACGAAAACTGCAACGCCGGCAAACTCGGCCTGAGCCTGGACCTGTCCAGCGCCGAAGGCCAGCAGGTCGTGCGCGAACTGGCGCAGTGGGCCGACGTGCTGGTCGAATCCTTCGCTCCCGGCCAGATGGCGCGCTGGGGCCTGGACTACGCCGCGCTGCGCGAGCACAAGCCGGACCTGGTCATGGTCAGCACTTCGCTGTGCGGACAAAGCGGCCCGCACGCCACCTTCGCCGGCTTCGGCAACCTCGGCGCCGCCGTCTCCGGCTTTCAGCATTTGGCCGGCCAGCCGGACGCCGCCCCCATCGGCCCATTCGGCCCCTACACCGATTACGTCGGCCCCCGCTTCGGCATCGTCGCGCTGCTGGCGGCGCTGGACCAGCGCCGCCGCACCGGCCGGGGCTGCCACCTGGACGTGGCGCAGGCCGAAGCCGGCATCCAGTTCCTGGCGCCGCAGATGGCCGCCTGGTCGGCCGACGGCCAGGAGCCGTGCGCCCTTGGCAACCGCGACGCCGGCATGGCGCCGCACGGCGTTTTCTCCTGCCGCGAGCATGACGACGGCATGCAGCCGTGGATCGCCATCGCCGTGCGCAATGACGACGAATGGCGCCGCCTGGCGATGCTCGTCGGCGGCGCCGCGCTGGCCGACGACGTCGGCTACGCCACGCTGTCGCTGCGCAAGCAAAACGAGGATGAACTGGAACGCGTGCTCGGCGCATGGGTCGCGCAACAGGAAGCGGCCGATGCGCAGGCGGCGCTGCAATCTCTCGACATCCCCGCCCACATCGCAGCCTCCAGCCGCGACATGCTGGACGACCCGCAACTGCGCGCACGCGGCCATTTTGTCGCTCTCGACCATGCACTGATGGGCAAGAGCACCGTCGAAGGCGCGCGCTACCGGCTGTCCGGCACGCCCGGCGGCCCGGCACAAGCCGCCCCCTCCGTTGGCGCGGAAAACCTGCACGTGCTGCGCGACCTGCTTGGTTTCAGCGACGAGCGCATCGCAGGGTTGCGGGACGCGGGCGTGCTGGCGTAACCCACGCAAGAACCGTAGAACTGCCATCCCAGCGAAAGCGGGGATCCCACTTGGAGTCGGAAACAGTGCAAAAAATGGGATTCCCGCTTTCGCGGGAATGACATGCCAACGTAACTTGCCAGCATTCATTGAAAGGATAAGCCACATGAACCACGACTGGATACAGGACTGGCAACCGACAGTGGACGCGGTCGGCACCCAGTTCGGCGGCCCCGAAGTACGGGGCGCCGACGCGATCGACGCCTCCGCCATCCGGCGCTACCTGGAACCGCTGGAACTGGACTGCGCCCTGCACTACGACGAGCAGGTCGCGCGCGATCATGGCTACGACGGCATCGTCGCTCCGTGCAGCTCCATCCTCACCTTCACGGTGGCGCCGTTCTGGCAGCCGGGTGAAGTCACCTTCACCAGCGCCGAGCGCAACGCCAAGCCGGCCACGCAGGCTACCGCCGGACTGCGCGCGCCGATGGAACCGCCCACCACCGGCCACTTCGCCACCGACATCGAGATCGAATATTTTGTCCCCGCCGTCGTCGGCGACCACCTGACGCGGCGCGGCGCCCTGCTGCTGGCCTGCAAACCGAAGGAAACCAAAGTCGGACGCGGCGCGTTTCTCACCTGGGAATCCGAAGTCGTCAACCAGCGCGGCGAGCTGGTGGCCAAGACCCGCATCGGCATGTTCCGCTATGTCCCGCACCGCAAGGAGGCCTTATGAATCAGCAGCGCTACTGGGACGATGTCATCGAAGGCGACGAGATCGAACCCGAACGCTTCCCCCTGAGCGTGGCCCGGCTGGTACTGGCCGTCGGCGCCAACCGCGATTTCAACGCCATCCACTACAACACCGAAGTGGCGCAGGCGAGCGGTGCGCCGGAGATGTACGCCAATAATTTCTTCCTGCAGGGGATGTGGGAAAAGGCGATACGCCGCTACATCGGCCTGGCGGGCGTGATCCGCAAGCTGTCCGGCTTCCAGATGAAGTCTTTTAATACCGCCGGCGATACCGTGGTGGTGCGAGGACGCGTGTTGCGCAAATGGCTGGAAACGGACCAGGGCTACGTGGAATTCGAAGTCTGGTCCGAAAATGCGAATGGTGTGTCGGTCGGCCCCGGCCGGATCATCGCCGTGATGCCGCGCTTGACGGCCAGATAGGCGATCCCGGTTCCCGGTCCGGCCATCGCTCCGGACCGCACTCCACAACGGCAGCCCGCTCAACCGGCTGCCGTGCGTTTTTCAGACTCGGCCTGTACCGTCAACACTGGCTTCCGGCGGCGCGGCAGAATGTACGCCACCGCCAGCAATAACAGGCAGATGCCGGCGATCACGCTGAACGCCAGCGTATAGGCACCCGGGCTCGGATAGCGCGCGGCGCTGCCGGCCGGGTCGGCGATGGTCGATGTCGCCAGCAGGTAGCCGATCATCTGCGACCCCACCGCCAGCGACACCGAGCGGATCACCGACAACATCCCCGTCGCTTCGCTGACCCGCTCCGCCGGCGTATCCTCGACGATCAGGTTCGGTATCGCCGAAAACAGCACCGCCATGCCCAGTGCCTGCACATAATCCATGGCCATCAGGACCGGCAGACTGGCATGTTCAAGAGTGATCGCGATCCAGCCCGCGCTGAGCAGCGCGCCGCCCACCAACGCCGCCGTGCGCGCGCCGTAGCGCGTGGTCATGTAGCCGCTCCATGGTCCGCCCACCAGGTACAGCGCCATCACCGGCAACTGCAGCAGGCCGGCCGTGGTGGCGCTCAGGCCGAAACCGTGCCCGCTTGCCAAAGGCTGCTGCAACAGCACCGACAGCACCTGCGAATACTGCAAGGCGCCCAGGCACAGCAAGGCCATCGCGATATCGCCCAGGCCCGTCTGGCGTCGCCGCATCAATCTCAGGTCGATCATCGGGCTGGCGTGGCGCAGTTCGTACACCAGCCACACCACCAGCACCGCCGCGCCGCCGGCCAGGAAGCCGATCGTCGCCGGATTGCTCCAGCCGGTGCTCTTGGCCTGCATCACCGAATACAGCAAGGCGGTGATGCAGGGCACAAACAGCACGCCGCCGATCAAGTCCAGTTTCGCGCCGTCCCGCTGGCCCGGCACGGCCGGCACCCACAGCGCGCAGGCCACCAGCGACAGCGCCGCCATCGTGGCGCTGACATAAAAGATCGAGCGCCAGGCGAAATTGTCGACCACCACGCCGCCGATCAGCAGCCCGGCGCTGCCCATCACTGTCGCCGCCATCGCGATGATGCTGACGGCGAACGGTATCCGCGCCGACGGCAGGCTGCGCCGCACCACGCCATAGGCCAGCGGCACCACCGCGCCGGCCAGCCCCTGCATGCCGCGCCCGGCGATCAGGAAGCCGAGCCCCTCGGAAAACGAGCTCAATAAAGAACCGCACAGCGCGATCGACAGCACCGTCAGCAGCACCGGTTTCAAGCCATACAGGTCGCCCAAGCGTCCGCACAGGGCGGCGCCGGCAGCGTAGACCAGGAAGTGCGCCGTGATCAGCCACGGCACCGCCGTGCTGCCCGGGTATGCCTTCATGATGCTCGGCAGCGCGCTGAACGTCATCGTCAGTTCGACCGCGGCCGTGCATTCCGCCAGCAGCAGCGCGACGAACAACAACGCGATCGCGCGCCCGCTCATTTCCTTCCTCATATGCCTTCTCCAGTGATTGATCAGCCATCGCATGCTGCCACAAAATTCAAAATAATTATATATATGATTGTAATCTTTATGATATATTTGAATTGAAGATTCGCCTCTCGCATCCGTGTCCAATGCCGGCCCGGACGAAGGCGTCGCCGCCCTCGCGGGCGCTCACCGAGACAGAAGGAGCAAGGCTTGTGACTGAAGCTTATATTTACGACCACGTACGCACCCCGCGCGGCAAAGGCCGCCCGGACGGTGCTTTGCACGAAGTGCCGGCGGTGCAACTGGCCACCCAGGTGCTGCAGGCGCTGCGCGAACGCAGCGACCTCGATACGTCCCTGGTGGACGATGTGATGATGGGTTGCGTGATGGCCGCCGGCGAACAGGGTGGCAATATCGCCCGCGTCGCCGCGATCCACGCCGGCTACGCCGAGACCGTGCCCGGCTTCCAGTTGAACCGCTACTGCGCCTCCGGCCTGGAAGCGGTCAACCTGGCCGCGGCGATGGTCAGCGCCGGCCAGGCCGACGCCATCGTCGGCAGCGGCGTCGAATCGATGTCGCGCGTGGCCATCGGCTCCGACGGCGGCGCCGTCTACACCGATCCGCAACTGGTCTACAACACCTGGTACATCCCGCAAGGCATCGGCGCGGACCTGATCGCCACGCAGGACGGCATCACGCGCGAGCAACTCGACGCCTTCGCCGCCGAGAGCCAGCGCCGCGCCGCCGCCGCGCGCGCAGCCGGGTATTTCGCCAAATCGATGGCGCCGGTGCGCGACATCATCGGCCAGCCGCTGCTGGCGCAGGACGAGGCGATCCGCGAAGTCACCGCCGCCGACCTGGGCAAGCTGAAACCTGCTTTCGAGGCGATGGGAGAACAAGGCGGCTTCGACGGCGTGATGCTGCAACGCTATCCGCGCGTGGAATCAATCCGCCACGTGCACACGGCCGGCAATTCCAGCGGCATCGTCGACGGCGCCGCCGCCGTGCTGGTCGGCAGCCGCGCATTCGGCACCAGCAGCGGCCTGCGCCCGCGCGCCCGCGTGCGAGCCTACGCTTCGATCGGCTCCGAACCGGCCATCATGCTGACCGGCCCTGCCGCCGCCACCGAAAAGGCCCTGCGCCGCGCCGGCATGAGCATCGACGACATCGACCTGTTCGAAGTGAACGAAGCGTTTGCCTCGGTCGTGATGCGCTACATGAGCCATTTCAATCTGTCGCACGACAAGGTCAACGTCAACGGCGGCGCGATCGCGATGGGCCACCCGCTCGGCGCCAGCGGCACCATGCTGGTCGGCATCCTGCTCGACGAGCTGGAACGTCGCGACCTGAAGACCGGCCTCATTACGCTGTGCGCGGCGGCCGGCATGGCCACCGCCACCATCATCGAACGCGTTTGAGACCACCCGACAACCTGAGCAGAGATCAGCATGACTACTTTGAAATTTGACATCGATGCCGACGGCGTGGCCCTGATCAGCATCGACCTGCCGGACCGCCCGGTGAACGTGTTCACGCCCGAGCTGACGGCCGACCTGGCCGCAGCCGTGGAGCGCGTGCTGACCACACCCGAGATCAAGGGCGCGGTCCTGACGTCGGCAAAAGCGACCTTCATCGCCGGCGCCGACCTGAAAAACCTGGTCAACGCCTATGACGAAGGCATCACGCTGGCGCAGGCCGCGCAGCGTTTTACGAAAGAGAACGCGCTGATGCGCCGCATGGAAACCGGCGGCAAGCCGTTCGCCGCCGCCATCAACGGCCTGGCGCTGGGCGGAGGACTGGAACTGGCGCTGGCCTGCCACCACCGGGTGCTCAGCACCGATCCGGGCGCCAAGCTCGGTCTGCCGGAAGTCTCGGTCGGCTTGCTGCCCGCGGGCGGCGGCACCCAGCGCCTGCCTCGCCTGATCGGCATCGAGCGCGCCCTGCCCCTCTTGACGCAGGGTACGCAACTGGCGCCGCAAGCCGCGCTGGAACTCGGTATCGTCAACGAACTGGCCGCGCCCCGCCACCTGGTGGAAACCGCGCGCGCCTGGGTGCTCGCGCATCCGGCGGCGGTGCAGCCGTGGGACGTAAAGGGATTCAAGATACCCGGCGGCGCGGGTTGCCTGGCGCCGTTCGCCGTCAAGTCGTTCCAGGCCGGCACCACGCTGGCGCGCCGTGCCAACTTTGGCAACCAGCCGGCGCCGCTGGCCATCCTGTCGGCCGTGTTCGAAGGTACGCAACTGCCGATCGACAAGGCGCTGGGCGTGGAAGCAAAGTATTTCGCGCAACTGTTCGCCAGCCCTGTGTCGCGCAACCTGATGCGCACCATGTTCATCAACAAGGGCGCGGCGGACAAGCTGGTGCGCCGTCCCGAAGGCATCGCCAAAACGAAAGTGGCGAAACTCGGCGTGCTGGGCGCAGGCATGATGGGCGCGGGGATCGCCTTCGCCGCCGCTTCCGCCGGCATCGATGTCGTGCTGCTGGACGCGACGCAGGAAGGCGCCGACAAGGGCAAGGCATATTCGTCGGCCATTCTGGCTAAGGACATCGCCAAAGGTCGCGGCACGCAGGACAAGGCCGATACGATACTGTCTCGCATCCGGACCACGACCAGTTACGCCGACCTGGCGGGCTGCGAACTGGTGGTCGAAGCCGTGTTCGAGAACCGCGCCGTCAAAGCGGAAGTGACGGCGCAGGCCGAAGGACACCTGGCGGCGGACGCGGTCTTCGCCAGCAACACGTCCACATTGATGATCACGGGCCTGGCGCAAAAGTCGCGCCGCCCCGCCAACTTCATCGGCATGCATTTCTTCTCTCCGGTCGAGCGCATGCCGCTGGTGGAGATCATCCTCGGCGCCGAGACCAGCCAGGAAACCCTGGCGCGCGCGCTGGACCTGTGCGGCCAGTTGCGCAAGACCCCGATCGTCGTCAACGACGGCCCATCCTTCTTCACCACCCGCGTCTACTGCACCTTCGTCGACGAAGGCATGCAGATGCTGGCCGACGGCGTGGAACCGGCGCTGATCGAGAACGCCGCGCGCATGGCCGGCATGCCGGTCGGTCCGCTGGCGGTGGTCGACGAGACCACCACCGACCTGCGCTGGAAAGTGATCAAACAGGCCGAAGCCGACGAACTGGATGTACGTTACACCCGCCCGCCCGGCTACACCGTCTGCGAAACGATGGTCGAAAAGCTGAAACGCCCCGGCCGCCGCTTCGGCGGCGGATTCTATGATTATCCGGAAGGCGGCAAGAAGCAGTTGTGGCCCGGCCTGAAGGAAGTGTTCCCGCCCCATGCCGAACAGCCGGAAGCGGAAGAACTGAAACGCCGCTTCCTGGCGATCCAGGCGCTGGAAGCGGCGCGCTGCATGGAAGAAGGCGTGCTGACGCATGCCGAAGACGGCGACCTCGGTTCCGTGCTGGGCGTGGGCTACCCGGCCTGGACCGGCGGCGCGCTCTCGTACATCGACACCGTCGGTATCGCGGCTTTCGTCGCCGAGTGCCGCCGCATGGCCGCCGCTTATGGCGCGCGCTACCAGCCGACCGCCTGGCTGGAAGAACGCGCCGCGCGCAACGAACGGCTGGTGGGGAATCCGGCATGAGTGCGACGCTGCCAATGACACTGGCCGACAGCATGGCCGGCGACGCGGACGCTCCGGTGCTGCACCGGCTCGAAGACGGCGTGCTGCACATCACGCTGAACCGTGCCGCACGCCGTCACGCGCTGAACTTCGACATGTACCTGCAACTGGCCTGGCTGTTCACGATGGCGAGCGGGAACGATGCGGTGCGCGTGGTGTTGCTGAGCGGCGCGGCCAATTACTTCACGGCGGGGAACGACCTGGGCGACTTCATCGGCTACCAGGAAGGCGACGATTTCGTGCCGGCCCACTTCCTGGGCGCGCTGTCGCGCTGTACCAAGCCGGTCGTCGCCGCCGTCGAGGGTGGCGCGATCGGCGTCGGCAGCACGCTGCTGCTGCACTGCGACGTGGTGTATGCCGGCCGCTCCACCAAATTCCTGATGCCCTTCATTAATTTCGCACTGTGTCCCGAAGGCGGTTCCAGCCTGCTGCTGGCGCGCGCCGCCGGCTACAAGCAGGCCGCGCGCTGGCTGATGCTGGGCGAGCCGTTCGGCGCGGCCGAGGCATTGCAGGCCGGCCTGGTCACAGAAGTGGTGGACGACCTGGCCGCGATGGACAGCGCCGCGCGCGCCGCCGCGAAACTGGCGGCATTGCCCCACGCGGCCGTGCTGCAGACCAAGGCGCTGATGCGCCGCGCCGAAGCGGGCCTGGTGCAGTCGGTGCTGGACGACGAATGCCAGGCATTCGCCGCGCTGCTGGCGGCGCCCGAGGCGCAGGCGGCGCTGACATCGTTCACCCAGGCGGCCGCGCGCCGGGCCGCCGCATAACAATCAAGCGAGACGCAAATGCAAAGACATATCTTCGAAGCCGAGCATGAACTGTTTCGCGACAACGTGCGCAAGTTCATGCAGCGCGAGGTGGCGCCGCATGTGGACCAGTGGCGCGAACAGGGCTATTGCGACCGCGATGCCTTCCGCAAGGCCGGCGAACAGGGCTTGCTGCTGATGTGGGCCGACGAACAGTACGGCGGCGCCGGCGTGTCCGACTTCCGCTACGAGCAGATCATCTACGAGGAAGCGATCCGCCACGGCGACATCGGCCTGTATCTGAGCCTGCACTCGCGCATCGTCGGCCCCTACCTGGCACGCTTCGGCAACGAGGAACAGAAACAGCGCTTCCTGCCCGGCTGCATCAGCGGCGAGACGATACTGGGCGTGGCGATGACGGAACCGGGCGCCGGCTCCGACCTGGCCGGCATGCGCGCGCGCGCCGAGGACAAGGGAGATCACTGGCTGCTAAACGGCGCCAAGACCTATATCTCGAACGGCATCAACGGCGACCTGTTCGTGGTGGCCGCGCGTACCGACCCGGAATCGAAATACGGCATCGGCCTGTTCCTGGTCGAACGCGGCATGCCCGGCTTCGAGCGCGGCGGCCGCCTGCACAAGATGGGGATGGACGCGCAGGACACGGCCGAACTGTTCTTCACCGACGTCAAGATACCGAAGGCGAACCAGTTGGGCGACCCTTCCAAGGGTTTCGCCTACCTGGCCGAGGGGCTGGCCGAGGAGCGTTTACTGTCGGCCTGCCAGTCGATGGCGCACGCGCAGGTGGCGTTCGACATCACGCTGGAATTCGTGAAGGACCGGCGCGCCTTCGGCAAGCCGATCGGCGCGCTGCAGAACACGCGCTTCAAGATGGCCGAATTGTGGGCCAATCTGAACGCGCAGCAGACCTGGATCGACGCGCTGGTCATCCAGCACAACGCCGGCAAGCTGGACGCCGAAACGGCGGCGGCGGCCAAGCTGCTGACTTCGGAACTGGAAGGGCGGGTCATGGACGAATGCGTGCAGTTGCACGGCGGCGCCGGTTACATGGACGAGTACCGCATCAGCCGCATGTACCGCGATGCGCGGATCACCCGCATCTTCGCCGGCACATCGGAAATCATGAAGGAAATCATCGGGCGCGGCCTCGGCCTGGATGAACGGAAAATGAAATAAAAGACAAGGAAAACACCATGAAAACGCGCGTCACCGAACTGTTGGGCACCAAATATCCGATCATCCAGGGCGGCATGCAATGGGTCGGCCTGGCCGAACTGGCCTCCGCCGTCTCCAACGCCGGCGGCCTGGGCATCCTCACCGGGCTGACCCAGCCCACGCCGGAAGCACTGCGCGCCGAAATCGCGCGCTGCCGCACCATGACCGACAAGCCCTTCGGCGTGAACATGACGATCTTCCCGACCATCAAGCCGCCGCCGTACGAGGAATACATCGACGTCATCATCGAGAGCGGCGTCAAGGTGGTGGAAACGGCCGGCAACAAGGCGGTCGAGTATTTCCCGAAACTGAAGGCGGCCGGCATCAAGATCGTCCACAAATGCGTGGCGGTGCGCCATGCGCTGGCGGCCGAGCGCATGGGCGTGGACGCGATCAGCATCGACGGCTTCGAATGCGCCGGCCACCCTGGCGAAGAAGACATTCCAGGCATGGTGCTGATCCCGCTGGCGGCGGCCGCGCTGAAGATTCCCGTGATCGCATCGGGCGGCATCAGCGACGGTTTTGGTCTGGCCGGCGCGCTGGCGCTGGGCGCCGAGGGCATCAACATGGGCACGCGCTTCTGCGCCACCGTGGAAGCGCCGCTGCACGAGAACATCAAGCAGGCGCTGCTCAACGCCAACGAGCGCGATACGAACCTGATCTTCCGCACCATGAAGAATACCGCGCGCGTGCTCAAAAATGCCGTGTCCGACGAAGTGGTCGCCACCGAACGGCGCCCGGGCGGTTGCGAGTTCGGCGACATCCGCCACCTGGTCAACGGCCAGCGCGGCGTGGAAGCGTTGCGCGCCGGCGATCCGGAAGGCGGCATCATCACCGCCGGCATGGTGGTGGGCCTGATCAACGACATCCCGACCTGCGCCGTGCTGCTGGAGCGCATGGTGGCTGAAGCGCGCCAGCAACTGCGCCGCGCCAGCGAATATATGGACTGACAGACAGCATTTTCGAGAGCCGCTAGCCTGTCATTCCCGCGCAGGCGGGAATGACAGAAGACCTCAAGGTCACAGGATCTAACAAAGACACAGGAGCACAACATGAGTTCAAAAGCAGTAGTCGCCGGGGTCGGCATGATCCCTTTCGTGAAACCGGGCAAGAGCGCGACCTATGACGTGATGGCCTCGGAGGCCATCCGCCTGGCGCTGGCCGATGCCGGCATCAGTTACGACACCGTCCAGCAAGCCTTCGCCGGCTACGTGTACGGCGACAGCACCGCCGGCCAGAAGGCCGTCTACAAGGTCGGCATGACCGGCATCCCCGTCTTCAACCTGAACAACAACTGCGCCACCGGTTCGTCCGCGCTGTTCCTGGCGCGCCAGGCGATCGAGGCGGGGTTGATCGATTGCGCGCTGGCGGTCGGCTTCGAGCAGATGTCGCCGGGCGCCCTGCCCACCATCTACAACGACCGTCCCAATCCGCTGGAAGACTGGAACACGCAGTCGCAGCGCCTGCAACCGGCGCCCGACGCTTATCCGGCCCCTCACCTGTTCGGCGGCGCCGGCGTGGAGTACAGCGACAAGTACGGCACAAAACCGGAAACCTTCGCCAAGATTTCGGAAAAGGCCCGCCGCCACGCCGAGCACAATGAGCGCGCCATCTTCCGCGATCTCGTGACGGTGGAACAGGTGATGGCTTCGCCGAAGATCTACGGCGTGCTGACCAAGCTGCAATGCTGCCCGCCGACCTGCGGCGCGGCCGCCGCCATCCTGGTGAGCGAGCGTTTCGCGCGCCAGCACGGCATCGACACCAGCGTGTCTATCCTGGGCCAGGCCATGGTGACTGATTACGCCTCCACCTTCAAGGCCGATTCGATGATCAAGGCGGTCGGCTACGACATGTCGCGCGACGCCGCCAACAGCGTCTACGAACAGGCCGGCATCGGTCCGGGCGACATCGACGTGGTGGAATTGCACGACTGCTTCACGACGAATGAACTGATAAGCTACGAGGCGCTGGGCCTGGCGCCCGAAGGCGGCGCCGAGAAATTCATCTGGGACGGCGACAACACCTACGGCGGCAAGGTCGTGACCAACCCGTCCGGCGGCCTGCTGTCGAAGGGACATCCGCTGGGCGCCACCGGCCTGGCGCAGTGCACGGAACTGGTCGAGCAATTGCGCGGACGCAGCGGCAAGCGTCAGGTGCAGGGTGCGCGCCTGGCGCTGCAGCACAACATCGGCATCGGCGGCGCCTGCGTCGTCACCCTGTATGGAAAGGCATAAGCCATGAGCATGTACCAAGGAAGCACGCTGCGCGTCAGCGCCCTCGCCGCCCCGGCCGGCATCGCCGAACTGTGTTTCGACCGCCAGGGCGCGGCCGTCAACAAGCTGGACCGGCTGACCTTGCAGGAATTGAAGGACGCGCTGTCCATCATCGCGGCCGACAAGTCGGTGCAGGGACTGCTGGTCACCAGCGCCAAGGACAGTTATATCGTCGGCGCCGACATCTTCGAATTCGTCGAGATGTTTGCCAAGAGCGAGGACGAACTGGCCGCCTACAACGCCGCCAGCTCGGCCATTTTCACGCAACTCGAAGACTTGCCGATTCCCAGCGTGACCGTGATCAACGGCATGGCGCTCGGCGGCGGCCTGGAAATGGCGCTGGCCACCGACTACCGCGTGATGGCCAGCGGCGCCCAGCTCGGTCTGCCGGAAGTCTCGCTCGGCATCTTCCCCGGCTACGGCGGCACGGTGCGCCTGCCGCGCATCGCCGGCATGGGCACGGCGCTGGACTGGATCGTGTCCGGCGCGCCGCAAAAAGCCGAAGCGGCGTTGCAGGCCGGCGCCGTGGACCTGGTGCGTGCGCCGGAAGAGTTGCGAGATCAGGCATTGGCCCTGCTGCAAGCCGCCATCGCCGGCAGCGAAGACTGGCGCGCGCGCCGCAAGCGCCACCAGGGCGCCGTCAAACCCGACGCCGAAAAACTGGCACAGGCGCGCAAAACGGCCGGACGCAATGCGCGCCACCTGCCCGCGGCGCTGGCCGCGGTGGAACTGGTCGAGCGCGCCGCGCCGGAAAGCCGCGACCTGGCGCTGGCGCTGGAATCGCGCGCTTTCGCAAAAATCGCGCAGACTCAGGCCGCCGCATCGCTGGTCGGCATCTTCCTGAACGACCAGTTCCTGAAAAAGAAGGGAAAGGAATATGCCAAGATCGCCCGCCCCGTGAAGCAGGCGGCCGTACTGGGCGCCGGCATCATGGGCGGCGGCATCGCCTACCAGAGCGCGGTGCGCGGCACCCCGGTGCTGATGAAGGATATCGCCCAGAAGTCGCTCGACATCGGCAAGGGAGAAGCATCCAAGCTGCTGAACAAGCAGGTCGAAGGCGGCCGCATGAAAGCCGAAAAGGCCGCCGCCGTGCTCGAAGCCATCCGGCCGACGCTGGACTACAGCGGTTTTAATGGAGTCGATGTCGTCATCGAGGCCGTCGTCGAAAACCTGAAACTGAAAAAGAACGTGCTGGCCGAAGTCGAACAATTGACGAAAGACGACGCCATCCTGGCCTCGAACACCTCGTCGCTGTCGATCGCCGAACTGGGCGCGGACCTGAAGCGCCCGCAGAATTTCGTCGGCATGCATTTCTTTAACCCGGTGCCGGTGATGCCGCTGGTGGAAGTCATCCGCGGCCCGCAGACCAGCGCCGCAGCGGTCGCCACCACGGTCGCCTACGCCAGCGCGATGGGCAAGACCCCGATCGTGGTCAAGGATTGCCCCGGCTTCCTGGTCAACCGCATCCTGACCGCCTACATCCTCGGCTTCACGGGACTGATCCGCGACGGCGCCGACTTCGAGCAGATCGACGCGGCGATGGAAGCCTTTGGCTGGCCGATGGGCCCGGCCTACCTGCAGGACGTGATCGGCATGGACACCGCGTCGCACGTGGTCGACATCATCTCCGCCGGCTATCCGCAGCGCATGGGCGCGGGCATTAAAAACGCGGTGAACCTGATGGCGGAATTGGGCCGCTTCGGCCAGAAGAACGGCATCGGCTTCTATAAATATGAGCCCGACCCGCGCGGTAAACCGGTGAAATCGGCCGCCGGCGACACGCGCGCACTGCTGGCGCAATTGCAGCCGAACGGTCTGCGCACCTTCACGCCGGAGGAAATCGTCGAGCGCACCATGCTGCCGATGCTGATCGAAGCGGCGCTGTGCGTGGAAACCGGCGTGGCCGAATCGGCGCAGGAAGTGGACATGGCGCTGATCCTGGGCCTGGGCTTCCCGCGCCACATCGGCGGCGCGCTGCGTTATGCCGACCATCTCGGCCTGAAGCGCGTGGTCGAGCGTTGCGACCTGCTGGGCGAATCCAATCCGCTGTACCGGCCGACCGCACGCATGCGCGAGATGGCAGCCGCCGGACTGACCTACTTCTGAGGCGCCGCGATGAGCACCACGTTGAAACCCGCCGTCTACACCGGCTATCACGGCGTGCAGCTTGCCGCCGACATCGGCGGCGATCCGTCGGCGCAAGCGGTCATCCTGCTGCATGGCGGCGGCCAGACCCGCCATTCCTGGGGCAAGGCCGCGCGCGACCTGGTCGCCGCAGGCTACCACGTCGTTTCGCTGGACCTGCGCGGTCATGGCAACAGCCAGTGGGCGCCGGGCGGCGACTATTCGATGAACGCCTTCGCCGGAGATTTGCGCGCCGTCGCCGGCACCCTGCATACGCTGCCGGCGCTGGTCGGCGCATCGCTGGGTGGCGCCACGTCACTGATCGCGACGGGCGAAGCGGTCGAAGCCATCGCCAGCGCGCTGGTGCTGGTCGACGTTGTGCCGCGCATGGAAAAACACGGCATCGAGCGTATCCGCAGTTTCATGGGCGGCAATCCGGACGGCTTCACCAATCTGGATGAAGTGGCGGACGCGGTCAGCGCCTACAATCCGACCCGCCCCCGCCCGGCCAGCAACGCGGGCCTAATGAAGAATCTGCGCCAGGGCGACGACGGACGCCTTTACTGGCACTGGGACCCGGCGTTCCAGGGCAATAACGGCGATCGTGGCCCCGGCGCCGTGTTCGACCGCATGGACGCCGCCGCCGGCAATATCCGCGTCCCGACATTGCTGGTGCGCGGCAAGGCCAGCGAGGTGGTCAGCGAAGCGGGCGCAAAACACCTGCACGCGCTGATCCCCCATGCGGAGACGGTCGATGTCGAAGGCGCCGGCCACATGGTGGCGGGCGACAAGAACGATGCATTCAACAGCGCCGTCATCGGTTTCCTGGACCGCACGCTGCGGCAGCGCCATGCGGCCTGACGACCACGCCGCGCACGCTCCCGGGCGGGCGGCGCTGGTGATGGGCGGCAGCGGCGAGACGCTGAGCTACCGCGCCTTGGCCGAAGGGTCGCGCGCGCTGGCGGCGCGCATGCGGGCGGCGGGCCTGCGCAGCGGCGATCATGTCGCCATGCTGCTGGAAAATCGCGCCGAAATGCTGATTGCGGCCTGGGCCGCGCATCGCCTTGGACTGCATTACACGCCCATCAACTGGCATCTGCAAAGCGACGAAATCGGCTACATCCTGGACGACTGCGGCGCGCGGCTGTTGTTCGCCTCCCCGGCGCTTGCGGCGCGACTGGCGCCCGGCGCGGGTGCTGCCCTTGAATTGCGCATCGCCGTCGGCGCCTGCGCCGCAGGCGCCGCCCTGCCATCCGGCTATACCGATCTGGACGATTTTATTGGCGACGCCGTCGCCACCGCCGATACCGTCAGCTACGAGACCGAAGGCGGTCCGATGTTTTATTCATCCGGCACCACCGGGCGTCCCAAGGGCATCAAGCGCGCGCTCAGCGGCACGCCGTTCGGGCAACCGCCCTCCTGGGAAGCCGTCATCTACGACACTTTCGACATCGATCCGCACACCGTCTATCTGTGCCCGGCACCGCTGTATCACGCCGCCCCCCTGAGCTGGTCGATGGCCGTGCAACGGCGCGGCGGCACCGTGATCGTGATGGAAAGCTTCGATCCGCAGGAAGCGTTGCGCCTGATCGAACAATACCGCGTCACGCACGCGCAACTGGTGCCGACGCATTTCGTGCGCATGCTCAAGCTGCCGAAAAGTGAACGTCAGCGCCACGACGTCTCCAGCCTGCGCTACGCGATCCACGCCGCCGCCCCGTGCCCGGTGGAAGTGAAGGAACAGATGCTGGCATGGTGGGGACCGGTGATCCACGAATTCTACGGCTGCTCGGAAGGCATCGGCTTCGCCCGCATCGGCCCGCAGGAATGGCTGACGCACAAGGGTTCGGTGGGCAAGCCCAGCCTGGGCAAGGCACTGATCCTGGACGAAGCCGGCGTGCGGCAAGCACCCGGCCAGCCGGGCCAGATCTGGTTCGAAGGCGGAGGCGACTTCGCCTACCACAATGATCCTGCCAAGACCGCCGGCGCGCACGACGCCGCCGGCCGGACCACTGTCGGCGATATCGGCTACCTTGACGAGGAAGGCTATCTTTATCTGACCGACCGCGCCTCCCACATGATCATCTCGGGTGGCGTCAACATCTACCCGCAAGAGATCGAGAACGTGCTGATACAGCACCGCTGCGTCGGCGACGTGGCGGTGATCGGCGTGCCGGACGAGGAATTCGGAGAACAGGTAAAAGCCGTCGTCATCGCCGACGGCGGCACGGCCGGGCCGGAACTGGCGGACGAACTGATCGCCTGGTGCCGCGAGCGCCTGGCCGGCTTCAAGTGCCCGCGCAGCGTGGACTTTGTCGATGAACTGCCACGCCTGCCGACCGGCAAACTGCTTAAACGCCAGCTGCGCCAGCGCTACTGGCCGGCGGCGCAACCATAACGATACGGAGACAATATGTCAGATGCACTGCTAATCGAACGCCGCGAAGGCGTCGCCCTTCTCACCATGAACCTGCCGCAGCGCCGCAACGCGTTGTCGCCCGCGCTATATCAGGGATTGGAGCGCCACGTGCGCGAACTGCAGGACGATCCATCGTGCCGCGCCATCGTGCTCACCGGCGGCAAGCATTTTTGCGCCGGCGGCGAACTCGATGGCCTCAGTAGCGTGGCGCTGGAAATGCGCGCGGCGATGCGCGTCGGCCACCGCACGCTGCGCGCGATCGTCGGCGGTCGCCTGCCGGTAATCGCCGCCGTCGAAGGCGCGGCTTTCGGCGCCGGCCTGTCGCTGGCCGCGGCCTGCGATTTTATCGTGGCCGACAGCCAGAGCAAATTCGGCGCCGTCTACGGGAAAGTCGGATTGATGCCGGACTGGGGCGCGTTGTGGACGCTGCCGCAGCGCGTGGGCCTGGCCCGCGCGCGCCGCATGGCGATGTTCGCCGAAGTGGTGGGTGGCGCCGAGGCGCACGCGATCGGGCTGGCCGATTTCCTGGCCGACGATGGCGGCGTGCTGGAGTTCGCACTGCAACGCGCGCGCCAGTTGGCCGAAGCGGCGCCGGGCGCAATCTCCGCCACCAAGGCCTGCCTGGCGCGCGCGCCGCAAAGTTTCGACGCCCTGCTCGACTGGGAAGCCGATACGCAGGCGCTGTTGATCGCGTCGGCCGATTTCGCCGAAGGCAGCGCGGCGTTCATGGGCAAGCGCGCGCCGGTTTTCTCGGGGAAGTAGACCCAATGCCCTTGAGTTAAGACCACAGACTGTAGAGTTGTCATTCCTCCCATTGGGAGAAATGACTTCCCGCGAAGGCGGGAATCTAATTTTGTGTTCCGGGTGGCGCAAAAAATGGGATTCCCGCCTTCGCGGGAATGACAGATTTGGCGCTAACTTAACGACATGGTGAACCGACCTCGCTCTTATGCGGCGCCGATCTTGTTGAAGGCGACGTCGCGGTCGACGCGGATATCGGGCGGCAGCCCGAGCACGCGCTCGGCGATGACGTTGCGCAGGATCTCGTCGGTGCCGCCGGCAATGCGCAAGCCGGCTGACCACATGTACCAGTAATTGAAACGGCTGGCCGCCGAACCCGGACGGTTGTCCACAGCTCCCGTCCCCATCATCTCCAGCGCATAGGCACTCATGTCCTGCAAGGTCTTGGCCATCACCAGCTTGCCGATCGACGCTTCCGGACCCGGCACGTCGCCGCGCGAAACGGCAGTCATGGCGCGCATGCGCGTCAGCGCCACGCCCTGGTCGGTGACGTAGAATCTGGCCAGCGCATCGACCAGTCCCGGCGTCTCCAGCACGTCTTCTCCCTCGCCGGCCAGTGAGCGAGCCAGTTCCAGCACATCGAGTACGCCGGGCGACTGCGCCGGCTTGCCGCCGACGGCAAAACGCTCGAACATCAAGGTCGTCAGCGACACCTTCCAGCCGTCGCCGACCTTGCCCAGGCGCTGGCTGTCCGGTATCCGCACGTCGGACAGGAACACTTCGTTGAATTCGGCGTCACCCAGCATGGTGCGGATCGGACGCACTTCCACGCCCGGCGTGCGCATGTCGATATAAAACATCGTCATGCCCTTGTGCTTGGGAACATCGGGATCGGTGCGCACCAGCAGGATGCCGAACTGCGACTGGTGGGCGTACGAGGTCCATACCTTCTGGCCGTTCACCACCCAGTCGTCGCCGTCGCGCACGGCGCGCGTGCGCACGCCGGCCAGGTCGGAGCCGGCGGCAGGTTCGGAAAACAGCTGGCACCACAGTTCTTCGCCGCGCATGCCCGGCTTGACGTAACGTTCCACCATCTCCGGCGTACCGTGCGTAAAAATCGTCGGCAGGCACATGCCCATGCCGACGTGGAAGGGGATGGTCGGCAGCGAATAATGTTCCTCTTCCTGGTGGAACAGCACGTGCCGGATCGGCGTTTCTTCCTGGCCGCCCACCGCCTTCGGCCAGTGGATGCCGACGTAGCCGGCTTGCGCCTTGCGCGCCTGCCAGCCGCGCGCCAGGCGCATGTATTCCTGTTCATCGGCCGGGGTGCCGGGCGGCACTTCGAAGGCCGGGGCGTTCTCCGCCAGCCATTGCCTGATGCGCGCGCGGTAGGACGCTTCTTCGGGACTGTCTTTAAAATCCATGTTTAACTCTCAAGTGTGTTCGGATGCCGCGGGAGCGCGCGGAACTTGGGTTCCCGCCTGCGCGGGAACGACAGGTAAGCTGCCATTTTTCACACGCTGGGACGGGTGGCCAGCATGGCGCGCGCCAGGCGGGTGGACCACACGGCCCTGCCGCCCAGTGCCGCCGCCAGCAGCCGCGCGCGGCGGTAGAACAGCTGGCAGTCGCTTTCCCAGGTGAAGCCGATGCCGCCATGCAGCTCCACCGATTCCTCGGCGGCGGCGCTGAAGGCATCGGTCGCGGCGACGCGCGCGCCGGCGGCACACAGCGCCAGTTCCGGCGCATCGTTGAGCACCGCCCAGGCGCCGTAATATGCGTGGCTGCGCGCCAATTGCACTTTCACGTACATGTCCGCGAGCTTGTGCTTGACGGCCTGGTAGCCGCCGACCGCGCGGCCGAAAGCGAAGCGCGTTTTTACGTAATCCAGCGTGATAGCCATCACCGCTTCGGCGCCGCCCAGCTGCTCGAAGGCGTCATACACGGCGACTCGGTCAAGCAGCCGGCGCGCCAGCGCCTGGCCCGCACCGGCCGGGCCCAGGCGCTGCGCCGGCGCATTGTCGAATACGACAGTGGTATGACGGCGCACGCAGTCGATCGCTTCCACCGCGCTGCGGGTCACACCCGGCGCGTTCAAATCGACCAGCCACCAGCCGAAACCGCCCTCGTCTTCGACACCACGGGCCGATACCACGGCCATGCCGGCCGCGGCGCCGTAGGCGACCACCGTCTTGGTGCCGCTCAGGCGGCCATCCTTGACCAGCGCGGCAGGCGTTGCGTCCCACAGCGCAGCCTTGTCTTCGGCAAAGGCGACGGTGGCGATGACGCCGCCCTCGGCCAGCCGGCCCAGCACCTCGCTGGCGCCCGGCTGGTCGAGGCACAACTTTAGCGCCTCGGTCGCGTGCAGCACGGATGCGACGAACGGCACCGGGGCCAGCGTGCGCCCCACTTCCTCGGCCAGCACGCACAGCTCCAGCGGCCCGAGTCCGAGACCGCCGTGTTCCTCGGGAATGGCGGCGGCGGTCCAGCCCATTTCCACGATCTGCGTCCAGAGCGGCGCGTCGAAGGTATCAACGCTGTCCAGCGCGGCGCGGGCCCCGGCGAGACCGCCGGCCAGCAGGCGCCGGGCCTGTCGCCGCAGCTCTTCCTGCTCTTCCGAAAATTCAAAATTCATGGCAAATCCCAGTCTTTATGCGGCGGCTTTGGGAGCCGGGTAGAAATTCTCGCCACTGGCGGCGCGCGCCTTCAGCCAGGCGCTTGGGCGGTAACGTTCGCCGAAACGGTCGGCCAGGCTGTCGCAGCGCTGCACGAACACCTTGATACCCACCGTGTCGATCAGCGAGAACACGCCGCCGGTATAGGCGGGGAATGCGATGCCCAGCACCGAGCCGACATCGCCCTCGGCCGGGTCGGCGATCACGCCTTCCTCGAAGCAGCGTGCCGCTTCGAGCGACTGGATGTACAGCATGCGCTGTTTCAGTTCTTCCACCGAAGGCTGCACGGCGGCCGGCGGATAGACTGCATCGAGTCCTGCCCACAAGGTTTTTTTGCCATCGGCGTAATCATAGAAACCGGCGCCGTAACGGCGGCCGCGGCGGTCCAGTTCCACAAATTTCTTTTGCACCGGGTAGCCGGGCGGCTCCTTCCACGCGTCGCCCAAGTCCGCTTTCTCCTGGTTCATCGCGTTGTAGCCCAGTTCCAGCGTCAGTTCATCGATCAGCGACAGCGGGCCGATGGGCATGCCCGCCAGGCGCGCGGCGTTGTCGATCAGCGCCGGCTTCACGCCTTCGGCCAGCATGCTGACGCTCTCGGTCAGATAGGCGCTGATCACGCGCGTCGTGAAGAAGCCGCGCGCGTCCTTGACCACGATCGGCGTCTTGCGTAGCGCCTTGATCAGGTCCAGCGCGTGCGCCAGCGTCCGCTGGGACGTCTGCACGCCGGTGACCACTTCCACCAACGGCATGCGGTCGACCGGAGAAAAGAAGTGCAGGCCGATGAAACGTTCGGGATTCGATACGCCTTCGGCCAGACCGGTGATCGGCAGCGACGAGGTATTGCTGGCGATGATGGCGTCGGGCCTGAGCACTTCCTGCAGCTTGCGGAACACGTCGCCTTTGACCTTGCGGTCTTCGAACACGGCTTCGACCACCAGGTCGCAATTGGCCAGTTGCGCGTAATCGGCGGCCGGCGTGATGCGCGCCAGGATTGCGTCCGCCTTGTCCTGCTGCATGCGGCCGCGCTGTATCAGCTTGGCGTAGCCGTCGGCCAGGCGCTGTTTGCCCGCCTGCGCCTGCTCCACGGTGGCGTCGATCATCACGACGTCCAGGCCGGCGGTGGCGCACACCTGGGCCACGCCCGCTCCCATCAGGCCGGCCCCGATGACGCCGATCTGCGCCAGGCTGGCGGGAACAATGTCTTTCGGACGGCGCGCCAGCTTGTCCAGTTCACCCTTGCTGACAAAGCTGGTGCGCACCATGTTGCGCGCGACCGGGTCCAGCACGAGTTTGGCGAAGTGGCACGATTCCAGATGCAGCGCGGCGTCCATCGGCAGGAAAGCGCCGCGCGCGACCACCGTCAGCAGCGCGATCGGCGCCGGGTAGTTGCGGTTCGTGTCCTTGGCGATCGAAGTCGCCGTCAGGTTGTAGGTCGCGCCCAGGTCGGCATCGAAAAAACTGGCGCCGCCCGGCACCTGGTAACCCTTGCGGTCCCACGGCTGCACGGGATTGGTGCCGGCCACCTGTTCGCGCGCGGCGCTGACCAGGCCAGCAGCCACGGTGCTCGACACGATGCCCAGTTCCAGCGCCTGCTTGGCGCCGATGCGCGTGCCTTTCAGCAGGATCGGCAAGGCTTTCTGCACGCCGATCAGGCGCGGCAGGCGCTGCGTGCCGCCGGCGCCCGGGATCAAACCAAGGGTCGCTTCCGGCAGCGCCATCTGCACCTTGGCGTCATCGAGCGCGACGCGCGCATGGCAGGCCAGCGCCAGCTCCAGGCCGCCGCCCATGGCGGGGCCGTTGATGGCGGCGACAAACGGCTTGCCGCAGGTTTCCAGCTTGCGCAGCAAGGGGCTCATCAGCGTGGCGATGCCGAACGCTTCTTCCTTGCTCATCGGTATAGAAAACTGTTCGACCATCGCCTTCAGGTCGCCGCCGGCCATGAAATCGGCCTTGGCCGAGGTGATGACGGCGCCTTTCACGGCGCTGTCGGCTGCGACCTTGTCGATCGCGGCGGCCAGGTCGTCGCGGAATGCCGGCGTCATGACGTTGGCCGAACTGCCGGGGACATCGATGGTGATGACGGCCACGCCGTCATCGCCGACTTCATAATTCAGGGTAGTGAACATAGGGTGCTCTTCGCTAGATGGGTTTAAACACGCTCGATGACGGTGGCTGTCGCCATGCCGATGCCGACGCACAGCGAGACCACGCCGTAGCGTTTGCCGGTGCGTTCCAGTTCATCGAGCAGCGTGCCGATCAGCATGGCGCCGGTGGCGCCGAGCGGGTGGCCCATGGCGATGGCGCCGCCGTTGACGTTGATGCGATCGTGCGGCACATCGAGCACGCGCATGTATTCCAGCACCATAGAGGCGAAGGCTTCGTTCAGTTCGAACAGGTCGATGTCGGCCACCGTCAGGCCGGCGTTGCGCAGCGCCTTTTGCGTGGCGACGGCCGGACCGGTCAGCATGATGGTCGGCTCGGAGCCGACCGACGCGAAGGAGACAATACGCGCACGCGGTTTCACGCCCAATTTATCTCCCATCGCGCGGCTGCCGACCAATACACCGGCGGCGCCATCGACGATGCCGCTGGAGTTGCCGCCGGTGTGCACGTGGTTCACGGCCAGCAGGTCCGGGTAGCGTTGCAGCGCGATAGCGTCGTAGCCGCCCTTTTCTCCCATCATCGCAAACGCAGGTTCCAGCTTGGCCAGGTCTTCCAGCGTGGTGCCGGGGCGGATGTGTTCATCGCGTTTTAATACGGGAAAACCGAGATCGTCGACCACGGCGATGACGGACTTGTCGAAATACCCGCTGTCCCATGCGTGCGAAGCGCGCTGCTGGCTGGCGACGGCGTAGCTGTCGACGTCATGGCGGCTGAAGCCGGAACGGGTCGCGATCAGGTCGGCGCCGATGCCCTGCGGCGCGAAGTGCGTGCGGTAGACCACCGAAGGGTCGCGCGCCCAGGCGCCGCCCTGCGATCCCATCGGCACGCGCGACATCGATTCGACGCCGCCGCCGACCACCAGGCCGGCCTGACCCGACATGACTTGCGCGGCGGCGGCGTTGACGGCGTCCAGCCCGGAAGAACAGAAACGGTCGATCTGCATGCCCGGCACCGATTCCGCATAGCCTGCGATCAGCGCGGCGGGACGGGCGATGTCGCAGCCCTGCTCACCGACCGGCGTGACCACGCCCAGCACCACGTCATCCACCAGCTCCGTGTCGACGCCGCCGCGGTCGCGCAGCGCGGCCAGCACTTGCGCCGCCATCTCGATCGGCGGTATCTGGTGCAGCGATCCGCTTGCCTTGCCACGCCCGCGCGGCGTGCGCACGTGGTCGTAAATGTATGCCTCTGCCATTATGTCTCCCTAGGTCTGGCCAAGATAGTGTAACGCCGGCCCCGTTGACAGGGCTGCGAAATAAACATCTTAATCATATCAATGATTAATGTATTTTGCAAAGCAAACAGCGGGCGGTTTCCAAAACGTCCTGTAAACGGCAACGGGGCCTGCACAGACGATGTGCAAGCCCCGTTGTCGGGATGGCGGACGGCGCTTATTCCGGGAACAGTTCCAGGATTTTCATGCCCTCATAGCCGGTCAGCCAGGTTTTATAGGCAACCTCGGTATGCGCGCGCCAGTGCGCCGCGGCGGCGTCGGAGTCGTGCGCTTCCATCAGGTCGATCAGCTTCTTGTGCGACTTCAAGCCCTTGGCCGCGATTTCCAGCGCGCCGGCCTTGTCCTTCTCCTGGCGGCGCTGGGTCACGACCATGGTCTGGTGACGCTCGACCACTTCATTGATCGCGCGCACCAGGTGGATCAGCGGGCGGTTGTTCGACAGTTCGACCAAGGTGCGGTGGAATGCGACCAGCGCGGTGGCGAACGCTTGCGGATCGCTCAGCGCTTCGTGCTCTTCTTCCAGGCGCTGGCGCAGCAGGTCGCAATCCTCCTTCGTCGCGCGGCCCGCCACCTGGCGCACCACGCTGGGCTCGAAAAAGTTACGCGCCAGGTAGATTTCATCGATGGTCGTTTTTTCCGATTGCAGCACCAGCAGCAGGTAATGCGAGATCAGGTTGGCGTCCGGCTCGTGCACCACGGCGCCGCCCTTGGCGCCGCGCGACACGGACACCAGTTTCTCGGTTTCCAGGATACGGAACGCTTCACGGATGGTCGGCCGCGACACGCCGAATTCTTCCATCAGGCGCGATTCGGACGGCAGCAGGTCACCCTCGACCAGTTGTCCGCGCACGATCTGCTTGCGGATGTTGTGTGCCACGATTTCCGATGCTTTCGGAATGTGCAGGCTTTTCCTTGCGGTGGCCGGCGCGATGGGCGCTTTGGCGACGACGGTGGCAGTGCTCATTTAATCTCTTTCAAAACTAGGGTACGGTGATTCTGCCTGTATATCATTTCGCCTCACAGTGCGCAATGATTATAATGATTTACAAGCAATTCCTGTCAGTTTCCCCTGAAAGAGCGCACCGTCGTGGCAAGGCCGCGACGACTTAGTCCGCTTCCAGCAAACCGCCCAGCCGCTCGACCGATTCGGCGAATTCGGTGAGCATGTCGTACACCACCTGTTTCACCGTCTGTTCCTCGCGCATGTCGCCGACGATCTGCCCGACCGGATAGGTCACATAATCGCGCGCGCCGGCGCGGTCGATGCGCAGTTTCGATTCCGCAATCAAGATCGTCTGCAGCGGCATCGGCAGCGGCTTCGGAGCGCCCGGCTGTTCCCACGCCTCGGTGAACCGGCTCTTCAGGATGCGGCAGGATTTGCCTGAAAAACTTTTGCGCTGCACCGCGTCGTCCGCGCCGGCCTCGAACAACCGCTGTTTTACGTCCGGCGTGACGTCGCTGCTGGTGGTGCCGAGCCAGATCGAGCCGCACCAGACGCCGGAAGCGCCCAGCGCCAGCGCGGCCGCCATCTGCCTGCCGCGCCCGATGCCGCCGGCCGCCAGCACCGGCGCCGGCGCGAACGCGTCGACCACCTGCGGCCACAGCACCATCGACGTGATGCTGCCGGTGTGGCCGCCCGCCTCCATGCCCTGCGCGATCAGCAGATCGACGCCGGCCTCCTTCTGCGCCGCGACGTGTTCGACCTTGCCCACCATCGAGCCGACCTTCATGCCGAAGCCGTGGGCGCGCTCGACCAGGTGTTTCGGCGGCGTGCCCAGCGCGTTGACCATCAGCTTGATGTTCGGATGGCGGAACGCGACTTCCACCAGTTCCTCACTGTCGGCCGGCGTCATCTGGATCTGCGCCAGCTTCGATTGCAGGATCTGCTGCGCGTCGGCCGGCGGCAGCGGCGCGATGCCCGCGTCGTCGCAGATCTTGCGCACGAAATCGCGGTGACTTTGCGGCAGCAACTGGTCCAGGTCCAGCTTCATCGCGCCCACCTTCTCGTACCGGTTCGGCATCAGGATGTCGACTCCATAGGGCTTGCCGCCGATATGCTGGTCGATCCAGTTCAACTCCACTTCCAGTTGTTCGGCGGTGAAACCGGTGATGCCGAGCACGCCCATGCCGCCGGCGCGCGACACTTCCACCACCACGTCGCGGCAGTGCGAAAAGGCGAAGATCGGCAACTCGATACCGAACATTTCGCAGACTTTGGTTTGCATCACCCATCTCCCGCTTGATTGATTACGTCACAGTCTACTCACACAACATATGTCGAGTCAATATACATATAGATGATTATATTGTTTTAATCTGATACCATGCGGACATGAAAAGCATTCCGACTCCCCCTATCCCGGTGCGCGAACGGCACCGCCAGTTGACCAACGCCGCGATCCTGGACGCGGCCTTCGACCTGTTCCAGGACGCCGGCCTGCGTGCCACCACGATCGACCAGATCGCCACGCGCGCCGGCATCAACCGCGCCACCTTTTATTTGCACTTCAAGGACAAGAACGAAGTGGCGGCGGCGCTGGCGCGCAGGCTTGTCGATATCGGCCAGGGCCAGTACCGGGCACTGGCCGAGCTGTCGAACCCGGACCGCGCACAGGTGCGCGCCTGGGTCGTAACACACATGGCGTTCGCGCGCGAGCAGCGCATGCTGAGCCAGACGCTGGTCGAAGCGGTATCGGCCGAACCGGGCTTCGCGCAGGAATACCTGGATTACCTGGGCCGCATCGCCGACCTGCGACTGGATCCACTACTGGCGCGCGTCTCGCCAGAGCGTCGCGAACTGCTGCGCTCCAAGCTGGTGCTGCTGCAACTGATGATGACGTACAGCGTGCACCACCTGGTCAGCCAGGAACTGCGTTTCCCCGGCGGCGACCCGGTCGACGCGCTGGCGGACATGTGGTGGAACGAAGTGTTCGCACCGAACGCGCCGCCACCGCAAGACTAAAGCGACAGTACCCCGGTGATGCCGCCGTCGACCAGCAGATCCGTGCCGGTAATGAAGGAGGCCCTATCCGAACAGAGGAATTCGAGCGCATCGCAGATTTCCTGCAAGCCGCCCTGGCGGCGCAGCGGCGTGCGTTCCAGCAGCGCGTATTTCTGCGGACCGGCCTCGAATTCACGCTCGCCCATCGGCGTGGCGATCAAGCCCGGCGACAGCGACACGATGCGGCTGCCGGCCGCGCCCCAGGCCGGCGCCAGGCGCCGGCACATCCGGTTCAAGCCATATTTCGACACCATGTAGCTGCGCGACGGATCGATGTTGCCGTCCAGCGCGCGCTCCAGCGCATCGATGAAGCCTGGCGCCAGCGGCTCGTCGAGCAGCGCGTGCACATGTTTCAGGTCGCCGGCCAAATGGCCCGCGATGGATGACACGAATACCGCCGCCCCGCCGCGCATCAGCGGCAGCATCGCCCGCGCCATGCGTGCCGCTCCTTGCAGGTTGACGGCCATGATGCGGCGCCAGTCGCCCGCCACCGGCGACAGCGCCACCACGTGCACCAGCGCCGCCAGTGTCCCCGTGTCTGCGATGCGCGCGGCCAGCGCGGCGACGGATGCGTCGTCCGTCACATCGCAGTGCATTGCCTGCGCGGCGATCCCCTCTTCCGCCAGTTGCGCCGCGCGCAGTTGCGCCTGCGGCAAATCGATATCGGCCAGGATCACTTCATGGCGCTGTCCCATCCTGCGCGCGCAGGCCAGGCCCATGCCGCCGCACCCGCCGACAATCAACGTGCGCGGCAAATCGCCGCGTACCGAACGATCAGTCATTTATCTCTCCCGAAATCATGGCAGGACATCGACACTGGCAAGCATGCCGTCCGCCGAAGCTTCATAGTTGCGCGTCGAACCCATCATGCGCAGCGCGTGCTCGCGGCGCACCGGCTGAAAACTGTGGCACAGCGCGGGCATGCCCAGCGCGCCGGCGCTGGGCACCAGGTCGTGGTCGACCGCGCGGCCGCCAGCGACCAGGATCGCGCGCCGCAGGATGGTCGCGTATTCGGCAGGCTCCGGGTCCATCGCCTCCGTCCAGGCGCGGAATCCGGTGTCGAGCGCCTGGCCGGCGAATTGCGGCGGCGCGCTGATGCGGTTGCTGTCGATCTTCCAGCGCATCACGCAAGCGCCATTTTTTTTAAGACTGGCGTGCGTGCCGCCGAATTTGGGACGGCCGCCTTCCCAGCGCAGGATTTCCAGGTCGTCGACCAGCACTTCGTAGCGGCGCCGCTCTTCATCGCGCCGGATATGCGCCAGCACCAGGCCCGTCAGGTCGAACACGTGGGTGCACTGATTGCGCATGTCGACCAGCATGCCGATGTCGGACGCGCGCGCAACCAGCGGCTTGCCGACCAGTTCCTGCAGCGGCGTGGCGACCTGCGCGCAAGTCGCCCACGGATAGCGCACCGGGTCGACGCGCACCGCCGTGACTACGCTTCCGTCATGTTCGACGCTCACGCCGAAATGGTGAAAATCGTCTTCGACCCAACCGACGGCGCGGCCGAAGTCCACGTTTTTCAGGTCGATCAGGCGCCGCAAACGGCCGCCGCGATTCCCGGTTTGATGCTGTTTTTCCTGCTGTTCCATGGCTTTCGTTTCCTTTGTCGTGAAGTCTACGCTTGCGCATATTAACATTAATGATTAATATAATTAGCGAGAGTTGATACATTTTTGAGCAGCCCCAACTTAGGAGACCAGGGTGACTACAGAGAACACGGTCAAGCGCAAGCGCGACCTCACAGCATTTTTTAGCCCGCGCAGCGTCGTGATGGTGGGCGCGTCCGAACGCTCGTCATGGTCGCTGGGCGTGGCCGCCCGTTTCAAGGCGTATGGCTATACCGGCAAGGTATTCGCGGTGAACCGCAATGGCGTCGATGCGCACGGTTTCCCGGGCTTCAAGTCGTGCAAGGACATTCCCGAGCAGGCCGATTTCGCCTACCTGATGGTGCCGGCGGACGTGACGCTCGATGCATTGACCGACGTCGCCGACGCCGGCATCAAGAACGTATCGATCCTCACTTCCGGCTTCGCCGAGATCGGCGAAGCCGGCATCGCGATGCAGCAGCAGTTGCTCGACCTGGCCGAACAGCGCGGCATCACGCTGATGGGACCCAATTCGCTGGGCTTCGCCAACATCTCCAAGCGCCTGATCGCGACCTCGATTCCGACCCGCCTGCCCGTCATCGACGGCAATGTCGCGCTGTTGTCGCAAAGCGGCGCGGTGGTGGCCGAAGTGTGCAAGTTCGCGCACCAGCAGGGCGTGGGACTGAGCTTCGTGGCGGCCACCGGCAACGAGGCGCAACTGGGCTTGACGGACCTGATGGATTACCTGGTCGACGACCCGGCCACCAGGGTGATCGCCGTATTCTCCGAATCGATCCGCGATCCGCAGGCGTTCCGGGAAGTCGCGCAGCGCGCGCTCGAAGCGCGCAAGCCGATCGTGATCCAGAAAGTGGGCAAGAGCGAGATCAGCGCGGCCATCGCGCAGGCGCACACCGGCTCGCTGGTCGGCGACGACAAGATCTTCGACGCCGTCTGCCGCCAGTACGGCGTGATCCGAGTCGATTCGATCGAGGAACTGGTGTCCACGGCCGACCTGATGTCGCGCATGCCGCCCTTGCGCCAGCCCGGTGTGGGCGTGGTGTCGGTCTCCGGCGGCGCCTGCGGCATGTTCGCCGACCAGGCGGCGGCGGCCGGCGTGGTGCTGGAGCAGTTCACTGCTGAAACCCAGGCGAAACTGCTGGAAGTGCTGCCGGATTTCGCGTCGAACCTGAATCCGCTCGACATCACCGGCGGCGTGTTCCGCGCGCCGGAGATCTGGGAAAAGGTATTGCCCGTGGTCGCCAACGATGCCAAGGTCGGCATGATCGCCATCATCAACTTCATGCCTGCCACGGCGCAGGAACTGGTCGGATTGCGCGAGACCGTGATGGCGATGGGACGCGGCATCGCGTCCTGTTCGAAACCGGGCATCGTGGTGCTGCCGACGTCGCAGCCGGTGAGCGAGGTGATGGCGGACATCGTCAAGGAAGCGAAGCTGCCGGGCCTGGGCTTCGGCACGCAATTGACGGTGCGCGCGATCGCCGGCCTGGTGCAATGGTCGGCGCGCGTCAACGGATGGGATGAAACGCAGGCCAAGGCGGCGGCCGCCGGCGCACAGGCAGCGTCGATCGCTTCGCCTTTGGTCAAACCGCAATCGGAGCGCCAGGTGCTCGATTTCCTGGCCACGCAAAACGTGCCGGTGATTCCGGCCAAAGTGGCGCGCAGCGCCGCCGAAGCGGTGACTTTCGCGCGCGACATCGGCGGCAAGCTGGCATTGAAGGTGCTGTCGGCCGATATCCAGCACAAGACGGAAGTGGGCGGCGTCAAGCTGAACGTCGAAGGCGACGAGGCGGTGGCGGCGGCCTGGAACGACATCGACAGCTCGGCGCGGCGCCACTGCCCGCAGGCGAACATCGACGGCATCATCGTTTCTCCGATGCGCTCCGGCGGTATCGAACTGTTCGTCGGCACCGCGCGCGATCCGCACTGGGGGCCGGTGCTGGCGGTCGGCCTGGGCGGCGTCTGGGTCGAAGTGCTGGCCGATACGGCGGTGCGTCCGCTGCCGCTGACGCCGGCCGACGTCAAGGAAATGCTGGGCAGCCTGCGCGGCGCCAAGCTGCTGCAAGGTTTCCGGGGCGGCAAGCCGGCCGACCTGGACGCTGTCGCGCAAGCGGTGGCGCGCATCGGCGACGCGGCGCTGGCGCTGGGCACTGACCTGGTATCGCTGGAAATCAATCCACTGCTGGTCGACGGTGACCGCGTCGAGGCGCTTGACGGCCTGTGCATCTGGAGCGCGCCATGATGGCCGCCCCGCGTCACATCACCGACGAGGAAGCGGCGCGCATCCCCGTCATCGTCGGCATCGGAGAAGTCACCGAACAGTTAAAACCCGAGCAGATCGGGCGCGAACCGCTGTCGCTCGTCACCGAAGCGATCCGGCTGGCGCTGGAAGACAGCGGTGCGCGCGACACTGCGGCGCTGGCGGACATCGTCGGCGCGCTGGACCTGGTCAACCAGATGGGCTGGCGCTACGAAGACCTGGCGCGCAGCGCGGCCGACGCGGCCGGCCTGCATAACGCCGGCGCGATCCAGAGCCCGGTCGGCGGCAATATGCCGACCAAGCTGCTGGGCGACCTGGCGGTGCGCATCGCGGCCGGTCAGTTGCAGGCCGGCGTGGTCTGCGGCGTGGAAGCGACGGCGTCGCTGATGGCGGCCGGCAAGCTGAAACAGTCGCCGCCGTGGACGCCGCAGCCTCCGGCCGACGCCAAGGCGCGCCGCCCGGACTTCTTCCACCCCGAAGCGCTGAAATACGAACTGTTCGCGCCCACCGACGTCTATCCGTTTTATGACAATGCGCTGCGCGCGCACTGGAAACAAAGTTATGCGCAGGCGCAGGCCGAATCGGGCCGGATCGGCGCACTGATGTCGCAGGCCGCGGCGAACAATCCGCACGCCTGGCTGCCGAAGGCGCACAGCGCCGACGAAGTGGCCACGCCCTCGCCTTCGAACCGCATGGTCAGCCACCCCTACACCAAGTGGATGGTGGCGAACCCGATGGTGAACCAGGCTTCGGCCGTCGTCGTCACGAGCCTGGCGCAAGCGCGCCGCCTGGGCATCCCCGTCAGCAAGCTGGCCTTCGTCTGGAGCGGCGCCGGCGGCGCCGAGCCGCGCGACATCCTGGGCCGCGTCAACTACACGCAGGCGCCGGCGATGGAAGCGGTGCTGCGCCGCACGCTGTACACCAATGGACTCGGCGCGGAAGAACTCGACCTGTTGGAGCTGTACAGCTGCTTCCCGTCCGTGCCGAAGCTGGCGCGCCGCACGCTGGGCATCCCGGCCGACCGTCCGCTGTCGGTGACGGGAGGACTGGTGTTCTTCGGCGCGCCGGTGAACAATTACATGGGCCACGCGATCTGCGCCATGGTGCGCGCGCTGCGCGCCGGCCAGGGCAGGACCGGCCTGTTGTACGGCAATGGCGAATACGTGACCAAGCACCACGCGCTGGTGCTGGCCAGCCGCGCCGCCCCCGCCATCAACCCGCTGCGCAACCTGGACCTGCAGGCGGAACTCGATGACGCCGTGCGCGGCGTACCCGCCGTGGAACCGGGCTACAGCGGTCCGTCCCGCATCGAAACGTATACGGTCAAATATGGCCGCGACGGCGCGCCCGAGCAGGCCACGCTGATCGCCCGTACGCCCGGCGGCAAGCGCCACCTGGCGCGCGTGACGGATTTTGGCACGCTGGCAGCGCTGGTATCGCCCGAGCGCGAGGCGATCGGCCTGTCCGGCGCCGCGCGCACACATGAAGATGGATTGACCTATTGGGAGCTGGCATGAACACCGAAGTCACTGAAGTAATCGAGGACGTCGTCCTGTACGAAAAAGTGGGAGAACATATCGCCGTGGTCACGCTGAACCGGCCGAAATCCCGCAACGCCATCAACCCGGAAGTGGCGCAGGCGCTGCACCGGCTGCGCGAACAGATCGACGCCGACGACGATATCCGCGTGGCGATTCTGACCGGCAGCGGCAGCGAGGTGTTCTGCGCCGGCGCCGACCTGAAGGCGGTGACGGCGGGCCGTCCCGGCGCCTCCGGCATTTCGACCGAAGGCGGCGGTTTCGCCGGTTTCGTCAAGGCGCAGCGCGCCAAGCCGTGGATCGCGGCGGTGCGCGGCAAGGCCTTCGGCGGCGGCTTCGAGCTGGTGCTGGCCTGCGACATGGTGGTGGCCGGCAAGAGCACGCAGTTCGCGCTGCCCGAGGCAAAAATCGGCGTGCTGGCCGCGGCCGGCGGCGCCTTCCGCATCGCGCAGGCGCTGCCACGCGCGCTGGCCAACGAGATCCTGGCGATCGGCAAGCCGATCAGCGCCGACTTCGCGCACGGTTTCGGCCTGGTCAACCGGGTGGTCGACGATGCCGACGTGCTGACCGAAGCGTTGCGCATGGCCGGCGAGATCGTGCAGAACGCACCGATCTCCGTCAAAGCGTCGCTCGAGATGGTGCGCGCCGCGTCGGAACTGAACGAGGAAGGCTTGTGGAAGTACAACGACGCCTGGGGCCAGCGCATCATCCGCACCGACGATGCCAAGGAAGGACCGCGCGCTTTTCTGGAAAAACGCGCCCCCAAATGGACCGGCCGCTAAGGAGACACGCATGGACAACGACAACATGGAATACAACACGATACTGTACGAAGTAAGCGCCGACCGCGTCGCCACCGTCACCATCAACAGGCCCAAGGCATTCAATTCGTTCACGGTGGAGATGCGCCGCGAGTTCGAACACGTGTGGAACCGCATCAAGCAGGACGAGAACGTGCATGCCGTGGTGCTGCGCGCCGCGCCCGGCAAGGCTTTTTCGACCGGCGCCGACGTGAAACTGAACACGCCGGCCATCATCATGGGTTCCGATAATGTCTGGGACCAGACCGATCCCGGCGAAAGCCTGGGGCCGAAGTCGAACCGCCTGTGGAAGCCGGTGATCACCGCCGTGCACGGCCTGTGCTGCGCCGGCGCCTTTTACTGGATCAACGAGAGCGACATCGTGATCTGCTCCGACGATGCGCAATTTTTCGACCCGCACGTTTCCTACGGCATGGTGTGCGCGGTGGAGCCGATCGGCCTGTCGCGCCGCATCCCGCTGCAGGAAGCGCTGCGCATCGCCCTGCTCGGCAACGACGAACGCGTCAGCGCAGCCACGGCGCTGCGCATCGGCATCGTCAGCGAAGTGACGCAGCCGGACGCGCTGTGGCAGCGCGCGCACGACCTTGCGGCGAAAATCGCGGCAAAACCGAGCGCCGTGATCCAGGGTTCGGTGCGCGCGATCTGGGAATCGCTGGATTTGCCGCGCACGACGGCGATTTCGAACGCGCTCAAATACTGCCAGATCGGCCAAAGCCTGGACCAGCCGGACGTGGCGGAACTGGCCAAGCAGTCGCGCAGCTTCGAGGTGCGCTGATGGGTTTTCCATCCTCTCCCGCCGCGCAGCACCCGATGCTGCCGGCCGACACCTTCAAGGGGCAGGTCGCGCTGGTGACCGGCGGCGCCAGCGGCATTGGCCAGGCCATGGCGCTGGGGCTAGCGCGCTGCGGCGCCTCGGTCGCCATCATGAGCCGCAACCTGGACAACCTGGGCAACGGCCTGGAAGTGTTGCGCGCGGCCGGCGCCAACGCGATCGCCGTCTCGGCCGACGTGCGCGACCGCGCGCAGGTGGCCGCCGCCTTCGACCAGGTCGAGACCGAACTGGGGCCGGTCTCGATGCTGCTCAATAACGCGGGCGCCAATTTCCCGGCGCTGGCCGAGGGCATGTCGGTCAACGCCTGGCGCTCCATTTTGCAGATCGTTTTGGACGGCACCTTCTTCTGCAGCCAGGAATTCCACAAGCGCCGCGTGGCGCTGGGGCAGCCCGGCGCCATCGTCAACAATGGCGCGACCTATGCGTGGACCGGTTTTCCCGGCGACGCGCACGCCTGCGCCGCCAAGGCGGCCACATTGAACCTGACGCAGACGCTGGCGGCCGAATGGGCGCCGGACGGCATCCGCGTCAACACCATCGTGGCCGGCTTTTATCCGCACGAAAAAATCCGCGACGACGACAATGTATTAGGCAGCGTCACGCCCGGCGGGCGCTGCGGAGAAATGCAGGAACTGGGCTGGGCCGCCGCCTTCCTTTGTTCTCCCTATGCCAATTTCGTCACCGGCCTCAATTACACCGTCGACGGCGCCGAATGGCTGCGCCGCGGTCCGCTGATGCCGGACTATGTCGCACCGCGCGAACGCGCGGAACTCTGGTAAAGGAATCCCATGCCACTGCCTTCTTCCTTACCCGCCGGCACCCGCATGCTGGCGGCCGACACGTTTAATTCCGACGTGGTGCTCGTCACCGAGGCGGCCGGCTTGCTGGCGCTGGCCGCGGCGCTGGAATTCGCGCGCGCCGGCGCCCGCGTGGCCTTGAGCTACCAGCCCGGCAGCGTCCGCCCGGACGTCTCCGAGCTGCTGCAACTGGCGCCGCGCGTATTGTGCCTGCCCTGCGACGTGACCGATGCCGGCGCCGTCGCCGGCCTGTTCGACGCTGTCGAAGCCGAACTCGGCCCGGTCAGCATCCTGCTCAATCACCACGGCGCCGCGCCAATGGCCGCCGCCGAGCGCCTCGGCCTGGCCGAATGGAAGCGCGTCACCGGCCAGGTCATCGACGGCACATTTATCTGCAGCACCGAATTCGCGCGGCGCCGCATCGCCGCCAAGGCTGGCGGCGCGGTATTGAACCTGGTCGACACCATGGCGTGGAACAGCGGCCCGGCACTGGCGCATGCGGCCACCGCGTCGGCCGCCGTGCTCAATTTGAGCAAGACGCTGGCCGTCGAATGGGGACCGGACAATATCCGCGTCAACGCCATCGCTCCCGGTCCGTTCGCCGGCGACGCCGGCGCGGCCGAGATCCTGGCCAAGGCGCAGGGCCGCGACCGCGCGCATACATTACCGGCGATGCGACTGGGCCAGCCGCAGGAATTCGGCTGGACCGCGACCTTCCTGTGCTCGCGCTACAGCGCCTACACGTCCGGCGCGGTGTTCGTCATCGACGGCGGAGAATACCTGCGCCGCAGCCTGAGCGGAGCGCCGTTTGTGCCGCCGCGCGAGCTGGTGGCGCAGGCGGCGGCCTAGATTAACTGGCCAAAACCAGCGGCAAACACTGGGGTCAGACCCATGGGTCTGACCCCGGCATTTGCCGCTGGTTTTCGCACGATTGTCGTTGACTCAACAACCAAGCCTATATGATTTCTCCATCCGACTTCCTGCTGACCGGCCAGGTCGCCTTTATCACCGGCGGCGCGCTGGGCATCGGCGCTGGCATCGCGGCCGGCTATGCCGCTTTCGGCGCCGACGTGGTGCTGGCCGACATCGACCTGGCGCAGGCGCAACTGACGGCGCAAAGAATCGCCGCCGACACCGGCCGCCAGGCGCTGGCGATCGCCTGCGACGTCAGCGAACCGCTACAGATCAAGGCCGCCGTGGCACAAACGCTGGAACGCTTCGGCCGGCTCGACATCCTCGTCAACAACGCCGCCGGCGTGCGTCCCTCCCCCTTTCTCGACCTGTCCGACCGCTCGCGCGAACGTCACCTGCAGATCAACCTGGTGAACCTGTTTACGGCCACCGACGCGGCGGTGCGCGCGATGATAGCCGGCGGCCGCGGCGGCTCGGTGCTGAACATCGCCAGCATCGAGGGCTTGCGCGCCGCGCCCAACTTCGCCGTCTACGGCGCCTGCAAGGCCGCCATGCTGAGCATGACGCAGACGCTGGCGCTGGAACTGGCGGAACACGGCATCCGCGTCAACGCGCTGGCGCCGGACCATGTCGAAACCGAGGGCATGCACCGCATGGGCGGCCAGTCTCCCAAACTGGTGGCCGCGCGCCGCCGCTATATTCCGCTCGGCCGCGACGGCAACGTCGACGATTGCGCCGGCGCGGCCGTCTACCTGGCCTCGCCGGCGGCGCGCTACATCACCGGCGCCATCCTTGGCATCGACGGCGGCACGCGCGCCGCCAGCGGCTGGGTGCGCGCCAGGGCCGGTGGCGGCTGGACAATGATCGATCCAGATTGATTAATCATATATATCTTTACATTCATTAATACGTATGTGAGAATAGTTTCCAGCAGCCTCGCGTCCGGGGACTACACTATCTGCAACAGGAGACCGACATGTCACGCTTCATATTCAGCGCCGATTCCCACATCAGCGAACCGGCCAAGATCTACCTCGAAAAACTGCCTTCGTCCATGCACCACCTGGCGCTGCGCACCGAAAAGCAGGAAAAGACCTTCATGGTCAAGATGGGCGACACCGTCCTCTTGAAACTGCAACTGGGCGACGGTTTTGCCGGCTCGCCGCGCCACGGCTCGAACGACCTGGCGCTGCGCCGCAAGGATATGGAGCTCGATGGCATCGATGCCGAAGTGCTGTTCCCGAACCTGGCGCTGATGCTGTACAACATCCCCGACTGGGAAATCGAACTGGCCACCGCGCAGATCTACAACGACTGGTGCATCAATCACGTCAAGGATCACCGCGAGTATTTCGTGCCGACCGCCGTGCTGCCAGTGAAAAAACTGTCCGAGACGCTGAACGAATTCAAGCGCGTCGCCGCCCTGGGCTACACGGCTGTGATGCTGCCGGTGGTCACGCCGGCCGGCGTGCCGCGCTATAACAGCGAGGAATGGGACCCGATCTTCGCCTTCGCCGCCGCCGCGCAAATCCCGCTGATCTATCACACCGGCACCGGCCTGGCAGACGTCGTCGTCGAGCGCGGCCCCGGCGCGGCCATTTTCAATTACACGCGCCAGATCAACGATGCGATGGACACCTTCAGCCTGCTGATCGCCGGCGGTGTACTCGACCGCAATCCGGGCGCGAAAGTCGTTGCGATCGAATCGGGCGCGTCGTGGCTGGGCGCGCTGGGCGAGCGCATGGACGAAGTGGCGCGCGCGCACGACTTTTATGTGCGTCCGAAACTGGGACGCGCGCCGAGCCAGATCATCCGCGACCAGATCGCGTGCTCGTTCCAGTTCGACCGCGCCGGCATCATGGCGCGCCACGTCACCGGCACCCAGGCATTGCTGTGGGCATCCGACTATCCGCACATGGAAGGCACGTTCCCGAATTCGCGCGACGTGCTATCCAAACTGTTCGATGGCATCGACATTTCCGAAGCCGACAAGGACGCGATCCTGGGCGGCAATGCGGCCAAGCTGTTCCGTTTAAAACAGGCCGTCCCGGCTTAAGACATCCACCCCGGCGACGCCGGGGTTTTCCTGCTCGATCCCTCTCTGGCGGCGCCGTTTCGGCGCTGCCTGTCGGCGTTCCCCATACCAAAATCAACGTCAAATGCTGGGGTCAGACCCATGGGTCTGACCCCGGATTCTGCCGTTGATTTTTCGCATTGCCACTCATTTTATTTTTCACATACATACTTGTATTTGAATTCAATATCGTATTTAATGTGCTCATCACCAACCAGGAGACGACACATGACTACCGCAATCGACCGCTCGGTCCCGACCGCAAAAATGTTCATTGGCGGCGAGGAAATCCTTACCGGCAGCGCCGGCAGCTTTGCCCATATCGATCCAGCCACCGGCGCCGTGCAGGCGCAGATCCCGATGGCCGGCAAGCAGGAAATGGATGCGGCCGTCGCGGCCGCCAAGCGTGCCTTCGTCACCTGGCGCGAAACGCCCCCCACGCAGCGCCGCGACCTGCTGAACCGCCTGGCCGACCTGATCCGCGATAACGCCGCTGAATTCGCACGCCGCGGCGCCATCGACGGCGGCGTGCCGGTGACGGTGGGCGCCGGCGGCCCGCGCCTGGCCGAGGAATGGACCCGTTATTACGCCGGCTGGGCCGACAAGATCGACGGTCAAGTGGTGTCGTCGTATCCATCCGATGAACTGATCTACACGGTGCCGGAACCGTACGGCGTGATCGGCGTCATCGTCACCTGGAACGGCCCGTTGATTTCTCTCGGCATGAAGGTCGCACCGGCGCTCGCGGCCGGCAACACCGTCGTCATCAAGCCGTCCGAGCAGACCCCGTTCGCCGTCACGCTGTTCGGAGAGTTGGTGGCGCAGGCCGGCATTCCGCCCGGCGTGGTCAACATCGTGCACGGCGCCGGTGAAGCGGCGCAGGCGCTGATCGGCCACCCGGACGTCGAAAAGATCACGTTCACCGGTGGCCCGATCACCGCGCGCAAGATCCTGCACCAGTGCGCCGACCTGCTGAAACCGGCCGTGCTGGAACTGGGCGGCAAGTCCGCCAACATCGTGTTCGACGATATCGACGTCGACGCGGTGGCGCAGTTCTCCGCCTTCTGGAGCGTGGGCCTGCTTAGCGGCCAGGGTTGCGAACTGCCGACCCGCTTGCTGGTGCAGGACACGATTTACGACAAAATGATCGAAAAAGTGGTGCAGGCAGCCAGCCACCTGCCGGTCGGCGACCCGTTCGAGCCGGGTTCGGTGATCGGCCCGGTCATCAACGAGGCGGCCTGCGAGCGCATCCTGGGCATGATCGAACGCGCGCAGCAATCCGGCGCCGGCCGCCTGGTGCTGGGCGGCACGCGCCTGGACCGGCCCGGCTGCTATATCGCGCCGACCGTGTTCGCCGATGTCGATCCGGCCAGCGAGATCGGCAAGACAGAAGTGTTCGGACCGGTATTGATCATCCAGAAATTCAAGGATGAAGCCGAAGCGATCGCGATCGCCAACTCCACCGACTATGGCCTGGGTGGCTATATCCAGACCAACGATCTGAAACGCGCGCACCGGGTGGCGGCAGCATTGAAGACCGGCTACGTGCACCTGAACGGTTCGCGCAACATCCCGGCCAACGCGCCCTTCGGCGGCGTAGGCCTGTCCGGTTACGGCAAGGAAGGCGGCCGCCCGGGGCTCGACGAATTCCTGCGCACCAAGACCATCGCCCTGTCGAAATAAGGAGACCGACATGTTCAACGACATTCCGCTGACCGAACGCCCGGAGCACGTGCCGCCCGGGCGCGTGATCGATTTCGATATCTACAACATCAACGTCCCGGACGCCGAGTACCAGCTCTACCTGCGCGACACGCTGCAGGCGCCCGGCGTGCCGGACGTGTTCTGGTCGCCGCGCTACGGCGGCCACTGGGTCACGACGCGCGCGGCCACCACGCGCGAAGTGCTGACGCGGCACGAGGATTTTTCGTCCAGCAAGCTGGTCATCATCCGTGAGTTGAATCCGAATCCGCCGTTCGCGCCGCTGCAGATCGATCCGCCCGACCACACGCTGTACCGCAACCTGCTGATGAAAGCCTTTTCGCCACAGGCCGTCAGCGTGCTCGGTGAAGACGCGCGCAGGCTGGCGATCGACCTGATCAAGGGTTTCAAGGGCCGTGGCGAGTGCGAATTCATCGGCGACTTCGCCGCCCACCTGCCGATCCGCATCTTCATGACGATGGTGAACCTGCCGGAATCGGACCGTCCGGAACTGTTGCGCATCGCCGACCAGCTAGTGCGCGGCCACACGGTGGAAGAGCACCAGGCGGGCCAGCAGCGTCTTGCCGCCTACGCGATGCAAAAGATCGCCGAACGGCGCGCCAACCCGGGCGACGATCTAATCAGCGAACTGACACAAGCGAGGGTCAACGGCGAATTGATGTCCGACTACACGCTGCTGGGCATGATGACCTTGCTGCTGATCGCCGGTCTCGACACGGTGGCGACGATGATGGGCTTTTTTGCCCGCTTCCTGGCGCTGAATTCGGATTACCGCAAGGAGCTGATCGCGAACCCCGCCAAGGCGTCCACCGCGGTGGAGGAATTGCTCCGCCGCTTCCCGATCGCGAACCTTGGCCGTGAAGTCGCGCGCGACTGCGTGCTAGACGGCGTGCAGTTGCGCGCCGGCGACATGGTGCTGGTGCCGACGGCCGTGTTCGGCCTGGACGACCGCCAGTTCGACGATCCAGAAAAAGTGGATTTCGACCGCAAGAACAAGATCCACGCGACCTTTGGCGACGGCCCGCACCGCTGCATGGGTTCGATGCTGGCGCGCGTGGAATTGAAAGTGTTCCTGGAAGAGTGGCTCAAGCAGATTCCCGACTTCGACGTGAAACCGGGCGTGCAGTTGCAAGTCTCGTCCGGTTCCGTGGCGGGCCTTCGCTCGCTGCCGCTGGTATGGAAGGTGTGACCATGACCGATGCACTCAAAAAATGGCAATGCTTCTTCTGCGCCGTCATCTACGACGAAGCACTGGGCTGGCCGGAGGAAGGCATCGCGCCCGGCACGCGCTGGGCGGACATCGATGAAAGCTGGATCTGCCCGGGCTGCGGCGCCGGCAAGTCCGACTTCATGATGATGGAAATATAAACAGCGGGCGGAATGGACCCGAGGTCCGTTTCGCCAAGGAGAACCGTGTGCATGCTTTCAGATTAATGTTGCTGGCCGCCTGGATTGCGGTGTTGGCGGTGACCGCGTATGCGCTGCAGGCGCAGGGCACGGCGGCCGGCGAGATTTTCATGGCCGATATCAAGGCGCTGTCCTGGCGCGCTCAATTCAATACCGACTTCCTGGCGCACCTGCTGGTGTTCGCGGTATGGGTGGCGTGGCGCGGCAGGTTCAGGCCCGCCGCTGTCTTGCTGGGCGCGGCATGCGTGCTGGGCGGAGGTGTCTTCAGCATGATTTACCTGTTCATCCTGAGCCTGCTGGCGAGAGGAGATGCCACGGCGCTACTGCTGGGCAGCCGCAAAGCGCAAGCAACATCGGCCCATTCAACGGGATACACACCATGATCGAAAATCCATTGCCGGTCATCATCGCCGGCGCCGGCGCGGCGGCCAGCGAGTCGGCCGTCAGCCTGCGACAGCACGGCTATCGGGGTCCTGTCGTCATCGTCGGCGACGAAGCCTATTCTCCTTACCACAGGCCGCCGCTGTCCAAGTCATTTTTGGCCGGCGAGGCCCTGCTCGAGTCGCTGCCGGTGCGGCCGCGGGCCGCCTACGCCAAGGCGCAAATCGACTTGCGTACAGGATTGCGCGTGACCTCCATCGATCGCGCGGACAAACAGGTCGCGCTATCGGACGGCAGCCGAATCGGCTATCACAAGCTGATACTGGCCACCGGCGGACGTCCCCGCAAGCTGGAGCTGGTCGGACCACTGACGCCCCCCAACCTGCACTACATCCGCACCATCGACGACATCGTGCGCCTGAAGGCGCAATTTCAACCCGGCCAGCGCCTGGTCATCATCGGCGGCGGCTACATCGGACTGGAAGCGGCAGCCGTCGCCGCCCGCTGCCAATTGCAGGTGACCGTATTGGAAGCGGCCGACCGGTTACTTGCCCGCGTCACTGCGCCCGAAGTATCGGCCTTTTTTGAGCAGGTCCATCGCGGCCACGGCGTGACAATTAAGACCGATGTGCAGGTCGAAGGGCTGACTTACAGCGCCGGCGCCATCTGCGGCATCGTCTGCAAGGATGGCAGCGTGGTGGTGGCCGACATCGTCATCGCCGGCATAGGCCAGTTGCCCAACAGCGAACTGGCCGAGGCGGCGGGCCTGCGCATCGACAACGGCATCGCCGTCGACGAATACGGGCGCACTTCCGACCCGGACATCCTGGCCGCGGGCGATTGCGCCAGTTATCCGTCGGCCTTCCTGGGTCGCAGGGTGCGCCTGGAATCGGTGCCGCATGCGCTCGAACTGGCGCGCACGGCGGCCGCGACGATCTGCGGCGCGTTGAAGCCGTACGACCCGGTCCCCTGGTTCTGGTCCAACCAGTACGACCTGCGGCTGCAGATCGCCGGCCTGTCGCAAGGCTACGACCAGGTGGTGTGGCGGCGCCACGCCGGTCCTCATTCGTTCGCGGCGTTCTACCTGAAGCACGGCACGCTGATCGCCGCCGACGTGGTCAACCATCCGGCCGAGTTCATGCTGGCCCGCAAACTGGTCGGCATGCGCGCGGCGTGCGACCCGGCGCAACTGGCCGACACCGGATATTCCCTTAAACATTACCTTGATGCCGCCACGGCGGCAGCTTAACCGGAGGCGCCATGCCAATCATTACATTCATCGAGCACGACGGCACCGAGCACGCCGTCGCCGCGACCACCGGACAGACCGTCATGCAGGCAGCCGTCGACAACCTGATTCCCAGCATTCTCGGCCAATGCGGCGGAGATTGCACCTGCGGCACCTGCCACTGCTACGTCGACGGTGAATGGGCGGACAGGATCGCCGCAGCAGCGGACGACGAAAAAGCGATGCTCGAATTTACGCTCGGCGTGCAGCAAACCAGCCGGCTGAGCTGCCAGATCGTTGTCAGCGAACAGATCGAGGGCATCGTCCTGCGCCTGCCGCAATCGCAGCTTTAAGACAGTTACGGTCCCGTGACGGCGATGATGCGATCCATGGCGGGCGAGGTGCCACCAGGTGCCCGTCCGCACAGGCCGATCTCGACCAGTATCTGTCCGGATTCCGGCAGATGCTGGCGCAACAGATGTAACAAGCACGTGGCGATTCCGCCTGACCAAGCAAGACCAACAAGGAGATAAACATGTACGACTTCAAGAACAAGACCGCCATCGTCACCGGCGGCGCGCAAGGCATGGGCCGCGAATACGTGCGCCTGCTGCTGCAGAACGGTGCCAATGTCGTGATCGCCGACGTCAATGAAGCGGTGGCGCTGGCGACCATCGCCGCGCTCGACGCGCCGGGCCGCCTGCTGTTCGCCCACACCGACGTGTCGTCGCTGGACGCCTGCATGGCATGCGTGAAAGCGGCCGAGGAAAAATTCGGCGGCGTCGATTTCCTGGTCAACAACGCGGGATTGCTGTCGGCGGCGGCGTATCCGTCGCTGATCGACATCCCGGTCGAAAAGTACAACCAGATCATGGGTGTGATGCAAAACGGCCAGTTGTGGATGGCGCGGGCGGCCGTGCCGGCGATGCGCAAGCGCGGCGGCGGCGCCATCGTCAACGTCTCGTCGATCGGCGCCTACCAGGCCACCGGCGTGTATTCGCTGTCGAAGCTGGGCGTCAACGGGTTGACCGTCAACCTGTCGCGCGAACTGGCCAAGGACAATATCCGCGTGAACGCCATCGCACCGGGCACCGTCGCCACTGAGGGCATGCAGCCTTTGATGTCGGTCGAGGGGATGGCCGCATGGGGCAAGGCCGGCGGCCGGCCGACCGACCGCGTCGCCACGCCGGACCTGATCGCGCGCGTCGGCATGTTCCTGCTGTCGGACGACGCGGCCTATGTACGCGGCCAGATCGTCGCGGTGGACGACGGCCAGCAGATCCGCGTGTAAACGCGTTGGCCGAGGCGCAGCACTGCATGCGCCTCGGCCACGCCATCGAATTAGTGCTGTACCCGAAGATGCCGGCGTATTTATAATCCCGCATTGCCTTTTGAAAGCACAGCATGGCCCGCCTCTCGCGCGACGAAAGCCGCAGCATCACCATCGAAAAACTGAAAGCCGCCGCGCTGACCGAGTTCGCCCGCCTGGGTTTTGGCGGCGCGTCGGTCGACCGCATCTGCGAAGCGGCCGGCTATTCGCGCGGCGCCTTCTACGCCAACTACAAGACCAAACAGGACCTGCTGCTGGACCTGCTCAACGAATACAACGCCGGCGAGATCGCCGAATGGCGCAACGTGATCAGCAGCGCGCATGACATGGAAGCGATCTACGCCGACATGGGCGCGCGCTTCGAGCGCTATGTCGGCAAGGCCGAATGGGGCATGTTCGCGGTGGAAGTGCTGCTGCAGGCCAAGCGCAACCCGGAATTCGCCGACAAGTACCGCGTCTACCAGGAGGCGCTGATGGACAGCGTGGCGCAGGCGCTGGGCATGATGTTCGACAAGGCGGGTCGCGTGGCGCCTGCCCCGATGATTGACCTGGCCACGGCGCTGCGCAGCTATACCACCGGGCTGTCGCTGGACTACGGCGTCAGCGCCAGCCGCAACAATGCGCATACGGCATCGACCTTGCTGACACTGTTCCTGCGCGGCCTGATCGCGCAGGGCGAACCGCTGAGGTGATTCCGGTCCGCGATTCTATTTATTTTTAAGGGCAGCCGCTGTACATTTTGGGCATTTCACAAGGCCGGTATGACCGATCGCCCATCCCAGATTCTCCGCCATTGCGGCGGCCCTGACGGACCATTCCTCCATCGGTTCAACAGCCACCTCGTCAAATTCGAAAAACTCGCGGCAGTCATGAGTTTCACATTTAAGAAAAAATTCGCAATACAGCATTTCTTGTATCAAATTATTCATTGAACTGTCGCATATATGAAGTGAAGCGGCCTCCGGGGATCGCTGTGTGACACTGTCGCTGCGCCGTTCAGACTATCAATCTGGCGGCACCAGGGTGTGAACCGAAATTATAGGCTAGCGGACACCCGCTTCAGCGGAAACCACGGTCAGCAAGCCCGGCATCACAAAATCGACCACACGCGTGATCACCGCTTCGGGATCGGAAAAATCGCAGGCTCCCTGCGACACGGCCTGCAAGCGCCGCGCCTCATTGTGCAACGCATGCTCGATGCCGAGGATGAAATGCAGCCGCCATTGCACCTCGATCGCCGGCAGCTCCGGCAGCAAGGCGCACAACGCCTGCACGAAAGGTTGCAGGTGACTCGATTCATTTTCCAGCATGCGCCGCACCGGCTCCGGCCCATCGAGCCGCACCCGCGCCAGGAACGGCACGTAATATTGCTGCGTTTCCGGCAGCGCGCTCCAGCGTATCACCGGCCCGACCAGCGCCCGCACCACGGCGGCCAGTTTCTGTTCGCGACTCCCCTTTATCGCCAGCGCCGCTGCCAGCAACGCCGCCCGCTCGGCGATCAGCCCCGGTGCGGCGCGCGTAAACAGCGCCTGCACCAGGCCGTCCTTCGAGCCGAAATGGTAGTTCACCGCCGCCAGGCTGACGTTGGCCGCGTCCGTGATCTCGCGCAGGTTGACCTGCGTGAAACTGCGCTCGCCGAACAGGCGCTGCGCTGCGGCCAGGATGCGTTCACGCGTCTCGTTGTCGGCCGGAAGCGGCGGCCTGCCGCGGCGCGCCTTCGCCGGCGCCTCGCTGATTTCTTCTTTCAATGCAAAATCCTTGTTGATTTATTCGAACACCTGTTCCACAATATAATTAATGGAACACCTGTTCGATAATACCACCGGAGATGACATGAGCGACACCCCATCGTATTTTCCCGACCGCGAACGCCTGCGCGCCTGGCTGGAGCAGCGCCTCGGCAAGGCGCAGGAATTCAGCGTCAGCGCCGTGCAAGGCGGCGCCAGCAACCTGATCTACAAGGTGGAACTTGACGGCAAGTCGTATGCGCTGCGCCGCCCGCCGCTGATCAGCAACGATCCGACGTCCAACAACCTGCTGCGCGAAATAAAACTGTTGCAGGCGCTGGCGCAGACCGATATTCCGCATACGCGGCTGGTGCTGGCCTGCGAGGATGCCGAAGTGATCGGCGCGCCGTTCGAACTGCTGGACTGGCACGCGGGTTTCGCCGCGAAAGACCCGCTGCCACCAGGATTCGACGATCCGGCCGCGCGCCGCGCCATGGCGCATGAACTGGTCGACGCGCTGGCCGCCGTCTCCAACGCCGACTGGAAAGCCGCCGGCCTGGAAGGCTTCGGCAAGCCGGAAGGATTCCTGGAGCGGCAAGTCGAACGCTGGCTCGCCCAGCTGGAACGCTACCGGGTGCGCGACATTCCCGGCCTGGACGAACTGGCGCAGTGGCTGCGCGCCAACACGCCGCAAATGCAGCGCGCCGCGCTGGTGCACGGTGATTATCAGTTCATCAACGTCATGTACGAACCCGCGCTGCCGGTACGCCTGTCGGCCATCGTCGACTGGGAATCGGCCACCATCGGCGACCCGCTGCTGGACCTGGGCTGGATGCTGGCCGGCTGGCAGGAAGCTGGAGAAGAAGCCAGCTTCGCTTCCTATATCGACTGGAACGGTTTCCCGACACGACGCGAACTGGCCGAACGCTACGCGGCCGCCACCGGCCTGTCGCTGCAACATCTCGGTTACTACATGGCGCTGGCGATGTTCAAGCTCGGCATCATCATGGAAGGCGCCTATTCGCGCTACGTGAAGGGCAAGTCGACCTTGGCCCTGCACGCAAAAATGGAACACGACGTGCCGATGATGATCGCGCGCGGCATCCGCTTCAGCCAAACCTATTAAATAAAGAGAGACGACCATGTGGGACTTTTCCAACGACCCGGACTTCCAGCCCAAGCTGGACTGGATGCAGCGTTTCGTGCGCGAGGAGATCGAACCGATCGACCTGCTGTTCCCGGACATGAGCGATCCGTACGACACCGGCAACCGCCAGGCGCGCGCCATCATCAAGCCGCTCCAGGAGGAAGTCAAACGGCAAGGCCTGTGGGCCTGCCACCTCGGCCATGAACTGGGCGGCCAGGGTTACGGTCAGATCAAGCTGGCGCTGATGAACGAGATCCTGGGCCGCTCCAGCTGGGCGCCCACCGTGTTCGGCACCGCCGCGCCAGATACCGGCAACGCCGAAATCCTCGCCATGTTCGGCACGCCCGAGCAAAAGGCCGCCTATCTCGCGCCGCTGCTGGAGGGAGACATCGTCTCCTGCTATTCGATGACGGAACCGCAGGGCGGCGCCGATCCGGCCGTGTTCGAAACCACCGCCGTGCGCGACGGCGACGACTGGGTCATCAACGGCGAAAAATGGTTTTCGTCGAACGCGCGCCATGCCGCCTTCCTGATCGTCATATGCATCACCGATTCCAGCGTGCCGGTGGCGAAAGGCGCATCGATGTTCCTGGTGCCGGCCGACACGCCTGGCATCGAGATCCTGCGCAATCCCGGCGTGTTCGGCGAAGCGCCCGACAATGGCGCGCACGGCTACGTGCGCTACACCGATGTGCGCGTGCCGGCGACGTCTCTGCTGGGCGGCGAAGGCCAGGGTTTTGCCGTGGCGCAGGCGCGCCTGGGCGGCGGGCGCATCCACCACGCGATGCGCACCGTCGGCCAGTGCCAGAAAGCGCTCGACATGATGTGCGAACGCGCACTGAGCCGCAGCACCAAGGGCAGCCTGCTGGCCGACAAGCAGTTCGTGCAGGGTTATATCGCCGACTCCTACCTGGAGCTGCAACAATTCCGCCTGCTGGTGCTGCATACGGCGTGGCTGATCGAACAGGGGCACGACTACAAGGCGAACATGATTTCGATTGCCGCCATCAAGGTGCAGGCCGCAAAAATCTACCACGACATCGTGCAGCGCGCGATGCAGATGCACGGCTCGCTCGGCGTGTCCGACGAAATGCCACTGGGGCGCATGTGGACCTATGCCGCCTGCATGGGACTGGTCGATGGCCCGACCGAAGTGCACCGCGTCACCATCGCGCGCCAGCTGCTGCGCCGTTATCAACCGGTGACCTCCATGTTCCCGAGCGAGCACATTCCGACCCGGCGCGCCGCCGCGCTGGAAAAATTCAAACAATACCTGGTGGTGCCGGCATGAACAATTACCTGGACTTGAACGGCAAGGTCGCGCTGGTGACGGGTGGCAGCCGCGGCCTCGGTTACGAAATCGTCAAGGCGTATGCGGCGCACGGCGCCGACGTCATCATCGCCAGCCGCAAGCTCGATGGCTGCGAGGCGGTCGCCGCCGAGGTGCGGGCGATGGGACGGCGCGCACTGGCGGTGGCCTGCCACCTGGGGAGATGGGACGAGATCGACGCGCTGGTGGACGCCGCCTATGCCGAATTCGGCCGCGTCGACATCCTGGTCAACAACGCCGGCATGTCGCCGCTGGCGCCGTCCTCGCACGAAACCAGCGAAGAACTGTTCGACAAGGTCATGGCGGTCAATTTCAAGGGACCGTTCCGGCTCGGCGCGCTGGTGGCGGCGCGCATGGTGGCCGGCGACGGCGGCGCCATCATCAACGTCAGCAGCACCGGCGCGCTGCGGCCGCTGGCGGCGGTGGCGCCGTATTGCGGTTCGAAGGCGGCACTGAATGCGATGACGGAATCGTTCGCCAAGGAGTATGGACCGAAGGTGCGGGTCAATACGCTGTCGGCCGGCCCCTTCCTCACCGATATCTCGAAGTCGTGGCCGGCGGCCGCGCGCGAGCGCTTCGCCAACGCGCTCGGGCGGCCGGGACAGCCGGAAGAGATCGTCTCGGCCGCGCTGTTCCTGGCCAGCCCGATGTCGAGCTTCGTCACCGGCAGCCTGGTGCGGGTGGACGGCGGGATACCCTGATCCTGTTCGGATGAAGTTCACTGATCACTTACCGGCAATTCCGCGGCAGCGCCCGTGCCGACCGACGCGCCGGATGGCTAGAAAAACGCTCGTCATTCAGATCGGCATACGAAAAAACAACATTAATCATACATATGATTAAGTTTATTTATTTTTTTCTTTCATGCTTTAAGGAAACTAGATAAGGTGGTTCCTGTAGTGTTTTGACCACTCTGCTTTTTACAACAGCAACAGGAACTTCGATGAAATTAAAACTGATTGTGGCCTTGATACTGGCCGCGACTTCCTTGCAGGGGCGCGCCGGCGCGCTCGATTCCGGCAACCTCAGCATCGGCGGCTTCGGCACACTGGGCGCGGCCCAATCGGATGCCGACGACGTGCAGTTCGCCCGCTATAACCAGGCCGTCGGTGTCAAGGACTCGCCGCGCATCGGCCTGGACAGCAATCTCGGCCTGCAGGCCACCTACAAGTTCAGCGACAACCTCTCGGCCACTGCCCAGGTGCTGACCCGCAAGAACACCAGCCCGCAGTTCACCACGGATCTCACCTGGGCCTTCATCAAGATCAAGCTCAACGATGAACTGAGCGCGCGGGTTGGCCGCATGGCGCTGCCCTCGTTTACGATCTCCGATTACCAGAACGTCGGCTACGCCAACACCATGATACGGCCGCCGATCGAAATGTACGGCCAGGAGCCGATCGAGAACGTGGACGGCGTCGACGCCAGCTTCCAGCGCGAGCTGGGCGGCGTGCACGTCACGCTGCAGGGCTTCGCCGGCATCAGCGCCGGCAAACTGTTCGTATCGACAGGCGGCGGCCTGGTAGCCAGATACCGGGCGCCAACCTACGGTTTCGCGGCCGCAGCCGAGCATGGTCCCTTCACCGTGCGCCTGGGCCATGTGCGCACGCGGATCGACAGCGACGGCATCGCGCCCGTCGACACGCTGGTCGCCACGCTGACGACGCTCGGTTTTGGCCAGTTGGGGCGGGACGTGGAATTGCGCAAAAAGCGCTTTGCCTTCACCTCGGTGGGCCTGAACCTGGACTGGAACGACCTGCTCATGCAGACCGAATACGCGCGCCGCCGCGCGCAGGAACCGGTCTACGTCTACGACAGCAATTCCTGGTACGTGCTGGGCGGCTATCGCTTCGGCAAGCTGATGCCTTACGTCGCGCACGCCGCGCTGCGCAGCGCCGGCGCGAGCATTACGGCGCCAGCCGGACTGGCCGCGCTGCCACAGCTCAACGCTGCCATCGCCAACCTGCTGACCGGTCCCTCTCAGGCCACCAACCTGGCCGGCGTGCGCTGGGACTTCGCGCAAGGCATGGCGCTCAAGGTGCAGATCGACCGCGTCCACCCCAAGGCCAAATCGGGCACGCTGCTGTTCGCGCCGGCCGGCGGCAAGAAAGAGGATGTGACTATCATGGCCGCCGCGCTCGACTTTGTTTTTTAAGGGGAATCCGATGCACACCCAACACATCAAACGCCGCACACTGACCACCTCCCTGCTGCTCGCCGCGCTGATCGCGGCGGCCGCTCCGGCACTGGCCGAGACGGTGGTGATCGTCAATCCCAAGAATCCGGCCAGCCGCATGTTCTCCGAGCAGGCCGCCCAGTTCTTCCTCGGCAAATCGACCATGTTCACGCCCATCGACCAGGCCGAGGGCTCGGCCATCCGCAACGACTTTTACCACAAGGTCGCGGACAAGGATGCGGCCCAGGTGAAAGCCCTGTGGTCCAAACTGGTCTTCACGGGCAAGGCCACGCCGCCCCGGGAATTCAAGTCCAACGCCGAGGTCAAAAAGGCGGTGGCCGACGATACCAAGGCGATAGGGTATATCGACAAGTCGGCGGTCGATGAGACGGTCAAAGTCATCCTGACGCTGCCCTGATCTCGGCCAGGCCAAGCGATGACGTGGCGATCCCGAATGAGGGATCGCCATGGCCTGATGCCTTCCTTTGGCAAAAATCACCGGCGCAGCGTAGCCGGACGGTGCTCAGGGGTGCTCAGGGGCGGCGGTTTTCCAGCACCCGCTCCCGAAACTTCCAGCCGCCCTCAGTCCGGACCAGGCGGTCCGTGTAGCGCGGCGATGCGAACAGCAGCCACTGTTCCCCTTCTCCGCGCAGCAGCGCCATGTCCATCGTCACCGTGGCGGTATCGGGCGAATCGACCGATATCAGTGGATTCATCATCAGGTGGCGCATTTTCGGTCCGCTTTGCGCCGTTTCCATCCATGCCCGCAGCGCGGCGCGTCCTTCGATGCGCTTCGGCCCGATGACCAGCGCGCCGTCTTCGGCGAACAGTTCGGCCCAGGCGGCCGCCGCGCCGACAGTGTCGGCCAGTTGCGGATACTGCGCCAATAATTTACGGATATCGCGCTCGGCGGCCAACTCTTCCAGCAAATCCATGTCTTCTCCCTTTTTAATCAACACTGACGGAGCGTATCGCCGCCCCGTGCTTCATCAATGTTTCATACCCGGCAATCGTCGATTCCAGCGCTCCTTATGCGGCGGGTTGGAGCGTGATGCCGGTGCGGCCTTCAAGTTGCACCGTCAGCGATAGCGCGCCATCGGCGCCGGCCCGCAGCGTGCTGGTGCCATCCGGCGTATGCACCCTGTATTCGCCAGATGGCACCAGGCGCTCGATCTTGATGCGCTGCGGACCCGGCGCGCGGCCCGGATACATCACCAGTTCAAGGTCCTTGCCATGGCTGAATGCCTTGGCCACCAGCACGTCCGGATATACCGCGTCGGTCAGTACCGGTCCGGTCAGCACTGACTTGGGCGGGCCTTGGACGATGGCGTTGCGCCAGTCGTCGCGGCGCAGCATGCGCGCACGTGCGATGGTGGTATTGGTGGCGTTGGAGCATGCATAGGAAAGTACGCCGTCCTTGTATTCCGGTTTGCACATCGCATCGATCATTTCCTGCGCGGTGTCGGCCACCTCGGTGTCGCCGAATTCGCGCGCACCGGCCATGATGTTCTGCAGCGTGGCGGCATGGCCCGGCTTGTAATTGCCCATGTCCAGTCCCTTGCCCTTCAGGCGGATTTTGAGCTTGCCGTCTTCCATGTATGTCAGGTCGTGGCGCGCCATGGCCCACGCCATGTGCGCGGTGCGGTCGTTGATCGGGTTCATGAACAGCGAACGGCCATCGTCGCCGAACGGGAACGGCACGGCGAAGCCGGTCAAATTGGAGCGCAGGGCATAGACGCTGCCGTCGGCCATCGTGAATTCGCTGTCGAGCTTTTCGGTGAAGCGGCCGGCGATGTCATTAAAATGGCGCGTGCCGAACAGGCGGTCGTAGGCTGCCAGGCTTTTCATGCCCATGAAATTACAAGGCGTGTAAACCCAGTTAGGCTCGCACGGATACAGGCAGAACGCCTCGCCCGCGTAGTTGCGATTCAATGAACCGACGATGCTGTGGATGTCATGTTTATAGCTGATGCGGTCGTTGTAGTTGAAGGTCAGGCTGCCTGGCTGGGCGTAGCGCATGTCGCCGGTGTTGCCCATGTAGAGGCAGACCTGCAATGCGTAGAAGCCGGTCAGCATAATGTTTTCTTCGTCGGCCGGATCGAACTTCAGGCTGAACTTGCCCCACAGGCGCTCCCAGCGCCAGTAGCCCCAGATGCGCCGCTGCAGCATCTGCTCGATCAGGTTGCGCTGGCCTTCGCTCAGGTAACCGTGGAAGCTGGGCGTGTAGTGACACTGCGCCAGACTCAGCGCGTAGGACACATTGTTGATCTGGTAGCGCAGCGCGCTGGTCTGGAACTGGTCGATGATGGTAAAACCTTCGAGGCTGCCGACCGGTTGCAGCGCGCGGTCGAGCAGGTAGCGCAGCGATGCCAGCTGCTCCGGCGTCAGCTCGCGTTCCCCCGGCACTTCATGCGCGGCGGCGCGTTCGGCGACGGCGACGATCTCGCGCGCCATGTAGGTGTTGCGCTCGTCGCGCCGTTTCAGCGTCTCGGCCAGCGCCTTACGTTTTTTACGGAACTGGCTCAATTCACGCCAGAACACCAAGCCCACCGCCAGGTAAGGCGCGGCCGGCCAGACCGGGCCGGCCGACATCGCGCCGGCGCCGGCAACGCCCAAGCCCCAGGCGATAAACGGGAAGGCCAGCGCGCCGGCGCCGAACCAGGCGAACAGCGACACGCGGTACAGCAGGTAATTCAAGGGGAACAGCAGCATGGCCCAGCCGCCGACCGCGAGGAAGCCTGCACCGGGAAATACCAGTCCCAGTCCTGCTGCCTGCCAGGCTGGCGGCATTTGCAGCAGCACCGGCAGCAGGCCGATGGCCGCCACCAGGAAGAAATAGAACGCCGTGCGGCGCTGGCGGGACTGGGACAGCGGGCCGTCGTTGGTGTCCTTGGTGAACAGCTCATGCTGTCCGATGTCTTGCGCGATTGCGGTCATGGGATCTCCTTTGGTTTTATGTTCAATTCTTTGGCGTGGCCGGGCCGCGGCAGATAGCCCCGGCGATGGCGGGTGCGGCGGCATGGGCCGATGGCGTGAGCAGTGCGGCCAGATGATCGCGGTGCTGGTAGCCCAGGCCGGCGCTGGTGGACAGCACCAGCGCCGGGATCACGGCCCGGCGCAGGCGCCGTTCGATGTGCGGCGGTAGCAGCGGTTCCAGGCCTGCTTCGTCGTCGACCTTAAAGCCGAGCAGGCGCTTGATGCGGTCGCGGAAGGCGAGTATCTGGGAAATGATTAAAGCGGCGACGATGCAGCAGGTCATGGCGAAATCCTCGGCGGCGGCAGGCGCCGCGCATGGACTACATCCTATAACGAAAATTAAACAACATCAATCTTAGCAATCATCTATATGTAAATAAATGAATCAATCAGGCCAGCATGGCGCCGCCGTCGACCACGATGGTCTGGCCGGTAATGAAATCGCCGGCGCGCCCGGCCAGGAAAATGACGGCGGCGGTGATTTCTTCCGGCGTGCCCCAGCGTCCCAGCGGCACGCGTTTCGCGACCGCGTCGCGCAGCGGTGAACCGGCCGCGTCGAAGGCGTCCAGCTTTTCGGTGGCGATGGGCCCGGGCAGCACGGCGTTGACCAGGATGCCGTGCGGCGCCAGTTCCAGCGCGGCGTCCGCCGTCAGCCGGTTCACCGCTGCCTTGGAAGCGTTGTAGGCGGCGCGGTCCGGTACCGACGAACGGATCGACGCGTTGGACGAGATATTGATGATGCGCCCGCCGCCACCCTGGCGCAGCATGGCCTTGCCGGCTTCGCGCAGACACAGAAAGGTGCCGCGCAAATTGGTCTGCTGGATCGCATCCCAGTCGGCACCGCTGGTATCCAGGATCGCTCCGGCCGGGAACACGCCGGCGTTGTTGACCAGGACGTCGATGCGTCCCAGCCGTTCGGCCGCCTGCGCCATGGCTTTGATGACCGACGCTTCGTCGGACACGTCGAGCTTGAGCGCGATGGCGCGCCCGCCGCCGGCTTCGATGCGCGCGACGACGTCGTTCGCGGCGCTTTCATTGCGGGCCGCCACCGCGACGGTGGCTCCAGCCTCGGCCAGCAGGCAAGCCATCTCGCGGCCGATGCCGGCCGACGCGCCGGTGACGATGACGGTTTTTCCCTCCAAAGTGAAAAGCCGTTGCAACAGGTGTTGAGTGGTCATGCGCGCTCCAAGTGATTAAAATTCTTCCCATTCGCCGTCGGCGGCCAGGGCTTGCTCGCGCGCGTTCACGGGTTTGAAGGAGGAGCGCGCGGCCCCCGGCCTGGCGGCAGGCGCCTGGGCGGTGCGGCCACGATCGGCGCGCGCGGCGGAGCCTGGCACGCCGGAGCGGTCCTGGCGCCGGGATGGCGGGACGTCTTGCACGCCGGGGCGCGCCTGCTGCCGGGATGCCGTACGGGTGCTACTGCCAGCCTCGTGCGCCAGCAGCGCCGGCGCATTGCGCGACGATGCCGCCTTCGCATCCTGCTGCGTGCCGGACGGATCGCCGGATTCGCCATCGCCGGACGGTACCGCCGGCGCCACCTTGAACACGCTGACCGCCCTGCCAAGTTCGATGGCCTGGTACTTCAGTTCCTCGCTGGCGCCGAAGGCTTCCTCGACCATCGCGGCATTCTGCTGGGTGACTTCATCCATCTGCCGGATCGACACATTGACGGCGCCGATGCCGCCGCTCTGTTCCTGGCTGGCCCGGGTGATTTCTCCCATCAACTGCGCCACCGCCTGCACCGAGGTCATGATTTCGCCCATGGTCTTGCCGGCCGCGTCGACCAGCACGCTGCCGGCATCGACATTGCTGACCGACTCGCCGATCAGGATCTTGATTTCCTTGGACGACGCGGCCGAACGCTGCGCCAGGTTGCGCACTTCGCTGGCCACCACAGCGAAGCCCCTGCCCTGCTCGCCGGCGCGCGCCGCCTCGACCGCCGCGTTCAAGGCGAGAATATTGGTCTGGAAGGCGATGCCGTCGACCACGCCGATGATGTCGGCGATGCGCTGCGACGATTTCTTGATCAGTTCCATCGTATGCACCACCTGCTGCACCACAGCGCCGCCGCGCGTAGCGGTATTGGCCGCATCCTGCGCCTGCTGGTTCGCCAGCCCGGCGTTGGCCGCCGTGTTGCTGACAGTGCCGGCCAGCTGGTTCAGCGACGTGGCGCTCTGGCCGAGCGCGTCGGCCTGCTGCTCGGTGCGCTCCGACAGGCTCGACGTGGCCGAGGCGATCTCGAACGAGGCCGATTCGATCGTCGTCGTGCCCAGCCGCACCTGGCGCACGATGTCGGCCAGGCTGGTGTTCATTTCCTGCAACGAGCGCATCAGCATGCCGGTTTCGTCGCCGCCACCCGGCGGAATTTCGACCGTCAAGTCTCCGCCGGCGACCTTGTGCGCCACTTCCACCGCCAGCCGCAAGGGCCGCGTGATGGTGCGCGTGACGATCACCGCGACCAGCACGCCCAGCGTGCAGCCGACGCCGGCCAGGATCAGCATCGCCACCAGCGCGCGCCGCGCGGTGGCGCTGGCGCGCTCACCATCGGCGGCGGCGAGTTCCTCATGCTGGCGTATCAGCGTGTCCAGGCTTTGCAGGTAACCCATGCCGAAGGGTGTGATCTCGCTTACCAGCACACCGCGCGCCTGCTCGATGGCCTGCTGCGGGTCCGCGACTTTCAGCGCGGCCAGCAGGTGCTCCCTGCCGGGCTGGAAATCGGCATACGCCTTTTTCAGTTCGGCGATGCGCTGTTTTTCCTCAGGCAGCAGGAAGGCGGCCTGCTCCAGCTTGACCATGCCTTCGGCGACGAACTGCGACGCCTGCTCGATGGTCGCCACTTCGCCGCTGGCGCTTTGCGGATCGCCCATCGCGATGATTTTATTGGCCGAGAACAGGATGTCGCGAAAATCGTTCTTGATCGTGTTGATCACGACGCTGTGCGGAATGCGCTCCTTGACCAGGCCGTCGATGCTGCCGTTGGTGCGATACAGCACCAGCGAACCGACCGCCGTCACCACCACCATCGCGACGATCATCAGGCCGAAACCGGTGCCCAGTTTGCGGCCGATCTTCCAGTTAGAAAAACCCCAGGCGCGCCCTGCCCGCTTGCCCCGTTTCCAGCTTGCGAACTTCCATTTTGCTTTTGTCATTTCAGTCTCCCTCGGCTTTGCTACAGATGCAGGAAGCCGCTCGCACCCCGCCGTAACGGTCTGTGGATGCAAGGGCTCGCTAAAAAAACGGGAGCCGGCGCCTGGCCGGCCTGGGGATCGCGGGCGTCAGCCCGCCGATGGATAACCGCCGCCGCCGTGCGCGGCATCGACCGCTGGGCGGTCCAGCATGCCGTCGCGTCCGCGCGGCAGCGACTCGACGAAGGTAACGATTTTCGGCTTTTTATATGACGCCATGCGGGTGCGGCAATGCTCGATCAATTCCTCTGCGCTGGCGCTTTGGCCAGGTTTCAGCACCACCAGCGCCTTGACGTTCTGGCTCCACACCGGGTCGGGCACGCCGATCACGCAGACGTCCTGCACGGCGGCCACGCCGCGCAGGCAGGTTTCCACCTCGGCCGGATAGATGTTCTCGACGCCGGACTTGATCATCGTCGTCTTCGGACCGACGAAGACGATGGAACCGTCTTCGAGACGCTTGCCCAGGTCGCGCGTGCGGTGCCAGCCGTCGCGCGAACGGCGCGCGTTTTCTTCCGGCCGGTTGTAGTAACCGCTCATCACCTGCACGCCGCGCGCGCAGATTTCGCCCACCGTATCGGCAGGCAGTTCATTGCCCTCGTCGTCGGCGATGCGGATCTGCACCAGCGGAGAAGGACGTCCCGCGCCCTGCCCGCCCAGCCAGCCCATCACGGCAAAACCCATGATCTCGGTCTGGCCGTACACCGTCGGCTTGCTGTTGAACGGCACACTGGCAGGCATGACCAGCGGGTTCGCCCATTCCGGCGCCAGCGGCGACGACCACAAACTACTGACGTCGTACTTGCCATCGGCGTTGATCTGGCGGATCTGCTGGATCGTCGGCTGCGCCACGAAGGCGTGCGTGACGCGTTCGCGTGCGATATTCTGCAACATCTCTTCGGCATCGACCCGCGCCAGGAACACATTACGTCCTCCGAAGGTGAACACGGCCAGCGTCGACAACATGGTCCCGAGGTGGAACAGCGGGCCGGAATTGAGGAAGACCGATTTTTCGGTGATCGATTCGGCGTGCGCAATCACCAGGCTCTGGTACAGCAGGGTCGAATGCGGCAGCAGCGCGGCGTTCGGATGGCCGTCGAAGGCTGCCGTGTAGATCGCCAGCACCGGCAGTTCGCTGTCGATGCGGGCATCGTCGTCGTCTTCGCTCGCCACGGCCAGCAGCGTTTCATAAGCGCCCTCGCCTTCACCGTCGTGCTGCACCCAGTTGCAGCGGTGCGCCGCCAGTTCGCGGCAGCGCGCCACTTCGGCGCCGATCTCGGCCTGCTGCCAGATCGCCACGCGCGGCTGGAAATCGTCGACCACGTGGGCCAGCTCGACGCCGCTCATGCGCCAGTTCACCGGGCAGAACACGGCGCCGATCTTGGCGGCGGCCAGCAAGCCTTCGAACAGGCGGAACGAATTCTGACCCAGCCACAGGATGCGTTCGCCCTGCGCCACGCCCAGGGATTTAAAAGCGTTCGCCAGGCGGTTGACGCGCGCATCCAGTTGCGGCCAGGTCAGGCGCACGTCGCCATCGACCGCGGCGATCATCTGCGGGCGCGAACGGCAGTGTTCGCGCAGGATGTCGCCGATGCCGTGCATGCGCAAGGTCGGGTAATTGCTCATGTCAGTCTCCAGTGACGATGCGTGGGTCCGGGTTGCCGCACTTGCAGACGCCGTGCACGACATGGCCGCGCACGCCGGTTTTATGATGTTCGAATTCGTACGCCCGTTCCAGGCGGCTTGTCAGCACCACTTCGCCATCCACCTCATCAACCGTCCACTCGAAGCGGTCGATATGCGCGCCGGCGCCTTCACGGCATTCCAGCGCCACGGCCGGGCCGACTTCGAGCCATCGATAAACTTTCAGGCCGGGCAGCGCGGCCAGGCGCTCGTAGGCGCCGGGGCGAGCCCATATCACCTTGTCAGCGAACAGTTTGACGGGATCGTGGCCCAGCCTGGCAAGACCGTCCAGCGTCGCCTCGGTGATGCCGATCGCGGCGACCAGTTCAAAACGGCGCAGGATCGATTCGACGCGGCCGGCGTCGTACGGCGACGAATCGGCCGACACCACCACCATGCCGTAGGACATGACGGCGCGCTCGGCGCCCATCAACTGCGCACCTTCATCCATCAGCGCGGTGACCAGCACGTTGCTGCCGGCGCGGAAGTGGAAAGTACTCAGCACGCGCACCATGGCGCGGCGCGAGCGTTCCAGTTCCAGCGCCGAATACGGCAATATCCGGCGCTTGCCGTCCGGCGCAAAATAACGGCCCACGGCCATGGTGCAGGCCGAGCTTGCGTGTTCTTGTGTGCTCATGGTTTGACGACCCTCGGAATTTTGTTGGGTGGACCGTTTTTCAGCAGTTCGGCGTTCGGCAGCAATTGCACCTGCACCGGGATGCCCAGCGCGGCGGCGAACGATTTCGTGACGAGGTTGGCCAGTTCGGCTTCGCTGCCCGTCAGCGCGGAAGGCTCGAAGCCGACGCGCAGGCGCAGTTCGTCCGCCTCGCGGCCGGCGCGCACCAGCTGGAACAGGCCGGTGCGCGTTTCCGTGAACTGCTGCATCAGCGGGAAGATATCGAGCGGCAGGATGGAACGGCCGCGGATGATCATCTCGTCGCCCTTGCGTCCCAGCGGCTTCATGCGGCCGTGGGTGCGCCCGCAGGTGCACGGCTGCTTCGTAAATTTGATCAGGTCGTCGGTGCGGTAGCGGATCAGCGGCGCGACGTCGTCCATCAGCGCCGTCACCACCAGTTCGCCGCGCTCGCCGTCGGCCACCGGCTGGTCGCCGGCCGGGTCGAGGTGCTCGATCAGCGCGATGTCTTCCCAGGTGTGCATGCCGTCGTGCGCCTTGCATTCCATTGTCGTCGCGATGTCGCCCAGCGAACTGAGTTCGAAGATCTCCAGTCCCCACGCCTCGACGATCGCGCGCAGGTTCGGGCTCATCGGCTCGCCGCCGAACACCGCGCCCTGGTATGACGAAAACGCTTCGCGCAGGTCGTCGCCGGTGCTCTTTTGATAGGCGTCCAGCGTGATGATCAAGGGCGTCGACAACATGAACATCGCCTTCGGGCGCAACTGGCGCGACACTTCGACCAGGTGCGGCATCTCGCTCGGCAAGTGCTGGATGGTGACCGGACGCATGCCGGAATCGAGCCATTTGTCGCTGTTCATGCCTTCGCGGAAGGTGAAGAGAACATAGGCGAAATAATCGGTCGGGCGCACGCCCATCTGCCACAGTTCGCGTTTTAATCCGACCAGTGCGATGTGGTCTTCGGAGCGAGGCAGCGGAGTCGGGTCGCCCGTGGTGCCGGACGTAAAACCGACGCCGCGCAGGTGCGGCGCGCCGGTACATACAAGGCCGCCGAACGGGTCGCCGTGCTGGTCGCGGAACTGGCGGATCTTGTCCTTGTCGATGAAGGGGACTTTGGCCTTGAAGTCCGCCAGCGAGCGGATGTCGGACGGTTTTACCCCTGCCTCATCCCACACCGCCTTCACCAGCGGCGAGCGGTGGTAAGCGTACGGCACCAGTTGCAGGATACGCGCTTCCTGCAACTGCTCGATCTGTTCACGCGGCATGGTTTCGACATCGGGGTCGAAAAACCTGTCGTCTCGTTTGTTCATTACATCATCTCCTTGACGATTATTTAACCAGCCTGAAGCGCGGCACGGTCACACCGTCCGCGCGGTCGTGCCATATCACTTCGACCTGCGCGCCGACATGAATGCTGTCGAGCGGCGCGCCGACCACATTCGATATCAGGCGGTGCCCGCCGGCACCTTCCAGCTCGATCACGGCCGGCACATAGGGCACGCAATCGTTCATCGATTCAAGCAGCGGGAAGCGCACCACGGTGTACGAATAGACGGTGCCGCGGCCGGACAGCGGCTTCCATTCGATGCCCTGCGACAGGCAGTGATGGCAGAACGGCGCCGCCATTTCGCGTTTTTCGCCGCACGACGTGCAGCAGGGCCAGGCCAGTCGATGGTCGCGCGCGGCTTGCCAGAACGGTTCGGTCCACTGGTCGGTGGCCAGTTCGAACAGGCTGTCCGGCGGCGCCTTGGATATCAGTACGGATTCGGTCATGCTTATCTCCTCAATAACAGTCCGCTGACCGGCAGCGATGCCGGCCCGCCGGTGACCAGCGCGATCTCGGCGCCTTGCACCTGGTTGACGGCGCTGCCGCGTATCTGTTCCACCGCTTCGCGCAGGTGAGTCATGCCGACCGCGTATGCTTCGGACAGGTTGCCGCCGTGCGTGTTGACCGGGATGCTGCCGCCCTTGTAGCGGATGTTGCCCGCCTCGACGAAGGCGCCGCCTTCGCCGCGCTTGCAGAAGCCGTAATCCTCCAGCTGCATGATCACCATCGGCGAGAAATGGTCGTAGATCTGCGCGACATCGACGTCGCCCGGCGTGATGCCGGCGTCGCGGAACAGGTGCTGCGCCACCGAGGCATGGCCGCCGGAAGCGAAATATTCGTCCGGCATGTTCATCGACGCGATGGCGCGGCCCCATTCGCGCCGGCCGCCATGTTCGGCCGCCATCACGTACACCGGCTTTTGTTTCAGGTCGCGCGCGCGCTCGGCGCTGGTCAGCACGACCGCGATCGCGATGTCGTTTTCCAGGCAAAAGTCATAGCGGCACAGCGGATCGGCGATCATCGGCGCCTTGAAGTATTCGTCCAGCGTCAGTTCCGTCTTGAAGCGCGCCTCGGGACGCGTCATCGCGTTCAGGCGGCCGGACATGGCCACTTCGGCGAACGCTTCGCGCCGGGTGCCATATTGATGCATGTGGCGGCGCGCCAGCATCGCAAAGAAGTGGCCGGGGCCGACCAGGCCGGACGACGTATAGAAAGCCTTGTCCGGGGTCGGTTCGACGCGCGACATGATGGAGCCGTAGCGCTTGCCGGCGGGCTGCTGCATGCAGAACACCATGACGACGACGTCCGCCATGCCGGCCACGATGGCCGACGAGGCCAGGCCGACCGCGCCGACGGAACCGCCGCCGCCGCTGGTGACCATGGCGGAATAACGGACCTCGGGGATACCCAGCGTTTCCATCAGCGCCGGAGTGTCGAAGCCGCCCGAATAATAGGCGAAGCCGTTGATGTCCTTGACGCTCAGGCCCGCGTCCTGCACCGCCGCGATGATGGCCTTGCAGCCCATCTCGTTCATCGTTTGCGGATGGGATTCGCCGCGCCGGTAGTACGGCGTGGCGCCGATGCCGACGATGGCTGTCTTGTTACTTATGCTCATGGTCTGTCTCTCGAATGTCTCGCGATAAAGGGCCGGCTCAGGTGCCGGCCTTGAGGCGGGCCTGGCCCGCGTTCTGTGCCACTGCGGGCGCCGGCGTACCGCTCGCCGCCAGCGCGGGTTGCTGCCCCACGTTTTTCAGCAGGAAAGCCGACAGCGCCGGGATCAGCGTCAGCGCGCCGATCATATTCCACAGGAACATGAAGGTCAGCAGGATGCCCATGTCGGCCTGGAACTTGATCGGCGACCAGGCCCAGGTGACGACGCCGGCGGCCATCGTGAAGCCGATCAGGGCCACCACCTTGCCGGTCAGTTGCAAGGCGCGCTGGTAGGCTTGCGCCAGCGGCATGCCGGCGCGCTGCGCGGCCAGTTGCACCGACAGCAAATACAAGGCGTAATCGACGCCGACGCCGACGCCGAGCGCGATCACCGGTAACGTTGCGACCTTGACGCCGATGCCCAGCGCCACCATCAGCGCCTCGCACAGGAAGGACGTGATCAACAGCGGCACGATGGCGACGAGTACCGCGCGCCAGCTGCGGAAGGCGACGTAGCACAACAGGATGACGGCCAGGTACAGCAGGCCGAGCATGCGGTAGTTCGCTTCCTTGACAACGGTGTTGGTGGCCGCCTCGATGCCGGCGGTACCGGCGGCGAGCAGGAACTTGCGGTCGGCCGTGTCATGTGCGCGGGCGAATGCTTCGGTCGTCGCCACCACGCGGTTCAGGGTGTCGGCCTTGTGATCGGCCAGGTAGGCGACCACCGGCAGCAGCGAGCAGTCGGCGTTGACCAGTTCCGGGCTGCTGACGGCGACATTGGAAATGGCGACACCGGCCACCGAGCGGTTCGAGCTGATGCTCATCCACTTCGGATTGCCTTCGAACTGGCCGGCCGTGATCACGCGCATCGAGTTCGGCGCCGACAGCACGGCCTGCACGCCGGGCACATGGCGCAGTTCCCACGCCAGGCGCTCGGTCTCGATCAAGGTTTCATAACTGCGGCATTGGTCAGGACCGGTCTTGACCATCACCGCAAACTGGTCGCTCGACAGGCCGTAATGCGCATTCACATAGGCGATATCCTGGTTGTAGCGCGAATCGGCGCGCAGCTCCGGCGCACCGGGATCGAGGTCGCCGATCTGCAGGCGGGTCAGGCTGACGCCGGCCGCCGCCATGCCGGCCAGCACCGCGATCACCACGACCGGCAGCGCCAGTTTCGGTTCCGTCAGGCGCGCCAGCAGTTTCCAGATGCGGCCGATGCCGCCGCCCTTGGTCGTCGCATTGTCCTGGCGCAGGCTGCGCAGCGCCGCCTTGGGGCTGACGCCGATGTACGACAGCGCCACCGGCACCAGGAACAGTTTCGTGAAAATCAGGATCAACACGCCGACGCTGGTGGTCAGTGCCAGGTCCTTGATGACGGGGATGTCGATGATCATCAGCACGGCGAATCCCACCACGTTGGTCAACAGCGCGGACAGTCCCGCCAGGAACAGGCGGCGGAAGGTATAGCGCGCCGCCACATATTTATGGGTGCCACGGCCGACGTCCTGCATGATGCCGTTCATCTTTTGCGCGCCGTGCGACAGGCCGATCGCGAAGATCAGGAACGGCACGAGAATAGAATACGGATCGAGGTCGTAACCGAGGATGCGCAGCAGGCCGAGCAGCCACACCACGCCCAGCGCGGCCACCGCCACCAGCAGCGCCGTGCTGCGCACGCAGCGCGTGTACAGGTAGATGTTGGCGGCGGCGATCACGGCCGAGACCAGGAAGAACCCGATGACTTTTACTAATCCATCGATCAGGTCGCCCACCAGCTTGGCGAAACCGACCACGTGGATCTTGATCTTGCCACTCTGCAGACCTTTCAGGTCCTTCTCCAGCTGTTTGGCCATCTCGTACTTGGCGCGCACGTCCTGGTCCAGCATTTTCGACAGTACGTTGTAGTCCAGCGGCTGGTTCGTCTCCGGCAGCGTGTCGAGCAACGGCACCGAGATCATGCTCGATTTCAGGTCGGTCGCCACCAGGCTGCCGACCAGGCCGGCGCGGATCACGTTATTGCGCAGCACCTCGACGCTCTGCGGCGAGCCGTCGTACGACTCCGGCATCACCGGGCCGCCGCGATAACCTTCCTCGCTCACTTCGGTCCAGCGCACCAGCGGCGTCCACAAGGACTTCATCCAGGCGCGGTCGACGCCCGGCGTCAGGAACAGGCGGTCGTTGATCTGTTTCAGCACCTCCAGGTACTCGCGGTCATAGATGTCGCCGCTGGTGTTTTCCACGACGATGCGCACGGAATTTCCCATACCCTTGAGCGACTGCAGGTTCTCAAAATAATTTTTGACGAAAGGGTGAGATTGCGGAATGGTGCGCGCATAACTGGCGTTGACGGCCAGCCTGGTCGCGTGCCAGCCGAGGAACAGCGAGATCGCCGCGCACAGCAGCAGCACTGTCAGGCGGTGGTTGAAGATCAGGCGTTCAAGCCAGTTGCCCGATGTTTTGTCGAAATCCTCGACGCGCCGGATGACCGGCAGTTCGATGTCGCTGATGGAAGCACTCATGATTCTATTCCCAGTGTGACAGGCGCCGCTCCGGCCTTGCCGGCCAGCGCCCCTTGATTCTTGCCGCGCCGGCCGGCGCCGCTACTTGGTCGCTGCCGCGGCGTTTACCACCACGCTGCCGCGCATGCCGACCGCCAGCACCGTGCCCGGCGCGATCGCCGTCACGCCGGCGAACAGCATGCCGGCCTTGAGCGGCACCGGTGCGAAACGCTCGCCGTCCAGGCTGGCCAGCAGCAGCTTGCCGTCCTGTGTCGCCAGCACGATGCGCTGGTCCGCCAGCACGGCGCCGCCATTGATGCCGCCGCTCACGCCCGTTTCCACCTTTTGCCAGTTCTGGCCCCGGTTGGCGCTGCGGAAGGCCACGCCTCCCAGGCCGTAGGCCAGCAGCACGTCATCGCTGCCGGTGACGCCAAAGAAGGAGCCACGGTAGCCGGAGTCGAGCGCCATAAAGCGCGCGCCGCCCTGCTCCAGCCGGAACACCGTGCCCTGCTCCGCGGCGATGAACAGGTCTGTGCCCACGGCGGCGATGGAATTGAGGTGAAACCCTTTTGGATTGTCGATCCGTTCGAGCCACGGCGTCCAGGACTTGCCGCCGTCGTCGGTCTTCATGATGGTATTGAAGGCGCCGACCACAAAACCTTCGCGCTCGCTCACGAAGTGCACGCCCAGCCAGGGCAGTTCCGGCCCGTTTTGCGTGTTGGCCTTGACGTCTTCCAGGATTTTCAGCATCAGGGCGTCGCCGCCTTTGGCGCGCTCTTCGTAATGGCGCAGCATGGCCTGGCCCAGCGTGCGGCCGTCGGCCTGCCGGGTCCAGCTCTTGCCGGCGTCGACGCTGTGCAGGATCACGCCTGCGTGGCCGACCGCCCAGCCCTGGTTCGCGCTCGGGAAGCTGACGGCGACCAGGTCGACGCTGACCGGCACGCTGGCCTGTATCCAGTTCCGGCCCTGGTCGTCCGAATAAACGATGTGGCCGCGCCAGCCCACCGCCACCAGGCGGTTACCGGCACGCGTGGCGGCGATCAGCGGCGACGTGGCGGCGAACGGCGTGGCGCGCGCGGCCACGTCGAGCGGCAAGGAAAATGCCGCGGCCGATGCCGCCGGCGCCGCGGCATGCGCCGCGCCGATGCTGCACGCGGCCAGCAATGCGATAGTGACGTTTGTTATATTCGCTCTCACGGCGATGTCTCCGGTGTCGTTGTCTCTGGTAATGCAGGCTGCGGGACGGCCGTGCCATCCCGCAGCGATATAGCTTAACGCAAGCCGGAGGCGGCCAGCGATTCCGGCGTCAGCGCGCGGTCCGGACGGCGCGCGGCAAGCTTGCGATAGAAGCCGCCATCCATGATGCCGATCAGGTTCACGGCCGCGTACTGCGCTTTCGGCAAATCGTAGCTGGTGAAGAACGAGGCGCTCAGCCAGGTGCCGGTGGTGTAATCCGTCACCGAATAACCCTGCTGCACGCGCGACAGCTTGCCCGAGTTGTCATACACCTCGGCCGCCACGGCCGTCCACGAATCCTCGTCGATATAGAAGGTGCGCTTCGGCGCGACGTGGCGCTTGCCTGCCTTCAGCGTCGCTTCCACCACCCAGACGCGGCGCAATTCGTAGCGGTTCGCTTCCGGCGCCAGGAACTGCTTGCCCAGCATCGCATGATTCTTGCCGAAGATGACGCCGTAGCCGTTGGACACCACATATTTTTCCTGCTTGCCGACCAGCTTGAAGTCGTAGCGGTCCATCTTGCCGGCGAACAGGCCGATCTCGTCGTAGTTCATCGCGCCGCCCATCTGCGCGGACGGCGTATCGTACGAGAATTCCGGCGCCAGGCGCACCCGGCGCTGACCCGGCGTATACGACCAGGTGCGCTGGTCCATCGTGTCGTTCTGCAGCGGGAAGAAGATCATCGACACATTGCCGGCGTCGCGCGCCGGGCCGATCGAGACGTTGACGAAGCGTTGCAGGTACTGGCCGGCGCCGTCATACGCCTTGACGTCCGGTTCCCAGTACGGGAATTCGACATAGGCTTGCGACTGGTTCAGCAGCGTCTCGCCGCCGGCGCCCACCAGGCGCGATTCGCCCCGGTATTCATAGGTCGAGCGCCAGCGCACCAGGTGGTTCCACATCGCCTCGCTACCCGTCTTCGGCACCGGGAACGGCGTGCCGCCCCAGCAGCCGCGCAGGCCGGTACCATCAGGAGTGGTCTTGCATTCCGCATTGGAGGCATTCTTGATCGAGTTCTGCTGGTGCTCTTTCGACATCTCCGGGAAGCTGCGATGGCCGGGATAGATATCCAGGCGGTAGCCGGGATAGCGCCGGATCAGTTCGATCTCTCCGGGCGTCAGCTTGTCGGCGTACTGCTGCACATTCTTGGCGTCGATCGAAAACAGCGGCTTTTCGCTCGCGTACGGGTTTGGCAGCCTGCCGTCGGCAGGCACGCTGACGCCGGCCGGGGTTTTTGTCAGGCCGCCGGTGTAGGCCGGAATGCTGCCATCCTTGTTGCCGGCCTTTTCGGCGCCCCAGGCGGTCAAGGTGGTGCCCAGTTGCTTCGCTTCGTCGGGAGTGACCACGGCGGCGGCGCTGCCGGCAGCCAGCAGGGCCACGGCGGCGGCGATCATTTGATGAGTCAGTTTCATTGCAGTCTCCTGTATGTTCAACTTAGAACGCAGCTTTCAACGTCAGCGACAGCCAGCCGCGATCGTTGGTGGTGTAGCCAGGCTGGCCGGATGTCGCCACGCCGTTGACGACCTTGGCGATGCGCGAGTACGAATCGGCGTAGCGCAAGGTGACGGTGGCGGCCTTGCGGATGTCGGCCTCGATCGCCAGCGACCACGAATACGAACCCTCGTTGACACCGCCGAAAGCGGACGAATTGCCATGCAGGCCGCGGGTATAGGTCAGCGGCACGGTGAGGTCGACGCCGTCGAACACGCCGAGATACTGCGGCGCGACGCGCAGCGCCAGGCCCCAGGCATTGCGGGTGGCGCAGCCGTCGTCGACACCGTTGACGGCGCCGCAGGCCGTGGTGCCGACACCCTTGTACAGGGCCGCGTTGCTGGTGACCTTGTCCAGGTGCTCGTAATTGATTTCGGCCGCGACCACACCGGTATCCCACAGCTTGACCGGCAGGTTGGGCAGGCTGAAGGTGGTATTGACGGCGGCGTGCCAGGTATTGCCGCGCGCGCCTTCGGCCGCGGCCGACAGCGATGCCGACTGCAGGCCGGCGTTGCGGCGCGTGGCCAGTTCGGCGCCCAGCGTGTACGGGCCCACGGTGCCGTCGTAGCTCAGGCCGATCAACTTCGTGCCCTGCGGGTAGACGGCGCGGTAGGTCAGCGGCGCGGCGGGGTTGCGCAGCAGCCAGAACAGTTTTTCGTCGAAATCGCGGTAGTACATGCCGATGGTGGCGCCTTCGAAGCCTTCCGGCGTCCATTTCGCATTCACGCCCCAGTTGCCGCTGTCGCCGGGCTTGACATCGGCACCGTGCGTGAACGGCAGGCTGCCGCCGCGCTGCGGACCTTCGAGCAGGAAGTCGGTGCCGCCCAGATAGGTGCCGCCTTCCGGGATACGGGTCTGCTTCCATTCGTAGTAATACTGCGCCGTCAGGGAGACCGTGTCCGTCACCTGCGCCTGGGCGATCAATTGCGTCAGCGGCAGGAAGGTTTCCTTGGTTTCGATGCCGGGATTGGCGGCGGCCTTGCGGCCGTCGACCGGCTGCTGGCCGTAGGCGATGCCGCCGCCGTAGAAGGTCGCCATGCCCCAGTAGGTACTGAGGCGGCCGGCCTTGACCGACACAGGCACGGTGCCGACATCGAAATTGCCGAACACGAAGGCATCGAGCAGTTCGCCCGACGGACCGTTGTAGTAACGGTCGGTGAACTTGCTGTACTTGTTGCCGATGTAGCTCGATGCGGTGGTGAGCGCCGGATTGGTGTTGACGGTGTCGTTGTTGTAGGCCTGGTCGTACCACGCCGCGCCGGACACGCGGGCGCCGTATTTGCTCTGGTAGACAATATCCATTTCGGTGAACAGGTCGAGCCGGTTGGCCACCACCTGATGCTTGCCGAATTTAAAATCGCCCTCGTCGGCGGTCGGATTGTTGGCGATGCGGCTGTCGCGGCCTTCCATGCGCACGGCGCCGAGGTAGCGCAACGTATTGTCCCAGCGGATAGCCAGGTCGGGATTGCCGGTGGCGATTTCAATCGCCGACGCGTTGCCGCTGATGCCGCCGCCGAGGCAGGCCAGCGCAACGCATGCTGCCAGTTTCGACACCTTCAACTTGCCAACCGCCATGGACGCCGTGCGTCCAGTCTCCTTCATCATTTTTATTCTCCAGGGCTGGCATTGCTGCCAAAAGTTATGTGACACGTTTTATCGCGTTCTCTGGCGCCCGGCACCTTGCCGCCGGGTGCTTGCTGCGTCGCTGCTCGGCACCATAGCGCCTTGAAACCAATATACCATAAACCTATATATGATTCTAATCTTTATGCTCTTTAATATGTAAAAAATTGACCTTATTTCCACAACAGTTGCGGTGCCGCCGCCGTCTTGCGCACGATGCGTTTCAGTAATTGCTTGAGCAGTTGCACTTCGCCGTATTCCAGCGCCGATTCGGCCGCCGCCTCGGCCAGCTTGGCCACCGCCAGCAGGCGGATTTCCAGGTCGCGTCCGGCCTGCGTCAGCTTCAGGCGGCCATCCTGTTCGGCCAGCAGGCCACGGCGGCACAGCGACGCGCGCACCTCGGCGGTGGCGCTGCGCCCGGAAATGGCCAGCAAGGCGTCGAGTTCTTCCAGGCTGCGGTCGTCGCCGATGCCGAGGATGCTCAGGATCAGGTAATCGTCCTCGGACAGGTCCAGCGCCAGCAACTCCTTGCGGATCGGCTGGAACACTTGCTGGTACGAGGCGCCCAGCAGGTAGCCGAGGAAATTCTTGTTGAAGCTGCCCTCCCCTTCGCGCGCGTTGCCCGGCTGCGTCGGCGCCGGCGCCTGCTTTTTCACTACCAGGCCATAGCCGCCGCTGTGGTAGACCAGCGGCGCGCGCGCCTGGTCGGTGAATCCGACCACTTCGCCGACGAAGATCACGTGGTCGCCGCCCTCGTAGCGAAAGGTGGTGTTGCATTCAAAATAGGCCGAGCAGCCATCGAGCAGCGCCACGCCGCCGATGCCGCGTTGCACATCGACGCCGGCGAACTTGTCGATGCCGCGTTTCGAAAACGTGTTCGACAGCGCTTCCTGCTCGGCCGACAGGATGTGCACGGCGAAATGCGGGCTGCCCATGAAGGCCGGCAGCGCGGCCGAGGTCTTGGCCAGGCTCCACAGCACCATCGGGGGATCGAGCGAGACGGAATTGAAGCTGTTGGCGGTCAGGCCGACATCGTTGCCGTCCAGGTCGCGCGTGGTGACGATGGTCACCCCGGTGGCAAACGAACCCAGCGCGTTGCGGAAGTTGCGGGAATCAAACGTGGTGGAAGTGGTCATGAGCGGGTCTCCTGTGCCGGCACGGCATCCTTAATTAACTTAATCATATATATCTTTAATGTCGTTTGCAAGAAAAAAAACCGGGGACAGACCACGTTTTTAGGGAAATATTTCCCAGAAAACGTGGTCTGTCCCCGGTTTCAGCGCCGGGAGCTCGCGGCGTCGCGTGCAACGGGAGGCGTGCGGATGTCAGCCGGCGGGTGTGGTGAGGGCGCCCTGGTAATGTTTGCACCGGCAGGTTGCCCGTCCTTCGCGCTTGGCCTGGTACAGCGCGGCATCGGCGCATTCCAGCAAGTCGGTCGCCAGCACGTCTGGCTCATCCACGTAAGCCAGGCCGATACTGGTGCGCACGTCCAGCGGGCCGCCCGACAGGACGAACGGGGGAATCATCGCTTCCAGTATTTTCTCGCCAATCTGGGCCAGCGCGTCCTGACCAGACAGATCTTCCAGCACGATGACGAATTCGTCGCCGGCCAGCCGCGCCACCGTATCGATCTCGCGCACGCTGCGGCGCAGGCGGCGCGCGAATTCCTTCAGCACCTCGTCGCCGCATCCGTGGCCCAGCGTATCGTTAATGATTTTAAAACGGTCGATATCGAGGAAGGCCAGCGCCATCGGATTGCGCGAGCGGTTGCTGCGGCGAAGCGCCTCGTGCAACTTTTCGTTGAACTGGTAGCGGTTCGGCAAGCCGGTCAGCGCGTCGTAACGCGCCATGTCGCTCAGTCTCTGCTCGACGCTCTTGAGCGCCGTGACGTCGCTCGCCAACAGGTAAAAGCCGATCACGGCGCCGGCCGCGTCGCGCTCGGGGACGAAGGTCGCCTGCAGCCAGCGCTGGTGGCCGCCGGGCGTGGGCGCGATTTCCAGTTCCACCCGCTCCCCGGCCAGCGCGCGTTCCAGGTAGGGCTTGAGCATGGCGAACCTGCCCTTGCTGTGTGCATCGTTCATGTCCAGGATGCGCCGTCCCAGCAACTGCTCGGGCGCCAGGTTGGCCCACAGGCGAAATGTCTCGTTGCAGAACTGGAAACGCATCCCGGTATCGATGTAACCGATCAGCACGGGTACGTTGTCGGCGATGTTGCGCAGGCGCCGTTCGCTGTCGGCCAGGCGTTGCGCCATCGATTCGAGTTCGCCCAGCCGCGGCCAGAGCCACCGGGCCAAGGCCAGGCGCAAACGCTGAAATACAGCCATACGATGACGTCTCCTGGCATACCGTCGGCGGCACGCTCAATCTGGTGTCGGTCCATTATATGGCTGCTCCCAATAATCCCCCCTGTTTACCGCGGACGGCACAGCGCGACCGTTGCCGCAGAACTACAAAAAAATACCGCCGCGCGCGCGCGCCGGCAGTGGCGCATGGAACAGGCACTCCGTGCTGCGTAACCGGCGACAGCGCCTCGCCATTAAAAATTCTCCTGGAAACGGGGCATGGAACGCCCTGAAAGGGACAAATTTTCTATTTTCTTATGCGATGGGCTCCAGGTTGACAGCGGTGCGGCCTTCGAGATGCACCACCAGCGATGCTGCGCCGTTCGCGTCGGCGCGCAGCGTGAACACACCGTCGGCGCCCTGCACCGCATATTCGCCAAGCGGCTGCAAGCGCTCGACCTTGATACGCTGCGGTCCCGGTGCGCGGCCCGGATACAGGACCAGTTCCAGGTCGTGGCCGCGGCTGAAGGCCTTGGCCACCAGCACGTCCGGATATGTGGCGTCGGTCAATATCGGCCCGGTCAGCACCGATGCGGGCGGACCTTGCACGATGGCGTTGCGCCAGTCGTCGCGGCGCAGCATGCGCGCACGTGCGATGGTGGTATTGGTGGCGTTGGAGCATGCATAGGAAAGTACGCCATCCTTGTATTCCGGCTTGCACATCGCATCGATCATTTCCTGCGCGGTATCGGCCACCTCGGTGTCGCCGAATTCGCGCGCGCCGGCCATGATGTTTTGCAGCGTGGCGGCATGGCCCGCCTTGTAATTGCCCATGTCCATGCCTTTGCCCTTCAGGCGGATTTTCAGCTTGCCGTCTTCCATGTACGTCAGGTCGTGGCGCGCCATGGCCCAGGCCGTGTGCGCGGTGCGGTCGTTGATCGGGTTCATGAACAGCGAGCGGCCATCGTCGCCGAACGGGAACGGCACGGCGAAGCCGGTCAAATTGGAGCGCAGGGCATAGACGCTGCCGTCGGCCATCGTGAATTCGCTGTCGAGCTTTTCGGTGAAGCGGCCGGCGATGTCATTAAAATGGCGCGTGCCGAACAGGCGGTCGTAGGCTGCCAGGCTTTTCATGCCCATGAAATTACAAGGCGTGTAAACCCAGTTAGGCTCGCACGGATACAGGCAGAACGCCTCGCCCGCGTAGTTGCGATTCAATGAACCGACGATGCTGTGGATGTCATGTTTATAGCTGATGCGGTCGTTGTAGTTGAAGGTCAGGCTGCCTGGCTGGGCGTAGCGCATGTCGCCGGTGTTGCCCATGTAGAGGCAGACCTGCAATGCGTAGAAGCCGGTCAGCATGATGTTCTCTTCGTCGGCCGGATCGAACTTCAGGCTGAACTTGCCCCACAGTCGTTCCCAGCGCCAGTAGCCCCAGATGCGCCGTTCCAGCATCTGCTCGATCAGGTTGCGCTGGCCTTCGCTCAGGTAGCCGTGGAAGCTGGGCGCGTAGTGGCACTGCGCCAGGCTCAGCGCATAGGACACGTTGTTGAGCTGGTAGCGCAGCGAACTGGTCTGGAACTGGTCGATGACGGTAAAACCTTCGAGGCTGCCGACCGGTTGCAGCGCACGGTCGAGCAGGTAGCGCAGCGATGCCAGCTGTTCCGGCGTCAGCTCCCGTTCTCCCGGCACTTCATGGGCGGCCGCGCGTTCGGCGACGGCGGCGATCTCGCGCGCCAGGTAGACATTGCGCTCGTCGCGCCGTTTCAGCGTCTCGGCCAGCGCCTTGCGCTTTTTGCGAAATTGACTGAATTCGCGCCAGAACACCAGGGCCACCGCGACATACGGCGCGGCCGGCCAGACCGGGCCGTCCGCCATCGCGGCGGCCCCGGCGACACCCAGGCCCCAGGCAATAAATGGAAACGCCAGCGCGCCGGCGCCGAACCAGGCGAACAGCGCCACCCGGTACAGCAGGTAATTCAAGGGCAACAGCAGCATGGCCCAGCCGCCGACCGCGAGGAAACCGGCGCCCGGGAACACCAGGCCCAGGCCGGCCGCCTGCCAGGCCGGCGCCATGTTGAATAACAGCGGCAACAGGCCGATGGCCGCCACCAGGAAAAAGTAAAACGCCGTGCGGCGCTGGCGGGACTGGGACAGCGGGCCGTCGTTGCCGTCCTTCGTGAACAGGTCCTGCCGTTCGATGTCTTGCGCGATTGTGCTCATGGAATTTCCTTTGGTTTTAAATTCTTGCCGGCCGCCGGGTTGCGGCAGATGGCGGTCTCGATGGCGGAACTTGCGGCAGGCGCAGCCAGTTCGACCAGTTCGGCCAGGTGACCGCGGTGCTGGTAAGCCATGCTCCCCGCAGCAATCGAAGCAATCGCCGGGACGATGGCCTTGCGCATTTGCCGCCACAGCCCAGGCCGCAGCAGCGGCTCGTGACCGGCATCGTCGTCCACCTTCATGCCGAGCAGGCGCCGGATACGGTCGCGGTACCCGAGTATTTGCGCAATGATCAGCGCAACGACGATGCAACAGCTCATGACGACTCCTCCATAACGGCATCAGATGCGACTTGCCTGGCGCGCCAGGAGTCGCGTTTTCCGGTCGCGTGAACGCACCGGCGCGGTGTTCCATACCCGTTGCGGCGCCGTCAGCGTGGCGACGCCGCAGGCGCAGGCCCTGGCTTAAAAAAGCCCGCCTGGAGACGGGCAAAACGGAGCAAACCGGAAAACGGCGGCGCCGGATGGCCGTCAGCGGGCGGCCGACGCTGCCATCGATTCCGGCGTCATGGTGCGCTCGGGCCGCGGCCCCGGCAGCGTCTTCAGATAGCCGCCCTTGATCGTGCCCATCATATTGACCGCCGCGTATTGCCCCTTCACCAAGTCATACGAGGAGAAAACGGAATTGGTGATGAAGGTGCCGCTGGTGTAATGGGGAGCGGTGTACGCGTCCTGCACCCGCACCAGTGTGTTCGCGGCGTCGTAGCCCTCGGCGGCGACGATGGTCCACGAATCCTCATCGACGTAGAACACGCGGCGCGGCATCGAATGGCGGATGCCCGGTTTCAGGGTCGCCTCCACCACCCACACGCGCCGCAATTCCCAGCGCGTCGCCTCCGGTGTCAGATGCTGCTTGCCCAGCAGCGCCGCCTTGCTGGTGTTGAACAGGAAGTTATAGCTGTTTTGTGACGTGTACTTTTCCTTTTTTCCCAGCAGCTTGAACTCGTAACGGTCCATGCGCCCGGAGAACAGGCCGATCTCGTCATAGTTCATCGCGCCCCCCATCTGGCTCGACGGCGTGTCGTAGGCGAACTCAGGAGCCAGCCGCACCCTGCGCTGGCCAGGGCTGTAGCTCCAGATGCGTTGATCCTGCCGGTCGAATTCAAGCGGGTAATATGCCATCGTCACGTTGCCGACATCGCGCGCCGGCCCGGTCGAGTAATTGATGAAGCGCATGTAGAACTGGCCGGTGCCGCCATAGGGCGCCATACCCTCGGTGAAATACGGGAATTCGGAATAGGCTTCCGACTGGTTCAGCAAGGACTCGCCGGCGCCGTTGACCACCCACGATTCCGCGCTGTATTCCGTGACCGCGCGCCAGCGCAGATTATGGTTCCACATCACCTCCAGGCCATTCCTGGGAATCGGGAACGGCGTGCCGCCCCAGCAGCCGCGTATGCCGACGCCGTTGCCCGCCAGCGCGCATTCCGGATTCGTCGCGTTCTTGATCGCAGCCGCCGCCATGCGCTTGGGCATCTCGGGGAAACTGCGGTGGCTCGGGTAGACGTTCATCCGGTAGTCCGGGAAGCGCTTGAACAGGGAGCGCGCGCCATCGGTCAGCTTGTCGGCGTATTGCGCGAGGTTTTTTGCGTCGATGGTCAGCAGCGGCTTTTCGGTCGCGTAGGGGTCCGGCAGCAATGCCGCGTCAGCGCCCACGCCGGCAGGGGCCTTGCTCAGGCCACCGGTATAGGCGGGAATCGTGCCCTCCTTGTTGCCGGCGATTTCAGCACCCCACGGCGTCAGCGTGGTGCCCAGCTGTTTGATTTCGTCGGGCGTCAGCGCGTGGGCAGGGGGGGCCAGCGCCGCCGCGATCGCGATCGTCGACAGCGCCAGACGCAGGCGAGCATCGGTGAATTTTTGTTGCATGGTGGTCTCCATCGTTTTTATCGGAATGATCAGAAGGCGGTTTTCAGCGTCAGCGAAACATAGCCGCGGTCGTTGAGCATGTAACTGCCATTGCCGCTGGCGGCGACGCCGCCGGCGGCGACGTTCATGCGGGCGCTGGAGTCGGTATAGCGCAGCGCGATGGTGACGCTCTTGCGCACGTCGGCTTCGACCCCGACGGACCATGTATAGGCGCCTTGGTTGGTGCCCTGGAAGTCGGCCGTGTTGCCGCGCAGGCCGCCGGTCAGCGTGATGGGCACCGTCAAGTCCACGCCTTCGATCACGCCCAGGTATTGCGGCGCGATGCGCACGCCGACGCCGAGCGCGTTGCGCGTTGCGCAGCCTTCGTGGCGGCCGTTGCCGGCGCCGCAGGCGGCGCTGCCCTCGCCCTGGAACAGCGCTGCATTGCGGGTGACTTTTTCCAGGTGGTCGTACGTCAGTTCGGCCACCATCACCCCGGTGTCCCACAAGCCGACGTTAGGCATGCTCAGTACGGTGTTAACGACCGCGTGCCAGGTGTTGCCGCGCGCGCCCTCGCCGGACGGGGTAAAGGCCGGCGTCTGCAGGCCCGCATTGCGGCGCGTCGCCAGTTCGATGCCGATCGCGTAGGGGCCGACCGTGGCGTCGTAGCTGAGGCCGACCAGTTTGGTGTCCTGCGGATAAACGGCGCGATAGCTCAGCGGGTTGGCCGGGTCGGTCAGCACCCAGAACACTTTTTCATCGAACTTGCGGGCATACAGGCCGACGGTGGCGCCCGCCAGCGCTTCCGGCGTCCATTTCAGGTTGACGCCCAGGTTGCCGCGCTTGCCGGGTCGCACCGCGTCGCTCCGCGCAAACGGCAGAAAACCGGTCCGCTGCGGACCATTTAACAGGAAGTCGACGCTGCCCAGGTAGGTGCCGCCCTCGGGAATGCGGGTCGTCGCCCAGTCGAAATAATACTGGCCGGCGAACGAGACGGTGTCGCTGAGCTGCGATTGCAGCGACAACTGCGCCAGCGGCAGGAACAGTTCCTTAACTTCGGTGCCGGGATTAGTCGCGCCCTTCTGGCCGTCGATCGGCTGCTGGCCGTAGGCGATGCCGCCGGCGGAAAACGCCGCCATGCCCCAGAAATTGGTGAGACGCCCGGCCTTGACGGAGACCGGCAGGCCGCCCAGGTCGGTGTTCGCGTAGACAAAGGCATCGAGCAACTCTCCGGACGGGCCGTTGTAATAGCGCCTGGTGTACGCCGAGTAGCGGTTGTCGACATAGCCCGACGGCAGCGGTAGCGCGGGATTGGTCTTGACGTCGGGCTTGCGGTAGGCGTGGTCGTACCAGGCCGCGCCGGACAGGCGCACGCCGGCCTCGCGGTTCCACGCGATATCGAGTTCGCTCAGCAGGTCCAGGCGGTTGAGCACCACGTCGCCCGCGCCGAACTTGAAGTCGCCGTCGTCGAAGGCAGGATTGCCGGCGATGCGGCTGTCGCGCGATTCGGTGCGCACGCCGATGTTGTAGCGCAGCGTGTTATCCCAGCGGATCTTCACGCCGGGTACGCCACTGTCGATGCCGATCGCCAGCGCGGGAGCGCCGGCGCCGGCCAGCATGGCGGCGATCAACAGCATCATGGGCTGCCTCAGAGGCGCCGTGCCCGCCAGGGCCGCGTTGCCTGTGCGCGGCAGGGCCGGCGCGGGAATGGTGATGCTCATGTCATGGGTCTCCTGGTTGTTATAGTTCATGAAATACATGATGATTTCAAATTCACTATGTATTTTAATTCAAAGCATATCACAACAAGCTACTGAAAAACCGGCTGAATTGTGATTCACACACACTTCAGATACACTACGAACTTAAATACAAAGAAAGTGATGCGTTATGGCAAGGATGAGCAGGCAGGAAAGCAAGGATCTGACGCGCCAGCGGTTGCGCGAAGCGGCGCTGGCGGAGTTCGAGCGTTATGGCGTGGCCGCCGCGTCCATCGACCGCATCACAGAGGCCGCCGGCTATTCGCGTGGCGCGTTTTACGCCAACTATGAGAGCAAGTTCGAACTGGCACTGGAATTGTCGACCGAGAATGCGCGCCAGGAGACCGTGATAATGGAGGGGGTGATCGAATCGACGCCGGTCGCGCACGCGATGCTCGAATACATGCGCAGCAACTTCGACCGGCTGGCGAAGGAGCCGGTCTGGTGGGTGCTGGCGATCGAAGTGCGCATGGAAGCGGCACGCAACCCGGAATTTCGCGCGCGCTACCAGGCGCAGGACGACTTGGTGGCCAGCCAGTTGCGCCAGATGTTAAGAAGCCTGTGCCGCGCGGCCGGATGCGGGGAAACAGTCGATATCGACTACGTCGCCGTGGTGATTCAAAGCTTTTCGCAGGGTTTGTATCTGGACGCCAGCCGCCCATCCCTGCCGTCGCCCGGGACCTTGCTGGTGCGCCTGCTGGTGGACTTGCTGGGACGGCCGTCTTCGCTGATGGGCGTCCTGGAATAAAAAATACCGCCGGGAGCACGAGGCTCGCGGCGGCAGTGAGGAGGAGACAAACGTCAATCAGGCAGTCGGCATCTGCACGAAGATGGAACGGGCGTTGGACAATTCGCGGAAGCCGGCCAGGCCCTTGTAGCGGCCGATGCCGGAACCGTTGACGCCGCCGAACGGCAGGCGCGATTCGGCGTAGTGCATCATGACGCCGTTGACGGTGACGCCGCCCGACGAGGTATCGAGCAGCGCCTGGTCGATGAAGTCCTGGTCGGGGCTGAAGATGTACATGGCCAACGGCTTGCCCGTGCTGTCGACGTAGTCGGTGACCTCGTCCAGCGATTTATAGGTCAGCACCGGCAGGATCGGGCCGAAGATCTCGTCCTGCATCACCTTCGCATCCAGCGGCACGTCCACCAGCACGGTGGGCGGCATCGTCAGGTCGGCCTCGTCGAGTTCCCCGCCGGCGGCGATGCGCGCACCGCGCGCCAGCGCGTCGTCGATATAGCCTTTGACGCGCGCGTAATTGCGCGCGTCGACGATGCGCGGCAGGCGCTCTTTCGCCAGCTTGCCATCGTCATAAAACATCTTGGCGATCACGCCCTGCACCACTTGCAGGAAAGGTTCGCGTAGCGCTTCAGGCACCCAGACGTGGTCGACCGACAGGCACAACTGGCCGGCGTTGCGGAAGCGCGCGGCCACGACCATCGCGGCGGTTTTCACCAGGTCGACGCCGTTGTCGACGATGGCCGGGCATTTGCCGCCCAGTTCCAGCGTGACGGTCGCCAGGTGTTTTGCGGCGGCGGCCATGATGCGCTTGCCGACGGCCGGGCTGCCGGTGAAGAAGATATGGTCGACCGGCAGTTCCAGCAACGCTTCGGCCAGCGGCACGCCGCCTTCGAACACGGCGACCTCGTTTTCCGGGAAGGCGGCGCGGATGATCTTCGCCGTCACGGCACTGGTATGCGGCTGCAGTTCGTTCGGCTTGACGATGCACGCGTTGCCGGCCGCGACGATCTGCGCCAGCGGCGCGAACACCAGAGAGAATGGAAAATTCCACGGTCCGAACAGCAGCACGACGCCGCGCGGCTCGTAACGGATAAACGTCCGGTTGCCCTTGAAATGCGGCGACGGTTCGACGATTTCATCGGCCATCCACGCTTCCAGGCTGGCCAGCGCCAGGTCGATTTCGCCCAGCGCGGCGGAAAACTCCGGTCCCTTCACGCCCTCGCGCGCCTTGCGCAAGTCCTTGTACAGTGCCTCTTCGATCTCGTCGGTGTGGGCGACGATGACGTCGCGCAGCTTGCGCAGGCGCGCGCAACGCCCGGCCGCCGTGGACGCTTTCAGCGCGCCGCGATTGGCGCGCTGCAGTGCGAATACGCGTTGGATATCTTCTTGCATGAGCTTCCCCTTATTGCGGCATGCGCATGATCGGCTTGATGGCGCTGCCATCGTGCGCGTCGTGCAAAGCCTGGTTGATCTGGTCGAATTCGTAATACTTCATCAGCTTTTCGATCGGGAACAGGCCGCGCTGCCAGAAATCGATCAGCTTCGGAATAAAAATGTCCGGCACCGCGTGCTCGCCGGCCATGATCGACCCCTTGATGGTGACGCCCCGGTTTTGCAACTCCATCGGGTTGAACGACACGGATGCGCTGCCGCCGGCCACGCCGACCAGCGCGACGGTGCCGCCGATGCCGAGGGCGGCGATGGCCTGCCCCATCACGACAGGAGCGCCGACCGCCTCCACCGCGTAATCGACGCCGCCGCCGGTCAGTTCGCGGATGGCGGCGACCGCGTCGGCATCGGCCGCGTTGATGACGTGCGTCGCGCCCAGTTCCCGCGCCAGTTCGAGGCGGGCGGGAAGTTTATCGACGGCGATCAGGGTGGTGCAACCGGCCAGCCTGGCCGCCATCAGCGCCGACAGTCCGACCGCGCCGGCGCCAAACACGGCGAAGGTGGTGCCGGCGCGTGGGCGCAGTGTATTTAAAACGGCGCCGGCGCCGGTCTGGATGCCGCAACCGAGCGGCGCCAGCAGGTCCAGCGGCAAGTCCTTGGCGATTTTGACCAGGTTGCGCTCGCCGGCCAGCACGTGGCTGGCGAACGACGACTGGCCGAGGAAGCGGGCGAACACCGGCTTGCCGTGCTGTCTGTGGCTGCAGGTGCCGTCGCGCCGGTGGCCGCCGGACATGTTCATGGCGCGGAAATTGACGCAGTACGAAGGCTGGCCTTCCTGGCAGCTCTTGCAGACGCCGCAGGAACTGGTGGTCATCAGGACGTGGTCGCCCTCGGCGACCTTGGCGACACCCGCACCGACTTTCACCACGACGCCGGCCCCTTCATGGCCCAGCACTGCCGGCCATGGCAGCGGCGCGTTGGCCAGCACGTTCAGGTCGGTGTGGCACATGCCGGTTGCGGTGACGCGCACCACCACCTCGCCCGGACCCGGTTCGGCCAGGTCGATGTCCTCGATGATCAACTCGGCATTGTTGGCGTGGGCCAGCGCGGCTTTGATTTGCATTTCAGTCTCCGTAGATTTAAATATATCTAGATCATATACATGATTATGATGTTTTACAATCCCCTTAATGTGCCGTGAAAACGCCACAGGTCGCGCGCGAAGATGTCCGGTTGCTCCATCGCGGCGAAGTGCCCGCCCCGTTCCGCCTCGAACCAGTGCACCAGCCGGTGGGTGCGCTCGATCCAGGCTTTCGGTGGGCGCATGAATTCGCCCGGATAGATGGCTGCGCCGAACGGCACGTCCACGCGCGGTCCCGCCCCTTCCCCGCGCGCCAGGCCGGCGAAGTGTTCCTGGTACAACCGCAGCGACGAGCCGATCGAGTTGCTGAACCAGTACAGCGAGACGTTGGTAAGCAGCGCGTCCCGGCTGACGGCATCGCGCAAGTCGCCGCCGTGATCGGCCCATTCGTGGAATTTTTCGCCGATCCAGGCCAGCAGGCCGACCGGCGAATCGGCCAGGCCGTAGGCCAGCGTCTGCGGACGGCTGGCCTGGATCGCGACATAGCCCATGTTCTGTTTCTGATGCCGCTGCCATGTCGCCAGCGCGGCCTGTTCCGCTTGCGTGCACAGCGCGGCGGGATCTGGCACGTCCGCCGGCGGCACCGGCGCAACCAGGTTCAAATGCAGGCCGATCAGCCGTTCCGGCGCCAGGTCCGGCAGCAGCCGGCACGTGACGGCGCCCCAATCGCCGCCCTGCGCGACGAAGCGTTCATAGCCGAGCGCCGTCATCAGGGCCAGGTGGCGCTGCGCGACGTAGCGCGGGCCGCAACCCGGACCGGGCGGCGCAGCCGAGTAGCCGTAACCAGGCAGCGATGGGCAGATCACGTGAAAGGCATCCTCGGCGCGGCCACCGAAAAGCTCGGGCTGTGTCAGGCGCGGAATCACGTCGAGGAATTCGACAATCGAACCGGGCCAGCCGTGCACCAGCAGCAGCGGCGTGGCGCCGGCGTGCGGCGAACGCTGGTGAATGAAGTGCAGGTCCAGCCCGGCCAGCGGCATGCGGTACTGGTCAAAGGCGTTGATGCGCGCGATCGCAGCCGACACATCGAAAGCGTTGCGCCAGTACGACGCCATTTCGCGCAACAAGCCCTTTGGCATGCCGTATTGCCAGCCCGTGCCGGGCAGTTCGTCCGGCCAGCGCGCCCTGTCCAGCCGCGCGTGCAGGTCGTCGATCGCCTCCCTGCTGACCTCGATGTTGAAACGGTATTGCTCCATGTCCTGCTCCTTTTCTCACTGGATGATACAAATAATTGTTTACGTCTCATCGAATGACATGATAAATTAAAAACGTATCAATCATCTAGATAATTCAAAGGAGACCCACATGAAACCTGGCGACGTCGATCTTTCCGACCAGCGCGTGTTCGGCCGGTGCGTGCCGCACGATTACTTCCGCATGCTGCGCCGCGATGCGCCCGTGAGCTGGCAGCCGGACGCCGCTGACATCGAGCGCGGCGGCTTCTGGTCCGTGGTGCGCCATGCCGACATCACGGCGGTGGAAAAAAATGTCGCCGTGTTCTCGTCGCGCACCAACGTCAGCCCGCAATACGTCAGGCCGGAGCACCTGGCAAAAAGCGTCGACCACGTCGTGATCCTGACCGACCCGCCGCGCCACAATTTCCTGCGCGGCGGCATCATGTCCGCGTTCACGCCGAAGGCGCTGGCGGCGCTGGAGATCAGCATCCGCAATCACGTGACCGACGCGATCGACGCCGTGATCGAGAACGGCAGTTGCGACTTCCTGGACGTGGCGGCATATATCCCGGTGGAAGTCGTCGCCGACATGCTGGGCGTGCCGCAAGCGGATCGCCCGGCGCTGTTCGACTGGGCCAACGCGATGTTCGGCAGCGGCGATCCCGAGATTTCGAGTCCTGAAAAGGCGCAGCAGGCCGGCGAGCAGATGTTCGGCTACGCCGTCAAACTGGCGGCGCAGCGCCGCGCGCAACCGACCGACGACGTGTTTTCCACCATCGCCAACCTGCGCGAGGACGGCGAACTGCTTGGCCCCCTGGACCTGGGCGGCGCCTTCCTGATCTTCGCCACCGCCGGCAACGAGACCACCCGTTCACAGATGCTGCACGGCCTGAAAATGCTGATGGAAGACCCGCAAGCGATGGCTGACCTGCGCGCCAACCCGGCGCTGATCGGCAACGCGGTCGAAGAGATGCTGCGCATCACATCTCCCGCGCTGTCGTTCGTGCGCAAGGCCACGCAGGACATCGAAGTGGGCGGTCAATTGGTGCGCGAAGGCGACCGGGTCGTGATGTGGTACTGCTCCGGCAGCCGCGACGAGCTGGTTTTCGAAGACCCGGACCGCTTCGACATCCGCCGCAAGAACGCGCGCGAGCACCTGGCGTTCGGCGCGCGCGGCGGCATTCACCACTGCCTGGGCGCGCAGCTGGCGCGCATCGAACTGCGCATCCTGTTCGAGGAATTACTGAATCGCATGCACGACATCGCGCCGGCCGGCGTGGCCACCCGCATGCATTCGAATTTTACGAACGGCCTGAAGACGCTGCCGATCCGCTTTACCCCCGCAGCCCGCAAGGGCGCACGCAAGGTGACGCTGTACGCGTCGCACCGCCAGGCCGCCGCGGCCTGACTTATCCATCACCACACAGGAGACAATGAAATGACGATCGAACTCGTACCGCTGGCGCAGGCCAGGCTGAAACTGGGCGCGCCGAACATGATGCCGAAAGGTCCGAAAGGCACCCGCATGGTGGTGGACATCGTGTCCGCCACGTGGGAAGGCGAACGCCTGAATGCAAAACAGGCCAAGGGTCCGTCGGGCGACTGGGCGCTGGTCGGCAGCGACGGCACGCTGTTCGTCGACGTGCGCGCCACGCTCGAAACGCATGACGGCGCGCTGATCCTGGTGACGTATAACGGCCGCGCCGACTATTCGCAAGGCAGCCCGGAGGCGATCTACGGCGCGCCGACCTTCGAGACCAGCGATGCGCGCTACCTCTGGCTGAACAAGGTGCAGGCCGTCGCCAAGGGCAAGTCCGATGGCGCCGGGGGCCTTGTATACGATATCTTCGAAGTCCGCTAATCACGATAAAGAGCCGCACGCCATGACGCAAACCACTTCCTCATCCTCTCCATCCGCCGCTTTGCCGCCCGCGAGCGCATCGGCCGTCATCGACGCCATCGTCGATGGCGCGATCGAATGCGTGCGCAGCGTGGGCCTGGAGCGGATGACGGTGGACGACGTGGCGCGCGCCTCCGGCATTTCGCGCGCCAGCATTTATCGTCACATCGGCAACAGGGAAGCGATCCAGTTGGCCGTGTTCCAGCGCGCCAACCGCCCGTTTGAGGCCGAAGCGGCGGCGCTGATGGCCGCGCCGGGCAGCTTCGCGGAGCGGCTGGAGAACATCATCGTCTGGGGCGTGGCGCAACACCACGGCAACCAGGACTTGAACAGCGCTTTCCTGCACGGCCTGTCCAACGCCACGCTGGAACTGTTCACTTCCATGTACCGCGCGGCGATCGACCGCGTGATGCGGCCGGCCTTCGTCGCCGCGCAGGCCGGCGGTGAAATGCGGCCGGAATTGCGGCCCGGGGAGGCGGTGGACTGGTTCCTGCGCGAGATGCTGTTCATGTTCGCCAGGCCGCCGATGGCGCAAGACGAATTGCGCCGCATCGTGCGCCAGTATTTCCTGCCCGTTTATTGCCGCGACCGCGCCGAGATCGCCGAGGCGCAGCGCGAGGCCAGCGCGAAGGCACTGCAAGCGGTGGCCGCCGGCCTGGACACGGCGGCAACACTGATCGAGACGCTGCGCGCCGAGGTGCGCCGGCTCACCCATCTTTCGGAGTGACGGCAGGCGCCGCACTCCACCAAAATTGAGAGTTCCATCATGGTCAAGCTTGTATTTACCACCCACGACGGCGAGCGTTCCGAAGTCGCCGCCCTGTCCGGTTCTTCCGTCATGGAGGCGGCCACCGGCGCCGGTGTCGACGCGATCCTCGGCGATTGCGGCGGCAACCTCAGTTGCTGCACCTGCCACTGCTACGTGGCCGACGAATGGGCCGCGCGCGTGCCGGCACCGGACGCGGGTGAACTGGCGATGCTCGACGGCGTGCTGGAGCGCCAGCCCAACAGCCGCCTGTCGTGCCAGATCCGCGTGAGGCCGGAACTGGACGGCATCGAACTGCACCTGCCGGAACGGCAGTTCTGAGCAGCGCCATGAGCACAGACATGAGCACCGTCGTCATCGTAGGCGCCGGCCAGGCCGGTGGAGAAACCGCGCTGGCCCTGCGCCAGCAGGGATACGCGGGCCGGATCGTGCTGATCGGCGAGGAAACACATCCACCCTACCGCCGCCCGCCGCTGTCCAAGACTTATCTGAACGGTGAACTCGCCGCAGCGGCGCTGCTGCTGCGCAGCGAGGAAGCCTACGCCACGGCAGGCATCGAATTGATGCTGGGCCGGCAGGTCGAGGCGATCGCCCGCAATGATCGCACCGTGATTTGCAAGGACGGCGCGACGCTGCACTATGACCACCTCGTGCTGGCCACCGGCGGCCAGGTGCGCAAGCTGGCGCTGCCCGGATCGGATGCGCCGAATGTGTATTACCTGCGCACCATCGCCGATGCGCGGCGGCTGCGCGAAGCACTGGCGCCGGGACGGCGCGTGGTCGTGGTGGGCGGCGGCTACGTCGGGCTGGAAGTGGCGGCCAGCGCGGCCAAGGCCGGCGCGCAGGTGACGGTGCTCGAAGGCGCTTCCCGCCTGCTGGCGCGCGTGGCCGGAGCGGAACTGTCGGTGTTTTTCGAAACACTGCACCGTGCACACGGCGTCGATATCCAGACCGGCGTTGCGGTCAGTGGCTTTGAATTCAAAGACGGCAAGGTGGTGTCGGTGCTGGCGGGTGGGCGCGCGTTCACGGCCGATTGCGTGATCGTCGGCATCGGGCTGATCCCCGGAACGGCGCTGGCGGAAAACGCTGGACTGGAGGTAAGCGACGGTATCGTGGTCGACGAATTCGCGCGCACCGGCGACGAACGCATTTACGCGGTGGGCGACTGCGCGCGCCATTTTCACCCTGCATTGGGCCGCAGCGTGCGGCTCGAATCGGTGCCCAGCGCCAGCGAAATGGCGAAAGCGGCGGCCAGCGCAATCGTTGGCAAGCCGAAGCCGATAAGCGCCGTACCCTGGTTCTGGAGCGACCAGTTCGGCATCAAGTTGCAGATGGCGGGCATGCCGGAAGGTCATGACGCGTTCGTCGAACGCCGTGCGCCAGGTTCGGCCGCATTCAGCCTGTGCTACCTGCGCGAAGGACAACTCATCGCGGTGGCCAGTGTCAACGCGCCGCTGGACTTCCAGGCTGCGCGCGAACTGATTGCACGCAAACTCCCGGTGAACGCACTCACGCTCGCGGATACGGCGACACCGCTGCGCAACGCGCTGTAACCGTCCGTATCAAGCAACCACAGCCTTAGCATCGCGCTGCGCTTGCGCCCCCGGCGGCCACGCCGCCATGGATACCAGGAGACTGTTGATGACAATACAAATGAATCCCACCGTCGGCGCAGACGGCGAACACGCGACCTTTTGCCGCTTCTGCGAAGCGCAGTGCGGCCTGGTCGCCACTGTGAGGGCCGGGCGCGTGATCAAGATTGCGCCCGACCGCGACAATCCCCATTCGCAGGGGCACGTGTGCGTCAAAGGCATCGCCGCCGCCGAGGTGACGTACGACCCCGACCGCGTCACGACACCGCTCAAGCGCGTCGGGGCCGCGGGCGAGTTCGTCGCGGTCGGCTGGGACGAGGCGCTGGAAGATATCGCCAGGCGTCTGAAGGCAATACGCGGCGAACATGGCGGCGACGCAATCGCCACCTATCTCGGCAATCCGAGCGCGTACGCCAGCGAGGCGCTGCCGGCGCTGCTCTGCCTGACCGAGGCGCTCGGCAGTACCAAGAAATATGGCGCCGGCACCCAGGATACGACCGCGCGCCAGTTGGCCAACTACATCGCTTACGGCGCGATAGGGCCGTTCGCAATGCCGGACCTGCCCAGTTGCGACTTCCTGCTGATGCTGGGGGCGAATCCGATGATCTCCAACGGTTCGCTGATGTTCGCGCCGCGCATACGGCACGACCTGGACGACATCGCCAGCCGGGGCCGCGTCATCGTCGTCGATCCGCGCCGCTCGGAAACCGCGCAGCGCTATGAACACTTGCCGATCCTGCCGAACGGCGACGTATGGCTGCTGCTGGCCATGTTGCGCGTGCTGATCGAAGAACAGTTGATCGACGCCGCGATGGCCGGGCGCGATGTGGCCGGCTGGGATCAACTGGGCAAGCACGTGATGGCCCAGAGCATGGCCGACTGCGTCGGCAGGTGCGCGATACCCGAAGACACGATCCGCCAGTTGACGCGGGATTTCATGCGCGCGCGGCGCGCCGCGATCTATGGCCGGGTCGGCATCGGCCGGGGACCGCACGCGACGCTGACCAACCTGCTGCTGACCGCACTGAACGCTTTGAGCGGCGGCTACGGCATCGAAGGGGGAACGGTATTCGGCCGTCAGGTGTTCCCGGCGCGCAAAGCCAAGCGTGGCGGCTATACGACACTGCACTCGCGCCTGGGTGCCATTCCCAGCGTGGGCGGCTATATGCCCGGCGCGATGATGGCCGACGACATCCTGCAGCCGGGTCCCGGGCGCGTGCATGCGCTGTTGGTCACGCACGGCAATCCACTGCTGAGCGCACCGGGCGGCGCGCGTCTGGAAGAAGCGCTGCGCTCGCTGGACTTGCTGGTGTCGTTCGATTTATATGTCAACGAGACCAATCGCCATGCGCACTATATCCTGCCGGGCACGACGTTCCTGGAACGCGCCGACCTGCCATTGTTCGGGCTGATGTTTTTGATCCGCCCGTTCCTGCAATTCAGCGACGCGGTGGTGCCGCCGGTGGGCCAGGCGCGCAACGAGTTCGACACGCTGGTCGAGTTGTTCCGACGCATGGGCATGGGAGCGCCGTCAGCCTCGCCGCTACAGCGCGCGCTGGGCTGGCTGGGCCTGAATCCAAGTCCGTTGACCTTATTTGACATCGCGATCCGGCTCGGACCGGTGGGCGACCGCTTCGGCTTGCGCCAGGGGTGGTCGCTGAAACGCCTGCGGCGCCATCCGCACGGCGTCATGGTCGACGCGCCGCACAGCCAGCCGACCTGGAAAACACGCCTGGCCCATGCCGACGGCAAGATCCACGTGTGGCACCCGATGCTCGAAGGCGAGTTTGCGCGCCTGCGCGGTGCGGCGCCAACGCCTGGCCAGTTTCATTTGCTCAGCATACGCAATATCCGCTCGCTCAACTCCTGGATGCACAATATCGACCGGCTGGTCCGATCCCAGCACCCGGCGTTGCTCATGCATCCGCTGGACGCCGCGCAACTCGGTGTCGTCAAGGGAGACATGGTCCGGATCAGCAGCGCCGCCGACAGCTTGACGCTGCCCGTCACCTTGTCGGACGAAGTGATCCGGGGCGCGCTCTGCTATCCCCATGGCTGGGGACACCAGGGCGGCTGGCTGACGGCCAACGCACATACGGGAGAAAACGTGAATCGCCTGCTGGGACTCGGAACCGAGGCGGCCGAGCGCATTTCCGGCACGACGCTGATCGACGGACTGGCGGTGACGGTGGCAAAAGCCACGACCACCGCCGGCGACAGTCCGCAGGCCGGAGTGCGCGTCCCCGTCGCACAGGATTGAACGCGCCGCGTTAGCGCGGCAGGTTCAATCCGCGCTGCGCGATCAGCGTGCGCTGGATTTCGTTGGTGCCGCCGCCGACGACGATCATGATCGAATGGCGCAGCATGTGCTCCAGGCGGCCGTCGGTGATCGCGCCCAATGCTCCCTGGCTCAGCGTGGCGCCGGTGCCCAGCAGGTCGAGCGCGGCTTCGCCCAGGCGCTGCATCAATTCGCCGCTGAAGGTCTTGCTCATCGCCGCTTCCCAGGTCGCGACCTGCCCTTTTTCAGCCATCGCGACGCTGCGCGTCAATAGCTGGCGCGCGACTTCGATCTCCGCCGCCAGCGCGCCGATGCGGTCGGCCGTCACGGCGTCGAACCTGTCCGCCGCGCGCAGCTCGGCCACCACCTGCTCGAACGCGGCGCGTGCCGCCGCCACGAAACCGCCCATGACGATGCGCTCCGTCGCCAGCGCCGACGTCAGGATCGCCCAGCCCTGGTTGACCTCTCCGACCAGGGCGCTGGCCGGCACGCGCACGTTGTCCAGGAACTCGGTGCAGAAGGTGTGGCCGTACATCGCCATCGATGGCCGCACCGTGATGCCGGGTGTGTTCATCGGCACGATGAACATGCTGATGCCCGCGTGCTTCGGTTTCGCATCGGGATCGGTGCGCGCCGCCAGCCACATGTAATCGGCGTATTCGGCGCCGGTGGTCCACAGCTTCTGGCCATTGATCACCCATTCGTCGCCGTCGCGCACGGCCGACGTTTTCAGCGCGACCAGGTCGGAGCCCGCTTCCGGTTCGCTGTAGCCGAGGCAGAATGTGATCTCGCCGCGCGCGATGCGCGGTAAAAATTCATCTTTCTGCTGCTCCGTTCCGTAGGCCATCAGCGCGTGCGCCTGGATGCCGCCACGGCTGTTGGGCGCGCCGGCCAGCTGGCTTTCTTCAATAAACGCCAGCTGTTCGAACGGGGTGCGAGCCTGGCCACCGTATTCCTTCGGCCAGCTCAGCGTGTTCCAGCCCTGCTCGCCCAGGCCGCGCGCGTATTCCGGGTCGTACCCGCGCTTCTCGGCCGGCAAAGCTTCCTGCACCGGCTTGCGCTTGCTGGTCCAGTTGTCCCGGATCCAGGCGCGCGCCTCCTGGCGGAACGCGTTGCCGGCCTGCCCCAGGTCATATTCAGGCACCGGCTGGCCGTCATTGAGCAGCCAGTGCGCCAGCTCGGTGCGGGCGCGCTGCACGCCGCCCTGGCGCGCCAGATCGCCGTGGGTGCGGCGGAAATGGCGTGGCGCCTCGTGTTCTTCCGCATAACCGATAGCGCCGAACACGTGCTGCGTTTCCAGCGATACCTGGCGCAGCGCGGGACCGGCATACGCCAGCGCCGCCGATGCGAAATAGCGCCAGCCGGCACCGCCGGCATCGCGCGCGGTAGCGGCGTTGTCCATCGTGAGGCGGGCGCCGTCGAGGCGGATCAGGCAGTCGGCCAGTTTATGTTGCACGGCCTGGAAGCGGCCGATCGGCTGGCCGAACTGGGTGCGCTGGCGGGCGTGCTCCAGCACCAGTTCGAAGCCGCGATTGGCGGCGCCCAGCGCGCGGGCCAGCAGGCACAGGCGGGAGATCAGGTTCAATTCGTCCGAACCTTCCCATGCAGTTTCCAGCAACAACGCCGGCGTCCCCTCGAAACGCAGCTGTGACAGCGGCGGCACCGACAGGCCAGGGGTCGGCGTGACGGACAGGCCGGCGGCACCGGCATCGATCAGCGCCAGCTCGGGTTTGCCGTCCTGGCTGTCCTTGCCGCCTGCTTCCCGGCTGACGGCAACGATGAAATGCGTGGCGCCGGCAGCGCCTTCGGCAAACGCGACGCTGCCGTTCAGTAATCCGTCGCGCAGTACGGCGACGCCGGCGTTGACGTCGCCGTCAGCAGCGCCGAGGGCAAAGCACAGCCGTGCCTCGCCAGTCTGCACGGCGTCCAGCAGCGCATCGGCGGCGGGCGACGCGCCGCGCACGACGGTGAGATTGGCCAGCACGGCGGCGGCCATCGGCGCCGGACACGCGGCCCGACCCAGTTCTTCCATCCCCAGCAGGATTTCACGCAGGCCGCCAAAACCGTCGGTGCCGCCCAGCGCCAGCAGGCCCTGGTTGCCCAGCTTGCGGTTGATCGCCGCCACCGCCGCTGGATCTGCGGCCAATTCCGGCGCGCGCTCGGCGGACCAGTGTTCGGCCAGCAGCGCCCGCAGGCTGTCACGCAACAGCGTGCGGTCGGCGTCGGTGGTCAGGGATTCTGCGACAAGCGTTGCATTCATGGGACGGACTCCGTGTAGGTAAGCGATGAACAAAGTCTACTTACACAACACGTGTCGTGTCAATTAATATCTATATGATTGATATGTTTATTTTCCTTTTTGCATAAAAGCCTTGGCGGCCTGCCGGTGCTCGTCGGTGGCTTTGCCGGCGGCGAAAGTACGGATTTCAGTGTCGATCGCCTCGTCGGCGGACAGTTCAGCCGCGGCGTTCAAGTTTTCCTTGACGCAGCCCAGTGCGAAGGTCGGACTGCGCGCCAGCTGCGCGGCCAGTTCGGCGCCCTGCCCGCGCAACTCGGCATCCGGATAGAGGCGGTTGACCAGGTTCAGCCTGAGCGCTTCCTCGGCGCCGATCAGCGGCGACAGCAGGCAGAATTCGCGCGCGCGCGAGGTGCCTAGCAGTTTTTCCATCAGGTAGCTGGCGCCGAAATCTCCCGACAGGCCGATCTTCGGATAGGCGAACGTAAAACGCGCCGATTCGCTACAGATGCGGATGTCGCACGCCGCCGCCAGCGCCAGGCCGCCACCGGCGGCCACGCCGTTGATGACAGCCACCGTCGGCTTGGGCATGCGGTGCAGCAGCATCACGGTATCGGCACCCTGCTTCAGTACCTGCTCGAGCGTCAGCGCCGGCGCGGCGCCGGTATCCCCTGCAGCCGCGCCGGCGATCGCCTGCATATCGCCGCCGGCGCAAAATGCGCTGCCGGCGCCGGTCAGTACGACCGCGCGCACGGCCGGGTCGTTCGCCGCGCGCCGCAGCATGGCGTTCAGCAGGCCCATCATGTCGCGCGTGACGGCGTTCTTGCGCTCGGGCCGGTTCAAGGTCAGCGTCAGCACGCCTTCGTCGAGGTGTTCCAGTATGACTGATTGGTCCATGGTCAAATCTCTTTCAGTTGGGGGTTGGCGCCGTGACTTGCACGCGCAGGAAGTTCGCCGCGCGCGGCATAGCGCTGCGCAAGCATGGAGCACACCAGCAATTGCAACTGGTGGTAGACGATCATCGGCAATACAAAGATACCCATGCCCGGATCGCCGGCGAACATGGCGTTCGCCATCGGCATGCCGTTGGCCAGGCTTTTCTTGGAACCGCAAAACACGGCCGCCACTTCGTCGGCGGTGCTGAAACCCAGGCGGCGGCTGGCCCAGGTAGTCAGCAGCAGCACGGCCAGCAACAGCATGGCGGTCATCAAGACCAGCAGCGCCAGGCTGCGGGCCGGATAGCCGGACCAGACGCCGGCGCGCTGCGCATCGCAGAACGACGCGTGCACGATCAAGACGATCACGCCGCGATCCAGGTAAGCGAGGAAGCGCCTTGTCTTCGCCAGCCACGCCAGCAACGGGCGGCGCAACATCTGGCCGGCCGCGAACGGCAGCATCAGTTGCAGCATCACGCCCGTGATCGCCGAGGCCAGCGACACCGGATGGCCGCTGCGCGCCATGACCAGGCTCATCAACACCGGCGTGAGCACCATGCCGATCAGGCCGGACGCGGTGGCGTTGAAAATCGCGCCCGGCACATTGCCTTTTCCCATGGCCGTCATCGCCACCGATGAACTGATGGTCGACGGCAAGGCGCACAGGTAGAAAAAGCCCAGCAGCATGTCCGCCGGCAGCCATCCCTGCCCGGCCAGGAACATGCCGGCGCCGATCAGCGGGAACAGCACGAAAGTCGACAGTTGCACGAACAGGTGCAGCCGCCAGTGTGTCAGCCCCGCCTTCAGGCTGTCCGGCGCCAGGTTGGCGCCATGCAGGAAGAAGACCAGCATGATGCCCGTGTGCGTGACGCTGTCCAGGTGCAGTATGCCCCCCTTGCCGCCCGGTCCCGGCACCAGCAGCCCTGACAGGGCCGCGCCAACGATGCAGACCATGTAGCCATTGCGGTCGAAAAAGCCGGCCAGGCCATTTTTAGATGCATTCATCGTCGGTCCTCACGGCAGCAGCACGGTGGAACCGGTGGTGCGACGCGCCTCCAGGTCGCTGTGCGCCTGCGCCGCTGCGCGCACCGGGTAGCGCTGGCCGACCGGCACCTTCTCCCAGCGCAGCCATTCAGGCCCGCCGGTTTCGTATATGCGTACTGCGTAAGGCATGTTGTTCCTTTATTAGACAGTGGGAATCGCGGCGGATTCCGCCATGGCGGCGCCGCGCGCCGGCAGCAGCAGCGCGCTGACGAAAGCCAGCGCCGACAGGCCGGTGATCAGGTAGAACGCCAGCTGGAAGGCGGAGGCGGCCGGATAGCGGCCCGCTCCCAGCGCCGGATTGGCAATGGTTTCGCTGGCCAGCGCCACGGCGATCAGTTGCGCGCCGACCGCCATCGACACCACCCGCACCACCTGCGTCAGCCCGGTCAGCTCGCTGGTGCGGGCCGGCGGCGCCACTTCCACGATCAGGTTGATGATGGCGCTGAACGCCACCGCGATGCCGAAACCGGTGACGACGGTGCCCAGCGCCACCAGCCACACGGTGCCGTGGTACAAGGCCAGCTCAGCCCAGCCCATGGTCAGGATGCCGGTGCCGGCCAGCATGGCGCGGCGCGCGCCGCTGCGTCCGGCCAATGCGCCGCCCCACGGGGCAGCGACGGCCGCCACCACGGCGGACGGCAATTTGACCACCGCCGCCACAGTCGCGCCGACGCCCAAGCCGACGCCGGTCCATGCCGGTTGCTGCAGCAATACGAACAGCACCTGCGCCAGTTGCATGGCGCCCAGGCCGAGCAGCGCGTGGCCGACGTTGGTGAGGGCGATCTGGCGGTGGGCGAACAGGCGCACGTCGATCAGCGGATGCGGATGGCGCAGCTCGTACCAGCCCCAGAACAGCAGCAATAGTGCGCTGCCGCCCAGCAGGGATAACGAGCGGCCGTCCGCCCAGCCCCAGGTATGGCTCTTCGTCACCGCCAGCAGCAGGCCCGCGATGGCGGGTGCGAACAGCAGACCACCAATGATGTCGAGTCGGGCTTGCGCGGCTCGACGCGGCGAGGGCGGCAGGCACAGCGCCACCAGCAGCACGCTGGCTGCCGCCACGGCGGTGCTGATGTAGAAAATCCAGTGCCAGGAAAAAAAGTCGATCATCAGGCCGGCCAGCATGAAGCCGGCGCCGGCCGCCACCGATGCGGTGCCGGCGATGATGCCGATGCAGTAAGCCACTTTCAGGCGCGGCATGCGTTCGCGTATCAGGCCATAGCACAACGGCAGCACGGCCGCCGCCACGCCCTGCACGGCGCGGCCCCAGATCACGCCTTCCAGCGTGCTCGACATGGCGCTCACCAGCGAGCCGGCGGTGGCCAGCACCAGCAGCGCCAGCAGCACGCGGCTGCGGCCATACAGGTCGCCCAGGCGGCCGCAGATCGCGGTGGCGGCCGCCGCCACCAGCAGATAGGCGGTGATCACCCAGCCGACACCCACCGGATCATGGAACAGTTTATAAAAGGCCGGCAGCGCGGCGAACGTCATGCTCGATTCGAAGGCGGACGCGGTTTCCGCCACCACCAACACGCCGATGGCGGTTTTCCAGCCGGCTGCATCTCCAGGTTCGGTTGTCATGATCGCTCCCGTCAGCGCAGGCCGGACGCCGCCAGCGATTCAGGCGTCAGCGTCTTTTCCGGACGGCGCTCGGCCAGGGTCCGGTAATAGCCGGAAGCCAGTGTCCCCATCAGGAACACGGCCACGTACTGCTGCTTCGGCAAGTCATAGCCGGCGAAGAAGGAACCGGTCATGAAGGCGCCGCTGGTATAGTCGGGCGCTGTAAACGAGTGCTGCACGCGGTACAGTTTATTGGCATTGTCATAGGCTTCCGTTTCGACGATGGCCCAGGAATCCTCGTCCAGGTAAAACACGCGCCTGGATGCGATATGGCGCGCGCTCGGCTTGCGCACCGCCTCGACGATCCAGACGCGCCGCAGTTCCCAGCGCTGCGCATCCGGCACCAGGTGCTGCTTGCCGAGTATGGCGGAGCGCTGGCTGCCGAACAGGATGGCATAGCTGTTGGCATTGACGTACTTTTCCGCCTTGCCGACCAGTTTAAAGTCAAAGCGGTCGGCGCGGCCGGCAAACAGCCCCACCTCGTCGTAGTTGATGGCGCCACCCATCTGCGCCGATGGCGTATCGTAGGAAAACTCTGGCGCCAGCCGCACGCGGCGCTGGCCCGGTGTGTACGACCAGGTGCGCTGGTCGGTCTTGTCGTATTCCAGCGGGTAGAAAATCATGCTGACATTGCCGGCGTCGCGCGCGGGGCCGATCACCGTGTTCTGGAAGCGCTGGTAATACTGGCCCGCGCCCTGATACGGCTGTACCCCGTCGGCATAATAAGGATATTCGTTGTAGGCTCGCGACTGGTTCAACAGCGTTTCGCCTGCGGAGTTGACCAGCCACGATTCGCCCGCGAATTCATTGGTCACGCGCCAGCGCGCGGTGTGGTTCCACATCGCCTCGCTGCCGCTTTTCGGCATCGGGAATGGCACGCCGCCCCAGCAGCCACGCACGCCGGTGCCGTCCGGGCTGAGCTTGCACTCGGCATTGCGGGCGTTGCGGATCGATGCTTCCTGCATGGCTTTCGGCGGCTCGGGGAAGCTGCGGTGGGAAGGATAGACATCGATGCGGTAGGTGGGGTAACGCTTCAACAGTTCGATCGCGCCGGCGGTCAGCCGATCGGCATATTGCGCATGGTTTTTGGCATCGATCGAAAACAGCGGCTTTTCGGCCGCGTACGGATTGGCAAGCCGGCCGCCGGTCGCGGTGACGCCGGGCGGAGCCTTGGCCAGACCGCCGCTGTAGGGTGGAATCGTGCCGTCCTTGTTGCCGCCTTTTTCCGCGCCCCACGGGGTCAGGCTCGCGCCCAATTGTTTTGCCTCGTCGGGCGATACGGCCGCGTGCACGCCGGTGGCGAGCATCGCCAGGGCCAGCGCAGCGATTGTCTTGTTCATGTTTGTCTCCATTACCTTCTTGTTTTCAAACCACCGGACATAACCCGCCGTCGATATTGATGGCTGCGCCGGTGATGTAGGATGCGGCGTCGGAAGCGAGGAAGCAGGCCAGATTCGCGAATTCCTCGGCCCGTCCTACGCGTCCCAGCGGCACGCCCAGGCGCACCGCGCTGGCGGCCAGGAATTCCTCGTAACTGCGGCCGGCCGTCTCCTTCAGGTAGTGCCGGTGCAACTGGTCGCCGTCGATCACGCCCACCACCAGGCCGTTGACCAGTACGTTGAACGGCGCGCCCTCTCCCGCCAGCGCCTTGGACAATGCCATCGCCGCCGCGCGCGTCACGCAGGTGGGAGTCATGCCCGCCTTCGGCGCCTTGGCGTAAATATTCAGGCCATTGATGATGCGCCCCCAGCGCCGCAGCTTCATCGCCGGCAGCACCAGGCGGGAAAAGCGGATCGGCGCCATCAGCTTGAGGTCGATGTCTTCCTGCCAGACAGAATCGCTGGTGTCTTCAAATGCACCGGAGCGGTGCGAGCCGGCATTGTTGACGAGGATGTCCACTTCGCCCAGTTGCGCCACTATCTGGCTGTGCGCGGCCAGGATGTCATCGGCGCGCGACACGTCGCAGCGATAACCGGCGACCCGTCCGCGTGCCGTTTTGCGTATCGTGCGCAATGCCGCTTCCAGCGTGTCCGGGTTGCGCGCCACGATGGCCACGTCGGCGCCGGAGGCCGCGAAGCGCACCGCCGTCGCCAGGCCCAGTCCCTTGCTGCCGCCGGTAACCAGGGCGACACGTCCAGTCAGATCGATTTCCATATTGTCCTTCTCATATTTAAAATGCTTCGAGGGCTTGCGTCAGCGGCGAATCTGACCGGTGGATATGACCTGCGCGCACGCAGAAACTGGCGCGCAGCAGGCGCTCCGTCACCACCGTGCCACCGCAGTTGTCCCGCATGCGCCACCTGCCGCGCTGGTCGTCCAGCACGCTGATGTCGGCGATGGCGCCGATGGCCAGCGAACCGGCGCCGTCTTCCGGGTGCAGGAACAGGCGCGCTGCGTTTGTCGTCGCCATCGGCACCACGCGCTCCAGCGGCAGGCCGCAGGCCATCAGCAGGTTCATGCCGTTGACCACGCCCGGCGTGGCGCCGAAGCGGCCGATGTTGCGCGGATTGATGGAAGGGTCAGGAACCTGCGTGTTGTAGGCGTGCAGGTCGGCGCCCAGCGTGTCCGGAATAAAATCCTGCTCCAGGCCGCGCCGCAGCAGTTCGATCGAAGTGGCCGTGCCGTAGCCCAGGTCGAACTTCATGCCCATGGCCTGTGCCTCGCGCACCAGCGCGCGCACCTTGCCGTCGGCATCGAAATAGCCGCCCGCCTGCGCCGTGTAGGGATGGGCGAAAATGTCGCCGGGGCGCAGGAAGGGCAACACCGTTTCGAGCACGCGCCCGGCCGGAAACGCGGCCTTCACCGCATCCGACGCTTTCCACAATTCTCCCAGGTGCACATACATCGGCACCTTCGCTTCGTTGGCGATGCGGGCCGTCCTGGCGATGGCCTCGGTGCCGAACTTCAGCAGGCTGGCCTGCTCGGCCCAAAACTTCATGCCGCGCGCCACGCCACCGTGCTGTTCGAAGGCTTTCAGCGTGAGGTCGATGTCGATCGTGTCCGGCGTGAACAGGTCGGGGTACTGAAAGCCGCCGACCCCGCCAGCGATATATGGCGCCAGGAAGGCATACACCCGGTTGGCCTTGGCCTTGACCACGTATTCCACGTAGCCGGGCAAGGTCGCGGCGCTGACGCCGCCCTGCTCCACCAGCGTGGTCACGCCGGACTGCACGCCGACCCAGTCCGCGTCCAGCCCGAGGGCGGCCGTCATGTAGCGGAATACGTGCGCGTGGGTGTCGATCAGTCCCGGCAGCACCAGCTTGCCGCTGGCGTCGATGACGGAAAGGGCCGAGCCGCTGTCGCGCTGGATATGCGGCGCGATAGCGGCGATGCGGCCATCCTTGACGGCCACGTCATACTGGCCATCGAGTCCGCTGGCCGGATCGATCACCCGTCCGCCATATAAAACCAGGTCATTCATGCCGTCTCCTTGTTCTGTGTCTTTGTGATTGCGATGAGTGATAGTATAAAAGTGCAAGCGTCCATTCCAATTCCGGATTCGGCCCCTTGCCGCCCCACGTAAGCTTTTGATTTTCAAGGAATATTTAATATGGCATCCGCAATTTCCGGGTTTCAGGCCGAACCGGTCCAGCCGCGCAAGGTTCCGCAGCAGCGCCGCTCCATCGTGCTGGTCGACGCGCTCAAGACGGCCTGCCTGCGCATCCTGGCCGAGGAGGGAAAGGAGGCGCTGTCCGCGGCGCGCCTGGCTGACGTATCCGGCGTGGCCACCGCTTCCATTTATGAGTACTTTCCGAACCTGGAGGCGCTGGTGACGCAGGTGCTGCGCGAGGCGGCGCAACACTTCCACCAGGCTCCAGGCGCCACCGCCATGTCGCTCGCGGCCGATGCGCCGTTGCTGGCGGTACTGGAGCACCTGGTGCGCCGCACCTTTGAAAAGCGCGCCTACCTGGCCGGATTGCACCGGCAAGTCTATTTGCGCTACACGGCGTATTTCGAATCGGTGGAAGTAGGCGATATAGAAAAACTGTTACTGAGGCACAGCCGGCAGATCGATGTGCCGGACCTGCGCATCGCCGCCTTGGTGGTCACCGCCGTGCTGCAGCAGACCACCCGCTCGTTGCTGCATGAAGACCTGCTTCAAACGAAATCCGAGGAAACCCGGCACATGCTGGTGCGCATGCTGCACGCGGCGCTGGTGCCGCCAAATCCGGAATAGGCGCCGCCCGGCCAGTAGGCGCCGGGCTCGGGCCGGGACAAAATCCGGAATTGGAATACCCTCCCTTCTCCTTAAAATGATCCTCATAACGACAGGATCGACAAGGAGACAGGCTTTGAAACTCGAACAGACAGCCAGCGTGGCAGACATCGCGCGTCTGGCGCGCAAGCGCATTCCGGCATTCGCCTTCGATTTCCTCGACAGCGGCGCCGGCGAGGACGGCTGCGTGCGCCGCAATGCGCAAGCCTTCGAGGAAACGCTGCTGCGCCCGCGCTACCTGCGCGGCGTCAGCGCGGCCAGCGCGCAGACCGCGACCGAACTGTTCGGCCGCACCTACTCGCAACCGTTCGGCCTGGCACCCACCGGCATGAACCATTTGATCCGGCCCGGCTCGGACCTGATGCTGGCGCGCCTGGCCGCCGCCGCCAACATCCCGCTGGTCAACAGTGCGCAGGCCAGCCGCAGCATCGAAGACGTGGCCGCCGCCGCGCCGGATCTGACCTGGTTCCAGCTGTATCCGCGCGTGGACGACGCCGTCAACGCCGACATGCTGGGCCGCGCCTGGGACGCCGGCGTGCGCGTGCTGGTGGTGACGGTGGACCTGCCCGGCGCGCCCAACCGCAACCGCGATTTCCGCAACGGCTTTGGCGGCGTACCCTTCAAATTCGGCCGCAACCTGGTGTTCGACGCGCTGGCGCATCCGGGCTGGCTGCTCGGCTGGCTGCGGCACGGCGGCTTCAGCTTCGCCAACCTGGCGCCCTACATCGGCGCCGGCACCGGCAATGCCGCGCTGATGAAGATGGCGCGCAGCACCAAGTTCGACTTTTGCTGGGAAGACCTGCGCCGCCTGCGCGAGCTGTGGCAGGGGCAACTGGTCGTCAAAGGCATCCTCGACGCCGACGATGCCGCGCTGGCCGTGACGTATGGCGTGGACGCGGTGTGGGTGTCCAATCACGGCGGCCGCCAGCTCGAATCCGCTCCCGCCGCGCTGCATTGCCTGCCGTCCGTGGTGGAAGCCGTGCGAGGCCGCGCCAGGGTGCTGTTCGACAGCGGCATCCGCAGCGGCGAGGATGTCGCCAAGGCGCTGGCGCTGGGCGCCGACTTCGTATTCCTGGGCCGCAGCCTGCTGTACGGAGCCGCCGCCGCCGGGCAGGCCGGCGCGGCGCGCGTACTGGAGCTGTACCGCAAGGACCTGGTGCGGACCATGACGCAGATCGGCTGCCGCTCAGTGCAAGACCTCGGCCAGGATGCGATCTGGACGCCCGGCGCGCGCGCCGCCACGCCGCCGGTCCGGCTGGCCCCCATGCCGGATGCGATTGCGGCGCATAAAAATTAAGTATAATCATTAATATCATTAATATTCAAGGATTCAGCATGCCGCAGCAGCAAAACCAGACCGTCTTCCTCGCCCGCACGCCACCACCCGGACCGCTGCAGGCGGATGCGTTTGAACTGCGCAGCACGGCGCTCCCGGAACTGAAGGATGGCGACATCCTGGTACGCATCATCTATATTTCCATCGACGCCGGCAGCCGCGCCCAGTTCGACGACCGCGCCGACTACGTTTTTAAAACCGCGCCCGGCCAGATGCCAGGCAGTTCCGGCGCCGTCGGCGAAGTCGTCGAAAGCCGCCACCCGGACTGGCGCGCCGGCGACCTGGTAGCCACCGGCCACACGCGCTGGCAGCGGTACCAGAAATTCAGCCCGGCGCGCGAACAGTTCCTGGTCAGGATAGACCCGAGCCACGGTCCGCTGGCGATGCACCTCGGCGCGCTCGGCCTGGTGGGATTCACCGCCTATATCGGCATCTTCGAGATCGGCCAGCCCAGGGTCGGCGAGACGGTGCTAGTATCGGCCGCCGCCGGCGCCACCGGCGCGCTGGCCGGACAGTTCGCCAGGATCGCCGGCGCGCGCGTGGTCGGCATCGCCGGCGGCGCGGCCAAGTGCGCCTTCGTCAAGTCCGAACTCGGCTTCGACGACTGCGTCGATTACCGGCAGGACGACCTGTCCGGCGCCATTCGCCGCGCCTGCCCGGACGGCGTCGACGTGTATTACGAAAACGTCGGCGGCGCGGTGCAAAAGGCCGCCTTCTCTCACCTGAACGATTTCGCCCGCGTGGCGCTGTGCGGACAGGTGGCGCAATACTCGGGCGAAGGCGAAGCGCCCGGCCCCAACCTGATGGGGCTGGTGCTCAGGCGCGCCACCGTGCGCGGCTTCCTGGCCATGGACCACATGGCGCGCCATGCGGAATTCATCGGGAAGGCCAGCGCCTGGTACGCCGAAGGCCGTCTGCAACACCACGCCACCGTGACGGAGGGGCTGGACAACATCCACGAGGCGATCAATTCGCTGGTAGCCGGCCGCAACATCGGCAAGCAGCTTTGCCAGGTAGCGGACGATCCCGTGAAATAAGGCCATTCGCAAAAATCCGCCAGCAACAGCATTGCATCCGGGCCTGATCCGCCACAGACCCTAATGCCGTTCAGTTAAGCCACCGACCGTAGAGTTGTCATTCCTCCCACTGGGAGAAATGACTTTCCGCGGAAGCGGGAATCCCATCTTTTTGCGCCGTTTGCGACTCTAAAATGGGATTCCCGCCTGCGCGGGAATGACAAATTTGGCGCTAACTTAACGGCATTAGCCACAGACCCGGCGGATCAGGCGCCGCAACCGCAACCGGCATGCAGCCGCGGATTGACCAGCACCTTGCCGCACTCGTTCGGACCGGACAGCAGTTCCATGATGCGCGGCACTTCATCGAGCGAGATCTCGTGCGTGATCAGCGGGCGCGGATCGATGCGCCGCTGCGCCAGCATCTGCAAGGTGTACGTGAAATGGCGCTTTTCGTACATCATGCTGAAATTGATCGCCAGGTCCTTCATGAACGGGACGGCGCGGTTGACCGGTTCCGACGCCTTGTGCAATCCCGAAATGACGACGCGCCCGCCGCGCGCCGCGATGGCCGTGGCGAGATCGATGCTGCCGGGACGTCCCACGCATTCGACCACGGTTTCCGGCAAGCGCTTCAGCTCGCGCAGGCAAAAGGAGGATAGATCGTCCTGCAAGGGATCGACCACGGCGGTGGCGCCCAGCTGGAGCGCCAGCCTGCGCCGGCTCTCCACCGGATCGCTGACGATGATGTCGGACACGCCCTGCGCTCTCGCCCACAACACCGATGCCAGGCCGACCGGGCCGCCGCCCAGAATGACCATCGCATCCCCCGCCCGGCACTGCGCCTTTTCGACATTTTTAAGTCCGACCGCGAGCGGTTCGACCAGCGCGCCGAGCGAGGGATCGACGCCGTCCGGCAGCACGAAGGTTTCATGCTCGCCCGCCAGCACGTATTCGGCCAGCGCGCCATTGAACGGCATCGACAGGCCGACCGACTGCTGGACGACGCAGTGCGCAGGGTCCCCGCCCAGGCAGTCGAGGCAGCGCCCGCAGCCGATGGTGGGCATGCTGCATACCGTGTGGCCCAGGCGGAAGCGTGTCACGTCCTTGCCCAGTTCGACCACGGTGCCGGAAAATTCATGCCCCATGATACGCGTCGTGCGGTTCTCGGAATGCAGCAGGTGCAGATCGGAACCGCAGATGCCGGCGCGCTCGACCCTGAGCAAGACCTGGCCGGGACCCGGCGCGGGCGCGTCGACTTCGCGCACCGCGATATGGGAACCTGTGCGCCAGGCCGCGCGCATCGTGCGCCGCTCAGGCGGCGTTGTCGCTTCGTTTTCCATTCAGCCGCGCTCCTTGTCGTGCAAAAATTCCCTCAGGCTGGCGGCGATCCTGTGTACCCATTCGGTCGCTTCGGGCAACAGGTTGATCATCAGGATAAAACCATGCGCCATGTTGTCGACCTCGAAGGAGACGACTTCGTTGCCCGCGGCGCGCAGCGCCGTGGCGTAGGCATTACCTTCGTCGCGCAGCGGATCGTGCCGGGCAGTCAGGACCACCGCCGGCGGCAGGTTGTCCAGGCGGCCGAACGCCGGCGAGATCTCCGGGTCACGGCGCCGCTCCAGGTCCGGCACATATTGCCGGGTAAGCCAGGCGACATCGTCGCTGCTGAACACGGGGTCACTGGCGAATTCGGCATACGAAGCACTGCTCATCGTCGCATCGGTCACCGGATACACCAGTGCCTGGGCCGCGATCGCCGGTCCGCCGGCGTCGCGCGCCTTTTGCGCCAGGACCGCCGCCAGGTTGCCGCCGGCGCTGTCGCCCATGACGATCAGTGGTACCCGTGAACCCGCCAGTTGCTCGATATTGTCGGCGGCCCAGCGTAATGCATCCCAGCTGTCCTCGAGCGCCGCCGGATACGGATGTTCAGGCGCCAGTCGGTAGCCGAGTACGAGAACCGCCGCCGGCAAGGCATTGGCAAGCGTGCGGGCAAGCGCGTCCCACTCCTCGATGCTGCCGATCGTCCAGCCACCGCCGTGCAGGTAGACGATGACGGCTTGCGGCGCATCGGCGGCCAGCAGGCGCGCGGGAATCTCGCCGCCGCGCGCGGGGATCAGGTAATCCTCGACGCGCGCCACAGACGGACCGGCGCCGGTCCGCTCCATTAATTGACGCGAACGCGCACGCGCCTGTTCGACCGTGCCGCCACTGAAGGACGGGCGACCCGATTTGACGGCGGCGGCGGCAAGGGCTTGAAACAGGGGATGAAGAGACATGTCAGTATTCTTTCGGTGAGATCGTCGACAAGTCGCCGACCTGGTGATGGACAGGGAAGCGGCGCACCCGCCGCGTTGCTGCGCGGCCGGCGCCGCTTGCCGCGACGCGGCGCGCGGCATTACCAGTGGCTGTCGCCACGTTCGAGCACCTCGGTGCCGCCATCGATGAACAGCACCTGGCCGATCATCAGGCTGTTGGCCGGACTGGCGAGCCACAACATCAGCTCGGCGACCTCCTCGGGACGGCCATAGCGTCCCAGCACCTCCGGGTGGGCGTCGCGCACCACCTGATTGCGCACCGGGTGTTCGCGCAGCGCGCGCCCGGCCTCGGTTTCGATAAAACCGGGAGCGACCGCGTTGACGATGATGCCGCTGCCGCCCCAGCGCGGGCTGACCGCCGCGCGCCGGGTCCAGCGCGCGATCGCGATCTTGCTGCTGGCGTAGATGCCGACCGGCGTGCGCTGGTTCACCAGGCGGCTTTCCTGCTGCGCGGCGGCGCGCGCCGCCAGGTCTTCGGCGCGGGCGCGCGCACCGTTTTCATGATTCGCCATATAAAACTCGATCAGCGCCGGATCGCCAGCGCCCGAATATGCCATGCGCGACGACACCAGGACGGCGCGCGGCGCTTTCGATCTCAGTAGCAGCGGCTGCAATCTCTCCAGCACGTCGACCGAGCCGAAATAATTCAGGCTGGCGCTGGTGACATCGGACGTCAGCAGGCCGGCGCAGGTAATGACGGCGTCGAGGCCATCGGGCGCCATCTTTTCGACCGCGGCCGCCAAGGCCGCGCGCCCTTCGGGACCGGACAGGTCGGCGGCTATATCTCCGTCACGCAGATCGGTGCGGATCACGCGGTGGCCGCGCGCCTGCGCCAGTTCGGCCGTGGCCTTGCCGATGCCGTTGGCGGCACCGGTGATGAGGATCGTGCTGGACATGTTGTCTCCTGTTTTTTTATATCGGAATTTCAGGGCGTGCCGACGGTGCGTACAAACCCTTCGTAATCGTTGGCGACCACCGCGTCGCACAGGCGCCGGTAATTGCCGAAGCCGCCGACAAAAGGCATGAACACACGCGGCTTGCCCGGGATATTCGCGCCGGTGTACCAGGAATTCGCCTTGCGGTGCAGCGTCAGCTGCGACAATGCGGCGACCTTTTCACCCCACGCCGTTTCCGCCGCTTCGGTCGCCTCGATCAGCGTCTCGTTGCGTGCCTGCATGCTGGTGACGCAATTGAGTATCCAGTCGACATGCTGCTCGATCGCCACGACCACATTGGCCAGTGCGCCGGGGCTGCCCGGCCCGGTCGTGATGAACAGGTTCGGAAAACCCGCCGTCGCCAGTCCAAGATAGCTGCGCGGTCCATCTCTCCACTTGTTCCGCAGTGTCAGCCCGCCGCGCCCGGTGATATCGATGCGCGACAGCGCGCCGGTGATCGCATCGAAACCGGTGGCGAACACCAGCGCGTCGAATGGCTGCTCCTGCCCTGCGCTCAGGATGCCGTCGGCCGTGATGGCCTCAATTGGCGTTTGCTTCAGATCGACCAGCGTGACGTTGTCGCGGTTATAGGTGGCGTAATAATCGGTGCCGACACACAGCCTCCTGGCGCCGAGCGGATAATCTTGCGGGCACAGCGTTTGCGCAACCCGCGGGTCGCCGACGATGCCGCGGATCTTCGAGCGGACAAAATCGGCCGCCGTCCGGTTGGCGTCTTCATTCGTCAGCAGGTCGTTGAACGAGCCGAGAAAAGCCAATCCGCCGATCCGGTAGCTTTCTTCATAGCGGCGCTCGCGCTCTTCCGGCGTCACGTCCAGGGCGGAACAGTTATTAAAATCGTAGTGCGAGCCGCCATTCGAGTAACGCGTCTTTTCCCGGATTTGCGGGTAGGTTTCGCGGATACGCTGTTGCTCTTCGTCGCTTAGCGGGCGATTGCCAGCGGGAAGAACGAAATTGGGCGTGCGCTGGAACACCGTCAAGTGCCGCGCCTGTTGCGCGATGAGCGGAATCATTTGCACGCCCGTCGACGCGGTGCCGACGATACCGACCCGCTGTCCGGTGAAATCGACGCCCTCTTGCGGCCAGTTCGTGCTGTGATACCAGCGCCCCTTGAAGTGCTCCAGCCCCGGGATGTCGATGGGTTTAGGCACTGCCAGCGCGCCGGTCGCCATGATGACGAAACGTGCGGTATGGCGCTCGCCGGTTCCCGTTTCGACCACCCACTGTCCGGCCGGTTCGTCAAACGTCGCCGCCGTGACGCGGGTGTCGAACGCGATGTCGCGGCGCAGGTCGAAGCGGTCGGCGACATGGCGGATATAGGCATGGATTTCAGCCTGCGTCGCATAGCGCTCCGACCATGTCCACTCGTCCTGCAACTCCTTCGAAAACGAATACGAATAAATAATGCTTTCGACGTCACAGCGCGCGCCCGGATAGCGGTTCCAGAACCAGGTGCCGCCGACATCGGAGCCCGCCTCGAAGACACGGACACTGAAGCCCTTCTTGCGCAGGCTGTAATTAAGATAGAGGCCGGCAAAGCCGGCGCCGACGACGATCACGTCGAAGTCGGGTGGCGCGCATGCGGCGCCGGTTGAAGCAGTTGTTGTCGTCATCGTCATGTCCTTTGAATCCGGGCGCTCGGCATCGCCGGGATAAATCAGTGTAAAACGCCCGCAGAATGCCCCGGCATGAACCATCTGTGCCTGTGTTATTCTGGATGCGCCGGATGATTATAGAAGCCGAAAGCGCCCTTTCAATTCCGGATTCCGCTCCGTGCATCACCCTTCAAGCCATTGAATTTAAACGGATTTTTTAGACACGGTGATTTTGCTTTTTTGTGATTCAAAATATGGGCAAGAAAATCGCTGGATCGCAAGGAAGCACCTATGCCCCGCCATCATTTGCAAGTGTCAGGACAAGCCGAACCTGTCGACCGCAGCGCGCCCTTATTGCGCCGAAAACAGCCGAAACAAGGGCGTTCGATCGCGCTGGTGGATGCGTTAAAGATGGCTTGCCGGCAGATCCTTGCCAGGGAAGGCGCGGAAGAATTGACGGCGGCCCGCCTGGCGGAAGTGTCCGGCGTGTCCACCGGCTCGATCTACGAATATTTTCCCAACCTGGAAGCGCTCGTGGCCGAAGTGCTGCACGAGACGATCCAGCACGCCGCCGTCGAATCGGGCAGCGTGCTGTCCTTGCCGGAAAATACGTCGCTGCTTGATCTGCTAAGCCACATGGTGCACCGCGCTTTCGAAAAAAGGGCGTACCTGGCTGGACTGCATGGGCATATCTATCTGCGCTACATGCAGTACTTCGAAGCGATCGAGGTGGACGGTATTCAGAAAATCCTCGAACGCTACAGTGATCTCATCACGCTGCAGGACAAGCGTCTGGCCGCCCTCGTGGTGACGAACGCGCTGCGGCAATTTTCGCAGACGCTGCTGTATGAAGATCCACTGTATGTGCGCTCGCCAGAAACCGAACGCATGGTGGTCAGAATGCTGCATGCAGCGCTGGTCGATCCCGAACAGGATCAGCGAGCCTGATCAAGCCATTGGTCAGCGCCCTTGATCGCTATTGGACAAGGATTTCACTGTGCATCAAATAATTTTGGTCGGAACAAGCCATCCTATCCAATGCGGTAAGCAGGGTGACCTTTGATGCGGATTCCTTTCGGAATTTGTTGGTGGCACTCTGCAAAACACATGGGGTCAAGGCAATAGCTGAAGAAATGTCGCAGTACGGTCTTACAAGGTATGAGGCAACTGAAACTGTGGCTGCGGCTGCGGCTCTTTGCAGAGAGCTACAAATTCGCTCCGCATACTGCGATACGGAGGAAAATGATCGAGGCGCGCGGCTGGGCGGCCCAGTATGGGCAATCCATCATAACCCGATAATGTCTGTCGTCGAGCACAGACAACAAGTTTCGCCGGTGAGCATCGTCCGAACACGGCCCGCCGCCATGCGCGTTTCGAGGTAACCTTACAGCACCGCCCAGAACAGCGAAGGCGCCGTCTTGAACTTGATGCCCATGAAGCAGATCACAAAAAATACATGGACCTACGATTTCCGATGAGCTAGGTAATGGACGCAATACGTACCGCTGTTGGCGCCACGCTTTAATCTCCTTTACGCGCATGGCGCGGACTTCAGCGGCGCCTTGTTCCACCCCAGTTCGCGGCGGATTTCCTGCGCGCTGGGCAGCGGCATGCGATGCGAACGCCGGCCGAGCAGCCACGCGCGTATCTGTTCCTTGCTTGGGGTGTTTGGCTTTTCCATCATGCACTCCTATGAAATGACTTGGATCGCTTAAAGCAGTTCGATGGCCATGGCGGTGGCCTCGCCGCCGCCGATACATAGCGCTGCAATACCACGCTTGCCACCAGTCTTGCGCAGCGCCCCGATCAGCGTGACAATGATGCGCGCGCCGGATGCGCCGATCGGATGCCCAAGGGCGCAGGCGCCACCGTGGAGATTGACCTTCTCGTGCGGGATGCCGAACTTGTTCATCGCAGCCATCGGCACCACGGCAAATGCTTCGTTAATTTCGAACAGATCGACCTGGTCGACGCTCCAGCCGACTTTCCCCAACAATTTTTCCACGGCGCCGATTGGCGCCGTGCAAAACCGGTTCGGCTCCTGCGCGTGCGTCGCATGCCCAACAATCCTGGCCAGCGGAGTGCAACCCAGCGCCGTCGCCGTGGATGACCGCATCAGCACCAAAGCGGCTGCGCCGTCGTTAATGGACGATGAAGACGCCGCCGTGATCGTTCCATCTATCTTGAACGCGCTCTTCAGCGAAGGGATCTTCTCAACCTTGGCCTTCAATGGTCCCTCGTCCTTGTCGACGATGACCTCGCCGCCGCGCCCCCTGACGGTCACCGGTGCGATCTCCCATGCGAATGCGCCTTCATGGGTAGCGGCCTGGGCACGCCGCACCGACTCGATCGCGAAGGCGTCCTGCTGTGCACGCGTAAATGCGAACTCGGCCGCGCACTCTTCAGCGAAGGTTCCCATTGAGCGCCCCTTCTCGTACGCATCTTCAAGCCCATCGAGCATCATGTGATCGAAGATGACGCCGTGACCGATACGCAAGCCGCCGCGCGCCTTCGGGACGATGTAGGGTGCATTCGTCATCGATTCCATGCCTCCTGCTACGACCACGTCGTTACTGCCGGCAATGATCGAGTCGTGCGCCATCATCGCCGCCTTCATGCCTGAGCCGCACATCTTCGACATTGTGACGGCCCCGGCCGACACCGGCACACCAGCGCCGATTGCAGCCTGGCGTGCCGGCGCCTGCCCCAATCCTGCCATCAGACAGTTTCCCATCAGGACTTCATCCACGGTGTGAGGGGGGATTGCGGCCTGCATGAGCGCAGCACGGATGGCGACCGCGCCAAGCTCGGTTGCGGTGATGGAAGCGAAATCGGACTGAAAAGCACCCATTGGAGTGCGGGCTGCGCCGACGATAACGATAGGGTCGTTCATGTGGTCCTCAAAATTAGTTAATTTATGCAGTGCAGATGTTGGGCAGCATTAGCGGTGGATGAACGCCGGCTTGCGCTTCTCGAGAAAAGCGGCAATCCCCTCTTTCTGGTCCGCGAGCGCAAACGTCGAATGAAAAGTACGACGCTCAAACAGCAAGCCTTCGGCCAGCGGAAGCTCGTAGGCGCGGTTGATCGATTCCTTGATCATCATGACGACCGGTAGCGAATAGCGGCCGATTTTCTCCGCAGTCGCAATGGCATCATCGACGAGCGTGGCCAGCGGCACCACGCGGCTGACCAGTCCCGCCCGTTCGGCCGTCAGCGCATCCATCATGTCGCCGGTAAGGCACATTTCCATGGCCTTGGCCTTGCCGATCGCGCGCGGCAGGCGCTGGGTGCCACCCGCACCCGGCACCACCGCCAGCTTCACCTCCGGCTGCGCGAACTGCGCATTGTCGGCGGCAATGATGATGTCGCAGATCATCGCCAGCTCGCAGCCGGCGCCGAGCGCGTAGCCCGCCACAGCGGCAATCAGGGGCTTGCGGCACGCTTTGAGCTGGTCCCAGTTGCGGCTGATGAACTCGGTCTTGTACACGTCCATGAAATCCATGCCCTGGAGCGCCGGAATGTCGACCCCGGCCGCGAAGGCGGTGTCGGAACCGGTAATGACGATCGCACCGATCGCGTCGTCACGGTCGAATGCCTGCAGCGCCAGGTTCAATTCGTCGATTAACTGGTCGTTGAGTGCGTTGAGCGCCTTCGGGCGCGACAGGGTGACCAGGCCGGCCTTGCCGCGTGTTTCGACCACAATGTGTTCATACGTCATACAGTTCCTCGTTGAGATGTCAGGCCGCGATCGCCCGGCCTATGACCAGTCGCTGGATGTCGCTGGCCCCTTCGTAAATTTGCGCCACCCGCACATCGCGGTAGATCCGCTCCACCGGGAAGTCGCTCGTATAGCCGTAGCCTCCATGAACCTGGATCGCATCGGAGCAGATGCGCTCGGCGATTTCGGAGGCGAACAGCTTGGCCATCGAGGCCTCTGTCAGACAGGGACGGCCGGCGTCCTTGAGGCTGGCCGCGTGCCAAACCAGCTGGCGCGCCGCCTCCAGGCTGGTCGCCATGTCGGCCAGCCGGAAGCTGACGGCCTGGTGCTCGACGATCGGTACGCCAAATGCTTCGCGTTCCTTGGCGTAGCGCAAGGCCGCCTCAAGCGCGGCACGCGCCATGCCCAGGCACTGGGCTGCAATGCCGATACGCCCCGCTTCCAGGTTCGACAGCGCGATCTTGTAGCCCTCGCCCTCCTTCCCGAGCAGCATGCCGGCATCGACGCGGCAATTTTCGAACAGGATCTGGGCCGTGTCGGACGCCTTCTGACCCATTTTCTCTTCGATGCGTCCTACGATGTAACCCGGCGTAGCGGTTGGCACGAGGAAGGCCGAAATACCTTTTTTTCCGGCAGCCTTATCGGTGACGGCAAACACGATCGCGACATCGGCATGACTGCCGGTGGTAATGAATTGCTTGACGCCGTTCAGTACCCACTGATCGCCGTCGCGCACGGCGCTGGTACGGATCGCGGCGGCATCCGAACCGGCATGCGGCTCGGTCAGGCAGAAGCAACCCAGCATCTCGCCGCGCGCCAGCGGTCTCAGCCAGGCCGCTTTCTGCGCATCCGAACCGTACTTGAGCGTGATGCCACAGGCCAGCGAATTTTGCACGCTGACGATGGTCGAGGTGGCCCCGTCGCCGCTGGCGATTTCTTCAATCGCCAGCACCAGCGACATGTAATCCATGCCGGCACCGCCCCACTGTTCCGGCACCACGATTCCGAGCGCACCCAGTTCGCCCAGGCCTTTCAGGGCCTGGGCAGGAAAAGTATGCTCGCGGTCCCACTGGGCGGCGAAGGGAGCGATGCATTGCTGCGCATACTGGCGCAGTGCATCGCGGATCATTTCTTGCTGTTCGGTGAGAACCATCTTATTTCGGCGCCATCCGAATTGCGCCATCGAGGCGGATCACCTCGCCGTTGAGCATGCTGTTTTCGATCACCTGCCTGACCAGGGTGGCAAATTCCGCCGGCCGTCCCAGGCGCGACGGGAATGGGATCGTCTTACCGAGCGATTCCTGGACGTCGGCTGGCAGGCCCAGCAGCATTGGCGTTTCGAAAATGCCGGGCGCAATCGTCATGACGCGGATGCCGAAACGCGCCAGTTCGCGCGCGATCGGCAAGGTCATGCCGACGATGCCGGCCTTGGAAGCGGAATAGGCGGCCTGGCCGATCTGGCCGTCGAATGCCGCCACCGACGCCGTGTTGACGATCACGCCGCGCTCCCCGCCGTCGTTCGGCTCGCCCTTGCTCATCGCGTCGGCGGCCAGGCGGATCATGTTAAACGTTCCGAGCAGGTTGATTTGCAGCGCGCGCTCGAACGATGCGAGCTTGTGCGGCCCATCCTTGCCCACGACTTTTTCGCCCGGCGCGACCCCGGCGCAATTGACCAGGCCATGCAAGCCGCCGAAGTGTTCCATTGCCAGCGCGACCGCCGCTGCGCCGCTCTCTTCGTTGGCGACATCGGTCTTGATGAAGCGGGCCGCAGCGCCAAGTTCGGTTGCGAAGCTCTCACCGGCCTCAACATTAACGTCGGCCAGCACCACCCGTCCGCCGCCCTCGACGATCAGGCGCGCGGTGGCGGCGCCTAAGCCGGAAGCGCCGCCGGTCACCATAAAAACAGAATCCTGGATGTTCATGTGTTCTCCAAAAGTTGGTCAGATGCGTTCGATAATGGTTGCCGTTGCCATGCCATGGCCGATGCACATGACCTGCAAGCCCAAAGTACCGCCGGTGGTCTCCAGGCCGCACAGCATCTTGGCCATCAGGCCTGCGCCCGAGGCGCCCAACGGGTGGCCATGAGCGATGGCGCCCCCCCAAGGATTGACCTTGTCCATGTCGGGCCTGAATTCGCGGGCCCAGGCCAGGACCACGCTGGCGAATGCCTCGTTGACTTCGATCCAGTCAAGGTCGGCGATGGCAAGGCCGGCGCGCTCCAGCGCAAGCCGCGTGGCGGGAATCACGCCGGTCAGTTGCATCACCGGATCGGAACCGAGCGCCACGCGGGCGCGGAACCGGGCGCGCGGACGCAGGCCGTCGGACAGTGCCGTTTTCAGATCGCCGATCAACAGCGCTGCCGCGCCGTCGGAAATCTGGCTCGCGTTGGCCGCCGTGACTGTCCCCGTTTCCATACTGCGAAACACCGGCGGCATCGACGCCATCTTGTCAGCGTCGATGAGCGCACGGATGCCTTCGTCGGCCTGAACTGTCACCAGCAGGCCGTCGGCATTCACGCCAGCCGTCGGCAAAATCTCGCGGTGCTTGCCCGCCAGGGCCGACGCATGCGCGCGCCGGTGGCTCTGCTTGGCATAATCGTCGGCCTCGCTGCGCGAAATGCCCCATTGTTCCGCGATCAGCTCCGCGCTCTCGACCTGATGCACCAGGGGATAGCGATCCTTGAGCGCCGGATTGAGGTCGTCGAAGCCACGGAAATCATGCTGACCGAGCGTCAGGTCAAGGAACATCGGCACCCGGCTCATACTTTCCACGCCGCAGCCGATCGCATATTCCATGTCGCCGGCCGCAATGGCCTGGGCGGCAAAATGGACGGCTTGCTGACTCGAACCGCACATGCGGTTGAGCGTGGTGCCTGGCACCGTCGCGGGCAGACCGGCGAGCATGACCGCCAGGCGCGCCACGTTGGCCGCCTGTTCGCCCGCCTGGCTGACGCAGCCGGCGATAACATCGCCCAGCTTCTCTTCAGGCAAGCCGCTGCGTTCAATCAAGCCCTGCAGCGTGGCGGCGAGAAGGCTGTCGGGTCGGGTCTCGCGCAGGGCGCCTTTGCGCTTCCCGAACGGGGTGCGGACGGCCTCAAGAATGACGGGGTCGTACATGGATACTCCTTTGATACGATGCAATAGGACGGACGCATGAATAGGCATCCACGTTAAAACAACTGGAAGTACGGGGTGGCAGTTCAGGAAGATGGCAACAAATCCTTCAACGGCACGGACTCGTCGGCCAGACGAACCGGGTCGAGCACGATCGACTCGGCAATGAAACGTTTCGACAGCATGAATTCTTGCGGCCGGTTGACTGTATCGGCAGCGAGCATGCGTCCCTGCTTCAGGTAAAACGCGGAAAACGAGTGGCCACTGGTATCGCCGCGCAGGACCAGGCGGTCATAGCCTTCAGACAGCCCGACCATTTTCAGCTTCAGTTCGTACTGATCGGACCAGAACCAGGGGACCGTGTTGTAAGGCTGGGGCTTGCCGCACAAGGTCGACGCGGCAATACGCGCCTGCTCGATGGCGTTGGGTACCGATTCGAGACGCAGGCGACGGCCGAAGACACCATTTGGATGATTGCTGCAATCGCCGATGGCGACAATGTCGGGGTCGGAAGTGAGGGTATACGCGTCGACGACGATGCCGTTTTCGACGTCAAGACCGGCCGCCGCCGCCAGTTCGGTATTGGCGACAAGTCCGATGCCGATGATAACGAGGTCGGCCGGAATGCGCATCCCGTCCTGGCACACAACGGCCGCTACCGCGTCGCCTGAGGCATCGAGTTCGAAGCGCTCGACCTGCATGCCGGTGCGCAGGTCAACGCCTTCGTTACGGTGGACGCGCTCATACACCGCAGAGACTTCAGGAGCGGTCACGCGTGCCAGCACGCGCTCGGATGCTTCAAGCACGGTAACGTCAAGGCCGCGCTTGCGCGCAACGGCTGCGACCTCCAGTCCGACATAGCCGCCCCCGACAATGACCAGGCGGGCACCGCGATGAAATTGGGCGCGGATGCGCAACACGTCATCGATCGACCGCAGATAATGAACGTTCGACAGCTGATCCACCGCTTCCATGCCGGCGCCGGCGATACGTCGGGCTCGTCCGCCCGTCGCCAATGCCAGCTTGTCCCATTTGATCGTTTGCCCTCCTGACAAGTGCACCGTTTTAGCGCTACGGTCGATGCGCTCCACCCGGGTGGAGCCGATGAACTCGACACCCGCCCTGTCATACGTTTCTTGTGGTTTCAGGCCAAGCTGGAGCGTCTCCATTTCGCCAACGAGAAACGCCTTGGACAGCGGCGGACGCTGGTATGGCAAGTATGGCTCGTCGCCCACCATCACAATCCGCCCTTGCCAGCCACCGTCGCGCAGGCTGGTTGCCAGCACACCGGCGGCGTGGCCGGCACCTACGATTACCACGGTGCCATGGGTGTCTATACTCATGATCATCCTCGCTCTATTGTATTTTGCGGACACCAGCCCCCAGACTGCTATGGCGAGCAGCGCGAAAAACCGTCGCCGTCGCAGCGCGTGTTACAGCTTGCCGGTGACGGGGATCAGGGCGCCGGTCACCGCCTGCGCCGCGTCGGACGCCAGGAACACGATGACGTTGGCGATATCGGCCGGCTGCACCCAGTTGGTGAAATCGGCATTTGGCATGTCCTTGCGGTTCTGCGGGGTGTTGATAATGCCCGGCAATACTGCATTGACGGTCACACCGATCCCCTTAGATTCCTCCGCCAGGGCTTCCGTCAGGCGCATCACACCGGATTTGGAAGCCGCGTAAGCGCCCATGCCCGCGCCGGCCTTGAGCGCCGATGCAGAGGCAATGTTGACAATGCGCCCGCTGCCATCCTGGGGCAGATGCGCGAGCGCAGCCTTGCTGGCCGTTGCGGCGGTGCGTACGTTCATCCGGTACATCAGGTCCCAGGTGTCGAGCGTGCCATCGGCCAGTGTTTCCCAGCAAAATCCCCCGGCCGTATTGACCAACGCGTCGAGCCGGCCGAAATGCCCCACTACGCGATCGATGGCGTGGACCGCGGAACTGACGCTGCTCAAGTCCACCTCGCCTAGCAACAGGGCTTCGCCGCGCACCATCGCAGGCGTGGGCGCAACATCGAGCAGTGCGACCCGCCAGCCGGCAGCTTCAAACGCAGAGCCGACCGCGCTCCCCAAAATACCAAACGCTCCAGTTATGGCGACTACTTTTTCCATCTCGTCTCACTTTCAAATACGGGCAACCTACCGTTCCTGCCAAGCTCACAGTTCGACCATTTGAAAGTCGGCCTTGGTGGCGCCGCAGTCAGGACATAACCACTCCGTGGGAAAATCGGCCCAACTGGTGCCAGGCGCCACGCCTTCATGCGGGATGCCGAGCGCTTCATCGTAGATGAATCCACAAAAAATGCACTGCCATCGTTTCATGATTACTCTCTTCAATTAGTCAGGCACTGCGTCTTGCGCCGCCGTGCCTGACGTGATCAGACACGCGCGGGCAAAAAGCGGCGTCCATTCTCGTACATGATCTTCCGGGTTTGTTCGGCAGTCAGATTGGTACAGGCTTCGGCTGCGAAATGGCCGGGCGTTGGCACCCCTTCGGCGTGCGGATAGTCAGATCCCATCAGCAGATAATCTGCCGAGCCGGTCTGATCGATGATGGCCTTGAGGTCGTCTTCGGGATACGCCACCACGAACACATTCTCCTTGAAGATCGTACTGGGGCGCTGCGTCAACTGTCCGCACGGCCAATACCCGTTCTTCGCCATGCCGCGGCACTTGTCCATTTTGACCAGTAGCGACGGTACCCACTCGGCGCCGTTTTCGGCGCTGCACAACTTGACGTTCGGAAAACGCGCGAAGAAATTGTAGAAAATGAACGACGACAAGGTTTCCACGACCGGCCGCTCGCCGTAGCCGTGCATCCAGACGAACGCGGTCTGGCGCTGGCGCGACTGCTGCACCGGCTCGCCCCACACCGCCATGTGGTCTTTCATGTAGATTGCCTCGGACACGTGATACGTCACGCACACCTTGGCCTCGTTCAGGATGGCCCAGAACGGGTCGAAATACGGGTCGGCCGGTGAACGCCCGTTGACCGGCCCCATCGGCATGAGGATCACTCGCACACCGTTGGCCACCAGCCACTTGACTTCCTTGATCGCTTGATCAAGATCGGCCAGGCTGACCACCGGCGTGGTGTAGATCCGGTCCTGGTAGCTGAAACCCCAATCGTCAAGCATCCAGCGGTTGTACGCGTGCAGGATTTCGCCGGCCGCCTTCGGCTCGTCCAGGTAGGAAATACAGGCAACCATCTCACCGATATACATCGTGCAGGCCTCGACCCCGAACTCGTCCATCTTCTTCAGGCGGGCTTCGCGCCCGAACATGTCGGCCGTCGGCTCGACCCGCATATCGACATTGTCCTTGCCTTCCTTCATGGCTTTCAGCCATTCATGGAGCATCCCCGGCGGCGGTACCCGGCCGTCGGCCGAGGTGTAGCCTTCGCTGATTTCAACCTTGCGCTCGCCGATGTACAGGCAGCGATTGCCGTCCGATGTGACGCGGCTGGTAAACGCCCATTTGTCTTTCAGTTCCGCCGGCAAATAGCGCGTATAGGCATCTGGTGTTTCGTAGTAATGGGTATCGGCATCGTAGATCGGGCCGGAATATGCTTGCATGTAATCTCCTCAAAGGTCGCGATGGTGAGGTGCGTTGTCCCCTCATGCATGCCATTGTGTCGCGCCGATCTCGCTCCTCAAAACACGATATTGAAAAACATATTTTCCATATCATTACGATATAATGAGTATTCGTCTGGCTCAGGTTTGCATCGACCATGGAATTGAGACATTTGCGTCATTTCGTCGCCGTCGCCGAAGAGCTGCATTTCGGCCGGGCTGCGCTTCGCCTCGGCATGGCGCAACCACCGCTGAGCCAGTCGCTGATGCGCCTGGAAGCAAACCTCGGCGTCACCCTGCTTGACCGAAAGCATCATCACGTTACCCTGACACCAGCAGGCCAAGCCCTGCTCAAGGAGTCGCGGCCGCTGCTGGCGCAAGCTGCGCTGGCGGAAATGGCTGTGCAACGCGCGGCAGCAGGTGTTCTGCCACACCTGCGGATATCGTTCGTACCAATGAGCCTGATGCGTATCCTGCCCCTGGCAATCAGGCAATTCCGCCACGCATGGCCGGGCGTGCAAGTACAACTTGCCGAGCGCTCCAGCCGTCACACTGTCGACAATCTGCGCAACGGCAGTATCGACCTCGGCGTGGTCGTGCGCAGTCTGGTCGATGCGGACGGCCTCGAGCTGCGCACCATCGAACGCACCCGCATCGTGGCCGCGATACCTGCCCAGTGGCCGCTGGGACAACGCACTTCGGTTCGGCTGGCCGAACTGGCCAGCGCCAGCTTCGTGCTGTTCCCCCAGCAAATGATCAACAATTTCTACACCGCCTTCGAAGCGACCTGCCGCAATGCCGGTTTCACGCCCGACATTAGCCAGCAGGTGAACCAGGCGTACACGATGTTCAACCTGGTCGCCAATGGTTTGGGGATAGGCCTGGTACAGGCGTCGGCGCGCGGCATGCGGGTGGAAGGGGTGGCACTGGTCGATATAGAGGACTTGCCTGATTCCTTTATCACCGAAGTGGCAATCGCCTGGATGCCGAATACGGTGTCGCCACCGCTGCACTCGATGATCGCCACATTGGAAGAGATGAGTGCGCGGGACAACGCGACAAATCCAGGACGCGTCCTGAGCGCCAACTGATCGCGGAGCGTTCAAGCGCCTCAGCCGCATGTCGCAAAACGCGACATCGACGCCTTCACGCGAGAGCGAGCGTCACGAGTGCTTCAATGCCCATTTGATCCCTTGGCCTGAGCCAGGTCGCGCATCGCTTCGGCACGGCCCGGATCGACTGGATATTTTATTGAGTAGGCAATAAATAACCGCGGCCCACACGATTACCTGGACAGCTGTTTCACCAGTTCGGCAAACTCATCCTCAAGCGAAGCCGGCACGCAAAACTTGTCTCTCGCTTCAATCTGGTCCCAATGAACATCGATCTGGTCCGCCGTTGGTGCGACATCACGCGGACCGGCCCAACCATCAGCGAGAGCGATGAACACGCGTGCGTAGCGGCCGCACGTTGCGCTATAAATGGCGTGGGTGCTCTTGCACTTCTCGCTGGCCAGATAAACCACCAGCGGCGTGACAAAATTGGGGTCCAGCGAGTTACCCACCAAAGGAGCGATAGTGGCAAACTGCGCCTGTATCTCTTCCAGCTGTGCCGGCGACATGGCGGCGGCCATGCGCGTGGTCGCTGTCGGCATCAGTGTGTTGCACAAGACGCCATGCTGCGCACCTTCCAGCGACAACACGTTCATCAGCCCGACCAGGCCGGCCTTGGCGGCACCATAGGCCGCTTGCAGAGGGTTGCCCAGCACGCCGGCGGCCGATGAAGCGAACACTACCCGTCCATAGCCTTGCTGCTTCATGATCCGATACGCTGGCTGGGTCACGTAAAACGCCCCCTTCAGATGGACGTCGATGATCGAATCGAGCGCCGCATCGTCGATCTCGTCAAACGCCGCGTTACGCAAATGGCCGGCGTTATTGATGACGATATCGACGCGACCAAATGCGTCCATGGCTGCCTTGACGATGGCTTCGCCACCGGCACGGCTTGCAACCGAGTCGTAATTGGCGATGGCCCGCCCTCCAGCTTCCCTGATCCGGCTCACGACGGCATCGGCCATCGAATGTGATTCGCCTTTGCCGTCAAACGCGCCGCCAAGGTCGTTGACAACGACCGCGCCACCGCGCTTTGCAATTTCCATTGCGTAGGTACTGCCCAGCCCACCGCCGGAACCGGTAATAATGGCAACCCGATTGTTAAAATTGATGCTCATGCGACTACTCCTGTTGGATGGTTAAAATCGATGCCCATGTTTGTCCTGTTGAACGGCGACTCACAAACGGTCCGGGTTGAAGACCGGCTCGCGTTTTTCGCGGAAGGCATTGACCGCTTCCTGGTGATCGGCGCCGCGGTTCGACAGGGCCTCATACGCAATCGATGCATCCATGATCGAATGGGCCAGCTGTTTTAGCCCGATGTTGATGGATGCCTTGGTCCATTGAATCGCATGCGTGGCGCCATTGGCCAGGCGGCGCGCCATGGCGTCGACGCGCGCATCGAGCTCCTCGGCCGGTACCGCGTGATTGATCAGACCAAGGCGCTCGGCATCGGCTGCGCTCAACGCTTCGCCGGTCAGCAGGTATTCCTTGGCCCTGGCGTAACCGATTAATTGCGGCCAGATGACGGCGCCGCCGTCGCCGGCCACGAGCCCGACCTTGACGTGCGGGTCGCCGATTTTGGCATGCAGGGCAGCATAGCTGACGTCGCAAAACAGCGCGAGCGTCGCCCCCAGCCCGAGTGCGTGGCCATTGATCTTGGCAATGATCGGTTTCGGACAGTCAAGCATCGAAAACACAATCTGTTTGGCGCGGGGGATGATGGGTGTAAAGCGCGAGGGTTCGTTGATGAGCTGCTGCATGAGCTCGATGTCGCCGCCCGCGCTGAACGCCCGCCCGGCCCCGGTCAGGACGATTGCGCGTGTCAATGGGTCATGGGTGGCGTCGATAAAAACGCGGGTCATTTCATGATCCATGGCTTCGTCGAACGCGTTGAGCGCATCGGGCCGGTTCAACGTGATGGTCAGGATGCCGTCGTCGCGCGTCAACAGCAGCGACTTGTAACTGGATAAGTCCATATTGAATCTCTCTGGTGTATGGGACGCAAATGCGCCCGGATCGCGTTCATCGCCCTACCGAAGCCCGATGCAACACCGGCGGCCCGATAGAGCGTCAGGTGCTAGCTCCCCTTGAAGGCGGGGCTGCGCTTTTCCCTGAATGCCAGGCGCCCTTCGCTGGCGTCGTCCGAGTTGACCGCCAACGCGACCGCATTCAGTTCAAGCGCGAGGTACTCTTCCAGACTTGCTGCATTGGCCCGGAATAACTGTTTGGTCAGTGCGATGGAAAACGTCGGCATCGCCGCCAATTCCGCTGCCAGATTGGCGGCCGCCTCATCGAGTTGATCGTCGGCCACGAGGCGGGCGACCAGCCCATCTTCGAGTGCCTGGGCCGCCGTCAAGGTGCGGTTCAGATACATGATTTCCTTGGCCCGGTATTGGCCACACAGGCGCGACAACAAGTGCACCATGCCGCCCTCGGGAACCGTCGCACGCTGCAGGAATGCTGGAATAAATTTCGCGGTATCGGATGCGATCAACTGATCCGCGCACAGGGCGAAACTCCAGGCAATGCCAACGCTGACGCCTCGCACGGCGGCCACCACCGGCTTGTTCAAGTTATACAGCTGCAACGCCACTTGCTGAAACGGCACCAGCGAGCGCCGTGCATGGCTGACGCTGACCGCTGGCGGTGCAGCGCCCGAGCCTTTGACATCAGCTCCAGCGCAAAACGCGCGGCCTGCGCCCGTCAACACCAGCGCGCGGATGGCCGGGTCGTTCTCCACCTGGCACAAATGCGTCTGCAATAGTTGCAGCATGTCGGGCGTGATGGCATTGAGTTTATCGGGGCGATTCAGCCGTAGCGTGGCCACCGCCCCATTGATGCACAGTTCGACATCCATTACGCGCTCCTTCAGGCGTTGCCGCGCGCGCGCAGCTTGATCATGCCGTCGCCAAACGGGGCATCTCGGTTTTTCAACGCTTCTTTCAAGCCGGATGCTTCCATGTCGGCCTTGAACTGGGCGCGCCGCGGACCTTGGCTCAAATGCGCACGGGCGTCGTTTTCCAGCGCCAGCCGCTGCAAGGTGTTCGAGCCCGACAACTCAAGCGCCAGATTGACAATCCGCTTGTTCGTGCTGAGCAGCTCGGCATCCACAAACGACAACCTTCGCGCCAGCTCATCGACCTCGGCATCGAGTTCCGCATCCGGCACCGCATCCATCACCAGTCCGATTTTTGCCGCATCGCGGCCGTTGAGCGAGTCCCCGGTCAGCAACAGCCGTTTGGCCCACTGCGGACCGACGTGATAGAACCACATGTGCGCCGGCGGCGAGCCGTTCGCACGCGTGGCAGGAAAGCCGATACGGGCGCTATCGGAAGCGATCACCATATCGCACGCCAACGCCAGGTCGGTTCCGCCGGCCAGACAGTTGCCCTGTACCTTGCACACGATGGGCTTATGGATCGCGGCCATCAGATTCACGGCTTCGGCCATGCGTTCCATCTTCCAGCAATCGTCATCGAAACTTTTGATGACGCCGCGGTAAGCGGAGGGGTCGGCTTCATCCTGCTTGCGCTCCCCGTAAGTGGTCACCAGGTCGTAGCCGGCGCAAAAATCGCGGCCGGCGCCTTGCAGCACGATGGCATTGACTGCGGTCAGGTCATCGGCTTCCAGCAAAGCCTGCTTCAGTTCGCGCAGCAACACGCCATTGATGGCATTGCGCTTGTCGGGCCGGTTCAGCGTGATGCGCGCCACCCCCTGCGCCACGTCGAGCGTTACACAGTCGCTCGACTCAATCCATTTGGGCATGTTGAATCCTTTTCAGTTAACGAGTTTTTCGGGCGCGGCCAGCAACGTTGCCACATGTTGCGTAAAGCGCGCCGCATCGGCGCCGTTGATGACGCGGTGGTCATAGCTGAGCGATAGTGGCAACATCAGGCGCCACAGCAGCTCGCCCTCGGGTCCGCGAAACGGTTTCATTTGCGTCCTGGTCAGACCCAGGACGGCCAGTTCCGGCGCATTGATGATGGGCGTGAAGGCGGTGCCGCCGATCCCGCCCAGGGAGCTGATCGTGAAGCAGCCACCCGACATTTCCGGCAGCGACAACCCCTTGGTGCGCGCCTTGTGCGATAACGCCGCCAGTTCGGTCGCCAGTTCAGTCACGCTCTTCCTGTCGCAATCGCGTAGCACCGGCACCAGCAGACCTGCACTGGTATCGACCGCGACCCCGATATGAAAATACTTCTTGTACACCAGGTTCTTGCCGGACCCGTCGAGCGAGGCATTGAACTGCGGATAGGCTTGCAAGGCGTTGACCACCGCCTTGATCATGAATACCAGCGCCGTCAGCTTGGTGCCCGGATCGGCCGCGTTGCAACGCGTGCGAAACGCTTCAAGTTCCCCTACGTCGGCCTCGTCCTGATGAGTGACATGCGGAATGTGCACCCAGTTTCGCGCCAAAAAGCTGCCCACCAGCTTTTGCACGCGCGATACCGGCTTGACTTCAGTGGCACCGAATTCCGAAAAATCGATGTGTGGCCACGGCGGCAGATCCTTGCCAAACACGGCAGGTGGCGCGGCCGGCGGAACGACAGGTGTTTCAGACATGGTCTTCACTCGCTCTCAGGATGACTATTCGATTTCGGCCAGCAAATGGCCAACCTGGTAGGTTTCGCCCGCTTCAGCGAGGATCTTCACCTTGCCGGTGGCCGGCGATTCGATCTCCTGCACCGATTTGTCGCTCTCGATCGAATACAGGGTCTGGCCGGCGGTAACGCTGGCGCCATCGGCCACGCTCCATTCGGCCAGCACAGCTTCATTCATTGAAAAGCCGATTTTCGGCAACAGCACTTGGGTTGTCATGGCAGGGACTCTCTCTCTGGGAATAGTAAAATTGTCAGTTCATTGCTTGTTACGCCAGGGCGGCGCGGATCGCCGCCTCGATTTCCTTCACGCCAGGCACGAAGGCATCCTCCAGCGGCTTCGAATAAGGCACAGGGCAATACACGGCGCCGACCCGCTGCACTGGCGCCTTGAGCTCGTGAAACAGCGCTTCGTAAATCCGCGACGCGATCTCCGCACCGACGCCGAACGGCTTGACCGCTTCGTGCACGACGACCGCGCGGCCGGTCTTCGCCACCGACGTCAGTATCGTCTCGGTGTCGAGCGGCGAAATCGTGCGCAGGTCGATCAGCTCCACCGAGATGCCCTGCTGCGCGAGGCTGTCGGCCACCGCCGCGCATTCATGCACGCGCCGGCTATAGCTGATCAAGGTGACATCGCTGCCGGTGCGCAGCACATTGGCCTTACCGAGCGGAATGCGCACACCGCGCTCGGGCGATGGTCCGGGATTCCAATAACTCGGCATGTTCTCGATAAACAGGCAGGGATCATCGTCGTCGATGCAGGAAAGCATCAAACCATATGCGTCGGCAGGGTTGGACGGGGCCACCACTTTGATGCCGGCCGTATGCGCGAACCACGCTTCCAGGTAATCGCCGTGCTGGCCGCCGGTGCCGAAGCCGGCCCCGGTCATGGTGCGGATCACCATCGGCACATGGGTTTGCCCACCCGACATGAAGCGCAGCTTGGCGGCGTGATTGACGATCATGTCCATCGCCACCGTGGTGAAATTCATGAGCATGATTTCCACCACCGGGCGCATCCCGACGATGGCCGAACCGATGGCCGCGCCGACGATGGCTTGCTCCGAGATTGGGGTCGAGCGCACGCGCGCATCGCCATACTTGGTCGACAGCCCCTTGGTCACGCCGACGATGCCGCCGCACTCCTTGTCGCCCACGTCCTCGCCGAAGACGATCACGTTGGCATCGGCCGCCATGGCATCGTCCAACGCCAGGTTGACCGCGGCGATGATGTTCATTGTTTCCTGGGTCTTGCTCATGCCGGCACCTCGTCTTTAAAAATATCGCGCCGCAATTCGGCTGGATCGGGATAGGCGCTCGACAGCGCAAACTCGACTGCCTCATCGAGCCGGGCCTCGACGCCCGCTTCCATCGCCGTCAATTCGTCTTCGCTGATATGCCCGGCTTCCATCAGCCAGGTGCGGAACCGCGGCACAGGGTCCTTGGCGATCCACGCGTCTTTTTCGCCCTTGTCCATGTAGGCGTCAGCGTCGCCGAACACGTGCCCATGGAAGCGGAAGGTCTTGGCCTCGATCAGGGTCGGACCGCCGCCGTTGCGGGCGCGCTCGATGGCGTCGCGCGCGGCCAGGTAGACCGCGACCGGGTCGTTGCCGTCGATTGTGATGCCAGGCATCTGGTACGAAGCGGCACGCTCAGCCACGTTCGCCACCGCGGTGCCATAGGCGTATTTGGTATGCTCGGCGTAACCGTTGTTCTGGCACACGAAAATGACCGGCAACTTCCAGACCGAGGCCAAGTTCAGCGCTTCGTGGAAAGCGCCGATGTTGCTGGCGCCGTCGCCGAAATACGCCACCGCGACCCGCCGTTCGCCGCGGATCTGCGCCGCCAGCGCCAGCCCGTTGGCAATCGGCATGGAACTGCCAACGATGCCGGTGGTAACCATCACGCCACTGGCGGGATGGGTGATGTGCATCGGCCCGCCCTTGCCCTTGCAGGTACCGGTGACGCGTCCGGCCAGTTCGGCCCACAGATCGTTCAAGGGGACGCCCTTCGCGATCATGTCGTGGATACCGCGGTAGATGGTGCAGATGTAATCGTCGTCGGTCAGGCTGACCGATATGCCGCACGGGATCGCTTCCTGGCCACGTGGCGAGTAATACGGCATCGCCAACTTGCCCGATTTGATGACCGCGCGCAGGCGCTCGTCATTGAGCTTGATGGTCACCATCCGCCGGTACATCTCGACCAGCGTGGCACGGCTCGGTGCTTCCTGATTTGCCATGTGTGATTCTCCTGTTTATTAAATTAAATGGTGGCAACGCCTGCGCTATAGCGGGCGGCGATAAACGCAAACACGAACGAGGCGGCGATACTGGCCCCGGCTCCCGGATAACAGCGCCCCGTCACCCCGGCCGTACTGTTACCGGTGGCATACAGACCGGGAATGGCGGAGCCATCCGCTTTCAAGACCCGCGCGAATTCATCCGTCACCACACCGCCGGCAGTGCCGACGTCGCCCGGGTACATGCGCACCGCGTAGAACGGTGCCTGCTCGATCGGCCCCAGATTGGGGTTGGGCTTGATGGTCGGATCTCCATGGCAGCGGTCGAACTGGCGCGAGCCGCGGCCGTAGTCGAGGTCGATGCCTGTGCGGCAAAAGTCGTTAAAGCGCGTCACCGTGTCCTGCAGGCCGGCCAGGTCGATACCGGTTTTCGTGGCCAACTCGTTGATGCTGTCGGCTTTGACCAGATAACCGCTGTCGAGCCATTGCTGCGGAATTTTCCCCGGCAGTGCCGGGCCCCACGGGTAGTGCTTGCGTTGGCGGCTGTCCATCACCACCCACGCCGGCACCGCCCTCCCGGTTTCAGCCTGGCGCTGGTACATGCGCTGGCCGATTTCCATATACGCGCCTGCTTCGTCGCAGAAGCGGCGCCCATCCTGATCGACCATCATCGAGTACGGCAGCGACAAGTCAAGATGGTGAATAAACGGCAGCGGCGTGCCGTCCGGCGCGATCGCGCCTTCCGGCCAACTCTGGTCCGGTCCCATGGACGTCACCACCCACCATGCTTCGTCCATGCAATCGAGCGCCGCGCCAAGCGCCACGGCGGCCTGGATAATTTCACCGGTGTCCCCCGGATTGGCGTTGGTCCAGTTGACCGAACTGGGTTGCGGCTGATATGCCTGGCGCATCGCCGCGTTGTGCGAGAAGCCGCCCGCATTGATCAACACGCCATCGCGCGCCTTGATCCGTACTTCACGGCCTTCGCGCAGCGCGACAACCCCCGTCACGCGGCCGTTTTCCACCACAAACTCCGTCACCGGCGTATCGGTCCACAGCGGCACCTGGGCGCGCAATGCCATCTGCAGCATGCGTCCCTGGATCGCGGCGCCGTTCGATACCAGTTCCTTCCCGCTGATTTTCTGATAGATCAGACGCGTACCCAACTCCAGGGCTTTCTTCTTGCCGGCCCAGGTACGCTTCATCAGGAACAGCGCTGAGTACTCGCTTGAGTGGACTGGCATGGAGATGCCCTTGTAGCGCGACAGTTTCGGCGCCCATTCTCCCAATTCCTTGATATTAAAGAGCTCGGCCAACAGCGAACGCCCGCGCGGTTCGCCGCCAGGCAAGGTGTCGTAGTAATCAGACCAGCCGTCGGCATACACGAACTTCATTCCCTGCTGCTCGAGGAACTCGATCATCGCGGGACCGTTGCGCAGAAATGCTTCGCGCCGCTGCGGCGACGAGCCGGGCCCCTGGTACTCGACCGCCGCGTCCATATACTGGCACGCCCGTTCGTACGAATCGGCAACGCCATGCCGCTTCATCACGTGATTGTTGGGTACCCACCATACCCCGCCCGAATAGCCGGTTGATCCGCCCACCTTGTCCTGCTTCTCGATAATCAGCGCCTGCTTGCCCAGTGCCTTCGAGGCCAGCGCAGCGCACATCGAGCCGCCGCCGCTGCCCACAACGACCAGGTCATAACTGGCATCCCACTCGAGCGCGCTCACGGCTGCCGCTCCAGGTACTCGCGCACCACGCGGTGAAAATTCCACACCACGCTTTCCTGCAAAGGATTGGTGCGCGAACCGGCAAAGCCCCGCGAGCGCATGCCCTGCTGTACATTGATCATGTTCTGGAAATCCTGCGACAGGATCAGGCCAAAATGTTCGACCGCGTTCTCTTTCCAGTCGTCCCTGCCGTAGTACTGTTCGCGCTTGAGGGGCGGCTCGGCCCCGGGCGCATAGCGCGCCAGCGACCAGATGTCGAAAATACACGAGTCGGGGTCGTCGCCGTCCGGGCGCGCCCGATAAAACAGCGCGCCATCCGGGTAAGGCAAAAAGATCAGGTTTGGAAATACATGCCAGTCGGCGCCGGCGCGGCCAAGCTGTTCGAAACTGATCTCCGGCCAACCGGCGCCCTCTTTTTCCGCCGCTTCCTTCTGGAAGCCGATTGCCGCGGCAAGCACCTGGAACTGGTCGCCAGTCGGCGCCACTTCCGTCAACAGGCGCTTGGCGGCGGTGTTATCGCGCGCGGTGTGGATCGCCTTGAGCTGATCTTCCATCATCTGGAAATACTTGACCAGTCCATGGCGCACGTCCTCCGGCATCGGCTTGCCGGTGCGGCTCGCCGGCGCGCCGACCAGACGTGTCGATATGCCATAGTTGAACATGCCGTGCTTGCCGAACGTGTAGCTGCGGGTGACGTCATCGCCGATCACGTCGAGCAACTGCGGATGCGTGGCGCTGACGTGATAACCTTCATTGAACGCTTCCAGCGCCACCTTCCAGTTGCACGGCAGACGGATCGACTTGTACCAGCGATAACGCATGTTTTGGAACTCGAAACAGTCGGCGATCTCGGGCACCGGCGCCAGGTAGGCGGCCAGCGGCTCGGCACTTTCATCCATGTTGACAAAGACAAAGCCTCCCCATTGATCCACCAGCACATTTTTGAGCTGGAGGTCGGCATCCTGCATCTCCGGGCAGCCCGTGTAGTCATCGCGGTCCACCACGCGTGCAACGGAGCCGTCGAGATTCCACTGCCAGCCGTGGAACGCACAATGGAATTTGGCCGCCTTGCCGCAACCGTTGGTCAACCGGCGGCCGCGATGCTGGCAAACATTGAAGTGGGCGCGGATCTGGTCGGCGGCGGTGCGCACGACAATGATCGACTCGCCCGCCACGTCATAAGTCACGTAATCGCCGACGTTGGGAATTTCCTCAAGCCGGCACGCTACCTGCCAGACCTTCGGCCACAGACTTTGCTGCTCGCGCGCAAGGAAATCCTTGCTTAAATACGCGTCCTTGCTGACGAAATCCATGCGCACGGCTTCCGCTGGGTGGATTGGAATGGGTGTTGAGACAGACATTTGCTTTCCTTCAGTTTCAGATCAATGATTTGAAGCGCACCGGTCGTCCCAAGGGAGAGCGACGCCTCGTCTGGACCACTATTACACTCCGAGCGCGGCGCGCACCGCCTCGGCCACCGGGCGCAACGGATTTTCCGCTTCGCTTGTGGGGTTGAACAATTTATTGTGGCAAATAGCCACCGCGAGATTGGGCCCCGGGTCGGCCCAGCCGATGGAATTGCCCTGGCCTGGATGACAGAGGGCGCCGGCGTGTCGCGCGGCCGCCACCGGCGGATGCTCGCCGCCGAACCAAAAGCCGCCGATCGTGATCGGCAGCGGAATGCCGAACATGACCGGATCGGTTTCTTCGCTGCGCGCACGCGGCGTCCCCAATGTCGCCACCAGTTCCCTGGACAGCAAACGAACACCGTCGAGTTCACCGCCATTGGCCAGCATGGCCCAGAACCGCGCTTCACTGCGCGCATTGAAGATGCCGCCAACACCAGCCACTTCCGCACGGCGCACGTCGGGACGGTCGAACACGCGTGGCGCCAGCGCCACCTGCGGCGGCATCGACGCCAGATAAAGCGGCGGCACATATTCCGGCGGCACTGGCACCATGGCATCGATATGGCGCGCCACCCGCGGCACGGCGGCATCGGGCAAGCCGATCCACAGGTCGCTGATTCCCAGCGGTACGGCGATCTCCTCGCGCACGAAGCGGCCCAGAGACCGATGCTGGGGATCGGCGCGGCGCACCAGCTCGCCGATGATCCAGCCAAAAGTCATCGAAAGATACAAGGTCCGGGTTCCGGGCTGTGCCAACGGTGTCAGGTCGGCGATGGCGCGGGTCATCCAATCCCAGTCGCACATGCGCTCGGGCGTGACCTCGGCGGGCATCTGGGGCACGCAGGCGCGGTGCGTCAGCACATCGCGCACGGTGGTTTTATCCTTGCCATGGGCGCCGTATTCCGGCCAGTATCTGGTGACCGGCGCGTTGTAATCGATCAGGCCACGGTCGGCCAGAACATGCAGTGCGGTAGCGGCGACCGCCTTGGTCACCGAATACACATTGAACAGGGTATCGCCATCGACCTTGCGCCCGCTTTCCGGATCGGCGTCACCGCTCCAGGCATCGATCACCAATTTGCCGTTGAGATAGGCGGCAACTTGGATGCCGACTTCACCACCGGTGGCGGTAACCTGATCCAGCGCTTGCTGCACGATGGCGTTGGCTTCATTGAGGATATTACTCATCACGCTCCTTGCGATTAATTGATGACATGCGTCAGGCTGGCGCCGAGATCAGCGCCAGCCCCTCCAGCGCGCCGCCCGAAGCGGACGTTTGGCACCATTCCTGGTACCGGCTTAAAGCGCTCATGCCGCTTCTGCCAGAATCAAATCCGCGGCGCGCCAGGCCATCGCCATCATCGGGCCATTCGTATTCCCTGAAAGCATGGTTGGTGTGACTGACAGATCCATGACCCGCAAGCCGCTGACGCCGCGCACGCGCAAGCGCGAATCGAGCACGGCCATGGGGTCGTTGCCCATCTTGCAGGTACCGCAAGCGTGATAGCCGGACTGGCCATGGCGCAGGAACAGGTCGATGATGTCATCCTCCGACAGCACTTCTTTTCCAGGGCGGGTTTCCTCGCCGACCAGCTCGCGCATGGGCGCCGCCGCAATCACCCGCCGCATGAAGCGGAAGGCACCGATCGACACTTTGCGATCGTGCGGATGGGTGAGATAGTTGGTCACGACCTCCGCCGGCGCGCGGTTATCCGGGGAAGTCAGAAGCACATGGCCTTGGCTTTCGGGGCGCAGCGCATAGGTGAATAATTGCATTCCGGGGAACGCTTCGAAGCCATACCCCTGCTCGGAAAAAATCAGCGAGTAAGGCGCCATCATCAACTGCGCATCGGGCCGCGTCGCGCCCGGATCGGCCCGGAAGAACCCCCCAACCTGATAGCTGCCGAGTGCCATCAGGCCGCTTTTGAACATGAAATATTGCAGCGCATTGCGCAACAGGCGAACCCCAGCGAATTGACGGTTTTGCGAATCCGACCAGTGCCTGAGCTTGGCCTGCATGATGTACAACAGGTGCTCGCGCATGTTCCTGCCCACGCCCGGACTGTGCGCCACCACCGGCAATCCCAGCGACCTCAAATGGGTGGCATCGCCCACGCCCGACAGTTGCAACAGCCGCGGGCTTTCCAGCGCGCCGGCCGACAGGATGACTTCACGCGCGGCGCGGTAGGTGCTGTCGATGCCGCCACGACTGCATGCCACGCCGATGGCGCGCGTTCCTTCGAACAATACCCGGTTGACCACGGTGTCGGTCAGGACCGTCAGATTGGAACGCTTGCGCGCCGGCTTCAGGAACGCCACGGCAGCGCTCTGGCGCTGGCCGTTGGAAATCGTGTAGGTCAGGTAGGCCATGCCTTCGTGGTCCAGGCGATTGATGTCGTCGAGACGCTTCAGGCCGAGTGACTTGCACGCGTCCAGGACCGCCTCGCCGAGGCGGTTGCGCTGCGCATAAGCCGATACTTTCAGCGGTCCGCCGGCGCCGCGCAATTCGTCCGCGCCCATGGCGTGGTCTTCGATGCGTTGAAAACAGGCGCCAACCTTGTCCCAGCCCCAGCCTTCGACGCCCAGCGCGGCCCAGTTGTCGTAGTCCTCGGGATGTCCGCGCATGTAGACCATGCCGTTGATGGCGCTGGAGCCGCCCAGCATTTTGCCGCGAACCCATGTTTCAGGACGGGCGCCCGCTTCCGTCTTGACCGGAATGGCATGCGAATGCTTCGGATCGCTTAACAATTTGCCGAAACCCTTGGGCATGTGTATCAACAGGTTACTGTCTTCCGGGCCAGCTTCGATCAGCAACACGTTGTGCCGCGGATTTTCGGACAGGCGGTTCGCCAGCACACAGCCGGCCGAGCCCGCTCCCACGACGATATAGTCGAAATTTGACATCCTGCCATCTCCTCCGCAGACGCGGTTTATTATTGTTATCTATCTTTTTTGACGATTAATCGAATACCACATGAAGCGAAGGTGGAACGCGCATCATGATTCCCTTGATCACCGGCGCCGGCAGGTCCGGGTCCAGCCGCACATTGGGCAACCGGTCGAGTACTGCATTGAGGGCGCGCGTCATCTCCACCCGTGCCAGATGCTGGCCGATGCACACGTGAGGGCCGTATGCAAACGCAAAATGGCGCGCCGTCGGGGTGCGGAAGACATCAAACCGGTCCGCATCAGGAAAACGTGTTTCATCCCGGTTGGCACCTCCGGCGACGACATCGATATGCGTTCCGGCCGCAATGTCGATGCCACCCAAGGTCACGTCCCTGGTCGCCATGCGCGCCTGCATTACCACCGGGCCATCCCATCGCAGCGCTTCTTCGACGGCTTTGGCAATCAGGCTGCGGTCCCGCCGCACTGCGTCGAGCTGGTGCGGGTTCTGCAGCAAAGCGGTCAGCAGCACGCTGGTGGCGCGATAGGTGGTATCGCCCCCGGCATTGACCAACTGGCGCAGGAAGGAAATCACGATTTCTTCCGGCAGGCATTCGCCCTCGACTTCTGCAGTGGCGAGCATGCTGACCAGGTCATCACCGGGATGAGCGCGCCGTGCCGCCACTAGCGCGCGGAAGTACGTACCCAATTTGGCCGACGCCTCCATGCCATGCGCCAGATCGAACACCACGACAGTCTGAGCCAGCGCCAGCTTGTGAAACACCTTGACATCATCGGCAGGCAACTGCAACTGACGGTAAATCACATTGAATGGATAGTGCAGCGTGAATTGCCCGACCAGGTCGGCGCGGCCGCGCCCCTGGAACGACGCCATCAGGCTGTCGACGACAGGATCGACCAAAGTCTCGCCCCAGTTCGCGACGGTATGCGGCAGGAAGGCCTTCTGGAAGATCCTGCGATAACGAGGATGCTCCGGAGCGTCCATCACGGAGACGCTGCGCCCGAAGGCGACACCCAGATTCGGCGCATACGCCTGGTTGGAAAACGTCACCGGGTCGCCGAGCACCTGCGCCACCTCATCGTAGCCGAACACGCTGACATGCCGCCGGTCGGCGCAAGTAATATCGGTGGGACCACCCATCAGGCTGCGGTAGTCCGCCCGGTGCACCGCGGCTTGCCGGCGCAATTGCGCGATGCGCGGATAGGGATCGACATCGTCCCCAAACATCAGCGCATCTTCAATCAAGGGATTGTAGGCAGGGTCGTCAAAGTCCTGCAGTCTCGGGATATCGCGCATGGCCTTCCTTCTATTTATATTTTTACCTGGGTCCGCATCCGGCCCGTCAGGGGTCTCCGCGCATCCTGAAAGTCATTTCGCGAGACCCCGCGCCTTCAGCATGACCGCCACATTAATGTACCTGACTCGGAACATTATAGCGAGTATAATTCTTTCGCGCCACAAGATTTATGACGCCATATCGGGCCTCGGGATGTCGGTCGGAGCACCTCCAAGGATCCGCGTCCCGGTCCCGTTTCTCCCGTTTGCCTACCTCGACCAATCATGAATCCACCGACAATCAAGCTCGCCAAGCATGCCGACACCGACAGCGGCGACGCCGCCACGCACTGGTACCGCAGAACGCTGGCCCAACCTGGCCTGCCAACCTATTTTGAGAGCGATGGCGCGCGCCTGCATGCGCTGACCTGGGATTGGTCATCCAGCGAAAAGCCCACTCTCTTATTGGTCCATGGCTACCGCGCCCATGCCCACTGGTGGGACTGGATCGCGCCGGCCCTGACCGACCGCTACAGGGTCGCCGCACTCGACCTGGCGGGGATGGGCGATAGCGCCCACCGGGCCGAATACAGCGGCGAGCGCTTCGCGCGCGACATCCTGGCTGCGATCGATCATCTTGGCATCGCGCCAGCCACCGTAATCGGCCACAGCTACGGCGGCTCGCGTGCACTGCTGGCCGCCGCCCTGGCGCCAGAGGCGATTCAGCATGCGATCGTCATCGACAGCTTTTTCAGTTTCCCTGAACTGCCCGCAGCACCGCCCGGAAGGCCGCCGCACGCCGCGGCGCGCATCGATCCCGATCTTGCCAGCGCGCTGGCAAGATTCCGGCTGGCGCCCGACCAGCCGGCCGTGCCCGCGCTCGTCGAGCACATTGCACGCCACTCGCTGCGCGCCGAACAAGGCGGCTGGCGCTGGAAATTTGACGCGCGGCTGCAGGTCGACGAGGAACCAGACTCCAGCGCCGTGCTGACGCACATTGCGGCGCGCGTCGATTATGTGTGCGGCGAACTCAGTGCAGTCGTCGATCCGGTCCGCGCACAACGGATCGTCAATACGCTACCGCATGCGCGCAGACTGATCGTCATGCCCGAGACCCACCATCACCCCATGCTCGACCAACCGCTGGCCCTCATCGCGGTACTGCGCGCACTGCTTGCCTGATGCGCCTGGCGAGCGCGATGACTGGAGCAGCGCCTGAAAAATAGTGTATCAACCGCAATACCCGATGTACAAATCCCGCACATTAATGCTACCATTACGTAACGTTATTTCAGACCATCAGGGGTATAGGAGCGAAGTCATCGTGGAATTCATATTCTCACCAGAAGATCAGGCTTTCCGCCAGCAGATCCGGCAATTTCTCCGCGAGCACATGCCCGCAGAGATGGCGCAACGCGGCTGGATGGATTTCCATCCGGCCCCCAAAGCCGACCGGCAGGCGTGGCAGGCACTATTACACGCACAGGGGTGGGGCGTGCCGCATTGGCCGCGTCAATTCGGCGGTACCGACTGGTCTCCCATACAGCACCATATTTTCGAAGAGGAGTGCTCACTCGCCTTTGCTCCGCTGATTGTATCGGCCGGCATCAGTCTGCTGGCGCCGGTACTGCAGAATTTCGGCAGCAAGGCGCAGCAGGATCGCTACCTCGGGCCGATCGCCCGCGGCGAGGAGTTATGGATGCAGGGATTTTCCGAACCGGGTGCCGGTTCGGACCTGGCGTCGCTGCGAACCAGCGCCATGCGCGACGGCGACCACTATGTCGTCAATGGCCAGAAGACCTGGAGCAGCGAAGCCCAGTACGCCAAACGAGGCTTTTTCCTGGTACGCACCGACCCGACCGCGAAGCCGCAGAAAGGCATCTCCTTTCTGATCATCGATCTCGACACGCCGGGCGTGACGATCCGGCCAATCATCGGTATCGATGGCAATCACAATGTCAACGAGGTCTTCCTGGAGCAGGTTCGGGTGCCGGTCGCGAACCTCGTTGGTGAAGAAAACAAGGGCTGGGATTATGCCAAGTTCCTTCTTGGCAATGAACGTACCGCAAGCGCCGAAATCCACTGGACGCGCGAGGAAATCATCAAGATCAAGCACATTGCCCGCCACGAGCGCACCGCGGACGGCGCCACCCTGTGGAACTCGCCCGATTTCCGGCGCAAGATTGCACGTCTAGAGATGGACCTGCAGGCACTCGAATGGTCGGTTCTGCGGGTATTGTGCGATGCGCCGAACCGCTACGACGCGGCAGCGGTGACGTCGGCACTGAAGGTGCGAGGATCGGAGCTGCAACAGCGAGCGACCGAATTGGGGATCGAGGCACTCGGCGAGAAGGCCCTGCGCTTCTACGACGGCTATGCCGACCCGGCCATCGGCAATCCTGAAGAACGCACGGCCTGGCCCGATTATGTGCCGGGAAGGACGGCTGTACACCTGTACATGCGCGCGGCCACAGTCTACGGCGGCGCCAGAGAAGTGCAAAAGAACATTATCGCCAAACGGGCCTTCGGGCTCTGAACTTGAAGGAACGGTATGAATTTCCATTTTAGCGATGAACAGCAAATGCTGTCCGATGCTGCCCAGCGCTTTACACGCGACGAGTACGGATTCCATACGGTGTACCGCCCCGCCCTGGTCAGCACACACGGCTACAGCGCGGCGCACTGGCAGCGCTACGCGCAGTTCGGGTGGCTGGGCCTGGGACTGCCAGAAGACTTCGACGGCCTGGGCTGTTCGTTTATCGAGACCACGATCATACTGGAAGCCTTGGGTGGCGCGCTGGCGCTGGAGCCTTACATCCCGACCGCGGTGCTGGGCGCCAGCCTGGTGGACCTCTCCGGCAACCAGGCGCAGCGTAGCGCATTGCTGCCCGGCATTGCCAACGGCAGCGTCATGCTGGCGCTCGCGCACAGCGAGCCGGAGCGGCGTTTTTCGCTCGATACGCTGCCGCAAACACGGGCGCAGCGCGGCGCGGCCGGCTGGTTGCTGAATGGCACCAAGACGCTGGCCTGGCAAGCAGGCAGCGCCGACTACCTAATCGTCTCGGCCACGCTCGATGGGGAACATGCGCTGTTCCTGATCGATGCACGCGCCGATGGCCTGAGCGTGCGCGACTATCCGCTAATCGACGGCACGCACGCGGCTGACATTGCCCTGCGCGACGTATGCGCGGCCGACGACGCCCTGCTGGCGCGCGGCATCCCCGCGTGCGCACTGCTGGACCAGGCTGTGGATCGCGCCATCCTCGGCATGAGCGCGATGGCGCTGGGCGCGATCGAAGCAGTGCTGGAGATCACGAATAAGTACATCAAGGAGCGTAAGCAGTTCGGACAAGCGATCGGCGCCTTCCAGGCGTCGCAGCATCGGATGGCCGAGATGTTCATCGAATCGCAAGAAGCGCGCTCGGCCTTCTATCGCGCCCTGGCCCATCTCGATGATGAAGCCGGCGCGCGCAAGGCGGCCGTGTCATCGGCCAAAGTGGTGATCGCCCACGCCGGCCGCTTGATCGCTGGCCTCGCTATCCAGCTGCACGGCGGCTATGGCGTGACAGAAGAGTACGAGGTCAGCCACTATTACAAAAAACTGATGTGTTACGAGCAGTTGCTCGGCGACACTGATTTTCACTTGACGCGCTACGCGCAACTGATGTCATGAGCACGCCTGACTTCACGCTGCACGGCAAGACAGCGCTCGTTACCGGCGCTTTCGGCGGGCTTGGCCTGGACTTTGCCCAGACCCTGGCTGAAGCAGGCGCCGCCGTCGCCCTGGTCGGACGCCGCATCGAGCAAGGACAACAGGCGGCCGAAGCCTTGCGCAGCGCGGGCTACCAGGCGTGCGCAGTCACGATGGATGTCGGACAGCGCGCCAGCGTTGAGCAGGCACTCGACGAGATAACGCAGCAGATGGGCGCGCCCGACATCCTTGTCAACAACGCGGGGATTGCACTGACCAAGCCATTCCTCGAACTCGATGACGAGGACTGGGACAGCGTCATCGACGTCAACCTGAACGGCGGATTCCGTGTTGCACAACTGGTGGCCTGCCGCATGCAGGCCGCAGGAAAAAGCGGCAGCATCATCAACATCGCCTCGATACTGGGCTTGCGTGTGGCCCAGCAAGTGGCCGCTTATGCCACGTCCAAGGCGGGCCTGCTGCAACTGACCCGCGCGATGGCACTGGAGCTGGCACGCTACCGAATCCGCGTCAATGCGCTCGCGCCCGGCTATATCGCCACGCCACTCAACGAGGAATTCATCCGCACCGAAGCCGGGGCGCGGCTCTCGCAACGCATTCCCCAACGCCGCTTCGGCCTGGCCCGCGAATTGGCCGGTCCCTTGCTGTTGCTCGCGTCCGACGCGTCATCGTACATGACCGGGGCCGTCATCGTCGTTGACGGCGGCCACTCCACCAACACACTCTAGACACCCTCTCATCTGAAAGCCTGCTATGGATTTTTCCCTCTCTCCTGAAATCACCGACTACCAGCAGCGTATCCGCGCCTTCGTCGACACCCATCTGATTCCCCTCGAATCCGACCCGGCGGCGTACGACGCGCATGAAAATATCGCTCCCGGACCACTCGAGCGCTTGCGCGCAAAAGCGAAAGCGGAAGGACTGTGGTCCTTGCAAATGCCGAAAGCCGTCGGTGGCCAGGGTCTGTCGCTGGTCGGCATGGCAGCCTGCTACGAAGAGATGAACCGGTCGCTGTTCGGACCGGTGGTGTTCAACTCCGGCGCACCCGACGATGGCAACATGATGGTGCTCAACAAGGTCGCCACGGCGGCGCAAAAGGAGCGCTGGCTACAGCCGATCATTGACGGCAAAGTACGTTCCGCGATCGTGATGACCGAACCGGCGCCTGGAGCCGGCTCGGATCCGACGATGATGCGCACCACGGCGACCAAAAAAGGCGATCGCTGGGTCATCAACGGGCACAAATGGTTCATCACCGGCGCCGATGGAGCGCAACACTTCCTGCTGCTGGCCAAAACCTCGGACGACAAACGCAAAGGCCTGACCGCTTTCATGTTCGATCGCGACCAGCCGGGCTGGGAATTGGTGCGGCGTATTCCGATCATGGGACCGGAAGAACACGGCGGACACTGTGAATTGCGTTTTGACGGACTCGAGATTCCCGATGACGCACGCCTGATGGAAGTAGGCGACGGCCTGAAAGTGGCGCAGATCCGGCTCGGGCCGGCACGCTTGACGCACTGCATGCGCTGGCTCGGGCTGGCGCGCAAATCGACTGAAATTGCGCTCGACTATGTGCGCACGCGCGAGGGCGGCGGCGGCCAGTGCCTGGCCGACAAGGAAATCGTGCAAGCCATGCTCGGCGAGGTCGGCATGCAGATCGAGATCGGGCGGCTGCTGACGATGAAGGCGGCCTGGAAACTGGACCAGGGCGACTATGCGCGCAAAGAAGTGTCCATGGCCAAGGTGGTGGTGGCGGACGTGCTGCACAAGGCGGTCGACACGGCCTTGCAACTGAACGGTGCACGCGGCTATTCGAAAGATACGCCGCTCGAGTGGATTTACCGCTACGCGCGTCAGGCGCGCCTGGTCGATGGCGCCTCCGAAGTGCACCGGACGGTGTTGGCGCGCCTGATGCTCGAAGAAGACGCTGGCTTCTGGTCCTGGGATAGCGCTTCGGCACCATAAAACACCACCAGAAAAAGGAGACCCACCATGCCATCCATCCTGACGCTCGGCGCAATTCTCGAGACCAACGCCCGCCGGGCGCCGGAGCGCACCGCCTTGGTCGCCGGCACCGAACGCCGGACGCACGCGCAATTGCTCGAACGTGCGAAAAAACTGGCGAGCGCCTGGCACAAACTCGGCCTGCGGCGCCAGGACCGGGTCGGCATTCTTGCGCAGAACTGCATCGAGTACTGCGAAGTCTACGCGGCTGGCGAGTTGAGCGGCTATATTACCGCCACCGTCAACTTTCGCCTGGCCGCGCCTGAAATGAGCTACATCGTCAACGACAGCACCCCACGCGTTCTGGTATTCGAGGCCGCGTACGAAGCCATCGTTGAGCAACTCATGGGTGAATTGAAAAGCGTCGAACATTTCGTGCGCATCGGCGGCGATAGCGCATCGCTTCCGGCATGGGCGCTGGGCTATGAAGAGGTGCTGGCCGGTGGCGCCCCGGACGGACCGCCGCTGCGTGCGCGCGAGGAAGACATCGCCTATCTGATCTACACCAGCGGCACGACCGGGCGTCCCAAAGGATGCATGCTTGGCCAGCGCGAGGAATACGCGTGTGCGCTGTCGCTGAGCGCGGCCCAGCGCAGCACGGCAGATAGCCGTATCCTGCTGATGATGCCGTTCTTTCATATCGGGGCCAAGGCCGTGCAAATGGCCCATTCGATCCGCGGTGGCGCCGTGCACGTCCAGCGCGGCTTCACGGTCGAAACGGTGCTCGAAGAGATCAGCCGCGAACAAATTCACATCACCCACATGGCGCCGGTGATGGTGCAGCAGTTGCTGGAGTCGCCGTTACTTGATCGCTACGATATCGGCTCGCTCAAATCGTTGATCTACGCCGCCGCCCCTATGCCGCTGCCGGTTCTGCGCAAGGGAATCGACCTGCTGGGCGACGTCTTCATGCAGATGTACGGTCAAACCGAGGTCATTGGCAGCGCCCTGCTTCAACATCAGCACCGCCCCGGCGGCACGGACCGTGAGCGCACATGGCTTGCTTCCGTCGGTCAGGGTTTCGATGGCGTTGCTGTGCGTATTGTCGACGAAGCCGGCAACGAATGTCCGCGGGGGCAGCCGGGCGAGATTGTCATTCGCAGCGACGCGATGTTCCGCGGTTACTGGAACAACTCGGCCGCCACCGTGGAGACGCTGCGCGACGGCTGGTGCCACACCGGCGACATCGGCCGCCTCGACGACGAAGACTTCCTGTTCCTGGTTGACCGCAAGAAGGACATGATCATTTCCGGCGGTGAGAACATCTACTCGCGCGAGGTCGAGGACGCGGTCATCCAGCATCCGGCGGTGGCGGCAGTCGCGGTGATCGCCACGCCGGATCCGAAATGGGGTGAATCGGTGCGTGCCGTCGTCGTACGTAAAGCTGGTTCATCGGTATCCGAGGCCGAGATTATCGAGCATACCCGCACGCTTATTGCCAGTTACAAGAAACCTCGTACTGTGGTGTTCGTCGATCAGTTACCGGTGCTCCCCAGCGGCAAAGTCAACAAGGTCGAACTGCGCCGTTCCTGCGCGCAGCAGGAGGCCTCGGCATGAGCGGAGGCACAACTCCCGGCTACCTGCGCCTGCGCCAGATCTGCCTGGTGGCGCGCGACGCGCAGCGCGCCGAGCAGCTGCTGACCGAAGTCCTTGGCCTGGCTGTGGCCTTTCGCGATGAGCGGACCGCACCCTATGGCCTGGAAAACATGATCTTCCCACTCGGTACGAGCTTCCTTGAAGTGGTCGTGCCAACGCGCGAGGGCACAGCGGCCGGTCGCTTTCTCGATCGCTACAAGGAACGCCGCGGCTACATGCTGATTTGCGATTGCAGCGACCTCGACGCCGCGCGCCAACGCATAGAGCGGCTGGGCATACGCATACTTCACTCCCGCAAGTGGCCGCGCTACGAAAACCTGCAATTGCATCCGGGTGATACCGGCGGAACAATGATCGAGATTCACCACAATATCGGTGGCGATGCATTGGACGGCCACTATGAGCCTGCCGGCGACGATTGGCGTTCCCATAGGCGCGACGAGGTTGCTGTCGCGCTGCTCGGCGCGGAACTGACGGCACCGGATCCGGAGGCATTGGCAAACCGGTGGTCCGCCCTGTTTGGCGTACCCCATGCAAGCCCTGAGAGCGGATTCGAGATGATGCTGGGCGACGGCAAATTGCGCTTCCTTCCCGGCAGCGGCGGCGAACAACTGCATGCGCTGACGATCTCGGTGCGCAATGTCGATGCCGTGTTGAGCGCGGCAGTTCGGCTGGGCTGTCCTATCGATCGCAACTCCGTCGAGTTGTGCGGCATGTGGTTCCGCCTTCACGCAGCCTGAGCCGCCACTCACCCTCATTAACTTTTGCATAGAAAAACGAGCATGAGCACACCAACATCAAACCATCCCGCCCGCCTCGAATTCGACTCAGCCCGTCTGGAAACGTATTTACGCGAAGCCGTCCCCGGGCTGACCGGTCCGATGCGCCTGCAACGCATCGGCGGCGGGCAGTCAAATCCCACCTTTTTCGTGGACTTCGACAACCGCTCCATGGTATTGCGCAAGCAGCCACCGGGACAACTACTGCCCTCGGCACATGCGGTGGATCGCGAAGCGCGCATCATGCAGGCACTTGCTGCGACAGATGTACCAGTACCGAAGATCGTCTTGTTCGAAACCGATCGGAGCATCGTCGGAACGCCTTTTTACGTGATGGACACGATCAAGGGCCGCGTCTTCGCCGAATATGCGTTGCCAGACCTCAGTGCCGGGGAGCGGCGCGCAATGTATTTATCGATGGCTGAAACGATGGCCAAGCTGCATCGTGTCGATTGGCAGGCCATCGGCCTCGAAGGCTTCGGCAAGCCAGGGAACTTCTTCCAGCGCCAGGTGGCACGCTGGTCGCGGCAATGGCAGGATGCCAGGGTTCGCGACAACCCTTGGCTCGACCAATTGATCGCATGGTTGCCAGCAAATATCCCTGGTGGGGAAGCGACGACGATCTGCCACGGCGACTTTCGAATGGGTAACTTGATGTTCCACCCTACCGAGCCGCGGGTGATCGCAGTACTGGATTGGGAACTGTCCACGCTCGGCCATCCCCTGGCAGATGTAGCGTACAACTGCCTCGCGTGGCGTACCCTGCCAAGCGAATATGGCGGTATTCTGGGCCTCGATCACGAAGCGCTGGGAATCCCTTCGGAAGCGGACTATTTGCAGCACTATCAGCGCTTTGCCGGTCCCGACGTTGCTGGAGGCGAGACGGTCGCCATTTTCCATTATGTCTTTTCGCTGTTCCGCTTCGCGGTGATTTTCGAGGGCATCGCCGCCCGCGCTGCGGCGGGCAATGCCAACGCCGACAACGCGGCATCTGTCGGCCATCTCGGTATCGCGCTGGCCAAGCGCGCGGTGGCTCTGATTGAGAGTGCATCAGAACAGCCACACTCAATACTACCCGCTACCTGATCTGAACAACATCCCAATGGAACACATATGAAAATACTCGTCCCCGTCAAACGTGTGGTCGACTACAACGTCAAGGTGCGCGTCAAATCCGACGGCACTGGCGTCGATATCGCCAATGTCAAAATGTCGATGAACCCGTTCGACGAGATCGCGCTCGAAGAAGCGATGCGCCTGAAAGAAGCCGGCAAAGTCACCGAAGTGGTTGCCGTCTCGTGCGGCGTGACCCAGTGCCAGGAAACCCTGCGCACCGGCATGGCGATCGGCGCCGACCGCGGCATCCTGGTGGAAACCGAGGTCGAGCTGGAACCGCTGGCCGTGGCCAAGCTGCTCAAGGCGCTGGCCGACAAGGAACAGCCGCAACTGATCATCCTGGGCAAACAGGCCATCGACGACGATTCGAACCAGACCGGCCAGATGCTGGCTGCCCTGCTGGGTTGGCCACAAGCCACCTTCGCCTCGAAAGTCGTGCTGGAAGACGGCAAGGCCACAGTCACCCGCGAAGTCGACGGCGGCCTGGAAACCCTGTCTTTGAGGCTGCCGGCCATCATCACCACCGACCTGCGCCTGAACGAGCCGCGCTATGTGACCTTGCCGAACATCATGAAGGCAAAGAGAAAGCCGCTCGAGACCGTCAAGCCGGAAGACCTGGGCGTCGACGTGACCCCGCGCCTGAAGACCCTCAAAGTGGTCGAGCCTGCCAAGCGTTCGGCCGGCATCAAGGTGCCGGACGTGGCGACCCTGGTCGCCAAGCTGCGCAACGAAGCCAAAGTCATCTAACGCGGCCTGGCCGATCATATTGTTAAACCAGAACCGAAGGGCCGGGGTCAGCCCTCCCAGGTCTGCCCCCAGGTTCTGCCTCTGGTTTTGAGTAAAAATACAGGAAAAATCATGGTCGCATTAGTTATCGCTGAACACGACAACGCTAGCCTGAAAGGCAGCACCCACCACACCGTCACCGCGGCGTCGCAGTGCGGCGGCGAAGTCCATGTGCTGGTCGCAGGCAGCAACGCCGGCGCCGCCGCCGAGCAGGCTGCGAAAATCGCCGGCGTCACCAAGGTGCTGGTGGCCGACGCTCCGCACTTCGCCGACGGCCTGGCCGAAAACATCGCCGAGCAGGTACTGGCGCTGGCCGGCAACTACTCGCACATCCTGGCTCCAGCCACCGCCTACGGCAAGAACATCCTGCCGCGCGTGGCCGCCAGGCTGGACGTGGCGCAGATCTCGGAAATCACCAAGGTCGATTCGCCCGATACCTTCGAGCGCCCGATCTACGCCGGCAACGCGATCGCCACCGTGCAATCGTCGGACAAGGTCAAGGTCATCACCGTGCGCACCACCGGTTTTGATTCCGCCGCCTCGACCGGCGGTTCGGCTGCCGTCGAAACCGTGGCCGCCGTCGGCGACTCCGGCAAGTCGGTGTTCGTTGGCCGCGAACTGGCCAAGTCGGACCGTCCTGAACTGACCGCCGCCAAGGTGATCGTTTCCGGCGGCCGCGGCATGGGTTCCGGCGAAGCGTTCAAGATCCTCGAACCGCTGGCCGACAAGTTGAAAGCGGCGATGGGCGCATCGCGCGCCGCCGTCGACGCGGGCTACGTGCCGAACGACTGGCAGGTCGGCCAGACCGGCAAGATCGTGGCGCCATCGCTGTACTTCGCGGTCGGCATTTCCGGCGCGATCCAGCACCTGGCCGGCATGAAGGATTCTAAAACCATCGTCGCCATCAACAAGGATCCGGAAGCGCCGATCTTCTCCGTGGCCGACTACGGCATCGTTGGCGACCTGTTTGACATCGTTCCTGAACTCGTCAAAGAACTGACTTAAATCTCAGGAGCATATCTACCTGGAGGCCGGTCGGGCGCCGCCTGTCTGCCACGGCTGCGCTTTGATGCACAGGTCGTCGACGTCGTCAGGCGGGGCCGCGTGGTGAGCGCGGGCCTGATGCACGCGGCAAGCATTGGCGGCCACGTGTCGCGTACAGCGTGACAGCGGGCGAAACGCCCAGCGAACCGTCCGACAGGGCAATGAACTGGCTGAATGCACTCGCCTGCGGATTCACGTCGATTAAAATCGACGGCGAATCGACGATCGGGAGTTTGTTCAGCGTAACTGAAGAGTGTTTAGCATGTCAAAAAAAGAGTTTTCCGAAGACGACTGGCTTCGCTTCCTGATCAGTCTGGGCGAAGATCCACAGCGCCCTGGCTTGGTCGAAACCCCGGCTCGCGTATCCAAGGCGTGGAAACACTGGACCTCGGGCTACGGGCAAGATCCGCGAGAACTACTCAAAGCATTTGAAGACGGTGCCGAAGAATATAACGAACTCATCGTCGTGCGGGGTATACCGGTCTACAGCCACTGCGAACACCACCTGGCACCGTTTTTCGGCAAGGCCACCATTGGTTACGTTCCTGACGGCAAAATTGTCGGCCTGTCAAAGCTGACGCGCCTGGTCGACTGTTTCGCCAAGCGTTTGCAAGTGCAGGAACGCATGACGATCCAGATCGCAGATGCCCTAATGAAAGTACTGGAACCCAAGGCGGTTGGCGTGGTCGTGAGTTGTCGCCACCTGTGCATGGAAAGCCGCGGCATCCGCAGTCAGGGAGAAGAAACCATTACCTCGGCCATGCTCGGCGAACTGCAACCAAACCTGGCCCTGCGCACAGAATTTCTCGCGTTAGCCCGCGAGTCCTGAGCGACGATTGGATACCCGGCAGCAGGAACAGCATCGACAGCACCAGTCTGAGCATGGCCTAGACCAGCGCATATACCGCCAGCGTGCCTAATTCTGTGACGCCGTCATTGACCGACGAACAGGCGCGGTGATAAAAATGGGCATCGCCGCTGGCCAGGAACAAGAGTGACGCTCGCCCTGACAGCCATACTGGCCCGTCAGGGCGCGTATCATCTGCGCGCCCTTGAATGTCCCATAAACTGGCAGGTCATAGTTCAGCAGGTGAGGTGATCGACGCATTCATCACCGAATGCGCCAGTTGCTTTAGCCAGGATTGTCAGGCTTCGATGGTGCTCGATACATCCCACACCAGCGGCAAATACAGCATGCCATTGACCGCGCCCGAACCGCAGCGGGGTTTGTCACCAGGCTTGATGCTGAAATGCGGGATGCGTTTGAGCCATTCCTGCACAAACACCTTAATTTCAACGCGGGCCAGGAAAGAACCTGGACAGCGGTGGGGGCCGTTGCCAAAAGCCGCGTGCACTACCGGCTTGCGGGTCACGTCGACCATCAATGGATTGGGAAATTTGCGCTCATCCAGCCCATACATGAAGCTCGGCACCAGAATCTGCTCATTTTCTTTCAGCTGCACCCCGTTAAATTCCATATCGGCAGTGATCACGCGCGCGGTACTGGAGACACCGAAACGCCGGACCAACTCATCGATGGCACTGTTGATCAAATCCGGCTGGTCGATCAATTGCTGACGCTGTGCCGGGTTTTCCGCCAAAAAGCGGGCAATAAAGCCCAGCAACGATGCCACGGTGTCGAGACCGCCGAACAACACCACGATCATCATGCCGAACATGCGCTCTGGAGAAATCGGTGCGCCGTCGATCTGCGCATTGGCCATCAGGCTGACCAGATCCTTGCCTGGATTGGCTTGACGTTCGACCACCCATTTGCCGATGTACTGGCCCAAGTCCTGGATGGCCTGCATCCGCATCTCGAGGTCGCCGCGCACCGCCATCTCTGCCATGTCAAGCAAGCGGTCGCGGTCTTCCAACGGCAAATCGGCGAGGCGGAGAAAAATGACGATGGGCAGGATTTTGGCGAATTCGGAGACGAACTCACACTCACCACGCTGGCGAAATGCTTCGATCAGTTCGATCGACAAGGTCCGCATGTCGGCTTCCAGCGAGGCGACGGCTTGCGGCAAAAAAGATGGGGCGATCAGCGCGCGAAACGGGGTGTGCTCGGGCGGATCCAGTTCGAGCGGCACTGTCTTTACTTCCGTCGTCGGTGGAATGCTGATGGAACAGCTGGAAAATCGCGCGAAGTCCTTCTGCAGCACCTCAATGTCGGCGCCGCGGGTGGCGATCCAGTGGCCACCGTTGTAAGGCGACCAGACAATATCGGGCCCGTCATGCAAGGACGCCCATGCCAGATGGATATCATCCTCCCCGCCGGGCGGATTCATGAAATTGAAATCCACTACCAGTTCCTGCGGCACGTGTGCCGGCACAGTCCATCCTGTTCGATTCATGCTCTCGTCTCCATTCTTCATGTTCTTGCCTTCGTTCTGGGAAAATCCGCGCGCGCAGCGCTGGACTCCATCATCCAACCCCGGTAGCGATGCCACGGACCGTCTGCCGCATCTCTATTTTTCTCGCCAATAATGGTGCGATACCGTTACATTATAGCGTGTAAAACTACCCTGTGAAATACCTACCAATGCAGATGCAGATGCTTAAAAAAATAGATGGCCTGCGAGCGCTGGCCGTCCAACGATAGGACTGCCGGGCGCTGGCGCCATCCGCTGACAGCGCCCGACGTGTCAGGTTTGCGACCTCGGCAGCATTATCTGCAACCCGTCCAACTCCGGCGTGACGTGAATCTGACAGGTCAGCCGGCTGTTGGGCAAGACGTCCAGCGCGCAACACAGCATATCGGTTTCATACTGCTCGGCCGACGGTATGTGGTCGCCCCACGCTTCGCCGACATAGCCATGACATGTAGCGCAGCTGCAACTGCCGCCGCAATCGCCAAGAATGCCGGGGACCTGGTGATCGACGGCCACTTGCATGACCGAATGGCCAACCTGTCCCTGCACGCTGTGCCGGGTACCGTCGGGTTGAATAAAATGAATGATGGGCATATCTGATCCTGGGCTGATTTAAGTTGAACGGTCACACGGCGGCATAGCGCTTGCGCAGGCTGACCTTGTCGATCTTACCGCTGCCCAGTAGTGGAAGTTCGACGACGAATGCGATGCTGCGTGGACATTTATAGCGAGCGATATGCTGACGACAGTGCTCAATCAATTCGTTCTCGCCAAGCTCGGCACCAGGACGCAGAGAGACGATTGCCTTGACCGATTCTCCCCACGTGGCGTCTGGCACTCCGATCACCGCGGCGATGGCAACTGACGGATGAAGCGAGAGCGCTTCTTCAACTTCCCGCGAATAAATGTTCTCACCACCTGAAATGATCATGTCCTTCTTGCGATCAACCAGGAACAGGTAGTTTTCCTCGTCAAGATAGCCCATGTCGCCGGTATGCAGCCAGCCGCTGCGGGTGGCTTCGATGGTTGCGACGCTGTTGTTCCAGTACCCTTGAAAGACTGGACTTTTAACGCAGATTTCTCCTGCAACTCCAGGCGCGCATGGCTGCCCCTGTTCATCAAGTACCGCCGCTTCGATCTCGGGATTGAAATGTCCCACCGAAGCTAGGCGCGCAATATCGGCGGGGCTTCCGTTGATCCGCATTTCGTGCTTTTCGAGAGTGCAAACATTGCCTGCTTCGGTCGAGCCATAGGCAACAAAAAACACCGGGCCAAACACCTCGATCGCGCGCCGCAATAGCACGACCGGCGTCGCCGCCGACGCGGCCATCGCGTGCCGCAGCGACGACAGGTCGAACTCCCTGATGCGCGGATGGTCCATGATGGCCTGCAGCATCGGCGCCACGACGAAGCAATAGGTGATGCGCTCTTCCTGCACCGATTGCAGGAACTTGAGCGGGTCGAAACTGCGCGCCAGCACCGTCGTGCCCGACATCCACATCACGCCGAGCGGGAATCCCTTGCCGCCGACGTGGAAGGCCGGTGTGATCTGCAAAAGGCGGGCGTCGGCGCCAATGTGCCGGCCTTGACGCTGAGCCACCGTCAGCGCTGCGGTATGGCTGTACGACACGCCTTTTGGACGGCCCGTTGTTCCACTGGTATAGAAAATATAGGCAATGTCGTCGACACGCGCACGCTGACGCGGCCCCGCCGGATCGCCCGACGCGAGCAGCGCATGGTAGCACTGCGCCCATTCCGCCAATGGTTCAGCCGATCCCGCCGCATCAATGCAGACCCAGTGATCCACCGAACCCAGCTGGTCGCGGACAGAGGCGATCAGTGGAGCGAACGCGGCCTCGAAAAATACCACCCGGGGTGCTGAATCCAATACGAAGTGAACCAGTTCCGGGCCGGCGCAGCGAAAGTTGTAGGGCGCTACGATGTAGCCCGACCATTCGCAAGCGCCATACACCTCGAAATACTCGATGCTGTTGGCGGACAGGATACCGACACGATCCTGACGCAGCAGGCCCAGCGTTTCCAGCGCCGAGGCGAGGCAACGTGCGCGCCGCGCATACTCTGCGTAGCTGAGTCGCTGCTGGTCCAGAACGAACGCCGTATTATTTGGATAAAGCGCTGCGTTGCGCTCAATGAGTTCACCTACTGTCTTCATTCATGTCTCCCAAGAATATTGGTGCTCACAGTACATTGTTTTATCGGTGCGAGTAAAGTCAGCTCATCCGTTCCAGGCAGACCCGGGAGTCGCCGAACAGTTTCTCGAGCACGAACAACTGGCGGAAATGATGGCTGATTCTGTATTCCTCCGTCATGCCGTAGCCTCCGTGCAGCTGGACACCGATGGCTGCAACCCTGCGACCGGCTTCGCCGATGACAACCTTGGTCGCATCGATCGCGCGCCGCCTGGCCACGGCATCGTCATCCAGATGCACGATGCCTTGAAATAAAATGGAGCGCGACTCTTGTGAATCGACAAACATTTCAGCCATCAAATGCTGGACCGCCTGGAACTTCCCGATCTTCTGGCCGAACTGCACTCGGGTCTTGACATAGGCGCTGGTGGCGTCCAGGCAGCCCACGATGGCGCCCAGCGCTTCCGACATTGCAGCCAGGCGCGCCCAGTCAAGTGCCTCGTCCAGCGCACTGGCGGCTGCGACGCCCTCGGCCAGCAGGGCCGCAGCAGGCACGTCGACGTCATCCAGGCGCAAGTCGGCTGCGCCGCGTCCGTCGACCAGGCGGTAGGGCTCGAGCACCAAGCCCGGACAAGTGGCGTCAAGCACGAACAATCCAAGCCGTTCCGCCTCCCCATCGACGATGCGGGCCGCCACAATATAGTGGTCGGCAGCGCAACCACCCAGCACCATCGTCTTGTGCCCGCGCAGGCGAAAGCCGCCTGCTTCGGGTAACGCCTGGGTTTGCGGCAATGCCGCCTGGTCGTGGTTCGCCGGCTCATCGTGGGCCAGGGCAAAGATGGCCACGCCTGCGGCAAGTTGAGGCAGCCAGTGCGCTCGCAGTGCCTGGTTGCCGCTGACATCGATGAGACGCGTGCTTAACACCGCACTGGCAATAATCGGTTCGAGCGCCATCGCCGTGCCCATTTGCTCGAGCACCAGCGCCAACTCCATGAACGAACATGCGAGCCCGCCGAATTCTTCAGGCACGATAAGGCCGAGCCAGCCGAATTGCGCGTATTGTTTCCAGTGCGACGCAGACCACGCGGTGTCGCCAGCGAGCAGCTTGCGGCGCGCTTCAAATCCATACTGCTCGCGCATGTAGCGGGCAACTGTTTCGCGCAACATTGCCTGCTCTTCAGAAAAATCAAAGTTCATAGGATTAGAGACCGAAGGCCAGTTTTGAAATAATGCCTTTTTGAATTTGCAGACTGCCGCCGTAAATCGTGGCCGCGCGTGCACCCAGGTATGTCGTTGTCTTTCCTATTACATAGGGTGGCCAAGCCGGACTGCACGCCACGTCACCGTCAACAACGCGCTCATAATCGAAGAAGCGCAACGCCTTGCTGCCAAGCATGTCAGTCTGCAGTTCGGTGACCCTGAGCTGCAATTCCGAGCCCCGCACCTTCAAACCCGATGCGATCGCGGTGGGATGGTAACCAGCCTGTTCGTTTGCAAGCACGCGCAGGACCGACCATTCGAGCGCCGTCAATTCCGCCTCGAGGCGGGACAGGCGCTGGCGGAACACCGGATGCTCAATTAGCGGCACCCCTGCTTGGCGTTCCTGGCGCGCAGTGGCGCGCACCATGGCAAGTTGACGCTTGCTCCAGTGGATCGAGGCACTGGTGGCCCGTTCCTGGTCAAGCAGAAACTTGGCATAGCTCCAGCCCTTGCCTTCCTCGCCCACCAGGTTGTCCAGTGGAACCTCGACGTCATCGAGAAATACTTCGCACAAATGCGCATCGCCATTCATCTGAGGAATGCGGCGTATGGTGATACCAGGCGACTTCAGATCAATCAGAAGAAATGAGATACCTTCTTGTGGCTTGCCATCCGTCCGGGTACGCACCAGGAAAAAGCCCCAATGGGCGAGATAGGCGCCACTGGTCCAGATTTTCTGGCCGTTGACGATATACCGGTCACCACTGCGCACCGCGCTGGTGCGCAAGGAGGCGAGGTCGGAGCCCGCTCCTGGCTCCGAAAAACCCTGCGCCCACAAATGTTCGCCATCGCGCATGGGCGGAAGAAAACGTTGTTTCTGCTCTTCGGTGCCGAAGGTATACACGACCGGCCCGCACATGTGCGCACCCTGCCATGCCGGTACCGGCGCATCGGCGGCATGACACTCTTCCTCGAACACGAACAGCTTTAGCGCGGACCAGCCCGTTCCGCCGTACTCGACCGGCCAGTACGGTACGGACCATCCCTTGCGAGCGAGCACCTTGGTCCACGCCAACCCATCCTCATCGGGCGTCGGCAGGACCGCCCGCGCCGAGCGCTCGGCCATGGCACAAGGAAGATCCGTTTTCAAAAATTCCCGTACTTCGGCGCGAAAGCTCTCGATTTCCTCGCTCATTTTCAATTGCATGTCATCCTCTCCCTCGATCCATCAATGAACGTTCACTGCCACGTTCGAATACCATCATTCCGTTAAACTCGGGCTACCTTGCCAATACCATGCTGGCGCTTGTCCATGCGCTTGTCCGACGCTGGCAAACTGTGCTGCCTTGGACCCATGCCGACATCCCGCAACAGAAAATGCGACAGTGCTGGAACCAGGATGAGCGCCCCGATCATGTTCCAGAGGAACATAAACGTGAGTAAAAGACCCATGTCAGCCTGGAACTTGATGGGGGACCAAGCCCAGGTAAATACCCCCGCCGCCATCGTCAAACCGACTAGCGCTACCACGCGGCCCGTGAATCCAAGCGAGAGCAGATAGGCATTGCGCAGGGTTTCACCGCGCCGTTGTGCGGCCAGTTGAATGCTGAGCAGATAAAGAGCGTAATCGACCCCCACGCCCACGCCGAGTGCGATCACAGGCAGGGTCGAAACCTTGACCCCGATCCCGAGCGCAACCATCAAGGCTTCGCACAACGCCGACGTGATGAGCAAGGGGACGATCGCGACGACCGTGGCGCGCCAGCTCCTGAACGTGAGGAAGCACAACACAATCACCGATGCATACAGCAATACCAGCATGCGCACATTGGATTCCCTGACGACGATGTTGGTGGCGGCCTCGATGCCCGCAGATCCCGCAGCGAGTTGAAACTGTCGCTGCGCCGTACCATGCTCATCGGCAAAACGGTTGACCGCTTCGACCACACGGGTCAACGTATCGGCCTTGTGATCGGCAAGATAGGCGATGACCGGTGTCACGGCGCAGGTCTGATCGACAAGTTCGGGGCGGTCGGTCGCGACCTGGTCGATCGCGCCATTCATCAGGCTCGCGTTGCGGGTCAACGCCATCCATTTCGGATTGCCTTCGAATTGTCCGGCGATGACCTGTCGCACGCCGTCGGCCACAGAAACGCTTGCCTTGACACCATCGACTTCGCGCAACGCGGCGGCCAGACGATCGGCTTCGATCAGCGTGGCGTAGCGTTTGCAATCGCCCGGCGCGGTCTTCAGCATCACCACGAACTGGTCACTCGACAAACCGTAGTTCGCAGTGACGAACGCCGCATCGCGGTTGTACCGGGAGTCCGGACGCAGCTCTGGCGCGCCGGGATCGAGATCACCGATCTTGAGCTGCATGCTGACGACGAAGGCAGCTACGCCCAATGCCAGCGCCGTCAATGTCGCCACCGTCGCCCAACGGCGGCCGGTAAAGTTGGCCAGTCCCAGCCAGATCCCCCCGCCCCGTTGGCGTGGCTTGCTGTCCTCGCCCTGCACACTGCGCCGCGCCGCGGACGCACTGACGCCCGTATAGGACAGCAATACGGGAATGAGAATGAGCTTGGTGAAGATCAGCACGGTCACGCCCAGGCTGGTGGTGATCGCAAGATCGCGGATGACGGGAATATCGATCACCATCAGCACCGCGAAGCCGCCCACGTTTGCAAGCAAGGCGCTCAGACCGGCCAGGAACAGACGGCGAAAGGTGTAGCGTGCCGCCACATACTTGTGGGTGCCCTTGCCCACGTCCTGCATGATGCCATTCATCTTTTGCGCACCGTGCGACAGGCCGATCGCGAAGATCAGAAAGGGGACGAGAATCGAGTAAGGATCCAGCACATAGCCGAAAAGCTGCATGAGCCCGAGCAGCCAGACCACGCCGGCCACCGACACAAGCAGCAGCACCAAGGTGCCGCGCACGTCACGGGTAAAGCCATAGACGAGCAAGGTGGCGATCGACGCCGACACGCCAAAGAACAGCATCACCTGTCCCAGGCTCTCGATCAGGTCGCCGACGATTTTCGCGAAGCCGACGACGCGGATCTTGATCTTGCCGCTTTCCAGCGGGCGCAGCCTGGCCTCGATGTCGCGCGAGAATGCCGCATAATCGAGCGCTTCCCGCGTGCCCGGATCGCTTTCCAGCAGGGGCACCACGATCATCGACGAACGCGCATCGGCGGCGACATAACTGCCGACCAAACCTGCACGCGCGACATTGGCCTTGAATTGAGCAATCATGGCGGGCGAGCCGTCGAAGCCGTCTGGCATCACAGGCCCGCCGCGGTAGCCTTCTTCAGTGACCTCGGTCCATCGCAGGCTGGTCGTCCACACGCCCCGCATCCACGAGCGGTCGACGCCGGAAATCAGGAAAACAGTATCGTTAACTTTTCGCAAGGCCGCCAAATACTCGGCATCGTAGATAGTGCCTTGCGTGTTCTCGACCACGATACGGACCGAATTCCCCAACCCGCGCAGCGATTCCTTATTGTGGAGATAATTCTGAATGTAAGGATGCGAGCTCGGAATCATTCTCTCGAAACTCGCGTTGACATTCAGCTTGGCGGCCTGCCAGCCGAGCACCAGCGTCGCCAGCGCAAAGGCCAGCAGCACCACGAACCGGTGATTGAAGATAAAACGTTCAAGCCATGTCCCGCTGTTCCGATCGAAATCTTCGGGATCGCGAACAACAGGCATTTGTAGGGAATCGACAGCACCAGCCATGATGATTGTGTTCTCGGGTTAGTGTTGATTTAATCAAGCGCAACGATTTGAGCGCCGCGCAATCCAGCGAGCACCACCTTGCCGGAGGCCATCAGTGCGACGCCGGTCAGCACGTCCGGGCGGGGCACCGTCAGCGCTTTGAAACTATCGGCTTGATCGCGGCTGACGATCAGACGTCCGTCCTGGGAAACCAGCAGTACGCGCCCGTCGGCGGTGGCGACGCCGTCGTTCAAGCCGCCGCTTACCCCGGACGCGAGCACCTGCCAGGAGGCGCCGCCGTCGCGCGAGCGGTACAGCGAACCGCGCAAGCCATACGCTAGTACATAGTCGCGCGTGCCAGTCACGCCGAAAAAACTGCCCTGGTAGCCGGTATGCAGGGCCACGAAGCGTTCGCGCTTGCGGTCAAATTTAAAAACGATGCCCTGTTCCGAGGCGATGAACAGGTCGTCGCCGATCCGGCGCACGGCATTGTAGTGAAGCATTTTTTTGTTATCGACTTTTTCAATCCATGACGTCCAGTGCTGCCCGCCGTCGTCGGTTGCAAGGATCGTACCGAAGGCCCCCACAATCCAGCCACGTTCGGGCGTATCAAACCAGACGTCGAGCACGGGCAGTTCGGGACCCTCGGCATAGTTACGCTGCACTTCCGTGAGAAGCCGGGCCGCGTCCGCGTCTCCGGCAGCGGCCAACTTGGAGAAGTGCGCAGTCAGCAGCGCACTGGCGGCACGGCCATCGAGCCGCTTGATCCATGTGTTGCCTGCATCCTGCGTCGATAGCACGACGCCGTCGTGTCCGGTCGCAAAACCCTGGGTCGGTGTCACGAAGCGCACCGCGACCAGATCCGAACTGACCGGCACGCGCGTTTGCCGCCACGATGCGCCGGCGTCATCGGAAATAATGATCAAGCCGCGGGCGCCAACGGCCACCAGGCGCATACCGGCATGGGCCAGCGCCATCAGGCTCGAATTTGCCGCGAACTTAGTCAGCTGCGCCGGCGTGACCAGCGGATCGCGAAAGGCGTCAACCGTAGCGCTTGACGCCGGCATTCCCGCCGCCAGCGCCAGGAACGACAATGCCAGAGCGCTCATCTGCGGGAAGCGTATTGCGGCCCGCACACAAACGCGCCGCCAGCTTCCCTGCGGCGCGACTGCCGCGAGGGAAAACCGAAAAGCAGACTTCATCGCACGCCCATCCCGGCCATGCTGTCAGGCGTGAAATACGTCTCTGGCAGTGGGTCGATCGGGCGCCAACCGGCCGTTCCCGGCAGCGGCCGCGAGCCGACAAAATACGCATTTTTATTGAAATCATAGCCGACGCAGATCTTGTGTATCGGCGCTGGAATATCGTAGGCCTGGTAATCCATCCACGACTGATGCCGGTACAACTTCCCTGCCTGGTCGTAGGCTTCATAGGCTGCGATATGCCACGAATCTTCGTCGACATAAAATACCTTCTTCGAATAGATGTGTCGCGCCTCGGGCTTGCGGGTTGCCTCTACCACCCAGACACGGCGCAACTCCCAGCGGACGACATCGGGATTGACATGGTTCTTCAGCATCGCGACGTCGATCGGAACCGCCCCCAGCTTGGTAGTATTGGCGGGAATATACATCTCCTTCTTGCCGGTCAGCTTGAAGTCGAAGCGGTCCATCTTGCCATCGAAGCCATTGATTTCATCGAACAGCTGCAAGCCGGCGTACTGGGAGCTGACGGTATCGTAAGTAAACTCCGGCGCCACGCGTACACGGCGCTGTCCAGGCGTGTAAGACCATGCCCGCGGATCTGTCTGATTCATCAGTTTCCACACGGTGCGCATATCCATGGAGCCCGCTTTCGCGGCGGGCCCTTCATTGACGTTCAGCAAAGTGCTTAACATGTCCGATGTCGTCAGCTTGTTGTTCCAGTAGTCCGTCCGGTACCTGAGCTTCGCCTTCGTCACTAGCGTACGATTGCCTTGACTGTCGGCAAGGTAGGTCTCAAATTCGCCGCCGAAGTACACTGGCAGGAATTCGGCCAGCGAATTCCATATGACTTCCTGCCCGGTCTTCGGAATTGGGAAAGGAATCTGGGCATGGGCACCCTCCAGGCCGGGCGCAGCGCCCACCAGCTTCGGAGTCATGACGCGCTTGATCGTGTTCTCGTATACCAACTCCGGGTAGCATGCCGTGCGGTGGGTCTTGTAGACATCAATGCGGTAGCTTTTTGGGTAGGTGCTTAAAAGGACCTTCTGTGCCTCATTAATCTTCCCCTCGTATTGCGCCATGTTCGCCGCCGTGATACTGAACAATGGCTTCTCGTTGTCGAAGCTGTTCACGTAAGGCCAACCGCCTTTGCCATTGACTGGCTTGTAGTTCGCCGGAGGCTTGCACAGGCCCCCTGTCCATTCAGGAATCGAGCCATCCTTGTTGCCCGCGCGTTCGGCACCTACCGGCGTCAGCTCCTTGCCGAGTTGCGCGGCCTCAGCCGCCGTTGGTGTAGCCGAGGCCGGCACCGCAATCATCGCCATTGCCGCCAGTGCGATAGTTTTCCATTGTTTCATTCTAGTCTCCATTATTTTGGGCGCAGGGCACCTGGTGCTTACGCCGATATGTCACACACTCGTTGTTCAGATCAAGGAAACACCTTGGTCAGAACGACGTCTTGAACGAAGCAATCAGGCGGCCATGGTCGTTTTGCGCCGCATTGCCACTCACGGTGGTCACGATGCCATTCGACGTGTTGTAACGTGCCCTGCTGTCGGCCCATGCAATCGCGAACTTGTATTTCTGGTGATAATCCGCTTCCAGGCCCAACGACCATGTCGCACTGCCTTCATTTCCGCCGCCCAGAGTCGCGCCGTTACCGTGCAAGCCGTAAGAAAAACTGATCGGTGCCGAAAGATCGACACCCGGCATGACCTGCAGCCACTGCGGCGTGAATCCGACCTGCATCAGCAACACGTCCTTGGTGGCGCAGCCATCGCTCTTGCTACCGGACATGCGCACCTGCGTGGCGTTGGTGCAGCCCAGATAGCCCACGCCATTGAACAAGTCCGGGTTCTTGCTTACCTTATCGAGCCGGCTGTAGACCAATTCGCCAATGAGCGTCCCCGATTCCCATAGCCCGGTATTGGGCAGCAGATAGACGCCGTTCAGTACGGCATGGTAGGTATTGCCGCGTGCCCCCTCGACGCCGTTGAAGTCCAGCGGCTGTCCGCCGGTGGCTGCATTCGGTGACACAAACGCCGAGGCACTGTTAAGAGCCGTGTTCTTGCGGTAGATGAGTTCGCTACCAACGGAGACCGGGCCCACTACCGTGGCCATGCTGAGGGCAAGCATCTGCGTGTCCTTGGCATAGGCCTGGTGATAATTTACCGGCGTTGGGCTGACTGGATTGAGCTTGAACACGAGCGCCCAAGGCTGGGTCTCATCGAATTTACGGTAGTAGGCGCCGAATGAGGTAGACGGGGCCGAGGCTGGGGAGTAACGCAGGTTCAAGCCAAAATTGTTGGTCCCTGTGCGTTTCGGTTCGGCCGCAGGACCATGAGGAATGAAGACCGGAACATCCGTCGCCGACCCGAAAAAGGCTCCCGGCACCACTGCCGCAAGGAGACGATCCGGACCCGAGAACAACATATCGGCGGAGCCAAAATACGTCCCCCCCTGCGGCAGGCGATTCGGCCGCCAACCCAGAAAATACTGTCCCCGCAACGACCACTCGTCCGACAACTGAAGCGAGGCCGAAAGTTGGTTGATTGGCATAAATACTTCTTTGGCCTCGAGGCCCGGGCTTGACGCACCCTTTTGACCATCGAGCGGCGCCTGGGAGTAGGCAATGCCATGGAACGTCGTGTAAATCGACTCACCCCAGTACACCGTGTGCTTGCCGAGCTTCACGCCAGCTGACTTCTCACCCAGCTGGAAATTGGCGAAGACAAAAGCATCGAGCAAGTTACCAGACGGCCCCCGCGTGAAGCGGTCGGTCGTGGAAGAGTACTCGTTGTTGACGTAGTTACCGATAGCGCTATAAGGAATCGATACCGGTATCCCTGCCGGAGGAGCGCCAGCGCCAAAATATACTGTGTTATAAATCCCCGGGTTGGTCCTGACCGACTTCCGGTATGCGCCGTCATACCACGCCGCGCCACTTAAGCGGATACCGAAGTTGTCCTTGTAGACGGCATCGAATTCGGACACCAGGTCGAGCCGGTTCATCATCACGCGGCCGTGCTTGAAAGCGTATTCCGTTTCGTCGTAGGTGGGACTGTTGCCGAAGGCCGGATTGATCTTCTCGCCTCGTACGCCGAGCGCGTAACGCACTTGCGTGTCAAGCCGCATCTTGAGATCGGGGTTGCCGGCATCAATTTCCATGGCACTGACAACAGGCGAAAGCGACCATGCGCCCAATGCGCATGCCACCATCGCCGACAGGCGCAGCCGCGTGGCGCGCGCCGGTAACTGAATGCTCTTCATATGTCTCCTTTATCGTTAATAAACACCCGGTCTCTTGGCTCTTCGGCACATTGAGATGACCATATATGTTACGGTATCGTATCTTTATTATGCCTGTCAATCAAAATTTCCAGGAAGTGGCGCAAGCGCTTGCCATCACCGCGCGCCACAATGGACGCGCAGGCGTAATTCGCCGCGAACGACGACGTGTTACTGCTTCCGGTTGCGTGGCGCCAGGGAGTGAGTGTCACGACCAACTGCTGGCGCCCACAGGGCCGACTGCGGCATGCTCCCAGCTCTCATGCAGGCAACATTTGGGGCAGCGATTGAAAACTGATACGCCAATTTGATGGGTATTCCGGCTCATCGTGAGCGCTGATTCCGGTCTATCGTGACCGATTTTGGGACTTGACCGTAATCGGTGGTCACGATGCCGGAATGGCGTCGTATGGCGCAGAAATGGTGTTACGCACGGAACAACCGAACGGGTACGCTGGCCAGCTTTTGACTGGAGACAGCGCGCCTGTCGCGAGGATCGCCATGCGTAAAATTAAGGATGGATTGCGTCCGAAACTGGACGCCGGCATGGCGCACCGGCAGATCGCCGCCGCGCCGGGCATGTCGAAGGATGTCGGCACCAGGCATGTCGGCATGGCCGCAGCCGCAGGCCCGGACCGGGTCGCCGTGCAAGGCAGCGACAAAGCCACGCTGGAGCGGCGCCTGCTGCTCGCTCCTGAACGGCCATGTACAGCCAGCTTATGCTCGCCTGCTGCGGAGCAAGGGCATGACGCTGATGCTGCTGTGGGACGACTACCGTGCCGACCACGACGACCGCCCTACCTATGCCTACTCGCAGTTCCGCGAGAACTGCCAGCGCTTCGCCAGGCAGCTCAAGCGCTCGGCGCCCTGGCACGCCGAGTCGACGGCTGGGTGACACACTGCAAGACAGTCGAGGCAAGGAAGACGTAAAACGGCATGCGCCGCGTCATAGGGTCGAATCTGCAGCAGGCGTCTTGCTCTTGGGTGATTTTTTGCGCAGACGCTTGGGCGTGACCACCGGTACCATTCCCCAAGCGCGTGCGCACAACATGAACACTTCCTCGACCCAGCGTTCCTTGCCGACGGCATCGTTGCTCGGTGTATGCATCAGATACCGGACACCGCCCATGGCCAGCACCCCCAGTTGCAGCGCTGCGTGATGGGTGTTCTCGACGGAAATGACACCCTCGTCACTCAGCCGATCAAGATACGCAACAATCGGCCCTGTCGCATAGTCGGTCTGCTGCAAAAACGCTTCCCCGGTTTCGGGGAAACGTGGGGCTTCCGAGATCACCAGGCGCAATACCGCCAAGTAGTCAGGGTGGCTAGTCACATCGCGAAGGCGCCGGATGATATTTCGAAGGACCTCATCAGGCGCACCTTCCAAATCGATGCTCTCCATCAACTGCCCTCGAACACTTCGCTGCGCATGGCTGACAGCCTCGAGGAACAATGCCTTCTTGTCGCCAAACTGCCGGTAGATGGTAATCTTTGCCAGCTTGGCATCGCGTGCAATCGACTCAACGCTAACGCCTTCGAAGCCGCGCTGCATGAACGAATTCAAGGCTGTAATGATGAGCCATTCACGCAGTTTATCTCCCTCATCGGCCGTAGGACGGCCTGGAGCCCGCTTGTACGCGGTCTTCTGTACCGTACTGATCCGTTTGAGCAGTCCGCGGGTATTTCCCTTGGGCTTGGCCGTCTTTGGCTGGCTTGGTGTGGGATCTTTAGGAGGTGTTGTCATGTCGTGTATAGCTTTGGTTGCACTGCCACTAAAGCAAAGTGGCGCAGGTCAGCGGCTGGAAAACTAGCGTTGCCAACGGAGCGCATTCTACATTATCACACTATGTTATTGCACTAGCTGCCTTCTGTAGCGCCCCCTGAAGGCTGGTACGGCACTCGGCGACCATCCGATCAATCAGCTCGGCACAACTGGGAATATCGCGAATCAGACCGATCACCTGCCCGGCCGTAATAATCCCTCCATTGATATCGCCCTCCGTCAATGCCTTCCTGCCGCGTGCGCCAGCCACCAGTGGATGGATATCTTTGAATTCGCATCCCCCGGGACGCCGTTCGCTAGCAACCACCTCGTCGGACACCGTATTTTTGAACACCCGCGCCGTATTATTAAGGGTGCGGAAAATCAGGTTGGTGTCATTCTCACTGGCATCGACCAGCGCCCACTTGATCGCTTCATGGATCGGCGCTTCCTCCGTCACACAAAACCGAGTGCCCATGTTGACGCCTTCGGCCCCCAATGCCAGAGCGGCAGCAAGGCCAGCACCATCGCAGATGCCGCCGGAGGCAATCACCGGTATGCGCAGCTTGCGTACTGCGGCCGGAATCAACACTAGCCCGGGCACGTCGTGCTCGCCCGGATGTCCGGCACATTCAAAGCCATCGATACTAATGAAATCGACGCCATTGCGTTCGGCAGCCAGCGCATGCCGGACCGTTGTGCACTTGTGCAGAATCTTTCCGCCAGCGCTTTTGATTTTTTCGATAAATGCGACCGGGCTATTGCCTGCCGTTTCGACGATCCGCACGCCCGAATCGAGGATCGCATCGAGATATTCGGCGTACGGCGGAGGCGTGGCTGCTGGCAAGATCGTCAGATTAACCGCGAACGGCTGGCTCGTCATTTTGCGGCAGCGCGCGATCTCTTCCGCTAGTGCCGACGGACTCGGCTGCGTCAACGCTGTCACCGTCCCAAGCCCGCCGGCATTCGACACGGCAGCAGCCAAGTCGGCTGTCCCGACCCACATCATGCCACCCTGAATGATCGGATAACGTATTCCCAACAGGTCGGTGACCCTTGTCTTCATCTTTGCTCCTGCGATCTTAAGGCTGAATGTTTTGATGTCACTGCGAGGCGGAAATGCATGCTGGCTCACACTCGCTGAATGAGCATGCGGCGTTAGGTGGCGCAGATCAGCTGCCTGCTCAGTTGCCATGAAAATTCGCCGCCCGCTTGTGAAAGAATGCGCTGATGCCTTCGCTGAAGTCTGCGGTAGCCGCGCACGCTTCAAACGCAGCGCTTTCCGCATCAAGTTGGGAGTGCAAGTCGCGGCCGAGCGAGCCGCGTAACAGGCCCTTGATTTGTCCGTAGGCGAATGTCGGCCCAGCCGCCAGTCGCATCAGCAAACGTTCGGTTTCTTCGACAAGACTCTCGGCCGGAACAATTCTATTGATAATCGATAGGCGCAAGGCTTCGTCGGCGTTGAACGTTCCGGACAACAGGGCCAGTTCCATCGCTTTGCGCAATCCGACGATGCGAGGCAAATGCCAGGTGCCACCAACATCAGGACTTGCTCCAAGCTTGCTGTATGCAAGACTGAAAGTTGTATCGTCGGCAGCGATGGCAAGGTCGGCAGCCAGCGCAATGCTTAGCCCGGCACCCGCCACGGAGCCATGCAGGCTGGCCAGCACCGGCTGTTTGAGGGAGGCGAGAATCTCGAGCGCCTCATGCATGGGGGCGATCAGGTCGACCGCCGTTTGAACCGGATCGGTTTGAAAAGGAAGCAGGTCACCGCCAGCCATGAATGCGCGACCCTGGCCACGCAAACTGATGACGCGCACACCCGGCGAGCAGGCAATGTGCTTGACTGCGGCGAGAAATGCTTCGGACATCTCCTGATTAACTGCATTCAGTACTTCCGGGCGATTGAAATAAATACGTGCGATAGCACCATTAAGGTCTAGCGTCAGCGGGGCGGATTTCGTCATATAAACCTTTCTAACGCGACGATTTTGTTGTCAGCGGTGCGATCGTTGCGGCTTGTTCGCGCAATACGCGCTTTAACACTTTTCCGTTTGCATTGCGCGGCAGCGGCTCGGCCGACAGACTGAAGCTCTCTGGAACCTTGTAATCAGACATGCGTTCGGCACAAAAGCGCCTGAGCGTGTCTTCTTCCACCGAAGCGTCCACCATTGCGACGAACGCGTGCACCCGCTCACCGAGCACAGGACAAGGTTTGGCGACGACTGCCGCCTCCAGAACTGCGGGATGGGCGGCGAGCACATTCTCTACCTCCACGGTAAATATCTTGTACCCGCCACGATTGATCATGTCTTTTTTGCGATCATAGATACCGACAAATCCCTCGTCGTTGATTGATCCGATATCGCCTGAACGCCAGAAACCACCCGGAAAATTGTCCTTCGTCGCCTCGGGATTTTCCCAGTAGCCGGTCGCCACCATCGGTCCCTTGATCCAGATCTCCCCCTGCTGATTGGCAGGCTGTTCGATGCCGTTTTCATCCATAATGACGATTTCGGCACACGGAACCACGCGACCGACCCGATCCAGATGAGCGACCGTTTCCGTGCCTGGCGTGATCGCGACAGCGCACACGGTTTCAGTGGCGCCATAGGCATTCATTAGCTGCAGGCCCGGCGCCCGCCGAGCCAAAGCTGCAATCGTTGCCGGCGGCATCGCGGCGCCACCGAACCCTCCTACCCGCCACGCCGACAAGTCATAGCGTTCAAAGTCCGGCTGCAACAGACATAAATTGTAAATCGTCGGTACCAGCACGGTGTGCGTCATGCGCTCCTGGCTCGCCAGCGCAAGGAAATCGGCAGTCTTGAACGAGCGCATCACAATGAGCGTCGAAGCACAGCGTAAGGCCGTTGCTACCAGCGCGATCAAGCCGGTGACATGGCTCATTGGCACAGCAACCAGCGAGCGCTCATCGCTTCCCAGCCCCATGCAGGTTTGATAGTGCATGGCGCCATGCACGATATTCAAGTGTGACAGCATGGCCCCTTTGGGGTGGCCAGTTGTGCCAGAGGTGTATACGATTGCCGCTGTCTCATCTTCGCTGACGCGAGCCTCCCAATCGATGCATGGGTCCAGCAACGCTTGCCATGAGACCGAATCAGGAAAGCTTCCAACGACAATTCGCACCATGAGGGCTGGCGTCTGTTCTGCTGCCGGCAACAATGGTCCCAGTTCGTCGTCATGGAACAGCGCCTTGGCGCTGCAATGGTTGAGAATATAAAGCAGTTCTGGCGTTTGCGAGCGGGTGCTCAGTGGTACAGCGATGGCGCCAAGCCGAGCGCAGGCCAGAAACGCGATGACAAACTCGTTACTGCTGTGAAGCAGCAGTCCGACCCTGTCTCCGGCCAGGACTCCGCGCGCCGCCAAGCCGCCAGCGACCCTGGCCACCTCAGCGTGAACCTCATCCCAGGTTAGCCGCTGGCCATCGCAGACGAGAGCTTCCTTCGACCCGGAACGTGCAACAGCCTCGACAAACATTTGATAGACCGAATGCGGACGTTCAGAGAAGCAATGGACCACCCTGTTGCCGAGATGAGCCTCGCGACGCATTGCCGGAAGCGGACCAGCCCAACATGCAGCTTGCGAAACACCTTCGATTACGGAGCGTGGATTCATAGAAACCTGGGGAAAGTCAAGTTTAGCCGGCGAGCGCACCGGCCGCAAATAATGTAACGGTACAATAACATAATCACTTAAGCCGTGCAATGTTCTTCCTGCCCATATCCAGCCCCACTCGCGCTCTCGAAATGCGGTGCAGACTGGGAAGTGCTATTTTCCGGATGTCGACCAACATTACGTCGACCTGGAGCTTTTCCACGATGTTACGGACCCAACTCGTCGAACTCGCGGAACAGTCTGGGGAAAGCGCATTCATCAACGCGCTTGACAAGGCGGATCATTGCGTTGTCGTCATGGATGCCATCGAAAGCAAAGAAGCCATCCAGGCAGTCGTGGCAATCGGTGACGACGCAGCACAGGGAAAGGGAAGCAGCAATCCGCGTGCGGGATGCCATGGTAAACGCCTGGCCGGGCGACCAGGCGCGGGAAACAAATCAAGGCAGCGTCAGGATGACCTTGACGGTGTCGTCGACCGCCGACTTGTCGATATAGCCGATCGCTTTCGGATCGTCCGCCACGGCTTTCCTGACTTCGGCGTTGGTTTTATATTCCTTTGGCGGCGTGCCCTTGCCGGTAAACACCAGCTTGGACCAGATCGCCTTGACCTGCGCCGGGTCCTTCTCTGCCACCTTGTGATAAAACTCGGCGCGGATCGGCGAGCCTTCGGCCTGGTCGATCGGCGTAAACATCGTCGATTTACCGAGGAAAAATTGCGACGCCTGTTCCGAGAACATGCGGGTGGCCGGATTTTTCTGGCTGACGATGACGACCGTCTCGGCATGGACAGGCAAGGCGGCCGCGGCGACGGCGGCCAGGAGCATGGAACTGATGATGGTTTTCATTTGGCGGATACCTTAGAAGACGAAATCGAGTGCGGCGCCGATGACGGTGACGTCGCCGATCGTGGCGCCGGCCTTCGGGAAGATCAGGGCGCCGGTTTTCTTGGTCGGATGCACGCGGTCGATCTGCACCTTCAGTGCCATCGCCTGCGCGAAGTCCCAACGTACGCCGATCAGGTTCGACGATTGCGCCGACGGCGCCAGCAGGCCGGCCACGGCGGCGGCCAGTGGCGGCGCCTTGGCCAGCGCGGCCGGTACCGTTACGGACTGGGCGGCGTTGCGGACATCGGCGTGCGCATAGTAGGGCAGGATCTTGCCGATGCGGTAGCCGGCCATCAGGTACCACGAGTTGCTGGTGGGCACATAGACCGGTTCCTGCGGACGGCGGCGCATATACTCGGTCTGCACGACGATATTGTTCCAGTCCATGATCAAGCCGATCTCGTTAAAATTCACGCGCTTTTTGACCACTTCAAGGTCGCGGCCGAACTGGGCGAAACCGATGGCGCTCAAGCCCTTGACCAGGTTATCTATCGGCACGACGCCTTTCGAAGTCAGGTTCCCGCTCATGTGCGCCACGCGCAGCGTGACCGGGCCATGCTCGGCCGACACGGCGAAGCCGTAGGCCGTGGAATCGTTTTTCACGGTCAGGCCGGCGGTCGAGATGAACAGCTTGCCTTTGGCGAAGCCGGCAAAGCCTTGCACTGTTACGTTGGTGTCGCCGAACGCATGCTGGTAATTGGCGTCCACGCCATCGATGCCTTCGAGCGGCATCTGGCCATACATCTCGATCGGCGGACGCATCATCGTGTTGGCGTAGCCGACGTTCTGGTAGTCCGAAATCGCAAACGCGGGCAGCACAATGCGCCCGGCGCGCACGCTGATTTCATCGCTGACCTTCAACTTCAGGAAGGCCCAGGTGAGGTCGGTGGTGAATTGCGGGCTGGTGTTCTTGCGCGTGAGCACTTGCGCGGTGGCCGACAGCATGTCGTTGAATTTGTAGCTGGCCTGCAGGCCGAGGTTCGAATCGAGGCCGATGCGCGGCGAATCCATGACGCCGACCGCCTGGTTGTAGCGGGCGAATTGAACGTCGTCGGTGTTGCTTTGGGCGACGCCGAGGGTACCGAAACCGCTGATGCTCAGATTGCCGTTGTCGAGCGTGCCGGCTTGCGCCTGCATCATGCCGATCGCCGACAATACTGATACTGCTAAGAGTTGCTTTTTCATTTAGGGAGTCCCAATCTTTATTTTTTTGAGGGCGCCTGGTCGACTGGCCATGCTGGCACATCCAATCGCCATTGCCGCTACCTGAATGCTGTTCGCTCTAGTGAGGTGGACGAATGACGGTGGCGCGCCCCTCCTTCGATGCAACGATGACCGAGTCTCCCACCTTGAAGCGCACGGCAATCTCTTCCAGTCCCACTTTTACCCCATCGAGACCGCGGCAATAAGTATCCTGGTCCACAATGAAGTCGCCGCGGCGGCCGTCTTCCCCCACCACACTGACGGCACTGGAGGAGATTGCGGCCAGCTTGCCGACGATCGGGGTCGCGCCGGAAGCGCCCATGACGCGGATGTCCATCGACAGACGGAAGCGGTCCGAATGATTCGACAGCCCCGTGTGCGGCGTGCCGAGATCCATCAATAGCAGATCGCCGGGACGGTAATCGGCGCGGCGCCATGCCGCGTCCGGCACGGCACCTTGCGGTATCGGACACATGGGCGGTTGGCTGGTATCGTGCAGATACGGCCCCTTGTGCATGGCCTCGCCCAATATCAGGCCGCCGGTGGCTTCATCGATGTCGGCCAGCGGGATCCAGCAGATAAGAAAGGGGATCCCAGCGTTATAAAAGCCATCCTGGTGGACGTAGACCATGCGATCGGACTGCAGATCGGAGGCGGGCGGCGTGGCGCGGTATTCGACGGTCGGAATCCAGAACGGATCATCTCCCAGCACGCGTTGGAAAAAAGCGTGGATCGCCGGTTCGGTCACAAACGGCTTCCACACGTTGCGCTGCGCCAGCGGTTCCATTCGAAACGGAAAGCCATCGAGGCTCTTACCGCTATAGATCGCCTTCGGATCGTCCCGCTCGACCATGCCTAGCCCTGCCAAGAAATCCATGTAGACGCCGCGCAACCGCCCCACCGCTTCCTGGTCGAGCACATCGCGAAAAAACCAGTAGCCGTCGCGATCCCAGGCAGCGGCCAGGGCCGCGCGGTCGTCAAGCAAGTGGTTCGATACATTCAACTGCTTCATTGCGGGCAAGGTTGCCACGCTAGTTGCGGCATTCATCATCAAGTTCTCCGGAAAAAAATTCGTGTTAAGCGCTATCAGCGCGATTGCGTCAACCTGTAAGAAACAGCGGTCAAGGAGCCGGCACCGCATCCGGCCGATTGATCAGGGCGTACGCGGCCAGCGGACCGGTCTCGACGACACCACCATCCACCGGCATCAATACCCCGGTGATAAAGCGTGCCTCATCGCTGGCCAGGAACAGGGTGGCGGCGGCGACATCCCAGGCGTCACCGTCAATGCCCAAGGTGTTCACTTTGCGCCGGATGGCGCGCGCCTCCTCGGGCAGCAGGGCCTGCGACAAGGGCGTGACGATGTGACCGGGCGCCACCGTGTTGGCGCGGATGCCCTGACGGCCATATGCGACGGCCAGTTCGCAGCTCAGCTCGTTCATCGCGGCCTTCGATGGCCCATAGGCAAAGCCGCCGCCATGGGCGCGGATGCCGGCAATGGAAGAGATGTTAACGATGGCACCGCCGCCGCCCTTGATCATTTGCGGCACAGCGAACCGGCTCATGAGCACCGCGCTCTTGAGATTGACCTGGATAACCCGATCCCACGCGGCTTCGTCGAAGTTCTCGAAGGTCCCGATTGCGCCAGCGATGCCGACGTTATTGACGAGCAGCTGGAGGGATCCGTAATGCGCCACCGTCTCATCAATGATGCGCGCGCAATCGGCGCTGCTGGTGACGTCACCGGCGCAGACGAAAGCCTCGCCACCAGCGGCGCGGATCATAGCGAGTGTTTCTTCGGCGCGTTCCGCCTCACGGTCGACCAGGCAGACTTGCGCCCCTTCGCCCGCAAACACGCATGCGATCGCGCGGCCGGTACCCACGCCCTCCCCTTGCGAGCCGGCGCCGGTAACGATGGCGACTTTACCAGCTAGGCGCTGATGAAACTTACTTGGTTGAGGCATATGTTTCCTTTGAATGAAGTTGCTGTCTCTTTTACCGTCAATAACTACGCGGCATCTCGGCTTTTAGGAAAAATTAAGTGCCCATATATGTTACGGTATGGTATCTTTATTGCTCTTGTCAATAAAAATTTCCAGGAAGTGGCGCAAACGCTTGCCACCACCGACTACGCGATGGACGCGCAATGAACTTAGGGCTTCGAAAAGTACCGCACCTGACTCATTAGCGCGCATCGATCGACAGCGGCCGCGCGATCTGGCCGGGCACCAATCCGGTCAATCGCATCCTGTCACCGGCAATCATCATCACCAACGAGGAGCAGCAATGAGTCATCCAGATTTCGAAACAAGCCCGCACTACCGCCAGGGTTTGACATTAGTAGAGGAGATGTTTGGCGAACAATTTCGCAAGGGGATGGAGGCCTCCGCCAACTCTGGTGGATTCGCAGCTGACGCTGCAGCCATCGCGCTGGAATCGGCCTTTGGTGCAGTCTGGTCGCGCCCGGGCCTTGAGCGCAAACAACGCAGCCTGGTGACCATCGGCATCCTGATTGGGATGGGCAAACCACGAGAACTTAAAAACCATATTCGTGCAGGCGTCCAAAACGGCCTGACCGCACTGGAAATTCAGGAAGCCCTGATCCAATCCATCCCCTATGCCGGCTTTCCAGCGCTGGCGGAAGCCATCGAGGCAACGGTCGAAGTCTTGCTTGAGCTGGGTGTGATCGATGACAGTACCAAAACCGCCAAGGACCGGGGACTGCTGTAAATGCCCCCCCCAAGGCGCGGTGTCGTGGCGCCAGCCAGGCCGACCAGTTGAGGCGCTGGACTGACCAGATGCAATGCCGGCGGTGACTTTCTTTCCCGTGACGCTGGGCCGTGCCGCCGCCATAGCGCGGGGCTACTGCATGCGCGCCACGCATCCTATGGCGGCGAGTCGTCTTCTTCTGGTCAGGCTGCCTTGACCATTTGGTGCGGATAGATCACGTACTTGCGGGGAGCGCCGGCGTCGAATTCTGCGTAGCCCTGCGGCACCTCGTCCAGCGAAATGAGCTTCACGCCCACCACGTCGGCAATGTTGATGCGGTTCCACAGGATGGCCTGCATCAGCGCCCGGTTGTACTTCATGACCAAGGTCTAGCCTGTGAAGAAACTGTGCGACTGAGCGTACCAGACTCTCTCGGTTTCCAACTTTACGCCCTCGACAAGACGAATGTTATGCCCCCACGGCAATTGTGCAACAAGCTGTTGCACAATTGCCGCGTTCGTCCACGCGTCAGCAACCGCGCGCATGTACTTTAAATTTCGAGCGGACAACCCCGTCATTTCAGGAAAGGCCCGGCCGAGGTCCGCGCCGAGGCGCTCGATCACCTTGGCGCCCCAGCCTTCGTGCCGCTGGCGCGCCAGAATCTCCCGCCCGATCTCCCAATAAAGCAGGACCAGCTCGCGATTGACGGCCAAGCCAGCGCGCAACCGCGCCTGCGAGATTTTCGTCTTCAGCTCGCTAACCAAGGCTAGGTATGCCCCGGCATCGACCTCAGGCACCACACTGGCTCCCTGCTTACCGCGTCCGCCTGCCGACTTTGCCATTAATCCTCCGAATCCAGGCCCACCGAATGCACATCGCGTAGCGTCCTCTTTCTAGACCACGATGCAAAGCCGGTATTTTAACGTGCGAAACAACGGCCAGGGTGCAGGTCCCTTGCGCCATAGCGCCAACACAAATCCCCGCTTGGACATCATTCAAGCGACGATGGCAGGACCTTCAGTAGAAGTGCCCAGCGACGCCGTCAATAGTGATGGCTTCACTGCAATCGACTATATCCCTCCTGGCGCATAACACCCGGCCAGCACTACTTCCAGATCGCTGCCGTATTTCATCGCGCGCGACCAGTCCCGAGCTAGCGCAAGCACCTTCCAGCCCTCGCTCGCGTCCAGGCCCAGTCGTCCGAATCGCTTTCTCTTCTTTATTCAGCGATTGGCCGCCGGGTTGTGCGAACCCTCATTCCATCATCGTGCTCATACGACGTTTCTTGTCGTCGCTCCTCTGCCTGGAGGAGGAAGGCGTCCATACCATTTTTCGAGGTGCCCAGTGGTCTTGACGTATTGCTTTCGTCCATGCGTTTCTGGATCATGCGTATCAGCTCGGATTCATTGATTCCCCCGGATGCCAGTTGGCGTACTTGCGCCTGGAAGGCTTCTTCGCCCGACAGCTGGAAGTCCGCGCCAAACTTGCGCACCGCCAGCAGCAGCGCCATCAGGACCACGCTGTCCGGCGCCTGTGTGCCTAGCACTTCGATGTCGGAACCATGATCCACCACGCCAAGGCCGACCGCATGACGGATGGCGCCATCCCGGCGCACGCGAAACGGCACGCCTTCGAGAACTGGCATAGCAACCGGATCGTGTTCCCCATCCTGCCAGATCCGGTTGCCTGAAGACTTGGCGCCGTCCAGGTTCGGCTCTGCATTGCGCTGTCCGGCATAAGCCCAGCCGCGAAGCTGGCTGATCGCTGCGGCATCGCCCAGCGCCGCTTGCTGTTCCACCCAGGCCTGGAAAGACAGGTAGCTTTCGCGGTGCTCCGCCAGCAGCTTTTGGCGCTCGGCCTGGATGTCGTCGCGCAAGCGTTCACGCGCGCGCAACGTTTCGAACGCGATCAGGCTGTACTGGGCTTTCCGCTCGGCTTTGCTGGAATACATTGTGCGCACCAGTTGGCGCCGGCGCCGGGCCTCCACGCGCAGCGCCGCAAAACGGGCGCGCACGCTCTCGGGATCGAGCCGCCGCAGGATAAACTGGTCGCGGTATTGTTGATACCGCGCGCGAAGGTCGCGCCGCAGTTCCGCCCTCTCCTGCCGGCCTGATTCCCTTTCATTGACATTGCGTTGGGGCGGCCGAAACTTGTCGTAGTGATCGCTTTCCCTGGCGTCGCCACTGGCGAATCCCTGCTCGAACGGACCCAGGCGCTTCGTCAGGCGTCCCTTCGACAAGTCCTCGTGCAGGTCGCTCGCCTTGACCGGCGTGGTCGCCTCCGAATGCAGATCAAAGATCGCCAGGCCCTGTCCCTTCTCACGGATGGCCACGCCGTGCCTTCGCAAGTGCGCATGCAGTTCCTGCCACGACAGATCTGGCTTCGCCAACAGTGGAAGGAGCCTTCTCCGTGGCTCGCCCCTGACATAGCTGATAAAACTTTCCTGGTCGCCATGTCGCTCCATGTCCGCAGCTGTAACTGGAATATTCCCTTTGGTATTCGCCTCTGTGTGTTGCCATTCAATGACAGACGCACCGTTGCGCTCGCGTACAATGAACGGCCCGTTGTCGTGCGCCCAGCCGAAGCGCAGTTCCAGCTCGCGCATGGCCCTAGCGAGCTTGTAGTAGTCGCGGTCCGGATAAACGGCCCCGAACGTCAGCGGGCTGACCCGGTTGACCGCGATATGCATGTGGACGTTTTTGGTGTCGCGGTGGATTGCGAACACGTACTGGTGTCCAGCCATGCCAACCGCCCTCAGTACGTGTGTGCCACAGGCGAACGCCTCGTCGTCAAGCGGCCGCTCGCTGGACGGCCATGACACCACGACGTGATACACCGGATCCTGAACGCGCGCATTCTGCGCCGCCACCGCCCGCATTTCGGCCGCGGCGGTGCCCAGTGACAGGCAGTTGTGCTCGCACGTCACACCGGGCGCCGTCTTGAGCCGTTGGCTCGTACCCTTCAACTGGATGAATTCGGCGTCTCCAGCGTCTCGCGCATGTCGTCCATGCCGTCGCGCAGCGGCTTCAGCATGGAACGCAAGGTTGGCTCGACGGGTTCGGGCTCTTTCCTGAAAATCTCGATCAGCTTGGCCAGGCGCGCCGAGATGTCCTGCTGCTGCCTGGAGATGGTGTCGAGCAGCGGCAATACTTCGTTGATGTGAATGCTCATTTAGTCCCTCGCCAGCGTTACCTGCAACGTGGTCGCCAATGCGTCCATGTTCGTGTTCAGGGGAATGAGCAGGCCGTGCAACACCTGCAGCACGGACTCGGACGGCAGTTGCATCAACAGCAGCAACTCGTCCAGTTGGGCGCAGATGGTCTTCTGCTGACTTGAGATCTCCGCCAGCACGCTCAAGAATCTTGATGTGTCGGGGTCGGTCGCTTGGATCGAGCTCATCGCTTGGCTCCTCGTGGTTGTCGTCGCGCTCCGTTATGTAGCGGATCAGATCGTCAAAATCGGACTTGCTGTCCTTGCGCTTGGGCGGCACCTTGGCGAGCATCGTCAAGCTCCAAGGCGCCGCATCGCGCCAATGATCTCGACCAGCACGGCGCCGTATTGCGTACTCAAGACATCGCCGCCGGCCGCGCACAGTTCGCGCTGCTGCGCGCCCAGCCGGCGCAGCTCCTCGATGATGAGCGTGTCGGCCTGGCTGCGCGTGCGCCGGCCAAGTGCGCATGCAATCATGAATGCGGGCACCGTCATGTTCACATCGCGCGCACGCTCGTGCAGTTGCGCATGCTCTTCCGGTGCCACGCGCACCATGACCATTGCGGTTTTTAAGCGTTTGTCTTTCGTGTCCATGATCGACCTTCCGCTGATGTGGCGCGATCGGGGTCTCGGGGCTCCGCCCTGAGCAGGATGGTAGGCCGCATGAAGGGAGTGCAACGACTGGCATGCCGCCGGTTGCTAGGACGCCGCTTGCGGCGGTATAGCAAACCCTATCCTGTCCCGAAAAATTCACCTCAAGTTGAGGTAACTGTAGGACGGAATCGGGCAGTAAACAACAACATCATTTGTACAAACTGATCAACATCAAACGGTACACCGGCCTGACATCGGCGTGGACATCACCGTCAACGTCCGGATAACAGCATGCTCGATAGACGCCCAACATCATCCTCAACAAGCAGCTGTACAAGACCGAGACATCGGCCACGACATACATCTCAACACTGGTCGGACAGAAGTCCGACACGATCCTCACTTCAACATCAATACGGCTACGACATCGAAACAACAGCAACCGGAACCTTACCCTACAAAGGGTTCGACAGCATGCTGCATGGCACACGATCGCATCGCGACATCGAATTCAGTCAGGCCGCAACACTGGACCGACAGCGATCCAGACAACCGACCAAATGTTTTATAACAAATCTCCGACAACAAAACAGCCAGGGATGGACATGGCTCGAACATCGGGATGGACACCATCATCAACCATCCGGTCACAGGATGCTGAATGCGCGCATAACACCCTCCTCGACAACCGGCTCTGCACGTCCACGACATCGGCCACCACCTATGCCGGACACGGTTCCGACACAGGCCCGACACGATCATCACGTCAAATCAACGCAGCCATCACAGTGAACGGACAGAAGTCCGACACGATCCTCACTTCAAAATCAACACGGCTACAACATCGAAACAACAGCAATCCGAACCTTGCCCTACAAAAGGTTCGACAGCATGCTGCATGGCACACGATCGCATCGCGACATCGAATTCAATCCGGCCGCAACACTGGATCGACAGCGATCCAGACAACCGAATAAATGATTTATAACAAATCCCTAACAACAAAACAGCCAGGGATGTACATGGCTCTGACATCGGGATGGACACCATCATCAACCACCCGGTAACAGCATGCTGAATGCGCGCATAACACCCTCCTCGACAACCAGCTCTGCACGTCCACGACATCGGCCACCACCTATGCCGGACACGGTTCCGACACAGGCCCGACACGATCATCACGTCAAATCAACGCAGCCATCACAGTGAAATCACAGCAGCCGGAATCCCTGCCAGACAGCGGCGCCGACAGCGCGCGTACAGCGACACGATCGCATCTCGGCATCGCCCCACCCCGGTCACGACTTCCGGATCGACAACGGGCCAGACAGCCATACAAATGATTTACAACAAATCCCCCGACAACAAAACCGACAAGAATAGTTCAGGTAGCGGCATCGCATCATCGCCATTTCGATAGCTCATTCCACATGCGTAAAACCAATGACCTTGACCAAGCACAGCGTTGAACAGATCCGCAGCGTGAAGCAGTCGCTGGCCGTTCTGCCCAGTCCGTCAAGCGAAGTCAACGGCGTGACCGTGCACAAAGCCATCGCCATGCTCGCCGACGAAATTCAGGCGCTGCGGGACAAGGGCTACACGTACCCGATGATCGCGGACATCCTCACCACGAACGGCATCAGGATTTCTGGCCGCACGCTGGGCACCTACATGTCGCGTCTGAAGAATTCTGGAACAGCCAAGCCCACGCACAAGCGCAAGGCGACCACTCCTTCCAGCCAGGGCATGGCTGACAAGACAGTCGGTAGCCCAAAAAGAGGAAAACCGGCTATCGCGGCCGTGGCGCCGCTGGTGAACACTTCACCTTTGTCCCGCGAACACTCCAGCGCCCGGTTTTCGCCAGTGCCCGACAGCGACGATATCTGATACGTGAACGGAGGAAATCGTGAACAGGGACATTCTGATTGCCGGCGGCAGCAAGGGAGGCGTGGGCAAGTCGGTGGTCTGCGTCGGGATCATCGACACGGTCCGCTCGCGTGGCGATGTGCCGCTGCTGATCGAATCCGACACGTCGAATCCCGACGTATTGAAAATGTACAAAGATGAAATCCGGACGGAAACCATCGACCTCGATGAAGCGAACGGCTGGATCGATTTTATCAATGTGTGCGACGCATACCGGGATGGCCCCGTCATCGTCAATACCGCGGCGCGCAACAATCGCGGCGTCAGCGCCCATGGCGTCATGCTGAACAACGCCCTGGGCGAACTGGCCAGGCGGATTGTCACGTTCTGGGTGATCAACCGGCAGCGCGACAGCCTTGAACTGTTAAGTGAATACATGCGCGCCATGCAAGGCTCGGCACTCCACGTCGTCCGCAACGCCTATTATGGCGACGAGCACAAGTTCGAGCTGTACAACGGATCCAGGTTGCGCAAGCAGGTCGAGGAAGCTGGTGGCCAGTCCCTGCTCTTCCCGGACCTTGCCGACCGGGTCAGCGACGATCTATATAGCAAGCGCCTGTCGATCGATGCGGCATTAAAACAGCTCCCCCTGGGCAACCGCGCCGAATTGACCAGGTGGCGCTCCGAGCTGCGGCGGGTGCTCGGCGGGGTTCTGTATGCTTGACGTGGAACGTTCGTTCGAGCGCCTTCTGGGCCGGCAACCGTCCGACAAGGAAATCCAGAATCTTTACAGGGTTAAAAGCGCGCTCGATCTCAAGGACAACGACGCCTTGTGGCTGATATTGATCGCGCTTGAATCGTACGATACCTTGTACCGCCGCTATCCCGGCATGGTCAATGCCGAAATCCAGAAGACGGTGGACGAGCAGCGCGCGGCCATTGCCGTGCTTGCAGACGTCGAGACCAAAAAGGCTATCAGGACGCTGGCGGAAGCGGTCAACCGCGCAAGCGAAGCCGTTGCCCTTCGTCTCACGCAGGCATCCTGGCTGCAGGCGTGTGGCGTCATGATGCTGGGGATGGTCGTGTTCGGCTCGTTCTGCATGTTCATCGGGTACGTCCTGGGCAGCGGAAACCTGCCTTGGTGGGCACCGCGGGCAAGCGAGCACCAATCCCTGGCCGGACTCGTTTTGGCAGCCCTGGCGCGCACGCCGGCCGGCTGGATCGGCATTGTCGCCGCGGGCAGTTGTTCGTTGGCTTCGGTCTGGCACGGACGCAAGGAAATCCACGATCTGCGCCGCAGGGACCTGGCGCTCTGGGCCATCTTGCTGCTGGCGCTGGCGTTCGGCTTTCTGATGCCGCTGCTGTGACCATGCGCTAGATTGACGGCAGCGCTGGTAGCGCGCTTTCGGAGCAATCCCACACCCATGCGGCAAACGAGCAATGCTCGCGCATCTGCGCGATGGCCTCGTCCACGTTCAGTGTCGAGCCTGGGGGGACCAGGTACAGTGCAACGGCTTCCTTGGTGTCGGACAGCACGGCGGCCGCCAACGGCTTGTCCGCGGCGAGGTTGTAGCGCAGGCACTTTTCGAAGCGGCGCCTCTCTTCAACGAGACGGTCGAGCAAGGTCTTCTCGTAGCAGTTTTCAAAGGGCAGCCATTGCGCATTCACCAGCATCAACGTCAGCTCCTCGATCATCGGCACACCTGATATGGTGACGCCGAATGTCCCGCATACCATCAAGCGCACATCGTCGAACGCGCTCCATAACTCGAGTTCGTTCTTGAACCGGCGCGACAGGCCTTCGCCAATATCGCTGCGCAGCAGAAAAGGACAATCCGGCAAGTGCCTGATGATGATTTTTTTCCCGTAACGGGCGTCCTTGATTTCCTTGATTTCACCGACCAGCAGCATCAGGGACCTGGCCGACGCGCCATACTGGCGTGCGTGTTCGAACATGGCCATCCTGCGCGCCAGGATCGCGTCTTTTTCCGCCAGCACGAAGGGTTCGGGCACATACAGCAGGCCATCTAAAGCCTGGCCCCGGACCACCTTGTCGCATGCCGCCCTGAGAAGGTATTTATGGATGACAGACCAGGTCCGTTTCCCCACCATCGCCGGCACCCACCGATGCAGTCCCGCCTCGCTCCACAGGTAATGCAATACACCGCGCAGGGATAAGCGGCTGCCGTCGCTGCGCACCTGGCTGCTTGCACATTCCCCTGCGGTTCCGCCGGCCGCCGTTACAGGCTTTTTCCTTGTCATGGAAAAGTCAAAGCGCAGTGTCGTCGTCCCATCCTCATGGTTGGACTGGATGGCGCTCCCGATGACCTCTCCGAGACCGGACAGGACAGCCGGTGGTTCGTAAGAAGCGCACGTCAGCGCATGCTGGCTACCCGTTTCCGGCATGCGCTTGAGGATGTACTTGTCGCGAATCCTGGCGACATACATCTCCAGACCATCCTCCCGGCACAGGCACAGCGGACGCAGGTGCTGTCGATGCGCCCGCGCCGCCGTCAACTGGAAGTCTGGATGATCATCCGCGAAGACATGTTCACCGAGCCGGTAAGTTGCCATGCTGTTGCCCCCATGATTTTCACCTGCGCCGCCACATGGCTGTCCTGCCCACACATGCCAGGATGTCAAATCACAGCCATACCGCAGCGCCAGTTCCACTGTTGACATGATCGGCAGAACGACTCATCGGCATGTTGATCCGTGCCTATCCGCGTAGCGCTCACAGCTTTTCCATCAGGGCGACGAGTTGCGCCTGAACCGCTTCCAGCTGTCCGCGCAGGCCAGCCGCCTCTTCCCGCGCCTGCCCCAGTTGTCCGGCCAACGCTTCGCAGCGCCCGTTGGCGGCGCTGATGTTGTGTTCAAACTCGGACTGCTGACGTTCGGCCGCATCCATAGACGCTTTTTCATGATCGGCAAACCTGCTTTGCCAGCGCGCACTGTCCGCGTGAACAATGTCCAGTTCCGCCTTGAGGTCGTGAATCCGTTGCTCGCTTTCGGCAAGCCGTGCCCGTGCCATTGCGTGCGCGACGGAGGCTTTCTGCCGCTCCCCAGTCGCTGTGGTCCGAACTTGGTCCAGCTCTGCTATCGCGGCGTCGAGTTTGCCCTGCAGATCGGTGTTTGTCGCTTGCGCGGTCGTCAGCTCATCGGCCAGTTCATCAAAGGCGCTGGTCAACTGCTGATGCACCGCCTCAGCTTCCGACCGCTCGCTTTCCCAGCCCGCATGCGCCGATCGCAAAGTCGCATTGGCGGCATCCTGCGCTTCGGCCCAGATTGTGCCAAGCATGACGTGGCAGGCCTGCTGCACCTTGTCGGGCGCGTCGCTGTTGATCGCCGTCGGCGCAATCGATTGCGAGCGGCGCCACGCTTTCATGACCGCCACAGTGTCAGCCATGTTGGCGCGCGCCTGTCTGCGCACCACGTCAACGCTGGGAAAGGCTGATTTGTCGGATTCGCTATAGAGCGCATCCGCAGCCTCGATGACCCGGCGCTGGACTTCCGGATTGATGGATAAGCTCATGTTCGTCTCCTTGCTCATTAAACCCATCCCGCCGGCCACCACCAGGGAAGATCGGCGACCATGCGAGTGGATAGTAATAATCGTAATACTATTACTACGATTACCACTGACCGGCATCAAGCTCCTGACTTTTCCTGGCCCTATAATTGAATCAAGGCCGGTCATCCAGACAAGGCCACTTCCGGAGCACACCATGAACTCTGATGACGAAGTTGTCGCCCAAGCCATGGGCATCTTGTTGAAACGTCTGCGCCAGCCTGGCGCATCGATGTCCTCCCCCG
>JAZJZT010000006.1:0-464778 GCA_040389645.1 Pseudomonadota bacterium | reverse complement strand
CTTTACATGTCAATCAAATTATTCCGGACACTAGTGCGCCTCCGCGGGAATGACAGTTTCAAGGTCTGCGGCCTGATTTAGACATATGGCGCCACGAGCATCAGGCGATGTTTGCCTCGCCGGCCAAGCCGGCCAGATCGAACTGGAACGAAGACATCGTACCTTCGGCACCATTACGAAGACAGCCGTCGATGACGCAGAACAGTTGCTGCACCTCGGGCAGTACGTAGGCAAAATAATAGGCGGCGGTGGCGCGCTTGGCGGCGCTGAAGGCGGGGTCCGACTCCCGCATGGCGATGGCGGCGCGCGCCGCGCGCAACCACATCCACGCCAGCGCGCCGTGGCCGACGAGGCGCAGCATTTCCGGCGCGATCCGGTATGGCAGCGCCGGTTCCGCAATCGCCCCTTGTGCGATCGCGCGCGTCACTTCCAGCAAGCGCCGCGTCAGGCCGGACAAGGCTTGCGCATGGTGCGCCAGTTCTCCTTCCCTTTCCTCGCGCGCGGTCGCTTCGACCTGTTCGAGAAAAGCGGCCAGCCGAGCGCCGTCGTCGGCCAGCACCTTGCGCAGCAACAGGTCGACCGCCTGGATCTCGTTGCTGCCTTCGTAGATCATCGTCACCCGCGCATCGCGCACATACTGCTCGATGCCGGTTTCGCCGATATAACCGTGGCCGCCGAATACCTGCAAGGCCTGGCTGGCGCCTTCAAAACCCTGCGCGGTCAGCATCGCCTTGACGACGGGCGTGACCAGGCCGACCTGCCCGTGCAGCATTTCGCGCACGGCAGGATCGGAATGCTGTTCGGCGCCATCCAGCGCCAGCCCGGTCCAGTACGCGAGCATGCGCCCTCCTTCGACATAGGCGCGCTGCGTCATCAGCAGGCGCTGCACCGCCGGATGCATGACGATCGGGTCTGCCGGCTCGTCGCGGCGGCTCGCCGGACGGCCGACCGCCTTCATCTGCACCCGTTCGCATGCATAGGCCAGTGCATTCTGGTACGCCGTCTCCGCGATTCCAAGTCCCTGGGCGCCGACCTGCAATCTGGCCGCATTCATCATGACGAACATCGCGGCCAGGCCGCGGTGCTCTTCTCCCACCAGCCAGCCGGTGGCGCCCTCGAACTGCATGGAGCAAGTGGCGCTGCCGCGTATGCCCATCTTGTGCTCGATGCCGGTGCAGTGGACGGCATTGCGTCCACCATCGGGCAAGTGCTTCGGCACCAGGAACAGAGAGATACCACGGCTGCCGGCAGGCGCATCCGGCAGGCGCGCCAGCACCAGGTGGAGGATGTTATCGGTCCAGTCCTGTTCCCCGCCGGAGATGAAGATCTTGCCGCCGCTGACGGCATAGCTGCCGTCGGCGCCCGGCACGGCGCGCGTGCGCAGCAGACCAAGGTCGCTGCCGGCCTGCGGTTCCGTCAAGCACATCGTCGCCAGCCATTCTCCGCTGACGATGCCCGGCAAATAGCGGGCCTTCAATTCCTCGCTGCCATGTTGACTCAGGCAGGCGTAGGCGCCATGCGCCAGGCCGGTGTACATGCTCCAGCCGTGGTTGGCGCTGCTGAGCATTTCCTGCAGCACGCAGTTAAGCAATTGCGGCAAGCCTTGGCCGCCATGTTCCACATCGCAGGCCAGTGCAGGCCAGCCCGCTTCCCGGTAGCGCCGGTAGGCATCGGCGAAACCGGTCGGCGTGGCGACGGCGCCGTTATCGAAGCGGCAGCCCTCGCGGTCGCCGCTGGCGTTCAGCGGAAACAGGATGCCGCCGGCGAAGCGGCCGCCCTCCTCGCATACCTGCCGCAGCAGGTCGGCGTCGATGTCGGCGTAGGCCGGCATCGCGGCCAGGATCGCGGGCGCCCGCAACACGTCGTTCAAGACGAACTGCATGTCCTTCAGCGGCGGGGTATATGAAAACATGGCGGCCTCCTCCTCTTACTGGCAGCTGAAGCTGGCCGCGTCTTCGATACTGCCGCTGCCGTTGTACTTCGCCACCTTCGGCAGCGCGCACAATGGACGGCTGCGGTTGGCGGGGATCGCACCGAGGCCGGTATTGAGCGCGGCGCTGCGGCTGACCGCCTTCACGCTGGCTGGCGCGACGCCATTTTCGACCCAGTTCACCAATGCAGTGACCATGTCGAACTGGTCGGTCGCAGGTCCGCCGGAACAGTGGTTCATGCCGGGCACCGTGAACACGCGCGCGAAGCCGCTGGCGTCGCCGCCGTGGTTCGCGTTCAGGCCCGCGTACCAGTTCACCGTGTCGTTGTAAGAGAACACCGGATCGCTGACGCCGTGATACACCATCATCTTGGCGCCGCGGTTACGCAGCGTGGACAGATTGGTCGCATTCGGCGCCGTCATGAACGTCATCGCCGATTCGGTGAAGGTGGCATTGGTGGCGAAGATCTTCGGCGCATCCGTCTCGAAACTGAAGTTCAAGACGTAATTCAGCAGCGAAGGTACGCTGCCCGTCACCACGGTCGGACTGGCTGGCGGCGTCGAGAAGATGTAGGCCATCGATGGCGCGCCGAGTACGACGTTGCGGCCTTGCGACGGCGAGGTGCCGAGCTTCCAGTCGCGCCAGCCTTGCGCGCCGATGCCGGCGTCCAGCGGCCAACTGCTGTACAGCGCCGTGCCGGCTGCGTTTTTCGGTCCGCCGAAAATCTTGTCCAACGCCGTTTTCTGCGCCGCGCTCAAGCAGGTGCCGGCGCCGTCCGGCGCGCCGGTACAAGTCGGCACATCGGCGGCGATCGAGAACTTGGTCTGGCATTGGGCCGGATCGCTCACCATGCCGTCGACGACGCCATCGAGCGCATCGCATTTGCCGAGGATCTTGTCGGACACCAGTTTCAGATCGGCGTTGCTGAAGCTGGCGGCGATATTCGGCAAGCCGTCCGCGCCGGCCGGGGCGACGGCGGCGAAGGCCTGCGTATCCCACATCTCGGCGACGGCCGCTTTCGGCAAATTGAAACCGGGGTCGCCGGACAGGATGCCGTCATACTGGTCGGCGTAGCGGCTGGCGGCGACAAAGCCGTGCCGGCCGCCGTTCGAACAGCCGACGAAATACGAACGGTCCGGCGCCTTGCCGTAGGCGGCCTTGATCAGGTTTTTCGCCATCGGCGTCAGTTGCGCGACGGCGTTGTAGCCGTAATCGGAACGCGCCTGCGGGTCCAACCCGTAAGTCTGGCCATTAATGCCGGCGTTGTAGGCCGGATCGGGCACGTGGCCGGCGTCCGAACTGATGACGGCGAAGCCTTGCAACAATGCGTTGCTGACCGGGCTGCCTCCCAGCAGGTTGCCGAATGCCGCGTTGCCGCCGGTGATACTGCCGTCGTTGCCGCCGTTGGCCTGGTAGAAGAAGCGGCCATTCCACGCCGTCGGCAGGCGCATTTCAAAGCCGATCGCATACGATTTGCCGTCGACGGTGCTGGTGCGCTGGTTCATCTTGCCGAGCACGACGCAGTGTTCGGGCATCGCGGTGACGACGCCATTCAGCGTTTGCGTCACGCTGCCGGCCGGCGCCAGTGTCGCGGACGCGATGCTGGTGTTGGCGAAACCGGCCTTGGCGGCCAGGTCGGTGCAACTGGCCAGCGTCGCCGGCGTCGCGGCGGACAGGCGCGGGATCGCGGGTTCGGAAACGGTGGTATTGGTATTCGTGCTGTCCGAGCCGCCACAGGCGGCCAGGGTGGCGGCGGCGGTGACGCCAAGGCTGACAATTTTCCAGTTACGACGGTGCGACAGGTGCATGGTGTCTCCTGAGTGTTTGTTTTTTTAGAATCAACGGCAGAATCCGGGGTCAGACCCCAGGGTCTGACCCCAGCATTTGCCGTTGATTTTTTTTGGGGGGGATATTACGGAACAGCTTTTAAGCGCTAGTGCTTGCCGAAGCCGAGGTAGGCTTGCACCACTTGCGGGTCGCCGGCCAGTTGCGCGGACGGCCCCTGCATCGACATCTGCCCCAGTTCGAGCACGTAGCCGTAGTCGGCCACCTGTAACGCGGCACGCGCATTCTGCTCGATCAGCAAAATGGAAATGCCGGTCTTGCGCAGTTCGGATACGATCTGCAAAATCTCTTTGACGATGCGCGGCGCCAGGCCCAGGCTCGGTTCGTCGAGCATCAGCAAGGTCGGCTTGGCCATCAGCGCGCGGCCGATCGCCAGCATCTGCCGTTCTCCGCCGGACAACGTGCCGGATACCTGGGTGCGGCGCTCCTTCAGCCTCGGGAACATCTCGTACACGGTGGCCAACTGGTCGCGCGGCTGTGCGTCGCCCAGGCGCACGCGTCTAAAGCTGCCCAATAACAGGTTGTCCTCGACCGACATGCTGGAAAACAGTTCGCGCGTTTCCGGCACCAGGCCGATGCCGCCCATGACGCGCTGTTCCAGCGAGGTGCGCTCGATCGCCTGCCCCTTGTAGCGGATCGCGCCGCTCGACGGCAAAATGCCCATCACCGCGTTGAGCAGGGTCGACTTGCCGGCGCCGTTCGGCCCGATCACGGTGGCGATGCTGCCGCGTTCCAGGCGCAGGTCGATCTGGTGCAGCGCCTGCACTTTGCCGTAGCGGACCTGCAACTGGTCGACTTCCAATAACACTTCGCTCATTCAATGCCTCCCAGGTAGGCTTCGATCACGGCCGGGTGCACCTGGATCTGCTCCGGCGTGCCTTCCGCGATCTTGGTTCCGAATTCCATGACGACGATGTGATCGGTCAGTTGCATGACGAATTCCATGTCGTGTTCGACCAATAAAATGCTCATGCCGCCCGCCCTCAACTGTTTTAATACGGCGGCCAGCGCCTGCTTTTCCAGGTGGCGCAGGCCGGCCGCCGGTTCGTCCAGCAGCAGCAAGGCCGGATCGCAGCACAGCGCGCGCGCGATTTCCATGATGCGTTGCTGGCCCAGCGCCAGGTTGCCGGCCTGCTCGTGCATCAAGTCCTGCAATCCCACCTGTGTCAACGCGCGCGCAGCTTCGGCCAGCAGTTGCGCCTCGTCGCCCCGGTCCAGGCGCAGCATGGCGCGCGCCACATCGGCACTCATCGCGCCGCCCAGGCGCTGGTGCGCGCCGAGCGCCACGTTTTCCAGCACGGACATCGTCGGCAGCAATTTGACGTGCTGGAAGGTGCGCGCCATGCCGCGCTTGGCGATGGCGCGCGAATTCAGGCCGGACACCTGTTCGCCCTGGAAGCGCACGACGCCCTCGCTCGGCGCCAGCAGGCCGCTGACGAGATTGAACGTGGTCGACTTGCCGGCGCCGTTCGGGCCGATCAGGCCGACGATCTCTCCCGCCTTGACGCGGAAGCTGATCGCATTGACCGCCACCAGTCCTCCAAAACGCTTGGTGATGGCATCCACTTCCAGCAGCGCGCTACCGGCGGTCAATGCGGTGCGGCGCGGCAGCGGCGCCGCCGGCGCCAGCACCGGGCGGGCGGGAGCCGGCAGCAAACGCGCCACCAGTCCCGCCGCGCGCGGCCACAAGCCGTCGCGCGCATATTTCAGCATCAACACCAGCACGATGCCGAGCACGATGCCTTCGTAGCTGCCGGAGTTGCCGAAAATGCGCGGCAACAGCACCTGCAACTGGTCTTCCAGCAGTTTCAGGATGCCGGCGCCGAGGATCGCGCCCCAGACGTGCGCCGCGCCGCCGACCACCGCCATGAACAGGTACTCGATGCCCATCTTGATGCTGAACGGCGATGGATTGACGGTGCGCTGCAGGTGCGCGAACAACCAGCCGGAGAGGGATGCCAGCAGCGCGGCCAGCACGAACACCAGGATCTTGTGGCGCGCCGTGTCGATGCCCATCGCCTCGGCCATCACGCGTCCGCCCTTCAAGGCGCGGATCGCGCGCCCGGAACGTGAATCGAGCAGGTTCAACGTCAGCCAGGCGGCCAGCAGCAGCACGCCCCAGATCAGGTAAAACATGGCGCGGTCGGAAGCGAGGTCGATGCCGAAGGCGCGCAACGCCGGCACGCCGGAAATGCCGTCGTAACTACCGAGCCAGCTCACTTTGCCGAACAGGAAATACAGGCTGATGCCCCAGGCGATCGTCGCCAGCGGCAGGTAATGGCCGGACATGCGCAGCGTGATCGCGCCGAGCAGCCAGGCGCTGGCGCCGGTGATGGCCAGGCCGATCCCCAAGGTCAGCCACGGCGACATGCCGTGCACGGTGGTCAGGTAGGCGGTGCTGTAGGCGCCCAGGCCGACGAAGGCCGCCTGGCCGAACGAAGTCATGCCGCCGATACCGGTCAACAGCACCAGGCCGATTGCGGCCATCGCGTACAGGCCGATGTAGTTCGCCTGCACGACCCAGAATTGCGGCGTCGGCAGGATCGGGAACAGCGCGGCCAGCACGATCAACAGCAGCAGCGGGCCATGCTTGCGCAGGAGTGCGGCGCGCGGGCTGGCCGGCGCCGTTGCGGCCTCGGGCCGCAGGAATTGTTCAACGGGAGTCACGTTAATCCTCATCTTCATCGTGTGCCGGGCTGGCGAAGGAGCGCCACAGCAGGATAGGCAGCAGCGACATGAACACCACCACTTCCTTGAAATCGCTGGCCCAGAAGGAACTGAACGATTCGAGCAGGCCGACCAGCAGCGCACCGCCGGCCGCCAGCGGGAAACTCGCCAGCGCGCCGATGGTGGCCGCGACAAACCCTTTCAAGCCGATCAGGAAGCCGGAATCGTAGAACACGGTGCTGATCGGGCCGATCAGCACGCCGGACAGCGCGCCGATAAAGGCGGCGACGGAAAAGGTCAGCTTGCCGGCCAGCGTCGTCGAAATCCCCATCAGGCGCGCGCCGAGCCGGTTGACGGCGGTCGCGCGCAACGCCTTGCCGTACAAGGTGCGTTCGGAAATGAGCCACAGCGAAACGATCAGCGTCACCGCCACCAGCAGCACCGCCACCGTCTGCGCATTCAGCGTCAGGCTGCCGAGCGACCAGCGCGCATCCCAGAAGGCCGGCGTGCGGAAGCCTTCGGCGCCGAAGAACACCAGGCCAAGACCCGTCAACGCGAAATGCACGCCGACCGAGACGATCAGCAGCACCAGCACGCTGGAACCGGCCAGCGATTCGTACACCACCTGGTACAGCAAGGGACCGAGTGCGGTCACCAGCAGCAAGGTGAGACAGACCTGCACGGCCAGCGGAAACTGGCGCGGCGCGGCCCAGCACACCAGCGCGGCGATCAGCCCCGGCACGACCAGGTTGCGCAGCACGACGGCGCCGATGCCGGCCGGCTGGCCGCTGCGCAGCAGCGCGAACGCGGCGGTCGCCGTCGAACACACCGCCAGCAGCAGCAAGAGCCAGACCAGCCCCGGCACCTGCCCCTGCTGCAGCATGGCCAGCGTCAGCGCGCCGAAGGCGACGAATTCACCTTGCGGCAGGAACAGGATGCGCGTGACCGCGAACACCAGCACCAGCGCGATCGCGATCAGGCCGTAGATGACGCCATTGGTCACGCCATCGAGCAGCAGGATCGCGGCGATCGAGGAATCGAGTCCGTTCACGGCCGTTCCTCCTTACATGCGGGATGGCGCAGCATCATGGCGCGACAGCCTTGAAGTTGCCGTTCTGGATCGTCAGCATCATGCGCGAATTCGAACCGAGGCCGAAATGGTCGGCCGGCGTGTAGTGGATGACGCCCTGCGTGATGGCGATGTTGCCGGCGCTTTCCAGCGCCTGCTTGAGCGCGGCGCGGAATTCCGGCGTGCCGGGCTTGCCCTTTTTGAGCGCTTCCGGCACGACCTTTTGCAAGACCAGTTGCGCGTCGTAGGCGTGCGCGGCGAACTGGTTGCGCGTGCCGGCGCCATACATTTTTTCATAGCGCTCGACGAAATCGACGGCCAGCTTTTTGGACGGATGATTGTCCGGCAGCGATTCCGGCGTCACGGCCAGGCCGGCGACGATGAACGAACCCTCGACATCCTTGCCGCCCAGGCGCATCAGGTCGCGCGAGGCGGCGCTGTGGGTCTGGTAAATTTTGCCCTTGTAGCCACGCTCGATCAGCGTCTTGTGCGGCATCGCCGCGCCGCTGCCGGAGGCCACCACCAGCACCGCGTCCGGATTGCTGGAGACAACCTTCAACGCTTGCGCGGTGACGCTGGTGTCGGCGCGGCCGAAACGTTCGACCGTCGTCACCGAGATGCCCATCGATTTCGCCGCCGCCGTGATTTCGCGCAGCCAGCTCTCGCCGTAGGCGTCGGCATAGCCGAGGAAGGCGATGCTTTTCACGTTCGCCACCTTCATGTGGCGGATCATGCCTGCCGCCATCACGGCAGTCGATTGCGGCAGGCGGAAGGTCCACCCTCCCTTCCCTTCCGGCAGTTCCAGCGGCGATGTCGCCAGTTGCACGGTCTGGCCTTCGGCCGCGACTTCGGAAATCGCGATGGCCGCCGGCGTCGCGCTGGAACCGATGATCAGGTCGACCTTGTCTTCGGCGATGAAGCGGCGCGCATTCTTGTTCGCCTGCGTCGGGTCGCTGGCGTCGTCCAGGTAGATCAGTTTGACTTTTTCGCCGGCGATCGCGTCCGGCCACAGCGCGAAACCATTCTTGGTCGGGATGCCCAGGCCGGATGCAGGTCCGGTCAGCGGCATGCTGACGCCGATCGTGATGTCGGCATGGGCCAGGCTGAAGATCGATGCCAGCAGTGCTGCGCAAAGGGATTGTTTCATGTGTGTCTCCTGTACAGTGAAGGAAAATTCTTATTTTTTATAACTATTATTTAGTATAACAATTATCAAAACAAAAGCAAGCCGAATCCGCAAAACAATGCGACAGGTCAGACGAGGGGAATGGGAAGCGGACAGCACACCGTCTGTTCATTGAACGATGGCGTTTCTGACTTCTGCAGGTAGCGCCAAGAAATGCGCCGGAATGGGCAATGCCTGCCCGTGTACGCCACGGGCAGGCAAGGTAAATGGTGGCGGATGCTCAGGGATGCAGCAACGGATAAATCAGCAGGCCCAGCATGGCCGCCGCCGCGACCACGACGGGTTCCTGCAGTTTTTTGAATTTCCACAGCAACGCAATCGTGGCCAGCGCGATCAGCGCGGTGGGCAGGTCGACGATGGAGCGCCGCGCGATGACGATCACGGAACCGGTGATCGCGCCGATCGCCGCCGCCGTGATGCCGTCGACGAAGGCCAGCACGCCGGGCACCTTGCCATATTTTTTAAAATACGGCGCTGGAATCACTGTAAACAGATAGCACGGAATAAAGGTCGCCAGCGCCGCTACCGTCGCGCCGGACAGGCCCGCGATCAGGTAGCCGATGAAGCCGACCGTGATGACGACCGGACCGGGCGTAATCATCGCCACCGCCACCGCGTCGACGAACTGTTTGTCGGTCAGCCAGTGATGTTCGGTGACGACGCCGCCATACAGGAACGGGACGATGGACAGGCCGGAACCGAAGACAAACGCGCCGGCTTCGGTGAAGAAAATCCCGATCTGGGCCAGCAGCGGCAGGTCTAACGCGCCGGCAAGCGCGGGCAGCGCCGGCATCTGCGCCATGCCGATCGCGGGCAGGCTGCCTTTCGCGATCCATTTTGGCGGCGCGCGCAGCAGCCACACCAGGATGCCGGCGGCGATGAACAGCCAGGCGATCTCGGATTCGGTGACGACGGTCACGCAGGCCAGCAGCAGGTAGATCGCCCATAGCAGCTTGTCCTTGCCGACGCTCTTGGCCGTCAGCTTTTTCGCGCTCATCGCGACGATGCCGATCACCGCCGCGCCGACGCCGTAGAACACTGCCTGCATCCATGCCAGGCCGCCATATCTGACATAGGCCCAACCCAGGGCGAGCACCATCAGGAACGATGGCAGGACGAACGCGATGCCGGCCAGCGTCGCCCCGAGGATGCGGTAGTGCACATAGCCCATGTAAATCCCGAGCTGCGCCGCCAGCGGTCCCGGTGCCAGCTGGGCCAGCGCCAGGCCTTCCTTATAATCCGCCTCGCTGATCCAGTGGCGCCGTTCGACGAGGTCGCGGTGCATATAGCCGATCAGCGCGACCGGCCCGCCAAATCCCAGCGTGCCAAGACGCAGCATGTACAGCACCATCTGCCAAAGGGTGTAGCCGGCTTTGCCGGGCGTGGTTTCCAGGTGATTCAATCTGCGCTCCCAGGTTTATTCAGGTGGATGACGGTTCGGCGCTGAAGTGGGCATGCAGCGCATCGAGCACGATGCTCATTTCGGACAGCAGGTGGTCGTCATCGGGTGCGCGCTGGCGGGCTCCGGCGAGCATCGCTTCGAAGCCGGCCGCTTCCGGGACAAATGCGCCACCGATGTCGAGCGCATGCACCATCGCGCCCAGCCGCGCAAGGCCCCGGTCCCGCTCCAGCGCGAAGCTGGCCAGCAAGACCTCGAAGGTGACGCGCTCGCCGACATGGGTGAACGCGGCCTCGTCGAAATCGAAGCCCAGCGCGCCGGGCGGGCAGTCGGCCGGCGCATCCAGCCACAGAAAACGCGCCTGCGGATCGATAAAACGGCGGATCAGCCAGGCGCTGGCGACACGGTCCACCCACAGGCGGCGCCGCGTGGCCCAGGTCCGGCCCTGGTACTGCGCCGGATCGCACGGCGCGATCGCGGCCACGATGGCGCGCGGCTCACCGGGCGACAGCAGCGTTTCGGCGACATTGATGAAATCCATCCACGCCGCCTGCGCCGCCGCGCTGGCCTGGTTCGGAAAATAGTCGACCGCGCAGGCCGCGTCATATTCGCGACGCAGCTTGCGCAGTAGGCGATTGATGTCTTGCGGGGCCTGGCTGGCGAGACCTTGCTGCGCGAGCGACAGCATTTTGACGAATTCGCTCCAGGCCGCGCCGCGGTCGAACAGCGCGCGGAACGCGTCGTTTTCTCCGGGCGCGCCGGCATGCACCGTCAGCAGCCACGCGCTGCCGCCTTCGCGCACCGTCTCGGCCGCAAGGTCCGACAATTGCTGTTGCTGCGCCGCGCGATTCGGCAATAAATAGGCGCCGTCGCGCAGCGCGCCGCAGCCCAGGCTTTTCAGGGCGCGCCAGATGCGCATGCGCGCCGTCGCGCTGTCCGACGGCAGGCTCAGAATCAGCAGTAACCACGTGTCATCAGTCATCATCATGGCTGAAGAATAACATAAGTAATATTCATTACAAAATTTGTTGCGATCATTACTTTTCCATCGTAGCGATGACGATACACGTTAAACTGCCGGCTACCCTCACAAAATACGCACCTGCCGCCAATGACATTCCCCTACTCCCATCCCATCCAGGAACACCGCCATGCATAAGGGTGTCGCCTATGCCTTGCTGGCCGCCGCGCTGTTCGGCGCCAGCACGCCTTTTGCGAAGTCGCTGCTCGGCCAGGTCGAGCCGGTCATGCTCGCAGGGCTGCTTTACCTCGGCAGCGGCTTGGGTCTGTCGATTTTTTATGTGGTGCGCGCGCTGGCGCGGCGCGCGCGGCAGGATGAAACGGCCGGCCTGACCGGCGCCGACCTGCCCTGGCTGTCCGGCGCGATCGCCGCCGGCGGCATCGCCGGCCCCGTGCTGCTGATGCTCGGCCTGAGTGTCACGCCGGCGTCGTCGGCCTCGCTGCTGCTGAACATGGAAGGAGTATTGACGGCGCTGCTGGCCTGGTTCGTTTTCAAGGAAAATTTCGATCGCCGCATCTTCACCGGCATGGTATTGATCGTTGCGGCCGGCGCGCTGCTGTCGTGGGAACAGGTGCCGGCGCTCGGCGTGCCGTGGGGTGCGCTGGCCATCGTCGGCGCCTGCCTGTGCTGGGCGATCGACAACAACCTGACGCGCAAGGTGTCGGCCAGCGACGCGGTGCAGATCGCCGGCGTCAAGGGCCTGGTGGCCGGTTCGGTCAACCTGGCGATCGCGTTTGCGCTCGGGCTGCGCCTGCCGGATATGAGTACTCTGTGGAGCGCCGGCGCGATCGGCCTGTGCGGGTACGGAGCCAGCCTGGTGCTGTTCGTGCTGGCCTTGCGCCACCTGGGCACGGCGCGCACCGGCGCCTATTTTTCGGCGGCGCCCTTCGTCGGCGCGGCGATTTCACTAATGATGCCCGGCGAGCAGCCAGGCTTCACGTTCTGGATGGCCACCGCGCTGATGGGCGGCGGCATCTGGCTGCACCTGAGCGAATCGCATGAACACGAACATGAACACGAACCGATGGCGCACACGCACGAACATACGCATGATGCGCACCACCAGCATGCGCACGACTTCGAGTGGGATGGCGCGCAGCCGCACGCCCACCCACACCAGCACCAGGCGATGCGGCATGTGCATAAACATTATCCGGACATCCACCACCGCCATCCGCACTGACTGCCAGCGGCAACAGGCCGGCGGCCGCGCTGCCGGTCAGGAGATTTTTTGCAGCAGGCGTATCAGTTCGGCGCGCTCGGCGTCGGTCAGCTTGCTCGATGCCGCCGCTTCCAGTTCGGTCGCGGTTTTCTCGGCCTTTTCGCACAGGCGCTGCCCTGCTTCGGTCAGCACCAGCGTTTGCGAACGCTTGTCGAGGGGATTGCGCTGGCGTACCAGCAGTTCGCGTTCTTCCAGCCGGTCGAGCAATGTCGCCAGGTTCGGCGGCGACACGTTGATGGCGGACGACAGGCGCTTCTGGCTGATATTCGGATTGGCCTTGAGCAGGCTCAGGACCGTGAAATCGACCGGGCGCAAATCGTATTTCGACATGCGCTTGTCGAACACCGGCTTGATCGACAGGTAGGCGCGCTTGCAGTTGTAGCCGACCAGGCTCAATAACAAGCTCTGGTCGAGTTCCTGTTCGGCGGTGTCCTGGATCGAACTGATAAGGTCTAGCGATTTCTTCGGCGGCATGGTCGGTCTTGATAGTGGATTGCTGTGGCGCGGACCGGTCGATGGTCCGCGCCGGGCGACATGGTAGCACGCGCCATCCGACTGCGCGAGGGGTGCCGGTCAGCGCGGCGGCAGGCGCAGCGCACCGTCCAGGCGGATCACTTCGCCGTTCAAGGACAGGTTGCCGACGATGTGCACCGCCAGTTGCGCGAATTCGGCCGCCTTGCCGAGCCGCTTGGGGAACGGGATCGACGCGCCCAGCGATTGCTGCACTTCTTCCGGCAACTGGTACAGCAGCGGCGTCAGGAACAGGCCGGGAGCGATCGTCATCACCCGCACGCCGAATTGGGACAAGTCGCGCGCCAGCGGCAGGGTCAGCGACGTCAGGCCACCCTTCGATGCCGCATAACCGGCCTGCCCGACCTGGCCGTCGAAGGCCGCGACCGACGCGGTGCAGACGATGACGCCGCGTTCCCCGTCTTCCAGCGGTTCCAGCGCTACCATGTCGGCTGCCGCCAGGCGGATCATGTTAAAAGTGCCGATCAGGTTGACGTTGATGATGCGGCTGAAATCCTCCAGCGGCATGGCCTTGCCGTCGCGCCCGACCAGGCGCTTGGCGCCGCCGATGCCGGCGCAGTTCATCAGGATGCGCGCCGGGCCGTGCGCCTCTTTCGCCAGCGCCAGCGCCTGCTGCACGCTCTCTTCGCTGGTGATGTCGCAGCGTATGGCGATGCCGCCGATTTCCTTCGCCAATGCTTCGGCCGCCTCGATATTGACGTCCAGTACCGCGACCTTCGCGCCGCCGGCCGCCAGTTGCCGCGCCGTTTCGGCGCCCAATCCCGACGCGCCGCCGGTCACCAGTGCTGCCTGATCCTGTAATTGCATGAAGTTCTCCTTGATGATTATTGATTGGCTTGCGGGTTTTCGATCAGCAGCGCGATACCCTGCCCGCCGCCGACGCAGGCCGATGAAATGCCGTAACGCTTGCCGCTGCGTTGTAATTCTCTCGCCAGCGTGACGGTCAAGCGCACGCCGGTCGCCGCCAGCGGGTGGCCCATGGCGATTGCGCCGCCGTTGACATTCAGCCGCGCGCGATCAAGCCCCAGTTCACGTTCGACCGCGATGATTTGCGCGCCCTGCGCTTCGTTGATCTCGAACACGCCGATGTCGTCCAGGCTCAAGCCACTGCGTTCGAGCAGCAAGCGGATCGCGGCGGCCGGGCCGATGCCCATGATTTCCGGCGGCACGCCGACCACGGCGCAACCGAGCACGCGCGCCAGTGGCACGTGCCCGTTGCGGCGCGCATAGTCTCCCGAGGCGACGATCGTCGCGACGGCGGCGTCGACCAGCGCCGAGCTGTTGCCGCCGGTTTGCACGCCGCCTTCATAGATCGGCCGCAGTTTCGACAGCACTTCGAGCGGAGAAGGACGCGGGTGCGTATCGCGAGATGCCTCGGGCACCTTCGATGGCAGCGCGATCGAACGCGTGGCATAACCTTCCAGTTCGAATTTTTCGCTGATGACGGTGGCGATCTCTCCGGCATGGAAGCCTTCTTCCTGCGCGCGCAGCGCGCGCTCGAAGGACAGCGCCGCGTATTGATCGACCTCGGCGCGGCTGATGCCGTATTGTTTCGCCAGGTTTTCCGCCGTCTGCGGCATCGTGATGCCGGGCGCCGGATCGATCAGCGCTTCCCACATGTAGTCCTTGAACTCGACCGGCGCGCCGAGCTTGAAGCCGGTGCGGTGGCCGAAGGCGGCGATCGGGTTGCGTGTCATGTTTTCGGTGCCGACCACCAGCGCGGTCTCCGTGTAGCCGCGCTCGATCTGGTCGCCGGCCTGGCGGATCAGTTCAAAACCGGTGCCGCAGATGCGCTGCACGTTGATCGCCGGGACGTCCACCGGCACGCCGGAATACAGGCCGATATGGCGCGGCAGCATGAACTGGAAATAATCGCCGGGCGCCATGTTGCCGCTGATGACGGAGCCGATGTCGGCCGCCGGCACGCCACTGCGTTTGAAAATCTCGCGTGCCACCTTGATGCCAAGATCGGTCGGAGAGATGCTGCTGAAGTGGGTGCAGTAATCGACCATCGGCGTGCGTACGCCGTCGATCATCCAGATATCGTTGAAGCTGGAATAAAAGCCCTTGCTTGCCATGAGTATGTCCTCGCCTTACAGGTTGTCGGGTGTGATGATGGATGGATCGGTGCCGGCGTACAGCGCCTCGACCAGCGCGGCGCGGTGGTTCAGCACGGCGCGCTGGTTGATCGTGCCCTTGTCCGTGATTTCGCCGCGGTCGATATTCGGCGGATCGAGCAGGATCAGCGCGCGTGCCACGCGGTTGGCGCTGCCGGTGCCCTGTTCATACAGGCGCTGCACCATGTTCTGGAAGAATGCGCGCACGGCCGGCGCCTGCACCACCTGTTCGGCGCCGGCGTCGGGACCGAGTTCGGCCAGCTTGCGGCACAAGGGTAAATTTGGCAGGATCAGGATGCCGAGTTCTTTCCGGTCGTGTCCCGTGATGACGACATCCTGCAGATAGGGCGCGCCTTCCTGCACCACGCGTCCGCGCAGCGGGCCGACACTGACCCAGGTGCCGGTGTACAGTTTAAAATCTTCGGCGACGCGGCCGTCGAAGACGAAACCGAGTTCCGGTTGCTGCGGGTCGTACCATTTGACGGCGTCGCCCGAACAGAAATACCCCTCGTCGTCGAAGGCGGCGCGGGTCTGTTCCGGGTCGCGCCAGTAGCCGGGCGTGACGTTCGGGCCGCGGTAACGCACTTCCGTCTTGTCGCCGTTCGATAGCAATTTCAGCGTGATGCCCGGCAGCGGCACGCCGATCTGGCCGGCGCGCACTTGCTCCTGCACGACGAACATGGCCGACGGCGCCGTTTCCGTCATGCCCAGGCCGCAGTTCATGACGATGCGCTCGCCGCAGGTACGCTCGGCCACCGCGTGCAATTTGTCCCAGATCGCCTGCGGCAGCGCGGCCGCCGCGTAAAACTGCATGCGCAGACGGCTGTGGAAGTGCGCGCTCAATTCCGGGTCCGCTTCCAGCGCGTAGGCCAGGTCTTCCCAGCCTTTCGGTACATTGAAATAGATCGTCGGCGCGATTTCCCGAAGATTGCGCAGCGTCGCTGCCATCCCCTGCGGCGTCGGGCGGCCTTCGTCGATGTACATCGTGCCGCCGTTGTACAGCACCAGGCCCAGGTTGTGGTTGCCGCCAAAGGTGTGATTCCACGGCAGCCAGTCGACCAGCACCGGCGGCTCTTCCGTCAGAAATGGCCAGGTCTGCGCCATCATTTGCAGATTGCTGCACATCATGCGCTGGGTATTGATGACGGCCTTCGGCATCTTGGTCGAGCCGGAAGTAAACAGGAACTTGACGATGGTGTCGGCATTGGTGGCCGCCTGCACCGCTTCCAGTTGCGCCGACGGCGCGCTGTCGAGCAGCGCCGAAAACAGCGTCGCCGCGCGGCCGGCCGGCGGCGCTTCCGTGACGACCAATTCGACATCGTCGGCGACGCAGGCACGCACCGCGGCGGCGAAGGTTTCGCCGTGCGCGGCGAACACCATGCCCGGCGTGAGCAAGGCCATCACGTGGCGCAACTTGTCGTAATCCTTCGACAGCAGGGAATAGGCGGGAGAGATCGCCGAATACGGGATGCCGGCGTACTGGCAACCCAGCGCCAGCATCGCGTGTTCCAGGTCGTTATCGGACAGGATCAGCACCGGGCGTTCCGGCGACAGGCCGCGCGTCAATAAACTCTGACCGATCTGGCGCGCGCGCTGCAAGGCTTGCGCATAGCTGATGTGGACCCATTCTCCGCTGTTATCGCGCTTGGCCAGGAAGGTGCGCTGGGGCGCGGCGCCGGCCCAGTGACGCAGGCGGTCCATCAGGCGTTCCGGGTACGATTCGAGTTGTTGCGCCACCTCGACGTGGACGCTGCCGTCGGCCTGGGGCTCGACCTTGACGCCGCCGATGCCGAATTTCAGGCTGCGGTAGCGCGGTGTTTGTGCTGCTGGAGTCATGCTTGTCTCCTGTATGGTTATGGTCGGACGGGGGCGGATCGCAATACCGTTCGCTTTCCCGCTCAACCCCTGAACTGTACTTTGTTGGTTTTCCGGTCAAGGAAATCCGCCAGCCGCTCGCGCGTTTCCGGCTCGCTGACGGCGACCGCCGCCATCAGCGATTCGGTCACCATGCCATCCTGGATCGACTGGTCGGCGATGCGCGGCAGCACGTGCATCACCGCGTAATTGCTCATCGCGGCGTTGGCCGCGATTTTTTCCGCCAGTTCCAGCGCCTTAGCCATGCCCTGCCCGGCTTCCACCAAGTATTGCGACACACCGATCCGGTAGCCATCGTCCGCATTCAGTACGCGCCCGGTCAGCATCATGTCCGTCATCGCCGGCACGCCGACCAGGCGAGAGATGCGCACCGAGCCGCCGCCGCCGACGAACAGGCCGCGCTGACCTTCCGGCAGCGCATAAAAGGCCGACTCCTCGGCCACGCGGATATGCGCCGCCGCCGCCAGTTCCAGCCCGCCGCCGACCACGGCGCCGCGCAGCACGACGATGACGGGGACGCGGCCGAACTGCACCTGCTCGAAGGCAGCATGCCACATGCGCGAATGGTGCATCGCTTCGCCGGTGGCACGCTCCCGCATTTCCGACAGGTCCAGGCCGGCGCAGAAATGCTCGCCTTCCCCGGACAGCACCACCGCGCGCACTTGCGCCGGCAGCGTTTCAAAGCAGTTGCGCAGCGCGCCGACCAGCGCGTCGCTCAACGCGTTGCGCTTGGCGGCGCGGTTGATCGAAATGCAGGCTACCGCATCGCGGATCTCTATCTTTAACAGGTCGCTCGACTCCGGCGCCGGATTCATCGCTTGGCTCATGGTTTGGATCGCTTCAATTTAGTTTTAAAATATAACTATTATTTAGTATAATCAAATCGGGCGGAAAAGCAAGCCTTATGACAACCAAACCGGAGAACAGCACATGAAGATCATCAGCGCCGACGAAGCAGGCACCTTGATAGCGGACGAAGCGACCATCTTCCTGGGCGGGCTGGCCATGACCAGCCTGCCGGAAGAAGTATTGAAAGGCATCGAACGCACCTTTCTGACCAGCGGCCACCCGCGCCGCCTGAGCACCTGGGCCTGCGGCGCGATCGGCAACAGCGGCGACGGCGGCATGGTGCACTTCGCGCACCCAGGGATGATCAAGCGCACGGTGGCCGGCCACTTCGGCCAGACCGGCAAGGAAATGATGAAGATGGTGTACGACGGCGAAGTCGAAGCCTATAACTTCCCGCAAGGCTCGCTGTCGCACCTGCTGCGCCACATCGCCGGCCGCACACCCGGCCTGCTGACCAAGGTCGGCCTGGGCACCTTCGTCGACCCGCGCCTCGAAGGCGGAAAATTGAATGCCAGTTGCAGCGAAGACCTGGTGCGCCTGGTCGAATTCGGCGGCGAAGAATGGCTGCATTATCCGTGTCCGAAGATCGACGTCGCCATCATCCGCGGCACCGTCGCCGATGAAAACGGCAACGTCACGCTGGACAAGGAAGGCGTGCTGCTCGAACAGTTAGCGATCGCGCAGGCAGCGCGCGCCTGCGGCGGCATCGTCATCGTGCAGGTCGAACGCGTGGTGGCGGCCGGCAGCCTGCACCCGAAAGCCGTCAAGGTGCCGGGCGTGCTGATCGACTACGTCGTCATCGGCAAGCCGGAAAACCACATGCAATCGATCGTCACCCAGTTCGACCCGGCCCTGTGCGGCGACTTGCGCGTGCCGCTCAACTCTCTGGTGCCGATGGCGCTCGACGAACGCAAGGTCATCGCGCGGCGCGCCGCCTGCGAACTGACGCCCGGCGCGGTCAGCAATCTCGGCATCGGCATCCCGGCCGGCATCCCGTCGATCGCCGCCGAGGAAGGCGTGGCCGAACTGCTGAAGTTGAGCATCGAGAGCGGCATCAGCGGCGGCGTGCCGGCGCAACTGGGCGATTTCGGGCTGGCGTATAACGCCGAAGCGATCATCGAGCAGGCGTCGCAATTCGATTTCTATGATGGCGGAGGACTCGACGCCAGCTTCCTCGGACTGGCCCAGGCCGACGCCCGCGGCAACGTCAACGTCAGCAAATTCAGCGGACGGCCGGTCGGCTGCGGCGGCTTCGTCAACATCACGCGCTCCACACCGAAGCTGGTATTTTGCGGCACCTTCACGGCAGGCGGCCTAAAGGTTGAAGTCGGCGACGGCCAGTTGCGCATTGTCCAGGAAGGCAAGTCGCGCAAGTTCATCGAACAGGTAGAGCAGATCACCTTCAATGGTATCGATGCGGCGCAGCGCCGCCAGAGCGTGTTGTTCGTGACCGAGCGCGCCGTGTTCGAACTGACGCCGGAAGGACTCGAACTGACGGAAATCGCCCCCGGCGTCGACCTGGAGCGGGACGTGCTGCAACACATGGGCTTCCGCCCGATCATGCGCAAGGTCCGGCAGATGGACGCGGCCCTGTTCCAGGCCGAATGGGGAGGACTGGCGCAAGCGCTGCGCGATAACTAAACGCCGCTTTAAGCTGCGAAACCGGGAACGCCGAGTCCACGCTTTCGAGAAATATAAAAACCGGGGACAGACCATAATGCCGTTAAGTTAGCGCCAAATTTGTCATTCCCGCGCAGGCGGGAATCCCATTTTTTTACGCCGTTCGGGACGCGAAATGGGATTCCCGCCTCCGCGGGAATGACGGTATTAGGGACAGACCACATTTTTCGAGAAACATTGCCCGAAAAACGTGGTCTGTCCCCGGTTTTTACCAGCTAATGCATTAAAATTGGCGCCGCCGCGCCGCTGTTATGATGCATGCGGCTCATGTCCAGAAGAGAACCATGCTCATTACCGATCCCATTTTCTACGCAGCCGCCATCCCGGCGGTCTTACTCACCGGTATATCCAAAGGCGGATTCGGCAGCGCGCTGGGCGGCATCGGGGTGCCGCTGATGGCGCTGGCGATCTCTCCGGTGCACGCGGCCGCGATCTTGTTGCCGGTGCTGTGCCTGATGGACCTGGTCGGATTGCGCGTCTATTACGGCAAATGGGATAGCGCCAACCTCAAAATCATGTTGCCCGGGGCGCTGATCGGCGTGATCGCCGGCACGCTGACGTTCGGCATGCTGACGGAAAATGCGATCCGCATCCTGATCGGCGGCATCGCGGTCGCCTTCACGGTGAATGGCTGGATAGGATATGCGGCAAAACAGAAGCCGGCAGGAAGCAGCTTCATCAAGGGTACGTTCTGGTCCGGCGTGTCCGGCCTGACGAGTTTCCTGGCCCATGCCGGCGGGCCGCCGGCGATGGTCTACATGCTGCCGCAGCGCCTGGACAAGACGCGCTATGTCGCCACCATCAGCGTCTTTTTCATGTTCGTCAACGCCATCAAGCTGATTCCATATACGTTGCTGGGCCAGTTCTCGGCCGACAACCTGGGCACGAGCCTGGTGCTGGCGCCACTGGTGCCGCTCGGCGTCTGGCTCGGCATGTGGTTGCAGGAACGGGTCAACACCGTCTGGTTTTACCGGATTTCACAATCGTGCCTGTTCCTCACCGGCTTGCAGCTGATTTACCAGGGCACCGGTAAATAACAGCGATTCAACCAGTTCTATGCGCATGGTCGCAGGGAAATTGCCGCGCCAAGTGCCTCTGCATTACGGCGCGTTCGCACGGAAAACGTCATACCAGGCGGAATTGCACCGCATCCATCTCCTCCAGAACAAAAAGCAACGAAAAAGTTAACGCTTTACTAACCATCGCTTTGCTAGCCTGCTTTACGAGGGCTGGATGACGTCGCGCCTGCCCGGCTCCGATATTTCTGACCATGCGGATCAATGCATTTACTGGAGAAATCAAATGGGCATCGGGATCAAGATGGCGGTGGTGGCGTGCGTTGCCGGCCTGGCGCATGGCGGCGCATGGGCAGGCGGCGGTCCGCTGGGTATCGATTCACGCTTGAATTATGACGACCACGGCATCTGGAAGCGCAGCAACCAGAAACGTCTTCAGACGCTGTTGATCGGCGGTGAAATCGTCGCTGCCCTGTGGGAAGGCGACGATACGCGCCTGGGACGCACGTTCTGGCAATCGATCGACTCTTCCGTGATCGGCGGCGTCTCTTCCGAAGTGTTAAAAAGAACCTTTCGGCGCGAGCGCCCGCGGCAGACCGACGATCCCAACCAGTGGTTCAAAAGCGGCGGGCGCAGTTTTCCGAGCGGCGACGTGACGACGGTGGCCGCAGTCATCACGCCGTTCGTGCTTGAATACGGCCACGACCATCCAGCCATCTATGCCCTCGAACTGCTGCCCTTGTACGACGGTATCGCGCGCATGAAGGTGCGCGGACACTGGCAAACCGACGTCCTGGCCGGCTGGGCGCTGGGAACGGCGACCGGATATTATGCCCACTCCCGGCAGCAATCGTTTACGGTCGCGCTGCTGCCGCGCGGCGTCAGCGTGGGATGGCGCAAGCAATTCTAGCCGCGCCTGCGCATCCCGCGCCCGGTCAGAACGTGTGACGCAACCCGAGGTTCAGCGCGCGGTTGCCGCTGCCGACTTCCGTCGCGTTGCCGACGGTGTAAAAGCCGACGCTGCCGGCGGCTGCCGTGTTGCGTATGCGCGCATAGGCGAGATAGGTGTCGGTGCGTTTCGACAGCGAATAGAAATAGCCGACGCCCCACTGCCGGGCGTCGCGCCGGGTACCCGCCTTGTCCTGCTTGTCGATATACGATGCGCGCAGCGCGCTCAGGCCCAGCGGCACCGAGACGCCGAGCAGCACATCCCGCGAATCGGCGTGGACATTGGGATTGATCGTGTTGTTGATATTGACGGTGCCGCGGTTCTTCGCATAGGCCGCGCCGACCTTGGCGATGCCGAAATCATAGGTGGCGCCGACCAGCACCGTCTTGCCGTTGCTGATGGCAGCCGCCGGCGCGGGGATGTTGTTGACGCTGGCGTAACCCAGCTTCACGCTGAACGGCCCGCTGGTGTAAGCGCCATTGGCGCCGATCTGCCGGCCGGCGTCGCTGTTGCCGGCCACTTCGCCGAGCGCGTACGCGGCTTCCCCGCTGAATGCGCCGCCGGCGGGAGCGGAGATCTTGACCGAATTGGTCATGCGGATGCCGGCCAGCGACATCAAATTCGAGGCGTTGGCCGCGGTGCTGAATGCCTGGAACGGGTCGATCGACGACAGCGCCAGGAACAGCGGCGCGTACTGGCGGCCGATGGTGACGGTGCCGGCGTCATGCTGCAAGCCGACCAGCGCTTGCCGTCCGAACAGCACGCCGCCCTGGGTGCTGGCGCCGGTATCGAGCGCCAGTCCCATTTCAAGCACGAACAGCGCCTTCAGGCCGTCGCCCAGGTCTTCCGAACCGCGCACGCCCAGGCGCGAACCGCTGGCCGCGCCGCCGGTCAGCTTGGTCACGCTGCCGGCCACGCCGCCACGCTCGTTCACGATGGCGGCATCGGCCACGCCGAACACCGTCACCGTTTGCGCCGCCGCCAGGTTGGCGGCCAGGCCCAGTGCCGCGCCATAAAAGAATTTTTTCATCTTGTCTCCTCAGGGTTATTGTTGTTGTCGTGGTTTTACTTCTTGTAGATGCCGCATGCGATGAAGACGTCGTCGACACGCTCCAGGTAAGTGGACTTGTTTTCAACGACCTTCTGTTCCGGATTGGGCCAGCGGTAATCGACCCATCCACTTCCCTTCTTTTCAGCCAGCTCGATGAAGGCTTTCACCATCGGCTTGCCGTCCGCATCGCGCAGGTCGATGACGTTTTTGCCGATGATGCGCGGGTTGATCCCGTGCGCGACGTCGATGCCCTTCATATCGATGACGAACACGTACAGGTCGCGGTCCGTGAACGGCCCGTTGGGCTTGTTGAATTCGGCATACGCCTTGTCCTTGCCGTTGGCCTTCAAATAAGCGACGGCCCGCTTGACCATCGCCACCGCCTCGTCCGGCGTGGCCCGTTCCGCCGCCCGTGCCGTGGTGCCCAGCGCGAGGATGCAGATCAACGCCAGTTTCAATATCGATTTCATGCTGTTCTCCTGTTGATATATGAATGGAATGTGCCGACGATGCCCTGCCGGAACGTGAGTACACAGGCGACAAAAATGAGCCCGGTCACCACCGACACGCTGTCGCCTAGCGCGCGGAACCAGTCGATCCCCGTCAACGCCGCCAGGGCGTTGCCGATATCCCCCAGCTTGTTTTCCAGCGCGACGATCACCACCGCGCCCACTACCGGCCCGGCCAGCGTGCCCAGGCCGCCGACCAGCACCATCAGCACCACCAGCCCGGACATGCTCCAGTGCGCGTCGGATAGCGTGGCGAAACCGAGCACCAGCGTCATCAGCGCGCCGGCCAGGCCGGATAGCGCGGCAGACAGCACGAAGGCGAGCAGCTTGTAGTGGCCGGCCTCGTAACCGAGGGAAGTAGCCCGCGCCTCGTTTTGCCGGATCGCCGCCAGCACCTGGCCGAACGGCGAATGCACCAGGCGCACACACAAGCCGTAGGCGCCGAGCGCGATCGCCAGCACGACGTAATACAGGACGATGTCGCTGCCCAGGTCGAGCAGGCCGAGCAGCCTGCCGCGCGGCACGCCCTGCAAGCCGTTCTCGCCGCCGGTCCACGGCGCCTGCACCAGCACGAAGTACAGCATCTGCGCCAGCGCCAGCGTGATCATCGTGAAATAGATGCCCTGGCGGCGGATCGCCAGGCTGCCCACCAGCCAGCCGGTCAACGCACCGGCCGCCGTCCCGCACAGCAAGGCGATTTCGACCGGCAGGCCGAGCACCGTCAGCGCATAACCGGCGACATAGGCGCCGCCGCCGAAGAAGGCCGCGTGGCCGAAGGACAGCAGGCCCGTATAGCCGATCAACAGGTTGAAGGCGCAAGCGAACAGCGCAAAACACAGCACCTTCATCAACAGCACCGGGTACAGGGCGTACGGGGCCAGCACGGCCGCCAGCAGCGCGGCCGCGCAACAGATTTTTTTCATTTCGGGTTTCCTTATTCTTTGCCGAACAGGCCGGCCGGGCGCCACATCAGCACCACGGCCATGACGATGAACACAATGGTGGCCGACAGTTGCGGATACAGCACCCGCGTCAAGCCTTCAACCACGCCCAGCGCCAGGCCGGACACGATGGCGCCGATGATCGAACCCATGCCGCCGATGACGACCACTGCGAATACGACGATGATGAGATTGGCCCCCATCAGCGGCGACACCTGGATCACCGGTGCGGCCAGCACGCCGGCCAGTCCCGCCAGTGCCGCGCCGCCGCCATAGGTCAGCGTGACGAGCAGCGGCACGTTGACGCCGAAGGCTTCGACCAGCCTCGGATTTTCGGTGCCGGCGCGCAGCGTGGCGCCCAGCCGGGTCTTCTCGATCAGGAACCAGGCCGCGCCGCACACGGCCAGCGAGGCGAACACCACCCAGGCCCGGTAGTTCGGCAACACCATGAAACCGAGGCTGGTGGCGCCTTGCAGCGCTTCGGGCGCGCCGTAGGGCTGGCCCGACACGCCGTACACCGAGCGAAACACGCCTTCGACGATCAGCGCGATGCCGAAAGTGAGCAGCAGGCCGTACACGTGGTCGAGCCGGTAGACCCAGCGCATCAGGCAGCGTTCGACCAGGATGCCGAAGGCGCCGACCAGCGCCGGAGCGGCGACCAGCATCACCCAGTAACTCAGGCCGAAATAATTCAAGCCCATCCAGGCGAGCAAGGCGCCCATCATGTACAAGGCGCCGTGCGCGAAGTTGATCACGTTGAGCAGGCCGAAAATGATGGCCAGGCCAAGCGACAGCATCGCGTAAAAGGAACCGTTGACCAGGCCGATCAGCAATTGGCTGAGCAAGGCTTGCACGCTTATGTTGGCAAGGTCCATATTTACACTCCCAGCATCTGGTGCAGCCGCGGCAGTTCGGCCTGCAGTTCATCGGCGCCGAAGCTGGCGGCCACTCGGCCATGTTCGACGACATAAAAACGGTCCGCCAGCGGCGCGGCGAAACGGAAATTCTGTTCCACCATCAGCACCGTGTAGCCCTTCTCTTTCAGCGTGGCGATCAGGCGGCCAAGCTGCTGCACGATGACCGGCGCCAGACCTTCGGAGATTTCATCGAGTAGCAGCAACCGCGCGCCGCTGCGCAGGATGCGCGCGATGGCCAGCATCTGCTGTTCGCCACCGGACAGGCGCGTGCCCTGGCTGGACTTGCGCCGCTCCAGATTCGGGAACAGCGCATACAGTTCGTCGACCGTCATGCCGGCGCCCGGCTCCAGCAGCGGCGGCAGCATCAGATTTTCCTCGGTCGACAGGCCGGAGAAAATGCCGCGCTCTTCCGGGCAATAGCCGATGCCGAGATGCGCGATGCGGTGCGTCGGCAGGCCCAGCGCCTGCACGCCGTTGACCTTGATCGAGCCCTTGCAGGCGCCGGCCAGTCCCATGATGGCGCGCAGCGTCGTGCTGCGTCCCGCGCCGTTGCGGCCCAGCAGCGTGACGACCTCGCCCTGCTGCACGGCGATATTCACGTCGTGCAGCACGTGCGATTCGCCATACCAGGCGTGCAGGCCGCTGATTTCGAGTGCGGGAGTCGGCATCAGTGCACTCCTTCCAGCTGCTCGGCCGCGCTGCCCATATAGGCTTCGACCACGCGCGGATCGGCCGACACCTGCGCATAACTGCCTTCGGCCAGCACCGCGCCGCGCTGCAACACGGTGATCGTGTCGCAGATGCCCGAGACCACGCCCATATTGTGTTCGACGATGAGCACCGTGCGCCCGGCCGAGACTTTTTTGATCAATTCGGCGACGCGGCCGACATCTTCGTGGCCCATGCCCTGGGTCGGCTCGTCGAGCAGCATCAGTTCCGGCGACATCGCCAGCGTGGCGGCGATTTCCAGCGCGCGCTTGCGGCCATACGGCAAATCCCCGGCCGGCACGTCGGCGAAACCGTCCAGGTCCACCTGTTCCAGCAATGCCATCGCGCGCGCATCGAGGTGCGACAGGCTGCGCGCGCTGCGCCAGAACTGGAACGAGGTTCCCTGCGCGCGCTGCAGGCCGATGCGCACATTGGCCAGCGCGCTCAGTTGCGGAAACACGGCCGATATCTGGAACGAGCGGATCACGCCCTGGCGCGCGATGCTGGCCGGGCGGGCGGCCGTGATGTCGCGGCCGTTGAAAACAATGCTGCCGGAACTCGGCGCCAGGAATTTGCTCAGCAAATTGAAACAGGTGGTCTTGCCGGCGCCATTGGGGCCGATCAGCGCGTGGATGCTGCCGCGCTGCACGGCCAGGTCGACCGCGCTGACGGCGCTGAAACCCTTGAATTCCTTGCTCAGCTTATGTGTCTGCAGGATGATGTCCACTGCACTCTCCAATCCAGGTTGACAGGGCTCGCGCATCATTTCTTCAGCAGCGGGCAGGCGCTGGCGGAGAGCGGGCGGAATGCGCTGTCGCCGGGGATGGTGCGGTTCACCTTGAGCAAATCCCACTCGCCTTTCGATTCGGCCGGGGTCTTGGCCTGCACCAGGTACAGGTCGTGCACCATCGAGCCGTTTTCCAGGATCTTGCCGTTCTTGGCGAAGGCATCGTTGATCGGCGTGGCCTTCATCATCGCCACCACCGCGTCCGGCTGGTCGGTGCCGGCGGCGGCGATCGCCTTCAGGTAATGCATGGTCGCCGAGTAGGCGCCGGCCTGCACCGAGGTCGGCATCGCCTTTTGCAGCTGGTAGTAACGCTTGGCCCAGGCACGCGATTCGGCGTTCAAGTCCCAGTAAAAGGCGGCGGCGAACTGCAAGCCCTGCGCCGTCTGCAATCCCAGCCCTTTCAGATCGGTCTCGAAGATCAGCAGCGGCGCGATGATCTGCTTGCCGCGCCCCAGGCCGAATTCGGCCGCCTGGCGTATCGCGTTCTGCGTATCCTTTCCGGCGTTGGCCAGGCCGATCACTTTCGCGTTCGAACTCTGCGCCGAGACCACGAACGAAGAGAAATCGGCCGCGCCGATCGGGTGGCGCGAGGAACCGGAGACCTTGCCGCCCAGGCGCTTGACGATGGCCGAGGTATCGGACTCCAGCGCCTGGCCGAACGCATAGTCGGCGGTGATGAAATACCAGCTGTCGCCGCCGCTTTCGGCGATCGCGCGGCCGGTGCTGTTGGCCAGCGCATAGGTGTCGTAGACGTAGTGGATACCGTACGGCGAGCATTCGCTTTCCGTCAGCGCGGACGACGCGGCCTGGATGAACAGCGTGATCTTCTTCTTGCTCAAGCCGATTTTCTGCAGCGCCAGCGCGGAAGCGGAATCGGTGCCTTCGATGATCATGCCGACGTTGTCGCGGTCATACCATTCGCGGGCGCGCGAAGCCGTGACATCGACCTTGTTCTGCGAATCGGCGCTCAGTACTTCGATCGGCCGGTTCAGCACCTTGCCGCCGAAATCGCTGACCGCCATGCGCACGGCGGCGGCCATGCCGGGTCCGCCGAGCGCGGAATAGACGCCGCTCATGTCGGCGATCACGCCGATCTTCACGGCGCCGGCCGACGCTGCCGGCGCCTGGGCATAGGCTGGCGGAATGGACAGGACGGCCATCGCCATCCAGGTATGCACTGCGCGTGCGAATTTCATCGTGCGTCTCCTCATTATCGTTGTCATCTTGCGCCGCGAGCTGCGCCACAAGTTGAATCGAGTGTAGTCCATTGAAAAATATATGTAAAGATATTTACAGATTATTGTATTATTCATGCTGTAAACACGCTATAAAATTACTTTATAAGTAAATATAGTGACTTAAATACCGCGACAGCGGCAATCCTGGCACACACCAAAAAAGGAGTCCGGCATGACCATCGAACTGCAACGGGACGGCGCCCTCGCCGTCATCACCATCGAGCGCGCGGCATCGCTCAACGCGCTCAACGCGAGCCTGATCGAAGCGATTTCGGGCGCCATCGACGAGGTGGCGGCCAGCGACGCGCGCGCCCTGCTGATCCTCGGCGCGGGCAACAAGGCGTTCAGCGCCGGCGCCGACATCAAGGAATTGATGAACCGCGACATGCGCGCACAGCGCTCTGGCACCGAGCTGGGACAGTCGGTGTTCGCCAAGCTGGACCGGCTGAACATCCCGTCGATCGCCGTCATTCACGGTTATGCGCTGGGCGGCGGCCTGGAACTGGCGATGGCGTGCACCTTCAGGGTGGCCACGCCGCAGGCGAAAATGGGTTTGCCGGAAGTGCGGCTGGGATTGATACCTGGCTATGGCGGCACGCAGCGCCTGCCGCGCCTGGTCGGCGAATCGCGCGCGCTGGATCTGGTCATGTCGGGACGCGTCATCGATGCGGCCGAGGCATTCAGTATTGGCCTGGTCAATCAAGTGGTGGAGGCAGCGGAACCGCTGGCGATGGGACGCGCTTTCGCCGCGCGCTTCCTCGACAACAGCCTGACCGCCACCCTGTTCGCGCGCCGCGCGGTGCAGCGCGCGCTCAGCGTGCCGCTCGACGAGGGATTGAAGATAGAGGCCGACCTGGTGACGCTGGCATTCCAGACCGCCGACGCCAACGAAGGCATGGCAGCGTTTGTCGACAAGCGCGCGCCGGTGTTCAGGGGCGCATAAAGACAGGCTTCAGGCGCTAATGCAATTAAGTTAGCGCCAAATCTGTCGTTCCCGCGAAGGCGGGAACCCCATTTCGCTGCGCCGCTCGAGATGCAAATGGGATTCCCGCCTGCGCGGGAATGACAGATCTACGGTCTGTGGCCTTGCCTCAGGCACTGCTGTCGCTCCGCAGCGGCGGACGACAGGCGGGTCAGCCCAGCGCGCTGACCAGCTCCGGCACGATATCGAACAGATCGCCGACGATGCCGTAATCGGCTACGCCGAAGATCGGCGCTTCCGCGTCCTTGTTGATGGCGACGATGGTCTTCGATTCCTTCATGCCCGCCAGGTGCTGGATCGCGCCGGAAATGCCGATCGCGATATACAGGTCGGGTGCGACGATCTTGCCGGTCTGGCCGACCTGCCAGTCGTTCGGCACGTAGCCGGCGTCGACCGCCGCGCGCGAGGCGCCCATCGCGGCGCCCAGCCGGTCGGCCAGCGGTTCGAGCAATTTGAAATTGTCGGCCGAACCCAGGCCGCGCCCGCCCGAGACGACCGCCCTGGCCCCGGCCAGTTCGGGGCGCTCGGAGCGCGCCAGCACGCGCGACACCAGCGCGGACCTGCCGCCGCCGGCCGCGATGGCATGCGCCGGCACGGCTTCGACCGGCGCATTGCCTCCTCCTGCGGCAGGGGCGAACGCCGTGGTGCGCACGGTGATCACTTTTACGGTGTCGTGCGAGCGCACGGTGGCGATGGCGTTGCCGGCATAGACGGGCCGCTCGAACACGTCGGCGGCCTGGACGCGCGTGATGTCGGACAGTTGCCCGACATCGAGCAAGGCCGCCACGCGCGGCAGCACATTCTTGCCGTACGAGGTGGCCGGAGCCAGGATATGCGTGTATGGCTGCGCAAGCGCCAGCACCTGGGCGGCGACGTTTTCCGCCAGCCCGGCGCCGAATTGCGGCGCGTCCGCCTGCCAGACCTTGGCGACGCCGGCGATGGCCGCCGCCGCCCGCGCCGGCGCGCCGCAATCGTGGCCGGCGACCAGCAGGTGGACGTCGCCGCCGCACTGGAGCGCGGCGGCGACGGTGTTGAGGGTGCTTGCATTCAAGCTCGAATTGTCATGTTCCGCGATGACGAGTATGGGCATGTTCAGTTCCTGGGAAAGTGGTGTGCATAGGGCTGGAGTGGCGCGATGGCTTAAATGACTTGCGCTTCATCGCGCAACTTCGCCACCAGCGTGGCGACATCGGGCACGATGACGCCGGCGCCGCGCCGTGGCGGCTCGGCGACTTTCAGCGTCACCTGGCGCGGCGCCACGTCGACGCCGAGTTCGGCCGGCTTGACGATGGCCAGCGGTTTCTTTTTCGCCTTCATGATGTTGGGCAGCGTCACGTAGCGCGGCTCGTTCAGGCGCAGGTCGGCAGTCACCACCGCCGGCAGCGTCAGCGCCAGCGTCTCGGCGCCGCCATCGATTTCTCGGCCGACGATGGCTTGACCGTTTTCGAGCGCGATGCTGGAAGCGAAGGTCGCCTGCGGCCAGTCCAGCAATGCCGCCAGCATCTGGCCGACCTGGTTGCTGTCGTCGTCGATCGCCTGCTTGCCGAGGATGAGCAATTGCGCCGCTTCCGTGGTAGCCAGCGCGCGCAGGCACTTGGCGATCGCCAGCGGCTGCAAGTCCGTATCCGTTTCGACCAGGATGGCGCGGTCGGCGCCCATCGCCATGGCCGTGCGCAGCGTGTCCTGGCATGGTGCCGCGCCGCAGGAGACGGCCACCACCTCGCTCGCCTGCCCGGATTCCTTCAACCGCAGCGCCGCTTCGAGCGCGATTTCATCGAAAGGGTTCATCGCCATCTTGACGTTGTCCAGGTCGACGCCCGAGCCGTCGGACTTGACGCGGACCTTGACGTTGTAGTCAAGCACGCGCTTGACTGGAACCAGAATTTTCATTGTTACTCCCGTTTGGGCTGTTATAAAAAACGCCGGCTGGGGGTGGAATGCCTTTAAGTGAAGGCCGCAAGTTGTCATTCCGGATCGCCGGACCGCCGCGAAGGCGGGAATCCCATTTCGCTGCGCCGTCCGGGATGCAAATGGGATTCCCGCCTTCGCGGGAATGACAGGGGGGCTGTGGTCTTGGCTTTAGGGCATTACCCGCAGGCAGCGCGGTTACTCAGGGCCGGAATTTCGGAGGGCGCTTTTCCAGGAAAGCGGCGACGCCTTCGCGCGATTCGTCGCTGTCGTAGAACATGCTCAGCGCCTGCATGCCCAGGCCGCCGATGCCGCGGATGTTGTCGCTGTCGGCATTGAAGGAGCGCTTGGCGATGGCCAGCGCGGTCGGGCTGAGCGCCATGATTTCCATGCACCAGCGCTCGACCTCGGCGTCCAGCTGGTCGGCCGGCACCACGCAATTGACCAGGCCCATGTCCAGCGCCTGGCGCGCCGTGTAGCGGCGGCACAGGAACCAGATCTCCCTCGCCTTCTTTTCTCCGACAACGCGTGCCAGGTAGGCCGTGCCGAAGCCCGGGTCGACCGAGCCGACCTTCGGCCCGACCTGGCCGAACTGCGCCGTCTCGGATGCGATCGCCAGGTCGCAGCAGGTGACGAGCACATTGCCGCCGCCGATGGCGTAACCGTTGACGCGCGCGATCACCGGCTTGGGCACGTCGCGGATCAGGGTTTGCAGTTCTTCCACCGGCAAGCCGACGATGCCGCGCCCGTCGTAGCCGCCGTCGTGCGCCGACTGGTCGCCGCCGGTGCAGAACGCCTTCTCGCCCACGCCGCTGAGCACGATCACGCCGATCGACTTGTCCCAGCCGGCACGGTTGAAGGCATCGATCAATTCATCGCAGGTGCGGCCACGGAAGGCGTTGTATTTCTCGGGCCGGTTGATCGTGATGTGCGCCGCGCCATTGCGCACCTGGTACAGGATATCGGTATAGTCGGTCATGATTTTTTCCTTAGCCATGCATGGTTAATCCGCCGGACACGCTGATGACCTGTCCGGTAATGAAAGCGGCGTCCGCGCTGGCCAGGAAGGCGATGATGCCCGCCATGTCGTCCGGCCGTCCCAGTCGCTTCAGGGGTATCGAGCGCTTCAGGCCCTCGTACAGTTTCTGGCCATACTCTCCGTCGCCGAAGAACGATTGCAGCAGCGGCGTGTCGGTCGGCCCCGGGCAGACCGCGTTGAGACGGATGTTGTGGCGCGCGCACTCGCGTGCCAGCGTCTTGGTGAAGGCGATGATGCCGCCCTTGCAGGCCGAGTAGACCGATTCGCCGGACGAGCCGACGCGCCCGGCGTCGGAGGCGATGTTGACCACCATCCCGCCGCCGCCTTCGATCATGTGCGGCAGCGCCGCGTGGTGCAGGTTCAAGGGGCCGCTCAGGTTGATGGCGATGACCTTGTTCCAGAAGTCCGGCGTGCTGTCGACGAATTCGACCGGCAAGTCCCAGCCGGCGTTGTTGACCAGGATGTCGATGCCGCCCAACTCCTGCTTGATGCGGGCCATGGCCGCCACCACCGCGTCGTAATCGGTGATGTCGAGCTTGACCTGCATCGGCGCGGCGCCCACGTCCTTCAATTGCACCGCCAGCGCGGCCAGCGCGTCGGCATCGATGTCGACCGCGGCCACGCGCGCGCCCTCTTCCATAAAACGTTGACAGATGGCGCGGCCGATGCCGCCGCCGGCGCCTGTGACGACGACGGTCTTGTTTTCCAATGCGCGCATGCGCTTCTCCTGGTTAAGTTGGAACTGCGGATTCACTTCGTACGATTCAATTGCGCCAGGCGTTCGCGCGCGTGCTCGCGCAGCTTGAACTTCTGCATCTTGCCGGTCGCGGTCAGTTGCACCGGTTCGAACAGCACGTGGCGCGGGCACTTGAAGCCGGCCAGGCGGCTGCGGCAAAAGGCGATCACGTCGGCCTCGCTGAGCGTGCCGACCGCTTCCGGACGCAGCTCGACGATCGCGCACGGGACTTCTCCCCAGCGCTCGTCGGGCACCGCCACCACGGCCACGTTGTGCACCGCCGGATGGTCGTGCAGCACGCCTTCCACCTCGACCGACGAGACATTTTCTCCACCGCTGATGATGATGTCCTTGGAACGGTCGCGGATCTCGATATAGCCGTTCGCATGCACCACCGCCAGATCTCCGGTGTGATACCAGCCGCCGGCGAACGCTTCCTCGGTGGCGCGCGCATTTTTCAGGTAACCCTTCATCGTCAGATTGCCGCGCAACAGGATCTCGCCGATGGTCTCGCCGTCTCTCGGCACCGGCTCCAGCGTGGCCGGATCGGCCACCATCATCTCGTTCTGCACCACCGTGCGCACGCCCTGGCGCGCCAGGTATGCCATGCGCTCGTCGTCGGGCAGCTCGCTCCATTCCGGCTGCCACTGGCACAGCGTGGCGACGCCGTGCATTTCCGTCATGCCGTACACGTGCAGCAGCGAAAAACCCAGTTCGTCGAGCTTGCGCAGCACCGCCGGCGGCGGCGAAGCGCCGCCCGACAGCACGCGGATCGGCTGCTTGGGCGTGCTCCAGGATGGCGGCACATCCTCGGTCATGAAGGCCAGCACGGTGGGCGCGCAGCAGAAATGCGTGACCTGGTGGCGCGCGATGGCGTCATACACGGCGTCGGCCGAGACCTTGCGCAGGCACACCTGGGTGCCGCCGATGGCCGCCATCGCCCACGCGTAGCACCAGCCGTTGCAGTGAAACAGCGGCAAGGTCCACAGGTACACCGGCGCGCCGCTCAATTCGGCCGTGACCAGCTGGCCGAGCGCATTCAGGTAGCCGCCGCGATGGTGGTAGACGACACCCTTCGGATTGCCGGTGGTGCCCGAGGTGTAATTGAGCGCCAGCGCATCCCATTCATCGCGCGGCCAGCGGATCGGCGTGGCCGGATCGCCGCCGGCCAGGAAATCCTCGTATTCGATGCTGCCGGCGCTGCCCCTGTCTTCGGCCTCGGGATCGGCGATGTCGATCACCAGCATCGGCTGCTCCAGCCGGGACAGCGCGTCGCGCGCCACCGCCGCGAACTGGCGGTCGACGATCAGGACGCGCGCTTCCGAATGCTGCAGGATGAAGGCGATCGCCGCCGCGTCCAGGCGGATGTTGATGCAGTTCAGTACCGCGCCCGCCATCGGCACGCCGAACTGCGCTTCGAGCATCGGCGGCGTGTTCGGCGCCAGGATCGCCACGGTGACGCCGCGCCCGATGCCGGCCTGCTCCAGCGCGCCGGCCAGGCGGCGGCAACGCTCGGCGTACTGGCGCCAGCTGTAGCGCTGCTCGCCGTAGATGACGGCGGTGCGGTCCGGGTACACGTCGGCCGCGCGCACCAGGAAGTGCAAGGGCGTCAAAGCCTGGTGGTTGGCGGCGCACTGGTCCAGGTCCGTATCGTATAGGCTTGCCATGCGAAGATCTCCTTGATTATTGTTGGATGTGGCCTGCATGCGCGATGCTCACAGTGCGATCGCGAGCCGGGTCGCCTGCTCGATGGCGCGCAAGGCGTCGAGTTCCGCCGCCACGTCGGCGCCGCCGATGACTCGCGCGGCGATCCCCATGCCGTGCAACTGGTCGTACAGCGTGCGCTCGGATTCCTGGCCGGCGCACAGGATCACGTGGTCCACTTCCAGCAGGTGGCGCTGGCCGCCGGCCGTGTAATGCAGGCCGCGGTCGTCGACCATGTCGTAGCTGGCGCCGGCCACCATCGCCACGCCGGCGCGCTGCATGCGCGCCTTCAGTATCCAGCCGGTCGACTTGCCCAGGCGCGCGCCCAACCTTTCATCCTTGCGTTGCAGGATCGTGACCTGGTGAGACGGCTTGTCGTGGCTGGCCGCCGCCGGGAACAGGCCGCCCGGGATCGCGATGTCGGCATCGACGCCCCAGTTTTTCAGGAACACGGACGGAGTCAGCGCCTCGCTGGCATCGCCGAGCAGGAATTCGGCGACATCAAAACCGATGCCGCCGGCGCCGATGATGGCCACGCGCGGGCCGACCGGCTTGTTGTGCGCCAGCACGTCGACATACGACAGCACTTTCGGGTGATCCACGCCCGGGAAGTCGGGTACGCGCGGCTTGACGCCGGTGGCCACGACGATTTCCTCGTAGCCGCCGGCCGCCAGTTCGGCCGCGCCGACCTTGTGCCCAAGGCGCACCGTCACGCCCAGTTGGGCCAGGCGGGTGCGGAAGTAGCGCAGCATTTCATTGAATTCGTTCTTGCCCGGCACCACGCGCGCCATGTTGATCTGACCGCCCAGGGACAGTCCCGCTTCGAACAGCGTGACGACGTGGCCGCGCTCGGCGGCGTTCAGCGCGAACGCCATGCCGGCCGGGCCGCCGCCGACCACGGCGATGCGGCGCGAACGCAGCGCGACGCTGTCGTCGTCGAATTCGATTTCGCGCCCGGCGCGCGGGTTGACCAGGCAGGTCGCCGTGCGGTCGGTGAAGATGCGGTCCAGGCAAGCCTGGTTGCAGGCGATGCAGGTGTTGATGTTGTCGGCCTGCTCCAGGCGCGTCTTTTGCGCGAAGGCCGGATCGGCCAGCAGCGGGCGCGCCATCGACACCATGTCGGCCTGGCCGGCGGCGAGCATCGCCTCCGCGCCGTCCGGCGTATTGATGCGGTTCGAGCCGATCACCGGCAGCTTGACGGCGCGCCGCACGTTGTCCACCGCATAGGCCCAGGCCGAGCGCGGCACAGCGGCGGCGATGGTCGGCACGCGCGATTCGTGCCAGCCGACGCCGGTGTTGATGATGTTGGCGCCGCCCGCTTCGACCAGGCGCGCCAGCTCGGCCACTTCATGGCCATCCATGCCGCCTTCGACCAGGTCGACGGCGGAAATGCGGTAGATCACCAGGAAGTCGTCGCCCACTTTTTCGCGCACGGCTTTCAGGATTTCCAGCGGCAGCTTGACGCGCCCGGCGAAGGAGCCGCCGAATTCGTCGTCGCGCTGGTTCGTGCATTCGGCCGTGAACTGGTTGATCAGGTAGCCTTCTGAACCCATGATCTCGACGCCGTCGTAACCGGCTTCGCGCGCCAGCGCTGCCGTATGGGCGAAATCGGCGATGGTCTGCCACACCTCTTCCGTACTCAGCACGCGCGGCGAGATCGGGTTGATGCGCGAACGCCCGGCCGACGGGCCGACGCAGTTGTCGTGCTTGGCGTAGCGGCCCGCGTGCAGAATCTGCAGCGCGATCCGGCCGCCGGCCGCGTGCACGGCGCGCGTCACCGGAACGTGTTCGTCCAGTTGCGACGCATGCGCAAGATATTGCGCATCTTCCTCGAACAGGCCGGCCAGGTTGGGAGAGTAGCCGGCCGTCAGGATCAGGCCCACTTCGCCGCGGGCGCGGGCGCTGAAGAAGGCGGCCAGGCGCTCGGCCGGGCGGTCCAGCGTCTCGATCCGCGTATGCATCGCGCCCATCACGATGCGGTTGCGTAAGGTCATGAATCCCAGGTCCAGCGGCGCCAGTAAGTGCGGGTACTTGTTCATTGTCATTTCTCTTTCTGTACAGGGTTACAGGTTCAGTGAGGAGCTGGATGCAGTCTAGGTCAAGAACCGATATATGTAAAGATCTTTACATATATTTTTATCGAGCCGTGCATTTCCATAAATGAAAAGAAAGGTAGATGCAAAAACACTATGCCAATACGATGACATGCATGCACCATGGAAGCCGGTGCCCGGCAAGCCCGTGCCGGCGCTGTCCGAATAGCCGATATAATGCCTACCGGCGCCTCTGGCCAATCGACGAAGTAAAGGAATCCAATGGAAAGCAAGCCGGCCGTACCCGAATATGATCACACGCTGGTGGGCGTGCACAATCGCCTGTTCTTCCGCCTGTTCCAGGTCGGGAACGTGTTTCAGAAACAGACCGCCAAGCAGCTCGGCATCACGACCGTGCAATGGGCCGTGCTGGGCGCGCTGACGCGGCCGCAGGCCAGCACCGGCATGTCGGTCACCGAACTGGCGGAGTTCCTGGTGGTCAGCCGCCAGAACCTGGACGGCGTGCTGACCCGGCTCGAGCGCGACCAGCATGTCAGCCGGGTCGCCGACACCGTCGACCGCCGCTCCAAGCGCGTGCAGGTGACGGCCCAGGGCGCGCTGTTCTGGGAACAGCTGCAACCGCGCATCTATGAGTTCTACCGCCAGGCGATCACCAATTTCCGCTTCGACGACAAGGTCTCGTTCGTGCACTTCCTGAACAAGCTGCAGGACGACCTGAAACAGGTGGACCTGGACCACACGCACGGCCCGGCCAACGGCACCCCGGCCGGCGCGCCCGACGCCGACGCCGCGTAATACTCTCTTCTCTTCGTAACGCCCTCGTTTCTCCGGCGCGCCCGAGCGGTGCGCCAACTCCCCCATCCCTCTCCGCCACGCCGTTCAGGCGCGCCCGCGCTCGTCCGCAGATTTTCCGCATCCAGGTAAAGTAGATGACGCATTAGGCATCATCTATTAAGGCAAATTTTTTCCAAATCAAAAATTTAAGTAAACATCTTGACGTATATTTTTGACGAACCTATACTGAATCATCCCAAACAGGAAGGTTCCCCATGGCTACCCACAGCGACCAATTTCAGGACTTGCGCGCCGCAGTCCAAGACTTGTGCAAAGAATTTCCCAGCGAGTACTTCCGCAAGATAGATGAGGCACGCGCCTATCCCGAGCAGTTCGTCGACGCGCTGACCAAGGCCGGCTGGCTGGCCGCGCTGATCCCGCAGCAATACGGCGGCTCCGGCCTGGGACTGACCGAAGCGTCGGTCATCATGGAAGAAATCAACCGCGCCGGCGGCAATTCCGGCGCCTGCCACGGCCAGATGTACAACATGGGCACCTTGCTGCGGCACGGCTCCACGGCGCAAAAAGAGTTTTATCTGCCGCAGATCGCCAGCGGCGCATTGCGCCTGCAATCGATGGCGGTGACGGAACCGAGCACCGGCACCGACACGACCAAGATCAAGACCACCGCCGTCAAGAAGGGCGATCGCTACGTGATCAACGGGCAGAAAGTGTGGATTTCGCGGGTCCAGCATTCGGACCTGATGATCCTGCTGGCGCGCACCACGCCGCTCGAACAGGTGACGAAAAAATCGGAAGGCATGTCGATCTTCATCGTCGACCTGCGCGAGGCGATCGGCAAGGGCTTGACGGTGCAGCCTATCCTGAACATGGTCAACCACGAGACCAATGAACTGTTCTTCGACAACCTGGAAATCCCGGCCGAAAACCTGATCGGCGAAGAAGGCAAGGGTTTCAAATATATCCTCGACGGCCTGAACGCCGAGCGCACCTTGATCGCGGCCGAATGCATCGGCGACGGTTACTGGTTCATCGACAAGGTGACGAAATACGTCAACGAACGCATCGTGTTCGGCCGCCCGATCGGGCAAAACCAGGGCGTGCAATTCCCGATCGCCAAGGCATACATCAACCTCGAAGCGGCCAACCTGATGCGCTACAAGGCGTGCGAACTATACGACGCCCGTCAACCGTGCGGCACGCAGGCCAACATGGCGAAAATGCTGGCGGCGGACGCGTCGTGGGAAGCGGCCAACGCCTGCCTGCAATTCCACGGCGGCTTCGGCTTCGCCTGCGAGTACGACGTCGAGCGCAAGTTCCGCGAAACGCGCCTGTACCAGGTGGCGCCGATCTCGACCAATCTGATCCTGTCGCATGTCGCCGAGCACGTGCTCGGTTTGCCGCGCTCGTTCTAGAGCACCGATCCCATATCCAAGGAGTAGCAAGCATGTCGAGTCAACAGATGGTGGCAAACAAGGTCGTCGTGGTCAGCGGCGCCGGCGGCGGCATCGGCCGCGACATCGCGCTGGCGATGGCGCGCAGCGGCGCGCACGTCGTCGTCAACGATATCGGCGCGGCGCTCGACGGCGCCGGCGCGGACGCCGGCCCGGCCCAGCGCGTGGCCGATGAAATCCGCGCCGAAGGCGGCAGCGCGATCGCCAATACCGACAGCGTGTCCGACGCCGCCGGCGCGCAGCGCATCATCGCCTGCGCGATCGAGACATTCGGCCGCGTCGACTGCGTGGTCAACAACGCCGGCATCCTGCGCGACCGCATCTTCCACAAGATGAGCGAAGACGAATGGGACGCCGTGCTGAAAGTCCACCTGTACGGCGCTTACCACATGAGCAAGGCCGCGGCGCCACATTTCAAACAGCAGCAATCGGGCAGCCTGGTGCACATGACGTCCACCTCGGGCCTGATCGGCAACCTGGGACAGGCGAATTACTCGGCCGCCAAGCTGGGCGTGACGGCGCTGTCGAAATCGATCGCGCTCGACATGCAAAAATTCGGCGTGCGCTCGAACTGCATCGCGCCCTTCGCCTGGAGCCGCATGGTCAGCGACATTCCGACCGATACGCCGCAAGCGCTGGCGCGCGTGGAAAAAATCCGGCAAATGACGCCGGCCAAGATCGCCCCGCTGGCCGTGTACCTGGCCAGCGACCGGGCCGGCGCCGTCAACGCCCAGGTCTTCACGGTGCGCAATAACGAGATTTTTTTGATGAGCCAACCGCGCCCGGTGCGCTCGGTGCACCGCTCGGAAGGCTGGACGCCGGAAAGCGTGGCGGAACACGCGATGCCCGCCCTGCAATCGGCGTTCTACCCGCTCGACTGCTCGGCCGACGTGTTCACCTGGGACCCGGTGTAAGCCATGGCCATCGATTACGTCAAGCTCAAGGCCTGGCCCTTCCCCGACGTGCGGCAGGCATACACCGAGAAGGACACGATGCTGTACGCAATGGGCGTGGGCCTGGGCATGGAACCGCTCGACCGCCAGCGCCTGCGCTTCGTCTTCGAAAAGGAGTTACAAGCGCTGCCGACGATGGCGGTGGTGCTCGGCTTTCCCGGTTTCTGGATGCAGGACCCGGCAACCGGCATCGACTGGACCCGCTTGCTGCACGGCGAACAGCGCCTGACTTTGCACGCGCCGCTGCGCCCCAGCGGCAACGTGATCGGCCGCACGCGAGTCAAAACCATCACCGACAAGGGGCAGGACAAGGGTGCGTTCATTGTTGTCGAGCGCACCATCAGCGACGCCGACACGGGCGCGCCACTGGCCACGATCGAGCAATTGACGGTGTGCCGGGGCGATGGCGGCTATAGCGCAAACGGGCAGCCGAGCGATGCGGCCGGCCCCGCGCCCGCCGCGCTGCCCGACGGCGCGCCGCACGCCGTGTGCGACCTGGCCACACGGCCCGAGATGGCGCTGCTGTACCGGCTGTGCGCGGACTTCAATCCCTTGCACGCCGATCCGGCCTCGGCGCGGGCGGCCGGCTTCGAGCGCCCGATCCTGCATGGCCTGGCGACCTACGCGGTGGCCGGCCACGCGATCCTGAAAACATGGTGCGACTACCAGCCGCAGCGCCTGCGCGCGATCCAGGCGCGCTTTTCATCTCCGGTCTACCCGGGCGAAACCATCCGCACCGAAATGTGGCGACGCGATAGCCAGATCCTGTTCCGCGCCAGCGTGCAGGAGCGCGGCGTCGTCGTCTTGAACAATGGCCTGGCCGCGATCGCCGACTGAGCGATATCAACCGATAAAAACAGAGGGACACAAATGGATATGCCAACCCAAGATATCTTCCGCGACAGCGCGCGCGATTTCCTGCGCCGGGGCGACCAGCGCCAGCGCGTCCGCCGCCTGCGCGACAGCACGCCCGGTTTCGAACGCGCCACCTGGAATGCACTCGCCGAAGCCGGATGGCTGTCGGTTCTGGTGCCGGAAGCGCGCGGCGGGCTCGGACTGGGCCTGGCCGAAGCGGCCGCGATCGGCGAGGAAATCGGCCGGCAACTGCTGCCGGAACCGTATGTCGGCGCCCTCCAGGCGGTTTCCGCACTGTGCCGGCTGCCGGAAAATGGATCCGGCGCTGCGCTCCTTGCAGGACTGCTGGCCGAACTGCAGGCGGGAAGCCTGGTCGCCGGCCTCGCATGGCAGGAGGGCCCCGGGCAAATGGAGCCGGACGACGGCATCACCCGCTGGAGCGCGCACGGAGAATACGGCGTCTTGAATGGAAAAAAATGCTGCGTCAGCCCGGGCAGCGGCGCGGATGGCTGGCTCGTTTCGGCCCTCGGCGACGGTGACGAAGGCGGCGCGCTGCTGTGGGTGCCGGCGCAAACGCCCGGCGTGACGCTGCGCGACACCTTCCGCATCGATGGCAGTTGCGTGGCCGAGATCACGTTCACCGATGTCGCCCTGCCCGCCAGCCATGTGCTGGGCAGCGGCGCCGCGGCGCGGGCGGCCGTCTCGTTCGCCAACGATACGGCGCGCATCGTGCAGGGCGCCGAATTGCTCGGCGTGGCACGCCAGGCGCTGGACTTGACGCTCGATTACGTCAAGACGCGCGTGCAGTTCGGCAAACCGGTCGGCAGTTTCCAGTCGCTGCAGCACCGGCTGGTCGACGCCTATTTGCAGACGGAACTGGCCGCCGCCGCGCTGGCGGAAACGTTCACGGGACTTGCGGTGGACGACGAACGGCGCCTGCCCGCGCTGGCCAGCCGCATCAAGTCGCGCTGCGCGGACGCCGCCACGGCCGTCACGCAACTGGCCATCCAGTTGCATGGCGCGATCGGTTTCACCGATGAATGCGATATCGGCCTGTATTACAAGCGCGCGCTGCACCTGGCTTCGCTGCTGGGCAATGCGCCGGCGCACCGCGCGCGTATCGCGTCCGGACTGGCCGCCGCGCCCCAAGCAGCGCAGACCGAGGCCAAGGCCGAAGCCGACTACACCAGTTTCCCGCGCAGCGCGAACTGGGATGCGATGCCCGAGCGCGAATTTCGGCAGCTGCTGCGCAGTTTCTTCCGCCAGCATTTTCCAGAACACTTGCGAAACGTCCCGCGCCGCCTGCACTGGCACGAGACGCGCGAATGGTATCTGACGCTGTCCCGCCAAGGCTGGATCGCGCCCGCCTGGCCGGCCGAATTCGGCGGCATGGGACTCGGCCCGGACAAGCTGCTCGCCTTCATCGAGGAACAGGAGCGCTACGGCGTGGCGCGCGTGCCAGACGCCGGCATCACGATGGCCGGCCCGATCCTGATCCGCTACGGCACGCCGCAACAGCAGGCGTATTACCTGCCGAAGATCCTGTCGGGCGAACATATCTGGAGCCAGGGCTATTCCGAACCGGGCGCCGGCTCGGACCTGGCCGCGCTGCGCACCGAGGCCGTGCGCGACGGCGACGACTTCATCGTCAACGGGCAAAAGACCTGGACCACGCTGGCGCAAGATTCGACGCACATCTTCATGCTGGTGCGCACCGACAAGAACGCCAAAAAACAGGCCGGCATCAGCTTCCTGCTGGCCGACATCGCCTCGCCCGGCATCACCGTGCGCCCGATCAAGGACCTGGTTGGACATGAACATTTTTGCGAAGTCTTCTTCGACAATGTGCGCGTCCCCGTGGGTAACCTGGTCGGAGAACTGAACCAGGGCTGGACCATCGCCAAGGCGCTGCTCGGCTTCGAGCGCATTTTCCTCGGCAGCCCGAAATTGAGCCAGCACGCGCTGGCCAGGCTGCGCGCGCTGGCCGACGCCCGGCGGTTGTTCGACGATCCCGTCTTCCGGGAACGCTACGTCCGGCTGCAGCTCGACGTCGACGATCTGTCGGCGCTGTATGCGCGCTTCTCGGACCTCGTCAAGCGCGGCCTGCCGCTGCCCGCCAGCGTCTCACTGCTCAAGATCTGGTCATCCGAAACCTGCCGCCGCATCGGCATCGTGCTGGCCGAAGCGGCCGACGAATATGGAGGAAATCGCACCGAAGAAGGACAGGCCGGCGCCACCGGCAGCGTCCTGACGCCATTGATCAACTCCGCCTCGGCCACGATTTACGGCGGCTCAAACGAAATCCAGCGCAACATCATCGCCAGGGCGGTGCTCGGCCTGCCGGATTGAATCCGGCAGGCCAGCGCGGCATAACCAACATCAACCACAAAACATAATGCCGTTAAGTTAGCGCCAAATTTGTCATTCCCGCGAAAGCGGGAATCCCATTTTTTTGCGCCGTTTGCGACTCTAAATGGGATTCCCGCCTACGCGGGAATGACAACGCTACGGTCGGTGGCTTAACTAAACTGCATCAACGACAGAACAGGGAGTTTCAGATGAGACGAGCAGCAATCGTGACACCGGTCCGCACCGCGATCGGCGCTTTTGGCGGCGCACTACGCAGCCAGGGCGCGGACTTGCTGGCCGCCAGCGTGATCAAGGCCGTGCTGGAACGCAGCGGCATCGACGGAGAACGCATCGACGACGTGATCATCGCGCAATCGTATGCGTCAAGCGAGGCGCCGTGCATCGGCCGCTACGCCGCGCTGGCGGCCGGCCTGCCCGTTAGCGTGCCCGGTTACACGGTGGACCGGCGCTGCGGTTCCGGCTTGCAGGCGGTGATCGACGCCGCGATGATGGTGCAGACCGGCGCGGCCGACGTCGTGCTGGTGGCCGGCGTGGAAAGCATGAGCAACGTCGAGTTCTACACGACCGACATGCGCTGGGGCGCGCGCTCCGGCTCCGTCAGGATGCACGACCGCCTGCAACGGGGACGCGAACGTTCGCAACCGGAAGAGCGCTTCGGCTACATTTCCGGCATGCCGGAGACGGCCGAAAACCTGGCCAAAGAGTATGGCATCACGCGCGAGGAAGCCGACGCCTTTTCGCTGCGCAGCCACCAGCGCGCCGAACAGGCATGGCAGGATGGCCGCTTTGCCGACGAGGTGATCGGCCTCGACCTGCCGCAAAAGAAGGGAGAAATGCTGCGTTTCGCGCGCGACGAAGGGATACGGCCGGCTACCAGCATGACGTCGCTGGCCAATCTGAAACCGCTGCTGCCGGGCGGCATCGTCACGGCCGGCAACTCCAGCCAGCAAAACGATGCGGCGGCGGCCTGCCTGGTCGTGGCCGAGGACAGGCTGGCCGATTTCAAGCTCGAACCGATGGGATTTTTGGCCGGCTGGGCGGCGGCCGGCTGCGATCCGGCGCGCATGGGTATCGGCCCGGTACCGGCCGTACACAAGCTGATGCAGCGCACCGGCCTGTCGCTCGACCAGATGGACCTGGTCGAACTGAACGAAGCGTTCGCCGCGCAGGCGCTGGCGGTACTCAAGGGTTGGGGGTGGAATGACCCGGACCGTTTGAACGTCAACGGTTCCGGCATCTCGCTCGGTCACCCGATCGGCGCGACGGGCGTGCGCATGCTCACCACGCTGCTGCATGAACTGGGCCGGCGCAAGGGCCGCTACGGCCTCGAAACCATGTGCATCGGCGGCGGCCAGGGCCTGGCCGCGCTGTTCGAACGCTGCTGAGGGAGAGACGATGATCCTGCTCGATCCGCAATCTCCGGCGCTGGCCGGCATCGTGCGCGCCGGAGATTGCGTGATGTGGGGCCAGGCCGGCGCCGAACCGCTGGCATTGACCCGCGCGCTGATGGCGCAGCGGCACGCGGTCGGCCATTTCAGCGCATTTATCGGCGCCACCTGGTCGGACACGGCGCGGCCTGAGTACGCCGACCGCGTCGCATTCCACTCCTATTGCGGCGCGGGGGCGAACCGCGCGCTGTCCAGGGCGGGCGTGCTCGATATCCTTCCCTGCCATTACTCGGAAATGGCGGCCATGCTCCGCTCGGGCCGATTGAAAATCGACGTCTTGCTGCTGCAACTGGCGCCGGCCGACGCGTCCGGGCGCTACAGCCTGTCCGTCGCCCATGAATACCTGGTGCCGGCGCTCGCCGCCGCGCGCGTCGTCATCGCCGAAATCAATGCGCAAGCGCCGTACACCCACGGCGAACGCTACCTGCTGGAAGCCGATATCGATTACGCGCTGCACACGGACCGCCGGCCATTGGCACCACCATCGGCCGGCGCCGGCGGGGATGACGCCAGCCTGGCCGTGGCGCGCAACGTCGCCAGCCTGATCGGCGACGGCGCGACGCTGCAATGCGGCATCGGCGCCCTGCCCGATGCCGTGCTGGCCCAGCTTGCCGACCGGTGCGACCTCGGCATCCATACCGGCGCGCTGGGCGACCAGGCCGCGCTGCTGTGCCAGGCCGGCGTCGTCACCAATGGGCGCAAGAATATCGACCGCGGCGTCACCGTGGCCGGCCTGATGATGGGCGGACAGCGCGTCTACGATTACGCGCACAACAACCCGCATGTTCAATTTCGCAGCACCGAATACACGCATTCGGCGGACGTGCTGGCACAGCTGGATCGTTTCACGGCGATCAACTCGGCGCTGGAAGTCGACATCACCGGCCAGGTCAACGCCGAAACGGTGGGTGGCGGCTATGCCGGCGCGGTCGGCGGCCTGCCGGACTTCATCCGCGGCGCACACCGCTCCCACGGCGGCTTGCCGATCATCGCGCTGCCGTCGCAGGCGGGCGCCGGGCAAAGCCGCATCGTGAGCGCCCTGCGCGGACCGGCCACCCTCGCGCGCGGCGACGCCGGCATCGTCGTCACCGAATACGGCATCGCCGACTTGCGCGGATTGAGCATCGCCCGGCGCATCGAGCGCATGATCGGCATCGCTCATCCGGATGCGCGCGCCGGGCTGGAGCGTGAATGCGGCAGGCTGCGCATAATTGAATAAAGTACAGCCGATTTAAACGAATCGTCCTATACTGATAGCGTCGTTCACCCAAGGAGGCCATATGCCAGCGACCCATGAAACCCATATCCGTCAGCAGGGACTGCGGAAAACTTATGACATCGAATACACCGGACTGCGCTACAAGATTTCGCTCGAAGGCAAGGTCTTGAAGGAAGTGACATTGCCGTTGCAGGCGGTCGGACCGAACGCCACCGAAGACAACTGGAAATCCGCCGTCGCCGATATCGAGTTTTTGCGCGGCATGCCCGAACATTAAATCCTTCCCCGTCTAAAAAACCCGGTGCCAATGGCACCGGGCCTTCCAGTACGACCAATCCCCTTGTTGCCTTTTCCCTCGTCCTACATGACAGTGGGTAGTGCACCTACGTCAAAAATTACAGCTCAGCACTAAGATGAATTCATCCCCGGACCGCGCTCACCGTTGCGCGGCCGGGTTGAGTCAGTCATCTTGAAAGGGTGCGCAATGTTGAATTCCTGGACAAAAATGTGGTCGGATATGCTGTTTCCCTGGCCTGCTGCCCTGAACCAATCCTTCCTGATGAACGGTACCGCGCTTGGCAGCGCAGAAAACCGTCCCGCAGCGCCGCAAGGCCGCTTCATCGAACGCTCCTACTGGCACGACAACGGCGCGATGCGCTATAAACTGTATATTCCCGGCGGCTACCACGGCCAGTCGCTGCCGCTGCTGGTGATGCTGCACGGCTGTACCCAGAACGCGGACGATTTCGCGGCGGGCACCCGGATGAATCAACTGGCCGAGGAACGGCAGTGTTTTGTCGCCTATCCCGAACAATCGAGCGCGGCCAACGGCGCGCGCTGCTGGAACTGGTACGAACAGGCGAACCAGCAGCGCGACCGCGGCGAACCGGCCGTCATTGCCGGCATCACGCGCGAAATCATCGCCGAATACGGCATCGATGCAGATTCCGTCTTCGTCGCCGGCCTGTCGGCCGGCGGCGCAATGGCCATCATCATGAGCCAGGTGTATCCGGAACTGTTCACCGCCGTCGGCAGCCACTCGGGCATGCCGTACGGCGCGGCGAACGACCTGTCGTCGGCGATGGAAGCGATGCGCGAAGGCGCGGCCCGCAAGCCCGGCGCCGCCATGCCGCTGAAACGCATGCCGATCATCGTGTTCCAGGGCGATACCGATACCACGGTCCACCCGAACAACAGCGTCAGCATCATCGACCAGTGCGTGCCGGGCCGGCACGGCAAACTGGAACGGACCCGCAAGGCGCTGGCGCACGACGGCGCCGATGCGCGCAGCTTTACGCATACCACCCACCGCGACGCCCTCGGCAAGACCGTGGCCGAACAGTGGACGGTGCACGGCGCCGGCCACGCCTGGTCGGGCGGCCACAGCGACGGCAGCTATATCGACGCCAACGGGCCGGACGCGGGGCGCGAAATGCTGCGCTTCTTCATGGGCATACGCAGGCCGAAAAGCCGCGCCGCGCCGCGCGTGGCCAAGGCGGCCGCCAAGTTCGCTCATGCTGGACTCAGGCAGTTGAACCTGGCCTAGCGCGGTCGCGCCAACGCGCACAACGGCGATAACGCAACCGCGTTGATGCCTGCCGTTCAGGCGGCAGCCGCCGCCTCCAGTTGGGCCAGGCGGTTACGCAACTGGCGCTCTTCTCCCCAGCGCACGGTTTCATCGCGGATCACGGCGGCGATGGCCGCGACTTTACCGTCCGGCGTGTGCGTCATCGCGACGGTGAATGCGATCGACAGCGTGCGGCCGTCCTTGTGCAGCGCCGGCACGCGCAGCACGTCGCTGCCGTAGCGCGTCTCTCCGGTGCCCATCGTCTTGTGATAACCATCCCAGTGGCGCTGGCGCTGGCGTTCGGGAATGATGAGATCGAGCGACTTGCCCATCGCGTCGTCCTTGGTAAAGCCGAAAATGCGCTCGCAGGCGCCGTTCCAGACGACGATCGCGCCGCCCGCGTCGCAGACGACGATGCCGTCACCCGCCGCTTCGACCAGTTGTTGATAGTCCAGCGTAGCCATATTTTTTACTCCGAATAAAAGGGTTGTGCACGGATTAGCGGAGTTACCAGCCAAAATCAAGGGCAGAATCTGGGGTCAGACCCAAGGGTCTGACCCCGGCCTTTGTACTTGATTTGGTAAAAAATAGCTAAGCCATCCAGCACCTGGGGCTGGTTTAAAAAAGCCCGGCCAGGATCGCAACCCTTGCCGGACTCTTGTTACGCTAACGCCTTAGACGGCGGATGCGGCGTGCAAGGCGGCGATTTCCTTGCTGCTGTATCCGAGGCGTTCCAGCACTTCATCGGTGTGCTCGCCCAGCAGCGGCGATCCGGTGATTTCCACTTTCAAATCGGAGAACTTGATCGGGCTGCCGACCGTCAGGTATTTGCCGCGTTCCTTGTGGTCCACTTCGGCGATGGTGCCGCTGGCGCGCAGCGATGGATCGTTGGCCAGTTCCTTCATCGTCAGCACCGGCGCGCACGGGATGTCGTACTTGCGCAAGACGTCGACCGCTTCGAACTTGGTCTTGTCCTTCAGCCATTCCTCGATCGTGCCGAAGATGTCGAAGATCTTGTCCTGGCGTGCCGCGGCCGTCATGTATGCCGGATCGTCGGTCCATTCCGGCTTGCCGATGGCCTTGCAGATCGGCGCCCACGCGTGGCCCTGGATCGTGAAATAGATGTACGCGTTCGGATCCGTCTCCCAACCCTTGCACTTCAAGACCCAGCCCGGCTGGCCGCCGCCGCCGGCATTGCCGCCGCGCGGTACCACGTCGCTGAAGCTGCCGTGCGGGTATTGCGGATATTCTTCCAGGTAGCCGATGCGGTCCAGACGCTGCTGGTCGCGCAGCTTGACGCGGCACAGGTTCAACACGCTGTCCTGCATCGACACGGCGACCTTCTGTCCCTTGCCGCCGTTGCGGTTGCGCGCGTGCAGCGCGGTCAGGATGCCGATGGCCAGGTGCATGCCGGTGTTGCTGTCGCCCAGCGCGGCGGCGCTGATGGTTGGAGGACCGTCGTCGAAACCGGTGGTCGAGGCGGCGCCGCCGGCGCACTGCGCGACGTTTTCATAGACCTTCAAATCTTCGTAATGGTGGCCATCGCTGAAACCCTTGACCGATGCGACGATCATGCCGGGATTGAGTTCGTTGATGTGTTCCCACGTAAAGCCCATGCGGTCCAGCGCGCCGGGGCCGAAATTTTCCACCAGTACGTCGGATTCCTTGATCAGGCGCGTCAGCACTTCCTTGCCGGCAGCGGTCTTGGTGTCGAGCGTCAGCGATTTCTTGTTACTGTTGAGCATCGTGAAATACAGCGCGTCGACGCCGGGAATATCGCGCAGTTGCGAGCGGGTCACGTCACCGGCGCCTGGACGCTCGACCTTGATGACGTCGGCGCCATACCAGGCCAGCAGCTGGGTGCACGCCGGTCCGGCTTGCACGTGGGTGAAATCGATGATGCGAATGCCTTCTAATGGCTTGGTCATGATGGTAAATCTCCTGGTGTAGTTTTAACCCGGGCCGCGGACGGCCCGGCTGACGGACAATTACTTTTTACCTGCGGTGCTAGGATTCAGATTGGTCAGGCGGCCGCTTTCGGTGCCGGCGGTTTCATCGATGACGGCATTGATGACGGAAGGTTTGCCCGAGGCCAGCGCTTCGAGCAGCGCGCCGGTCATTTCTTCCGGGGTGGTGACGTGGTAACCGATGCCGCCGAAGGCTTCGATCATCTTGTCGTAACGGGCGTTCTTGACGAACACGGTCGGCGCGACATCCTTGCCGCCGGTCGGATTGACATCGGTGCCGCGGTAGACGCCGTTGTTGTTGAAGATGATGGTCACGACAGGCAGTTCATAACGGCAGATCGTTTCCAGTTCCATGCCGCTGAAGCCGAACGCGCTGTCTCCTTCGATCGCCACCACCGGCAAGCCGCTGGTGACAGCCGCGCCGATCGCGTAACCCATGCCGATGCCCATGATGCCCCAGGTGCCGGAATCGAAACGCTTGCGCGGCTGGTACATGTCGATGATGCTGCGGGCGAAGTCCAGCGTATTCGCGCCTTCGTTGACCACGTTGACTTCAGGGCGGGTTTTCAGCACGTCGCGGATCGAACGCAGCGCGCTGTGGAAATTCATCGGCGACGGATCTTGCGCCAGCATGGCCGCCATCTTCGTCAGGTTTTTGTCTTTACGCTCGCCGATCGCGCCGGTCCACGATGCGTCCGGTTTTTGATAGTCGGTCTGGATGCCTTCGAGCAGCGCTGCGACGCAGGAACCGATGTCTCCGATCAGCGGCGCGGCGATGGCGACGTTGCTGTCGATTTCCGTCGGCGAGATATCGATCTGGATGAACTGTTTCGGCACGCCCCAGGTCTTGCCCTTGCCGTGCGCCAGCAGCCAGTTCAGGCGCGCGCCGACCAGCAGCACGACGTCGGCTTCGGCCAATACATAAGAACGCGCGGCCGATGCCGACTGCGGGTGCGTGTCGGGCAGCAGGCCCTTGGCCATCGACATCGGCAGGTAGGGAATGCCGGACTGTTCGACGAAGGCGCGGATGTCGGCGTCGGCCTGTGCGTAAGCGGCGCCTTTGCCGAGCAGGATCAATGGCTTTTTCGCGCCTTTCAGCAGAGACAGTGCGCGCTGCACGGAATCGGGCGCCGGCAACTGGCGCGGGACCGGGTCGACCACTTTCACCAGCGATTTGCGGCCGTGCTCGGCGTCGAGCACCTGGGCCAGCAGTTGGGCCGGCAAGTCGAGGTAGACGCCGCCCGGACGGCCGGAAACGGCAGCGCGGATCGCGCGCGCCACGCCGATGCCGATATCCTCGGCCTTGTTGATGCGGTACGATGCTTTCGCATACGGCTTGGCGGCATTGAGCTGGTCCATCTCTTCGTAATCGCCCTGCTGCAGGTCGACGATTTCGCGTTCGCTCGAACCGCTGATGAGGATCATCGGGAAGCAGTTCGTCGTCGCGTTGGCCAGTGCCGTCAGGCCGTTCAGGAAGCCCGGCGCCGACACGGTCAGGCAGATGCCCGGCTTTTGCGTCATGTAGCCGGCGATGGCGGCGGCGTTGCCGGCGTGCTGCTCATGACGGAAACCGATGAAGCGCATGCCCTCGGCCTGTGCCAGGCGCGCCAGGTCGGTAATTGGAATGCCGACCAGGCCGAAAATGGTGTCGATGTCGTTGTGTTTGAGGGCATCGATGACCAAGTGAAAACCATCGGTCATTTCCGGCGACTGCGTAGTGTTAGTCATGATTAATGTCTCTTATATTGGTTTGTTGAAGGGTGCTGATGGTCCCACTGAGCGACTCTGTCTGGCGGCTGCTTTGCACCGCTGGTTCAGGGTTGTTGAAGCCATCATAGCGAGCCGCCCTGTTTTCTCTCATTGACCGCGGTCAATTTTCGTCAGAAGATGTCCGACATTTCAAAATAAGTATCCATAACCCCATGACGCTGCTGGCCAATCACCCCGAACGCAATATCATCCGAGTCCAACTCAAGCAAAACCTGGTGCTGAAAGAGCTGCGCGACAGCGAAATGGCCGCGCTGGAGCCGTATCTGACCATCATCAATTACCAGAAAGGGGACTTGCTGCTGAACCAGGGCGTGCACGAGATGGAGCAATACTTCATCCTCGACGGCATCCTGAAACGCGTCGTGACGAACCAGGAAGCAAAAGAGATGATCTTGCGCTTCGCTTCCGAGCGCGATATCGAGACCAGCTACGCGGCCTGGCGCCTGAAGACGCCCACGCCGTACAGCATCGTCTGCGTGACGAAGGCGCGCGTGGCCAAGCTGGCGCTGCCGCAATGGGTCGCGTTCCTGGAAAGCCACACGCAGGTCAAGCAAACGTTTGAATATGAAGTGATGCGGCTGATGAGTGAGATAATGGGCCATACCATTACGCTGCACTTGCTCGATGCGCCCGGACGGGTGCACCGCTTCATGCGCAAACAGGCGGAATTGTTTGAACGCTTGCCTAAAAAACAGCTCGCTTCCTACCTGAACCTGTCGCCGGAAACCCTGAGTCGTCTCAAAAACCAGGGCAAAATTTGAGCCAAAAAATCGGTGCAGCGGTGGTTTTCTTGACCTAGGTCAAGATTCTGAAAATTAGAAATATGAGGAAAATCCCACTTCCTCATAGGAATTATTCATGAGCTGAATACCTGATATGCGAGGCCGCAATTGGCCCTTGCGTATCGGCGTACCTATACTCATTTTCATACCGAACGACGGCACCGATTTTTTATCTTAAAGGAAGCAAACCATGACGACCATGACCAACAAGCAAGCCCTGCAAACGACCGCTCCGGCGGCCCCGTTCAGCCTGATCGGCCTGATCGAGACCCTGCTCTCGATCAACCTGCGCACCGCGCTCGACGCCGACACCGGCGGCGACAAGTCGGATGCAGCGTATCACTGGGGCATGTAAGCGTTGCACTTACCGCCTCATAAAAAGGTCAGCCGTTTCGGCTGACTTTTTTTTTACACCCAAATCAAATGCAAAGGCTGGGGTCAGACCCGGGGGTCTGACCCCGGGTTCTGCCTCTGATTTTAAGCCACCTTCTGCAACCGCAACTGCCCACTCTCTTCCGCCATGGTCCGCTCCAGCAATTTGACCAGCGCGTAGACGGAATCGATATGCGGCGTCGGCGTCTCCGTAAAGCGTCCCAGCTCGACCACCGAACCGACCAGCGCGTCGATCTCCGGTCCACGTCCCGCCTCGACATCCATCAGCATCGACGTCTTGTGGCGCCCGACCTTCTCGGCGCCGGCGATGCGCTTGTCGAGCGTGACGCGGAAGGTGATGCCCAGCTTGCCCGCGACCGCCTCGGCTTCCCTCATCATGTCGGCCGCCAGCTCGCGCGCCAGAGGATATTGGCAAATGTCGACCAGCGTCGAATGGCTCAAGGCGCTGATCGGATTGAACGTCAAATTCCCCCACAATTTCAGCCAGATCTCGGAACGGATATTGTCGAGCACGGGCGCCTTGAAACCGGCCTTCGTAAAGCAATCGGAGACGGCCTGCACGCGCGCGCTGCTGGACCCGTCGAGCTCGCCGACCGGGAAGCGTTCTCCCTCGACGTGGCGTACCACGCCCGGCGCCACCAGCTCGGATGCCGGGTAGACGACGCAACCAATCACGCGCTCAGGCGGAATCAGCGTGGCCAGGCGGCCTTCGGGATCGACGCTGCGCACTTGCCGTCCCTCCAGCGGGCCACCGTGCTTATGAAAATACCAGTACGGGATACCGTTCTGCATCGTCACCACCACCGTGTCCGGCCCGAACAGCAGCGGCACCTGCTCGGCCACCGCGTCGACCTGGTGCGCCTTCAAGGCCAGGATGACGATATCCTGCGGCCCGGCTTCGGCGTAGTCATTGGTGGCGCGCACATTGGTCGCCACCTTTTCTTCGCCGTCATGGGTGATCAGCTTGATGCCGCGGTTGCGGATGGCGGTCAGATTGGCGCCGCGCACGAGGAACGTGACATCCTCTCCGGCCAGCGCCAGCATCGCGCCGACATAACCCCCTATCGCTCCCGCGCCTACTATTGCGATCTTCATTTGCTGCTCCTTGATGTTTTACTCGAAACGGTTGCTGAGCTTGCCGATGCCGTCGATCTCGACGTCGATCGTGCTGCCCGGACGCATGGAACCGACGCCGACCGAGGTGCCGCATAACAGGATGTCGCCCGGATCGAGCGTCATGTCGCGCGAAATCAAGCTCACCAGCTGGGCCACGGTAAACACCATGTCGTTGATCGGATAATCCTGGCGCACTTCCCCATTCAGGGTGGTGCGCACCACCAGCATGGCCGGATCGAGGCCGCTGGAAATGACGGGGCCGAACGGGCAGAAAGTATCAAAGCCCTTGGCGCGCACCCATTGCGGGAAAGTCGGGTCGCGCTTGATGATGTCGTTGACGGTGACGTCGTTGGCGCAGGTATAGCCGAACACGTGGCGCAGCGCTTCTTCCTCAGTCACGTTGAAGGCCGTCTTGCCGATGACGATCGCCAGTTCCCCTTCGAACGCCACTTTGCCGTCGCACAGCGGCTGGCGGATCGTGCCGCCCGGCGCCAGGTAGGAATTCGGTGTTTTGAGCAGGTACAGCGGTTCGGGCGGCGGTTCCAGTCCCAGCTTCTTGCCCAGCGCATGGAAATTGTTCCACATCGCCAGCACTTTGCCCGGCACCGTCGGCGTCAGCAGCGTGACTTCGTCCAGGTGCAGGCAGTACGGCGTCATCGTCGGATAGTCGAACATGTCGCCCTGGTAGACGCGGATCTTGTTGCCTTCCAGCGTACCGAAGCGCACCGTGTCGAGGTGCATGAAGCGCAGCCAGCGTTGTATCATTTTCATTCTCCTGGGATCGCCGCAGGCACGACGGCGCCTTGCCGTGGCTGCGTGCAGCGATCGGTGTGATTTACTTTTACTTATGTGGAGGCAGCGCCGCGGCGCTGCGTGCTACCGGCTCCGGCGTGGGCGGATCGCCCGGCCGGCCGGCGGTTCGCTCAGCTCGCCTTCTTGCTGGCCAGCGAGACACCATCCAGCGGCATGCCGTGCTGGCTGTTGACGATGACGCGGCTGGCCAGGATGCCGTCGTGTTCAGCGTTGGCATTCTCGATGAAGCGCTTGCGGGCCGGTGCCAGGATGAACTTGGCGCAGAAGGCTGCGGCAATCGTGATCGCTGCGGCGGCGATGAACACGCGGTCCCAGTTGCCGCCGACCGACAGTACCGATGCCAGCGGCACCAGCAGCGAAGCAGTTCCCTTGGCCGTGTACAGCGTACCGGCATTACCGGCGGCGAACTTGACGCCATACGTGTCGGCGCAGATGGCCGGGAAGATCGAAAAGATCTCGCCCCAGAACAGGAACAGCAGCGCGGCAAAGGTCATGAAGGCGACCGGATCGTGACCGTATTTCATCAAGCCCAGCATCGCAAAACCTTCGCCCAGGAAGACCACGAACATCGTGTTTTCGCGGCCCAGGCGGTCGGAGATAAAGCCGCACAGTGGACGTGTAAAGCCGTTGCACAGGTTGTCGATCGACAGCGTCATCGTCAGCAGCGGCAGCGTCAGGCCGAACAGCGTCACGGGCAATTTATCAAGACCGTAATCCTTGGCGATCGGGCCGATCTGGGCGGTCGCCATCAGGCCACCGGCCGCCACCGCCACGAACATCCCGTAAATCAGCCAGAACAGCGGCTGGCGGATCATCTTGCCGGTCGGGTAATCGACCTTGGTGGTGACGATGCGCGGCACGGCCTGGATACCTTTCGGTGGACGCGGACGCACCATGAACAGGGCCAGGAGCAGGATCAGCGCGCCTTGCAGGATGCCGAAGAACATGAACGCCTGCTCGTAACCGGACGACTGGATCATGTTACCGATCGGGATCACGGTGACGGCGGCGCCGGCGCCGAAACCGGCGGCGGTCAGGCCGGCGGCCAGGCCACGCTTGTCCGGGAACCATTTCAGCGCGTTGCCGACGCAGGTGCCGTAGACGCAACCGGCGCCGATGCCGGCGATGACGGCGGCGATATACAGTTCGGTCAGGGTGGTGGCGCGGGAATCGATCATCCAGCCCGCCGCGGCAAACACGGCGCCGAGGGCAACCACCGGGCGCGGGCCGAATTTATCGACCATCCAGCCTTCGACCGGCACCAGCCAGGTTTCGACCAAAATAAATACAGAGAACGAGAGCTGGATGGCCGACAGGCCCCAGTGGTTTTTCGCTTCCAGCGGACTGACAAACAGCGTCCACGCATATTGCAGGTTGGCGACCAACCCCATGCAGATGATGCCGAAAATTAGTTGCACCCAGCGGTTGCTGGTCTTGCGGCTGTAAGCATCGTTATCAGCCGCTCCGTCGTGACTTGGATGTTTCATGAACACAGTCTCCTTATTTTTTGCGAGATCGTTTTACGATTCTCATGCTTTACATGCGTTATACAGGCTTTACGCGGCTCTGTGATAGGACTCCCTCGATGGATCTACTGCAATTGCTTTCCGCTTCGGACTCGCTGCAGTTTTCCAACCCACCGGTACTGCCAACTTCCGAAGAGTGAGCTGATTGTGGAAGATGCATGCTGCGAATTCCTTGACCGCGGTTAAGATTCGGGATCTTGTAAATGTTTCATTCAGAAACCGACATCGCCATGCTGAAATGCGGCCCAATTGGTGCGGCGGCCGGACGTGACGCCGAGCTCGGTGGCCGAATCCAGGTAGCGCGTCATCGTGGCCTGGATCACCTCGACGAGGAAATCGGCGTCGTACGCTTTCAGCAGGTGCGGCTGGCGCGCTTCCAGGTAGCGGCGCAGGCGGACGCGCTGTTCGCTGTCCTCCAGTTCGCTGTCGTAGGCGACGCCATCCCAGTGCCAGCGCAGGCCCAGTTCATAAAAAGCGGCGTTATAGGCTTCGCGCTGCAGACCGGCGGGATCGGCGGCGGTATTTCTGGTGTAAGTGCTGATATTCATCTCGTCTCCTTCAGCTGGTTCAAATTGTCTGTTGACCAATACATCGTAGGCCGCAATAATGATTAGGTATAGTTAAAGCTTTTATGAATAATCATTTACGATCATGAATAGATAGGAGAACCCCGATGAAACACGCGACACTGCGCCAGTTAAAAGTGTTTGAAGCGGTGGCGCGCCACCTGAGCTACTCGCGCGCGGCCGAGGAATTGCACCTGACGCAGCCGGCCGTCTCGACCCAGGTCAAGACGCTGGAAGGACATGTCGGCCTGGTGCTGTTCGAGCAGCTGGGCAAGAAGGTATATTTGACGCCGGGCGGCGCGGAGTTGCTTTACCACAGCCGCGCCATCATCCAGCAATTCCAGGAAGCCGAGGATTCGCTGACGCAGTTCCGTGGCATCGCCGGCGGCAAGCTCAATGTCGCCGTGATCAGCGCCGGCGATTATTTTTTTCCGCGCCTGATGGTCGAATTCGCGCGCCGCCACCCGGGCGTGAAATTGAACCTGACGGTGCACAATCGCGCCGAACTGCTGGAGCAGCTGGGCCACAACCAGACCGACCTGGCCGTGATGGTGCGCCCGCCGCGTGAAATCGATGCCGAGCATGCGGCATTCGCGCCACACCCGTACGTGATCGTCGCGCCGCCCGGGCACCCGCTGGCCGGCGTGCGCGACATTCCCGTCGAAACGGTGATCAAGGAAGCGTTCGTCGTGCGCGAGCGGGGGTCGGATACGTGGAATTCGATGGAAGACGGCTTCGGCCCGCACCTGGCGAGCTTGAATATTGCGATGGAAATCCGCAGCACGGAAACGATCAAGCAAGCCGTCATCGCCGGCATGGGAGTCGCCTTCCTGTCGGCGCACACGATCAGCCTGGAGTTAAAAGCCGGCAGCCTGGTCATGCTGGACGTGGTCGGATTCCCGGTGATGTTGAACTGGTACGTGGTGCACCGCAAGAACAAGCGCCTGCCGCCGGTGGCGCTGGCGTTCAAGAATTTTCTGCTCAACGATGGCGCCGAACTGATCGAACATTACCTGTCCGGCGCAGGCACTCCCGGCGCCGCGACCCGGTAAAGTCAAACGCAGCCACCTGTCATTCCCGCGCAGGCGGGAATCCCATTTTTCTCCGTAGTTCGGGCCATGAAATGGGATTCCCGCCTTCGCGGGAATGACAGATATACCGTCTGTGGTATTAACTTGACGGCATTAAGATCCTGCACCAACAAACAACAGGGTCAGGTCCCCCCACTCGGCACGAATCAACCGCAACGCCCCCATTACAGTCGATTTCGTACAAATAGGGGGGCCTGACCCCGCTGCTTCCGGTGTTATTCCATCAGCGCGCGCAGGTGGGCGGTGACGCCGCCGGCCAGCCCTTGCGCGCTGTAGCCGCCTTCGAGAATCGAGACGATGCGCCCTTCGGCGCTGTCGGCGGCAAGTTGAACCAGTTCGCGCGTGATCCAGTAAAAATCGTCGTCAACCAGATTCAGTCCGGCCAGCGGATCGTCGCGGTGCGCGTCGAAGCCGGCGGAAATGATGACCAGTTGCGGCGCCCAGGCCCGCAGCGCCGGCAGCATGTCGGCAGCGATGCGCTGGCGGAACGTCGCCGAATCGCAGCCCGGCGGCAGCGGCAGGTTCAGGATATTGCCGTGATGCCCCTTCTCGCTTTTCGCGCCGGTGCCCGGATACAGCGGCGACTGGTGGCTCGATGCGTAATACATCCCCTTCAATGGCGTAAACGCCGCCTGCGTGCCGTTGCCGTGGTGGACATCGAAATCGACGACCAGCACGCGCTCCAGGTGATAGGCGCGGCTGGCGTGCACCGCCGCGATGGCCGCCTGGTTAAAAATGCAAAAACCCATCGCCTGGTCCGGCTCGGCGTGGTGGCCGCAGGGCCGCGTCGCGCAAAACACGTTATCGGCGCGCCCCAGCATGACATCGTCGACACCGGCGCAAGCCGCGCCGACGCAGCGCATCACGGCTTGCCACGAACCGGGCGACATCACCGTATCGCCGCCGTCGAGCGAGACCAGTCCATGCTCGGGCCGCGCCTCGGCGATGGCGTCGATATAATCGGCGTCGTGCACCAGTTCGACCTGGCGCCGCGTGCCCAGCGGCGCCTCGCACCATTCGAGGCTAGAGAATTGCGGCGCCCGCAACGCTTCGAGCACGGCAACCAGCCGCTGCGGCGATTCCGGGTGATGCGCGCCAGGCCGGTGCCCGTCGCAATCGACGTGGGTATAGACTCGCGTGTTCATACAATCCTGTTCAAGAAGTCAGGTGGGGAATGCGCCAGACCAGGCTGCCGAGCGGAAAAGCGCCCGGTTCGCGCGCGCAACCGATCCAGCCCGGGTAGCCTAGGCGATCCAGCATCCCCAGCAGCGGCGCATGGTCGTCGTCGGCGCGCCCGTTTGCGCAATCGGTCACGTCGACATGGCGCAGCAAGGCCAGCCGCGCGGCGACGGCGCCGGCCTGTTCCCCTTCCATGCAGTGCAGGTATTCGATGCCGCACTGCAGGAACAGATTATTGGAACCGGTGTCGCGAATGATGTCGAGCGCCTGGCCAGCCCCGGTCACGAAAAAGCCGGGATAGCCGGACGAATCCTGTGGCGAGATCAGCAGCGCGATGCCGTGCTGTTTCAGCAGCGCCGACGCGCCCTGCAAATTGGAAATCAAGGTCGCGCGGCCCTGTTCCGGCGTCACGCCCACCGGTAAAATCCCGGCCAGGCAGTGCAATTGCCGCACGCCGAGCGCGCGCGCATAGCGGATCGCCTCGTCGATGCCGCGCCGGAATTCGGCGCGGCGTTCCGGATCGCAAGCGATGCCGCGCTCGCCGCCGGCCCAGTCGCCGCAAGGCAGGCTGTATTGCACCAGTTGCAGGCCGTGGCTGCACAGGCGGTGTGCGATCTGCTCGACCGGGTAAGCGTAGGGAAACAGGCATTCCACGCCGCCGAAGCCGGCCTTGGCGGCCGCTTCGAATCGGTCCAGGAATCCCAGCTCCCCGAACAGCGTGCTCAGGTTGGCTGAGAATTTAGGCATGGCCTTGGCTCCGGCGCCGCCTCAGATCACGCGTTCTTCGCGCAGCGCGGCGATCTGCAGCGCACTGTATCCCAGTTCGGCCAGCACTTCGTCGGTATGCTCGCCCAGCAGCGGCGAGCGGGTGACGTCGGTGGCGCTGTCGGACAATTTGATCGGATTGCCGACCGTCAGGTACTTGCCGCGTTCCGGGTGGTCGACTTCGACGATGGTGCCGGTCGCGCGCAGCGACGGTTCCTCGGCGATTTCCTTCATCGACAGGATCGGGCCGCACGGGATATCGAATTTGTTCAGGATATCCATGACTTCGAACTTGGTGCGTGAGCGGGTCCATTCTTCGACCGTGGCGAAGATCGCCATCAGGCGCGGCAAGCGCGCACGGGGCGTCGCGTAATCCGGATCGGCGATCCACTCTTCCTTGCCGATCACCTTGCAGATCGCGCCCCAGACCGGCGCCTGGGCGATGAAATAAATATATGCGTTCGGGTCCGTCTCCCAGCCCTTGCACTTGAGGATCCAGCCCGGCTGGCCGCCGCCGGACGCGTTGCCGGCGCGCGGCACGGAATCGCCGAAGGTGCCGTTCGGGAATTGCGGATATTCTTCCATGACGCCGGTGCGTTCCAGGCGCTGCTGGTCGCGCAGCTTGACGCGGCACAGGTTCAACACGGCATCCTGCATCGCGGTGGCGACCTTTTGGCCGCGCCCGGTCGCATTCCTCTGGTACAGCGCGGTGACGATGCCCAGCGCCAGGTGCAGGCCGCTGCCGCTGTCGCCGATCTGCGCGCCGGACACGACCGGCGGACCGTCGGCAAAACCGGTGGTGGCGGCGGCGCCGCCGGCGCACTGCGCGACGTTTTCATACACCTTGCAATCCTGGTACGGGCCAGGTCCGAAACCCTTGACGGACGCGACGATCATGCGCGGATTGAGTTCCTGGATGCGTTCCCAACTGAATCCCATGCGGTCCAGCGCGCCGGGCGCGAAATTCTCGACCAGCACATCGCAATCCTTGATCAGCGTTTCCAGCACTTCCTTGCCCAGCTGCTTCTTCGTGTCGAGCGTGATCGAGCGCTTATTGTGGTTCAGCATCGTGAAATACAGGCTGTCGACGCCTGGAATGTCGCGCAACTGGCCACGCGTGGCATCGCCCTCTCCCGCCCGTTCCACCTTGATGACATCGGCGCCGAACCACGCCAGCAACTGGGTGCAGGTCGGACCCGACTGGACGTGGGTGAAATCGAGGATGCGAACTCCGTCTAATGCTTTGCTCATGATGTCAGTCTCCGGCTTTTATGATTTCTTATCGTAGTATGCGCCCGGCGGGCTCATCCCTGGTTATCTGGTGCGTGGCCACCTCGTGAGTGGCCTTGATCTGTATCCATCATAGCCAAGGGCTAGCGATTTGCTCATTGACCGCGGTCAAGATTCCCAGGATGACCGCGCGGGCGGCGAATTTCGGAAAGTTGACTGCGGTCAAGCGCATTTTATCGTCCCCGGACCTACCATCGGCAACCATCGCCGAAAAGGAGAAGTCCATGCTAGCCATCGAAATCACGCAGCCCGGAGCGCCGGATGTGTTGCAATCCTGCGTACGCCCGCGCCCATCGCTACAACCCGGCCAGGTGCTGATCAAGGTCCACGCGGCCGGCGTCAACCGGCCGGATTTGCTGCAGCGGGCCGGCAAATACCCGGTGCCGCCCGGCGCGTCCGACCTGCCCGGGCTGGAAGTGGCCGGAGAGATCGTCGCCGGCCAGGTCGGCGACAGCGGCTTGCGCATCGGAGACATGGTGTGCGCGCTGGTGCAGGGCGGCGGCTACGCGCAGTATTGCCCGGCCGAGATCGATCTGTGCCTGCCCATCCCGCGCGGCTGGTCGATGCTGGAAGCGGCTTCTCTGCCGGAGACCATGTTTACGGTGTGGAGCAATGTGTTCGACCGCGCGGCCATCGCGCCGACCGAGACGCTGTTGATCCAGGGCGGCTCGTCCGGCATCGGCGTGACGGCGATCCAGCTGGCGGCGGCGCTCGGCCACCGCGTGTTCGCCACCGCCGGCACCGATGAAAAATGCCGCGCCTGCGAAGCACTCGGCGCCGAGCGCGCGATCAATTACCGCACAGAGGATTTCGGAGAAATCGTCAAGGCGGCCACCGACGGCAAGGGCGTCGACGTGATCCTGGACATGGTGGGGGGAGATTATGTGGCGCGCGAACTGAAATGCCTGGCCGACGACGGCCGGCTGGTGTTCATCGCGCTGCTGGGCGGCGCCAAGGCGGAAATCGGGCTGGGGCAAATATTGTTAAGGCGCCTGAGCGTGACCGGATCGACCCTGCGTCCGCGCCCGGTGGCGTTCAAGGCCGCGATCGCGCGCCAGTTGCGCGAGCGCGTCTGGCCGTTGATCGAGGAAGGCTTGATCAAGCCGGTGATTTACCAGACCTTCCCGCTGGCGCAGGCGGCGCAGGCGCACGCGCTGATGGAAACCAGCGCGCACGTCGGCAAGGTGATGCTGGAAGTGCAGGCTTCCCAGGTTTCCCAAGCCGCCTAGGATTCCCAGGCGGCTTAGGCGGTCTAGGCCGCCAGCGGCATCAGGCGCACGCGGTGCGCCTGGATCGCCTCCAGCACCAGCGGCGCCAGGCCGGCGCCCTGCTCCATCTCGACAAATTCCAGCAACTGCTTGCGCATGCGCGGCGCCCAGTAGCGCTGCAGGTGGCCGACGATTTCCGCCTTCGCCTCATCCTGGTCCGGGTAGGACAGGAAGAAGGTACCGATCTGGTTGGCCATGGTGACAAGGTGGTCGATATTCATTGCAGCAATTCCTTAAATTGTGGATGTATCCGATCCTGCGTTTACTGTCGGCGCCTGCGTGCGTGTAACGCCACTATACGACCACCGACCGCTGATCTGTCATTCCCGCGAAGGCGGGAATCCCATTTCGCTGCGCCGTCCGGGACACAAAATTGGATTCCCGCCTTCGCGGGAATGACAGTTTTGCGGTCTGTGGCCTTAAAGTTAAGCATTCACTGAGCAATATTGCCGCCCGCGCGAAAAGCCGGGCGCCCCACTGCCCGGGCGCTCCCTTATTATGACGGCTGCGCCGCCGCCTCCAACAATCCCAACTGCTCCTCGTGGTGGCGCGCAAATTCGAGCTGCCAGTCGGACTGCTGCTGCACCGGCATCACCTGCACCGCCGTGACCTTGTATTCCGGGCAGTTGGTGGCCCAGTCGGAATTCTCCGTCGTGATCACGTTCGCGCCCGATTCCGGGAAGTGGAAGGTGGTGTACACGACACCCGGCTGCATGCGCTCCGTCACCAGCGCGCGCAACACCGTTTCTCCGGCGCGGCTCTGGATGCCGACCCACTGGTCATCCTTGATGCCTCGTTCCTGCGCATCGTGCGGGTGAATCTCCAGCCGGTCTTCCGCATGCCAGCGCACGTTCTCGGTGCGGCGCGTCTGCGCGCCGACGTTGTATTGCGACAGGATCCTCCCGGTCGTCAAGATCAAAGGATACATGCGCGTGACCTTTTCGTCGGTCGGCACGTATTGCGTGATGATGAATTTCCCCTTGCCGCGCACGAATTCGTCGATGTGCATGGTCGGCGTGCCGTTCGGCGCGGCGTCGTTGCACGGCCACTGGATGCTGCCCAGTTTATCGAGCTTGGCGTAGCTGACGCCGCTGAAGGTCGGCGTCAGGCGCGCGATTTCATCCATGATCTCGGACGGATGTTTGTAGTTCATCGGGTAGCCGAGGCGCTTCGACAGTTCGACCGTCACTTCCCAGTCGGCATAACCCGCCTTCGGCGCCATCACCTTGCGCACGCGCGAGATGCGCCGCTCGGCATTGGTGAAGGTACCATCCTTCTCGAGGAAGGAGGAACCCGGCAGCAGCACGTGCGCATATTTCGCCGTCTCGTTGAGGAAGATGTCCTGCACCACGATGCACTCCATCGCTTCCATCGCCGAGATCACGTGCTGCGTGTTCGGGTCCGACTGCACGATGTCTTCGCCCTGGCAATACAGGCCCTTGAAGCTGCCGTCGAGCGCCGCTTCGAACATGTTCGGAATGCGCAGGCCCGGTTCGGCCTGCAGTTCGACGCCCCACGCCGCTTCGAACTGCGTGCGCACCGTCGTGTCGGACACGTGGCGGTAACCCGGCAGCTCGTGCGGGAAGGAACCGATGTCGCACGAACCCTGCACATTGTTCTGGCCGCGCAGCGGATTGACGCCGACGCCTTCGCGACCGACGTTACCGGTGACCATGGCGAGATTGGCAATGCCCATCACCGTGGTCGAACCCTGCGCATGTTCGGTCACGCCCAGGCCATAATAAATCGCGCCGTTGCCGCCGGTGGCGAACAGCCGCGCCGCTTCGCGCACCTGCTTGGCCGGCACACCGGTGACGGCTTCCATCGATTCCGGGGAATTCGACGGCTGCGCGACGAATTCGCGCCACTGTTCGAAGGCGCGGTCTTCGCAACGCTCGGCGATGAAGGCGCTGTCAAGCAAACCTTCGGTGACGATCACGTGCGCCAGCGAGCTGACCATGGCGACATTGGTGCCGGGGCGCAGTTGCAGGTGATAATGGGCTTTCACGTGCGGCGACTTGACCAGGTCGATGCGGCGCGGATCGATGACGATCAGTTTCGCGCCCTGGCGTATGCGGCGCTTCATGCGCGATGCGAACACCGGATGGCCGTCGGTCGGATTGGCGCCGATCACCATGATGACGTCGGACTTCGCCACCGACAGGAAGGTCTGCGTGCCGGCCGATTCGCCCAGCGTCTGCTTCAAACCGTAGCCGGTCGGCGAGTGGCAAACGCGCGCGCAAGTGTCGACGTTGTTGTTGCCGAACGCGGCGCGCACCAGCTTTTGCACCAGGTAACCTTCTTCATTGGTGCAACGCGAGGACACGATGCCGCCGATCGAATCGCGGCCATGTTTGGCCTGGATGCGCTTGAATTCGGACGCCGCGTAATCGAGCGCCTCGTCCCACGACACTTCCTTCCACGGATCGGTGATTTTCGAACGGATCATCGGCTTCAGGATGCGGTCCTTGTGCGTCGCATAGCCCCACGCGAAGCGCCCTTTTACGCAAGCGTGGCCTTCATTCGCTTTACCATCCTTGGTCGGCACCATGCGCACCACTTCGCTGCCCTTCATCTCGGCATCGAGCGAACAACCGACGCCGCAATAGGCGCAAGTGGTGGTGACCTTGTGTTCGGCCTGGCCCAGCCAGATCACCGATTTTTCCTGCAAGGTCGCGGTCGGGCAGGCTTCGACGCAGGCGCCGCACGAGACGCACTCCGATTCCATGAACGACTGGTCCTGCCCGGCCGACACGCGCGAATCGAAACCGCGTCCGGAAATGGTCAGCGCAAACGTCCCCTGCGTTTCTTCGCAGGCGCGCACGCAGCGGTTGCAGACGATGCACTTCGACGAATCGAACGTAAAGTACGGATTCGATTCATCCTTTTTCAATTTTAAATGGTTCGCGCCTTCATAACCGTAGCGCACTTCGCGCAAGCCCGTCACGCCGGCCATGTCCTGCAATTCGCAATTGCCGTTGGCGGGACAGGTCAGGCAGTCGAGCGGGTGGTCGGAGATGTATAGCTCCATCACGCCCTTGCGCAGGTCTTGCAGTTTCGGCGACTGGGTGCGCACGATCATGCCCTCTTCGACCGGCGTGGTGCAGGAAGCGGGATAGCCGCGGCGGCCGTCGATTTCGACCAGGCACAGGCGGCAGGAGCCGAACGGTTCCAGGCTGTCGGTGGCGCACAGTTTCGGGATGTTGACGCCGCTCTCGGCGGCGGCGCGCATCACGGAGGTGCCGGCGGCGACGGTCACGCGCTGGCCGTCGATCTGCAAGGTCACGAATTCGGTGGCAAGGCTGGGTGGTGTGCCGAAGTCGCGGCTGATAATGGTTTCGATCATTCTGTTCTCCTAGGCGGCATGCTGGTCGTTGGCGACCTGGCCGAAATCTTGCGGGAAGTGGTTCAGGGCCGACAGCACCGGGTACGGCGTCATGCCGCCCATCGCGCACAGCGAGCCATGCAGCATGGTGTCGCACAGCTCGCGCAGCAGGATCACCTGTTTTGGACGGTCGGTACCTGTGGTGATCTTGTCGATCACTTCGACGCCGCGCGTGGAACCGATGCGGCATGGCGTGCATTTGCCGCACGATTCGACGGCGCAGAATTCCATCGCGTAGCGCGCCAGTTTCGCCATGTCGGCCGAATCGTCGTGCGCGACGATGCCGCCGTGGCCGAGCACGGCCCACAGGGATGCGAAGGCTTCGTAGTCGAGCGGCGTATCCCACTGCGATTCCGGCAGATAGGCGCCGAGCGGGCCGCCGACCTGCACCGCCTTCAATGGCCGGCCCGACGCGCTGCCGCCGCCGTATTCGTACAGAATGTCGCGCAGCGTGACGCCGAAGGCCAGCTCAATCAAGCCGCCATGTTTGATGTTGCCGGCCAGTTGCACCGGCAGCGTGCCGCGCGAACGGCCCATGCCATAGTTCTGATAATAAGCGGGGCCCTTGTCCATGATCAGCGGCACGGCCGCCAGCGACAGCACGTTGTTGATGACGGTCGGCTGGCCGAACAGGCCGGCCAGCGCAGGCAGCGGCGGTTTTGCGCGCACCACGCCGCGCTTGCCCTCGATGCTTTCCAGCAGCGCCGTCTCTTCCCCGCAGATGTAGGCGCCGGCGCCCTTGCGCACTTCGAGGTCGAAGCGGCGCCCGCAGCCCATGACGTTTTCTCCCAGGTAGCCGGCCTCGTAGGCGCTGCCGATGGCGTGGTTCAGGTTCGCGATCGCGTGCGGATATTCGCTGCGCACGTAGATATAGCCGCGCGTGGCGCCGACGGCGAGACCGGCGATGGTCATCCCTTCGATCAGCATGAAGGGATCGGCTTCCATGACGATGCGGTCGGCGAAGGTGCCGGAATCGCCTTCGTCGGCGTTGCAGACGATGTATTTCTGCGCGCCGGGCGCCTTCAATACCGTGTTCCACTTGATGCCGGTCGGGAAGGCGGCGCCGCCGCGACCGCGCAGGCCGGACGCGGTGACGGCGGCGACCACGGCCGCCGGCTCCATGCCCATCACGTTGCGCAGGCCGCGGTAGCCGTCGTGCGCCTCGTAATCGGCCAGCGACAGCGGGTCGGTCACGCCGGCGCGGGCGAAGGTCAGCCGGCTCTGCTTGGCGAAATACGGAATCTGCTCGACCAGGCCGAGCGCCAGCGGGTGGCGGGAGTTGCCTTCATGGAAACCGGCGTCGAACAGCGCGGCGACGTCGTCGGCATCGACCGGGCCGAAGCCGACGCGTCCCAGCGTCGTCTCCACTTCGACCAGCGGTTCGAGCCACAGCAGGCCACGCGTGCCGTTGCGGACGATGTCGATCTCGATGCCGCGGCGCGCCGCTTCAGCGGTGACCGCTGCGGCGACGTCGTCGGCGCCCAGCGCCAGCGCGGTGGAATCGAAGGGAATATAGATGCGGATACTCATACAGCCTCCAGGGCCTTGGCCAGCAGCTTGTCGAAGCGGGCCGGCGTGACGCGCGCGTACAGCGCGTCGTTGATCATCATGGCCGGCGCGGTGGCGCACTGGCCGAGGCAGTAGACCGGTTCCAGCGACAGCTCTCCGCCGTCGCCGTGCGTGTGCAGCTTGCAGCCGGTGGCCTGTTCGGCGTGCGCCAGCAAGGCGTCGCCGCCCATGCTCTGGCACGCCTCGGCGCGGCAGATCTGGACCACGTGCCGGGCCGGCGGCGCGCTGCGGAAGTAATGATAAAACGTGATCACGCCATGCACCTCGGCGCGCGACAGGTTGAAGGCGCTGGCGATCTCGGTCACGCTGTCGGGTGGAATGAATCCGATCGTGTCCTGGATGGCGTGCAGGACCGGCAACAGCTGGTCCTGGCTGCCGTCGCTCCGGGCGAGGATGGAACTGACCTGCTCGGCTGGCTCGTTGGTGCGTGGCTGCATGGTGTCTCCGTATTGGGTGGAATTGTTGAGCAAGATATGTTCTGTAAAACATATATGTTGCTGAATATTCGTTGTATGAATGCAGGCTATCACGGTAAAATCAACGAATCAATATGAAAGATTTTGCATATGTTTAAAGTAGAGATCGAACCGGACTGGGTTTTGCGCCAGCCCGATGGCGTGGTGACATCATTGCCGGTGCTGCTGGCGCTGCTGACGGCCGTGCGCAACACGGGCAGCATCAGCCAGGCGGCCACGGCGCGCGGCATGTCGTACCGGCACGCGTGGGGCATGTTGCGCGATTTCAATGCGCAATTCGGCGTCGAGCTGGTGGTCAAGGCGCGCGGCCAGGGGACGGTCCTGTCGCCGCTGGCCGAAAAACTGATCTGGGCCGACAAGCGGATACGCGCCAGGCTGTCGCCGATGCTCGACAGCCTGGCGTCGGAATTGCAACAGGAATTGGCCAGCGTGATGCCGGACCCGGCGCCGGCGCTGCGCCTGACCGCCTCGCACGGTTTTGCCGTCGCCGCGCTGATCGGCCAGATGGAACAGCAGGGCACGGTCGTCGATCTGCAATACCGCAGCAGCACCGAGGCGCTGGCGGCGCTGGCGCGCGGCGAATGCGATCTCGCCGGTTTTCACCTGCCGGTCGGCCCGTTCGAAAAGGCGGCCGCCGCCAAGTATTTGTCGTGGCTGAACCCGGACAAGCACATGCTGATCCACCTGGCCTACAGAATGCAGGGCATTTTCGTCGCCAAGGGCAATCCGCTGGGCATCGCCTCCCTGGCCGACCTGGCGCGGCCCGGCGTGCGCTTCGTCAACCGCCAGCGCGGCTCCGGCACGCGCTTGCTGCTCGAACTGCTGCTGGCCAGCGAAGGTATCGGGCAGGATGCGATCACCGGTTTTGAAAGCGCGGAGTTTACGCACGCGGCGGTGGCCGCCTATGTCGCCAGCGGCATGGCCGACGCCAGTTTCGGCGTCGAGACGGCCGCGCGCCGCTTCGACCTCGATTTCGTTCCCGTGGTGCGCGAACAGTATTTCTTTGCCTGCGCCCACAGCGCGCCCTCCTCTCCCGTGGTGGCGGCCACGCTGGGCGTGATGGCCAGCGACGCCTTCAAAACCACGCTGGCCGGCCTGCCCGGCTACGACGGCGCGCTGTGCGGCAACCACCTGTCGGTGCAGTCGCTGCTATAAAACCCGGCGGCGTGCCGCTGCCGGGCCGCTTCAGGTGGCGGCAGGCATCGTCAACCCGTGATGCCTTTTGCGCTTGCGATACCGTTTTTGATATCATTCAAGCGGAAAAAGTCATTAGCAATGTTTACTGAACAATTTATCATCCTCTCATCGACGCTTGCATCACATCGCCGCCAGCGCGACCAGCCGTGCGCATCGCCGCGCACGGCTCCGATAACTATAAGCATCTGGAGATCTGGAATGAAAATGAAGACACTGACCGCCGCCCTGCTGACCGTGGGCGCCCTGGGGGCCGCCGCCCACGCCGCCGCGCAGGAAAAAGGTTTGATTGGTATCTCGATGCCGACCAAATCGTCGGCGCGCTGGATCGCCGACGGCGACAACATGGTCAAGGTATTCAAGGAAAAGGGTTATAAGCCCGACCTGCAATACGCCGAAGACGACATCCCGAACCAGTTGGCGCAGATCGAAAACATGATCACCAAGGGCGCCAAGGTGCTCGTCATCGCCGCCATCGACGGCACCACGCTGGCCGGCGCGCTGCAAAAGGCGGCCGACAAGGGCGTCAAGGTGATCGCCTATGACCGCCTGATCCGCAATTCGAAAAACGTCGATTACTATGCGACCTTCGACAATTTCCAGGTCGGCGTGCTGCAGGCGCAGTACATCGAGTCGGCGCTGAATCTGAAGGAAGGCAAGGGTCCGTTCAACATCGAACTGTTCGGCGGCTCGTCCGACGACAACAATGCCTTCTTCTTCTACAACGGCGCGATGTCGGTACTGAAACCGTATATCGACAAGGGCAAGCTGGTGGTGCGCAGCAAGCAGGTCGGCATGGAGAAGGTCGCCACGCTGCGCTGGGATGGCGCCGTCGCGCAGGCGCGCATGGACAACCTGCTCAGCGCCAACTACGGCAATGCCCGCGTCGACGCCGTGCTGTCGCCGTACGACGGCTTGAGCATCGGCATCCTGTCTTCCTTGAAAGGCGTCGGCTACGGCACGCCGAAGCAGCCGATGCCGGTCGTGACGGGCCAGGATGCCGAAGTGGCGTCCGTCAAATCGATCCTGCGCGGCGAGCAGCGCTCGACCGTCTTCAAGGATACGCGCGAACTGGCGAAGGTCACCGTCGGCATGGTCGACGCCGTCCTGAGCGGCAAGACGCCGCCGATCAACGATACCAAGACCTATAACAATGGCGTCAAGGTGGTGCCGTCTTACCTGCTGAAACCGGTCAGCGTCGATGTCAGCAACTGGAAACAGGTGCTGGTCAGCGGCAGCGGCTACTACACCGAGTCGCAGTTCAAGTAAGTTAGCGCCAAATTTGTCATTCCCGCGCAGGCGGGAATCTCATTTTTTTGCATCACCCGGGACACAAATTGGATTCCCGCCTGCGCGGGAAGTCATTTCTCCCAATGGGAAGAATGACAATTCTACGGTCTATGGCCTTAATTAAACGACATTAGGGACAGTCTGAAGGTAAATATGACGAACATCATCCTGGAAATGCGCGGGATACGTAAGACCTTTCCGGGCGTGGTCGCGCTCGACCACGTCAACCTGCAAGTACGAGACGGCGAGATCCACGCCATCGTCGGAGAAAACGGCGCCGGCAAGTCGACGCTGATGAAGGTACTGAGCGGCGTCTACCCGCACGGCAGTTACAGCGGCGACATCGTCTACCAAGGGCAGACGCGCGCCTTTGGCGGCATCGCCGACAGCGAGCACGCCGGCATCATCATCATCCACCAGGAACTGGCGCTGGTGCCGCTGCTGTCGATCGCCGAGAATATTTTTCTCGGCAACGAACCGAGCCGGCATGGCGTGATCGACTGGCACACCGCGCACGAAAAGACGCGCGAACTGCTGCGCAAGGTCGGCCTGAACGAAGCGCCGGACACGCCCGTCAACCGGCTCGGCGTCGGCAAGCAGCAACTGATTGAAATCGCCAAGGCGCTGTCGAAGCAGGTCAAATTGCTGATCCTCGACGAACCCACGGCCAGCCTGAACGAGAGCGACAGCAACGCCCTGCTCGCGCTGCTGCTCGAACTGAAACAGCAAGGCATCGCCTCGATCCTGATCTCGCACAAGCTCAACGAAATCTCGAAGGTGGCTGACACGATAACAGTCATCCGGGATGGCAAAACGGTCGACAGTCTGGATTGCCGCGCCGCGCCCATCAGCGAAGACCGCATCATCCGCCACATGGTCGGGCGCGACATGGCCGAGCGCTATCCGCGCCGCACGCCGCAGATCGGCGCCACCTGCTTCGAAGTGCGCGGCTGGCGCGTGCACCACCCGGAACACGCGCAGCGCCAGGTCATCAAGGGCATCGACCTGCAAGTGCGCAAGGGAGAAGTGCTCGGTATCGCCGGCCTGATGGGCGCCGGGCGCACCGAGCTGGCGATGAGCATCTTCGGCCGCTCGTACGGCCAGAATATCAGCGGACAGGTGTTGAAGGACGGGCGCCCGATCGACGTCAGCACCGTGCAAAAGGCGATCGCGCACGGCATCGCCTACGTCACCGAGGACCGCAAGGCGCTTGGTTTGGTGCTGCAGGACGACATCAAGCGCAACACCAGTCTCGCCAACCTGGACGGCGTGGCGCGCCACAAGGTGATCGACGAGACGCGCGAATACCAGGTGGCCGAGGATTTCCGCAAGAAGCTGCGCATCCGCTGCGCCGACGTTTATCAGCAAGTGGTCAACCTGTCGGGCGGCAACCAGCAAAAAGTCGTATTGGCAAAATGGCTGTTTTCCAATCCCGACGTGCTGATCCTCGACGAACCGAGCCGCGGCATCGACGTCGGTGCCAAGTTCGAGATCTACACCATCATCAACCAGCTGGTGGCCGAAGGTAAAAGCATCATCATGATTTCGTCGGAAATGCCGGAACTGCTCGGCATGTGCGACCGCATCGTAGTCATCAACGAAGGCAGCTGCGTCGGAGAATTCAGCGCGGCCGAGGCGACGCAGGAAAAAATCATGCGCGCCATCGTATTAAACGGAGACAAGCAACATGGGTAAGCAAATCGACGCCGGCGTGGCCGGCGAACTGGCCAGCGCCGCCACCACGGCCGCGCTGAAGAACGCCGGCGCCGAGCGCAAGACGGCGCTCGGTTTCATCAAGAACAACCTGCGAGATTACGGCATGCTGTTCTCGCTGGTGGCCATCATGGCCTTCTTCCAGTACACCACCGACGGCACGCTGATGCAGCCGCTGAACATCACCAACCTGCTGCTGCAAAACAGCTACGTCGTCATCATGGCGCTGGGCATGCTGATGGTGATCGTGGCCGGCCACATCGACCTGTCGGTCGGCTCCGTGGTCGGCTTCATCGGTGCGCTGGCCGCCGTGCTGATCGTCAACTACGATTTCAATTATGTCGCCGCCAGCCTGATATGCCTGGTGATGGGCGGCGTGATCGGCGCGGCGCAGGGATATTTTGTCGCCTACGTCAGGATTCCATCGTTCATCGTCACACTGGCCGGCATGCTGGTGTTCAAGGGCTTGACGCTGGCGCTGCTGCAAGGCCAGTCGGTCGGTCCCTTCCCAGAAGGATTCCAGCGCCTCAGTTCCGGCTTCATCCCCGACGCCTTCGGCATGAGTGACTTGCGCCTGACGTCGCTGCTGCTGGGCGTGGCCGCGGCCTGTGCGCTAATCTACGTCAAGCTGCGCGCCCGCGCCCGCCAGTCCGGCAGCGGCATGAGCGATGAACCGCTGGCGTTTTTCCTGGTGAGAAATGCGCTGCTGGCCGGTGTCGTGGTCTACTTCAGCTACCTGCTGGCCTCCTACAAGGGCATGCCGAACGTCCTGATCGTGATGGCGCTGCTGATCGTGGCCTATACCTTCATTGCCAACCGCACCGTGATCGGACGCCGCGTGTATGCCGTCGGCGGCAACGAAAAGGCCAGCCGCCTGTCGGGCATCAAGACCGAGCGCGTGACCTTCGCCACCTTCGTCAACATGGGAGTGTTGGCAGCGCTGGCCGGCCTGATCTTCGCGGCGCGCTTGAACACGGCCACGCCGAAAGCGGGTAACGGCTTTGAACTGGACGTGATCGCGGCCTGCTTCATCGGCGGTGCGTCGGCCTCGGGTGGCGTCGGCAAAGTGATGGGCGCGGTGATCGGCGCCTTCGTCATGGGCGTGATGAACAACGGCATGTCCATCATGGGCATCGGCATCGATTACCAGCAGGTGATCAAGGGACTGGTGCTGCTGGCCGCCGTATTCGTCGACGTCTACAACAAGAACAAGTAAGGCACTTGCTGGCGCGGCCGCTCGCCGGTCCGCTCCAGTTTCCGGTTTCAGCACATCCATCCAGGCTCCGCGCAAGGTCCGCAACAGCGGACGGCGCCGGATGCCGCCATGTCCAGTCCCCCACTAAATTGCTCTTCCTGCCGCTGGCGCCGTGCGGATTCGTTCCGCAGGCGTGCGGACAGAGCTGCGCTGCCATGACGGCAAGCGTGGTGTCCAGCGCTGGCGGGATGGGCAGGCGCGATCTTGCTGCGCGTTTCGTCGATCCGCCGCATCCTGCTCGCCATATATGTAGGGTGCCTTACTTCCGAGCATTTCTCTCGTTTACTCTCATTTACACTCGTTTTCACTCTTTTTTAAAAACATACGGGGCAAAACGCTTCAAACGAGAGAAAAAAGAGAAATGCCCGGAAGCCCCCCTGCTCCCCTATGCCTTTCCAGGCCCGCGCCAGCTCTGTACGACACTGTGCACATGGCGGCCGGTCGGCGCGCTGACAATTAAACAGTGAATTAGCTCGAAATAAAGGCCAGCTGCGGCGGGGAATATGATTGCACGGAACTAAACAGCTGGGTATATTGGTCATGAAGTGCAGTCGCCTTTACCTGGAGTCGCTCCGGTTTTGGCCAAGTGCTATCGTTGTAGCACGCATGGCGTGCCGCTTGCGAAAAAGCGGCACGGCGCAACCCGGCATTGCAGCCGACGCCGATGGCGCGGCTGAATTAATACGTTAGGTACAAGGGATGATCGACATCGGAGGCAATCCGCTGGAAGTGCTTGATGTCCTGTTTCGGTGGGGACTTGGCTGGAGATATCTTTTCTCACCAAGTTTTCGGGCCAAGGTTCATGCCAGCTGGCGCGCTTGCAACAGCTGGCTGGTCCTGTTTCAGGTGGTATTCGGCCTTCTCCTCTTCGCTATAGTCAACTACGTACTTGCGTACTTGATTGTCGATCTATTCATTTCAATGTACGAAAACAGGCTTCTTTTCTTACCTTGATGGGTAGTTATCCCATGCACCGCATGTCACGCATATTCGATGCTATTGATCCTGAATACGCTGACGAGATCGACCAGGCTGGATGTCTGCTGTTGCAAGGATTCCGCCGCCGCCGCCCCCTGCGCGACCAGGGCGGAATTCTTTTTGGTCGAATGGTCGATTTGAGAAATCGTTTTGTTCATCTGCTCGATACTGACGCTTTGCTGCTGGCTTGCCTGCATGATGTTGGCCATGATATCGGCAAGCTGCTTGACTCCCGCGACAATCTCCGTCATCGTTGCCGCCGCATTTTTCACTTCCAGCGCACCGGCATTGATGCTGGCGATGGTTTCGGCAATCAACTGGTTGATTTCTTTCGCCGCGCTGGCGGAACGTTGCGACAGGTTGCCGACTTCTGAAGCGACCACGGCGAAACCGCGTCCGGAATCGCCCGCCCGCGCCGCTTCCACCGCGGCATTCAAGGCCAGTATATTGGTCTGGAATGCGATGCCGTTAATCATGCCGGTAATTTCTTCAATCTTTCTGGAAGAATCCTTAATAAAATTCATATTACTGGCCACCTTATCCACGACAATGCCGCCCTGGTGAGCCGTATTCGCCGCGGCGATGGACAGCTGGTTTGCATGGCATGCATTGACCGTATTTTCCTTGACCGCGGAAGTGAGCCGGTTCATCGACTGGGCTGTTTTTTCCAGGTGTTTTGCTTGCAGTTCGGTGCGCGAGAAAATTTCGACGTGGCCGGCCGCATTGCTGGAAGACGAACTGGAAATCGCATCGGTGCCGGTGCGGACTTCCTGGACGATGTTGGCCAGGCTGTCGCGCATGTTTTTAAGCGCGTACATCAGGCTGGACATGTCATCGGATTCGATATCGATCGGCCCCGTCAAATCCCCCGCCGCGATGCGTTCGGCGACCCGGACCGCATGATAAGGCTCGCCGCCAAGTTGTCTCAGCAAGCTGCGCGTCATCAGCCAGGCGCACGACAGGCTGACGATCAGGGCCAGCACGCTGAACGAAATCAGCAGCAGTTTGCCGGATGTATAGATCCCGTCGATGCCGGATGCGGTCGAAGCAATGCTTTCCCGCTGCAGCAAGACCAGCTTTTGGACATGATCGACATAGGTTGCGGCCAGTGGAATATAGGTTTTCTCAAAAGCCGTTCTCGCCTGAAACAGCTTGCCCTCGCTTCTCAGCTTGCGAAGCTCACCGCCCAATGCGCGGTATTCATCGCCGACCACCAGCATTTTACGGAACAACTCTTTTTCGGCATCGCTTCTGAGCAAGGCGGCAATTTTTTTCCGAAGAATCAATTCCTTTTCCATCGATTCAATGGAAACCGGTTCAAAGTAATTCCCCAGGCTGGGGTCCGAACTCTTTGAAATCGCGGTGGTCCTGGTGACGGAATTCGAAATATTCAAATACAGGTCGGTAATCAACTGCTCCTTGACGATCGGCATGCGCACCATTTGATCGATCGCTTCCGCAACCGCCTGCAATCGCCAAATGCCGATGCAGGACACAAAACACATCAAGCTCAACACCAGGCCGAAACCCAGGCCAAAGCGGATACTTGTCCTTAAATTTCTCATATATTCTTTCAAAAAATTTGCAATAATAGTAAAATTGTATAATTGCGAATGAGTCTTTTTTGAATGCTTTGGCAATAGAAAGGACGCACGCAAGGCAGCATCCTTGCCGTATGCATTGCCAATGGGCGACAGGCTGCGATGCCTCAGGCATGCAGCACTGCTCGAAAAGAATATGCCGGAGCGCACTGGCCCCGGCATGCGCGCTCAGCCTGGCGGCCGGCGCCTTGCACTACATCAGAACCAGGCTTCGACCTGCAAGCCGGCCGAGGTGCCGTTGGTGGCCGTGCCGAAGGCCGGACCGGCGTTGTTGTTGGCGTTCAGCGCTCCGCGAGCCGGGTCGTTCCACTTGCCGTAGGTGACGAAGGCACGCAGTTCAGGACGCGCCCAGTATCCCTTGCCGGCCGAAATGGTCGGCGCGAACGTGACCGTCGTCAGGCGCAGTGCTTCGCCGCCGTTCGGCTGCGTCACGCGGTGCGTGCCCACTTCCAGTTGCAATTTGAAATGTTCGGACAGCGCATAGACAGGGCGCGCGCCGAGCGTGGTCCAGTTGCTCGATCCGCCGGCGTCCGACTTGTCGCGCTGGGCTAATGCGACGAATTCCATGCTGAATTCCGGCGTGGCCTGCACGACCAGATCGTTGAAGATACGCGCGCGCGTCACGTCCGATCCAAGCATGGTGCTGCCGGAGGCACCGATGCGGTCGTTGCCGACGCCGATGCCGGTGCCCGGTCCCACGCCGTATTGCACGCCGAAGGTATTGCCGCCGCCGAGCACCTTGTCCTGTTTATGCAATACCGTCAGTTGCCAGCCGTCGTGCATGCCCTTGCCTTGCGCCGTGATGATGGACGCGGCGATATCGAGCGTGCCGCCCGGGTTGACCGGCAAGCCTTCGTAGAGCACGTTCTGGCGCAGCGCCGCGCTGGTCTTGCTGGCCAGGCCGGTTTTCGGATCGATGGTGGTGCTGTCGTTATCCTTGAAAATGGCATAGCTGATCTTGCCCGGGCCGGCCTTGATGCCGTCGATGCCGCCGCCGGTGCCGTTCAGGTTGATGTATTGCAGGTCCAGCATGTGGATATCGGGACGATAGTAATAACGCTTGCCGATCCAGGCTACGCCGCCCTGGAGGAAATCGATATTCTTTGCCTCGACATAGGCCTTGGCCAGTCCCAGTTTGGCGTCGCCGAAATCGGAGCCGGAATTGTATTCGTTGACCCAGATCGTGCCGACGAAGCTGACGCCATCCGGTGTCTTGGCGAATTCCTTGGTGTAGCCGCCTTCGAAGTAGGCATCGCATTCGTTGCCGAGCCGGTACTTCATCGTATTGCCGCCCAGGCCGTAGCAGTTCTGCGGCCCGTGGGTCGAGCTGCTGCCGGCGCCGGCGCGCAGGTAGCCGTGGAAACCTTCCTCGTCGTGGCCGGCATCGGCGCGGGCGGCGTTGCCGATCAGCGTCATGGCGAGCGCCAGCGGCAGCATGGTCAAGATTCGTTTACCCATTTTTGTCTCCTCATTGTTTTTAAAATAGTGGTGTCGCGCACTACTGGTCCAAGTTCGCGCAGTCCAGATTGCGGGCTTGATGTTAGAGGGACGGTTGATTTCTTTCCAATGACTTATTTTTCAATTTTGATATCCAAAATGATATCGATCGATGGAAACAAGAATGGAAGAGCCGTTGACGGGGCGGGCCTGATGCCGCCGAAGCTAATCAGTCGCGCGCGACATTCAGACTGATATTCGCTTGGCGAATATACGGTATGGAAAGAAAAAATTGGAATAATGGGATTAAATGCCGCATAATGCACTTGTCTCCTCCAGCTCCCTTAAAAGAATTGGATTTAGCCCGCTCTCCGAAGCGGGCTTTTTTTGTCCAGTACATCATCCAGCCGGGACCGATAGAAAAAGCCAATATCCGTTTGGCTCGCTAGATGCTAAGCTGCAAGTTACACACTTTGCGCCTCACAATCGCGCATCGCCTGCCGACCGGTCTACGCCCACCCTGTCCCGTGAGCACACATTGAAGCTGCCCTTGCGCAGCTGCCATGCTTGACAGGAAACCTTATGAAGACTTGCAAGCGCCAGCCCCCGCGCCTGGCCGGGATCATCCATGCCGCCATGCCGGCCGCACCAGCCGGGGGCATGGCCGTTCCACGGCCGCGCCATCACAGGATCGGATATGGATAGGGCATTGAACAACCTGCGACGCGACTGGAAAACAGCGCTGGCTGTCGATGAGGGCGTGCGCCTGAATCTTGCCGGCAGGCGCGACCTGGCCGTTGCGCACATGACGCGCGCGCAGGTGCCGTGGTACGTCATGATGCGCGTGCTGGCGCATGGCAACCGGCACCGCCATTTACTGGTGGCACCACACGAGGCGGCGCAGCCGGACCAGCGCACCTGACGGAACGCGTGTCGGCGCGATTCAGCCTGCCCTACTCCGCTTCCATGCAGGCATGAATGGCCGCCTGGATTTCAGGGATGCCCGGCTTTTTCTTCGATTCCCAGCGCAGCGTCGGGATGCCGGCGCTATCGAGATAAGCATCGCGCAGCGCATCGGCGGCCTTGTCATGGGTCCGGTCGTCGAGTTCGACCAGGCAGATCAGCTCCATGTCGGTATTGCAGATCGTGTAGTCGATCCGCTTTTGATTCACCCGCGCCAGCGCCGGCCAGTAATCCTTCGATTTCCTCGGCATGTTCGGCTTGATCAGCGCGCCCATCGATACTTGCGGGAAGATGAACAGGTCCGGCACCGCGCGCTGCAGGCGCGAAAAAAATTCGATCTCGTTTTGCGTCATCAATGGCGTATGGATGTACTGAAACGCCGACTTCCTTTTCCGGATGATGAGGAAAACAACGATGAAAACCAGGACCAGGCAGGCCAGGCCGATATAGACGAGATGTTCCAGTGTCATTTGCAAAAATGATAAATTGCACAGGCAAAAAAAAATCCAGCCATCGAAGGGCTGGATCTTATTGCGAGCACTTGAGTTGCTTTGAATTCGTGGCGGAAGCTGGCGGTTTTTTTCCGTCGCAGCGCATTTCCCTGAAGGCTGGATTTTAACCGATCCGCCCTGGAATGACAACGCCGCCGTCCGTGGCGAATGCCGTTAAGCTGTCGTTCCCGTGAAGGCGGGAACTCCATCGGGCGTCCCGAACGGCGCAGAACAATGGGATTCCCGCCTGCGCGGGAATGACAGATCTACTGCCTGCGGGCTTAACTTAACGGCATTACCGTCCGCCCCCCCCTTTCAGATCGCACCAATTATTTCACGACGGCCGGCACGGCGCCGTCGAGCAGGCGGCTGTGTCCCGGCAGGCTCATGCGCAAGATGCGCAGGGTCGTGGTGCCAAACTGGCGCGTCAGCGAGCCGGTATTGTAGGGCAGCCGGTAGCGCGCGCACAGGGCGCGCACGCGCGGCGCCACTTCCGGATAGCGGTTGCTCGGCATGTCCGGGAACAGGTGGTGCTCGATCTGGTGGCTCAGGTTGCCGCTCATGACGTGGAACAGCCGGCCGCCGCCGATATTGCAGGAACCCAGCAACTGCCGCAGATACCAGTGCGCGCGCGTCTCGTTTTCCACTTCTTCCTTCGTAAAAATGTGCACGCCCAGCGGGAAGTGGCCGCAAAAAATGATCAGGAAAGTCCACAGGTTGCGCAGCATGCCGGCCGCCGCGTTGGCGAGCGCCACGTACAGGAAAAACGGCCCGGCCAGCAGCGGGAACAGCAGGTAATCCTTGCGGATCTGGCGCAGCATTTTCGCGCGCGTGCGCAGCCACATCGGCCGGATGTCGGCCAGGCTACGGCGCCCGGACAATATCTTGCCCAGCTCCAGTTCCTGGATCGCGATGCCCCATTCGAACAGCAGCGCCAGCAGCACGGCATACACCGGGTTGCCGAGGTTGAACGGCTTCCAGCGCTGCACGGAAAACAGGCGCAGCAAGCCGTAGCCGCCGACATCCGCATCCTTGCCCAGCACATTGGTCCAGGTGTGATGCTTGACGTTGTGGGCGTGCTTCCACTGGTCCGATGGGCAGACGTGGTCCCACTCCCAGCTGCCGGACTGGATCGCCGGGTCGCGCAGCCAGTCCCATTGCGCGTGCGAGACGTTATGGCCGATCTCCATGTTTTCCAGGATCTTGGCGCAGGCCAGCATCAGCACGCCCAGCGCCAGCACCGGCCAGAACGTGGACCAGCTCGCCAGCGCGTGACTCCATTGCGGCAACAAGGCCAGACTGGCGTAGATCGCCAGGCGCCCGCCCAGCGCCAGGCTGCGCTGCACCTTCAGCAAGCGATAAATATAGCGCGCATCGCGCTCGCCCCGGCTGGACATGACTTCGTTGCGGATCGCTTCAATTTCTCGGCCGAAGGCGGCGATGTCGGCGGCACTCAAGTGGGATGGTATCGGCATGGCATTTTCCTGTTGATGGACATTTTTTATTCAATGGGGACGCGGATCACAGCGCGAGTTCGACATCGCCGACGGCGCTGCAGACGCAGACCTGCACCGTGTCGCCCGGCTCGTTAATCAGTTCGCCGCTGCGCAAGTCGCGCACGCAACCGCGCACCAATGTGGTGTCGCAACCGTGGCAGATGCCCATGCGGCAGCCGTGCGGCGGATTCAGGCCGGCATCCTCGGCGATGCGCAGCAGATTCACAATGCCGTCGGAACGCGCCTCGACGCCGCTGCCGGCGAAGACGATTTTCCCTTCTGTCGCCGCGGACGGGATCATCGTGAGCGGCGCCCGGAAACGTTCCACGTGCAGCCGGTGCGACAGGCCGGCGGCGCGCCAGTGCGCCTCGACGGCGTCGAGCAGGCTGGCCGGGCCGCAAGCCCACACTTCCCGCTCGCGCCAGTCGGCGCAGGCAGCCTCCAGCTGGGCCGCATTAAAACGGCCGTCCGCAGCGCGGGTGTAATGCCGCGTCAACCGGTAGTGCGGTTGATCTTGCGCCAGCGCGTCCAGTTCGGCGCCGAAAATGACGTCGCGGGCTTGCGGCGCGTAGTGCAGGTGCGCGACATCGGGGATGATTTCGTATTCGCCGACGTAGTTGCGCAGCATGCTCATCACCGGCGTGATGCCGCTGCCGCCGGTGATGAACAGCGGGTGTACCGGCATCGCGTCGGGCAGCACGAACTCTCCTTGCGGCTCGCCCAGCGGCAGGTAATCCCCCGGCCGCACTTGCCGCACCAGGTGCTGCGACACGCGGCCTTCCGGCGTCGCCTTCACCGTCACGGTGATGCAGCCGTCGCCGCGCGCCGGCGCCGACGAAATCGAATAGGTACGGATATGGCGCATGCCGGCAATCGGCACGCCCAGCCGCACGAACTGGCCGGCCCGGTGCGCGCGCCAGCCGGAACCAGGCCGCAGCGTCAGCGTGCGGCAGTCGGCCGTCTCGTCCCAGACGCCAACGACCCGCGCCATCAGCGCGTGCCGGGTCCACAAGGGATTGACCAGCTCGACGTAATGCGAATGGCGCAAGGGATAAGCGAACATGTCGGCCAGGCGGGAAAGTACTGTGCGTATCGTTGTCATCAAGTGCTCCGTCGAGGTGGAATGGGCAGAGTGTGTACACTCGTACACATCCAGTCAACAAAAAGCGTCCGAATTAGAAGGCATCCTCACCTTTTACGATAAAGCTCCACTGTAATCACTTGGCCGCAGCCAGCCGCATGCGGTGTAAAATGAGCGCACAAGCGTACACATGAAATTACATGAACGAACCCGACAACGATGTATCTATAGCGGACGCCGCCGGCCGGCCCGAGCGCAAGACGGGCACGCGCAAGGCGCTGCTGAACGCGGCGCTGACGCTGATGGACGAAGGCCGCAGTTTTACAAGCCTGTCGCTGCGAGAAATCGCGCGCCAGGCGGGCGTGGTGCCGAACGCGTTTTACCGCCACTTCCGCAATACCGATGAACTGGGCCTGGAACTGGTGGAAGAGATGGGCATCACGCTGCGCCGCCTGCTGCGCGATGCGCGCCAGCTCGAACTGTCGCAAGGCACCATCCTGCGCCGCTCGGTGCGGGTCTACCTCGATTACGTGAAAGCGAACCGGCTGCAATTCCAGTTCATTTCGACCGAGCGCTCGGGCGGCAGCCGCATCCTGCGCCTGGCGATCCGCAACGACGTCACCCACTTCACCAACGAGATGGCGCAGGACGTGCGCAGGCACGGCCTGTACCGGGACATGCCGACCGTCAGCCTGCAAATGGTGTGCGGCCTGGTGGTGATGACGATGCTGGCGGCGGCCACCGACATCCTCGATTTGCCACCCGGCCAGCCGCTGCTGGAACACGAAATGGAAGAGAATTTCGTGCGCCAGTTGCAGTTGATCCTGCTGGGCGCCGGCCAGTGGCGCGAAAAATCCCCGTAAGCCGCGGCCCGCTCCGCCCTGCCGCGGCATGCGCCGCGTTGCCGGCAAAAGACAATTTCGATAAACGATTGATGGGTCTGTCGAAACGTACTATTCTGCTTACCACCTAAACGACAGGGAGGCACCATGGCCAATACGACGGCGGAGCTTGAAACGCTCCTCATGCAGCGATCGTTGAGCGACGCTGAGCTTCTGACGGCGGCGGAAGGGGCGCCGGATTTTCGTATTCTGCCCGACGCGACGGTCATCAAGATCGGTGGCCAGAGCGTCATCGACCGTGGCCGCGCGGCCGTCTACCCGCTGGTCGATGAAATCGTCGCCGTGCGCAAGAACCACAAGCTGCTGATCGGGACCGGCGCCGGCACCCGCGCCAGGCACCTGTATTCGATCGCCGCCGGACTCGGCCTGCCGGCCGGCGTGCTGACGCAACTGGGCGCCTCGGTCGCCGACCAGAACGCCGCCATGCTGGGACAATTGCTCGCCAAGCACGGCATCTCTGCCGTCGACAATGCGGGATTGTCGGCCGTGCCGCTGTTCCTGGCCGAAGTGCACGCCGTCGTCTTCAGCGGCATGCCGCCCTATAAATTGTGGATACGCCCGGCCGCCAACAGCGTGATTCCCCCCTACCGCACCGACGCCGGCTGCTTCCTCGTGGCCGAGCAGTTCGGCTGCAAGGCGATGATTTACGTAAAAGACGAAGACGGCCTGTACACCGACAACCCGAAAACAGCCAAGGGCGCGACCTTGATCCCGAAAATTTCGGTGGCCGAGATGAAGGCCAAGGGCTTGCAGGACTCGATCCTCGAATTCCCGGTGCTCGACCTGCTGGCGTCGGCGCGCCACGTCCACCAGGTGCAAATCATCAACGGCCTCGTGCCCGGCAACCTGACCCGAGCACTCGCCGGCGAGCATGTCGGCACCATCATCACCGCGAGCTAGGAGAGCCCCTCATGACCGACCCGAACAGCAACATCAAACACGTCGCCTCTCCGCTGGCGCGCCAGACCCTGCTCGACAGCGATCTCACCAGCCCGGTCGCGGGCATCCGCCCGATCCGGCTGCTGCCCTGGCTGCAAGTCGTCAAGATCGGCGGCCGCTCCATCATGGACCGGGGCCGCGACGCGATCCTGCCGATCGTCGAAGAAATCCGCAAGATCCTGCCCGAGCACCGCCTGCTGATCCTGACCGGCGCCGGCATCCGCGCCCGCCACCTGTACAGCGTCGGCCTCGACCTCGGCCTGCCGGTCGGCTCGCTCGCCCCGCTCGCGGCCAGCGAAGCCGGCCAGAACGGCCACATGCTTGCATCGCTACTGGCGCCGGAAGGCGTTTCGTATGTCGAACACCCGACTCTCGCGAGCCAGCTCGCGATCCACCTGTCGGCGGCACGCGCCGTCGTCGGCAGCGCCTTCCCTCCGTATCACCACCACGAATTCCCGAATTCGCGCATCCCGACGCACCGCGCCGACACGGGGGCATTCCTGCTCGCCGACGCGCTCGGAGCGGCCGGCCTGACGATCGTCGAAGACGTCGACGGCGTCTACGACAGCGACCCCAGCGGCCCCGGTGGCGAACAGGCGCAATTGCTGCGCGAAACCAGCGCCGCCGACCTCGCCAACCACCGGGGCACGCTGCCGTTCGACCCGGTCCTGATCGAGGTCATGGCGAACGCGCGCCACCTGGAGCGGGTGCAGATCATCAATGGACTCGTGCCGGGCCGGCTCACCGCCGCGCTGCGCGGCGAGCACGTCGGCACGATCATCCGCACCGGCGCGCGCCCGGCCTGACGGTATTTTGCCCCTGCGAAGTTAAAGCTTGACGCCTTGGCCGCCAGCCAGGGCGCGTTGCAGGACGCGCCCTGGCCCGCCTCATTGGCGAGCTAGGCCGCCGACCGGCGCATCAGCGTCGACAGCAGATCCGACAGCTTCGGGTCGCCGACACGCGCCGCGTCGGCATTCGGCAAGCCCATGATGAGCACTTGCGCATGGTCGTGGAACTCGCGCGACAGGTCGCGCGCCTGGGCGGCGTCGCCGGCCTCGATCGCATCGACCAGGCGCGCTCGCAGCGTGTTCAGCGGGCCGGCGGTACGCTGCCAGGTCGCCATATCCCCGCCCGACAATTCCAGCGCCAGCTGGATCTGCAAGCCCGCCAGGAATTTGCACATCGCAATCAGCAGCGGGTGGTGCGAAGCCGCCGCCATGCCGTTCAGGAACGATGACAGCCCGTCCACCCTGCCCTCGACGTCCCCGGCCACGGCCAGGCGCTCGATCGATGCGCGCAGCTGCGCGATATCTTCGCTGGTGGCGCGGGTGGCGGCCAGCTCCACCGCGTAGGTGTTCAGCACACCCAGTATCCCCATCACGTCCGGCACGCCGATGCGCTCGATCTGGATCATCGAATCGAGCGACATCGCCACCAGGCTGGCCGCGTCGGCGGTGACATAGGCGCCACTGCCGTGGCGCACCTTCACCAGTTGCATCGCGCTCAGCGCGCGGATGGCTTCGCGGATGGTGGCGCCACTGACGCCGTACTGTTCCGCCAAATCTTTTTCAGTCGGCAACTTGGCGCCACGCGCCAGCGTGCCGTTGAAAATATTAAGCCGCAAATCTTCGAAAATCTGCCCCGCCACCGTGTCGCGGTCGACCCGCTTGAACGACACATCGCCTGACTGCTCAGGATTTTTTGCCATGAATATCCCTTTTTGACCATTTCGTGTATAGAATAACTAAGTGACTAGGTGACTTTACCAATCGCATTAACCTAGTGACTATAGAACACGGGCTTGCATAAAACAAGATTGATACCGACACACAAGGAGGAAACTGCATGAACACGGAACAACAAGCGGTCGAGCACCTGCTCAACCAATTCGCGCTGCACGCCGACCGGCAGGATGCGCAGGCGCTGGCCGAACTCTTTTTGGAACAGGGTTGCCTCGCCATGGCCGGGGTGGAACTCGACGGCGCCGTCGCCATCGCCGATTTTTGCCGCCAGCGTTTCCAGGGCGGCAAGCGCATGACGCGCCACGCCTGGTCCAACCTGCACATCGAGCGGCTTTCTCCGGCCGAACTGGCGTCCACCATCGTGCAGATCACCTATGAACACGTGTCCGACGAAGCGGCGATGCAGGTACGCGTCAACGACGTTGCCGACCGCTTCCGCCTGGACGCCGACGGCCAATGGCGTTTCGCGCGGCGCGAGATCCGGCGCGTGCTGAGTTTTTCCGGCCCCGTGGCCTGAGCACTTCCCTTAACTTCCCTTACTGACAGCAGGAGCAAACATGAACGGCATCACCCTTGAACAAGCCAACACCATCGTCGCCACCGCGCTGCGGCACGGCCGCGCCAACCATTTCAAACCGCTGACCGTCGCCGTGCTGGACGCGGGCGGCCACCTGGTCGCGCTGCAGCGGGAGGACGCATCCGGCATCCTGCGTCCGCAAATCGCGCTCGGCAAGGCATGGGGTCCGCTCGGCATGGGCAGCGGCAGCCGCGAGCTGGCCAGGCGCGCCGAAACCCACCCCAGCTTCGTCGCGGCACTGTCCGATGCGTCCGGCGGCCGCGTGATCCCGGTGCCCGGCGGCGTGCTGGTGCGCGACGCGGCCGGTCACATCATCGGCGCGGTCGGCGTCAGCGGCGACCAGCCGCCAGGCGACGAGGCTTGCGCCGTGGCCGGCATCGAAGCAGCCGGCCTGACCGCCGACGCCGGCTAAGCGTCGCATCCACGAGGAGGAGACAATGAAAATTTCAGACCTGAAAACAGGCACCCGATTAAAACTGGGATTTGCGATCGTGCTGCTGTTGCTGGTGTGCGCGACCACGCTGGCGCTGCGACAGATGTCACAATTCCAGCAGCGGTTGGACCAGATCACCAGCGTCAACAACGTCAAGGTCAAACTGGCGACGACCATGCGCACCAGCGTGTTCGAGCGCCTGATCGCGCTGCGCAACCTGGCGCTGGGCGGCACGGTACAACAACTGCAGGAAGAAGCGAACCGCATCGAGCACGAGACGCGGCGCTATGCCGACGCCGAAAAGCGGCTGCAATCGATCGGCGCCGACCCTGTGCCCACCGGCGTGGCGGCCGAAAAAGCCTTGCTGCTCGACCTGAAGCGGATCGAAACCGCTGCGCTGCCGCTGATGGCCAGGGCAACCCGGCTGGCGCAAGCCTCGCAGGTGGACCAGGCCTATTCGGTGCTGACGCAGGAACTGCTGCCCGAGCAGCGCAAATGGATGGCGCAGCTCGATGCGCTGGTCGGACTGGAAGACCGCCAGAGCGAACAATCCGCCATCGATGCGCGTACGGCGTTCGGCAGCGCGCGCACAGCCATCTGGTCCATCGCCGCGCTGGCGCTGCTGCTGGGGGCCGCGATCGCGCTGGCCATCACGCGCCGCCTCGAACGCCAATTGGGCGGCGAACCCGCGTATGCCGCCCGCATCGTGCGCCAGATAGCAGGCGGCGACCTGACGGCGCAGATCACACTGCGTCCGCGCGACCGCGACAGCCTGCTGTACGCCATGCGCACCATGCGCGACAGCCTGGCCGACATGGTGGGCAATGTCAGGAACGGCAGCGGCACCATCGTCGCCGTCGCCGGCGAACTTTCGGCCGGCAACGGCGACGTGGCTTCACGCACCGGGCGGCAGGCCGGCGAACTGAAAAAAACCGCCGCGCGCATGGAGCGGCTCACTGCCACCGTCAAGCACAATGCCGACACGGTACGCCATGCCAACACGCTGTCGGTCGATGCGTCGGGCGTCGCCGTCAGCGGCAGCGCCGAGGTGGCGAGCGTAGTCGAGACGATGGAAGGCATCAAGCGCTCGGCCACCCGCATCGCGGACATCATCAGCGTAATCGACGGCATCGCGTTCCAGACCAACATCCTGGCGCTCAACGCGGCGGTGGAAGCGGCGCGCGCCGGCGAACAGGGACGCGGCTTCGCGGTCGTGGCAAGCGAAGTACGCAACCTGGCGCAGCGCGCGACGGCGGCGGCGAAAGAAATCAAGGTGCTGATCACGGACGCGGTGGACAAAGTGGACGCGGGCAGCGCGCAGGCCGACAAGGCCGGCGCCACGATCACCCTGCTGGCGCAGAGCACCGCGCAGGTGACGCGGCTGATGCAAGAGATCACCGTCGCCAGCAACGAGCAGCACCGGGAGATCGAGCAGGTGAACCAGGCCATCATGCAAATGGACGGCATGACGCGACAGAACGCGGCGCTGGTGGAGCAGGCCGCCACAGCCACCGAAGGCATGCAGCAATGCGCGCACGGGCTGGCGCAGGCATTGACGGTATTCAGGATAGCGGCGGACGGCCATGCGGCGCGGACGCAGCGGCCGCCGGCGTCATTGCCGGACTTGTCACACCGCCGGGCGCAGGCTGTTGATGGCGCGTAAAAGCGGCGTCAGTTCAAGCGGCGCCACCGATATGGTGTCGGCGACCAGGGCCTGACGTGGCTGCGCCGGATCGAATCGCGGCCACTGTTCGCCTGACGCGTTCTGCGGCACGCCGGTTTTGGCAAATTCGACCAGGGCGAACATTAACCCTGCAGAAATGCGCCGATCGACGTCGTCATATGCGCCATCGCCGGACATGGTGGCGAAAAAATACTGCACTGGTGCGCAGTGCGATGCCAGGCGATTACTGGCCACCGCTTCTGGCCCGGAACGGGCGAAATGCACGTAAAACACAGCCTTGTCCTGCCCGGCAAAGCGCTGCATGCTGGCATAGGCGGGTTCCTGCCAGACGACCGTGGTATATAAACGGTCCAGCTTTTCGAATATGCTGCCACCACCCTGGTGCAAGATCGCAAGCACCTCATCAGCCTTGGCGCCGGCAAGCTGCTTCACCATGTTCTCGAGTAACTCGACGCTATAGTCTTCGTCAGGATTGAGCGACCAGCGCGCCTCATTTTCGGCACAACCGACCATCAGCGGCACGCCATCGCCCCAGCCGGCGGCATCCTCCAGCATGACCTTGCCATCAGGGACTGGCATCCAGACCAGGTTGAGCGGCGTATGGACATGCCCGGGCGCGGGGGAAATCCCGGAAAGCGGGAGCGCGGCGGCGCCGATACGTTCCACCGGCAGCTTGCGCAGCGCGTCAGGGTCCCTCGTGCCGAGCGAGTCGAACAGCCTGTCGGTGGCCGCGCGCGAACGCGCAAACGACCAGCCCATGCCGTTGGCGGGGTGCTCGAAACCGGCGCCCTGGATGAAGGCGCGGTGAAACAAGCCCTTCGCCGACGGGCATTGGAGCAGGCTGCGCACGGCAACCGCTCCTGCGGAATGCCCAAAAATCATCACGCGCGACGGGTCGCCGCCAAAAGATTCGATATTGTCGCGCACCCAGCGCAAGGTCGCCACATCGTCCTCGATGGCGAAATTGGCGCCCATTGCTTCGTCGTTCAGGAAGCCGAATGGACCGACCCGGTAATTGGGCGCGACCACCGTCACGCCCAGTCTGGCCAACGCGGTGCCGTCGTTGTGTTCCAGCGAACCGGCGCCGTGCAGATTGCCTCCACCGAAAAACCACACCATGACCGGCTGCCTGGCAGCTTGCGCGGTCGTCGCCGTCCACACATTGAGGTAAAGGCAGTCTTCCGACACGGCATCGGTACGCCTTAAATTCGGCACCGGGATGGTTTGATACGGCGCCGCACTGAATTCCTTGGCCTGGCGTACGCCGCTCCACGGTGCCGGCGCTTGCGGTGCGCGCCAGCGCAAATCCCCGACAGGAGGAAGTGCAAACGGAATGCCAAAAAACTTCTTGATACCCTCTTCTTCAAATCCCTCGAGCCACCCTTGGCAGGTTTCGACCCGAGGGCCATGGGAATGATTGTCTAACATGTCATGCTCTCCTCACGGCACCGCCGTTCATTACGCTTATTAATGTCGATTCCTGGAAACCAACTTCGCTTTGCACACATTTAAGTATTTCACGCACAATTCACCAAGTTAATAGGTGAAATTATGATCTTCTTCCATCTTATTTTTCCACTTACATGACCTCCCATGCCGTATCAGCCTGGTCCATCGCCGCCAGATCTGCCATACGAAACCGCCCTGCCGCTGTAAGGCGCATCAGGGCGGAGCTTGTTTTCAAAAACGGCTTAGCCCTTGATCTGGCCGAGCATGTCGGCCTTGGCCCAGTGCTCGACGTATTTAAGGGATCAGTTGCTGCGCGCGTCGAGCATCACGCCGATCAACAGGCAGGGTTCGTCCGAGCGGTTGCTCCAGCCGTGGTTGGTGCCACGGATGACGACCACGTCGCCCGGGCGCATCAGCACCTCTTCCACGTCCGTCATCAGCCAGATCTCTCCCTTCACGCAGGCGATGTAGTCCAGCGTGTCGGTGCGGTGCATGCTGGGATGGCGCGCGTAGTCGACGTCGCTCGGCAGGTGAGTCTGGCCGACCTCGGCGTGCAGCTTTTCCAGCTTGGCGCGGTGCAGCTGCTTGTCCCCGGTGTCGGGCGGGATTTCCAGCGCGCGGAACACGGAACCATTGGGAAAAGGTTCGCGCGTCTTCGAATCCATGCCGCGGTCGGTAGTGATGCTGTTGTCGACCGGCGTTTCGGCCGTGCTCCACAGGTCGACGCGGTAAAAGATGCCCGCTTCTTCCTTGACGTTGCTGCCCTCCTCGTCCAATACCACCGAGCGGCCCGCGCTGTCGGGTCCCACCACATAACGCTTCCATTTAGCCATTTTCAATTTCCTTTCCAAGTTGAGCTCAACGAGCATGAAATCCGCTTGCCGGCGGTACGGGCCGGGTGTAGGCGCTGCCTGCCACCCCGCGGTGCAATTCATTGACGGTCTGTTCGCAGAAGCGGCGGAAACCCAGCGTGTCCAGGCCGAGGCAGAACACCGTGACGCCATCGTCCAGCGACTTGCGGCAGGCTGCGGCGGTCGGGTCCAGCACCGGGCCGCCGATGACGGCCACGCCGTGGCGCCTGGCCGAGTCCAGCACCTTGCGGTAGGCGGCCTGCACTTCCGGGCTTTTCATCATCAGCGTGCCGTGGCCCATCGCGTAACACAGGTCGCCGGCGCCGAAGACGACCATCCTGACGTCGTCGCGCGCGCAGATCTCGTCGATGTTGTCGACCGCTTCCGGGTGCTCGATCATCGGGATGATCAAGGTCTGTGTATTGTTCCAGTGCGTGAACTCTTCGAAGGAGCTGAAGGCGTAGCGCGCCGCGCGCACCGACGGGCAGATGCCGCGCATGCCCAGCGGAGGAAAGAACGCGGCCCTGGCGGCGAACTCCACGTCCTTCGCGCTGCGCACCATCGGGATGAACAGGCCGTGCGCGCCTGCTTCGAGCGCGCGGCGGATGTCGGTTTCATTGTGGCGATCGGGCACGCGCACCAGCGAAACCAGGCCGGCCGCGTCGGCCGTGCGTATCAGCGCTTCCATCGCGCGCGGGTTATTGCCGGAATGTTCGGCGTCGAGCATGACGAAGTCGAAGCCGGTGTGGCCCATCACTTCGATCAGCTCCGGGCTGCCGGTAAAACACTGCATGCCCAGCGGGACCTGTTTATCGGCCAGCATTTTCAGCAGGCGGTTTTCGGGGAATGACGACATGTTGATGACTCCTTTGTTTTACTACGGTTGAATGCGGCCTGCGGCAGCAGGTAATACGCCAGCGCGGGCAGCAGCACCAGCGCGCCCACCATGTTCCAGATGAACATGAACGCCAGCAGGATGCCCATGTCGGCCTGGAACTTGATCGGCGAGAAGGCCCAGGTGACGACGCCCAGCGCCAGCGTGATCCCGGTCAGCATCACCACCTTGCCGGTGAACTGCAGCGCGCGCCGGTAGGCTTCGGCCAGGCTTTGCCCGGCGCGCATCTGGTCGAGAAGAATGGACAGCACATACAGCGCGTAGTCGACGCCGATGCCGACACCCAGCGCGATCACCGGCAACGTCGCGACCTTGACGCCCATGCCCAGCGCCACCATCAGCGCCTCGGCCAGCACCGAAGTCACCACCAAGGGCAACACCGCCACCACCACCGCGCGCCACGAGCGGAAGGTGATGAAGCACAGCAGCGCCACCGCGAGGTAGACCAGCAGCAGCATTTCGCGCCAGGCCTGCTTGACGACGATGTTGGTGGCCGCCTCGATGCCGGCGCTGCCGGCCGCCAGCAGGAACTGCACGTCGGCACTGTCGTTGGCGGCGGCGAAGGACTCGACCTTGGCCACCACGCGCGCCAGCGTGTCCGCCTTGTGGTCCTTCAGGTAGACGTACATCGTGAGCAGGCTGCAAGTCTCGTTGTACAGGCCGCGCGGCGCGTTGGCGGTGATGGTGTTGAGCATGTCCTGACTCCTCGGCAGGTCATGCCATTTCGGGTTGCCCTCGTTCATGCCGGCCAGCATGCGGCGGTTCAGCGAGGCCATGGTGGAAGTCGATTCCACGCCGTCCAGCTGGCGCAATGCTCCGTCCAGCGCATCGACCGCCATCAATGTGCCGTAGCTGGCGCACTGCTGCGGCGGCGTTTTCACCATGATGGCGAAGACGTCGCTGCTGGCGCCGTAATTGGCCGTCATGAAGGCCGCGTCGCGGTTGTAGCGCGACGCGCTGCGCAGCTCGGGCGCGCCGGGATCGAGGTCGCCGATCTTCAGCCCGCGCGCCGCGTCCAGCCCGGCCAGCGTGAGCAGCACGGCAGCGAGCAGCGCGCCCTGCGCCCAGCGGCGCCGCGTGAAGCGCAGCAGGAAGCGCCAGATGCCCGATGCCGCGTGTGCGCCACCGCCCGCCGCACCACTCCTTTCGGCAGCCAGGCTGCGCCTGGCCGCCTGGCGTCCGACTCCGGTGTACGACAGCAGGATGGGCAGCAGGATCAGGTTGGTGAAGATCAGCGCCGCGACGCCAATGCTGGCGGTGACGGCCAGTTCGCGAATCACCTGGATATCGATCAGCATCAGCACCGCGAAGCCGACGGCGTCGGCCAGCAGCGCGGTGAGTCCAGCCAGGAACAGGCGGCGGAAGGTGTAGCGCGCGGCGATCAGCTGGTGGGTGCCGCGCCCGATGTCCTGCATGATGCCGTTCATCTTTTGCGCGCCGTGGCTCATGCCGATGGCGAACACGAGAAACGGCACCAGGATCAGGTAAGGGTCGAGCTGGTAGCCCAGCGCGGGCAGCAGGCCCAATTCCCAGGTCACGGCCACCAGCGAACTGGCCACCACCAGCAGCGTGGAGCGGATGCAGCGCGAGTACCAGTACAGCACGGCCGCACCGATGGCCACGGCCAGCGCGAAGAACATCAGCACCACGCGCAGGCCCGCGATCAGATCGCCGGCCACCTTGGCGAAGCCGGTGATATGCAGTTTCAGGCGCGGCGATTCGTAGCGGCGGCGCAGGTCTTCCAGCGCGTCCGACAGCGCGCCGTAGTCGAGCGCGGCGCCGCTCGCATCCTTCGCCATCAGCGGCAGGTAGATCACGCTGGACTTTCCGTTGCGCGCGGCAAGCTGGCCGATTTCGCCGGAGCGGGCCAGGTTGGCCTTGAACTGCTGGTTCGCTGCCGGCGAGCCGTCGTAGCGCGGCGGGATCACCGGCCCCCCTTCCAGTCCCTCTTCCGTCACGGCGTTCCAGCGCGTGTCCGGCGTCCACAGCGACTTCATGTAGCGGCGCTCGACGCCCGGCAGCAGGAACACTTCGTCGTTGATCTTCTGCAGCGTGGCGAGGTAGGCGCCGTCATCGATGGTGCCGTCGACGTTTTCCACCGAGATGCGCACCGCGTTGCCCAGGCCCGTCAACTCGGTGCGGTACTTGAGGAAGTTCAGGATGTAAGGGTGCGAGGCCGGGACGGTCTTTTCAAAACTGGTGTTGAAACGCAGGCTGGCGGTCTGCCAGCCCAGCGTGGCCGTGACGATGGCGCACGCCAGCAGGATCAGCAGCCGGTGGTTGAACAGCAGCCGCTCCATCATCGAACCGGACTTGCGGTCGAATTCGATCAGGCTTTTGACTTCGAAGTTATTCATGATGTTCCGCTGCTTTTCGTTGCTGATGGGAGGTGCAGGCCTGCTCAAGGCGTCCAAGGCGGAATACGCCCTGCATGGTCAGCGCCAGCCAGGCGCCGTTCGCCGCGCGCGCCAGGCTCGTCACCGCCGGCATCGGCGCCAGCGCCAGGAGGGTGACGCCGGTGCCGCCAGCGTCCACGGCGAAGACCTGGCCGGCCTGGTTGGCCAGCAGCGTGCAGCCGTCATCGGCGGCGGCCGACGTCGTGACCGACATTGGCGGCAAGCCTTCCAGGCGGGTCCAGGCAGGGACGCCGCCGCCGCGTCCAGCGATGCCGACGTCACTGATGCCGGTGCCGCCGCCATACCTGTACGCGGTTCCGCGCAAGCCGGCCATGAGCACGCCGCCACCTTGCGGCGCGAGCGTGAACCAGCTTCCCCCGTATGGCGTGGCGGTGCGGGTGAAGCGCGCACCGCTTACGGCCGAATCCAGCAAGATTCCCTGCTCGCCGGCCAGTCGCAGCGCGCCACCATGGCTGCGTACCGAATACAGGTGCAGGGCCTTTGGATTGTCGGCACGGTCGATCCACGATTCCCAGTGCGCGCCGCCATCCAGGCTGGCCATCAGCAGGCCGTATGCGCCCGCCGCCACGACGCGCCCGTCGTCGACATCCAGATCGAAGATCGGCTTGTCGGCGCCGTCGCTGACCATGCGCTGCGCGTCCGCCACCAGGCGCAGCGCGTCGGCGCGCGACGGACCGCGCCGGGCCGCGCCCTTGCCGGGCGGCGCGGTGCCTGTGCCGGGCGGCGCATCCGCGCTGTCGCGCAGCAGCGCTTCGGCGCGCTGCAGCGCCAGCCTGGCGGCCTGCACACCGTCCAGCTGGCGTACCCAGGTTTCGCCGCCGTCGGCCGTGCGCAGCACCACGCCGCCATGACCGGCGGCCCAGCCTTCGCTGGCGCTGGCGAACTTCACCACCGTCAGCGTGACGCTGACCGGCACGCGCCGCGCCTGGCGCCACGTGGCGCCGTCGTCGTCGGACAGCGCCACCAGGCCGCGCTCACCGACCGCCACCACGCGCTTGCCGGCGAGCGCCGCGCCCAGCAGCACGGCGCGTTCCGGCTTGCGTTGCGCCAGCGCCGGGCGTTCCAGCGGATCGGCCACCGCCGCACCGCCTGACATGGAGGACGACGAAGCGGCAATTGCCGCGGTGCCGCTGGCTGCGGCCAGGACCGCCCAGGCGGCGCGGCGCATTGTCGTCTGCGTTTTCAACGCACGCCCTCCCCCGCCAGCGTATCGGCCGTGAAGGCCGAATCCGGCAGCGGCGGCTGGATGCGGTACTGGCTGTTCTTGTCGTTCCACAGCTGCGCCACGAAACCGGTGCCGGACAGCAGGTCGGCAAAACCGTAAGGTCCGCCCACCACGCCCGGCAAGTCGTTGATGGCGACCGGCAGCTGGAACAGCGTCTTCCACAGCTTGCCCTGCGCATCGTAGCGGTCGCCCAGCACCGCCATCCAGCTGTCTTCGTCGACGTAATAGACGCTGCGGTGCGCCGTGTGGCGCTGGCCGCTGGCCAGGGTCGCCTCGACCACCCACATGCGGTGCAGCTCCCAGCGCACGTAATCGGGATTGAAGTGGTGGCCGGACAGCACGGCGGCCGATTTGTTCGGCGCCAGAATACGGTTCGCGTTGTACGGCACCAGCATTTCCTTCTTGCCCACGATCTTCCAGTTGAAGCGCTCCAGGCTGCCCCCATACACGCCGATCTCGTCAAAGCTCATCACGCCGGCCGATGCCGGCGACGGCGTGTCGCAGCAGGAGTTCGGCAGGCGGCGCACGCGGCGCTGGCCGGTCAGATAGAGCCAGGTGCGCGACTTGCTGTCGTCCAGGCCGACGCGGCCGACGAACGCCTCGCCTGCGCGGATCGCCGGGCCGCTGTTGACGATTTTCGCCAGCAGGTATTCGCCGTTGAATTTTTCCAGCGACGAATTCTGGAAGTAATACGGCATCTGCAAGTTGGTCCGCGCATCGACCGTCATCACGTTCTGGCCATCGGCGGTGCTGAGGAAGGCTTGCAGGTCGGTGGTCCAGGCCTGTCCACGCCACATCAGCAGGCTGTTCCACATGACCTCGGCGCCAGACTTCGGAATCGGGAACGGGATGCCGCCATATACGTCCTGCGGCACCAGCGCGGCGCTCAGCTTGCCGCGCGTGGCGTTTTTAAACGTATTGTCGTAGACCCAGCGCGGCGCGGAAGCGCTGCGGCGCGTCGGATAGACGTCGATGCGGAAACTGTCCGGGTATTTTTTGAACAGCGCCTTGCTGCCTTCGCTCAGCTTGCCCTCGTATTCGGCCATGTTTTTAGAGCTGATCGAATACAGCTTCCTGTCAGCCGCGAACGGGTCGGCGCGGCGGCCGCTGGACGAGGCCGGGCTGGCCTCGAGGCCGCCGGTCCAGGCCGGGATGGTGCCGTCCCGGTTGCCGGCCAGCTCGCCGCCCATCGGCGTCAGCGTGGTTTTCAGCGCGGCGGCTTCCTCCGGCGTCACCGCCGCGTGGCTGGCGGCGGCAAGGCACAGGGCGATGGCGAAGGTGACACAGTGTTGATGCGAATACTTCATGATCAAATCTCCTAGAAGGTGCGGCGGATGGACAGCGCGATAAAGTCGCGGTCTTTCAGGGATTGCTGCAGCGAGAACGTGGCGCCGCCTTTCGGACTCGCGGTCAGGAAGGTGTTTTCGGGACCGTAGAAATGGGTCGCACTGAGCGAAGCGCGCCAGGTGTCGAGATAGGTCGCCTCGATGCCCAGGCTCATGTCGCCGCCCTTGTCCACGCCAAAGCCGGCCACGGCGGACGATTTGCCTTTCGGAAAATAACTGATGCTGAACGGCACGCTCAGGTCCAGGCCCGACAGCGCCTGGCGGTAGGTCGGCGTATAGCTGACGCGGCCGCCCCACGCATCGCGCGTGGAGAACAGCGCCAGCGCATTCGGGTTCAACTTGACCGACAGCCGGCGGTTCCAGGCCAGCTCGCCCAGCAGCACGGATTCGCCCGCGATGGCATTCGGCGGCAGGGTCCACAACCAGTTCAGGTTGACGTGCGCGGTGTTGCCCACGCCGTATTTCGGCGCGTTGTTGTTGGCTATCGTGCCGGCCGGGATCGACTGGGCATCCGACAGCAATTGCGTGTCGCGGCGGGTCGACATCTCTCCGCTGAGCACGACGTCGCCAAAGGAGCGACTGGCGGAAATGCCGAAGGTCTTCGCGTGCTCGTTGTAGGCCAGGTTGTATTCGCCCACGCGGCCGACGGAGGGATTCGCGTTGGCGCCCTCGTAGCGGTAGATGCTGGGGTTACGGTCGTTGAAACGGATCGCATAAAAGCCGACGTCATATTCGCCCGGGTGCCATTTCAGTTGCAGGCCGCCCTGCCCCGAACCTTCGGCCTCCAGGTCGGTGCGGCGCACCAGGTAGGGAGAAGTACCGTTCGCGCCGGGCGCGCCGACAAAGAAGCGCTCGGCGCCGGCGATGACGTCGGTGCTGGCAAAATAACTGCCGGCCACCGGGAAGCGGTTCGGCCGCCAGCTGAACTTGTAGTAGGCGCCGAGCGACAGCTCGGAATTGAGGGCCAATTGAGCCGACACCTGCGTGTCCGGCAGCACCACTTCCTTGAACAGGGAATTGGGCACCGACGTCAGGCGCACGATGTCGAGCGCGGCCTGGGTGCCGGAGATACCGTTATTGCCGAAGAACAGGCTCTCCCCCCACAGCAGCGAGTAATTGCCGGCGCGGAAAGTGAGCGGCATGCCGCCGAGGTCGGCCTTGCCGAATACGAAGGCATCGAGCAACTCGGCGTTGCGGCCGTGCGCCACGCGCGCCGCCGTCGAGAAACGGTTGTAAGGCGTGGTGTAGCCATTGAAGCTGCGCGGCGAATTGCCGTCGTTGGCCTGGTTATAAACCTGGTCATACCAGCCTGCGCCGGTCACACGCAGGCCCGCGTCCTGATAGCTCAGATCGAACTCGGTGAAGATATCGAGCCGGTTCGAAACCAGGCCCCGGTTGAAATTGCGGTCGCCGTCGTCCTGGTTGTTCGAGATCGGCGGCGAATTGATCAGTTTTTGCGACTGTTCGTTCAAGCGCGCCGCCGCCGTGTACTTGAACGTGTTGTCCCACCGGATTTTCAAGTCCGGGCTGCCGGTCTCGAATTCGACCGCCAGCGCTGGCTGGACCTGGAACAGGCCGCACGCGCACGCGGCCAACAGCGCGCCGCTCATGGCCGACAGGCGCGGCCGCTCCCCTGACTGCATAGTCTTCATGGTTATCTCCGTCATTGTTATTGGTTTGAATCGAAACGCAGGGTGATCCCTGCTACTTGCTATGGCCCGTTGCGGACCCGGGATGCGGACAGTCGTCCCATCAGAAACACGCTGGCGGCGGCCAGCAGGGACGTGACAGCGGTGACAAGGAAGATGTCGTGCGCCGGCAGGTTCAAGCCCACCAGCACGCCGCCGACGACCGGGCCGGCCACCGCGCCCAGCCGGCCGACGCCCATGGCGCCGCCGACGCCGGTGGCGCGGATGTCGGGCGTATAGAACACGGCGGCCAGCGCCACCACGCACAGTTGCGCGCCGAGGGCCAGGAAGCCGACCACGAAGGCCGTCACGCCCAGCATGGCGGCCGAACTGGCGTAACCGAGGATGGCGATGGCGACAGCGGCGGCGAGATAACTGGCGCAGATCACTTTGAAGGGGCCGACGCGGTCGATCAGGCGGCCCAGCGCCACGCAACCGAAGATGGAACCGAGATTCAGCATGGCCACGCCGAAGATGGCGCCGTCGGCGGCCACGCCGGCCTGGCGCGAGACGCTCGGTATCCAGTTGATGAGGAAGTACGTCAGCGCCAGGCTGAAGAAGACGGTCACCCACAGCAACAAGGTGCCCGCGGCGCGGCCGTCGGTGAACAGCCGTTTGACGTTCGACGCACCGGCCTTGGCGCCGTCCCCGTCCTGCGCAGCAGCCGCGAGCGTTGGCGCCGGACGCGGCACGCCGAGGCGGTCGTAGATGCGCCCGGCCTGCTCGGCACGGCCACTCGCTTGCAGGTAGGCGATCGACTCCGGCACCAGCCACCATACCAACGGAAACACCGCCAGCGGCAGCACGCCGCCGGCCACGAACACCGATTCCCAGCCGAAGCCGGCGATCAACCTGGCGCTGGCCAGCCCGCCGATCGCGGCGCCCAGAGGAAAGCCGCAGAACATGGTCGTGATCAGCGTGGCGCGCATGCGCGCCGGGGCATATTCCGAGGTCAGCGCGACGATGATGGGAATCACGCCGCCCAGTCCGATGCCAGTGATGAAACGGTAGACGATCAGTTGATCGATCGACGTGGCGCACACGGTGGCAAGCGAAGCGGCACCGAAAAACAGGATCGCGGCCAGCAGGCAAGGCTTGCGGCCGACGCGGTCGCCGGCCAAGCCAAACAGCAGCGCACCGACGATGCCGCCCATCAGGCCGGCGCCGAACACCGCGCCGAAGCGGGCAAACGGCACTTTCCAGACGGCAGCGATTTCCGGCGCCAGGAAAGCGATGGATTGGGTGTCGAAGCCATCGATCATCGCGACCAGGCCGCAGACGATGATGATCCTCAACTGAAATGCGCTCAGAGCGCCCGCATCCAGGTCGGATGCGGTGGTGCCGGTTGCAACGTACATGCTGTCTCCACGGTTCGTCCCGGGCATTTGTCGCCTCTGCGGGATGTCGTCAAAAAGCACTTCGAATCCCGCTAAAATCTACGAGTGACAAAGTGACCTAGTGACTATAAGCGAACCAAGTACGACATGCAAGAATTTTATGCAGAGTGCGAATGGCTGAAATTCGCTTGCAATGCCAGTTTTCTTGGAATAAACTGATCATGATCGATTTAGAACATGATCATTTAAATTGAACGATTACCAGGAGATAGCAATGCATTTGCAAAGAAAAAACGCGCTCATCACGGGCGCCGCGACCGGCATCGGCCGTTCCATCGCCGTGGCGCTGGCCAAGGCCGGCTATGACCTCGCCATCAATTACAGCCGCAGCGAAAAAGAGATCCTCGTCACCGAAGCGCTGGCGAAAGAAGCCGGCGCGAAAGTGGTGGTCCTGAAGGCCGACGTCAGCGACGAGGCGCAGGTGCAGGCGATGATCGCCGGCTTCGAGCAAGCCTACGGCGGCCGGCTCGACCTGCTGGTCAACAATGCCGGCACCACCATCGACACGCCGCCGGCCAAGTTCGACACCATCGAGGTGGGCGATTTCGACCGCGTCTTCAATGTCAACGTGCGCGGCACCTTCCTCGTCACCAAGCACGCCAGCCGCTTGCTGAAGGCGATGGAACAGAGCGACATCATCAACACGGCCAGCATCGTCGGCCTGCGTCCCGGCCCGCAACCGTTGCCGTATTCGGCCAGCAAGGCGGCGATCATTTCGATGACGCAGACCTTCGCCGGCGCGCTGGGACCGACAGTGCGCGTCAACGCGATCGCGCCGGGCTGGATGGACGGCGACTGGATGGTGCGCGCGCTGGGCGACAAGTACGAATCGCTGATGGAACGCCGCGCCAAGGCCACGCCATTAAAACGCTGCGCCACCTCCGAAGACGTGGCCGACACCGTGGTCGCCATCGCCACCTCGATGCGCTTCGTGAATGGCCAGGTGATCGTCATCGACGGCGGCTACAGCTCCATCACCTGACCCTGATCCTAATGCCGTTAAGTTAGCGCCAAATTTGTCATTCCCGCGCAGGCGGGAATCCCATTTTAGAGTCGCAAACGGCGCAAAAAGATGGGATTCCCGCTTTCGCGGGAATGACAAATTTGGAGCCAACTTGACGGCATTAGATCCTGACCCCGTTTCCGCTCCACCCCGCGCGGCGCCTGGCCGGTGCCGGCCGGTGCCGATCACTTTTTCTGAAAAGGTTTACAACATCATGAATGGCGTCATCCCTTTCCCACCTGAATACGCGCAGCGCTACCGAGAACTCGGCTACTGGGAGGACCGCCCGATGCGCGACGTCTTCCAGCAATGGTGCGCGCAATATGCCGACCGCATCGCCCTGTACGACAAGGAGCAATGCGTCACCTACCGCGAACTCGACGAGCGTTCGACCAACCTCGCCCTGAACCTGCTGGACCTCGGCATCAAGCCGCTCGATACCGTCGTGGTGCAACTGCCCAACGTCGTCGAATTCGTCTACGTCCACTTCGCGCTGCAAAAAATCGGCGCGATTCCCGTGCTGGCGCTGCCGCCGCACCGCTACCGAGAGATGAGTTATTTCGTCGAGATCTCGCAAGCGGTGGCCACCATCACGCCGGACGCGCAACGCGATTTCAGCTACATCGAGATGGTCACGCGCATCAAGCAGAACGCGCCTTCGCTGAAGCACACCATCGTGCTCGGCGCATCGCAGCCAGGCTGCGTGTCGCTGCAAGACTTGATCGGGACGCCGGCGCGCCGGCCCGCGTCAAGCCTGCCGGACATCGTCATCAACCCGGACGATCCGGCATTGTTCCTGCTGTCCGGCGGCACCACCGGCATCCCCAAGCTGATCCCGCGCACCCACAACGATTACGTCTACAACAGCAAGCTCGCCGCCAGCGTCTGCGGCATCCGCGAAGGCGACGTGCTGCTCGACGTGCTGCCGATCGGCCACAACCTGCCGCTGGCCTGCCCCGGCCTGCAAGGTTTCCTGATGCTCGGCTGCTCGGTCGTGCTGCATACCAGCGCCGCGCCCGAGGAAGTGTTTCCATTGATCGAGCAATGCGGCGTCACCCACATCCACGCCGTGCCGGCGCTGCTGATCCGCTGGATGGAATCGCCCGCCATCGAACAGTTCGACCTGCGCTCGGTGCGCGTGATCCAGTCCGGCGGCCAGCGCCTGCAACCGGAAACGCGCAAGCGCACGCAGCAACTGCTGCCCAATTGCACGGTGCAGGAAAACTTCGGCATGGCCGAGGGCTTGCTGATGTTCGTGCGCCTGGACGATCCGCTCGACGTGCGCATGGAAACCATCGGCCGCCCGATCTGCCCCGACGACGAAGTGCTGATCCTGGGCGAGGACGACCAGCCGGTCAAACCGGGCGAAGTGGGCGAGTTCTGCTGCCGCGGCCCCTATACGCTGCGCGGCTATTTCCGCGCGCCGGAGCACAACGTGCGCGCATTTACGCCCGACGGCTTTTACCGCAGCGGCGACTTGATGCGCCAACACCCTTCCGGCAATTACATGATCGAAGGCCGCAAGAAAGACCTGATCAACCGCGGCGCCGAAAAGATCAGCGCCGAAGAAATCGAAAACCTGATCCTGATGCACCCGGCCGTGCTGAACGTGGCCTGTGTCGCGATGCCGGACCCGGTGATGGGAGAGAAGAATTGCGCCTGCGTCGTACTGCGCCAGGGTATGACGGTGCAGTTCAGGGAATTGGTCGATTTTTTGAATTTGCAGGAAATCGCCAAATTCAAATTGCCGGAACGGCTGGAATTGTTCGACCAGTTCCCGCTGTCGAATTTCGGCAAGGTGTCGAAAAAAGACCTGGTGCTGCTGGTGCGCGAGCGCATGGAACAGGGAGTTCAGCATGCCGCTGCTTGACGTTACTCGCCAGGACGGCGCCGTGATCCTGACCTTGAACGATCCGGCCCGGCGCAACCTGCTGTCCGGCGCGCTGTGCGCGGCGCTGGCCGAACAGGTGGCACTGGCCGAAGCCGATCCCGGCGCGCGCGCCATCGTGATCCGCGCCAACGGCAAATCCTTCTGCGCCGGCGCCGACCTGGAAGATTTGAAGGCGGCGGCCGCCGGAGATACGACGGCCGTGCGGCAAGTCTACAACGCCTTCATGACGGTCGCCAACGCCAGCCTGCCGACGGTGGCCGTGATCGAAGGCGCGGCGGTGGGTGCGGGCATGAACCTGGCGCTGGCGTGCGATGTGCGCATCGCCAGCGAGCGCGCCAGTTTCGACACCCGCTTCCTGCAGATCGGCCTGCATCCGGGCGGCGGCCATGCGTGGATGCTGCTGCGCGCGGTCGGCTGGCAAAACGCCAGCCGCATGCTGCTGCTGGGCGACACGCTGAGCGGATCGGAAGCGGAACTGTGCGGCCTGGTCGCGAGCTGCCACCAGGCCAACGCGGTCGACGACGGCTTGCGGGCGCTGCTGGCCAAGGTGAACCGGACCTCGCGCGAACTATTGTTGCGCACCAAGCGCACGATGCGCCTGGCCGCCACGCAAAACCACGCGCAAGCGTTCGCCCACGAGACCGAAGAACAACTGTGGTCGCTGGGCCAGCCGGCTTTCGCCGAGCTGGTGGCCCAACTCCAGCAGACGCTGGCCACACGTTAGGAGCCGCCATGTCACCGATACTGTTTGAAATCGACGGCCACGTCGCCACGCTGACGATCAACCGCCCGCAAGCGATGAATGCGATGGATTCGCACGCGCACCTGGCGCTGAGTCAGGCGCTGGACCGGATCGAGGAAGACGACGCCATCCGCGTCGTCGTGCTGACCGGCTTTGGCGACAAGGCGTTTTCGGCCGGGCGGGACTTGAAGGAAGTGGCGGCGTCGTCCCTGATGCCGGACGACGAGCGGCAGGCGTTGGCCGAGCGCTGGAGCAAGGTGCGGCGCCTGACGGACCGCCACGGTTTCGCGAAACCGGTCATCGCCAGGGTCAACGGCATGGCGCTGGGCGGCGGTTTTGAACTGGCGCTGGCTTGCGACATCATCGTCGCCGCCGAACACGCGGCCTTCGCCTTGCCGGAACCCCGGCGCGGCCTGATCGCCACGGCCGGCGGCGTGCACCGCCTGCCGCGCCAGCTACCTTTGAAAACCGCGATGGGGATGATGCTGACCGGGCACCAGATCACGGCCGCGCACGCGCGCCAGTATGGCCTGGTCAACGAGGTGGCGCCGCTGGCCGACCTCGACGCCGTCACCGAACGCTGGGTGCAGGCGATCCTTGCCTGCGCGCCGCTGGCGGTGCAGGCGACCAAGCAGTGCGCGCTGCAAGGATTGGGCATGCCGCTGGAACAGGCGATGTCCGGCCGGTACCCGCTGGAACAGCGGCGCCTTGAAAGCGAGGACAGCGCCGAAGGTCCACGCGCGTTCGCAGAACACCGCGCGCCGGTATGGCGGGGGAGATAGGCGTGAGCTCTCCCCTGTTCACTTCACGACGCGTCGCGCGCCAGCACCTGCACCGGGAACGACAGCAAATAGGCGAGCCGCTTGCGGCCTTCGTCCAGGTCGAGCGGGTCTTGCGTGATCCAGCCGCGCAGGGCCGAGGTGTAGATCGCGAAAAGGGTCGCGGCCACCTGCGCCGGGTCGTGTTCCTGGCCGATGCGGCCCTGGCGCTGCCACTCTGTCAGCCATTCGGCCAGCGTGACCTGCAACTGTTCTCGCCGTTTCATGATGACGTCGATGAAAGGATTGGCGATATAAAACTCCATCTGCGGCAGCACGACGCGGCTCAATTCCGGGCTCTTGGCCCAGAACTCGTACAGCTTGCCGAAGCCGGCCAGCAGCTGATCGAGCAATGTCGCCGAGGTGTCGACATCGTTGAACAGCGGCGGCAGGTGGTCCAGGTCGTCGACGTACAGCATGGCGAGCAAACCGGCCTTGTCGACGGCGTAGGCGGACACCGTGCCGAAACCGACGTCGGCCAGCGCCGCCACTTCGCGCAGCGTGGTCGCCTCATAGCCCTTGGTGAAAAACAGGTGGCGCGCCGCTTCGCGGATCAGCCGGGCTTTTTGCGCCTTGTTGCGTTCCCGCAGGCCCGGCTTGGCGTCGGCACTCGGAGCTTGTGTCATGTCATCCCTTTAAATGATCGAAATCGATCAAGATCAAATTAAAACAGCATTTTACCCGATTCATTCCACTTGATTCATTCAACTTCACAGAAACAGGAGACCGAAATGCGCATCATCGACTTGCATTGCTACCCCAACACCCAGCAATGGATCGACTGCCAGGGGCCGTACGTGGACGCGCTGGCGAAATACTGGAAACGCGAATGGGCCGCCAAGACCGAGCAGCAGGTGGCGGCCGAATTCAAGGAAAACGGCATCGAAGCCTGCCTGGTGGCGCTCGACCTGAGCACGACCATCAACACGCCGCCGTGCTCCAACGATTACGTGGCCGGCATGCGCGACCGCAACAAGGATTGCGTGCTGAACGCCTGGGGCGCGGTCGAACCATCGCAGGGACAAATCGCCATCGACGAGGCGCGCCACGCGGTGCTGGACCTGGGCATGATGGGTTTTCATTTTCACCCGATCATGCAGCATTTTAGTGTCGACGACACGCGCTATTACCCGCTGTGGGAAGAAATCGCCGGCCTGAAAGTGCCGGTGATGATCGACGTCGGCATGACCGGCATGGGCGCCGGCATGCCGGGCGGGATGGGCGCCAAGACCCGCCACGCCCACCCGTCGTCGATCGACGCGCTGGCCGCCGATTTCCCGACCTTGAACATCATCATGGCGCACCCCGGCTATCCGTGGATCGACGAAACCACGGTCGTCGCGCTGCACAAGGCCAATGTGTACTGGGAGATGTCCGGCTGGGCGCCGAAATACCTGCCGCCGCAAATCATCCGCGACATGCGCACGCGTTTGCAGGACAAGATGATGTTCGGCAGCGACTATCCGAGCATCCCCTACCCTCGCCTGCTGAAGGAATGGAACGAGGTCGGCTTCACGCAGGAATTCCTGGAGAAATTCTTCCATGGTAACGCCGAGCGCGTGCTCGGTTTATAGGAGGTCGACATGCGAGAAGCCGTTATCGTATCCACAGCGCGCACACCGATCGCGCGCGCCTACAAGGGCGCGTTCAACGACACGCACGGGGCCGTGCTCGGCGGCCACGCGATCCGGCACGCCGTCGCGCGCGCCGGCGTGCCGGCCGACGAGATCATCGAAGTGGTCCTGGGCTGCGGCCGGCAGGAAGGCGCCACCGGTGCCAACATCGCGCGCCAGGCCGCGCTGCTGGCCGGCTTGCCGGTCACGGTGGCCGGACTGACGGTCAGCCGCATGTGCTCTTCCGGCCTGCAGGCGATCGCGCAGTGCGCCCAGCGCATCGTCGCCGGAGAGGGAGACATGTTTGTCGCCGGCGGCCTGGAAAACATCTCGCTGGTGCAGAACGCGCAGACGAATACGCACCGCGCCCAGAGCGCCGAATTGAAGGAACTCGTACCGTCGATCTACATGCCGATGCTGGAAACGGCCGAAGTGGTGGCGCGGCGCTACGGCGTTTCACGCGCGCGGCAGGACGAATACGCGGCCGAAAGCCAGCGCCGCACGGCCGCCGCGCAGGCGGATGGCCGCTTCGATGCAGAGATCGTCCCGCTGCGTACCGTCAAACGCGTCGCCGCCAGGGATGGCCAGTCGGAATATGACGAAACCGTCACGCTGCTGCGCGACGAGGGCAACCGGCCGGAAACGACCATCGACAGCCTGACGGCATTACAGCCCGTGCTGCAAGGCGGCACCGTCACGGCCGGTAATGCCAGCCAGCTATCGGACGGCGCCTCGGCCTGCGTGGTGATGGAACGCGGCGCGGCGCAGCGCCGGGGGCTGACGCCGCTCGGCGTCTTCCGCGGCATGGCGGTCGTTGGATGCGCGCCGGACGAAATGGGCATCGGACCGGTGTTCGCCGTGCCGCGCCTGCTGCAACAGGCGGGATTGACGGTGCAAGACATCGACCTGTGGGAGTTAAATGAGGCGTTCGCCGTGCAGACGCTGTACTGCGCCGAACGGCTCGGCATCGATCCGGCGCGGCTGAACGTGAACGGTGGCGCGATCTCGATCGGCCATCCGTACGGCATGTCCGGCGCGCGCATGGTCGGACACGCGCTGCTCGAAGGCAGGCGGAGCGGCGCGCGCCGGGTCGTCGTCACGATGTGCATCGGCGGAGGCATGGGCGCGGCGGCGCTGTTCGAAATCATGTAGGCACACCCTGGCCGGATTCCAATGCCATTAATTAAGGCCACAGAAAATTGTCATTCCCGCGAAGGCGGGAATCCCATTTTTCTACAGCGTTTGCGGCTCTAAATGGGATTCCCGCCTTCGCGGGAATGACAGGTTTGGTCCCAACTTTAACGGCATTATGGTCGGCCTCTAAATAAAACTACAAACGGCAAAGCCGTGGAGGAGCAGACAATGCAGGTAATAAATCGCTGGTGGGTGGTGATCGGTTCCGTGTTCGGCCTGTTGGTCGGCAACGGCCCGATCATGCAATTTACGTTCGGTATTTTTCTCTTGCCGATCACGAAGGAATTCGGCTGGAGCCGCTCGGCGACGTCGCTGGCGCTGGTGACCGGGCTGACGATGACGGCCATCTGCGTCCCCATCGCCGGGCGGCTGATCGATCGCTACGGCATCCGCGCGGTCACGCTGCCGTCGATTGTCCTGTTTGCGCTGTGCCTGGCGTCGGTATCGCTGTTCGCCAGCACGCCGGAAAGCTTCGTCGCGATCTATGCGCTGATGGGCATGGCCGCCGCCGGGCAAACGCCGCTGCCCTACGCCAAGGCGATTTCGTCCTGGTTCGACGACAGGCGCGGCCTGGCGCTGGGCATCGCCATGTCCGGCGTCGGCTTGGGCGCGGCGCTGGTGCCGCAATTCGCGCAATACCTGGTGACGGCCTTTAGCTGGAAGACAGCCTATTTGGGCCTGGCGGCGCTGGTGCTGGTGGTCGGCAGCAGCGCCGTCCTGCTGGCCGTGCAGGAATCGCCGGGCAGCCTCGCCGGCGGCAAATTGCAACCGGCGCCGGGCCTGAGCGCGGCGCAAGCCTTGCGCAGCACCCTGTTCTGGAAACTGGCGCTGGCATTTTTCGCCGTCGCGCTGGCGACCAACGGCGCGATCGCGCACGTCGTCCCGCTGCTGGTCGACCGCGGCCTGTCGCCGAAGATCGCCGCCGGCGCGATGGCCTTCGCCGGCTTCGCGCTGACCGGAGGCAGGCTGCTGGCCGGCTACCTGCTGGACCGCATCCACGCCCCCTTCGTCGCCACGTTTTTCGTCGCGCTACCGCTGGCCGGTATCGCGATCCTGCTGCTGGCGCACACGCCCGCGCATGCTGCGGTGGCCATCGTGCTGATCGGCATGGGACTGGGCGCCGAAGTGGACCTGATCGCCTTCCTCTTATCCCGCTACCTCGGCATGCGCAGCTTCGGCCAGATCTACGGCTACCTGTTCGCCGTGTTCATGCTCGGTTCCGGCATCGGCCCCTACCTGATGGGACTGGCGTTCGACAAGACCGCCTCCTACGACATCGCCTTGACGGGACTGGGCGCGGCGCTGGTGCTGGCGTGCACGGTGCTGTTGCGGCTGGGGGCTTACCGCTATCCTCTCGCCAAAAGCGATACGGCTCACGCCGCGCCACAGCGATCGGCTGCGTGAAGTATCATCGGGTACTTGGTGCTTGAAGAGCGCTCTTGCTCATCGTTGTTGATTGGCGGGTGTTGCCGCCGGAGGGTAGGTAATTTTTGTCAAAATCAGATGCAACAGCTGGGGTCAGACCCATGGGTCTGACCCCGGTTTTTGCCGCTGATTTTTGGCAGCGTTCCGGCAATTTGTGAAGAACCACTTTTTAGCAAGCCACTGGAACCGGAGCGCATTGGCACAATGAACATCAACACCGTCGACCTGAACCTGTTCCTGGTGTTCCGCGCGATCTACATGACGCGCAGCGTGACGCAGGCCGGCGATATCGTCCACATGACGCAGTCGGCCGTCAGCAACGCCCTTAAACGCTTACGCGAGCGCTTCGACGATCCGCTGTTCGTGCGCACACCCGAGGGCATGATGCCGACGCCGATGGCGGACAATTTGATCGGCCTGGTCGAACAGGGCTTGCTCAAATTTAGCCAGGCGATCGACCAGGTGCAGCGTTTCGATCCGGCGCAATCGGACCGTCTGTTCCGCATCGCCCTGAACGACATCGGCCAGCTGGTGCTGATGCCGGGCCTGATGCTGGCCGCGCGCCAGTTGGCACCGGCGGTGCGCTTCGAAACCATCGCCACGTCGAATGGCGACGAGGCCCGCCTGTTGCTGCTGGAAGGGAAAGCCGATGTCGGACTCGGTAGCTGGCAGCCGATGGGCATCGGTTTTCGCACCCAGCAATTGTCCGATGAAACCTTCGTCGGCCTGATCAGCAGGGACCACCCGATCCGCGCCGCGCATCTGACCCTCGAAGAATACGTGCAGGCCGAGCATGTCGCCTACCGCCCCAGCGGCGCCAGCGACGCGGCGCTGCAAACGACCCTGTTCGCGCAAGGTATCCACGCCCAGCGCAAGGTGGTGCTGACGGTCGCCCATGCGCTGGGACTGGGCGCCGTGATCGCCGCTTCCAGTCTCGTGCTCAGTGTGCCGTCGCGCCTGGCGCAAGGCATGGTCGCGGCCAATCCCGGCCTGCGCATGGTCTATTTGCCATTCCGCGTCGGCCCCGTGCCGATTCTCCAGCAATGGCACGAACGCTTCGATTCCGACAGCGCCAACGCCTGGCTGCGCGAACAGATCACGCAGGTGTTCGCCAGCCTGCCGCCGCTGGAAACCGGTAGCTTGCCACAGCCTGAAGAAAAGGCTCCCATTTAAAAAACGCATGGGGCGTATCACGGTTTTTTGTTGGCCTGCAAACACGGGGGAATCTATGCTGACTTCATCGGCAAACATTCACCCCACTTGCAGGCGAACCATGAACCATACGATCACCCTCCTTCCCAGCGGCCGCAGCTTTCAATGCGAAGATGGCAGCTCCATCCTCGCCGCCGGCCTGGCCGCCGGCGCCGGGCTGCCCTTCAGTTGCCGCTCCGGCGTCTGCCGCACCTGCCGCGGACGTATCGTCTCCGGTGACATCGATCCCGGCCAGGTACACCCGGCCTATTTGACCCCGGCCGAACAGGCAGAAGGCTTCGTGCACCTGTGCCAGGCCCGCGCCAGCGCCGATTGCGCGATCCAGATCGACGAGATCGACACCAGCCGCAGCTTTCCCGCCGGGCAGATGCCGGTGCGCGTGCTGTCGATGCGGCAAGCGGCGCCGGACGTGATGCTGCTGCAGCTCGGCATGCCGGCCAACGAGCCGCTGCGCTTCCACGCCGGCCAGTACCTGGACGTGCTGCTGGCGCCGGGCGTGCGCCGTTCATATTCCATCGCCAATCCGCCGCTGCCCGACGGCGTGCGCCAGCTGGAACTGCATGTGCGCCACATGCCCGGCGGGCTTTTTACGGACAGCGTGTTCTCCACCTTGCAGCCGCGCACCATGCTCAAGGTCGAAGCGCCGCAGGGCCGCTTCGCGCTCGACGAGACATCGGACCTGCCGATGATCCTGCTCGCTTCCGGCACCGGCTTCGCGCCGCTGAAGGCCATCGTCGAATACAGCATCGCGCGCGGCCAGCGCCGGCCGATCCACCTGTACTGGGGCGGCCGGAGAAAGGCGGACCTGTACCTGCACGCGCTGGCCGAGCAATGGGCCGCCGACCACCCGCACATCCGCTACACGCCGGTGCTCAGCGAAGCGACGCCGGAATGCGCATGGCAAGGCCGCGACGGCTACGTGCATCTGGCCGTGCTGGCCGACTATCCGGACCTGTCCGGCCATCAGGTCTATGCCTGCGGCGCGCCGCCGATGGTCGAATCGGCGCGGCGCGATTTTTTGGCGCGCGCCGGACTGCCGCCGGAAGCCTTCCTGGCCGACGCTTTCGTCAGCGAGGCCGACAAGGCCGGACTGCTCACCACCACCCCGTTGAAGGAATATGCATGAATCACGCTCTGAACCCTGCCCCGGCCGAACCCGCCATGCCCGTCGATTGCCGCGTCGATCCGGCGCCGCGCAATTCGGTATTGCAGCCATACTGCCTGGGACACGGCACGCTGGAATGCTTCGACCTGAAGGCTTCGCGCCGTTTTTATGAAGAATTCCTCGGCCTGGAATGCGTGCGCCACGCGATCACGGCGCTGGCCGTGCGGCTGGGCATGCGCTTTCACATCGTCTGCGTCGAGGTCGGTGACCAGATCCATCCCTGCAATGTGCTCAATCACTGGGGACTGGACGTGGCCAGCCGCGCCGAAGTCGACACCGCCCACGCCAGGGCGCTGCAATACCGGGAACAGTACGGCATCCGCCAGGTGCTCGACGTGCAGCACATGCACGGCGTGTATTCCTTCTACATGGAAGACCTGGACCACAACTGGTGGGAAATCCAGTACTACGAAAACGGCTTCCAGCACGACGATTACTTCGATTTCGGCGACCGTTACTGACACCAGGACAAGTACGGCAGGCAGCAGGCGGCACAGACCGTCCCGCACCATGACAACAAGGAGACAAAAAAATGAACAAAGCAGATAGCGGCGCCCCGGCCTGGTCCGGCGCGCCGCCCGCAAACGAAACGCACCCGGAAGCGTTATTTGGCGTCGGCGGCAAGGTCTATCCCGGCTGGCTCACCGCGTTCGCCTCGCTGATCGGCATGACGCTCGGACCCAGTTGCGTATTGGTGTTCTGCTTCGGCACCTTCGTCGTGCCGCTGGAACGCGAATTCGGCTGGGGCATCGGCGCCATCTCGCTGGGCGCGACATTGATCACGGTGATGATCGTACTGACATCGCTGACGGCGGGTTACCTGATCGACCGCGTCGGCGCGCGCAAACTCGTACTGTGCTCGATGCCGCTGTTCGGCGCCGCCGTGGCCGGGCTGGCGCTGCTCGATGCCGACATCCGCTATTTTTATGCCGGCCTGGCGCTGGCCGCGCTGGCCGGTGTCGGCGTCTGGCCGATCTCGTACAACAAGCTGACCGCCAACTGGTTCGACCGCCGCCTTGGAACGAGCCTGGGGCTGGCCAACGCCGGCATCGGCATCGGCGCCGCGCTGTTGCCGGCCATGCTGGGCTGGCTGATCCCCGCATACGGCTGGCGCGCCGGCTACCTGGTGCTGGGCGTGCTGGCGGTGGTGATACCGTGGCCGCTCTGCTATTTCATGCTCAGGGAACGCGCCGCAGCTCCGGTCAGTGGAACGGCACGCATGCAAGTCGCGCCCATCGCGCCGGCGGCCGGCATGAGTTTCGCCGAAGTGCGCCGCACGCCGGAATTCTGGCTGGCGCTGGGCGGCTTCCTGGTATTGGGCGCGGCCAGTTCCGGCGTCGTCGTGCACCAGGTCCGCATCCTGATCGACACCGGCATCACGCCGCAAAAGGCGGCGGCCATGCAGTCGGTGCTGGGCATCGCCCTGATCGCCGGCCGCATCGGCACCGGCTGGCTGCTCGACCGCATGGCGGTATCGCGCGTCATGGTCGTGCTGTGCCTGCTGGCGGCCATGTCGCTCGGCCTGCTGGCCGCCGGCGCGCCGTTCGGCACGGCGCCGCTGTGCGCACTGCTGATCGGCTTCATCATCGGCGCCGAATTCGACGTGCTGGGCTACATGATCCCGCGCTATTTCGGACGGCGCGCCTTCGGCCGGGTATATGGCGCCGTGTTCGCCGTGTTCCAGGTCGCCGCCGCCGTCACGATCGGCATGCTGGGCGCGCTGCGCGCCAGCCAGGGTTCGTACGGTCCCGGACTGACCGGCGTCGCGATCCTGATGCTGGCCGGCGCGCTGCTGTTCTCCAGGCTGGGGCCATACCGCTTTGCGCCCGGCGCCGCCCACTGACACCCTGATTACCGTTGAACCGATAGAAAGCACATCATGACCCAAGTGAATGTCACTCCGTTTGAAATCGAGCTGGTGGACCGCCGCGGCCGCACACTGCGCGCCGACGTCTACCTGCCCGCCGGCCAGCCCGGCCCGTTTCCCACGCTGCTGGCGGCATCCCCGTACCAGAAATCGCTGCGTCGCCTGCCCGCGCATCCAGCCTTCGCCTTCGTCGAATACGGCCCGATGCAGTTGTATCTTGACCAGGGCTACGCCTATGTGATCCTCGACCTGCCTGGTTCCGGCCGTTCCGAAGGGAGCTGGGACCCTGTCTCGCGCGCCGAGGGAGAAGCAATCCACGACGCCATCGAGCACGTCGCCACGCTGCCCTGGAGCACGGGCCGGATCGGCATGATAGGCCAGTCGTATTTTTGCTGGAGCCAGTGGAACGCGGCGCGCACCCGGCCGCCGCATTTGACCACCATCGTCGCCTACGACGGCGCGACCGACATGTACCGCGACTGGATGTACCACGGCGGCATTCCGATGCAGGGTTTTCTCGGCACCTGGCTGATCGGCTCCGTACTGCTGCAGCACCAGACCGAAGGCCACGATATCCGCGGCGGCGAACGCCACCAGGTGATGCCGGATATCCTGTCGCACACGATGGACGACGCCTGGCAGCGCGACCGCGCGCCTTTGCACGAATTGCACCGGGTCGATATCCCAGTGTTTTCGATCGGCGTCTGGGGCAAGGCCGGCCTGCATTTGCGCGGCAATGTACTGGGCTACGAACGCGTGGCCGGGCCCAAAAAATTACTGATCGCCGCCCCGGACAGTTTCAAGGGCGCGCAGATGCTGTACGCCGACGAACAGTTCCACCGCGATGAAATCCTGCCGTGGTACGAGCACCATTTAAAGGGGTGCGACAACGGTGTGATGGCAATGCCGAACGTGCGCTTCTTCACCCAGGGAGAAAACCGCTACCGCGCCGCCGACAACTGGCCGCCGGCCGATGTCGCGGCCAGCGCCTTCTACCTCGGCTCCGCGCGCAGCGGCGCGGTGCGCTCGCTCAACGACGGCTCGCTGCTGGAAACCGCGCCGCACCTGAAACAGGACAGTACCACCTGGAGCTATCCCGATCCGCAATGGACGGCGGGCGTGACCTCGTTCCCGGACGGCGTGCCGGACCACGTGGCACGCGTCAACACTTATACCAGCGCGCCGTTCGAATGCGACCGCGAATTCACCGGCCACGGCGCGCTGGTGCTGCACGCATCGTCCGACCAGGTGGACCTGGACCTGATCGTCAAGCTGTCACTGCTGCCGGTCTCCGGCCCGGCGCGCAAGATCAGCCAGGACTGGCTACGCGCCTCGCACCGCGCCGAAGACCCGGAATTGACACAGGAACTGCGTCCGTTCCACCTGCACGACAAGGCCGTGCCGCTGGTGCCCGGCGAAATCGTCGAACTGCGCCTGGAACTGCTGCCGATGTCGGTGCTGGTGCGGTCCGGCGAACGGATACGCCTGGAAGTGTCGAACAACGATTCGGTCATGGCGGACCAGCCGATGACGCACTGGTACGGGCAAAAGGTCGGCACCGACACTTATTATCACGACCAGTTGCGTCCTTCCCGCCTGCTGCTGCCCGAGCGCCCGCGCGCCGCCGCGGCGGAGGAGCAATCATGAAAACGACCCTGATCAAGCTGCCGCTCGTCGCCACCGTGCTGCTGTGCATCGCCTACGGCCTGGGCAAGGCCGTTCCCTGGTTCAGCGTGCTCAAGCTGATGCACGTGATCGCCTTCGTCGTGCTCGGCGCGGGGCTGATCGGCGTGCTGCTGTCCGACCTGCGCGCGCGCAAGGCGCCCGACTTCGCACTGCTGCTCGATTCGATCGAAGCCATGCTGGCCTTTTATTATCGCCTGGTGGTGCCCGGCTCGCTGCTGATATTACTGAGCGGCTTTTCGATGGTGTTCGGCTACTACGGCTGGGCCGTGCTCGATACGCCCTGGCTGGCCGGCATGATGGTGCTGTTCGTCTTCGAATTCTTCGAGGGACACCTGATCATGAAACTGCACTACCTGAAACTGCGCGAAGGAATAGACAAGGCCAGGCAGGCCGCCGCGCCGGTACCCGAACTGGAAAGCGAATTGGGCGCGCGCCTGACATTGGCCACGCACTTCCTCGACGTGCCCAACTTCGCGCTGATCGTCACGCTGGGCATCGTGCGGCCCACCGACTGGACCCTGTTCGGCATCGGCCTGACCCTGGTGGTGGCGGTGACCGCATGGATGACGCTGAGCGTGCCGCGCCGGCTGCCGTGGCGCGGCATGGACGCCGCATCCGCCTCGGCCACCGCCTCCGTTCCTCCCACCGGCCGGGCCGCGCTGCCCTCCTGATCCCATGTTCCGCAAATTGCTGCACCGCGCGCCGTGGCTCCTCGCCGGCGGCGCGTTGATCCTGCTCGCCTGGCGTTTATATGGCACGGCGCCCGGCATTGCCAACCTGCTGATCCCCGCCGGAGCCTGGCTGGTCCTGCGCGGGCTCACCTGATTCACCGGTAACACCCATAACAACCATAAAGGAGACAAACATGCATATCCCTCAGAAACGCCAGCACCGCCTGGCCGCCACCACCGCTGCCATCGCCGCCCTGCTGCTCGCCTGCGCCGGCACGGCCAACGCCACCGAGGGAGGCGGGAATTCCTACGCCCTCGGCGTGGAAACCAATTATGCCGGCCTGATGTTCCCGGACGGCCTGCACATGCTGGCCTATTATGCCCATTACAACGGCATGCACTCGATGGACAATGCCGGCAACGACAGCACCAAACTGGCCTACTTTCACAGCGAAGTCAATTCCGTGGCGCTGCGCGTCACCTATGTCTGGCCTGGCATAAAATGGCTGGGAGCGAGCGTGGAGACGCGCGCCGCGCTGCCGGTGCCAACCATCGACCTGAAGCTGGGCATCGCCCGTCCGCCGGCGCTCGGCACGCTGGACAAGAGCGGCGGCGAAACCGGCATCGGAGACTTGCAACTGGCGCCCATCCTGCTCGGCTGGCACGACGGCGCGCTGCACCAGACCGCCGGCATCGAAGGCTTCCTGCCCACCGCGCACTACGATGCCGCCGAAAACGTCAACATCGGCCGTAACTACCGCCAAATCGCGCCGATCTATGCGCTGACCTGGCTGCCCGGCGCCAGCCAGTATTCGTTAAAACTGCGCTACGCGCGCAACGGCACCAACCACGACACCGGCTACCGCTCCGGCGACGAACTGAGCGTGGAATTCAGCGCCGGCACCGCGCTCGCGCCGGGGCTGTCGGCCGGCGTGAACGGCTACCTGTACCGGCAGACTACCGACGACAAACTCAAAGGCTTAGTCGTCAACGGCAATGGCAACCGCGGCAGGGTCGCCGCGCTCGGCCCCTATCTCAGTTACAGCGCCACGCCGAAAGTGACGTTCATCCTCAAGCTGCAACCGGAGTTCAGCGCGCGCAACCGCTCGCAGGGCACGCGCCTGTGGCTGCAAACCAAGATCCCCCTGTAAGGATATAAATATGAAACTGCTCACCATCGATAACGGCGGCGACGGCGCCGCCGGCGTCCTGCTCGAATGCGGAGAAATCCTGCACCTGGCGCGTGCCGCGCTGCCCGGCACCGCTGAACCGTGGCTTCCGGCGGGCCTGAAGGAAATCCTGTGCGGCGGCGCGCAAGGACTGGACATCGTGCGGCGCATGGCCGCGCGCGCCGCCGCGCAGGATGGCGCCGGCCGGCAGCGCCTGCGCGAAAGCGGCGCGCTGCTGCCGGGTTCCACCCCGCTGCTGGCGCCCATCCCCAAACCGGGCCTGGTGCTGGCCGCCGGCCTGGCCTACCGCTCGCACCTGGCCGAGATGGCCGGCACGCCGCCCCCTCCGCACCCGACCGGTTTTATCAAAAGTCCGCATTCGGTCACCGGGCCGCACGCGAATGTCGCGGTGCCGCCGGCCGCGCCGCATCACATCGATTACGAAGGTGAACTGGCCGTAGTGTTCGGCCGCCGCTGCCACGCGGTCACGGCCGATGAGGCGCTCGACCATGTCGCCGGCTACACGGTCGCCAACGACATCTCGGCGCGCGACTGGGTGCGCGACGTGTGGTCGGCCGAAACGCCTTGGGATGCTCGCCGCACCTGGGAGGTGAATATCATGGGAAAACAGTATCCGGGTTTCACGCCGCTCGGGCCGGTGTTGCTGACGGCGGACGAGGTGCCGGATGCGGGCCGCCTGCGCATCATCACCCGCCTGAACGGCCGCCTGATGCAGGACGCGCCGGTCAGCGACATGCTGTTCAGTATCGCCGAAACGATCGCGCATTTTTCGCGCTGGTATGCGTTCGAGCCGGGCGACGTGCTGTTGACGGGCACCCCGGCCGGCGTCGGTGCCGGGCGCATGCCGCCCGTGTTCATGGCCGATGGCGATGTGATCGAGGTGGCGATCGAAGGCATCGGCGCGCTGCGCAACGTGATCCGGGCGAATACCGGAGAAAGGAGCGCGGCATGAAGCCGGCGCTACAGCGCGCGCAAGCAATGCTGAACATGACGATGGTGGCGGTGCTGACCGGGTCCCGTCCGGGCGTTGATCTGCTGCCGCTGCTCGATCGCCATTTCGACTTCATGATCGACCTGGAGCGGCGCGGCCTGCTGTTCCTGTCCGGCCCGATGCAAGAGGACGCGGTGGATGCCGCCAACAGCGGCCATGGCTTGACGGTATTGAATGTCCGGACCATCGCCGAGGCCCGTGCATTGTGGGAAGGCGAACCGTTCCAGCTGGAAGGCTTGCGCGATGCACGCTTTTTCTTGTGGAACATCATGGAAGGCAGCCTGCGCCTGACGGCGGAACTGTCGTCGCAATCGCTGCGGCTGGAACGCCCGCCGGAATGGCATTCCAGCCGCGACACCTGTAACGCTTCGAGGAGAACCACATGACATCACATCGATGCAGTACCCTGGCCGCCATCTGCATGGCATCGGCAATAACGGTTTTCGGCACGGCGGCGAGTGCGGCTGCAAATACGGCGGCGAGTGCGGCGCCGCAGGAGCAATCCCAGCCGGCATCGGCGCCACACGCGACCAGGGAGCAGGCGGTGGCGCTGGTCCAAAAAGCGGTCGCATTGATCGGCAAGATCGGCAAGGACAAGGCGCTGGCACAATTCAGCGATCCGCAAGGCGGCTTTGTCGACCGGGAACTGTACATCGTCGTGCTGGACTTCCAGGGCACCTCGCTCGCCAACGGCAACAACCGCAAGATGATCGGCAAGCAGTTGATGGAATTGCGCGATGTCGACGGCAGGTATTTTGCGCGCGAATCCGTGGCGCTGGCCAAGACCAGCGGCAAGGGATGGCTGCAGCCATTTACTTTTGTTAATCCGGCCAACCAGGCACTGGAAAAGAAACTGGTTTACCTGGAACGGGTCGACGATTACCTGGTGCTGTCCGGCGTCTATCAGTAAGCCCGCGTCGGCGCCGCCAACGGCGCAGACGCCCGCACGCCGCGCCATGAGGCGCATGCCCGGGTCTAGAGCAAGCCGTTCTGTCTTGCCAGCTTCAGCCACGCCGGATATTCGGCCATCAACAGGTCGTATAAAGCGGTGTCCGAGTGCTCGTCAGGCGACGCGACCGAGAAATAATTGGCGTTGTCGACGTAGCGACCATCGAGTTCGTCGAGTTTTTCCAGGAAGGGGAAGTCGGAATCGGCAAACAGCGCCAGCCGCTTGCTTTTCGATTTCCTGCCTTTTCCGATGCCCATGAACTGCCAGAAGATCGGCTCGCGGCTGGCCCAGCGCAACTGTTTTTCGGTCAGCGGCTGGTCCGAGGTGGAACCGTCGGTGACGAACATCACGTACACGGGCAATGCCGCCTTCACCGGCGCCGCCGCCGTCGGGAAAATAAAAACGCCGCACCGCCTCGATCGCGCGGCCGTAGCGGGTATCGCCTTCGAGCGGATGAGTGACTATAGCTTGCCTGACATAGTCGCGCGCGTTTTGCAAACCCATGGGCGCCGGCTGGTGTACCTTTGAGCCGAACAGGAAGACATCGATTTCGCCGTCGTCGTCGAACTTGCAGCCGAGCGCCAGGATGCGTTCGGCGAAGGCTTGCACCAGGCCTTTGCCGTACAGCGTCCCCATCGAACCGGAGATGTCGAGCACCAGCGCCACCTTGGCGCGATGATGGTCAAGTCCGACCTTTTGCAGCGACACGCCGGCCTGCTTGAACAGATTCACCAGTTGCGGCGCTTCGCGCTCGATCCGTTTTTCCAGCGATACCCGGGGCGGCGCTTCGCTTTCCTGCGCCACGGTGCCACCGAAGTGCGCCACCAGCGCATCGAGTCCACCATTAAAACCCTGGCCGACCGCCATGAAACGCCACTGGCCATCCTTGCGGTACATGCTGCCGAGCATGAGCGCGCGTTCCTCCGCGAAATCGGCGCCGGCGAAGGCGAAGCGGGCCACTTCGCGCGCACCATCCATCACGCGCAGGTAGCCGCTACCCAGTTGCGCCATCACGCCCTGGCCATCGATACTGGCGGTGATCACCAGTTGCTCGATCGCGGCCGGCAGGCGGCCGGTATCGATCGCGAATCCGGCCGCGTCGCCTGGCGGCGTCTCCAGGCGAACCCCGCCGCACGGGCTGGCCGGTTGATTGAAAAAGGTCATGTAACGCTCGTCGGACAATTTGCCGGCGCCATCCAGTCCGAAACAGGCGAAATCGAGTGCCAGGCCCTGGCACGCCAGGCCGATGCTGAACCGGCCGCTGGGGGAAATTTGCGCCAACGGCAGGCGCTGTCCGCGTATCAATTGCTCCATATCACCTTTCGAATAAATGTCGGCTGCCACGCACACAGTGTACAAGCAGGAAGCCGGCCAGGGTGAAATGGCGAACCGATCGGCGAGCCGGTCCATGGCAAGCTCGGGTTTTTTCACGAGGTATGGACAATGATGACAATCCCGGACTGGCGCACTTTCCTTCCTTCACTTGATATCACCCCCTCGAACGCTATGCTTGCACTGTTCGCGACGATCGCGAGCTTCGCCGTGTTGCGGCTGTTGCTGACCCTTTCCAGGCGCAAACTATCCCGCATGAGCGAGGAACAGTCGCACCATGCCTGGGTTGAAATCTTCAAGCGCACGCTGGCCTCGACCAGCATGCTGGCCGTCGTCGTCACGTCATTGCTGGTCGGCCTGGCCGTGCTGTCGCTGCCTTCGCCATGGGATGAACGGGTCAAGCACCTGTGGTTCATCGGCCTGGGCGCCCAGATCGCGCTATATATCCACCGGGCCGTGGCGATCGCCGCAAAACATTATTTTCTGCGCCACGCGCAACCGGCCGACGAATCCGAAACCGTGGCGCACACGCTCGTCATCTGGAGCCTGCAAATCGCCGTCTGGATCGTGTTCGCGCTGGCCATGCTGGCCAACCTCGGCATCAACATCAGCACCTTCATCGCCAGCCTGGGCATCGGCGGCATCGCCATCGCGCTGGCGGTGCAAAATATTCTCGGCGACCTGTTCGCCTCCCTCTCGATCGCGATCGACAAGCCGTTCGAAGTGGGCGACTCCATCAGCGTCAACACCTTTTCCGGCACGGTCGAACACGTAGGATTAAAAACGACGCGAGTGCGCTCCGACAGCGGCGAACAGATCGTCATCGGCAATTCGGAATTATTGAAAAGTACCGTCAGGAACTTCAAGCGCATGTCGCGCCGGCGCGTGCAATTCACCGTCCAGGCCAGCCCGGACACGCCCAACGAACTCGCTGCCAGTTTTCCGAAAGAGATGCGCAAGATTATCGAAAAACTCGACAAGGTGCAGTTCGACCGTTCCCATCTAAAAACCGTTTCTCAACAGGCGATCGAATTCGACACCGTGTATTACGTGCTCGATTCCTCGTACGGGCTGTACATGGATATCCAGCAGAGCGTCCTGCTGCAAACGATGGCGCTATTAAAACAACTGGGCATGTCGACGTCGACCGCGCGCCAGCATATCGTGGTGGAAGAGACGCTCGCCGCAGCTTGAATGAACGGCTTCGTTCCGGCGCCACGCGGTAATGCGCATCGCCGCGCCGCCCAGGTGGAGATGGCCGTTTGTCAGCGCACATTGGCGGACCTTCCCCAATGAATTACCATATAGAAATCCGCTTACTTCAAAGGTTTTATTCATGTCTGAATCCGATCGCATTGCCGCCGGCTCTGAGATGCCGCCCGCCTCCCCCATCCGCCTGACGGTATCGGGCGTGGTGCAAAACACGCCGACCTTGGGTCCCGAAGAGTTGCGGGCATTTCCCGCCACTCAGATAACCGAGATGCGGCTGGTGGCGCGCGAGGATGGCAACGCCGGGGCCATCAGCGATGTCCGGGGCGTGCGCTTGCGCGATGTGCTGGAACATGCCGGCATCGACAGGAGCGACCGCAACCACCTGAAAAAACTGGTGATCGTCGCCGCTTCCAGCGATGGCTACAAGGCGATCTTTTCGTGGAACGAATTGTTCAATGCGGAAGCGGGAGACACCATCCTCGTGATATTCGAACGCGACGGCAAGCCGCTGGCTGTGGAGGAAGGGCCACTGGCGCTGATCGCCGGGCGCGACTTCTGGACCGGGCCGCGCCATGTGAAATCTCTGCAATTGGTCGAGGTACGGCAGATTATCGAGTGACGCCCACGATTCAGATTCAGCGCAGCAGCCACATCCAGCCGCTCAGCGTGAAGAAGGACGCGACCGTGCACACCAGCAGCGCCGTGGCGCTGCGGTCCGCCTCGCCATACGCCTGCGCCAGCATCGGATAAATGCCCATCATCGGCATCGCCGCCATCAGCAGCGCGGCGGCCCGCAGCGCCGGGTCGAGCGGCGCCATGCCCAGCAGCGGCAGCGCGGACACCACCACCAGCACGGCCAGCGGGTGCGCCAGCAATTTGCCGGCGACGACGGGAAGCGCTTGCCGTCCCATGCCGCCCAGCGGCAGACCGACCAGCGTGCCGCCGATCACGAACAGGGATAAGGCTCCGCTGGCCTGGGCGAACAGCGTGACGGTGCGCGCCAGCGGCGGCGGCAAGGTCCACCCCGCCAGGCTGACGGTGAGTCCGGCCACGACGCCAAGCACGATGGGATTGCGTACCAGATTGCGCAGCGATTGTTTGACCACCACTTGCCATTTGCCGCTGCCGTTGCGGCCGTTCTCGGCCATGGCCAGCAGCAGTGGAATCATCACCACATTTTCGACGATGACATTGAGCGACAGGGCCAGGCCGGCCACCGGCGCCATCATCAGCGCCAGGATCGGGAAGCCGACATAGCCGCTGTTCGAGCAAGACATGCCCATGGCCAGCAGCGCGCTGCGCGTCTTGGAGGCGCCGGCCAGGTGGCGTCCCGCCAAGTAGGCCAGCACCAGCGCCAGCAAGGAACCACCAAGGTAAGCCGTCAGGTAACCGGGATTGACGATATCGGCGATGGGACGCTGCGCCACCGCGTTGAACACCAGCGCGGGCAATGCCAGGTTGAGGACGAACTTGCCGAACAGGCGCATGTCGGCCTTTTCGAACAGGCCCATGCGCGTGGTGAGGTAGCCGACCAGGACGATGATGTAGATGGGACTGGTGATCGCAAGGATATCGAGCATGGATGTCTTCAAAAATAAGGCGGCGCGCCCGGACCGCCGCCGTCAGGCTGGTGTGGCCGACCAGGCACCCCATGCCGTGTTGCCTGTGTCGTTGAAATCAGTGCCACTGATGTTATGAAATACGCTTCATTGAATCAATAGGCGAAATGTGGTTTTACGATTTACGAATCGTAAACCTGAAAAGGCACTCACTCTCAAGCCTGCCGCCTCAACTCCATCACGGCCGGCGCAGTACCTGCATCGCTCCGGCCGCCGACGTCCTTGGCGGATGGCCACGCTGCCGGCCGGGGTTGACGTTGCATCAGCAATTCCAATGTTCGTTAATTGCATTTTTTGAGAAATGGCATTGTGCCATGGGCATGACAATACCTATCTGTCCGCGGTCTGGACCGATCGAGCATGTCAAGCCGTTGCAGGTTGAAATACCCTGATTCGCGGAGTGATCTTGTCCTTCAATGTCCTGCATGCCACTCGCATATCATATTCACTTTGCAAATTGAGCCAGTATCGGGCTTCCATGCTGAAAAAAATGCTCAACCGTAGGGCCGTATCGGCTGTGATGGGGCGACGACCATTCACGATATCGCTGATGCGACTGGGTGGCACGTCGATGTCGGCCGCCAGTTTCTGCGCAGTGATACCCATGGGACGCAGGAACTCTTCCAGCAGGATTTCGCCGGGATGAATTTCATCCAGTAATTTTGCCATTTCACACTCCATTCCGTGCCGGGTGATTAGTGGTAATCCACAATTTCCACATCGTGTGCACCATCCAACTTCCATTTGAAACATACACGCCACTGATCGTTAATGCGAATGCTGTGCTGGCCCTTCCGATTGCCACTTAAAGCTTCGAGCATGTTCCCGGGCGGAATACGCAAGCTATTCAGTTCACCTGCGGCATGCAGTTGAAGCAGCTTGCGCCTGGCCACACGCTCAATATTCTTGAAGCGACGGACAATGTGACTGTTGAACAGCGCCTCAGTTTCGTCGCATGCAAACGAAATTATCATGCTTTCACATTCTTTTAAACGGATTCCGTGATACAGAATCCATGATACGCCAGGCATCATCCGCAGTAAAGCGGTGTACGGTTATCTGTGCCAGTCCTACGTGGACAAGGGATCTCGCGGCCCCTGTCCCCCATCGTCAGCTATGCTGGAAAGCGGCAATGACCTGTTCGCGCAGCCACCGGTTGGCGGGGTCGTTGTCGGCGCTGGCGTGCCAGTACAGAAAAATATCCTGGGCCGGTATGTCGACCGGGAATGGCACGACCTGGTTGCCGAGCAATGCGTTGGTCGTGCCGGCATAGCTCTCGGGCATCGTCAACAACATGTCCGACGTGCTCACGACCTGGCAGGCGGTCCAGTAATGCTGGCAGCGCAGCTTGACGCGGCGCTGGAACCCCAGCCGCGACAGTTCGTGATCTTCGAGTCCGGGACCGAGCCGGCGCGAACTGGCCAGGATGTGATCCTGGTCGAGATACGCAGCCAAGGAAATCCGCCCTTCCACGGCGGGATGCCCCTTCCTCGCCACCACCACCATTTTTCCGCCGGACAGATAGGTGTGGTGAATATTGTGCGTCAGCGGCAACATGACGTCGACCACGGCGGCCAGCGTCCCGACCGTCAGCTGGGCCTGGAAATCCGCGCGCTTGTGGTGGACCGCCGATATCTTGACATGCGGCGCCGGCTCCCGGATCACCCGCATGAGCGCCGGTATCGCCGCCGATTCGACGATATGGCGCATGCCGATCGTGAATTCGCGCTGCGACACCGTCGGATCGAACAGAGATAGCTGGTGCAGCGATCCTTCGATTTCCCCGAGCGCCCGCCGCACGGGAGCGATCAATTCATGCGCCAGCGGCGTCGGCGTGACCGCGTTACCCTGCCGGATGAACAGCGGGTCGCCCATCAATTCGCGCAGCCGCGCCAGCGCGTGGCTGATCGCAGGCTGGGACAGGTTCAGCGTGTCGCTGGCGCGCGTGATGCCGCGTTCCGTGTAGATGGCGTCGAACACCACGAAGAGATTGAGATCGATCCGGCTCAAATTGGTCATGAATCTGCTGCCTGCCGTTGGTCATGGAGTGAATGTCAGCGCCATCTTACAGGTCATGCACGAAACGAATCGGGGTTGTAAAAACAAAGCATTGGTCAGCGGCCCGGCGCGACATTAACCTGCATTGCGCGTTGCCGACAAATACATCATGGTAAAGGTTATATATGCATATCGAGTATGCCCCAAGGGTTGCCAGCCTCCACAAGCAGGTCAAGGTCTTTTTGGAAGAACAGGTCTATCCGCAACACCAGCGCCGCGAGCGGGAATTGGGAGAGAATGCGAAGAACAGCACCCCGTACGCGCCCTACCCTCTGCTCGAAGAATTGAAAGAAAAGGCGAAGGCGGAAGGCTTGTGGAACCTGTTTTTGCCGGAATCCGGACACGGCGCCGGCCTGACGAATGTCGAATATGCGCCGATCGCGGAAATGATGGGTAAACAGTACTGGGCTTCCGAAGTGTTCAATTGCGCGGCGCCCGACACCGGCAACATGGAAGTGCTGGTGCGTTACGGGACGGAAGAACAGAAACGCCAGTGGCTCGCGCCGCTGCTCGACGGATCGATCCGCTCCGCATTCGCGATGACGGAACCGGCCGTCGCGTCGTCCGACGCCACCAACATTGAATGCAGCATCGTGCGCGATGGCGACGATTACGTGATCAACGGCCGCAAATGGTATATCACCGGCGCTTCCAGCGAACGCTGCAAGGTATTCATTTTGATGGGCAAGACCGACGCTGATAACCCCGACCGGCACCGCCAGCAATCGATGATCCTGGTGCCGAAAGATACGCCGGGCGTGACGATCGTGCGCGACATGGCCCTGTACGGCTTCATGGACCCGCCGGCCGGCCATCCCGAAGTGTTGTTCGACAACGTGCGCGTGCCGGCGTCGAACATCCTGCTGGGAGAGGGACGCGGTTTCGAGATCGCCCAGGCACGCCTGGGCCCGGGAAGGATCCACCACTGCATGCGCGTGGTCGGCATGGCGGAGGCGGCGCTGGAATTGATGTGCCGGCGCGCCGTCTCGCGGGTCGCGTTCCACAAGCCGCTGTCCGACCAGGGCGTCTGGCGCGAACGGATCGCGAAGTCGCGCATGCTGATCGATCAGACCCGCCTGCTGGTGTTGAATGCGGCGCACAAGATGGATACCGTCGGCAACAAGGTCGCGGCCAAGGAAATTGCGATGATCAAGGTGGTGGCGCCGAACAATTGCTGCAAGGTGATCGACTGGGCGATCCAGGCGCACGGCGCCGGCGGCTTCAGCCAGGATTACCAGTTGACGTGGTACTACGCGTACGCGCGCCACCTGCGCACCGCCGACGGCCCCGACGAAGTCCACAGCAATGCCGTCGCCAAGCACGAACTGGCGCCCTACCTCGCTGCCCTGAAAAGGGAGCAATGACGGGGGCATCAGGTAAGATTGGCAGATTGATGAAGATGAATCCGGCGCCAGGACAAGCGGCGCCGAGCGCACTCGCGCACTCGCGCATTAAATCACTGAAAGGAAATACCCGATGATCAAGGTCAGCGTGCTGTACCCGAACACCCCAGGCAGCACATTCGATATGGATTATTATTGTGAAAAACACATGCCGATGGTGCACGAGAAAATGGCGGGCGCCTGCGTGCGTTATTCCGTGGAGCGCGGCCTGGCCGGGGGACGTCCCGGCGAGCCGGCAGCCTACGCCGCCATCGGCCAGATGTTCTTCGACTCGCTGCCCGCTTTCCAGAATGCGTTCGGCCCCCACGCCAAGGCGATCAATGCCGACATCCCCAACTACACCGATGTCGTGCCCGTCATCCAGATCAGCGAAGTCGTGGTGGGCTGATTGTATCCGGCTGGCGGCCGGTCAATCCCGATAAATACCGACGCTGATGACGAGGTCGCCGAATTTTTCGGAATACAGCGACTTCGATTCAATCTGGCCGCTCACCGGGTTCGGCCATTTATAGTCGACCCAGCCGCTGTTTTTCGTCTTGAGAATCTCGCCGCCTTCCTTGACGAACGACTTGCCGTCCGCGTCCTTCACTTCGGTGAGATTCTTGCCGACCAGGCGCGCATTGCCGCCATTCGCGAGCACCATCCCGAGTCCGTCGCCGATGTTGACATACAGGTCGCGGTCGACGAAGCGGCCTTTCGGTGTGTTCACTTCCGCGATCGCCTTGTCCTTGCCGTTGGCCTTGATATAGGCAATGACCTTGTGCACCATCGCGACCGCTTCATCCTTGGTGCCATGCTCGGCCGCGCTGGCCGACCCGCCCATCGCAATGGCCGCCGTGAATAACATTGCACGTAATATTTTTTGCATTTTTTTATGTCTCCAGAATAATTTCGCAAGTCTTGGTGCTTACGACGATCATGATAGCGTCAAATAGTTGCCGCATGGAATATTTCGAAGAGTAGACGGCTGCAAACGCACGAACTGTCATCGGCACGCGACATCAACCTGGCCGTACGGCGCCGGGAATACCGTCGGCACTCGCCTGAGCAGCCTTCGGCTCCATCGGGACGGCACCGGCTGGCGCTGTCAACTTCGCCCACAACGCCGCCAGCGCGGGCGCGCGGTTGGCGCGCGCCCGCACGATGATGATCCGCATGCCGAAACGCCACGCCTGGCCGCCGGCATGGACCAGGCGCCCTTCGGCGAGTTCGGTTTCGATGCAACTGGCCGGCAACCAGGCCAGGCCCTGGCCGGCCAGGGCCAGCGCCTTCAATACTTCCGCCATATCCGATTCGCTCGTCCTGGTGATGGCGCATGGGCCGGCCCGCCCCATCAGGTATTCGACCACGCGGCCGAAATACGAATGCTGTCCATAGGCGAGCAAAGGGACGGGAAAGGACTTGCTGCCCGGGAGCGCAAATGCGGGCTGGCCGGAACGGGCGGCGACGGAAACGGGGATCAGGACATCGCTGCCGATCGTCACGCAATCGAACTGGTCGCGGTCCACCAGCACCGGCAGGTCGTCGTGGTGGTAGCACACCAGCAGGTCGCAGTTCCCTTCGTTCAGCGCCAGCACCGAGTCATGTACATTGGCCGCCTTGATGTGGGCGTGCACCGGCCCTGGCGCACCGGCCGATTGCAGCCAGCGCGGCACAAAGGCCAGCGCCAGCGTATGGCCGGCCGCGATGCGCAACACGTCCCGCCCCGCATCTTCCTTGCGCAAGAGCGCGCGCGCATCGTTCAATAACTTCATCGCATCGGTCGCGGTCGCGCAAAACAGCGCGCCGGCCGGCGTCAGCGCCATCGGAAAGCCGCTGCGATCGACCAGGTCCGCCCCCACCCACTGCTCCAGCGCGCGGATACGCTTGCTCAGCGCCGACTGCGTCATGCCCCGCTCGGTCGCCGACCGCGAAAAACTCCGCGTTTGCGCCAGGCTCATAAAATCCTCGATCCACTTGGTATCCATCCGCATTCCTTTAATTAGTCCGCGCGGGCATCGGCCCAGTCCCAATGTTCATCACGTCCCGTTGCACGCTGGCTATGCTCGTGACTACCTGTACTGATCCACCACGAGGAATCCATGATCGCATCTTCTCCCATCGGCCCGGCCGGCGCCCTGCACGCGCCGGGCTTGCCTGCCCCCGGCACCGGCGAACCATATGCCGACCATGCGCCGCCAGACGCCGCTTTTATCATCGGCATCGTCGGCGGCATCGGCCCGGCCGCCACCGTCGATTTCATGGACAAGCTGGTGCGCAATACGGCGGCGCGGCGCGACCAGGATCACCTGCGCCTGCTGGTCGACCACAATCCCGCCATTCCCGACCGCACCGCGCACCTGACCGGCAACGGCGCCGACCCGACGCTGGCCCTGTATGCCGCCTGCCGGAGGCTGCAAGACGGCGGCGCGGCGCTGATCGCCATGCCCTGCAACACCGCCCACGCCTACCTGCCGCATATCCAACCGGGACTCGCCATCCCGGTGGTCAACATGCTCAGCGAGACCATCGCCCACATCGTGACGAACAGCCCGGGCTGCGCCAGGGTCGGCCTGCTGGCGACATCCGGCACGATCGCCAGCCGCGTCTACCATGACGCTGCCCGCGATGCCCCCTTCGAACTGCTCGTGCCCGCGCCCGATTTCCAGGCGCGCGTCATGTCGGCGATCTACGGCGAACGCGGCGTCAAGGCCGGGCATACTTCCGGCCAGTGCGTCGATGATCTGGCGGCGGCGATCGCGCACTTGGCCCGTCGCGGCGCCACGGTGGTGATCCTGGGCTGCACCGAACTGCCCCTGCTGCTCGGCCAGCAGCGGGGATTCGATGCGGCGGGATTGCCGGTCGACGTGGTCGATCCCACGCTGATCCTGGCGCGGCGCTGCATCGCGCTGGCGTCCGGCGCGGCCGCTCGGCGCCCAAATCTCGCCGGCGCATAGTGTACGGGATGCCAGCGCGGCATCCAACACTCAGCTTTCGACAAAGAACTGGCTGGGAGTCTGGCCGAACTGCTTGCGGAACATGGTGGCGAAGGCGCTGGGACTGTCATATCCCAGCGCCAGCGCGACGTCGATGACCTTCGCGCCGCTTGCCAGCAGTTCCAGCGCCCGCAGCAGCCGGGCCTGTTGCCGCCATTGGCCGAAGGTCATCCCGGTTTCCTTGATGAACAGGCGCTGGATGGTTTTCACGTCCACCGCCAGGCGCCGCGCCCAATCGGCCATGGTGGAGGCGTCGTCCAGCCGTTGCAGCAGCGCTTCGCAGATCCGCAGCAGGCGCGGGTCGGACGGCATCTGCAAATGCAGCGGCAGCACCGGCAGGACGCGCACTTCGTCCAGGATCAGGCGCATGACGCGGCCGTCTCGGCTGCCCGGCGCATAGGGTTGCCGCACCTCCATCGCGGCGCGGATCAGCTCGCGCAACAAGGGTGATATGCCCACGGCCTGCGTCTCGCCCGGCAGCTTGGGCGCGGCACCGGGTGCCACCAGCAGGCTGCGCATGTGCACTTCGCCGATGCAGCGGACTTCGTGGGTCATGCCGGCGGCCATCCAGATGGCGCGCGTGGGCGGCACCACCCAGCGGCCGGCCTCGGCCTGCACCACCATCACGCCGCGCACGGCATAAATCAACTGGTGCTTGTTGTGCGCATGCGGCTCGATGTGCCAGCCGCCCGGGTAATCGGTAGCCTTGCCGGTGACGGGCGACGATAGTGCGTCGAGTTCCTTGAGGATCTGCGTCAGCGCCTTCGGCGCGGGGAATGGGTCCATGTCCTTTTCTCGAGGGTTTCTGGTGGATTGGCGCGAGACAGGCTTGGCGATGTTATGGATAATTCTGATGTCCCGGAGCATCACGCACCGGCACGGACGGCCGCCGCCTTAGCGAACGACGGCCGGATTCCATTCTAGAGTGAAAGGCATCCATATGACAACTTCCGCAGCAGCGGCATTGAACGCCGGCGCGTCCTCTCCGCAGGCCAGACCGGCCTTCGGCATCCTGGGGGCCATCAGCAGCGCGCACATGATCAACGACATGATGCAGTCCCTGATCCTGGCGATGTATCCCTTCCTGAAGGGAGAATTCTCGCTGAGCTTTGGCCAGGTCGGGCTGATCACGCTGACTTACCAGTTGACGGCCTCGCTGCTGCAACCATTGATAGGCGTGTTCACCGACCGCCGGCCGCAGCCATACTCTCTGCCATTCGGCATGCTGTCCACGCTGACCGGGCTGATGTTGCTGGCCTTCGCGCCCAGCTTCGGCTTCGTGCTGCTGGCGGCGGCCTTCGTCGGCATCGGGTCGTCCGTTTTTCATCCGGAATCGTCACGCATCGCGCGGCTCGCTTCGGGCGGACAGCACGGCTTCGCACAGTCGGTGTTCCAGGTCGGCGGCAACCTCGGCACGGCCATCGGCCCGCTGCTGGCGGCCGCCGTCATCGCGCCGTTCGGCCAGCGCAGCGTGGCCTGGTTCGGCCTGGCCGCCATGCTGGGCATCGGCCTGCTGCTGCGGGTGAGCCGCTGGTATGCCGCGCACCAGGTCGCCGCCGCCGGCCGCAAGAAATCGGCCGCCGCGGCGCCGTATCCGCGCAGGGTCGTGATCGGCGCGGTCGCCGTGCTGCTGGTGCTGATCTTCTCCAAGTATTTTTATGTGGCCGGCATCAGCAGTTTTTATACGTTTTATTTGATGGAGCGCTTCGGCCTGACGGTGCGGGACGCGCAGTTGCACCTGTTTTTCTTCCTGTTCGCCTCGGCCATGGGCACGGTGCTCGGCGGCCCTGTCGGCGACCGCGTCGGCCGCAAGCCGGTGATCTGGGTATCGATCCTGGGCGTGGCGCCGTTCGCGCTCTTGCTGCCGCATGCCAATCTGTTCTGGACGACGGCGCTGACCATCCTGATCGGGCTGGTGCTGTCGTCGGCATTCTCCGCGATCCTGGTCTATGCGCAGGAACTGATGCCGGGCAAGGTGGGCATGGTGTCGGGCCTGTTCTTCGGCTTCGCCTTCGGCATGGGCGGACTCGGTGCGGCAGTGCTGGGCGCCTTCGCTGACCGCACCAGTATCGCATTCGTGTACCAGGCCATCGCCTACCTGCCGCTGCTGGGCGTGGTCGCGGTTCTGCTGCCCAAAAGCGTGCGCCGGGTGTGACAGATGGACAAGCGCTGGACCGGCGACGATCCGCGCAACGGCAAGATCACCTTCCGGCTGGTGCGCGGCAAGATGGCGCGTACCCGCTAGTCACGATTGTCCATCCTTGTCGCCGGTGAGCATGGCGCCGACCAGATTTTCCCGGTGCTGCCAGCTGGTGAACAGCACGCCGGCCAGGTGCAGCGCGATCAGGCCCAGCAGCAGCCACGCGAGCGCGACGTGCACCCGCACCGGCCAGGCATAGCCCCATAACAAGTCGGTGTTCATGAGCCAGCCGCTACCGCCCAGCAAGGCGACGCAGGCCAGCAAGGCCAGCACCATCCAGCCGCCCAGCGGGTTATGGCCCAGGTAGCGCGGCGCCGTGCCGGCCAGCACTTGGCGCAGGTACAGCAGCGTCGCCCGCGCGCCCGGCACGAATTGCGCGAAGCGCGCGTACCGGGTGCCGATAAAACCCCACAGCAAGCGCAGCGCGACGACAGCGGCCGCCGTGTAGCCGCAGTATTCGTGCACCGGCCCGATCCGGCTGCCGGTGTACCAGGCCGCCACCACGCTGGCGACCAGCAGCCAGTGCAGCAGGCGCACCGGCAGATCCCAGATGCGCTGCTTATTCTTCGACACGGGCGAAGGTGACCGGGTCGAAGAAGGCTTCCACTCGCTTGCCTTGCGGGTCCTTGGCATAGACTTCGTAGCAGGAAGTCGTCGCTTCCATGCGACGGATCTGCCAGCCTTCCTTCGTCAGTTTCTGCGCCAGGTCGTCGTGGGACTTCCATTCCGACTTGGGCTTGGTCGTGCATTTCACGTCGCCGTGGGCCGAGGCGGCACCGGCGGCAAGGGTCAACAACAGGGGCAGAGCGAAGCGTGCAATTTTCGTATTCATGGCGTTTCCTTGTTTGCGGTTAGATGTCAGGTAATGGCCCAGCGGCGCAACAGATTATGGTAGATCCCGCTCAGCCTGGCGAGTTCGCGTCCATGCTCCGCCAGCGCCGGCGTCAGGGACTGGATAGACTGGTCCAGGTCGAACAGCAGGCTGCGCGCGCCATCGTCCGCCACCAGGCTTTCGATCCAGAAGAAGGAAGCGAGGCGTTTGCCGGCCGTCACCGGCGTGACGCAATGCAGGCTCGACGACGGATACAGCACCAGGTCGCCCGCCGCCAGTTTGATGGTCTGCACGCCGAACTCGCCTTCGATTTCCAGCTCTCCGCCGTCGTATTCGTCCGGCTCGGCCAGGAACAGCGTGGCGGACAGGTCGCTGCGCAATTGCTCGCGGCTGCCGGGCAGTTGCAGCACGGCGCTGTCGACGTGGGTGCCGTAGCTGCCGCCGCCCTGGTAGCAATTGAACTTGGGCGGATAGATCTTGCGCGGCAGCGCGGCCGAGATGAACAGCGGATGATCCGCCAGGCTGCGCAAGATATGGTTGCCCAGGCTGATGGCCGGTTCGACATTGTCATCGAGTTGCAGGTTGTGCTTGACGCGGCGCGCCTGGCTGCCGCCGGTGGCGGCGCCATCCTGCCATGGCGCGCTATTCAAGTAGTCGCGAAACTGGCGTACTTCATCCTTGCTCAGGACATTGGCGATCGTGGTCAGCATGGGAAATGTGTCGTGGTAAGCGCTGCCGGGCCGATCCGGTCCACCGTGGCGCAGCCGGCCAGGGCCATGCACACTTCCAGTTCTTCCAGCAGCAGCTTGATCATGTGGGCGACGCCGAGCGCGCCGGCCACGCTCAGCGCATACAGTTGCAGGCGGCCGACCGCCGCCGCGTTGGCGCCCAGCGCGAGCGCCTTGAACAGGTCCGCGCCGGAGCGGATGCCGCCGTCGAACAGCAGCGGAAAATCCGGCCCCAGCGCGGCGCGGATGGAAATTAGTGCGTCCAGGCTGGCGGGCGCGCCGTCCAGGCTGCGGCCGCCGTGGTTGGAGACAACGACACCAGCCACGCCGGCCGCGCGCAGCGCGAGGGCATCGTCCGGGTGCATCACCCCTTTTACCCAGACCGGCACGGTGGCCTGCGCCAGCAGCCAGGCCAGGTCGTCCCAGGTCGGCGCGCCGCGCATGACGCCCTGGAAGATACGGCTCTCGCCGGGAGCCAGTTGCATGGCCGGCGGTACGGGATGCTCCAGCAGGTTGACGGCCACGCATTCCGGCGGCATCTGGAATTGCAGGTCGAGCGCGCCGAGGCTGGCGACCTGGATCGGCGCGTCCAGCGTCACGACGATGGCGCCGTAGCCGGCCGCCTCCGCGCGCCGCAATAAATCCAGCGTGGCTTCGCGGCGGGCTTGAAAATAAAGCTGGAACCAGCGTTGCGGCCCGGCCGCGCGCGCCACGTCTTCCAGCGTGCAGGAAGACAGGGTGCTGGCAATCAGGCAGGTATCGGTGGCGTGCGCCGCGCGCGCCGTCTCCAATTCGCCGGCCGGATGCGCCAGCTTGTGGAAGGCCACCGGCGCGAGCAGCAGCGGGTGCATAAAAGGCGCGCCCGCCAGCGCGACGCGGGTATGGCCGGCGCCGACGTCGCGCAGCAGGCGCGGCTGGATGGCCCAGCGCGCGAACGCGGCGCGGTTGGCGGCGGCCGTGAGGCCGTGCCCGCTGCCGCCGGCGATATAGGCGTGGCTGGGCGCGGCCATCGATTGCCGCGCCAGGGTTTCGTAATCCTGCGCGCAACGAATACCGACCGGGATGCGGCTGGCGGGCGGTGACGCGGCGGAGTGAGAAGAACTTGTCATCTGGGGAAAAAATCAAACCGGGCGATATGAATCGGCGCCCGGTTTTTATCAAGTGAATGCCGGGCAAAAAACCCGGCATTCATTGTAGCTGAGCCTTGACTGAACTCCCTTGAAATTACAACTCGTAGTTCAGGGTCAGGCGCACGGCGCGCGCGTCGCCCTTGTACATGAAGAAACCGGCACGGTACACGGCCGTGTAGTAATCCTTGTTGGTGAGGTTCAGTACGTTCAGGCGCAGGTCGAAGCGGCGGCTGAAGCGGTAGCTGGCGAACGCGTCGAACACGGTGAACGCCGGCACCGGCTGCTGGCAGACGCCGCCGGTCACGACGGCACCGGTATCGGGCTGGCCGCCGCAACGGTCGCTCTCGTGGCGCGCGATGCCGCCGAACGAGAAGGCATCCGTAGGCTGATACTTCAGCTGGGCCGAATAAGTCTGCTTGGCGAAGTTGCTCAGCGGGTTATTCAGGTTGGCGGCCGTGGCCGACGCCAACACCTTCGAGTTCATGAAGGCCGCGCCCAGTTGGCCCGACAGTTTATCCGTGAAATTGCCGACCAGGCCGAACTCGATGCCGCGCACGCGGTTCTTGCCGGTGTTGAAGGTGCCGACGGTATCGTAGTTCGCGCCTTCCATCACGTCCTTTTTCGTGGTCTGGAACAGCGCCGACGTGGCCAGCAGCTTGTGGTCGAACAGGTCCCACTTGGTGCCCAGTTCCAGGTTGACCGACGTTTCCGGCTTGGCGCCGGCGATCTGGTTGTTGTACAGCACGGCACCACCGTAGCCGCTGGCGGTGCCGGAATCGGCCTCGCCGCCGTTGATGTCCTGCGCGGTGGCGGCGCTGGCGTAGACGATGGCATCCTTCGCCACTTTATAGCTGACGCCGACGTGGCCGTTGACCAGCGTGTCGTTGTAGCCGTAATCGCCGGTGATGACGCCGGTGGTGTTGTTGCGGCGCACCAGCGACAGGTCGAAATAATCGGCGCGCAGGCCGCCGAAGACGGTGAACTTGTCGGTCAGATCGACGGTGTCCATCGCGCTCAGCGCCGTGGTTTTGACGCGCCAATCCTGGTTCCAGGTCAAGCGGGTGACATTGCGCACGGCCAGCGTGCTCAGGTCCGCCACCGGCACGCCGGCGCTGTTGGTGAAGCACAGCGCGTTGTTGGCGCCCTTGCCTTCCGTGCTTTTGCAATTGAAGCCGCTGTTGTTCAACGCGTAGTTGCCCGAGATGACTTTATGGTCGGTGTATTCCACGCCGAAGATGAACTCGTGCTTCATTCCGCCCAGCTGCTTGTCCCAGCGCAGGTTGCTCTGGTGCGCGAAGTAATCGATATCCTGCCAGCCGGTGTGGCCGCTGTCGATGTAAGAGGTGGTGTAACGGGTGCCGGTGGCGCCGTCGTAGCGGGTGCCGCCGGACGCGCCGGTGGTGACGTAGGCATTGCTCGACGTGCCGTAGCGGGTCAGGCTGGTCAGCTTCAGGTCGGGCTGGATCTTCCAGTTGATGCGCGCGGTGACGGTGTCGACGTCCGATTTCAGGAAGTCGCTCTGCTGGGCGTACACCGGGATATCCTTGACCGCGACGCGGTTGGGCACGGTGCCGCTCAGGTAGGTGCCCAGGTCCGGCATCCTGTCGCGCGTGCGCAGGCCATAGTAATCCAGCGTGGCGGACAGGTCGCTGTTCGCTTCGAACAGGCCGGACAGGGCCACGCCCTGGCGCTGGCGGCTCGACGGCGAGCGGTCGGGCACGTCTTCCTTGGCGTCCAGCAGGTTGGCGCGCAAAGCAAAATGTTCACCAAAACCCTTGTTGATGTCGGTCGACACGCGGTGGTGGCTGTCGGTGCCGACGGCGCCGGACACGCGCGTAAAGTCGTGGTCCAGCGTGGCTTGCTTGGTGATGGCGTTGATGGCGCCGCCGGCGGTGCCGCGGCCGGCGAAGCTCGAATTCGGTCCCTTGGAAATTTCCAGCTGCTCGATCGCGAAGCTTTCGCGCGTGCTCATGCCGGGATCGCGCAAGCCGTCGACGAACACGTCGCTGCGCGCTTCCTGGCCACGGATGATGTAGCGGTCGCCGAAGGCGTTGCCGTTTTCGCCGGTGCCCAGCGTGATGCCCGGCTGGGCGGCCAGGATCTGCTTCAAGTCCGTCAGGCCGGAATCGTCGATGGCGGCCTTGGTGACGACGGAGATCGTTTGCGGAGTTTCCGCGATCGGGCGCGTGTGGCGGCTGTCGGCCGAGGTTTTCGCCTTGTAGGCCGCACCCTGTTCGGCGTTCGGATTCGGATCGAGGCGCTTGCCCAGGATGATGACCGCACCGGTTTTTTCGGGCTGCTCAGCCGCCGCATCCGCCGCAACGGCTTCCGCGTGCGCGGCCAGCGGCAGCAGCATGGCGGTCGAAATGCCCATCGCGATGCTGGTTTTTTTCATCGAACGGATGACCGTGTCGTTTTCGAAGCGCAGGCTTTTAGGTTGGCGGACGTGCGGCTGATTCAAGTGGTACTCCTTGGCGTTGCAATTGGTTGATATGAAAATGTTCCCGTTAACCAAAAAGTATAGCCAACAAAGCCTCACAAGTAAATGGTAATCAATCTCATTATCATTACTTTTTCAGCATTTTTCCAGGGTTGCGGCGGCATTGCGCACCGGTACAAAACGCCAAGTCTGCACGTCGAGACCTTGCTTGCCATCAAGTTGACACATTTCACGCGTAGGATGGGCTGCGATGCATGGGTAGACGAAGCGGCGCACGTCATGCCGCGTATCGCCGATATCCGCCAAACAATCCGCCCCACTACCATGCCAGGCATCCGAAAATGAAGCTCCTCCAGATGAAAACCGGGCCGCGCGTCCTGTTCGCGTTCGCCATCGTGCTGTTGATCATGGCCGGCATAACGGCCATTGCACTCTGGCGCCTGCATGCAGCGAATGAGACCACGGAATACCTGGTCAACGACAAGCTTGCCAAGCAGCAGCTCGCTTCCGAATTGCTGGGTGTCGCCAGGCTGAACGGTATCCGCACGCTGTCGATCGCCAAGTCCGACAGCCTCGAAGTGGCCGAGTTTTTCCAGGGCCAGCTGGTCCAGGGCGACAAGCTGGCCGGCACCTTCAGTACCAGGCTGCGCGCCGGCCAGCACAGCGCGGATGAAAGCGCCCTGCTGCGCGCCGCCGACGAGACGGACAAAAATTATCTGGCGGTGAGAAAGGAAGTATTTGCGTTCAAGGACGGCGGACGCACGCAAGAAGTCGAACAACTGGCGGGCACCACGCTGCAATCGACCTTCAATGCCTATATCGGGGCGTTGGAAAAATTACTGGAATATCAAACCCGGCAGGCGCGCGAGCTTGCGCAGGAATCAGCGCAACAGTACGCATTCAGCCGCACCACCCTGCTCGGCTTTGGCGCGCTGGCGGTGAGCTTGAGCGCGGGGCTGGCGTGGAACCTGATCCACAGCATTGTCGCGCCGCTGCGGCATGCGCTGGCGCTGGCCATCCGGGTTTCCGAAGGAGACTTGCGCACCTTCGACAACCTGGATCATATCGATGAAATCGGCCAGTTGCTCGATGCCTTGCACAATATGACCGTGCGCCTGGCCGGCGTGGTCATCCATGTACGGGACGGCGCGCATTCGATCGATGCCGCGTCCAAGGAACTCGCGGCCGGCAATGTCGACCTGTCCAACCGTACCGAACACCAGGCCGGGGCGCTGGAAGAAACGGCGTCGGCGATGAGCGAGCTGACCGCCGCGGTCCGCCAGAATACCGGCAATGCGAACCAGGCGAACGAGCTGGCGGCATCGGCCTCGATGGTGGCGCGCAAAGGCGGCTCGGTGGTCGCCGACGTGGTCGAAACGATGGACACCATCAGCGCGGACGCGAAAAAGATCACCGACATCATCGGCGTCATCGACGGCATCGCGTTCCAGACCAACATTCTCGCCTTGAACGCGGCCGTGGAAGCGGCCCGTGCCGGAGAACAAGGCCGCGGCTTCGCCGTGGTGGCGGCCGAAGTGCGCAACCTGGCGCAGCGTTCCGCCACCGCCGCCAAGGAAATCAAGGTACTGATCAACGATTCGGCCGAAAAGATCGAGATCGGCAGCACGCTGGCCCACGCGGCGGGCGACACGATGAACGAGATTGTCGCCAGCGTGCAGCGGGTCACGGACATCATGCGCTCGATCAGCGCGGCCAGTTCGGAACAGGAATCGGGCATCCGCGAAGTCAACGGCGCCATTGCGGCGATCGACGAGGATACGCAGCGCAACGCTGCCCTAGTCGAGGAAGCGGCGGCCACGTCGGAAGCGGTGCACCGGGAAGCCAACAGCCTGGCGCAACTGGTCAGTTTTTTCAAGGTCGATGCGGGACATGCGCATCCTGTACACCTGTCCACGACAAGCTCGCCACGGCCAGCCATTCGGCAACGCCTGCTCGCCTAGTGGGTCACTTGGGGAGTGTGAAAGCCATGCTCCCCTGACCGTCAACTTGTAAATAAGCAATTCGGGGAGGATGCCGACATGATAAACTTCATGATCGGTTCAACCATCACTCCACGGTAATGTAAAGAATGCGACAGAATCACAGCGACTTCGAACGCTTCGGCACCCCGCCGGAAAACATCCTCGCAGCCACGCTGCGCCAGCCAGCCCGCACGAAAAAACACGACTACAATACTCGGGTTCCAACCAGGAAAGAGGTAAGCAATCTGCCTCTGGCGGAACTGACGCCGCTATTGCTTGGCTGGATGGAAAACAGCCCGGTCGAAATCATACCGAGCAGGGGCCAAATCCAGCTGGTCATCGAAGTCTTGCAGCAGCGCCACGATACGCCAGCGCTGGCAGCGCTGATACGCATGTGCAAAAACTACGCCGGCAGCGAATAGCCCTGGCAGGAATTGCGTTCCAATCACGATGCAAAGTTCGCCGGCCGGCGCATGCTTCCAGCAATCCTCTGCTGGCTGGATTCATGCGTCCTGCGCTCGGGGACCAGGAAGCGCCGCTGCATGTAGCTCGCCATTTGATCTGCCGGCATGGGCCTGGCAAAATAATATCCCTGCACTTCGTTGCAATTCATCTCTTGCAGTATTGCCAGCTGTTCCGCCGTCTCGACACCCTCGGCGACGACGGCCATGCCGAGGGCGTGGGCCATCGACACGATGGCCTGGAAAAAAATCCGTCCTTCCCTGGATCGGTCCAGTTCCATCGTAAAAGCCTTGTCGACCTTGAGCACATCCATTTTCAATTTCTGCAACTGGGACAGTGAAGAATATCCGGTGCCGAAATCGTCCACGTGCAGCTTGATGCCGAGCGCGCGGATCGACGACAGTTCGGCCAGGATTTCCTCCTGGTCGCCCATCATCGCCGATTCGGTGATCTCCACTTCCAGCAGATCGGATTCGACCTGGTATTTGTCCATCTGGATGGCCAACTGGCGGTGGATGCTGCCTTGAGAAAACTGCTTGGGCGAGACGTTAATCGACACCGGCACCAGCGATAAACCCAAATTGCGCCAGGCGGCTATTTGCGCACAGGCTTGCGCCATGACGATCTCGCCGACACGGATAATCAGCCCGCTGGCCTCGGCCAGGGGAATGAATTCCAGCGGCGGTATCATTCCCAGCTCGGGATGGATCCAGCGCACCAGCGCTTCCATGCTGCGAAGTTCTCCGGTTTTTGTATCGACACGCGGCTGGTAATACAGGTGTAATTCATCGCGGTCGAGCGCCTGTTGCAGGTCGTACCGCAGTTTGGCGTGGGATTTCAGCCGGTTGAACAGCAGCGGATCGAAGAAACGGTATTGCCCCTTGCCCTCGCTCTTGCCGGAGTACATGGCGATATCGCCATGCTTGATCAAATTTTCCGGATCGTTGCCATCCCGCGGGAATACGCTGATGCCGATGGAGGCGCCGACGGATTGCGACTCGTCGCCGATGGAAAACGGTTCGGCGATCGCTGTCAGGATGCGTTCGGCCACGGCAATGATTTGCCGGTCCGTCCCCGCCGGCGCCAGCAGCACGACGAATTCGTCGCCGCCGAAGCGCACCACGTGATCGCCCTTGCGCATCAGCGATTTCAGACGCGCGGCGGCTTCACGCAACAACAGATCGCCAGTGGTATGGCCCTGGGTATCGTTGACGTGCTTGAAATCGTCGAGGTCGATGAACAGCAAGGCGAGCGACGATCCCGCCTCTGCCGCCGCCGCCAGCGCATCGGGCAGAAAACGATTCAACCAGTAACGGTTCGGCAGGCGCGTCAATGCATCCTCGTTGGCCAGGCGCTCCAGTTCCTGTTCGTGCAACTTGCGCTCGCTGACATCCTGCAAGGTGATCGCCAGGCCATTACCGACCCGCACCAGGCGCCGATGGCCCCAGCGCAACTGGCCATTGCCGGCCGCGGGCAATTGACGGTCGTCTTCATAAAATCCTGATTCCATTGCCGCGACATAGGTCGCCAGCAGATTTTCGCCGAATATGGTGGCGGACATCGAGAGCACGCGACTGCCTACCAGGTCGGCGCGGCGCAGCCCGTAAAACTGCGCGCCCCGTTCATTGCAGTCGATAATTTCAAAATCGGTGATGCGGCCGCCTGGATCGCGGATCGCCGAGGCCATATAAAATCCCTCGTTGGCGCTTTCGGTGGCGGTACGGTAGGCGCGCCGGACTTCATCCTCTTCATGCTGCCGGCTGACGGCGCGGCGGGCCAGCCGGGTACCCCACAGCCCGAGTAGCAGGAGCACGGCGGTGGCCAGTGCGCAATTGCGCAGAATGTCTCGGCTGGCGGCATCCGTTGCCTGCAGCAGTTCACGCTGCGACATGCCGACGTAGGCGACTACCGGGTAGGCTGGCGACTTGCGCCAACTCAGCAGGCGTGCCTGGCTATCGCTAAACGTGCCGCCGTCCATCCAGCGCACGCCTTCATGTTCGCCGAACCCCAATTGTCCCAGCAACAGCGAAGCCTGCTCGACGCCGGGCATGGCATCGCCGTGCTGTTCAAGGCGCAGGTTGCCGCTTTCTCCCAGCAATGCCACCATGCCGTCATGGCCCAGCACGCGCTCGTTGTAGAAAGCGGTGAAATAACTGGCATCGATGGTCAGGATCAACACGCCGGCAAAATTGTCGTCGGGCGTTTCCAGCCTGCGCGTAAATTCCACCGTGTTCTGGATCGGTCTATCCTGTTCGCTGGCGACGCCAATCCGCAATGCCGTCGAATTATTATTTTTATGAAAAACGAACGATTCGGTGTCATGGACGTCGCGCGGCGCCGCCTGCGGCCGCGACGAATTGTGCACCCGCCCCTTACTGTCGGCGATGCTGACCTCGACAAAGGCCGCATCGGTAAACATGCCGGCGTGATACAAGTCCCGCAAATTCAAAGTGGCGCCGGACTGCTCCCAGCTTTGTTTCAGTTGCATCGCCACCTGGTCCATCTGGCCCACCGAACGCGTGACGTACTGCTCATAAGCACGCGCATACAGGTTCGCATCCTTTTGTGCGGACTCATAAACAGCATGCCGCTCGCTGTGGATCGTTCCCCATCCCACAGTCCAGCAGGCGATGATCAGCAGCAGCGATAGCGCGGGGCAGAGTAAAGCCAAGGCTCTCAAGCTCTTCCACCTGCGGGTTGCGGTCCGTGGTTCCATAAGGAGGTACACCTGGGTCAAGCGGATGCATGGTTGCGGCTGGCGCAACGAACAGGAATTGGTGCCGGTATGTTTCCCGACCGCCGGCGCCGGTAGAGCTGCCATCGAGTGGAGCTTGTTTGTGGTCCATGTTGAGAACCAGCCCACATCGTATAGCCCAATTGTGACGGCGGTTTGACCGGGCCAATAATTCGGCCAGGCATGGCTACACGCGGCCGGACATACCGCTGTCATAAACCGGGCCTACAATCAAAGTCGGCGGCTAAGGCTTGAAATCCCGGGACCAGTACAGTTCCCGATGCCGTTGGCCAAACTCACGTAACAAGGTGATCAGCATGAACGATTGGCGTCCGGTCAGCGAAGCAACGCCCGAAGGCGGGCTGTGCCTGCTTCGCTTTCGAGATCAGTGCGGGCAACTGGAGCTGCCTGGCCCTTTTTTTCTGCATCACGACGGCAAATGGTATTCCGTCAATCCGCCAAAACGCCTTCACGACAAGCCAACGCATTTCAAAACACTCGCACGCCAGCGCATCTGACTGCGTAGCGGCGGGTTGTCTGCGGCAAATCGACCAGAAGAGTCCCCGCATTTTCGCCGCGAGGAATACCTGCCCGGCTTGACGCTGCCCGAATCAGGCAGCGACCAATTTCTTGAACGTCGCCAGCACCGCGTCGCCCTTGAATGGCTTGACGATCCACCCCTTGATGCCGGCAGCCTTGCCGCGCTCTTTCATGATGGGAGAGTTTTCCGTGGTCAGCATGATGATGTTGACACTCTTGTTACCCAACTCGCTACGAATTTTTTCGGCCATCGTCAGACCGTCCATATTCGGCATGTTGACATCCGACACCACCAGCTTGATGCCGCTGTCGCTTTTCAATTTGGCCAGCCCGTCGCGCCCATCCACCGCCAGCAACACGTCGAGACCGTTTTTCTTCAAAAAATCGCCCACCTCGTTGCGGACCGTACTCGAATCATCAACCACCAGAATTTGTGCCATATGAATGTCTTTTCAAAAAGTTAAAACAGTTCCAACTCGCCCGTTTCTTCGGGCTGCTGCTGATGATCGACGGTGAAATCGATCGCGTCGTAGGCGAACACGCACAGGGTCGCATGAATGAACTTGCCTGACTCGGTGGCGACCCGAAAGTGCTGCAAATGGCTGTGGGGAAGCGACTGCAAGTGCAGTGCGCTTTGCTTGAAAAGGATGTTCGGCGTCGACATGCCGATGTGGGGGAAAAAAACGCTCAAATCCCGGTTCAGGATGCCGCAACACAGATTGGCCGATTCCCCGATCGCATCCACCGATGCCTGTTGCGGCGTGAAATAAATCATCACCATCAGCTTGACCAGGTAGGATGAAATGGTCAATGCCACCACGTTCGTTTCGGGGAATTCCGGCATGCCGTCAAGCACAGCAACCTGGGTCGCGGCGTCGTCGGCGGTGCCTGCGCTGCGCAACAGGGCGCGCGACAACAGTTGGTCGAAACCGGCTTTGGCTTGTTCGCTAATCATGGGCAATGTCAATGGCAATGTGGATGGCGATCAGGCGGCAAGCGCCTCGCGCGACTGTTTGTTGATCAGGTCGAGGCCGACCACGGCGCCCACGATCATCTTGCCGCCGGCCTGCAAATCCTGGAACGTGGCCGTCGTGATCAGATCGCTTTGGTACAGGCTGCTGCGATAGCTCTTCGATAAACTCTCGGCGCGCTGCGCCAGGTCCCGTACCTCGGCGGCGACCACGGCAAAGCCGCGTCCGTGCTGGCCGGCCCGCGCCGCTTCGATCGATGCGTTGATGGCCACGATGACCACCTGCTTGACGATCAGCGCAAACTCGTCGTTCTTGCCGTGCATGTCGCGGTTATGCTTGATCAATACATCCATGTCGTCGTGCCAACGCTCAAAGGTCTTGACCAGGCCCAACAGGCGGCCGATGGTGTCCTCGGAACGATCGAAATTGGCCAGCGCATCGGCCTTCTCTTGCGCCGCCTGCTGGCGCAATTGCGCGATTTGCTGCTCGGTGGCGTCACGTATCTGCTGCAACTGCGCGTCGCCGGCGCTGCTGCTGTCGGCCAGCATGTCGACATGCAACTCGCGTTGCAGTTGATGCTCGTCGACCAAGGCGCGCAGTTCAGCCTCCAGCGCCGTCAGCGCACCGCGCCCGACCATGCCGGCCAGGTCGCGCCGCAAACGACGAATGATCCAGGCCGACGGCAATGCGCAGCAAACGGCGCCCAGCAGAAAAAAAAGGATAGACATGACAGTAGTTTCGATCAATGGTGGTGAAATTCCGGGTGTGCCTTGGCACGCACACTATGCATGCATCACACTCACGCCACGTCGGGCTGTTGCGCCGCAGGCGCCAGAGCGTCTTCGTGCATGCGGGGCGGTTCGCTCCATGGCACATGGATGCCGTCGACTTCGACCGCCATGCTGTCCGGGAAGGTGACGATGATCTGGAACGCACGAAACTCGGCGCCCACCGCATCGTCCGTGAAAGCGATGGAGACGCGGCCCGAGGCGGCGGCAACAAAGTCGCACACGGCGTCCAGGCCGACGCCGCGGCCGGATACCTCGGACACCTGCTGCCGCGTCGAAAAACCGGCGCGCAAGATCAATTGCGCCGCGGCCGTGTCCGAAATGACGTCGTCGGCGCTGAACAAACCGCGCTCGATGGCGACACGGCGGATGCGCTCCAGCGCCAGGCCGGCGCCGTCGTCGGACAGCGCAAACTGCAGCATGCCGTCCAGCACGCCCATCTCGAGACGGATCGTGCCGGCCGCGGGCTTGCCTTTTGCCAGGCGCGTGTGCGGCGCTTCCAGGCCATGATCCAAAGCGTTGCGCATCAGGTGCATGAACACATTTTTCAGCACCGGCGCGGCCTGGCTATGCACCACGTAGCCGTTGTCGTGCAATTCGACCTGCGGCATCGGCTTGCCCAGCTCCTGGGCCAGGCCCGGCAGCGATTCGGTCACGCTGGCCAGCGTATCGGCGATGCGCTCGGTACCAAGCAAACGCAAGGTCTTGCGCACCGCGTTGCGAGCGGCCACCAGTTCGTGCAGATTGGCGGTATTGACCGTTTCCAGGCGGTGCAGGCTGTCGAGCACGTGCTGGCGGTCGATCGTCAGATAATGCAGACCGCTGTCGGCTTGCTGCCCGGCCTGGCGTGCCAGCGTAACGTCGTTGATGCGACGGTAACGTTCAAGCTCGGCTTCCACTGCCAGCAATTGCGTCAACAACGCCGCCTGGTCCCAGGCGACGCCACGATCCGGGTGGCGCAGGTCATCATAATGTTCCTCGACGCCATGGACGATGTTGGCCAGGTGCAGCAGGCCGTAGGTGCGCGCGTTGCCCTTGACGGTATGCATATTGCGGAACAGCTTGGCGATCGCGAACGCCGTCATCGACGGATTCTGCCGTATCACTTTCTCGTTTTCCTTCAGCATCGTCGACGCGTCGACCACGAAGGCGTGGAACTTGTCGCCCGTCACCGCCAGAATTTCCCCGATAATTTCCAGCTCACGCTTTTGTTCGTTGGCCTCGGCCGCCAGTTGGCGCAATTCGGTGACGTCGCGCACGCACAGCATCAGGCGGACAATGGTATCGGCGCCGTCGGTGATCGGCGACCAGCTCAGGTCGAGAATCTTGACGCGGCCATCGGCCATCGTCTTTTCGATTTCACCGACCATCAAATGTTCGTTGAACGTGAAGTTCATCACGTCCTCGCCGATGCAGGCGCCGCCGACGGCGGCAGTCTGCGAGAGGGTATCGGCACCGAGATTGCTGTCTGAAAACACCAGTTCCATCACGTCGCGGCCGGCGATGGCCGGGGTTTCGAACACGGTTTCAAGGAAGGCCGAATATTCGGAGTGCACCAGGTTGCCCTCGGTGATGGTCAGGATACCTTGCGGGATATTTTGCAGCATGGTCTGCATGTCGGCCGTCTTTTGCCGCAACTGGCTGGAGGCGCGCTGGATGGTTTCGATCATGCCGTTGAAGGCGATGATCGAATGACCGATCTCGTCCATCCGGTCGACCGGGACGCTACGGCTGAAATCCTGGCTATTGGAAATCTCGCTCATCATGGTCTGCATGCGGCTGATCGGCACCACGATCTGGCGGTACAGCAGATAGCCGAGGATCGTCAGCAAGGCGCCGGCCACCACTGTGACGATCAGGATGGTCGTCGTGGTCGTCGATAGATTGTTGTTCAACACCGTGATCGCGATGTCCTTGCTACGGTTCTTTTCAATGCGCAAGGTCTCTATAATCTGCGACAACTCTTCCTGGTACTGAAGCGCGTTGCCAAAAAACGTGGCTTGGGCAATGTCGTTTTTGCCGGCAAGCTTGAATTTCACCATGTCGTCGATGGCGGCGATATAGTTGACCAAGCTTTCGCTCGCTTGCGTGACCAGCCCGCGCTGGACATTGGAGTCCACATGCTGCAACTGGAACGCCAGCGCTTGTTGCAGGACGGATTCGGCTTGCTTGAGCTTGTCGTTGGCCTGCTGCGCGATGGCGATGTCCGGCTCGGATACCATGGTCAACGCGGACAGCTGCAACTGTTTCAGATGGGTCATCAGATCGGACGATGCCAGCACCGTCGGCATCACGCCTTCGGTGACCAGGCGCACCTCGACTGCCCCGTTGCGCGACTGGTAGACGGCGTAACCGCCTATGAGGGTAATCGAAAAAAAAGTCAAAATGACGAATAAGGTGATACGCAGGCGTATGGTCATATGTTTTCCACGGCTAATCAGTTTCGGTACATGCCGGACAACAGCCTATAACTCGGGCCTAGCAAGTATTACAAGCAGGAAGTATTGCTTACAAGCATGACAAGCTCATGACTTTGCAAACTATTTGTTTGATAGCCTTGTATCTTGAACTTCAGAGTCCTCCAACAATTTTCTGAAGAGGATTTTAGAGATTGAGGGTCTAACTGTACCGGCCATCAAAATGGCTGCGGCAGGACTAGTGCCGCAGCCCGACGAACCTGCACACGAAGGAGGCAAAGCGGATGGAAACAGAACTGAAGCTGAAGGTGGCGCAACCCGACATGAGCCGGCTGCGGCACCACCCCTTGCTGGCTGACCTCGCGATCAGCGTCCCGGTTGAACATCGACTGCTGGACACTTATTACGACACGCCCAAGCTCGACCTGTGGCACAACGGCCTGACGCTGCGTGTACGAAAAGATGGAGACACATGGATTCAAACCGTCAAAACGGCGGCGCAAAGTTCCGCCAGCCTGCACGAACGCGGTGAGTGGGAGTGCGACCTGCCCGGCCCCGCTCCCGATCCTGCCGGCCTCGCACGGCAGATCAAGTCGCACCGCATCGCGGACCTGATGCGCTCACCCGAAATCGCGCCACACCTGCACTCCATTTTCAGCAACACGACGCGCCGCACCCAGTGGGATATCGTGTTGCCGGACGGCCAGCAGGTGGAGTGCGCACTCGATGTCGGCGACATCCATGTCGGCGAACGCAATACCCGGATCGGCGAACTGGAACTGGAATTGAAGCGCGGCGATCCCACGCAACTGTTCGAACTCGCGCTCGCCCTGCACGAAGATATTCCACTGCACGTGGCGAACGACAGCAAGGCGGCGCGAGGCTATGCGCTGCTCGATAGCGAACCGCCCGGCGCCGTGAAGGCTGCGCCCGTCGCGCTGACGAAAAAAATGAGCATGGAAGAGGCGCTGCGGTGCATGGGCTTGAACTGCCTGCAGCAAATCGAAGCCAACGTTCCCGGCGTTCTGAAACAGAGCGTGGAAAGCCTGCACCAGATGCGCGTCGGCTTGCGCCGCTTGCGCGCGCTGCTGAACATGTTTGACGAACTGGCGCCTCTGCCGGCCCCCATGCGGGACAGCGTCGACTGGCTGGCGGGCGAGCTTGGCGCGACACGCGATTGGGATGTGCTGGCCGGCTCGACAATTCCCGAGATCCAGGGCGCGGACCTGAGCGCCTTGCGCGGCCTCGCCGAAGAGCGCGCAGATGTGCTGCACCGGAACATGCTGCAGACCTTGAACCAGCCCCGCTACACAAGGCTGATTCTGCAATTGAACGGCTGGTTCCACGGCCGCCAGTGGCGCCCCGCGTCCGACCTGCCGAAAGAGTCCCCGCTGGCACAATGTGCGCACGATGCAATGGAGCCACTGCTGCGCAAGGCCGAAAAGCGGCTGCGCAAGCGGATCGGCGCACTCGACGAAAATGACCCGGCCACGCGCCACCGGGTCCGCATCGCCGCGAAAAAAGCGCGCTATGCGGCCGAATTTTTCCGCGATCTGCTGCCGGGAAAACAGGTGAAGCACTACATTCAAACGCTGTCGGGCTTGCAGGATACACTCGGCCACCTCAACGACATGGCGGTTGCGCAGCGGCTGTTGGGCGAACTGGAACAACGCCATCCGACGCCGGCCACCAGCTATGCACGCGGCTATGTCAGCGCGACATCGGCGGCAGAGAGCCACCACCTGGGCGCATCGCTCGCCGCCATCGAGCACCTGAAAATGAGCAATCGGTAGACGGAAGGCATGCATAGAGGCGCAGGTCATCAATGGGTCACGAATACTTCCTATAATCGCGCCCGGATCGCGCGGCAAGATTTCCCCGTATATTTTTCCGTCGTCCACTCCTTTGCCATTTTTGACGACTGAAAACTGATGAAAAAAAATCTGAAGACGATGCTGACCGCCGCCTGCCTGCTGGCGACGGGACTGCAAGCCCACGCCGCCACCTCGCGCCCTGCCTGGGTGGTCAGCCAGGTCTATAACTACAACCACCAGTTCGCCGCCACCGACAGCGCCGACCTGGCGACCAAGATGTCGACCATGGCGGCCAGCGCATTCCAGTTCTACCGCGGCACGGATCACATCTTCTTCCAGGATATGGCGACCTTGCCGTCGTCCGTCTATACCACTGTGCAAACCGGTTATACATGGCTCGGCGGCGACACGCACATCGGCAATTTCAACGCGGTGCGCGACAGCGGCGGCAACGAAGTGTTCGTCGTGGGCGACTTCGACGAAGGCTATCTGGGGCAATTCGTGTGGGACGTGCGCCGCCTTGCGGCCAGCATGATCCTGGCGGGCCGCGACAATGGCCTGTCCGACGCGGATATCACGACGGCCATCAACACCATGGTCGGCGCGTATCTGGACAAGATGGATGCCTTCAAGGGCAACGGCGATGAACTGAGCTTCCAGCTAAAAAATGGCAATACCAGCGGCGCGGTCCAGGACACGATTTCGGCCGGCAACAACGGCACCCGTTCGGATTTACTGTCCAAATACACGCAACTGAGCGGCGGCAGCCGGACTTTCCAGACCAGCACGCAATTGCAGGCAGTCGATGCCGGCAAGTACAGCGCGATTGTGACGGCGATGAGCGCGTACATCGCTTCGATCGCCCCTTCCAAGCGCTACAGCAGCAGTTATTATGCGGTCAAGGATATCCGGCAAAAACTCGGCTCCGGCGTCGGCAGCCTTGGCAAGCTGCGTTACTACATCCTGATCGAAGGTCCATCCTCGTCGACCTCCGACGACGTCATCCTGGAAATGAAGCAGAGCATCGGCAGCGCCGTGGCGCAAGTGACGGGCGGCCGCCTGCCCGCCTCCGCCTACGCTTACAACGAAGGCTGCCGCGTCGCCATGACTTCAAAGGCGCAACTGATCAATGCCGACGTGCTGGTGGGCTGCACCGCAATCTCCGGCACGCATTACTACCTGCACGAAAAATCGCCTTACCAGCAAGACTTCGACCTCAGCGCGCTGGCGACCGCCGGCAAGCTCAATACGGCGGCAGGTTATGTCGGCCCTGCGCTGGCCTCGGCGCACGCGCTGGCCGACCAGGATTACGATGCCGCCATTGTCAGTTACAGCATCGACAAGCAGGTGAGCGACGCCGTCACCAGCAAGAGCAGCTTCAAGGCCGAAATCCTGAACTTCGCTTTCGACTATGCGACCCAGGTCAACCTGGACTGGCAGGCCTTCGTCGCGGCGAAAAATGCGGGGACGCCGCTGTATTGATAGTGCGGATCCAAGCGGTCGGACCGGCGCAAGCCGGTCCTGGACTGCCTTGCGGTAGCGCCGGCTCATGCGCAAGCGTTGACCGGATGCGCGGTATATCCTCGATTGATCTCTCCAAACTTTTTCGGCCTTCAATTTTAAGAATTAAAATGCCCGCTGGCATTTTATAAGGAAAATCGCCGTGGAAGGATAAGGGATACCGGGGGTGTATTTATGTCGGTTGTTCAACCAGGCAATTTTTGGAAAAAACGAAAATCGACCTTTTTGTAAAAATTCCCTGCATGAAAATATAGTCAATCTGTGGTGCGAAAGACACACCGCCTCTCTCCCGGCAAGGTGCTTTTACTTACACCCAAGATAGAGAATTGCGATTGCTGTCCAATTTAAACGGCTGACGACTTGCGCCGGCATCGTGTTTGGCGCTTACGTTCCAGATTCTTGGCGAACAATTCCACTTACGATACGCGATTCTGACACCGCGCCTCTGCGGCTCCGGTTGATCCCGGTGCTTCTCTTCCGAGCGGGACGGAAACATGAATGGTGGTGCCTGAATGCCGCTTGCCGCTGATGGAAAATACGCCATCGAGAAGCCCGATACGTTCCTCGATCCCCACCAGTCCGAAAGAGCCGGGCTGATTGCGGTTGTGCGCCTGAAGGCCGACGCCATTGTCGCTGATACTCATGCTGAGGACGCCATCCTGCTGGCGCAGTTCCACCCGCACCAGGCTGGCATGCGCGTGCCGCAGTATATTGCTCAGTGATTCCTGCAGGATGCGGAAATAGGCGATGGCGCAGGCATCGTCAATCGCGTGTTGGTCGCCGCTTTCAATAAATTCGCACACGATGCCGGAGCGTTGGCGAAATTGCGCGATCTGCCACTCGACCGCCGCGCCCAGGCCCAGGTCCAGCACGGCGGGCCGCAAATTGTTGATCATCTGGCGCACGCTTTTGATGGTGTGGTCGATTTGCGCCAGGATGCAACTGGCGCGCTCGTGCAGGCGCCGCTGACGCGGACCGGTGCGCGCGGTCAGCCAGCCGACCTCGATGCGCAAGGCCAGCAGATTCTGGCCCAGGTCGTCGTGGATTTCGCGCGCGATACGCTTGCGCTCTTCTTCCTTGATCTGCTCGGCGTGGGCGGCGAGCCGGCGCAGCTTCAGATGGGACAGTTGCAAATTGGCCCGGCTTTCGCGCAATTCCCGGGTCATCGTCTTGGCCATGTCGATGGCCCGCAGGCGTGAAGACAACAGCGCATGGAACAGCGCATAGGTCAGCATGTTGACGGCGAAGCCTGCCACCAGGGCCAGCCACGGCAGGAAGGCGTCGAAGCGCGAGTACAGCGACTCCGTCGGCACCGTGAAGCGGGCGTGCCAAGTATGTCCGTGAAAGTCGATGGGCAAGACATAGGAAAACTCGGCGCCATCGGCTGGCGCCACCTTGTCCGGCGCGGCGTTATCGAACAGCAGCATGCCATCGGTGCTGGAGGCCGGCATGGTTCGATCGTCGCGCTGGCCCATGTCCCGCAAGGTCATGCGTACATTGCGCACCGGTATCTCCTGTACGGCTTGCAGCACCAGCTGGTCCATCCTGAAACGGATACCGACCGAACCCGCGTAGGCGGCGCGCCGCTCTTCGACCGTGTTCAACGCCCGTGCCGGCCGGTACACCGGCAGGCGCAGCGCCATCTCCGGCCAGCGGGCGCCGCCGCCCGGCTGGACCGATGCGCTCAGCGCGCCGCTGTCACGCGAATCGGCCAGCGCCTGCTCCTCTTCGGGCCGCGCGGCGATATTCGTGCCGATACGCGCCTTGAGCTCGGCCATGGGTTCGATCAGCGCAATGACGTCGGCGGCGCGCAGTGCTGCCCGCCGCTTGACTGGCGCTCGCCGATGGCCGGTAGTGCCATGTACGGCACGATGGCGTCCATGCCGCTTGACCCGCGCTTGCCGGTCTGCCGGTACATGTTCGGCAAAATCGATGCTGACAATGGCGGGAAAATTGCGCCGCAGGTCCAGTCCCTGCACATAGCGCTGAAAGTTGTCGCCGGTGACCGTGTCGACCGAATGAAAAAAGCTGGCCGCGCCGCGCAGCACGGCGGTGTAGGTATTTATTCCTGCCATGACCTTGGACTGGCTGCCGCGGGCGAGGTTGCGGAAACGCTCAGCGGCGTCATACTCCAGCGACCATTGCATCGCGCCATACAAGGAGATGCCCACGCCGAACGAGAGCAGCAGTCCGATCCAGTTCCACGGCCAAGCGAATGAAAAAAAGTTTTTCTTAGTAAATAGCTTGCACATTGCCCAACATATTTCCCTTGCGGGATTTATTCAAAATAAGGATGAATAGTCAACTTGATCATATTGTTTGGACAGTCATCGCCGCGACGCAGCAAGGCGCCGCGTATGGCAGCTGGAAATCACAAGAATTTATCCACACTTACTGAGACGCGGGGGCATGGCGCCGGGATGGGGGCTTCGCTGTTTGGGAAGCGCAGCAAGTGTAACACTGCGCTTCCTTTTGCGCATTTGTTGCTAATAAAGTCATTTCGCGCTTGAAGGCCTGGGCGCATGGCGCGCCGCGCGAGTTGAAACGCGAAACAAGTTGGGCGGTGTCCCCGCCCAACTTCCGCATCAGAAAGCGTGGCGCAATCCGGCCATCAGGCCGCGCTGGGTTGCGCCCGGCACCGTCAAGACGCCGGGCGAGACGGCGATGGCCGAGCTGCCTTCGTTCGCCACCTGGCCCACCGTGCCGTACAGCGCGGTGCGGCGCGACAGGTTGTAGGTGGCGCGCAAGGCAACGTAAGCGGCGTCGTTGCCGCTGTGCAGGATATCGTTGTAGCCCAGCTGGCCGTCAAACTGCCACAGGCCGGCCGGCACCATCGCGCCGATGTAGTACATATTGGATGTGTAGCTGGCCACGCTGGTATTGACATGATGGACCACGCCGCCGCCGATCTTGACGCCGGCCAGCCGTCCGTACGCGTTCAGCGTCGTGCGTTCGTCGCTGTAGCTGCTTTTCACCAGGCCAAACAGGGCGCCCGGCGCGCCATACATCTTGCCGGTGGAGGCGGACAGGCCGAAATCCGCACCGTCGTACTTCAGCATCGCGGTCCATTCACGGCAGGCGCGCTTGTCGGCCGCCATTTCGCCGGGGCAGTTGGTCGCCTGCGCGCCGGTCGGGCCGGCGGCGTCGCGTCCCACGCTGAACGTGGCGCCCACCGTCAGCTTGTCGAAGCGGCCCATGTAGCCGATGGCATTGTCGCTGCGCGGATTGGCCAGGGCATAATCCATGTCCGCAATGGCATAGGTGTTCGGCCCGAGGATATCGGAATCGAGCATCGCGTACGCGGTCATGTTGAACTGCCGGCCCAGGGTCAGCGTCCCCATGCCGCCGGACAGGTACACCAGCGACTGGCGGCCGAACAGCCGGCCGCCATACAGCAGCGCGCCGGAATCGACGGCAATGCCGCTTTCCAGCACAAAGCCCGCCTTCAGGCCGCCGCCCAGGTCTTCCACGCCGCGCAAGCCGAAGCGCGACGGCATGCTGCCTGTCAGGCTCGGCATGCGCACCAGGCCGCGGTCGCCGGGACCGGTATGGTTGAGAAATTCGATGCCGGTATCGAGGATGCCGTACACGGTCACGTTCGACGCGCTTGCCGTCTGGGCCAGCGCGGACGGTGCGGCCAATGCGGCGGCCATGGCCAGGGCGGCCAGCTTGTATTGCTGTTTCATTTGTGTCTCCTGATTTTATGGTGTTGGATGTGAGGTGCGGGTGTTACGGTGAAAGTTCGGTGACGTCGGCGAAATGACCGGCGATGGCGGCAGCGGCGGCCATCGCGGGACTGACCAGGTGGGTGCGTCCGCCGGCGCCCTGCCTTCCTTCGAAATTGCGGTTGGAGGTCGAAGCGCAGCGTTCGCCCGGTGCCAGCCGGTCTTCGTTCATGCCCAGGCACATCGAACAACCGGGCTCGCGCCACTCGAATCCGGCGTCGATGAAAATGCGGTCGAGCCCTTCGGCTTCGGCCTGCCGCTTGACCTGCCCGGACCCGGGCACGACCAGCGCCAGCCTGATGCTGGCCGCCACCGACTTGCCCCGTACGACGGCGGCGGCGATACGCAAGTCTTCGATGCGCGCATTGGTGCAGGAGCCGATAAAAATCTTGTCCAGCGCAATATCGCGGATGCGCGTGTCCGGCCGCAGGCCCATGTATTTCAACGCGCGTTCGATCTCCTCTCTCCGGTGCGGGTCGGCGATCGCGGCCGGATCGGGGACGCGGCCGTCGATGCTGGTCACCATTTCCGGCGACGTGCCCCAGCTGACCTGCGGCCGTATGCCGGCGGCATCGATGGAGACGACGCGGTCGAACGCGGCGTCCGCGTCGGAATGCAGCGTTCGCCAGTGCGCGACCGCCTGTTCCCACTGCGCGCCCCGCGGCGCATATGGACGGCCCCTTAAATAATCGATGGTGACATCGTCGACGGCGATCATGCCCATGCGCGCGCCCGACTCGATCGACATATTGCACAAGGTCATGCGCCCTTCCATCGACAGCGCGCGAATCGCCGGCCCCGCATATTCGATGGCGAAACCGGTCGCGCCGGCCGTGCCGATCTTCCCGATGACGGCAAGCGCGATATCCTTGGCCGAGACGCCGGGCGCCAGCACGCCGTCCACCCGCACCAGCATCGATTTCGCCTGTTTCGTCAACAGCGTCTGCGTCGCCAGCACGTGTTCGACCTCCGACGTGCCGATGCCGAACGCCAGCGCGGCAAAGGCGCCATGGGTGGAGGTGTGGGAGTCGCCGCAGACGACGGCCATGCCCGGCAAGGTGGCGCCCAGTTCCGGCGCGACGACGTGGATGATGCCCTGGCGCGGATCGTCCAGTTCGAACAGGGCCAGGCCGTTGTCCTTGCAATTGCGCGTCAAGGTATCGACCTGCAATCGGGACACGGCATCGCGGATGCCCTCTGCCCTGGCGGCGGTCGGCACATTGTGGTCCGCCACCGCGAGGTTGGCCTCGATCCGCCAGACCGGCCGATTGTGCGCTCGCAAACCGTCGAAAGCCTGGGGACTGGTGACTTCGTTGATCAGATGGCGGTTGATGTAAATCAGCGCCGTGCCATGCTCGTCTTCGTGCACGACATGCTGTTGCCACAGCTTTTCATAGAGCGTTTGCGCTGTCATCCCGGTGCGCTCACAGCTTGGCGGTCAGTTCGGGCAGGATCTGGAACAGGTCCCCGACCAGCCCGACATCGGCGACCTGGAAGATCGGGGCATCCGCATCCTTGTTGATCGCGACAATCACCTTGCTGTCCTTCATCCCGGCCAGGTGCTGGATGGCGCCGGAGATGCCGATCGCGAAATAGACGCCGGGCGCGACGATCTTGCCGGTTTGCCCGACCTGGTAATCGTTGGGCGCATAGCCCGCGTCGACCGCGGCCCGGCTGGCGCCGACGGCGGCGTGCAGTTTATCGGCGAGCGGATCGATCAATTCGCGGAAGCGCTCGGACGATCCCAGCGCGCGCCCGCCGGAGACGACGATATCGGCGCTGGTGAGTTCGGGCCGTTCGGATTTGACATTCTCGCCGCCCGCGTAAGTGGAGAGGCCAGCGTCCGCGGGGCCGGTGACCGTTTCGATTTCGGCGCCGCCTTCGCCCGCCGTCGCCTTCGAAAACGCCGTGGCCCGGACCGTGAGCACTTTTATTTTGTCCGATGACTTCACCGTCGCGATCACGTTGCCGGCGTAGATCGGCCGTGTAAACGTGTCCGGCCCTTCGATCGACAGCACGTCCGAGACTTGCATGACGTCGAGCAGCGCGGCGACGCGCGGCGCAATGTTTTTGCCGATCGAGGTGGCGTTGCACAGGAATGCGCCGCGTTCCCCCATCAGGCTTGCCACCAGCGGTGCGATATTCTCCGCCAGCATCTTGCCGTAGGCCGGATCGTCGGCCAGCAGCACCCTGGCGACGCCGGCGATTTTGGCGACCGCCTCGGCGGCGCGCCGCGCTTCATTGCCTTCACCCGCGACCAGCGCGTGGACTTGCCCCAACTGAGCGGCGGCGGTGAGGGTTGCCAGCGTCGCATCCTTCGGCAGGCCGTCGCCATGTTCTATCAATACCAGCACGTTCATGGCGCAATCCCCATTTCTTTGAGTTTGCCGATCAGCGCATCGACGCTGTCGACCTGGATACCCGCGAGCCGCGTCGGCGGCTCGACGGCCTTGAGCAATGTCAGGCGGGGCCTGATGTCCACGCCATAACTCTCCACCGCCTTTTGCGCCAGCGGCTTGTTTTTTGCCTTCATGATGTTGGGCAAGGTGGCGAAGCGGGGTTCGTTCAGGCGCAAATCCGTGGTGACGATGGCCGGTAACGCCAGGCTGACCGTCTCCAGGCCGCCATCGACTTCGCGCGTGACTTCGATCCTGTCTCCCTTGAATTCCACCTTGCTGGCGAAGGTGCCCTGCGGGCGCCCGGCGAGCGCGGCGAGCATCTGGCCGGTCTGGTTGCAGTCGTCGTCGATCGCCTGCTTGCCAAGCAGTACAAGACCGGCCTGCTCTTCATCCATCACCGCCTTGAGCAGCTTGGCGACGGCGAGCGGCTCGACTTCCTGTTCGGTCAGGATCAGGATCGCGCGATCGGCGCCCATCGCCAGCGCGATGCGCAGCGTATCCTGCGCCTTTTGCGGACCGATCGATACCGCGACGACTTCCGTCGCGACGCCTTTTTCGCGCAGGCGTATCGCTTCCTCGACCGCGATTTCGTCGAACGGATTCATCGACATCTTGACGTTCGCCAGGTCGACGCCGCTGCCATCCATCCGGACCCGCGGCTTCACGTTGTAGTCGATCACGCGCTTTACGGCGACGAGCACTTTCATGATGTATTCCTTTTCATGGTTCATTCTTCCTGTTGGGTGCCGCCCTTGCATCCGGGAGGCGCCGAAAGTTTCATTGATGCGATGCGCTCGCCCGGACCTTGTCGGCCTGGGCACCGGCATCGATGCGGCCTTCCCAAAACCGCTGGTAGTCCGGACTGCGCTTGTCGAGAAACGCGGTGACGCCCTCCTTCCATTCGTCCGGGTCCATCTCGCCCAGCATCGACCGTATCGCGCCCCAGTCCGGGCCGGCGTGCAATATCCGCTTGGCGGCGGCGAGCGCCGTGGGCGGCACGCGGGCGACGATATCCGCCGCCACGGCCAGCGCGCGCTCCACGGCGCCCGGCCCTGCCACCACTTCATTGACCAGCTTGAGCCGGAACGCTTCAGCGGCATCGATCCGGCGCCGCGTCAGGATCAGGTCGGCCGCCGCCCGCGCGCCGATCAGATTCGGCAGGCGCGCCAGCGCGGTGTTCGGCAATACGCCGAGCGCGAGTTCGGGGAACATGAAGGAAGCGGAGTCGCCCGCGATCAGCAGATCGCACGCCAGGCAAAGCTCGACGCCGCCACCGAGCGCCATGCCGTCGACCGCTGCCAGGATCGGACGCTCGTCGCGTTCAATCACCTCGAACAGATCCGGCGGCGTGACAGTGGCGGAAACATCGGCCGCAGCACGGCTTTCCACATCAGCCGCGACGCCGGTGTCCACGCCTGACCGCGGGTCGAGCCAGCCGCTATCGAGCATGTCGCGGATGTCGGCCCCGGCGCAGAACGCCTTTTCCGCCGAAGCGATCACCAGGGCGCGCGCGCCAGCCCCGCGGCTCCATCGAATCACTTCGATCAATTCGCTCACCAGCGCGACCGACAAGGCGTTGCGCCGCGCCGAATCCGCCATGAGCACCAGCATCACGTCGCCGCGCAGCTCGGTTCTCACCAACCGTTCTTCCCGTTGCATGGCGGCCCTCATTGCGCGAGCAGTGCGCGGGCGATCTGGATGCGCTGCATTTCGGACGTTCCCTCTCCGATCCGGAAAGCGCGGGCGTCCCGGTACATGCGTTCGATCGGCAGGTCGCACATGTAGCCGGAACCACCGAAGATTTGCAGCACCCGGTCGGCGACGCGCCCCACCATTTCGCTCGCGTACAGCTTGGCCCGGGAGCCGGCCACGCGGGCCGACGGATCGCCGCGCTGCGCCAGGTCGGCGGCATGATAGGCCAGCAGCCGGGACGCCTGGAGTTCGCAATCGGAGTCCGCCAGCATCGTCTGGATCATCTGGTGCGAGCCCAGCAAACCGCCGAAGGTCTTGCGCGTATTGGCGTGCTCGATGGCCAGGCGCATCAACTCCTCGGCCATGCCGACATAACGCCCGGCGTATTCGATGCGGGTCGTATTAATCGTCGACATCATGCCGCCGAATCCGCCGCCCACTTCGCCCAACACGTGGCTGTCCTCGATGACGCAGTCTTGCAGCGAGAAGGCGCCGAGCTGGTAGCCGCGCCAGCCCATTTTTTTCATCGTGCCGAGATAATGAAAACCCGGGTTGGTGCGTTCGACCACGAACAGCGTGTAGCCGCCGCGGAACTTCGCTTGCGCGTCGGTGACGACCAGCAGGATGATGAAGTCGGCGTAGTCGGCGCCGGAAATGAACTGCTTGCCGCCATTCAGGACCCACTTGCCGTTTTCGCGCCGGGCGCGGGTTTTCAGGCCGCTCAAATCCGAACCGGCGTCCGGCTCGGTCAAGGCGTAGGCGACGGTCTTGTCGCCGCCGACAACCGGATCGATCAACCAGTCGCGCTGTTCTTTTGACGCCAGGGTGAGAGTCGCCGGCAGGAAGCCGATCGCGTCGGCCAGCGGCATCGACGTCTTGCCGATTTCTTCTCCGATGACGACTTGCGACAGCACGTCAAGGCCGCCGCCGCCCATATTTTCCGGCAGGTTGTGGGCATACAGTCCGAGCTTGACCGCTTCCATCCGCAGTGCGCGGAAAACGTCGTCGTCCAGAAAATCGCTTTCCTCGACCTGCTTTTCCAGCGGTTTCAAATACTTCTGCACATAGCCGCGCGCGGTCTCCCGCAGCATGTCCGTTTCCGGCGAAAAGGTGAAATCCATGTCTATCTCCAATCAGGTTGAGGCGATGTCGCCAGCTTCGTAAGGAATGTCGTGTTCGGCGAACGACCAGATCGCGCGCGCGGCATGGGTCCGGTGTTCCTCGACCACGTGGCCGATCAGGCCGCTGGCGCGCGATACCACGGCAAGGCCGCGCATGACGCCAGGTTCCAGGCCGATCTCCAGCAACAGCGCGCCGATCGCGCCGGTCGCGTTGATCGTGATGTGCTTGCCGAAACTGGCGTCCACCGCGCGCCCTAGCCGTTCCAGCAGTTCGACGTAGCGGCCGCAGACGCCGGCTTCCCTGCCGACGGCCAGCAGGCGCGCCGTGCGCGGATCGTCCGGTTTGTGCAAGGGGTGGCCGAAGCCGGGAATCGGCGCGCGCCGGCTGCGCAGCTCGCGCACGGTGTCGAAGCAAAACAGGTCAGGGTCGGCGGCGGCGACGCCGGCTTGCAGCAGCTTCGCGCAGGCTTCCGACGTGCCGGCGTAGATCGGCCCGAGCGACAGCAGACCAGCGGCGATCGCGATCTGCGCATCCCCGGGAACGCTGTCGGCCACGACGCGGGCGATGATGGACGACGGCGTCCAGCCATGTTCCATCAATGTCACCAGGCAGGCGTCGAGCACCCGCGTCTGCGCCGGCGTCGGCAACACACCGGCACACAGAAAATACGTCATCTCGGTGAAACCGAGTTTGCCGATGATGTCGTCGACCAGGTCGAGCCCGCGTATCGTCACCCCTTCCGGGCGCGCTTGCGCGATGCCGGTTGTCACTCCGCTGCTCATGCTGTTTCCTTTCGTGATATGGCGGTTACCGCAACAGGGGCATCCAGCGCGGCGAGCAAGGTCATTCGCTTCTGCTGCGCCGCGGCCAGGTGACGTTCCTTGACGTGACCAAAACCCCGGATGGCGTCCGGCAGCTCCGCCAGCGCCAGCACGTCGTCCGCGTTCTGCGGCGACAGCCGGCCGAGGGCGGCAACGATGTCGCGTTCGTATTGCCCGATCAGCCCGCGTTCGCTACGGCGTTCGGCCGTGTAGCCGAAGGGATCGAGCCGGCTGCCGCGCAAAAATTTAAAACGCGCCAGCAGGCCGAAAGCCTTGAACATCCACGGGCCGAACGCGTATTTGCGGGGTAATCCAGTCACCGGATCGCGCCGCGCGAACAGCGGTGGCGACAGGTGGATTTCGCGCCGGCCGCCGCCATCCAGCGCGCTGGCCAGATTGCGTTCGAAAGTGCCGTCGGTATAGAGACGGGCGACCTCGTACTCGTCCTTGTAGGCCATCAGCTTGTAAAAATTGCGCGCCACGGCGCTCGTCAAGTCATAGTTCTCGCGGCCGAGCCGCCGCTGCGCGGCATCGGCTGCGGCCACCAGCAAGTCGTAGCGCATGGCATACGCTTCATCCTGATAGTCGACCAGGCGGCGCCGGCGCTCCGCGATCAATTCGCCGCCCGCCAGCGACGGCGCGCGTGGCGCGGCCGCGCCACCGATGGCAAAGTCGAACGCGTGCGCATCGACGGCCGCCAGCCGTCCCAGCGCGAAAGCGCGCAGGTTCGCCGCCACCGCCGCGCCGTTCAGTTCGACCGCGCGGATCAAGGCGGCGAGTCCGACCGGGACCAGTCCCTTTTGCCAGGCCAGGCCGAGCATGAACAGGTTGGAGAACAGGGAATCGCCCATCACCTTGACCGCGATGCGGGTGCCGTCGATCATATCGATCCGGTCACCCACCGCGCGCCCGATGGCCGACAGCGACGGGCCGCTATCGAGGTCGATGCCGGTGTCGAGCACGAACGCGCCCGGCGGTTGCACGTGGATGTTCGCGACCACGCGGGTGCGAGCGCGTCCCATGCGCGACAGCGAAGCCGCGCTGGCCGCGACGACGACGTCGCAGGCGAGGACGAGGTCGGCGCTGCCTTCCGTCATCCGCGTCGGTCCCAGCTGGCGCGGGTCGCGCGCGATCCGGATGTGGCTTGCCACCGCGCCGTTCTTTTGCGCCAGGCCCGTGAAGTCGAGCGTGGTGACCGCCTTGCCTTCCAGGTGCGCGGCCATGCCGAGGATGGCGCCGACGGTGACGACGCCGGTGCCGCCGACGCCGGTGGTCAATATGTTGTAGGGCTGCTCCAGCACCGGAAGTTGCGGCTCGGACAAGGCCGCGATGGCCGCGTCCAGGTGGTCCGCGCTGGCCTTTTCCTTGCGCGGCGTGGCGCCTTCGACCGTGATGAAACTGGGGCAAAACCCCTTGGTGCACGAATAGTCGGCGTTGCAACTCGACTGGTCGATGGCGCGCTTGCGTCCCAGCGCGGTATCGACCGGGGCGACGGAAATGCAGTTCGACTGCACCGAACAATCGCCGCAGCTTTCGCACACCGCCTCGTTGATGAACACGCGTTTTGCCGCCGCCGGGAATTGTTTGCGCTTGCGCCGGCGCCGCTTTTCCGCCGCGCAGACCTGGTCGAAGATCAGGACCGTCAGCCCGGGCACGTCGCGCAACTCGCGCTGCACCCGTTCCAGTTCGGTGCGCTCGAACAGCTCGACGCCGGCCGGCAGTTCGCCCGCGCCGAAGCGCTCCGGCTGTTCGGCCACGACCACCACCCGCCGCGCGCCTTCGGCCAGCACCGAGCGGGCAATTCTCGGCACGCTGAAATGGGCATCGTTTTCCTGCCCGCCGGTCATCGCGACGGCGTCGTTGAACAAGACCTTGTAGGTCGCGTTCACCCCCGCCGCCGCCGCCGCGCGGATGGCGAGCACGCCGCTGTGCGAAAAAGTGCCGTCGCCGATGTTGACGAAGACATGCTTTTCGGACGTGAACGGGGCCTGGCCGATCCAGTTAACTCCCTCTCCCCCCATTTGCGTCAGGAAGGCCGTATTGCGTTCTGGAAGATACATCGACATCGAATGGCAACCAGTGCCCGCCATCGCGCGGCTGCCTTCAGGCACCTTCGTCGAACTGCTGTGCGGGCAGCCGGAACAAAAGAAGGGGGTACGCGCCAGCGCGATCGGGTACACGGGCGCTGCAACGGCGCGCCGGGCCGCAAGGCGCGCTTCGAACCCGTCGACGCTGGCGCCGAGTGCGCGCAGGCGCGCCAGCAAGGCGGCGGCGACGAGCGACGGCGTCAATTCGCCGTGACTCGGCAACAGTGAAGCTCCCGCTTCATCGGCCTTGCCGACAATGCGCGGCGCGGATGGCACGTTGCGCAGCGCGGACAGGATTTGCGGTTCGATGAAGGCGCGCTTTTCCTCGATCACAAACACTTCGGCGAGTCCGTCCGCGAAGCGCCGCAAGCCATGCACTTCGATCGGCCACGACATGCCGAACTTGTACAGCCGCAGGCCGAGCGCATCCGCCGCATCGTCATCGATCCCCAGTTCGACCAGCGCCTGGCGCACATCGCCATAAGCCTTGCCGGTGGTGGCGATGCCGAGCCGCGCCGGTCCGCCGCCCAGTTCCTGGCGGTCGAGCGGATTGGCGCGCGCGAACGCGGCGATCGCCGCCATGCGGTCGCCCAGCATGCGCCGTTCCTGGTTGACGGCCGTGTCGGGCCAGCGGATACCAAGTCCGCCCGGCGGCAAGGAAAAATCGGACGGGATCACGGGCAGCGCCGGTTCGGCGGCCTCGATCGAGGCGGAGCTTTCCACCACTTCCGTGGTCGCCTTCAATCCCACCCAGCAGCCGGCAAAGCGGGACAGCTCGAATCCGTGCAAACCAAAGGTGATGTGTTCCTCGACAGTCGACGGATTCAGTACCGGGATGAATGCGGATTCCAGCAACTGCTCGCTCTGGTGCAGCATGGTCGACGATTGCGCGCCGTGGTCGTCGCCGACCACGGCGAGCACGCCGCCCAGTGCCGACGTGCCGGCCGCGTTCGCATGCTTGACCGCGTCCAGCGAACGGTCGAGCCCCGGCCCCTTGCCGTACCAGATCGCGAAGACGCCGTCGAAGGTCGCTTCGGGACGCAGTGCGACTTGCTGCGTGCCCCACACCGCCGTCGCGGCCAGTTCCTCGTTCAATCCCGGCTGGAACACGATGCCGGCTGCGCCCAGTTCCTTTTTTGCCGACCACAAGGCGGAGTCGTAGTTCGCCAGCGGAGAGCCGCGATAGCCCGAGATGAAGCCCCCCGTGTTCAGCCCCCGCGCCCGGTCCCGCGCGCGTTGCAGCAATGGCAGCCGCACCAGCGCCTGGGTTCCCGACAGGAACACGCGGCCTTCGCTGCGGACGTACTTGTCGGCCAGCGTCACCGTCTCGTCGAATTTTGCGATAGCGTTCATGATGACATCAGGCGCCTGGCTGGTCGGCCGCGACCGTATTGCGCAGCACGCCGATACCGGCCACCTCCGTCTCGACCACGTCGCCGGGTTGCAGTAAACGCTTCGGCTCCATGGCGAAACCGACGCCGGACGGCGTGCCGACCGAAATCAGGTCGCCAGGCGACAGCGCGTCGACGCGGCTCCAGTAGGCAATCAGCGTGGCGATGTCGAAGATCAGGTCGGACAGCGGCGCGCTCTGGCGCTGCTCACCGTTCACGCGCCCCACCAGTTGCAGCCTGGCCGGATCGGCGATCTCGTCCGCCGTGACGATCCACGGCCCGATGGCGCCGCTGGCAAAAAAATTCTTGCCGGCGGTAAGGGAATGGTTGAACTGCACGTCACGCACCGAACCGTCCATCAGCAAGGTGTAGCCGAACACGTGCTCCATCGCCTGTTCCAGCGGAATGTGGCGTCCGCCGCGTCCGATCACGACGGCCAGTTCGCACTCGTAGTCGAACGCATCCGACCAGTCGGGCTTGAGGATGGCATGCCCGTGCGGCACGAAGGTGCTGGCCGAGCGCAGGAAGATGGAAGGGAATTTCGGCCCGTCCCCGTGGCCGCTCTCCAGCGCATGGGCGTGAAAATTCAGCCCGGCGCAGATGAAGCGGCCCGCATCCGGAACCGGCAAGTCCAGTTCGACGTCGGCAAGAAGCAGCGCCGGGGCGTCCGATGCGGCCGCCTGCAATTGCGCGGGCGTGGCGCCGGCGGCGATGGCCGCCTTCAGGGATGGCCAACGGCCGCCGAGATCGGCGATGCGGTCATCGACCAGGGAGCCGAAGCTGGATTGGGTGCCGTGTTTAAAGCTGACAAGTTTCACGCTGATTTCTCCTCACTGTTTCATCGTGGGAACACTATGCGTGATGCCATATCCCTTGAAAAGTGGGTCTACAGGCAGTACACTTTGTCCGAAATGGAAAAAATGAATCCTCCAGCCGCCCCGGGCGATGCCTATCCGCGCAACGGCGAGAACGTGCGCTTTCTGCTCGATAACCTGACGCTGCTGCGGGCCTATGTCGCCGTGGTCGAACTGCAAAGCTTTACCGCGGCGGGACAGCGCCTCAACGTCGTCCCGTCGACGATGTCGAAACATATTGCCGCGCTGGAGCGGCAACTCTCCTGCCAACTCGTCACCCGCTCCACCAAGACGCTGTCGATCACCGAGTTGGGCGCACGCTTCTACAAGCGCTGCCTCGCCATTCTTCACGAGGTCGACGAGGCGGAGATCGAGGTGGGCCAGTACAAGGCGGAACCGCAAGGCTTGCTGCGCGTCTCCGCGCCGACCACGCTGGCCACGCACGTGCTCGCGCCCATCTTCTTCCGTTTTAAACAGCGTTACCCGAAAGTGGTGCTCGACCTCTCCCTCACCCCCGCCAGCCGGGACCTGGTCGCATCCGGCACGGACGTCGCCATCCGCATCAGTAGCGCGCTCGATCCCAGCCTGGTCGCACTCAAGCTGGCGCCCAACATGCGGCTCTACTGCGCGTCGCCCGACTATCTCGAACGCCGGGGCACGCCCGCCAACCCGGCCGACCTTGCGCAACACGATTGCGTGGTGATCAAGAGCATCCAGCAATCGGCGAGCTGGCCCTTTCGCATGAGCGATGGGAGAACCGAGCATCTCGTCGTCTCCCCCACCCTGTCGGCGGACAATGTCGAAATGATCGCGCAAGCGGCCCTGGCCGGGCTGGGGATCGGCCACCTGCCGCGCTTCCTCGCAGCGCGGCACATCGCCTGCGGCGAGCTGGTCGAACTGTTCTCTGAAAACCGCGTGATCGAGAGCCACATCTACGCCGTCTATCCCGAGCGCCGCAACCTCGCGCTCAAGACGCGCGCCTTCATAGACCACTTGCGGGCCGAATTCCTCGATCCCCCAGCGTGGGCCATCTAAGCCAGATCCGACACTAATGCCGATAAGTTAAGGCCACAGACCGTAGATCTGTCATTCCCGCGAAAGCGGGAATCCCATTTAGAGTCGCAAACGGCGCAAAAAAATGGGATTCCCGCCTGCGCGGGAATGACAAATCTACGGTCTGTGGTGTTAATTACGGTCCGGCGCCGACTGTTCACGATTCGGCACAAGGCTTGTGCCATCGCACCGATTGTGACGCTGCTCTTGCGGCACCATAATTCCCACTAAGCAATTCGCCCCAAGGCCGCGATCGAAGCCTGCGGCCGGCGGACGACCGTTAACATCTAGTGGAGTAACACATGACGACAGATAGTGATACAGAAACCCTCGCCCGCGATCTGGTGGTGCGCTGCCTGCGCGCTCTCGATGAGCGCGACTATGAAACGCTCGCGAATGGATTCGCGACGGACGGGGTGTGGGAACGGGGCGGCGAGCGCCTGACCGGACCGCAAGCCGTTCGCGAAGCAATGACAAAACGGCCGGCGGATCTCGAAACGCAGCATCTCGCCTTCAACATGGTCGTCGACAGCGATGGCGAAGACCGGCTCACCGTCCGCTACACCATCGCGGCCTACGCGCAAAAGACGGACCAACCGTATCACCTGCATGGCATGTTCAAGGCAGTCGACCGCCTGGCGCGCACCGCGAACGGCTGGCGTTTCGCTCAACGTTCCATCGCCCCCGCCTTTTCGATCCAGGGACCGGGGGCCGCATGAGCGCCGCACAGCAACGCGTCCGGCCCGCGCTCCCGCTTCCCGCCACGTTCCCGGCCTGGTTCGAATCGCGTACGCGCAACCGCGATACAGACCAGTTCGGCCACGTGAATCACGCGGCGATGGCGACCCTGTTCGAGGAAAGCCGCATCGCTCTCGTCTTTGCGCCGGAACTCGCCGACGAAACACGCGGGATCGACCTGCTCGTCGCCAGGCTCACCATGGAATTTCACAAGGAACTGAGAGCGCCCGGTGAAGTCCGGATCGGCACGGTGGTGACGCGGATCGGATCGAGTTCGCTCGACATCGAGCAAGCGCTTTTTGTCGGCGACGTCTGCTACGCGTCGGCGCAAGCGGTATGTGTCCTGTTTGGCAGCGACACGCGCCGGCCGGTGCAGGCCAGCGACGCATTGCGCAGCGGCCTGTTGACATCGGGCTGACCCGTCAGAGGATTTGTTCCATTTCCGCAAGAAGCTTGGTCGGCCGGCATGGTTCTCCAAAACCGCCGCCAGGCTTAGACTGTGCTTACTTTATTGGCTCGCCCTGGCCGTAGTGCCTTGAGCCGACAATGACTATAAGAGGAGACTGAATATGGCCAGTACACCGAAAACCGGGACGGCGCGCAAAGCGAGCATCTTCCAGGAATTGCCTGCCGAGGTGACGCCTTCGTATCCGATGCCCTGGCCGGCATTGATCGTGACCCGCGCCGAAATCGACGCCGAGATAGCCCGCCTCGTCGACCTTGACCGGGCGCCCAACGCGCGGCGCGCTTGCGAGATCGTGCATCCCTCTTCGCTCGAGACCGGCGCCGCCGTCACGCCGGGGCTGTCCGTCTCGATCAACGTGGTGCGGCCGGGAGAACAGCTGGAACTGTTGCGCGACAATGCGACCCGGATCGAGTTTGTCCTGCGCGGCGAAGGCAGCGCCTTGATCGGTACGAGTACGCTTCCCTTGCGCAAGTGGAGCGTCAGCTCGGTGCCATCCATGACCAGGCGCCTGTATAAAAACGAGGGCAAGGAAGCGCTGGTGTGGCTGAGCTACTCGAACGTTCCGCTGTTGCACCGCCTCGGCACTTATTATTCGGACGACAAGGTCTCCGTTCCCTTGCCGCAGTTGTCCGAACGCAGCGAGATCGAGCAGCGCTACATCGCCAAAAACGCGCCCGACTACGCCGTGCTGGAAGATGGCGCCCGCTTGCGCGGCTATGAGTTCGTCACCGATATTGAAGTGGTGAGGAACAAGCCGCTGCTCTGGCCGTGGAGCGAAACGTCTCCCCATCTGGCCAAAGAAGAAGGAGACGGCAAGCGCGGCCTGTTACTGCTTGTGAACCCCGCGACCGGACGGCGCCAGGGCACGACCCACAGCTTTTTCGCCGCGCTGAGCCGCTCGCCGGGCACGGTGCGGCGCCCGGTCCCGGCGCGCGGACACAAACATAGTTCGTTCGCCGTCAACTACCACTTCGAGGGCCATGGAGAGAGCGTGGTCGACGGCCAGCACTTCGAATGGGAAGCCGGCGACCTGATGCTGTCCGCCCCGAGCTGGGGAGAACACGCGCATGGCGTCACCGGCGCCTCAGTGCTGACCGTCCAGGACCACCCGTTCCAGATGGCGATCGAATCGCTGATCTGGCAAGAGCAGATGGACGGCCCCATCCTGACACTCGGCTCGGAAGAAGGACAGACCGGTTACGTGGGACCGCGCGAAACGGGCGACTGATACTCATACCGTCAAGTTAAGCCACCGACCGTAGCATTGTCATTCCCGCGCAGGCGGGAATCCCATTTAAGAGTCGCAAACGGCGCAAAAAGATGGGATTCCCGCCTTCGCGGCGGTCCGGCGATCCGGAATGACAGATGAACCGCCGCGGCGTGCAGATGCGCGCCGCGCGCTGCCGCACGCCGCTCCGCCAGCGCCGTCTTTATACATTTCACGAAAAACTCGCAGGAGACATCCCATGCCGGAATACTTGGCAAGCCCCTTGATGGGCCAAATGATGAGCCAGCCCTTGCTCATCTCCAGCATTATCGAGCACGCCGCCCGCTTTTACGGCGCCACGGAAATCGTGTCCCGCCGTGTCGAAGGCGATATCCACCGCTACACCTACCGCGCATGCCGCCAGCGTTCGCGCCAGCTCGCCAGCGCGTTGCAAAACCTGGGCGTGAAGATCGGCGAGCGGGTCGCCACCTTGGCCTGGAACGGCTACCGCCACCTGGAAGCGTATTACGGCGTATCCGGTTCGGGCGCCGTGCTGCACACCATCAATCCGCGCCTGCATCCCGAGCAGATCGCCTATATCGCCAATCATGCCGAAGACCAGTACCTGTTCTTCGACATCACCTTCCTGCCGCTGATCGAGGCCATCGCGCCCCACTGCAAGACCGTCAAAGCCTTCGTGATGATGTGCGGCCGCGAGCACATGCCGCCGGCGGGCACGGTGCCGAATCTGCTGTGCTACGAGGAATTGCTGGCCGCCGGTGCCGAAGACTACCAGTGGCCCGTGTTCGACGAGCATTGCGCATCCAGCCTGTGCTACACCTCCGGCACCACCGGCAATCCGAAGGGCGCGCTGTATTCGCACCGCTCGACCGTGCTGCATGCGTACGCGGCGGCCATGCCGGGCGCGCTCAACGTATCGGCGCGCGACGCGGTACTGCCGGTGGTGCCCATGTTCCACGTCAACTCCTGGGGCTTACCGTACGTGGCGCCGCTGACCGGCGCCAAGATCGTCTTTCCCGGCCCGCAGTTGGACGGCAAGTCTTTGTATGAATTGTTTGAACAGGAAAAAGTGACTTTCTCGGCCGGCGTGCCGACCGTGTGGCTGGGATTGCTCACTCACATGGCGCAACACGATCTGGCATTTACGAGCTTCAAGCGCACCGTCATCGGCGGCTCGGCCTGTCCGCCGGCGATGATGAAAACGCTGCGCCACCAGTACGGCGTGGAAGTGGTGCATGCCTGGGGCATGACGGAAATGTCGCCGCTGGGAACCACTTCGACGCTGCAAGCCCGGCACCTCGCCTTGCCCGAGGAAGAGCAACAGGCGCTGCTGCAAAAACAGGGCCTGGCGATCTTCGGCGTCGACATGAAGATCGTCGACGACGCCGGTGAGGAATTGCCCTGGGATGGCAAGACGTACGGCAACCTGCTGGTCAAGGGCGCGTGGGTCATCAGGCAGTACTTCAAGGGCGAAGGCGGCGACCCGCTCGAAAACGGCTGGTTCCCGACCGGCGACGTCGCCACCATCGATGCCGACGGTTACATGCAGATCACCGACCGCAGCAAGGATGTCATCAAGTCCGGCGGCGAATGGATCGGCAGCATCGACCTGGAAAACATCGCGATGGGACATCCCGCCGTGCTGCAAGCCGCCTGCATCGGCATCGCGCATCCGAAGTGGGACGAGCGCCCGCTGCTGGTGGTGGTCAAGCGTCCCGGCATGGAGGTCGGCAGGGATGAACTGATCAAGTTCTACGACGGCAAGATCGCGAAATGGTGGACACCAGACGATGTCGCTTTTATTGAAGCCTTGCCGCTCGGCGCGACCGGCAAGATTTTGAAGAATCGCATCCGCGAACAATTCAAGGGGTACCAGCTGCCCACCGCAAACAACACCTGATCATAAATGGGACCCGATCCCGAGGAGACAAAGATGCACCAGAATACCCTGCAATTGAAATTCGCCCCCCTGCTGATGGCCATGGCGATTGCCGGCGCCTATGCGCAGGCAGCAACGCCAGAGGAAACCGCGGCGGCGGCCGGCGCCGAAGACAAGCCGGTCGACGCCGCGCAAGCCCAGCCAGCCGATTCCGGCGTCAAGTTGCAGGAAGTGGTGGTGACGGCGACGCGCCGCTCGGCCAACCTGCAAAAGGTCGCCGCGACCGTCAACGTGCTGTCGGCCGAATCGGTGTCGCAACTGAACATCACCAGCGTGTCGGACATGCAGGGCCTGGTTCCCGGACTCACCATCGTGCGCAGCGCCGGTACCGTGCCCTTCCTGCGCGGCATCGGCACCAACAATTCCGGGTTTACGACGGAAACCGCGGTCGGCATGTATATCGACGGCCTGTACCTGGCCAATTCCTCGTCCGGCCTGTTCGGCTTCAACAACATCGAGCGCGTCGAAGTCTTGAAGGGACCGCAGGGCACGCTGTACGGCCGCAACACCACGGGCGGCCTGATCAACGTCGTCACCCGCGACCCGGAAGCGAAAACGCACGCCGACGCTTCCGTCAGCTACGACAATTACAGCAAGAAAACCGTCAACTTCTATGGTTCGACGCCGCTCAGCGACACGCTGGCGATGAACATCGCCATGATCGGGTCCGATCAAAGCGAAGGCTGGGGCAAGAACATCGTCACCGGCAACGAGAATCTGAAGGGGAAAGAGGCCGGCACGCAGGTCAAGCTGGTCTGGAAGCCGAGTGCCGGCACCAAGGTCAGCCTGCGCGCCTTCTACGAATACATCAACTCGGACCTGGGCGTGGCGACCGGCATCGTGCCCGGCACGGTCGGCATCGACGGTACGCCATACCTGGGCAAATACCTCAGCGCGACGCGCACCGATCCTTACCTGATCGCCCACCAGTTCAACACGGCTTTGAAGATCGAGCACGACCTGGGCGCGGTGAACCTGCTCAGCATCACCGGCTACCAGCACAACAAGTCGCCGCTGCGCTCGGTGCAAAATGGCATTCCGGGACAGCCGGTGTTGGGCCGCTCCGCGATCGAGTCGCTGCTGACCGGTGAAAACAAGACCTTCAGCCAGGAATTGCAATTGAGTTCGAAACCGTCCAATTCGCCGCTGGACTGGATAACCGGCTTCTTTTATTACGACGACGTGACGATGCTGCAAAGCGACGCTTGGGGCACCTGCGTCAACGGCGCCTGCGCCGCGGCTCCGCTGCCGACGCGCCTGTCGGCCCGGCCGACCACGCGCTCCGCCTCCCTGTATGCGGACGGCAATTACACGATCCGCCCGGGCACGCGCCTGAGCCTGGGCGTACGTTACACGCAGGACAAGAAAGGCATCACGGGAGAGACCACGCCGCTGGCCGGTTTCCCGAATTCACCGAAGGCGCTGCCGCCCGGCACGGTGCTGCATCCTGGCGATCCTTATCCCGGCAATCCGAACGGCATCGCGACCGAAGCCACCTTCTCCAAGACCACGTTCCGGGCCGCGCTGTCGCAAGACCTGTCCGCCCGCGTGCAGGCGTATGCCTCGTTCAACCGCGGCTTCAAGGCTGGCGGCTACAACCCGGGCAGCTTCATCAACGCGGTATCGCGTCCGGAAACGCTCGACGCCATCGAAGTGGGCCTGAAATCCGAACTGCTGGAGCGCCGCGTGCGCCTGAACGTATCCGCCTTCAACTACAACTACCAGGATATCCAGCTGCGTTCGACCGCGCCACCGGCGCCGGTCGGCGGCAGCCTGCTCACCAACGCGGCCGGCGCGCGCGTCAACGGCATCGATGCCGAGGTCAAGGTCGCCGCCACGGAAAACCTGCGCCTCAACGGTTCGTTCGAATGGCTCGACGCGAAATACACCAGTTTCCTTGGCGGCAGCTGCTCCACGCTGCGTCCGATCGCCGGCGCGGTGCTGGGCGGCGCGGTCACGGTGCCGTGCAACTTGAGTGGCCACTCGCTGATCAACTCGCCGAAATGGTCGTACACGCTCGGCTTTGTCTACAGCATCGATATTCCGTACGGCAGCCTGTCGCTGGCGGCCAACGATTCCTATAAATCGAGCTATACCTTCTCGTCGGACGGCCCGCCGCTGCAAAAGGCGTATCACAACACCAGCGCGTCGCTGACCTGGCGCTCGCCGGATGAGCGCTACGACGTGCAACTGTTCGGCAAGAACCTTGGCAACACTTATTATTATGCGACCGCGCTGGGACCGGCCGGCGGCAACTATGTGTACTCTCCGGGCGCGCCGCGCACCTTCGGCCTCACTGTCGGCTACCACTATTAAGGCGCGCGCCACGATATGAATGCACAGACCTCCCTGAATGACCTGCGCGCATCGCTGGACGATGCGCCGATGAGCGTGTACCAGGTCGCTGTCGTCGCGCTGGCCGTACTGATCGCCGGACTCGATGGTTATGACGTGTCGGCGATGTCCTTCGTCGCACCGGTCGTCGGCAAGGCGTGGATGATCGACAAGGCCGTCCTGGGCATGCTGCTGGGCAGCAGCCTGGTCGGGATGGCCGGCGGCGCCCTGCTGCTGTCGCCGCTGGCGGACGTGGCCGGGCGCCGGCCGATGGTGCTGACCGGCTTGCTGCTGGTGACTGGCGGCACCTTGCTGTCGGCCCTGTCGCAAGCCGTCTGGCAGCTATCGGCCAGCCGCGTGTTGACCGGCCTGGGCATCGGCCTGATGGTGGCGCTGACCACCTCCATCGCCGCCGAGTTCGCCAATAAACGGCGCCGCCCGCTGGCGGTGGCCTTGACCACGGTCGGCTTTTCACTGGGCGGCGTCCTGGGCGGCCTGGCATCCTCGGCCATCCTGAAAAACACGGACTGGCACTGGGTGTTCGGCGTCGGCGCGATCGCCGGCAGCGTACTGCTGATGGTGACGCTGGCGGTCCTGCCTGAATCGCCGGCTTTCCTCATCGACCGCCGTCCCCGCCGCGCGCTCGAACGCCTCAACCGCGTGCTGGCACGGTTTGGCCGCGCCCCGCTCGCCGAGCTGCCGCCCCAGGCCGTGCGCCAGCGCGCCTCCTACCGCGCCCTGTTCGCGCCGGAACTGGCGGGAACTACCGCCCGCTTTGCCGTGGTGTTCCTGCTGGTGGCGACGGCGTCGTACTATCTGCTGAGCTGGTTGCCCCAACTCGTCGTCGATGCCGGTTTTCCACCATCGACGGGCGGCGTGGTGATGGCGACCTGCCAATCGGTGGGCATCGTCGCCAGCGTGATCTTCGGCCTGATCGGCGGACGGGTCGAGCCGATGCGGCTGAGCAGCATCGCCATGATCTGCTTCGGCCTGGCGTTGGCCGTGCTTGGCTTCGTGCCGCCGGTGCTGACAGCCTTGCTGGTGGCCGGTTCGGCATGCGGGTTCTTCCTGTCGGCGACCACTGCGGTGTTTTATGCCACGCTGACCGAAGCCTTTCCGCCGCGGTCACGGGTGTCCGGCATCGGCTTTGTCATGGGCTTCGGCCGCCTGGTCAGCGGCATCGGCCCCTACCTGGCGGGCGCGATGTTCGCGGCCGGCGTTGGCCGCAGCGGCGTCTCGCTGACGTTCGCGGCAGCGGCTGTACTTGCCGGCTTGCTGGTCGCGGCCCCATTGCTGATCGCGCCACGGGCGCGGGTGCCTCAATAAATTGGTTTCTTCACGGATTACCGGGATTGCCAGCCAAAATCAGCGGCAGAATCTGGGGTCAGACCCACGGGTCTGACCCCGGCCTTTGCACTTGGTTTGGCAGAAAAAATTACGGCGGCCGGCGCGCCGCCATTTCATGGAGAAATCACCTAATGTCTGAAACAATCCAGCATGCAAACCAGGCAGCGCGGCGCGCGCCATGCATCTCCAACGCCCTGATCATCGGCGGCGGCGTCGCCGGACTGTCGGCCGCCATCGCCTTGTCCCGCGTCGGCGTGCGATGCGATGTCGTGGAACTGGTCGACGGCCCGCCGCTGGGCGCCTCTCTAGGCCTGTCCGGCCGCGCGGCCGACGCGCTCGCCGAACTGGGCATCTACGATGCATGCCACGCCACCAGCACGCCGTTCGAAAACGATACCAAGGCACAGTACCTGTATGACGCGACCGGGCGGGTGCTGAGCACCGGCCCCAAGCGGCCCTCGTGGCCGGGCGCCAAGACCGCGCTCGGCGTCTACCGCCCGGCGCTGGCGCAGATCATGGAAGACGCCGCGCGCGGCCTCGGCGCGACGATCCGGAAAGGCATCACCGCCCAAACGATCGAAGAAGGCGACGACGCGAGCTGGGTCACGCTCACCGATGGCAGCCGGCGCGCCTATGAACTCGTCATCGGCGCCGACGGCATCGGCTCGGCCACCCGCGCCATGGTGTTTCCGGAGGCGCCGGCGCCGGCCTATTCGGGCCAGATCAGTATCCGCTGGATGCTGTCCGGGCCGGCCATCGAGGATGAAGGCTGGTATGCCAGCCCGGCCGGCAAGGTCGGCTTTTATCACTTGCCGGAAAATCGCATTTATGTGCCGGCGGTGCTGTCGATGCCGGAACAGAAGCGGCTGTCCGGTCAAGAGGTGCATGCCCTGTTCAGCGAACTGCTCGATTCATTCACGGCGCCGGCCGTGCTGGAACTGCGGCGGCGGCTGACTCCGGACTCGGACCTGATCTGCCGCCCATTCACCTGGATCCTGCTGCCGCAGCCGTGGCACCGCGGCCGCACCCTGCTGATCGGCGACGCGGCCCACGCCACCACGGCCCACATGGGCATGGGCGGCGGGATGGCGATCGAGGACGCGGTCGTGCTGGCACAGTGTATCGCCGGCGCATCGGACCTGGCGGGCGCCTTCGACAGTTTCATGGCGCGGCGCTACGAGCGGGTCCGCACGGTGGTCGAGACCAGCGCCGCGCTGTCTCTCCTGGAGCAGGACAAGGCGCCACCGGCGGACAGCATGAAGTTGCTGGGCGCGGCATTCGAAACCATCGGCCAACCGTATTGACCATTCCTGGCACTACCCGCGCGCACCGCAATCATTCAGGCCCGACAACCTTGCCGGACCTGAATTATTATAAAAACTATATTATTATAAAAAATATTTTAACCATATGGTACACTCGAGGGACGACAAATGACTCTTCTTCAGGTGCAATATGGGCACACCCGCCTCCACGTTTAAAATCACGCCCTCCACGACCGCCCTCTCCGCTTCCGAGCGCGGCAAAAAATTAGAAGCAATCCAGTTCGGCCGGGTTTTCACCGACCACATGGCGGTAATAAATTATAGCAACGGCACCTGGCAGGATGGCGAGGTCAAGCCATATGGCCCGCTCTCGCTCGATCCTGCCGCATCGGTCCTGCATTATGGGCAAGCGATCTTCGAAGGCTTCAAAGCCTATCGCCAGCCAGACCAGTCCATCAGCCTGTTCAGGCCAGAAGCCAACTGGGAGCGCTTCAACCGCAGCGCGCACCGCCTGGCCATGCCGGCCATTCCGAAGGACCTGTTCATCGGCGCCAGCGAAGCGCTGGTGTCGACCGACAGCGCATGGGTACCCTCCGGCGTCGGTGAAAGCCTGTATCTGCGGCCGTTCATGATCGCCACCGATCCTTACCTCGGCGTCAGGCCGTCGGAAGAATATACCTTCCTGATCATCGCCTCGCCAGCCGGCGAATACTTCCCGCAAGGACTCAAGCCGGTCAGCGTCTGGGTCAGCAAGGATTACGTGCGCGCCGCGCCGGGCGGCACGGGCGAAGCCAAGTGCGCCGGCAACTATGCCGCCAGCCTGCTGGCGCAGTCCGAAGCGAAAGAGCAAGGTTGCGACCAGGTGATCTGGCTCGACGCGGTCGAGCGCGAGATCATCGAAGAAATGGGCGGCATGAACCTGTTCTTCGTCTATCAAAAGGATGGAAAACCGGTCATCGTCACGCCGTCATTGACTGGCACGCTGCTGCCAGGGATCACGCGTTCGACCCTGCTCGACCTCGCCGCAAGCCTGGACTTCGCGGCTGAAGAGCGCAAGCTGGCGCTGACCGACGTCCTGAACGATATCGCCTCGGGCGCGATTTCGGAAGTGTTCGCCTGCGGCACCGCCGCCGTGATCACGCCGGTCGGCCTGATCAAGGGACGCGGCATCAGCCAGACCGTCAACAATGGCGAGAACGGCCCGGTCGCCCTCGCGCTGCGCGCCGCCTTGCTCGGCATCCAGCGCGGCACGGCGCCCGATACGCATGGCTGGCTGCACAAGGTGGCACTGTAAACAGCAAAAGGCGCCGCCGCTGAAAGCCGGCGGCGCCCTCGAACAAATTACAGGCGCTCGAAGATGGCGGCGATCCCCTGGCCGCCGCCGATACACATCGTCACCAACGCGTAACGGCCGCCCGTGCGTTGCAGTTCATACAGCGCTTTCACGCTGATGATGGCGCCGGTGGCGCCGATCGGGTGACCCAGGCCGATGCCCGAACCGTTCGGGTTAACCTTGGCCGGGTCCAGCCCCAATTCCTTGGCCACGGCGCATGCCTGCGCGGCGAACGCCTCGTTCGCTTCCACCACGTCGATGTCGGCGGCGGTCAGGCCGGCGCGTTCCAGCGCCTTCAAACTGGCGGGAACAGGACCGATGCCCATGTATTTCGGATCGACGCCGGCGTGCGCGTACGACACCAGGCGCGCCAGCGGCTTCACGCCGCGCTGTTCGGCCACGCTGCGCTCCATCAGCACCAGCGCCGCGGCGCCGTCGTTCAGGCCGGACGCGTTGCCTGCCGTGACGCTGCCATCCTTTTTGAAGGCGGTGCGCATCGCGGCCAGGCTTTCCAGCGTGGTGTCGGCGCGGATATGCTCGTCCGCCGCGAACAGCACTTCACCCTTGCGCGACTTGATGGCGACCGGCAGGATCTGCTCCTTGAAGTAACCCGCCTCGGTGGCGTGCGCGGCGCGGCGGTGCGATTCCAGCGCCAGCGCGTCCTGCGCTTCGCGCGAAATATCGTAGCGTTCGGCCACGTTCTCGGCGGTGATGCCCATGTGGACGGTGTCGAACGGGTCGGTCAGCGCGCCGGTCATCATGTCGGTGAACTTGCCGTCGCCCATGCGGGTGCCCCAGCGCAGGCCGTTGGTGGAATGCGGAGAACGGCTCATGCTTTCCGCGCCGCCGGCGACGGCGATGTCGGCGTCGCCCAGCAGCACGGATTGCGCGGCGCTGATCACGGCTTGCAAGCCGGAACCGCACAGGCGGTTCACGGTCAATGCCGGCGTCGCGTGCGAAATGCCGGCGTTGACGGCGGCCACGCGCGAAATATACATATCCTTCGCTTCGGTGTGGATCACGTGGCCGAACACGACATGGCCGACTTCCTCGCCGCTGACGCCGGCGCGTTCCAGCGCTTCGCGCGTGACGCGGGCTGCCAGTTCGGTGGGCGGAAAATCTTTCAGGCTGCCGCCGAAATCGCCGATCGCGGTACGGACACCGCTGACGATAACTACTTCTCGTTGCATGGATTGCTCCTCATGGTTGATATTCTTGACCTAAGGCAGGGTCAAAATGACTTTCACCGTGTCGTCCACGGCGGATTTGTCGATGTAGCCGATCGCCTTCGGGTCTTCGGCCACGGCCTTTTTCACTTCGGCGCTGGTCTTGTATTCCTTCGGCGGCGTGGCCTTGCCGGTGAAGACCAGCTTGGACCAGAGCGCCTTCACCTGGGCCGGGTCCTTCTCGGCCACCTTGTGATAGAACTCGGCGCGGATGGGCGAACCCTCGGCCTGGTCTATCGGGGTGAACATCGTCGATTTGCCAAGGAAAAATTGCGCGGCCTGCTCGGAAAACATCCGGGTCGCCGGGTTTTTCTGGCTCACGATGACGACCGTTTCAGCCTGAACCGGGCCGGCGGCCAGCATGGCCGTGGCAAGAAAAATGAATCGCTGCATGTTTGTCATGGGGACCACCTTTAGAAAACAAAGTCCAAAGACGCACCGATCACGGTGACATCGCCAATCGTGGCGCCCGGTTTGGGCGAAGACAAGCCGCCGGTTTTTTTACGCGGATGCACGCGGTCGACCTGCACCTTCAGCGCGACCGATTGCGCGAAATCCCAACGCACGCCGAACAGGTTTGATGATTGCTCGGACGGCGACAGGAAGCCCGTGACGGCCGCCGCCAGCGGCGGCACCTTGCCCAGCGCGGCCGGCACGCTGATGTTGGTACCGGTACTGCGGTAGTCGGCATGGGCGTAGTAAGGCAGCACCTTGCCCAGGCGATAGCCGGCCATCAGGTACCAGGTATTGGTGCCTGGTATATAGACCGTCGACTGCGGGCGGCGTTGCGCGTATTCCGTCTGCACCACGATATTGTTCCAGTCCAGGTTCAGGCCCACTTCGGTGAATGCCACGTGCTTGTCGACCAGTTCAAAATCGCGCGCCAGTTGCGGGAAGCCGGCCCCGTTCAGAGAGGACACCAGGCCGTTCAGCGGCCCGATCTCATGGTTGGTCAACGAGGCGTTCAGATGCGCAAACCGGAGCGTGACCGGACCGCGTTCGGCCGTCAGCGCCAGGCCATAGGTCGGCGCCCGGTACTTGGCCGCCACCGTCACAAACAGCTTGCCGCGCGAAACGCCGGCAAACCCTTGCGCCGTCAGGATGGTGTCGCCCAGCGCGTGCTGGTAAGTCAGGTCGGCGCCATCGATATTTTCAATCGGAACCTGACCATACATTTCGATCGGTGGACGCATCATCGTGTTGGCGTAGCCGACATTCTGGTAGTCGGTGATCGTGAAGGCCGGCAGGCCGATGCGCCCAGCGCGCACCGTGACCTCGTCGTTGACCTTCAGTTTCAGGAAGGCCCAGGTCAAGTCCGTGGTGAATTCAGGGCTGGTGCTTTTGCGCGTCAGCACCTGCGCTGTGCCCGACAGCGCGTCGCTGAACTGGTAGCCGGCCTGCAGGCCGAGATTCGAATCGAGTCCGATGCGCGGTGTCTTCCTGACGCCGACCGCCTGGTTGTAACGGACGAACTGCACATCGTCCGTGTCGAGTTTGGCCACACCCAGCGTGCCGAAGCCGGTGATGCTCAAATTACCCTGATCGAGCGCACCCGCATGGGCTTGCGCCATGCCGGCCACCGCCAGTGTTGTCGCGATCAAATAATGTTTTTTCATCTCCATCCCTTTCATGTCATCCCCCAATGATAGAGAATTCTACATTAAATATATTTTTTTAAAAAAAGAATTTTTAAATTTTAAAAATAGACAAAATTTCACAAATGGCATCTAATAGCTGAAAACCGCTTGACACGTGAAATGCCGTGCTAAAATAGATTATCCATCGGTGTATATATTATTATGACCAACAAGCACAACAGCGAACTACAAGAAGACGGCGATCCGGCGCGCAGCCAGTCGTCGCATTCCTTCCAGCGCATCCGCACCGACATCATCAATGGCCGGCATGCGCCTGGCGAACGCCTGAAAATCGCCGAACTGGCCGCCGCGCTCAACGTCAGCCCCGGCGCCGTGCGCGAAGCGCTGTCGCGGCTGAGCTCCGAACAACTGGTGATTTCGCGCGACCAGCGCGGCTTCACCGTGGCGCCGCTGTCGCTGGACGACCTGCAGGATTTGACCGACCTGCGCTGTGAAATCGAAGAAATCGCCGTACGCCGCTCCGTCGCGCGCGGCGATGTCGAATGGGAAGCCGGCATCCTGGCATCGGCGCACCGCCTGCAAAGCACACCGCTGCTGACCACCGATCCGAGTCCGACGGTGTCGACTGACTGGCTGGCGCGGCACACGGCATTCCACGCGGCGCTGGTCAGCGCCTGCGGCAACAAGCGCCTGCTGGCGCTGCACGCCAGCCTGTTCGAGCAGGCCGAACGCTATCGCGGCTTATCGTCCAGCAATGCCGGGCGTGCCGGGAACATCGCCAGGGAACACCAGGAACTGGTCGACGCGGCGCTGGCGCGCGATGCCGACCGGCTGGTCGATTTACTGCTGTCGCACCTGCGCAAGACCGCCGACTTCATCATCGCGAAGACGCTGGCGATGGAAAAAGGCGAGGTGGATGCTGAGCTGGCCGCGCAGGCAAAAACACGGCGCGCGGGCCAGTCGGTATAGGCAGAGATATCGGCCTCGCTCAGCAGAATCGTGAACTCGTCGCCCCCAAGCAGCAAGCCTTTAAGTTAACGCCAAATTTTGTCATTCCCGCGAAGGCGGGAATCCCATTTTCGTTGCTTCGTCACAGACCAAAAATGGGATTCCCGCCTGCGCGGGAATGACAATTCTACGGTCTGTGGCCTTAAATTAATGGCATTACCCAGGCAACACTCACGGGCAAGGCTCACGTTTTTTCGCCGGAATGGCTTTACAACTGGTCCTCGCTCAACGCAAACACGCTGGCACCACCACCGAGGATCGTGCCGCGCAGCGCCGACGCCTGCGGCAACAGGTGTTCGGCATAAAACCGCGCGGTGCCGATCTTGGCACGGTAAAACGCGGCATCGCCCTCGCCCGCGGCGAGTTTTTGCTGCGCGATCAGCGCCGCGCGCGCCATCTGCCAGCCGCCCAGCACGACGCCGGCCAGCTTCAGATAAGGCACGCTGCCTGCATACACTTCGCCGACGCGCTCCTTCGCCCCGGCCAGCACATACGCCACCACCGTTTCCAGCTCGGAACTGGCCTCGGACAGGCGGGCGTGAATGGATGTCAAGGCGGCGCCGTGATCGCCCCCGTCCAGGCTGGCCGCCGCCAGCGCGGCCTCGGTCTGGCGCACCCGCGCGAGCAGTTCACCGGCCACAGCTCCTCCATCGCGCACGGTCTTGCGCCCCACCAGGTCGTTGGCCTGGATCGCCGTCGTGCCTTCATAAATCGTCAGGATCTTGGCGTCGCGGTAATGCTGCGCCGCGCCGGTCTCCTCGATGAAGCCCATGCCGCCGTGCACCTGCACGTTGTCGCGCGTGACATCCTGCGCCAGCTCGGTCGACCAGCCCTTGATCACCGGCACCAGGTATTCGTACAGCGCCAGGTGCGCGGCCCGCTGCGCCGCGTCCGGATGGTGATGGGCCGTATCGTGCAAGCCCGCGCCGACATAGGCCAGCGCGCGCGCCGCCTCGACCTGAGAACGCATGCTCATCAGCATGCGCCGCACGTCCGGATGGCGAATGATCGCCACCGGGCCGCTTGAGCCTGCCACGTCGCGCGACTGCACGCGCTCCCTGGCGAACGCCACCGCCTGCTGATACGCGCGTTCGGCCAGGCCGATGCCCTGCATGCCGACGCCGAAACGAGCCGAATTCATCATGATGAACATGTATTCCAGGCCGCGGTTCTCTTCGCCGACCAGCGTGCCGATGGCGCCGCCGTGATCACCGAACTGCAATACCGCGGTCGGACTGGCCTTGATGCCGAGTTTATGTTCGATCGACACGCAGTGGACATCGTTGCGCGCACCCAACGAGCCGTCGGTGTTGACGTGGAATTTCGGCACCACGAACAGCGAAATACCCTTGACGCCTGGCGGCGCGTCCGGCGTGCGCGCCAGCACCAGGTGCACGATGTTCTCGGCCAGGTCATGCTCGCCGTAGGTAATGAAAATCTTGGTGCCGAATACTTTATAGGTTCCATCGCCCTGCGGCTCGGCGCGCGCGCGCACGGCGGCCAGGTCGGAACCGGCCTGCGGTTCCGTCAAATTCATCGTGCCGGTCCATTTTCCGCTCACCAGCGGTTCCAGGTAGGTCGCCTTCTGCGCGTCGCTGCCGGCCGTCAAGAGCGCGTCGATGGCGCCGTCCGACAGCATCGACACCAGCCCGAACGCGATGCTGGCCGCGCTCAGCATCTCGGAACAGGGCGCGGCCACCAGCCTGGGCAGACCCTGCCCGCCGAACGCCACCGGGTGGTGCACACCCTGCCAGCCGGCCTCGGCGAACGCCTTGAAGGCAGGCTTGAAACCGGCCGCGGTGGTGACCTGGCCATCGTTCCAGCCGCCGGGCTCCCGGTCGGCCGGATGGTTCAGCGGCGCCACGACCGTGCCGCAAAACTTCGCGTATTCGTCGAGCACCGCGTCGACCGTGTCGGCGGTGGCGTCTTCGCAGCCTGGCAAGACGTTGACCGCCTCCAGGCCGGCCAGTTCGCGCACGGCGAACTGCATGTCTTTCAATGGTGCTTTGTAATCCATTTTTTACGTTCCGTCGAAATCTAAAGGTCGAGTACCAGCGAGGCCGTGCGCGCTCTTGAGCAGCACGGAGTGAAGCTGTCGTTCCTGGCATGTTCCGCACTATTGAAATAGTGGTCCCGATGATCCGGCACGCCCGCCAGCACTCCCGTGACACAGGTACCGCATACCCCCTGCTCGCAGGAAGCAGGAATATCGATGCCATGTTCCAGCAACACATGCAGCACGCTCCGGTCGGGCGGTATGCTGAAGCGCATGCCGCTGCTTGCGATTTCCACGTCAAATGGCGTGTCGCCAGCATGTGCAGCATTTGCCGCGCCGAAATGCTCGACGTGCACCTGCTCCGGCGCCCATCCCACCGAGGCCGCCGCGCCGGTGACATGGTCGATGTAGCCGGCCGGTCCACAAACGTACACCCGCGTTGCGGCGTGGGGTACGGCCAACAGCCGCGCCACATCCATGCGCTGCTCGTCCGGTCCGGAATCGAAATACGTATGGACCCGCGCGGCGAAGGGAGCATCCAGAAGTTGCGCCAGAAACGCCGCGTGCCCAGGACTGCGGGCGCAGTAATGCAATTCGAAGCTGGCGCCGGTGCTCGCCAGTCGCTGCGCCATGCACAACAAGGGGGTAATGCCGATGCCGCCGGCGAACAGCAAGGTATGCGTTGCCGGCACCAGCTCGAAATGGTTTTTCGGCGCGCTGATGCGCAAGGTATCGCCTTCCTTTACTTGCTCGTGCATGGCGGCCGAACCGCCCCGCGATCGGGCGTCGCGCAACACGCCGATCTGGTAGTGATCCGCGGTGCTCGCATCGTTGCACAGCGAATACTGCCTGACCAGCTGGCCCGGGAGGTGGACGTCGATATGCGCCCCCGGGCCGAATGGCGGCAAGTCGTCCCCCTGCGCGCCGACCAGCACAAAGCTGCAAATCCCTTCGGCCTCCGCTCTCTTTTCGGCAACCGTGACGTTGATCAGATTCATGGTTTTCCGTTGTCTTCCAGCAGCGCGGCGATGATGCGGCGTGCGCGGTTGGGGGCGGCGTCGACGTGGATGTCGATCCAGTCGTTGCGGCCGTTAAAGCGCAGCATGTTGCGGTATTGCGCCTCGAGCACGGCCCGGTCTTCCTCGAAGGTATGCTTGGTGCCGCGTATGACGGGATCTATGCTGTCCGGCATGTCCGGGTGACGGTTGACCGCCATGGTCCAGATATAGTGCGAAGTGGTTTCCGTTTCCGGCGTCACGCCGTGGAAACCGCGCGTGTGCAGGCCGCCGCGCCCGGGATCGTCGAGCGCACCGGTGCCGGGTTCGAGCGCGCCGGTCCAGATCGACAGGTAAGAGATGTGAAATTCGATCTCTTGCCAGCGGTCGCAGGTGTCGCCGAACGGCCAGAAAGCCGTGTAGGCAGGCGGTGGCGTGCTGCCGGGCAGCAAGCGCACCGCGCGCACCGACCGGTCATCGCTGCTCACCTGCGTTTTCGCCTGCATGTGCACCGCCGCGTTGCCACCGATGGTTTGCTGGTGCACGTAACCGATGTGGCTCAGGTCGAGCAGGTTGTCATGGATGAGCTGATACGGCGCCTGGTAGTGATACACGCCCGAGCCATACTTGTAGCGCGCATCGGTGTGGTGCGGATAATCGGGCGGCTCTTGCGATGGCGGCGCGCCCGCTTCCTTCGGCATCCAGATCCAGAGGATATGGTCTTTCTCGCGGATTTCATAGGCCCTCACCTTCGCCTTGGGCGGAATGCGCTCCTGCCCGGGAATTTCCAGGCAGACGCCGTTGGGTGCATACAGCATGCCGTGGTAGCCGCAGCGCACGCCGTTGCCCTCGACCGTTCCGCAGGACAGCGGCAGCGACCGGTGGCAGCAGCGGTCTTCCAGCGCCGCGACCTGGCCGTCGCCGGTGCGGAACAGTACGATCGCCTGGTTGAGCAGCGTACGCGCCAGCGGCTTGTCGCTCACTTCATGCGACAGGCCGGCGACATACCATTGATCCAGCGGAAATGCGGCAGGGCTGGCGGAAACGGCTTGTGTCGTGGAGGTGCAGACGGGAGTGCTCATGTCGTCACACCGCTGGCAGGTTCAATGTGTCGCGCCCTTTCAGGCCCAGCATCGCGCGCGCCTCGGCCGGCGTGGCCAGTTCCAGTCCCAGACCTTCGAGCATGATCTTGACCTGTTCCACCTGCTGCGCATTGGTGGTGGCGACCTTGCCGTTGCCAAGATAAAGCGAATCTTCGAGGCCGACCCGGACGTTGCCGCCCATCAGCGCCGCCTGCGTCACCATCGGCATCTGGTGGCGGCCGGCGCCGAGCACCGACCACTGGTAATTGTCCCCGAACAGCTTGTCGGCCACGCGTTTCATGTAGACCAGGTTTTCGACATCGGCGCCGATGCCGCCGAGGATGCCGAGCACGAACTGGATGAACGGGCGTTCGACATAGCCGCGGTCGACGAAATGCTTCAGCGAGTACAGGTGCCCGACGTCATAGCACTCGAATTCGAAGCGCGTGCCGCAGGGCTTGGCCAGGCGCTCGAACAGTTGCTCGATGTCGGCGAAAGTGTTGCGGAAAATGCCCGAGCGCGAGGCCAGCAGGTGCTCGCGTTCCCATTCATGTTTCCACTCCTTGATCTTGTCGACGATCGGGAAGAAGCCGAAATTCATCGAGCCCATGTTGCAGGACGCCATTTCCGGCTGCACGTCGAGCGCGGCGGCGGTGCGCTGTTCCAGGGTCATACTGGCCGAACCGCCGGTCGTGATATTGATGACGGCGTCGCACTCGGCGTGGATTTGCGGCAGGAACTGGCGGAACACTTGCGGATCGAACGACGGCCGGCCATCGGCCGGATCGCGCGCGTGCAGGTGCAGGATGGCGGCGCCTGCCTTGGCGGCGGCGATCGATTCGCGCGCGATGTCTTCCGGCGTCACCGGCAGGTGCGGCGACATCGTCGGCGTGTGGATCGAGCCGGTGATGGCGCAGGTGAGGATGACTTTTCTCGATTTCATGTTGGCTCTCCGTTTCAGGCCGAAATTACCGTGTTTTCGATCATGCCGATGCCCTCGATCTGGGCACGCACGACGTCGCCCACCTTGAGGAAGACCGGCGGCTGCTTGGCGATGCCGACGCCGGACGGCGTGCCGGTGGCGATGATGTCGCCCGGCTCCAGCGTCATCGCGGTCGACAGGTGTTCGATCTGCTGGAAGATGTCGTACACCATGCCGGCGGTCGATTCGTTTTGGCGCTCTTCGCCGTTGACGAACAGTTGCATCTGCAGCGCGTGCGGGTCGGCGACTTCGTCGTCGGTGACGATCCACGGACCGATCGGGCCGGTGGTGTCGAACGATTTGCCGATCGTCATGGTCGGCGAACGCAGTTGCCAGTCGCGCACGGTGACGTCGTTACACACCATGTAGCCGGCGATGACGGAGCGCGCATCGGCCGCCTTGACGTCGCGGCAGCGGCGCCCGATGACGACCGCCAGTTCGACTTCGTAATCGAGTTTGTCGGACACTTTCGGCATGTGCAAGGCGCCGTAGGGATCGTTGATGCACGACACCTGCTTGTTGAACCAGACTTGCACGTCCGGTATCGTGAAGCCGCCGGCGCGCGCCTCTTCGACGTGTTTCTGGTAATTCATGCCGATGGCCAGGAATTTGCTCGGGTTGGCAACCGGCGCGAGCAGCGTGGCGCCCGCCAGCGGCACGGTGACGGCATGCGCCACTTCGATCTTGCGGGCGCGTTGCATCGCCTGCGGGCCGCCGGCCAGGAATTCCAGCATGGTGCGCGGCAGCGACGAATCGGATGCGGGCAGGTCGACGATGACGTCGCCCACCACTTTGCCGATGGAGACACAGCCGCGGTACAGATAGCTAACCAGTTTCATGATGTTTTCTTTCGTTTATACAAAAAATGATGAATGCAGGGGCGGCGCCCACTGCGCAAGTTCGCCAGGCTGCAGTTCAGCGTGGCTGGGGCTGGTCGAATCGTTGACGAGGTCGCCATCGGTCCAGTGCTCGATCTTGTTGCCGAAGGGGTCGCGCCAGTAATCGAAGATCTGGCTGCCCTGGATGTGCCGGCCCACGCCCCAGCTGTGCTGGCGGCCGCGCCGGGTCAAGTGGGCGTGGCCCTGCATCAGGTCGTCCAGGTCGACCACTTCGAACGCGCTGTGATCGAAGCGGGTCTTGTTGTCCTGCGCGGCGATCAGCGCCACCGTGTGGTGATCGGTCCATTGCTCGCCCAGGCCGCAATGCAGAAACACGGCGATGGTGTTGTCCGCGCCGCCGGCCCAGTAACTGTCCGACACCTTGAAGCCGAGCGTGTTGGTATAAAAATCGACCACTTTCGGGAAATCGGCGACGTGGATCGCCACGTGGCCCAGGCGCATGACGCTCGATGGCGCCGCCCCCAGGCGCACCGTGGCGCCTTGCCGGTCGTGCCGGCCGGCGCGGTTGAGCGCGATCGGCGCGCGGCATGCCAGCGGCGCCAATTCCTGCTGGCCGTACACCACGTCCACCCGCAGGCCGGCCGGATCGGTAAAGCGCACGACGTGGCCGCCACCTGGTTCCGCGTTGTCTTCGACCTGGCCGCCGAGGATGCCGGCCAGGCGTTCGAGGTCGGCCAGGCAAGCGGCGCGCAGGCCAAAACCGAGCTGGCCGGCCTGTGGCGCGAGTTCCGTCACGTGCAGGAACGGCGCGCCGCTGGCGGCGCGCATGTACAGCGCGCTGTCGGTGCGCTGCGCCAGGTGCAAACCGAAATCTTCCAGGAAGGCTTGCATGATATTCAAGTCCGGCGCGCCGTAGCGCACGTAGGCGATATCTTGTATTGCGATCATTGCTGGTCTCCGATGTAGTTATGGATATCGCGCACTGTCACAGCAAGGTGCAGGCGTCTTCAAAACTCAGGCGGGGCAGCCGGGGGAAAAGCGCGCCGCGCTCGCCGTAACCGAGGTTGCACAGGAAGTTGGTCCTGACCTTGCCTTGCGGGAAAAACTCCTGGTCCACGGCCGCCTGGTCGAAGCCGGACATCGGTCCGCAGTCCAGGCCGAGCGCGCGCGCCGCCAGCATGAAGTAGGCGCCTTGCAGGCTGCTGTTGCGAAACGCGGTCGCCTCCGTCAGCACGGGGTCCGCCGCGAAGGTCGGCTGCAGATCGCGGTGGGGGAACAGCGTGTGCATCTGTTCGTAAAACCGCAGGTCGTAGCCGATGATGGCCGTCACCGGCGCGCTCATCGTCTTGTCGACATTGCCCGGGCTGAGCGTGGGCCGCAGGCGCTGTTTCGACTCGGGCGTGCGCAGGAACACGATGCGCGTCGGCGAACAATTGGCGCTGGTCGGCGCCATGCGCATCAAGTCGTACAACTGGCGCAGCACGTCGTCGCCGACCGGCTGGGGAAGCCACGCGCTGTGGGTGCGCGCCGTCAGGAACAGTTGATCGAGCGCTCGCTGATCGAGGGAAGTTTTCATGCCGCTCTCCTTGCGTTTAACGTTTTCTTACTAGAATCTATATACTACGTAGAAAAATATATTTTGTCAAAGAAGAGATTTTTTCTTTTTAAAAAAATCTATTGATCAGCCCGGCGCCGGCCGCGCGGACGCGGAAGGCGGCGCCGGCGGCGGTCCGCAATCGGGACCGGTCTTCGTCAATTCCTGGTACGTCGTCTCCACGAAGGTCGGGAAACGCGCGGCCAGGCCGAGCAGCGGCACGTCGTGCAAGGCCGCCTTCACTTCCACCAGGCTCTTGCCCTGCCCGACCAGCGCCTGGATCTGGCTGCGCCGTACCTTGGCCGCGTCGACCCGCGTCTGCAATTCGGCCCGGGTCAACGGTTCGCCGTGGCCGGAAATATAGGTGTCGGCATCGAGCGCCAGCACCGCCTCGAGCGACTGTATCCAGCCCAGCGACGAGCCGCGCTTGCACAGGTGGATGCCGGGATAATCTCCAATGCCCGGCGTCACCAGGTCGCCGGCGAAGACGATTTTCTGCGCCGGCAGATAGACGGCGAGATCGCCGTCCGTGTGGGCGCTGGCCGTGTTCAGCAGCGTCACCCGCACGCCTTCGAGCACCAGGTCTTCCCGCTTCGTCACCGTCCTGGTCGGCAGGAAATTTTTCAATTCCCGCGACGCCGGGCGCGCCGCCGGATCGGCGCTGGCGGCCAGCATGTCGGCCCGGGTATGTTCGTGCGCGATGATCGGCGTGCCGGCCGGGTAAGCCGGCAGCGCCAGCACGTGATCGCGGTCGCTGTGGGTCAGGATGATCTGGCTGACGGGTTTCGGCGTGATCTTCGCGATTTCCGCCTGCACGGTGGCGGCCGCGTCCACGAACATCTGGGCGTCGATCACGATCACTCCCTTGTCGCCGACGACGAAGCCGGTGTTGGCGATGCCGCCCTCCACCCAGTACGCGCCGCCGCGCAATGGCTTGATGGTCAGCGGCGGGTTGACCGGCGCCACGCCCGCCGGTGCGGCTTGGGAGGCCGGCGCGGCCGGCGCCTGTGCATGGGCGGACGCCAGCGTGGCCAGCGCAATACTTGCCGCGATTACAGTATGTCTAAACATGTCGGTCTTCCGTCCTTATTCGAAGAAAGAGGGATGCAGCGGTGGCGCCCATTGCGCCAGCTCGCCCGGCTGCAGCTCGGCGTGGCTGGGGCTGGTCGAATCGTTGACGAGGTCACCATCGGTCCAGTGCTCGATCTTGTTGCCGTACGGGTCGCGCCAATAGTCGAAAATCTGGCTGCCCTGGATATGGCGGCCGATGCCCCAGCTGTGCTGCCGGCCCTGTTTGACAAGGTGGGCATTGCCCTGCATCAGGTCGTCCAGGTCGAGCACTTCGAACGCGCTGTGGTCGAAGCGGGTCTTGTTGTCTTGCGCGGCAATCAGCGCCACCGTGTGGTGATCGGTCCACTGCTCGCCCAGGCCGCAATGCAGGAACACGGCGATGGTGTTGCCCTCCGCTCCAGCCCAGTAACTGTCCGACACCTTGAAGCCCAGCGTGTTGGTATAAAAATCGACCACTTTCGGGAAATCGGCGACGTGGATCGCCACGTGGCCCAGGCGCATGACGTGAGATGGCGCCGGCGCCAGGCGCACTTGCCCGCCCTTGCGGCCGGACTGGCCGACGCGGTTCAGCTCGATCGGCGCGCGACATGCCAGCGGCGCCAATTCCTGCTGGCCATAGACCACTTCCACCCGCAAGCCGGCCGGATCGGTAAAGCGCACCATCGCTCCCCCGCCCGGCTCCGGGTTGTCCTCGACCTTGCCGCCGAGGATGCCGGCCAGGCGTTCCAGATCGGCCAGTGTGCCGGCGCGCAGCCCGAAACCGAGCTGAGTCGGCTGCGGGGCGAGTTCCGTCACGTGCAGGAACGGCGCGCCGCTGGCGGCACGCATGTACAGCGCGCTGTCGGTACGTTTCGCCAGGTGCAAACCAAAATCTTCCAGGAAGGCTTGCATGACGTCCAGGTCCGGCGCGCCGTAGCGCACGTAAGCGATATCTTGTATTGCGATCATGATGTTGTTCTCCAAATGTGAGTGCTGCAGCAAGGTGCAAGCTGTCCCGAAACGCACATGGTTTTATGTAACCACGACCGGCGGGATCAAGCGGCAATGCCATTCAGTTAGCGCCAAACCTGTCATTCCCGCGAAGGCGGGAATCCCATTCTTCTGCGCTGTTGGGGACGCAAAATGGGATTCCCGCTTTCGCGGGAATGACAGCTTTAAGGTTTGTGGCTTAACTTAAGGGCATTTGAGTCAGGCGGCGGCGAGCCACGTGGCGCAATCGGCCAGCAGTTGTTGATGTTCGGCGCTGCCCGGCTGCGGCAGGCCGGTGTTGACGGTGGCGCCGGCCAGCGACTGCATGTAGGCCATGAATTTGTAGGTGGCCGGATGGCGCGCCAGGCGCTCCGGGTCCAGTGCCAGCGTCACGGCCGGATCGACCGCGCACAGCGTGTCCTTCTCGTACACGGGCACGCGGGTCTGGATCAGCCATTGCCCGTCCAGCTTCACCATGCGGTCGATAAACCAGCCGTAGCAGGTGGCGTCGACTTCGACGCCGTCCAGTGGGCCGCGCACCAGGATGGTGATGCGGGTCTGGGCCACGGCGCGCGCGCCGTTGACGGCGATGCACGGCGTGCCGATGTAGTGCTGGGCGCGCGACGGGCCACCGGACAGGCGCTCCGTGGCGGCCACGAAGTCGAGCGCGGGGCCGTCGAACCAGGTGGTCTGCATGGTCGCTTCCGGCGCGTACACGGTTTTTAATGCGCTCCAGTCGCACAGGTCTCGCCACAGGCCCCAGTTTTGCAATACCTCGGCGATCAGGGCCTTGTCGGCGAGCGACGCCAACTGGGCGTCAGGATTGGTGTTCGGCTTGATGGATTCCATGGTGTTCGTCTCCAATATGTGTTGCGGTTGAATGTGTTTTTTCCGGACGACAGGCGTGCGGGTGCCTGGCTGGTGGCAGCCGGCAAAAAAGGGAAAGCGGTGGATTGGCGGAGCGGCGCTCCGCCAGGAAAATTAATGCGGCGGGTCGTCCCGCGGCGTGACCGGGTAGTACCAGGCGAGCAGGCCGAACCACACGCAGGTGAGCACGCCCGGCGGGCCGAGCAAGGATACCGGCAGCACCGTCGCGAAGAAGGTGAAGGCCGCCAGCCACAGGCCGACGACGATGCCGACGATCCGGATGCAGATCGGCTTGCACAGCAGCGACACGGTGATCACCCACACGCCGGCGAAGATGTGGCCGCCGAGCCGCACCGGCCACGCGATCGCGTGCGGCACGTCGTTGATGATCATCGCGCCGCACATCACGTCCAGCACCAGCCAGCCGTAACCGGACGCCTTGGCCCACTCGGGCGCCGGCATGCGGCTGACGACGATCAGCGCGGCCAGGTGGAAGAAGATGCCCAGCACGTTACTGATCTTGGTGCCGGGGAACAGGACGAAGGCCAGTATCGTCGGCACGAAGAACAGCACCGGCAAGATGGCCGCCTGCCGAAAACTGAGGATTTCACGATTTTTGCTGAACATGGCGGCTCCTGTGGCGCATGCGGGTGGAATGGGCATCGCGCCGTCAGTACGGCTGGCCGATGGCTTCGAACGCGGCCGTCGCCAGTTTCATGCTGTCGGCCGGCGGCGCCTTGTCCTGTTCGAGCCGGGACAGGCCCACGCTCGATTCCACCACGGTGCGCACGCGCTCGTAGCGGCGTGCCATGAACGCGTCCAGCGCCTCGGCCAAGGTGGCGGCGCCGGCGACGCATTGCGCCAGCACCACGGCATCCTCGATCGCCATGCCGCCGCCCATGCCCATGTGGGCGGTGGTGGCGTGCGCGGCGTCGCCGATCAGCAAGGTGCGGCCCTTGTGCCATGGCTGCGGCAGCAAGATCCAGTTGAACGGCCGGCAGATCAGGTCCGAGTCCGGCCGCAGGCGGCGCCGCAGCTCGACCATGGCCGGCGCCGTGTAGGAGTCCAGCAGTTGCGCGAACAGCGCATGCACTTCCTCGCCCGACATGCGTTTGAAATCGGGCATCGTCAACACCGCCGGGACATAGATACGCCCCTCCGGCAAGTGATAAAAGCCGACCTTGCCGAGCGCTCCGCGATACCAGCCTTCGCCGGGGATGATCTCTCCCGACAGCATCCAGCGGATGCTGATCTGGCCCGAATAGGCCGGCTTGTCGGCATCGGGAAAGAGCATGCCGCGCACGCGCGAATTGATGCCGTCGGCGCCGATCACCAGGTCATAGCTGCCCTGCCCGCCGTCGCTGAAGGTGACGTGCGCGCTATCTCCCCGCTCGTCAATCGCCTCGGCCGTCAAGCCCTTGCGGATCGTCGCACCCAACTTGATGGCCTCGTCTTCCATGATTTGCGCCAGCACGGGGCGGTAGACGCCGAGCGCGGTCTTGGCGCCCGGCCATGCGGGCCGCTGCGGACCTTTGCTCAGCAAATTACCGGCCTCGTCGTACATGTACGCCGCCGTCGGCGCCTGGTCGAACGGCGTGCTGGTGGCGTGGCAGGCGTCGTAGATGCCCAGTTCGCCCAGCGCGTCGGCGGCCCGGCCGGACAGGCCGAGCGAGGCGCCCAGCGGCGGCGCGTCGACCAGTTCCACCACGTCGCAGCGCACGCCCACGCGGGACAGCGCGATGGCGGCGGACAAGCCGGCCAGGCCGCCGCCGACGATCAGGACGCTCGATACGCAAGGCTTACCCGGATTCTCAATTGTTTCAGTCATTGTCATGGTCTCCATTCATTTTGATACATCATTTGCTGGCGTGGCGTGGCGCCTCGGCGCCCAGGGCTTGCGCCTCGCCGGCGCCGTCCCGCCCGCGTTGCGGGAACAGCAGCGGCACCGCCACCAGCAGCCCGGCCACGATGGCGCCGGAGGCGAACATCAGCGATACGCTGCCGCGGCCGAAGCCGGCGGCGAACATCGCCCCGGCCGCCCACGGACCGACGCCGCTGCACAAGCGGCCGAAGCCCATCACGAAGCCGATGCCGGACACGCGCGACAGCGGCGGGAAACCCTCGGCCAGGCTGGCGTAGAACACGGCGGTGGAAGCCGACAGGAAGAAGCCGCAGGTCGAGGCCGCCACCATCAGCAGCGTCAGATTGGCGGGGACGTAGCCGAGACCGGCCAGCGCCAGGCCGAAGCCGACCATGGCGATGCTGGCGAGCCGCACCGGGCCGATGCGCGAGGCCAGCGTGCCGAACAGCATGCCGCCGGCGATGCCCACCATTTGCGCGGCGGCCATGGCCATGCTGGCGCTCGACGGCGGGAACCCGGCGTCCACCACCAGTTGCGGCAGCCAGCTCAGCAAGTAGTACGAGGCCGTCACCACCAGCAAATAGACCAGCGCGGAACGGATCGTCGTGGCCGCCAGGCCGGGAGCGAACAGCGCGCGGTAGGAAGCGCGTGGCTGCTTGGCTTGCGGCGGCAGCGCGGCGAGCGGCGAGCGGCCCATCCGCGCCAGCACGCGGTTGATACGGTCGAGGGCATTGGCGGGCCGGCGGTCGATCAGGAACACCGGCGATTCGAGCAGCCAGACCGAGGCCAGCGCCAGCAGCGCGCAACCAGCGGCAGCGCCGAAGCCGAACACCCATTGCCACGGGTTCGCCTTCAGGATGCCGGCCGACAGCAGCGCGCCAACCACGCCGCCGATGGCGAAACCGACCGTGGTGCAGGCGACTGCCAGCGAGCGGCGCCGTTTATTCGCGAACTCCGCCGAGACGGAAGTGGTCAAGGCCACCATCACGCCGATACCTAACCCGGTCACCCCGCGGCTGGCGGCCAGTTGCCACACCACGTCCGACATCGTCGACAGCAGCGTGCCGAGGGTCACCAGCGACACGCCGGTCAGCACCATCGGACGGCGTCCGAAGGTGTCCGCCAGCGGCGACAGCAGCAGCGCGCCGCCGGCCATGCCGAACAGGCTGCTGCCCAGCAGCATGCCCAAGGTGGACTTGTCGATCGCCCAGGCCTTGCTGACGACGGGGGCGACGAAGGACATCGCCGACATGTCGTAGCCGTCGAGCACCGCCATCAACACCGCCAGGACGACGACGACGATCTGCGCCCTGCTCATCGGCGAATCGTCGAGCGACCTGCGCAGCTCATCGACGGAGGTATATGGTTGAAGAGACATGATGTCGGATCCTTAGTAGTGATAACCGAGCGTCACGCCGAAGGTGCGCGGCGCGCCGGGGGAATAAACATAGCTGCCGACGGCCGGCCCCTGCGCGGTGGCGTAGTAATAAGCGCCGCCCAGGTTCTTGCCGAAGACTTGCACATCATAGCGCTCGTCGGGCGAACGCCAGGTCAGCGAACCGCTGATGTTGTGGTAGGCCTTCTGGAAAGGCGCGCCGTCCGTCGAGAACGCGTAGCTGGACTTGTACGAATCGTTGGCCGCCAGCGACAGGCTGCCGTAAGGGATATCGACGGCGTACACGAAACCGAGCGTATAGGAATACTTCGGCGAATTGATCAACTGGTGGCCGGCCAGATCGCATGGCACCGTGACCGCGCCGCCCAGCACCGCGCCGGCGATCGGACGCGCCGTGGAGCAGGCGCCGCCGGGGAAACTGGTGAATTTCGCGTCCAGGAACTCGAAGGCGCCGTTGATGCGCAGGTTTTCCGTGGCCGCGAACTTGATCTCGGCGTCCAGCCCGTTGACCCGGGCGCCAGCCGCGTTGGTCAGAATGCTGCCGCCGACCGGTGCCGGTGGCGCGGTCGAACGCAGCTGGATGTCCTGGTAGTCATAATTAAAGACGGAGACATTGAGACGCAAACGGCGCTCGAACAACTCCGACTTCACGCCCACTTCGATCGCGTCCAGCGTTTCCGGACGCGATACCGGGTTGCTGAACGAACCGGGGTTGTAGCCGCCGGCCTTGAAGCCGCGGTTGAACGAGGCATAGACTTGCGCGCGGGCGGATAAATCTTGCGACAGCGCGGCCCTGAAGGTCGTCTTCGAGAACGTGGCCTCGGTGGCGATGCCGTTCGGGTTGCCGGGATACGGATCGCCGGGGCGCAGCAGGGAACCCGGAGGAAGCGCCTTGGGAGAATTCGGCAAGCCGGGCAAGGGTTCGTTCAAGCCGGTCAGGGCCTTCTTGTCCTGGGTGTAGCGGATGCCCAGGCTCAGGCGCGTGCCGGGACGCAGCGTGTAGCTGCCGTCCGCGTACAGCGAGGCGGACTTGGTGGTCGGCCGGGCGGTGGTGCGCGTGGGCAACGGGGCTGGCGCGCAGACGCCGTTGACGCAGGCGCTCCACACGTCGCTGAGCAGCGTGGTCACGTCGTCGTAGTAGAAGAAACCGCCGATCCAGTCCAGCGGCGAATTGGACGGCTTCGAGCTGACCTGGAGTTCCTGGCTGAAGGTCTTGTTTTCACCGACCAGCAGCGACTCGATCGCCGCCCGGCCCAGCACCGGCTGGCCGGGAATCGCATTTTGCGTCGCGCGCAGCGGCGACTTGTTGTGCTGGTAGCCCGTGATGCTGAGCAGGTTCACCGGACCCAGGTCATGCTCGACCTTCAGCGCGCTGTTGAACTGGTGGGAGATCACATAGGGATCGGTGCGGGTCGCGGTGCGGTATTCGCCCAGGTAACCGGTGCCGTCGATGGCGACCGTGCCGGGCAGGATGCCGATCGCCACGCCCTGGTCAGTGTTCAGGTAATCGTAAAAGGCGCGCAGGCTGACCTTGGTGCCGGCGTTCGGTTTCCAGACCAGCTTGACCTGCGTGCCGCCCTCTTTCCCTTTCAGGTTTTCGTTGCCGGTGACGATGTTCTTGCCCCAGCCTTCACTTTGATCGGACCCGATCACGGCGATGTTCATCGCCAGCGTGTCGCTGAGCGGCGTCGAGCCGTAGAAATTGACGGTTTTCTTGCTGTAATTGTCGTAGCTGACGGAAGCGTCGGCGTGCATCTTCGCTTCCGGGTCGCGCGTGACGACGTTGATCAGGCCGCCGGTGGTGTTGCGGCCGTACAGCGTGCCTTGCGGCCCTTTCAAGACTTCGATGCGCTCGATGTTGTTGAAGCCGAACAGGCCGGCAGCCGAGTTGGCCAGGTACAGGCCGTCGATATACATGCCGACCGCCGTTTCCGTGGTAAACCCGGAATTGTTGGTGCCGACACCGCGCAGGAAGGGTACGGTGCCGGCGCTGCGCACCATGGTCATGCCTGGAACCAGGCCCTGCATGTCCGACACGCTGGTGATGTTCAACTGCGACACCGATTCAGCCGTCAGCACGTTCACGGTCGCAGCGACCTTTTGCAGGTTGGCCGAGCGGCGCGTCGCCGTCACCACCACTTCCTGCAGCTTGACGCCGGACTCGGCCGGCTGGGCCGCCGCCGCTTCCGCCGGCTTCTCTTCGGTGCCGGCAACGGCCGCCGCGGGTGCTTCGGGCGCGGCGCTCTGCGCGTAGGCATTGGCGACAGCCAGGGCCATCAGCAGGGGTGCCGCCTTCAATTGCATGCCATATCGGTTCATTCTGATCTCCTCGGGAGCAAATCCCATGTTGTTTTAGTTTGGTAACTTCTACTTAAATGAAACATTCGTCCTTATTGCGAACAGGATAAGCGCAGTGCGTCGCGCTTAGCGGGCGGTAGCCAGGCGCAACACCGCGTCGGCGTCGGCCGACAGGTCGCCACGCCAGGCGACGTGGGCATCGGGCCGGATCAGCGCCAGGTCGGCGCCATACACGTCGCGCGCCGCCGGCGCATCGCAATGCACGATGGTCAGCGGAATCGCCAGGGCCGCTGCGGCCTGCTGCCATTGCCCGACTTGCGGATCGGGAATCATGCACAGCAAAGTAAAATCGCGGCCGAAATGATCGAACAGGGCGCCGTCGTCCAGCGCCACGTGCGGCGCGCGCGCACCAGGATAACCGGAGGGCACGTAATCGACCGCGCTGTCGGGCGGCGGCGGATTCACTTCGCGCGCCACGACCGCGCTTTCGTAACGCACGCCGAGCTGCAAACCGGGAATATTGTATTCGCGCGCCACGTGCGCCTTGCAGCGCGCGCCATATTCCGTGCGGGCCGCGTCGTGCGCCGGGTCAGGATTCTCGATATCGGCCGGCGGGCTCAGCGAAGCCATGCTGTCGGCCATCGCGCTGGCGTAGGCGGTATTGCGGTGGGCGATCGGTTGCCGCTCGGCTTCATAACTGTCCAGCAGCGCCGCGCCGGCCCAGCCCTGCACCACGGCGGCCAGTTTCCAGCCCAGGTTCACCGCGTCGTCGACGCTGGTGTTGTAGCCCATGCCGGCCGATGGCGTAAACAAATGGGCGGCATCGCCGGCGATGAAGCAGCGGCCGGCGCGGAAATGCTCGGCGACCAAGGCATGACCCGCCGTCCACGAAGTCAGGCTCACCAGTTCATAGGCGAATGGACGTCCGGCCAGCGTCGCCGTGATGACGGGAACGTCGAGATCCTGCAGCGTTTGCCCTGGACGCAACTGCACGCCAAGTACGAACTGCTCCTTGCCGTCGACGGCGACCATCAGGCCGCGCCGCTCGGCATTGACGAACCAGTATTGCCAGCCTTTGCGCGCCGGCAGCATTGCCGCCAGTTCGGCCGAGCGGACATAGATGCTGGCCATCAGCCCGCCGAACAGCGCGCGCTGGCCGGCGCCCTCGCCTTCGTACTGGATGCCGATGGCGGCGCGCACCGTGCTGCGCCCGCCGTCGCAGCCGACCACGTAGCTGGCGCTGACCGCCATCGGCGCGGCGGAATCGCCGCCCTGCACTGTCAGCCGCACGCAACCGGCCTGCTCTTCCACCGATTGCACGGTGACGCCGAAACAGGTCTTGATCGATGGGTAGCGGCGCAGTTCTTCGCGCAGCAGCGCTTCGATGTACATCTGCTGCACGCGGTGCGGCAGTTCCGGCGACGGCCAGTCGCCGAAATCGCCGAGAAAACTGCGGCTGCGGGCCTGGCCGGACGACGGTCCGAGAAAACGCGCCAGCTCGGTGCCCGTCAGGCGGGTGGTGTAGACCACGTCCTGCGGATGGTCTTCCGGCAAGCCCATCGCCCGCACCCGTTCGCTCAAACCGCGGCGGCGATAATGCTCCATCGTGCGCGCCGCGGTGGCGTTCGCCTTGGGATAGGCTGGCGCATCGGCTTCCTTGTCAAAGATCGTGCACGCCACGCCGCGGCATCCCAGTTCCAGCGCCAGCATCAATCCCGCCGGCCCCGCCCCCACGATTGCCACTTCGGTCGCGATCTCGCACATGTCCATCGAATCCGGCATCTTGCATCTCCAGTGTTGTTGTCTTCTGGAATGATAGTAAGCCAGTCTGGCGATGACAAAAAGATGTCAGGATCAACCACGCGATAACTTCCTGGTTATACGTTAAAACTTCACCACTTTCGCGACTTTGTCGCCATCGCCGAAGCCGGGAGCGCACGCGGCGCCGCGTTGCCACCGGTGATTTTCCGGGGCACGTAAGCGATGTCGCCCAGGTCGGGCGGCTTAACGTGAAAGAAACGGATTTTTGGCCGAGCGTGGCCCTGGCCGTCGATAGCCACAAGGATCGCGCACTGGTAAATCAGGCGGGATGGGATAAGCCCGGATTTGGAATGGGCTTGTAGCGATTGTCGGCGTTGGCGGAAAGCGTCTAGCCGGGTGGAGGGAAATGGCGGGCGGCCGCCGCGCGCGCGGCTGGAGCGCGGCGCGGCATGGCCGATTGCGGTGATGGGATTGCCTTACTTTCTTGATGGATAGTTCGCTGAATGCCGGAGCCGCTCCCTGGCCCACGAGTCCCGAACGCTTAAAACGCGTGGCGCATTCCGAGGGCGGCCGTGGTCTGATCCTGTCCACGTGTCGAAGTCACTGCCAGGTAGGCCGTTCCAAAATTGCTGGCATTTCCATTGATAACTCTCGCAACCGTCGAGTAAAGAAGCGTCCGTTTTGACAGGTTATACGTCGCCAGCAGGCTTCCATATCTGACTTTATCACCTGCATCCAGATTATATTGCCCTGCCTGCGCGACGAGTCGAATCACTGGAGTGAACTTGTATCCAACACTTCCCATGTAAATTTCACCAAGTGGCGAAAGCGGGAGATCGCCTTTTACCTTGACATAGTCCGCGTAAAGTTCAAATCCGCCAATGTCATACCTCGCCGCTGCGCTGAGTCGCTTGTCGGACAAATTCGATTGATCGACAGTCGTAATACCGCCATTCATTTTTTCGTAAGTGACGCGCGTTCGAAATTTATCATTCACATATTCGATCGCCCCTCCAATATAGCGTCCCGCCTTGCTGTTTCCGGCACTTTCCTGGCCGAACGAGTACATGGCAGTTCCCGAGAATCCGGAGTAAGCGGCCGTCTGGTACTTCACCGAGTTATTGATCTTGAGGATCTGGATCGGTACCGGATTTAACGAGGCAAGTCCGTATGTCGCACCATAGCCGGGATCGTAAGTGCCCAGCACCGTGTAATCGTATTGCACTCCGCCGAGCCGCCCTATCGTCAAAGTGCCCCACGAACCGGCCAGCCCGACGTGCGCAAAGCGGTTAAAGAAAGATGTTGCCGTTGCGGTAGTCCCCGTATCGACGTTAAAGCTGTTTTCGAGTTTAAAGAACGCTTTGCTTCCGCCGCCGAGATCTTCGGTGCCGCTTACCCCCCAAATCGATGGAAGGAATCCGCCCGAGTTCACAGTCGTTACGGAATCACCCTTTGCAGTGACATTGGTGGTGTAGCCGACTCCGGCATCGATCGCTCCGTACAGGGTGACGCTACTTTGTGCCATTGAACTTGTCGATGCCAAAGCGCCCAGGGCCAGGGTCAACAGACAATGTGTATTACGCATATCAAGTCTCCAGTGTTGTTATTTTCGGCAATGATGGTAAGCCACGTAACCGATCACAAAAAGATGCTAATATCAACCACTCGATAACTTTTTGGTTATATGCTAAAACTTCACCACTTTCGCGACTTTGTCGCCATCGCCGAAGCCGAGAGCGTACGCGGCGCCGCGCGCGACCTGGGCCTGGCGCAGCCCTACCTGTCGCGCAGCCTGGGCGAACTTGAAAAGGAACTCGGTGTCGCGCTGCTGAAACGGCACGCGACCGGGGTCGAACTGACGCCGGCCGGCGAACGCTTCCTGACCCGGGCGCGCAGCGGCCTGGGCGAATTCCAGCGCGGGATCGAGGAAATGGAAGACTGGGGTAATGAAGTCGGCGGACGGATCTTTATTGCCATGTCCAGCCCCCCTATCCTCGCGCTGCTGCCCGAAGTCTTTAAAATTTTCAGGAAGAGATATCCGAAGGTGCACCTGCAGTTGATGGAGGCGACCTTTCCGCATGCCGAACCGATGTTGCGCGATGGCCGTCTCGATTTTTATATCGGCGCCATGGTGGAGGAAACCGTGCATCGCCGCTATGAAAGAACCTTGCTGTTCAATAACCGCCGCACGGTATTCGCGCGCGCAGGCCACCCGCTTGGCAAGGCAAAAAAGCTGGATGATTTGATGGACGCCGAATGGCTGTATGGCGGCCTGCAACAGCGCGCCGAGCAAGACCTGGAGGAACTGTTCAACAAGCAGGGACTGTCCGCGCCGAAAAACCTGACGCGGGTCGATTCGCAAATGTGCACGCTGATGCTCATGCTCAGCGCCGACGCGCTCGCCATCGTGCCCAAGCAGTGGGCCGAAGCTGCCGTGATCAATGAACTGATCCGCCCTATCCCGCTGGACAACGATTTCGTCGCTCCGGACGTCGTCATGGTCACACGTTCCGGCATTCCCTTGACGCCGTCGGCGGAGAAATTCGCGAACCTGTTTATCCGCGAAGCCGACGCGCTGTACAAAAAAACCTGAGGCGCGCCCCAGGTTTTACAGGCGCTGGCCATCCGCCCGCTGCCGGCGCCAACGCGCATGATTCACGTCACAATGCCTGCCCCGGGAATAAACGCGTCACGCGGCCAGCGGCGTCGCGTTGCCGCGGCGCGTCATCATCAATGCGCCGGCGATCAGGGCCAGCACCGAAAAACTCAGCGACACGCCCAGCCGGGTCATGCCGCCTGCAAACATCAGCCCTGCCAGATAAGGGCCAAGCCCGCTTGCGATGCGGCCGATGCCCATGATGAAGCCGATGGCGGACGCACGCACGCCGGCCGGGAACGTCTCCACGGCGATAGCCTGGAACATCGCGGCGGAACCTGACATGCAAACCGCACAGGCGCTGACGGCCAATATCAACAGCGGCAACAGCGGCGGGACGAAAGCCAGGCTGATCAGCGCCACGCCAAAGCCGCCCATGGCTAGCGTCGCCATCCAGCGCGCACCGAAGCGCATCGCCAGTGCGCCGAGCACCAGCGGTCCGGCAAAGCCGACCATGCTGGAGGTGGATGAAACCATGCCGGCCGTCGATGGGCTGAAGCCTTCGTTGGCCATGATCTGGGGCAGCCAGTTGAGCACGTAATAGCCGGCGATCAGCATCAGCACATTAATGGCGGTCAGCCGCAATGTGTGCGGTACCAGGGCCGGTGAAAACAGCGCGCGGATAGAACCCTGCGAGCTTCCCCGCGCCGCGGGCAGGCTCGTCAGCGGATCGTGCCCCCATTTCACCAGGATACTGTTCAGCCGCTCGAGTGCGTTGTCAGGACGCCGGGCAATCAGGTAGGCCGGCGATTCCGGCAATGCCACGACGGCGATCAACAGCACCACGGCGCCGGCGATGGCTCCGATCAGAAACACCCAGTGCCAGTCATGCCCTTGCAGGATCAGCGCCGAGACGGCGCCGCCGATCGCTCCGCCCAGCGGCAAGCCCACCGCGGTGCAGGATACGACAAAGGACCGGCTGCGCGTATTGGCGTATTCCGATGCGAGGGTCGACAGCAACGGCACCAGCGCGCCCAATCCCATCCCCGTCGCCAGCCGGCTTGCCAGCAGTTGGGGCAGCGTGACGGACAGTCCGGAAACCAGCGTGGCAATGGTGACCAGGCCCAGCGACCACAACACCATGGCCCTGCGGCCAAGCTTGTCGGCAATCGGTGTCAACAACAAGGAACCTGCCGCCATGCCGACCAGGCTGATTGCCAGCAGCAAGCCGAGCGAGGCCTTGTCGATGCCCCACTGCCTGCTCACGACAGGCGCGGCAAACGCCATGGCCATCAAGTCGTAACCGTCGATGACGGCGATCAGGATGACCAGCAGGATGGCGACGATCTGCCCCCGCTTCATGGGGCGATCGTCGGTGAGTCCGCCGGCCCCGTTGGGTAAGATGTGTAAAGTCATGCTTGCTTTCGTCTAGAAATGGTAGCCAAGCACCACTCCATAGGTGCGCGGTGCGGCGGGCGAATACACGTAGTTGCCACTGACGGGGCCTTTGGCACTGGCAAAATAATAGGTATTGCCCAGATTCCTGCCGAACAGCTGGACGTCATAACGCTCATCGGGTGAACGCCAGGTCAGCGAAGCGCTGCTGTTGTGATAGGCCGCCTGGCTGGGAAAACCATCGGTGACGAAGCTATAGCGGGACTTGTACGAATCATTGGCGGCCAATGCCATGCTGCCATACGGAATATCGACGGTGTACACGAAGCCCAGCGTGTACGACACCTTGGGAGAATTGATCAGCTGCGCGCCACTCTTGTCGCATGACACGGTGACCGCGCCACCGAGCACCGCGCCACCGATCGGGCGCAAGGTGGAACAGGCGCCGCCAGGGAAACTGGTGTATTGCGAGTCGAGCAGCGCCAAGCCGCCGTTGATGACCAGGTCGGGCGTCGCGGCGATCTTGAAATCGGCCTCGAAACCTTTGACGCGCGCGACCGCCGCGTTCACCAGCAGGCTGCCGCCAGGCGGCGCCGGCGGTGCCGTCGAACCCAGCTGGATGTCCTTGTAGTCATAATTGAAGATGGAAGCGTTGAGCCGGACGCGACGGTTGAACAGTTCCGACTTCAGGCCGAACTCGATCGCATCGAGTATTTCCGGGCGGGAGACAGGATTGTTGAAGGTGCCGGGGTTGTAACCGCCCGCCTTGAAACCGCGGTTGAACGAACCGTAGGCTTGCACGCGGCTGGACAGTTCGTGCGACAAGGCGAGCCGGAATGTCGTCTGTGAGAAAGTACTCTCTTTGGGAATGCCGGCCGGATTGCCGGGGAAGGGATCGCCGGCATGCAGGATCAGGCCCGGCGGCAAGACCTGGACCGAGTTCGGAAAACCGGCCAAGGGCAGATTCTCTCCAGAGATGCCTTTCTTATCCTGCGTATAGCGCAGGCCCAGGCTCAAGCGGGTACCCGGGCGGATCGCATAGGTGCCGTCGGCGAACAGGGACGCGGACCGGGTGGTCGGCCGGGCCGCGGTGCGGAACGGGAACGGCGCGGGCGCACACACATTGCCGACGCAAGTGCCCCATACATAGTTGGTCATCTCGGTCACGTCATCGTAATAGAAAAACCCGGCCAGCCAGTCCAGCGGAGAGTTGGACGGTTTCGAACTCAACTGGATTTCCTGGCTGAACGACCTGTTTTCCGACGTGAGCAGCGTTTCCACGGCGGACTGCCCCAGGACCGGTTTGCCCGGAATGGCGTTCTGCGTCGTCCTGACCGGCGACTGATTGTTCTGGTAGCCGGTAATCGAGAGCAGGTTGACGGCGCCCAGGTCTTGTTCGACTTTCAGGGCGCCGTTGAACTGGTGAGCGATCAAATACGCGTCATCGCGCGTGGCGGTACGGTACTTGCCGAGATAACCGGTGCCGTCGATCCCCACGGTTCCAGGCAGGATGGCCATCGCGATGCCCTGATCCGTGTTCATGTAGTCGTCGAACAGGCGCAAACTCACCTTGGTGCCAGCCTTCGGCTTCCACACCAGCTTGAGCTGGACGCCGGCCTCCTTCGACTTCATGATGTCGTTGCCGGTCACGACATTGCGTCCCCAGCCATCGCTTTGTTCCGAACCGACCAGGGCGAGATTCATGGCCAGGGTATCGCCGAGCGGCGTCGAGCCATAGAAATTCACCGTCTTTTTATTGTAATTTTCAAGGCCGAGCGACGCGTCGACCCGCACCTTGTCGTCCGGATCGCGGGTGATGACATTGATCAGCCCACCAGTCGTGTTGCGGCCATACAGGGTGCCTTGCGGCCCTTTCAGCACTTCGATGCGTTCGATGTTATTGAACCCGAACATGCCCGAGGCCGAGTTGGCGAGATACATGCCGTCGATATACATGCCCACCGCGGTTTCAGTGGTGAAGCCCGCATTGTTGGTGCCGACGCCGCGGATGAAAGGCACGGTCCCGGCGGCTCTCACCACGGTCACGCCGGGCACCAGGCCCTGCATGTCCGAGACACTGGGCACGGCCAGCTGCGTCAGCGAGTCGCTCGACAACACATTGACGGTGGCCGCCACTTTTTGCAGATTGGAAGACCTGCGCGTCGCGGTCACCACCACTTCCTGCAACTGGCCGGAGGATGGCGCCGGTACTGCTTCTCCAGCTGCCGGCGCGCTCGCCGGCACGGCGATTTCATCGGCCGGAGCCGCCGCGTAGGCGTTGGCGACGGCCAGCGCCAAGACCAGGGGCACTACGGTTAACTGCACATCATGTCGCTTCATTACTGTCTCCAAGGGTCTGGCCCTGTTTTTAATTTGATAAATTTTTATAATTCGCAAGCAGTCCCGGGACGGATGGCGATCAGATCGGCATCGTCAGCGTTCAGAGGCGGATGCCCGATGCGCCTTGTTCGACCAGCGTTTCGGCGATCCAGTCGGCGATGAAGTCCCGGGCGTTGGCCGGGTTGTCCGCGCTGGTATGTTCGACGCCGCCTTCGCGCCCGGTGAAGATCTTGAGTTCACGCTTGGGGCTGTTGATGGCGCCTTCATATTGACGATGCGCATCGTCCAGCGGGATTTGCCGGTCCCCGGCGCCATGCGTGATCAGCAGCGGCACGGTGATCTTGTCGATCACGTCTTCCAGCGTGACGCGCGGCACGAAGTCCATGAATTCCTCCAGGCTGTCCTTGCCCCACACCCATTGGACGTGCTCCCAATAATGCGGCACCGGGCAATCGCCTTCGCGCGCCAGCCGGCGCTTCTGCAAAGCACCCCAATTGAAATTGGCGCCCCAGGCCACGCACAGCGTGAAGCGCTTTTCGAAGGCCACGGCGCGCGGCGCGAAGTAACCGCCCAGCGACCAGGCGCTCGCGCCGATATGACGGGTATCGATATCGCTGCGCGATTCCAGATAATCGATCGCCACGCCGGCCCAGCGCTCGCTCTCGACCACGGCGGGCAGGTCATGCAGGCGCAGCGCCTCGCCGACGCCGGGCTGGTCGATCATCAGGCTGGAAATCCCGCGCCGCGACAGTGCCTGCCCGATGCCGGCGCCATAGATCATTTCCTTGGTGCTGTCGAGACCATTGAAATGCACGATGCACGGCGCCTTGCCGACCGCCGTGCCGGCGGCGCGGACAAACAGGCCCGCGATGACGCCGCCCTGGTAGGGAATTTCCACGCGCTCGCAATTTTCTTCGTTCAACGCGATCTGGCGCGCAAAACTGTCGAGCATCTTTGCATAGGCTTCCCGGCGCGGGGCGAACCCGCGGTTTTGCATGCGTTCAGCCGTCAGGAAATAAATCGCGGCGCGGCCAAACTTCGCACCGGCGCTGAATTGCCTGCCATGCGCCAGGTCTTCGTGCGCGAGCGCGACCAGCAAGTCGGCCTGCTCGCACCAGACCTTGAAAAACAAGGCGGTGCGGGAGTCGTCGCGCACCGCCGATGCATCGACCAGCTGGCGGCACATGACGTCGATTTCGCCATAATTGCCCCCCATCGCAAGGGCAAGGTTGGTGGAAAGATTCCACACATAGTTATCCGGAAAATACTCTAGCATCGCGACTGTCTCCCTCTTCGTTTGTGGCATGACCTTTTAGCGGGGCCATTATCGAAGGGGCTATCACACGAGTAAAATTGATTGGATGCATGACCGTATTGACCGCGTCAATAGTCAGGCACCCCTGTACCGCGCCGGGGCGATCCCGGTTGCCCGCACTGCGCAGTGACAAATTTCCATAAATAATATATATTTCACGTATAAATATATGGAGAATGGCGATGCGGTTCAATAAACTGGATCTGAACCAGCTGGTCGTGCTGGATGCATTGCTGTTCGAGCGCAATGTCACGAAGGCGTCGGAGCGCCTTTTCCTGAGCCAATCGGCAACCAGTTGCGCGCTTGCGCGCCTGAGGGATTATTTTGACGACGACTTGCTGATGTCGATAGGCAAGACCCTGGTGCTGACCCCGCTGGCGGAAAGCATGATCGCGCCGCTGCGGGACGTGTTGCTCCAGGTACAAGCGATCACGCAGTCAAAACAGCACTTCGATCCGCTCCTGTCCAGCCGCAAAATCACGATCGAAGCATCGGATTATGTGATGAGCGTCTTCCTGATAAAAGTCATCCAGTGCGCCGCGATCGAAGCACCGCACATGCAATTCGATCTCAGGTCGATGGGAGTCAATTCGCTGGAACACCTGGACCGGGGCGACACGGATTTATTGATCGCGCCCGCCTTCTATCTGTCGTCCAGCCATCCGGCCGACGCGCTGTTCGAGGACAGTTTTTCCTGCGTGGCCTGGAGCGGAAACGACAGCATCGGCGACGAACTGACGCTCGATACTTACCTGCATTCAGGCCACGTCTGCACCGAGTGGGGAGCCGGCCGCTACCTCGCTCTCGACCATCACCTGACGGAACAGATCGGCATGCAGCTCAGGCGTGAAATCCTGGCACCGAGTTTCACGGTGCTGCCCGCCATGGTGATCGGCAACAAGCGATTGGCCACCATACAGACACGGCTCGCGAAGCAGATGGCGCAAACGGCGCCGCTAAGGGTGCTGAAATGTCCGCTGGCCATCCCCAACCTGGTTGAAACGCTGCAATGGCATAAACATCAGCAACGCGATCCCGCCATCTCGTGGGTACGCAACCTGCTCAAGCGGACAGCAGCGCAACTTGCGGATGCCGATTGACTGTCGTGTGATTAATTCGGCCAGTGCCGCGTCACGCGGCCTGGTGCGGATACAGGCGGCCATTGATCAACATGGCGCAGCCGGCGATGACGGTCGGGATCGCAAAAATGATGAAGGCGACACTGACGGAATGCACCGACGCCAGCAGCCAGCCTCCGCTCATGGCGCCGAAGATCGAACCGATGCGCCCTACCGCCAGCGCCCAGCTCACGCCGGTGGCGCGCGCCGCCGTGGTATAGAAGGTCGACGACAGGACATTGATGCCGGTCTGGGCGCCGATCAGGCCAAAGCCGCCCATGAAGGTGGTGACATACACCCACACAGGTTCCTGGATGGCAAAGCCGATCAGGCCGATGCAGACGGTGGCGATCAGGTAAGAGCCGGTCAGGACCAGGAAGGGATTCAATCGATCCATCAGGAACGCGTTGAGCACGGCGCCCAGCGCGCCGCCCAGCGGCAACATCATCGCGACGATGGCGGCGCGGGACACGTCGATACCGGCCTGCGTGATCACGGTCGGCAGCCAGCTGCTCAACTGGTAATACACCCACAGCGTGCAGAAAAAGGATAACCACAACAGCAACGTGCCGACCTGGTAATGCTTGCTGAACAGGATGCGCACCGGGCTCTTCTTGACTTCTCCCGGGCCGCTGTCTTCAGGGCTGGCGAATTGGACAGATAAACGATCGAACACGGCGGCATCGTTGCCGGACAGGCGCTGCATGACTTTTTTGGCTTCCGCGGCAAAGCGGGGTTTGCCGGCCATGAATTTCAGCGATTCAGGCAAAAAGATCAGGGAAACGGGCACCAGGCACAGCGGGAACAGGCCGCCGAAAACAAACACCCCCTGCCAGCCAAAACTGGGAATCAGGTGCGCGGCCACCAGGCCGCCCAGGGCAAGGCCGAGCGGGAAGCCGATCAGCATCAAGGTCACCACCAGCGACTTGTTGCGTCCAGGGCTGAATTCCGACGCCAGGGTAATCATCGTCGGCAGCGCGCCGCCCAGTCCGAGGCCGGTGGCAAAGCGCAGGAAAATGAGCCAGCGCGCGGAAGGCGCGCTGGCGCAGGCCAGGCTGCAGATGGCGAACAGCAGCAGCGAAATCAGGATCACGCGCTTGCGGCCGATGCGGTCGGCCATCGGCCCGAACACGAAGCTGCCGATGCACAGGCCAAGCAGGCCGGCGCCAAAAATCGGCGCCAGTTGCGCCGGCGCCAAGGCCCATTCCTTGATGAGCAAGGGCGCGACATAGCCGACCGAGGCGACATCGAATCCGTCCGCCGCGACGATGAGAAATCCGAGAATTAACGTCAACAGCTGCAGTGACGACATGCTTTCCTTCTCCGGGATGCTGATGGGGGTAAGTGTTCTAGCGTGCATTACATATCTCCAAGTGTATCGCTTGGGGGCGACTTCTATTGTGAGTTCCGCTCGCCGTAGCAAGGCGGGCGGGAACCGCGCTGAGGGAGGTGACAGCCAGCGTTGCTTGACGTGATCTGTACCGTGCTTCGAGTGTAACGAGACAGGCATGTCAGGGGCAGATTCCGAAAATTGACCTGCGATGTTGTTTGGCTATCGACGCCAGCCCCCCTGCCCGCGCCATGCCTTGCCGGCCCCCGGCCTCTTCGCGACCCTGTATGCAAAAGGGCTATCGCCAATGCATTTTTTCCATCTTCCTGAAATCCAGGCGGCTACTTATAGTCCCAGCAAGCAGGATTGATTATGACCGACAACACGATGAACCAGGAGACCTGAAATGAGCAATGCACACGCGTCGCAACCGCGCCGGTATCGCCAACTGATTGCCGGAGAATGGGTGGACGCAGACGGCGGCACCACCTTCGACGACATGAATCCCTATAACGGCGAGGTCTTCGCCCAGATTCCCGCCTCCGGCGGCGTCGATGCGCAACGCGCGATCGACGCCGCTTCGAAGGCATTCCCGGCCTGGGCGGCGATGGGCGCGCGGGCGCGCCAGGCGCTGTTCCTGAAAGCCGCCGATATCCTGGAACGCCGCGCCGACGAGGTGGTGCTCATCATGGCACAGGAAACCGGCGCCGCCTCTCCGTTTGCGCGCTTCCAGATCCAGTGGGCGTCGGGCCTGCTGCGCCAGGCCGCCGGCTTCCCCTACCTGCCGGGCGGAGAAATCGTGCAATCCGATACGCCGGGCGTGTTTGCCATGGCCATCCGCAAACCGCTGGGCATCGTTGCCGGCATCTCGCCGTGGAACGGCGCGCTGGCGCTGGGCTTTCGTACCATCGTCGCGCCGCTCGCCTGCGGCAACACGGTCGTATTAAAACCGTCGGAAGATGCCCCGGTCTCGGCCGGATTGCTGATGGGCGAAATCATGACCGAGGCCGGCTTCCCTCCGGGCGTGCTCAATGTCGTGACGCACGCGCCCGGCGCGGTCGGTCCGATCGCCGATCACCTGTTCGAAAGCCGCAAGGTGCGCGCGTATAACTTCACCGGTTCGTCGACCACCGGCGCGGTGCTCGCGGCCCGCGCCGGCAAGCATCTGAAGCGCATCGCGCTGGAATTGGGCGGCTACAATCCGATGATCGTCCTGAAGGATGCCGACCTCGATTATTCGGTCGATACGGCGATCTTCGCGGCCTTCTTCCACCAGGGCCAGATCTGCATGAACACCCGCAAGATCCTGGTCGAGCGCCCGCTGTACGATGAATTTCTCGCCCGTTTCGTCGCGCGCGCCCGCACCATCAGGGCCGGCGACCCGAGCGACCCGCAAAACAAGATCGGCCCCTTGATCAATGACGCGGCGGTCGCCAAAGTAAAACTCGCCATCGAACAGGCCGTGGCCAAGGGCGCCCGCGTCGCCGCAGGCGGTGGCGCCATCGGCCGCTGCGTCGAGCCGACCGTGCTGGTCGACGTGCCCGAGGATGCGCCTATCTATTGCGAGGAAGTGTTCGGACCGGTGGTGATCGTCGAACCCTTCGATACCGAGCAGGAAGCCATCGACAAGGCCAACGGCACCGATTTCGGCCTGTCGGCGTCGGTTATGACGGCCGATGTCTGGAAAGGCATCACCATCGGCGGCAAGATCGAGGCGGGAATGGTCAACGTCAATGGCCCGACCATGGGCGGAGAGCCGCAAATCCCGTTCGGCGGCGTCAAGGACAGCGGCTGGGCGCGCTTTGGCAGGTGGGCGATCGATATCTTCACCGATTTGAACCTCGTCACCGTCAGCAACGACAAGCGGAAGTATCCGTTATGACGCGCACGGGTTTGAGCACGGCCGTGCAGGCGCTGAACATGCCGCGCACCGTGTGCGCGGCGGGCGCCATCTCGGCGCTGGCGGACGAACTGGCCGCACTGGGCGTGCGCCGTCCGCTGCTGGTGACCGACAAGGGCATACAGGGCGCCGGCCTGGTGGCGAAACTGGCGGCCGCTTATGGCGATGCAGGGACGATGGCCGTGTTTGACGGCGTCACGGAAAACCCGCTGTTTGCCGACGTCGACAGCGGCGCCGCGCTGTATCGGCGGGAAGAATGCGACGGCGTCGTCGCGCTGGGTGGCGGATCGGTCATCGACACGGCCAAATTCATCGCCCTGCTGGCGACCAACGCGGGTACCGTCGCCGATTACGCGGGCAAACCGAACGTGCCGCACGGCGCTGGCGCGCCGCTGATCGTCATCCCGACCACGGCCGGCACCGGCAGCGAAGCTTCGCATTCGTCGGGCATCCATCCCGATGCCGTCACCGCTTCGGTCGGCATGAGTTCGCGCCACCTGGTGCCCAGGGCCGCCATCCTCGATCCCGTCGTGACGGTCGGCCTGCCGGCACGGCTCACGGCCGCCACCGGCATCGATGCGCTATCGCACTGCATCGAAGGATACCTGTCGGACAAGGACCAGCCGCTGGGCAAGGCCATCGCGCTGGACGGGATTGCGCGCGTGGCCAAAGCGTTAAGGCGCGCCGTCGCCGAACCGGACAACCTGGACGCACGCATGGAAATGATGTTGGCCGCCTTCGCCGGCGGCGTGTCGATCGGCATGGGGCTGGGACCGGCCCACGCCGTGGCGCTTGCCTGCAGCGACCAGGGTTTCCACCACGGCGTGTTGAGCGGCATCGGCCTGGTGGCGACGCTGGACGCGACGGCCGCGCACGCGCCCGAACGTATCGCTGCGGTTGGCCGGGCGTTCGGGCTGACGCCGGCAAATTCTCTGGCGGCGGCGGTCGCCAGCCTGATGCGCGAACTCGGCCTGCCTGCCAGCCTGGCCGAACTGGGCTACGTGGCCGGCGATGTATCGAGTCTCGCCGCTGCGGCGCAACGCAGCCACTTCAATGTGTTTGCGCCATTCAAACCGGATTCCAGCCAATATGCTGCCATGCTGGAAGCTTCGCTGGCAGCGCCAAATATTCAATAACAATTTTCAGGAGCCATGATGAACCAGAATCCAACCGACGCAGGCGCCGCCCACGGGATGCGGCTGATCGCCACCGAGGAAGCGTTCGCGCCGCAGGAATATCTTGATGAATATATCAAGATGACAAAGACCATCGATACGCCGGTCACGCGCTATCTGGGCATGTATTATCAAAAGCCGGAATTCGCGCAGCAACTGACCGACATGGACTACCGGCTGGCGATGATGGACCGGCACGACGTGGCGATGCACCTGCTCAGTATTACCGGCCCCGGCGTGCAGGCTTTCGATGCAGACCTCGGCTCCGACCTGGCGATGCTGACCAACGACAAACTGGCCGCGATCATCAAGCAGCACCCGACGCGCTTTGCGGGACTGGCCGCCGTGGCGCCACAGTCTCCGGAACGGGCGGCGCGCGAAATCAAGCGCGCCATGACAGAGCTGAAACTCAACGGCATCATCATCAACTCGCATACGCACGGCGAATTTCTCGATGATCCGAAGTTCTGGCCCATCCTCGCGGCGGCCGTAGAACACGATGCGACCATCTATCTGCACCCGTCATTTCCTCCCGATTCGATGCTCGAACCGTACAGCAAGTACGGCATGATGGCGGCGCTGTGGGGCTTCCAGGCGGAATGCTCACTGCACGTGATCCGCATGATATTGGGCGGCGTGTTCGACCAATTCCCGACGCTGCGCATCGTGCTTGGCCACCTGGGCGAAGGCATTCCGTACTGGCTGTCACGCCTGGACAACCGCTATCAAAACATCCTCAAACGCGGCGGCCTGGCGTCGCTCGGCATGAAGCAGCTGGAACGCCTGCCGAGCGATTATTTCAAGACCAACTTCCATGTCACCACGGCCGGCATGAATTCCGCCGCGCCGTTCGAGTATTGCGTCAAGCTGCTGGGCGCCGAGCGCGTGCTGTTTGCGATCGACTATCCGTACGAGCAGACCGAAGACGCCACCGGCTTCGCGCGCTCGCTGCAACTGCCGCATGACCAGTTGAGCAAGATCTGCCATGGCAATGCGGAACGCCTGTTCAACATCCGCGCCTGACCCATCGCCTGGCGCCGCCCAACCGGGCGGCGCCAAGCCGGGCGGCGCCAAGCCGATCCGCCAGACCATAATACTTTTAAGTTAGCTCCAAATTTTGTCATTCCCGCGCAGGCGGGAATCCCATTTTCGCTGCGCCGTTTGGGACGCAAAATGGGATTCCCGCCTTCGCGGGAATGACAATTTCACGATCTGTGGTCTTAATTATTTAACGACACCACCGCTGACGGCACCGCCGTATGGTACGGCACAAACACGTCCACAGCACCAGGCAGCACTGCGATACATTTGCCGGTTTATATCGATGGCGCCCGGCAGGAAGGCGCTTGTCTGCGCTTTCCTGCCGGGCGCCATGGTGAGTAAAATCAATGCCCGCTGACCCGGCGCAGCAGCGCCACGCCTTCGGTCGGCCAGGTATCGCCGCGCCATGCGACGTGCTGGTCGGGGCGGATCAGCGCCAGGCGCGCCTGGTACAACTCGCGCAGGCCGTCCGCGCGCGGCATGGCGATGGTCAAAGGCAGGCCGGCGGCGGCGGCGTCGATCTGCGCCTGTTCGATATCGGGTTCGCGCTCGTCGCCGCAGACCAGCAACGTAAAGCCGGCGCCGAAGCTGTCGTACAGCGACTTGCCCGGTTCCAGCCAGGCGTGCGGAGCCAGTCCGCCCGGGCAGGCCGATGGCTCGAAGCGGCTCACTTGCGCCGCCGGCGGAGCACTGCCGTCGCCGACGACGATCGGCGAGCCGTCGTAGCGGCTGCCCAGTACCACGCCCAGCGTATCGAATTCGCGGCCCTTGATCTGCTTGATGGTGGCGCCGACGAGCGTACGCATGGCGGCGCCGGACGCGCTGTCTTCTTCGATGCCGTCGCGTACCAGTTCACTTCCCAGCACCGCGTGATTGGCGACCGCTTCGTCCATGACGCGCTGGTGCACCTGGCGGCGCTCGGCCTGGTAACTGTCGAGCAAGCCCGGACCGCCCCAGTGGCGCAGCACGGCGGCCAGCTTCCAGCCGAGATCGACGCTGTCGGCCACGCCCATGTTCATGCCGTAGCCGCCGAACGGTGGATGCAGGTGGCAGGCGTCGCCGACCAGCAATACCCTCCCCTGCCGGTAACGGTCGGCGATCAGGCGGCTGGCCACCCATTCGTCGCTGCTAAGCACTTCGTAGGGCAGGTCGATGCCGGTCGCCTTGCGGATCAGATCGGCCGCGGCAGCGTTATCGACCTTGAAATCGGCGGGAACGTTGGTCGGCATGAAGAACCACGTGTCGCCGGTATCCATCGGGCCGATCAGGCTCGGCGTCTCGGTATTGACTTGCCAGTACATGATCGCCTTGCCATGCGGGTGCGCTTCGGCCAGGCCCGGCGCGCGGAACACGATGTTGTAGTTGCGGGACAGGCCATATTTACCTTCCATCTCGGCGCCGATGGCGATGCGCACCGCGCTGCGCGCGCCATCGGCGCCAACCAGGTAGTCCGCCTCGATGGCACGCATGCGCCGGCCTTGCAGATCACGCACGGTGGCGGTGACTGAATGCTCGTCCTGTTCGAACGAGACCAGCTCATGCTCGAAGCGGAAGGTCACGCCGGGCAGGCTCTGGGCGTGTTCCTTGAGTACTTTTTCCAGCGTGTATTGCGGAATCCACTGGGCATGCTCGGAGTACAGCGCATTCGGCGTCGGGTCGCAATAAAACGCGTTCTCGAAGCTGGCCAGACCGTGGCCGGCCAGGCGCGTGACGAATTTCACGTTGGAGGGATAGTCCAGGCCCAGCGGCGCCGCTTCGGCCAGCTTGCCGGCGATCCCCCAGCGGCGCAGGTGTTCGCGGGTGCGCACATTGGTGGTCTTGGCGCGCGGCGCGTGGCCGACCCGTTCGTTGCGCTCGACGACGATGCAAGCAATCCCGCGGCTGCCCAATTCGATCGCCATGGCCAGGCCGGCCGGACCGGCGCCGATGATCAATACTTCCGTTTTATCTGTTGTTTCTGCTGTGGCAGTCATGTGAATCTCCCTTGAATTGGTATCGGGAAATTCTAGAGAGGGCGATTTGAATCCAAAAGATGGCACGATGTGGCGATCGATAGCCAAACCACATCGCCGGGAAAAGGTGTCAGTGCCGTCCACTCCCGCTCGCGGGCTCTCTGGCCTGGTACGCTAACCTCGTCATCGCTGCAATAAATAAAAATCAGCGGCAAAATCTGGGGTCAGACCCGGGGGACTCGGCGTCCCCGTCTGACCCCGGCCTTTGCATCTGATTTTGGCAAAAAAACGCGGCCCGCCTCAGGAAGCCAGGCGCTGGCTTTGCGCGGTTGACATCAGCCGGGGCTGCTCCTTGGCGGTGGCCCCGGAGGCGGTGACATAGGCCAGCAACTGCTCTTTCAGTTCGGTGAGGAAGTCCGTGCCCACCACGCTCGCCAGTTCCTGCTCCGCCTGCATCACGCCGTCGCGCGCGCGGTCGAGCACTTCGTGCCCGGTGACAGTGAACGCGATGAGCTTGGCGCGCTGGTCGTCGGGATCGGGCTGCTTCTCGACAAAGCCGGCCGCCTCCGCCTTTTCCACCAGCTCCGCCATGGCCTGCTTGGTCATCCTGGCGCGCGCGGCGAGCTCGGTCAGCCGCGTGCCGTCGCGGTCCAGGTTACGAAACAGGGTCAGCAACACCGGCGTCACCACGTCGAAGCCGCTGCCATGCACCGGCCGCAGCACGCCGCTGACGAAGCGGTCGGTGGCCGACAGCAGCACGCGGCCGGGATTCTGTACGCGCCACGCCGTGGTCTTGCTGGTGCTGAGCACATCCGCCACCGTGCTCGCCGGCCGCTCGCCGCCGGCGGCATAGGCGCGCAGTTGCTGCTTCATCGCGGTGACGAAATGCCGGCTGGTCGCCGCCACCAGGCGCCGCTCGGCCAGCGCCACGCCCTTGTGCATCAACTCGATCAATTGCAGGCCCTGTGCCGTGAAAGAGACAATCTTGGCGCGCTTGTCGTCCGGGTCCGGCCGCCGCTCGACCAGGTCCAGCGCCTGCGCCTTGTTCACCAATTCCATCATGCTGGCCTTGGTCATGCGCGCGCGCTGCGCGATCGTGGTCAGGCGCGTGCCCTCCAGATCGAGGTTCTGCATCAGCGCCAGCAACACCACGGTCATCATCTCGTAACCGTTTTGATGGGCCGGGAGCAGACTGTCGCGCACGAACTGGTCGGCCGCGGCGAACATCACGCGGCCGGCATTCTGGGTACGCCAGGTTTCAATCTTTCTCGTCAACTCAATCTCCAACCTGAAAGGCAGTGCAAAAAAAATACTGCCAGTATAGCCGCCCGGCGCGCTCCCTCTGCGCGCGGCGGTTTTCCCTGTGCTCATTTGCGACATGGAAAAATTGACCTTGCATCTTGCCATCTTCCGAATTAGTATGGCTACATGACTTAAATAGTAAGGCTGCATGACATAATATGCAAGCCAATCAAAGGAGACGTCATGAAACTCAGCCAACTGCACAATCTGCTCGCGATCGTCGAACAGGGTAGCCTGCGCGCCGCCGCGCGCCATCTCGGCCTGGCCCAGCCCACGCTGACGCGCAGCATCCAGGAACTGGAACGGGAATTGGGCGTCTCTCTGTTCGAACGCGGCCAGCAAGGCATCACGCTCACTGCCATGGGGCAGCGTTTCATCAACCGCGCCCAAAAGATCGACAACGATGCGCGCCAGGCGCTGGATGAAATACGCCAGTTGCAAGGCGCCGGCGGCGGCACGCTCAATGTCTGCCTGTCCACGATGACGCACCTGGCGTTCCTGCCGTATGCGCTGAAAACGTTCCGTGCGCGCTATCCGAACGTGTTTCTCGATATCCGCGAAGGCCAGTTCCGGGACGTCGAAGATCCGCTAAAAAACGGCATGATCGATTGCTATATCGGCCCGTCGCCCGAGCATCCGGTATCGACCGCGCTGCACGTGGAAAAAGTGCTCGATCACCGCCGCGTGATCGTGTGCCGGCGCGGCCACCCGCTGGCCGGCGCGCGCTCGCTGCGCGAACTGGCCAACGCCGAATGGATCACGACCTCGGTGACCGGCAAGGCGCAGGAAGAACTCGGCCCGCTGTTCGCCGGCCACGGCCTGCCCGCGCCGCGCCTGGTCATGCGCGCCAACACGGCGCTGACTTTCATTACCTCGATCGTGTCGTCGGACCTGCTGGCGATGCTGCCGGTCGAGTGGACGCACTCGGAAGTCACCCGCAACCTGGTCGACAGCATCGAGATCGACGAAGTGCTGCCCGCGCCGCCGCTGTGCATCGCCTGGCGCGCCAGCCTGCCCCTGACGCCGGCGGCCGACTATTTTTGCGACCTGATACGGCGCGCCATCGCCCATGCCCGGCCGCTCGCGGCGGTCCGTTCCGGGATCGCTCCCGTCATGCCGCTGCGCCAGCCCGGCATGGCGCCTGCCCGCCCTGCCGCCGAACGCCGCGTGCCGGCACTGGCTTCCTGACGCGCAGGTCCTGGCCTTATTTTTAATTGGAAGACACATCATGAACATCCTGAAACGCTACGCCTTCGCGCTGGCCTTGCCGCTCGCGGCCACACTCGCCACGCCGGCCGCCTTCGGCGCCGAACCCGCAAAATTCCCCGGCAAGCTCGTCACGCTGGTGGTGCCCTTCACGCCCACCAGCGGCAGCGACATCATCGCGCGCATCATCGCGCCAAAGCTGTCCGCGCTGTGGGGCCAGCCGGTCATCGTCGACAACCGTCCCGGCGCGAGCGGCAACATCGGCACCCACCGCGTCGCCACCGCGGCGCCGGACGGCCACACGCTGCTGATGGCGATCAACACTTTTACGATGACGCCTTCGCTGTACAACAAGCTGCCGTACGACCCGGTCGCCGGCTTCGCGCCGGTGGCCAAGCTGGCCGAAGCGAGCTATGTGATGGCGGTCAATCCATCGGTTCCGGTCACGGACATCGCGTCGCTGATCGCCTACATCAAAAAGAATCCGGGCAAGGTCAACTACGGCACGCCCGGCAACGGCACGCCGCAGCACCTGGCCATGGAACTGTTCAAGAAGCAGTACGGGCTCAACACCATGCATGTCCCCTATAAAGGCTTGCAGGGCGCGGTGACGGATTTGATCGGCGGCCAGGTGCAGATGATGATGACCACCGTGCAATCGGTGCGCAGTTTTGGCGATGCCGGCAAGGTGCGCATGATCGCCGTCACCGGCGCCGCGCGCAGCCCGCTGGCGCCGAACGTGCCGACCTTCAAGGAACAGGGCGTCACGGCCATGGACAACATCGAAGCCTGGTACGCCGTGCTGGCGCCGGCCGGCACGCCGCCCGAACTGGTCAAGCGCTTGAACCACGATTTCATCAGCGTGCTGAACCAGAAGGATGTCAAGGACCAGTTGACCCAGCTCGGCATGACGGTGCGTAGCAGCTCGCCCGAGGAACTCGGCGCCCTCGTCAAAGCCGAGATCCCGCGCTGGAAACAGGTGATCGCCGCGGCCGGCATCACGGCCAATTGAGCGGCCTGGCCGTCATCAGGAGATTGTCATGCAACAGCTGATTAAAAAATACAACAAGGATTATTACGGCGGCGCGCTGATGGTGCTGTGCGGCCTGGGCATCGTCGCCGAAGCCCGGCATTACCAGATCGGCACGTTGAGCAATATGGGACCGGGATTTTTTCCGGTCGCGCTCGGCCTGATGCTGGCGCTGATCGGCGTGCTGATCGCCGTGACCGGGCAAGGCGCGCAGCAGGCCGGCGCGCACCACGGCGGCAAGGACGAGGACTTGCCGCCGGAATGGCGCGGCTGGACCTGCATCTCGCTGAGCATCGTCGCCTTCATCGCGCTGGGCAAATACGGAGGTTTAGTACCGGCCAGCTTTGCCGTCGTCTTCATTTCCGCCATGGGAGATCGCCAGAACACCGTCAAAGCCGCCGCCATCCTGGCGCTGGTCATGACGGCGATCTCGGTCGCCGTGTTCTGGTGGGGTCTTCACATGCAGTTTCCTTTGTTTCAGTGGGGTTGAATCATGATCATGCAAGCATTGATGGACCTGTGGAACGGGTTCGGCGTGGCGCTGCAACCGCACAACCTGATGTGGTCGTTCGCCGGCGTCCTGATCGGCAACCTGATCGGCGTCTTGCCCGGCATGGGCGCGATGTCGGCCATCTCGCTGCTGCTGCCGCTGACCTATGCGATGAGCCCGATCCCGGCGATCCTGATGCTGGCCGGGATTTTCTACGGCTCGCAATACGGCGGCGCGATCGGCGCGATCCTGCTCAACCTGCCCTGCCACCCGCCGCACGCGGTGACCTGCCTCGACGGCTACCCGATGACACGCCAGGGTAAAGGAGGTACCGCACTCGGCATCACGATGATGGCCTCCTTCATCGCGGCTTCGTTCGGCATCCTGGTGATGATCTTCGCCTCTCCCCTGCTGGTGCAGGTCGCCTTCAAGTTCGGCCCGGCCGAACTGTTCGCGATCATGCTGCTCGGCCTCATTTGCGGCGGCACCATGTCCAAGGGCTCGCCGCTGAAGGGCGTGGCGATGACCATCGTCGGCCTGATGCTCGGCATGGTCGGCACCGACGTCAACAGCGGCAGCGAGCGCTTTTCCTTCGGCATCCTGGAACTGTCGGACAAGCTCGACCTGGTCGCGCTGGCGCTGGGCCTGTTCGGCGTGACCGAATTCCTGCTTGGAGTCAACCGCATGAAGGCGGTCAGCAGCGGCACCAAACTGAGTTACCGCGACATGCGACCCAGCAAGGCAGAAATGAAACAGGCTTTCTGGCCGACCGTGCGCGGCACGCTGATCGGCACGCTGTTCGGCGCCATGCCCGGCACCGGTCCGACCATCACGACCTTCATCGCCTATGCGTTCGAGCGCAAGATCTCGAAGACGCCGGAACGCTTCGGCCATGGCGCCATCGAGGGCGTCGCCAGCCCGGAAGCGGCCTCGCATTCGAAGACGCAGGTCGACTTCATCCCGACCATGAGCCTGGGCATTCCCGGCGACGCGGTGATGGCGCTGATCCTCGGTGCGCTGCTGATCCACGGCATCCAGCCCGGCCCGCAACTGATCACCGAACACCCCGACCTGTTCTGGGGCCTGATCGCCAGCTTCTGGGTCGGCAACATCCTGCTGATCCTGCTCAACGTGCCGCTGATCGGCGTCTGGGTCAAGCTGCTGCAAGTGCCGTTCCGCTACATGTATCCGGCCGCCATGTTCTTCATCGCGGTCGGCGTGTACAGCACCAACAACAGCCTGTTCGAGGTTGGCGAAGTGCTGGTGTTCGGCATCGCCGGCGCCATTCTCGTCGCGCTGAATTTCTCGATCGTCCCGATCCTGCTCGGCTACGTGCTGGGACCGATGTTCGAGGAAAACTTCCGCCGCGCGATGCTGCTGTCGCACGGCGACGCCGCGGTGTTTCTCGAACGGCCCATCAGCGCGGCATTCATCGGCATCTGCGCGCTGCTGGTACTGGGACAGATCGCACTCGCCGTGCGCAAAAGCATGCAACAAAGACAGGTGCCAGCGGGCGTGATGGCCTGATGGAAGGCATCGGTGGCATACCGGAGATTTTCAATTTTTACCCAAGAGGAGACTACAATGAAACAGAAAGCTCGATTTTTTGAAGGTGCCGCGCTCGCCGCACTGACGACTTCGCTGATATCGGGATGCGGCAGCAGCGATCCGGTGGCGCCCGAACCGGCCGTCGCGCCCTTTGCCGCGAAAGTCGGCTGCACTTCGCTGAAGACGCTGTCGATCCCGAACACGACGATCGTGTCGGCCGACACGATTGCCGCGGGCACCTTCACGCCGCCCGGCTCCACGACACCCTTCGACAATCTGCCCGAGTTCTGCCGGGTCGTCGCCACGGTCTCCCCCGTTCCCGGATCGAATATCGGCATCGAGCTCTGGCTGCCATCGAAGGACTGGAACGGCCGCTACCAGCAGGTCGGCACGCACGGCACCGGCGGCGTGCTGTACTGGAGCGAAATGGCGCCGCAGTTGCGCCGCGGATTCGCCACCGGCGCCACGGACACAGGTCACACCCTCCCCGTCGCCGTGCCGGGCGAACCGCTGTTGCAGAACCGCGGCTCGGCCTGGGCGATCGGCTTCCCCGAGCGCGTCAACGATTACGGCTACCGCGCGGTGCATGAACTGGTCGACAAGGCCAAGACCACCATCCTGGCATATTATGGCCGCAAGCAGGATTACGCCTACTTCAACGGCTGCTCCAAGGGCGGACAGGATGGCATGAAGTCGGCGCAGATGTACCCGAACGACTTCAACGGCATCATCGCCGGCGGCGCCGCGGCGCAAGCCACGCGCGGCGCGGCCGCGCAACTGGTGCAGGACATCAACCTGCGCAACGCCGGCATCCAGGGCGCCGCCGGGACGGCGATCCTGCAACTGGCGCAGAAATCCGCCATCGCCGCCTGCGACGAACTCGATGGCGTCAAGGATGGCTACATCTCGAATCCCTCGCGTTGCACGTGGAATCCGTCCACCCTGGTCTGCAAGGCGGGCCAGGACCCGAGCACCTGCATCACGCAAGCCCAGGCCGACGCGCTCAATGCGAACTATGCTCCGGTCGTCGATCCGGTGACGGGCCAGAGACTGATGCCCGGCCTGAGCCGCGGCTCGGAACATGATTCGATCCGCTTCGGCCACCAGAACAACCTGTCGTCGTATTCGCTGTCGCTGTTCCAGATCGCTTTCGGCGATCCGAACTGGAATGGTTCGACCTTCGATCTGCATCGCGACTTCCCTGTCTTGCAAGCCAAGCTCGGCTCCGCGATCGATGCCATCGACCCGAACCTTTCTCCATTCAAGAACGCCGGCGGCAAGTTGATCCAGTTCCAAACCTGGGATGACAGCGCGTTCATGCCGCAGTGGGCAACCGAGTACTACGACCAGGTCACTGGCGTGCTCGGCGGCACCGAAGCGACGAGCAATTTCTATCGCCTGTTCATGATGCCGGCCCAGGGGCATTGCGCCGGCAATGGCGTCGGCCCGTCGAACGCAGGCCAGGAGAACTTCGTGGCCGTGTCGAACGATGCCGACCACGATGTCGTCACGGCCATGCAGGCGTGGGTCGAAAAAGGCGTCGTGCCGAAGCAGTTGATCGCGACGCGCTTCAAGGGCACCGATGCCAGCCAGGCCATCCAGGGAACTCAGACCATCGACATGCAACGTCCGCTCTGCCCGTATCCGCTGGAGCCTGTCTACAAGGGCACCGGAGACACCAACAAGGCCGAGAGTTTCACTTGCAGCGCACCGCCGTTGCGCGCCAGCAAGTGATATCGGGCTGGTGATACCAGGCTAGTCATACCAGGTAGGGAAAACCGCCGGCTGCGCATGCAGTCCGGCGGTTTTTTTTTCGTCATGCCAAATCCCCACTATGCATTTCAGGCATAGTCGAGCTAAATTCTTCATCTTTCAGATATCGAGCAAATTGCGCACACTACCCTTGTTGTGCTCCATTTAACGCTCTATCGACCAAAGACAATCATGAACACAAGCCCTACAAACACTTTCATTGAAGAACAATCGATCAAACGGCTGCTCGATGGATGGGGACTCCAGCGCGACACTTGCCGCTGGGATGAATTACGCGCCTGTTATGCCCCTGGCGCCACGATGGTCACGACCTGGTTCGATGGCGCCGCGACCGATTTTGTCGAAGCGTCCATCCGCGCGGCGACGTCCAACACCCTGGTGCAGCATTTCTTCGGCCCGTCGGCGATCCAGATCAAGGGGCAGCGCGCGATCGCCGAGACGCGCCTGATCCTGCTGGTGCGCACCGAACTCGAAGGCGCGGAAGTCGATGTGACGTGCTACGGCAGGTTTATCGACCGGCTCGTGCTGCACGACGGCCAGTGGCGCATCCTGGCGCGCATCCCGATCTATGAAAAAGACAGCCTGGTGCCGCTCGATCCGCAGCGCCCGCTTCAACTCGATCACGCGCGCCTGAACAGGCATCCCGTCGCGTTCCGGCATCTCGCCTACTTGCAGGAACTCGGCGGCGCCACCATCACCACGCGCATCCCGCCGCACAACAGCGAGGCGCAACACGCGCTGTATGCCGCCGGCCAGGACTGGCTGCACTCCGCCTGATCCGGCAAGCGCGGCAAGCGGACACCCGTTTATCATAACTAGAACTGGAGATAACAATGAGATCCCACAAGGAAGACACGAAGAACCTAGGCCTGGCATCGCTGGGCGCGGTGCTCGAATACTTCGACTTCGTCATCTATGTATTCGTGGCGGCGGCCATCAGCGATGCCTTTTTCCCGGCCGGCGCGTCGACCGCGATGAAACAGCTGCAAACCTTCGGCATTTATGCGGTCGGCTACCTGGTGCGGCCGGTGGCCGGCATCCTCATCGCGCACTTCGCCGACCAGATCGGCCGCAAGAAACTGTTCATTTTTACGGTGCTCTTGATGTCGGTGCCGACTTTCCTGATGGGATTGCTGCCGACCTATAGCCAGATCGGCATGTGGGCGCCGGCCATCCTGCTGGTTTTGCGCATCATGCAGGGCTGTGCCGTGGGCGGAGAATTGCCGGGCGCCGCAGTCTTCGTCTCGGAGCATGCGCCGGCAAGCCGGCTCGGCTTTTCAAGCGGGGTGTTCAATGGCGCCGTCAATTGCGGCTTGCTGCTCGGCGCCGGCGCCGCGGCGCTGTCGAAACTGGTCGCGGCACTGGATCCTTCGCTGGCCAGCCTGGCGTGGCGCCTGCCCTTCATCCTCGGCGGCCTCTTCGGCCTGGGAGGCGCTTACCTGCGCCGGCACCTGTCCGAGACGCCAAGTTTCCAGGAAATGAAGAAAGAGCAAGTCGCCAAGCGCGTCCCCATCGCGGAAGTATTGAAGAATTACCGCGGCCAATGCCTGTTCGCCTTCACCCTCGTATTTGTGTTCGCAGCCACCAGCGGCACGTATTTCCAGTTTCTGCCCACTTACCTGATCGGCCAGCTGCATTTTTCAAGCGACGTCGTCTTCAAGGCCAATACGATCGGCATCTTTGCCTTCGTCTGCGGCATGCCGGCATGGGGCATGCTGCGCGACCGCCTGGGCTGGTCGCGCACGCTCGCCCTGGGCGCGTTATCCGGCGCCAGCGCCGCGCTGTGGTTCTTCAACACGATCGATTCCCTCGACCGCAACGACCTCAGCCTGGCCTACGCCTTCGCCGTCGTCGGGCTGGCGTCAAGCTGCGCCCACGGCCTGGTGCCGGGCCTGATCGCTTCCCTGTTTCCGACCGAGATCCGGCAGACCGGCTTCACCTTCCCCTATACCACGGGGACAGCCATCTTTACCGGCATCACGCCACTGATACTGGCATGGCAGGTACGCGAAATCGGACTGTCCGCGCCGCTGTATTACTATCTGACCGCCTGCGTCGTCGCCATGGTGCTGGCCTGGAAAGTGCGCAGCGCCAGGCATTACCTGGGCGTGGTGGATCAATCGCCCGCCGGCAGCGAAGTACACGCCGCCCCCGCGGCAATAGCCCGTTCGAATTAATCGGGCGCTGCACCGTCGGCGGTCGATGACCGCCGTTCGAAATTTTCCCGCGCGTGTTCGATCTCGGCATGGTGCGTTTCAGCCCAGATCCACACGCCGCAGAACGCTGCGCCCAGGCTGTCGCCCAGGGGCGTCAGCGTGTAATCGACATGGGGCGGTATCACGGGATGAACCGTCCGTTTAACCAGGCCATCGCGTTCCAGTTGACGGACGGTTTGTGTCAGCATTTTTTGGCTGATGCCGCCGACCGCCCTGCGCAATTGCGTGAACCGCAAGGTTCCTTGCTCGTGCAAGGAATCGATAATGAGCATGGTCCACTTGTCGGCCACCTTCCCAATAATGTCATTGACCAGTGCCTCGATCGCGGGTTCCACCTTGTCCGGGATCGGGTCCTGCCTGCGTCGCTCGATTTCCGGGTCCACTGCGACTTTGCGCATTTTACGCTCTCCTTTTGGTGTGTATAAATCTTTCGGGTGCCTACTTTATCATCGAGAGTGTCCCTTGTACACTGCAAGCACATTCACACGATGGAGCTTAAAAAATGAAAGCAACAGGAAATACGATTCTGATTACCGGCGGTGGCACGGGCATTGGCGAAGCGCTGGCCCATCGTCTGCACGATCTGGGCAACACGGTGATTATTGCCGGCCGTCGGCTCGATGCGCTTCACGCAGCGGCGGCTGGACGTGAGCGCATGGTGGCGGTCCAGTTCGACATCGATGACGCACAATCGATCGACGCGTTCGCCGAACGGGTCATTGCCGAGCATCCCAAGCTCAACATGCTCATCAACAATGCCGGAATCATGCGCGCGGAGAAGCTGGGTCAGCGGCGCGACTTGCGTGACGCGGAAGCGACGATCAACACGAATCTGCTCGGACCGATCCGGTTGATCAACGCCCTGGTCGATCACCTGGGCACCCAGGCGGATGCGGTGATTGTGAATAATACGTCGGGCCTGGCGTTCGTGCCGCTCATTGCCACCCCGACCTACAATGCAACAAAAGCGGCGCTGCACTCTTACACCATCTCACTGCGCGAAGCCTTGAAGGGCACCGTCGAAGTGATCGAACTCGCCCCGCCAGCCGTTCAGACCAGCCTGACTCCAGGCCAGGAAACGCGCGAGGGTTACCAGGTGCTCAAGGAATTCGCCGACGAAGCCATCGCCCTGCTGACCGCCAGCCCGACGCCGCAGGAAGTGCTGGTGCAGCGCGTTCATTTCCTGCGGTATGCGGAACAGGAAAAACGCTTCGGTCAGACTTTGGCCACCCTGAACGGCAAGCATTAAAAGCGTCCACCCGGTGGCAGGTTCGCGGGCGTCGCCGGAAGACGCCTGGCGACTTGCCGCCGAATCCCGCGTGTGCGCACCAAACTTTAGCCGGCATGCTGCCCTTCAGCGTTACCGGGACCGGTATTGCGGGCAATCCAGCTGGAAAATGCCGTCAGCACGTTGGCCAGGAACACTCCCGTGCCAGGCACGATGAAGTCGCCTTTATCGTCGAGCAGCTTGTTGGCATAACTCAGGTACACCTCCGGCGCCGGCATCACGGGAACGTTCAGGCAGACGAGAGACTGGCGCAAATGGTGCGCGGCCCCGAAACCGCCCATCAACCCTTGCGACAGGCTGATCACGGCGGCCGGCTTGCCGTTCAGCGCGCCCTTGCCATACGGGCGCGATCCGACATCGATGGCGTTTTTCAGGACTGCCGGAATCGACCGGTTGTACTCCGGCGTAATGAACAGGATCGCATCGGCGCCGCGCACATGTTCACGGAAATGCTCCCACGATTCGACCCTGTCCTGTTCCAGATCCGGGTTATAAAATGGCATGCCGCCGATCGGCACCACTTCCAGTATCGACCCGGCTGGCGCGATCCTGGCCAAGGTCTTGGCCAATGCCGCGCTCAGCGAATCCTTGCGCAAACTGCCGACAAGCACGACGATCTTCTTCGGTGAATTCATGTCTTTTTCCCTGTTAAGACGGGCGCCTGCAATGGCGCTTTCTCCGCAGGGATAGTATCGATGAAGCCTTTGCTCGCGGGCAGATGAAAAAATGATCGGAGTGATGCATTGATGGCATAGCCCGGCTAGGCAACGTGCGCCGCGGCGCGGCGAATCAGGTTGCTGAGGTGCTCGGCCGCGGGCGTCAGCGGAATCGCGGCGCGCTGCATCAGGACGATCGACGCGCCCATTAAACTTTCCTTGACGTGAACCTGTTCGAGCAGGTTGGAAATCACCGGCGAATCAGCCCATTGGCGCGGTGAAATCGCCAGGAAATCCGTGCTGATCAGTGCGGTGATCCAGGTCAGCGCCGATTCTCCTTGCAGCGCAAGGCGCGGCGCCGGCAAGCCATGCCGCAGGAACAGGTCGCTGAATTCGGTTTCCGCCTTGTCGGTGATCGACGTCGTCACCCAATCCACTTCGGTCAGTTCGGCCAACGAAGTGGCCTTGGCCAGCGGATGGCCTTTGCGCGCCAGGACGATACGCGAATTGTCGAACAGTTTTTCCATCTGCAACCCCGCCGGCATGCCCGATTCGGGCGCCGGACCGACATAGAAATCGATCGTGCCGTTTTTCAGGCGCGCTTCGACCATCGGATAAACCCCTTCGATCACGCTCAGTTGCAGATTGGGATAGCGCTCCCGGAACGGTTTCCAGATCGCCGGCATCAGTGCGACGTGCGTCAGGCTGGACAGGCACGCGACCACGGTGCCGGTGGTATCCCCTTGAATCTGTTCGATTTCTTCGCGGCCACGGCGCAACTCGCTGACGGCGGCATTGGCGCGCCGCGCGAACAGCACGCCCATCGGCGTCAGGAAAGAGCCTTGGGCGCGCCGTTCAAACAGGGGCACGCCCAGGTCTTTTTCCAGTTCCCGGATACTGCGACTCAATGACGGTTGCGCCACCCCGAGGTAGGTGGCCGCCGACCGGATGCTGCCTTTTTCGACGATCGCAAGCAGGTCGCGCAGGTGGTGGATTTTAATGGTCATATATGCCTACTAGGCATCGAAAGGTGATTATTGATAACTAGTATGTTAGCACCAGATCGCTATCATCACAATGTACTTCGAACCGGGTCAACTGTTCGACTTGCGTTATCCATAACTAAAAAGGAGACATCGATGCATTACATTACAACTCAAAAGCGCAGCGCGCAGCTACTGGTAAGCCTGGCGCTGGCATTCCCGTCAAGCGCGCTGTTTGCCCAGCAAAGCGCGTCCAGTGTCACATTGTATGGCCGCGTCGATACGTCCGTCATCGTGCAAAGCGGGCGCGGTACCGCGGGGCCACAGACCAGCATCGGCTCGGGCGCATTCCAGCCTTCGCTATTTGGCTTCAAGGGGCAGGAAGATTTGGGCGACGGCGTGCGCGCGGTGTTTAACCTGGAATCGACCATTGCCAGCGATACCGGGGCACAGGGAAATGCGTCTCGCCTGTTCGACCGCGCCTCCTTCGTCGGACTGGCCAGCAATACCCTGGGCACACTGACACTGGGACGGCAATTCACGCCGCTGGCGGAACTTTTTTACGCCACCGACCCATTGAAGGCCGGCAACGGCATGACCAACATGAACGTCCGCTTCAGCTATCTCGGAGGGGCCGGTCCGCGCATCGCCGGCAATTTTGGCCCGAACGCTACGCTCGCCGGCAACAACCTAGACCGGCAAGACAATTCGCTCAAGTATAACTATCGAAACCAGGCCGGCTTGGTGGCGAGCGCGATGTATGCGTTCGGTGAAAGCGCCAATGGCCACAGCGCCAGCGATGCCGCCAGCGCTTTGCTGGGCTACGACAACGGTCCGCTGAAGCTGCGGGGCGCCGGCATGCGATTCCACGATGCGAAGGGAGTGCCGTTCAATGCATATGCCCTGGGCGCCGCTTACCAGCTCAACAGCACGCTGACGGCCAAATTGACGGGAGCGAAAAACAAGATCGTCAGCGACCTGGCCGCTTACGGCAACCAGACGACAAAAGTCTATTCCACCGGGCTGAGCTGGACGGCCCGGCCAGACCTGGTAGTGAGTGCTGCATATTATTACGGCGAGCGCGGCATCGACCATACCGACAAGCAGATCGCCAGGAAATTTTACCTGGTGCCCGAGTACAAGCTGTCGGTCCGCACATCACTGTATGCCGTGCTCAATTTCGAACGCTTCAATGCGGCAGGCTGGCAGCTTGATACGGGCACGCCTTTGCAGGCCGGAGCCCCGCACTCGAATTATCTGGCGATGGGCATCAGCCACAATTTCTGACGATATGACAAAGGTAGCGATATGCTGAAAACATTGAAAAGCGCCATCCTGATGGGTGCGCTGCTGTGCTCTTCCATCGCCTGCGCCGCTACCGGCGGCAGCGCCGACGAAGCGGTGGCGATGGTCAAAAAGGCCGCGATCTATCTCAAGGAACATGGGCGCGATAAAACACTGGCCGAAGTCAACAACCCGGCCGGCCTGTTTGTCGACCGCGATTTGTACGTGGCCATTACCGACATGAGCGGCAAGGCCCTGGCCAATCCCATCCTGCCCAAGACCGTCGGCAAGGACTTGAGCCAGGTACGCGACGTCAACGGAAAATATTTTGTCAAAGAGCGGCTCGAGATGCTCAAGAGCCATCCGAGCGGATGGATCGACTACAAATGGCCGAACCCCTTGAGCAAGCAGATTGAAACACGCTCGACCTATTTTGAACGGGTCGACGACTTGGTCATCGCTTGCGGCATCTACAAAAAATAAAAACGGCGAGGTCTTCGCCCGCATTCCCGCCTCCGGCGGCATCGATGCGCAACGCGCAATCGACGCCGCCGGCAAGGCATTCCCGGCCTGGGCGGCGATGGGTGCGCGGGCGCGCCAGGCGCTATTTCTGAAAGCCGCCGATATCCTCGAACGCCGCGTTGATGACGCCGTGCATATCCTGGCCGCGGAAATCCGAGCGCCCCGCAAAACAAGATCGGTCCCCTGATCAATGACGCGGCGGTCGCCAAAGTAAAACTCGCCATCGAACAGGCCGTGGCCAAGGGCGCGGCATGGTAGTCGAAGGCGGTTTGTTTTGATTTTTCACGGATTACCGGAAACGCCAGCAAAAACCAGCGGCAGAATCTGGGGTCAGACCCGTGGGTCTGACCCCGGCATTTGCATCTGGTTTTTGCTGGCGTTCCCGGTCCTGCGTGAAACACCTTATTTCTTGTAAATGCCGCCGCCCAGCAGCATCTCATCGTCGAACCGTTCGATATACGTGGTTTTGGATTCGATCGTCTGGGTCACCGGATTGGGCCAGCGGAAGTTGACCCAGCCACTATTCTTGTTGCTGGCGACCTTGACCATTTCCTGGACAAACAGCTTGCCGTCGCTATCCTTGATGTCGAGGATGTTCTTGCCGATCATCTTCGGACTCGCGGCATTGGCGAGCACCGTGCCATTCAGCGCGGTGGCCACGATATACAGTTCGCCGTTGACGAAATGGCCTTTGGGATTATTGAACTCGGCAAGGGCCTTTTCCTTGCCATTCTTCTTGATGTACTGGGCCGCCTCCTTCACCATCGCAACCGCGTCGTCGGCGGTGGGCGCCGGCGCGGCGCTGGTGGCGCTGGCGATGCACAACGCCGTGAGACCCAGCGCGCACTGCGCAATCATGTGCTTGACCATGTGATGCTCCTTTGAGTTGAGATGGATTGCCCGCCTTTTATATGCCGCTCACGGCCAGCGCCGTGGCGGACGATTTCAATGCCCGTTCGCGGCCATGGCGGGCGCCACTCCGGGACTGTCCAGCATTAAAAACACGTCGTCGACGGCCGGGTCGGGCCAGCAGTTGCCGACCCAGGCGATATACCGGTCGGGCCCGATCAGGGTCAACGGATGACGGTACAGCGCCTGCACGTCGGCGTTGCCGCTGTAGAGTATTTTTAGCTGCACGCCGTGGCGCGCCGCAGCGGCGCAGGCCTCACCTGCACCGCCGTCCACCGCACCACTAAGCAGCAAGGTAAATCCTTGTCCAAAATGGTCGAACAGCGAACTGTCGCCATGCAAGCGGGCGTGCGGCGCGCGCCGTCCGGGCACCGCGCACGGCGCATCCAGGCGCGCTTCGGCGTCCGGCACAGGGAGCTGCGGGCGGGAAGCATCAAGAGTGGACATGGCTTGTATTCTTTCAGTCAGTTTTGAACCGGCTCGACCATCCGGCGATCGATGAAGCCAGTCTAGCGACTGAAAAACCGCGATGGAAGATGGCATAAATTACCTGGCAATGCCATATACGTATCACCGCCCGCGCACGCCACTATCGGTGTCGCGGGAATCAATCAGATCACGCGGTTTCCGCTGCCATGTCCGGCAATGGCTGCTCATCCCGGCCAAAGCCCCTGGCAAGAACAAGCGCCCCGATAAAGCATGCGGCCAGGAGCGTCGGGATGCACAAGGCAAGGAACAGTTCACCCATGGACCACTGCTGTTGCAGCAGCAGGCCGCCCACCAGCGGTCCCGCGACCGATCCGAGACGGCCGATGCCGAGCGCCCAGCCGATGCCGGTGCCCCGACTGGCGACGGGATAGAGCGTCGCTGCCAGCACGACCAGCCCGCCGCCGGCGCCGGACATGGAAAAACCGACGGCGCCAATCAGGCACAACAACAGCCCGAACGATTCACCGGCATACCCCAGCGGCGCCAGGCACAGGGCGCCAACAATGAAGGCCGCGATCAACAGCCTGGGGGCGCCGAACTTGTCGATCAGGCGCCCGAGTGCGACCGTGCCGAGCGCGCCGCCGATGTTATAGACAGCCAACACCACTGCCGCCTTGGAAATCGGCATGCCAAGATTGCGCAACAGTGCCGGCGCCCAGCTGCCAACGGCGATCAGGACGCAGAAAGTGCAGAAAAAGGCGCCCCACAGCAGCAAGGTGCGCAGCGCCATCGCGCCGGAAAAAAGCATGCCGATCGAGCTGCCCTGCGATGCCTCGTCATGACCGACGATGCGGTAATCCACTTCGCGCAATGATGGCTGCAATGTCACCAATACTTTTCGTGTGCGCGCGCCGTGACTGTCCCTGATGGCCAGGAAGCGCAGCGACTCGGGCATGAATGGCGCCATGAAAAAAAGCAGCACCAGCGGTATCACGCCGCCGACGTAAAACATCGACTCCCAGCCCCAGGCCGGAATCAGCGCCGCGCTCGCGAAGCCGCCGACGACCCCGCCGAGCGGGAAGCTGGCCCACAGCAGCGAGACGAACAAGGCCCGGTATTTCAGCGGCGCATATTCGGTGGTCAAGGCAAGAAAGCATGGCGAAGCGCCGCCGAGTCCCAGGCCGGCAAGAAACCGCAACAACAGCAGTTGGCCGAACGACGTCGCGTATGCCGTCGAAAATGTAAAGACGCCGAAAATGAGCACCGACACCAGCATGCAGCTCTTGCGGCCGTAGCGGTCGGCCAGGCTGCCGATGACAAGCGCTCCGACCATGTAGCCAAACAGCGCCGCGCTGAAGATCGGCCCGAAGCGGGCCAGCTCGATTCCCAGCGCGCTGCCCATCGATGGCGCGAGCACACCGATCATCTGCGTGTCGAAACCATCGAGCAAGGCGACCATGCCACAGAACAGGATGGCCCGGCGCTGCAAGGACCCGACCGGACCGGCATCGAGCAAGGCCTGTACATCCACATCACGCGGTATTTTAGAATTGTTCATACTTGCCTTTTAAAGGAGAGTAAAAAAACCGGGCCAGGCACTAATGCCGTTAAGTTAAGGCCACAGACCGTAGACCTGTCGTTCCTCCCACTGGGAGAAATGACTTCCCGCGAAGGTTGTCATTCCCGCGAAAGCGGGAATCCCATCTATTGCACCGTTTGCGACTCTAAATGGGATTCCCGCTTTCGCGGGAATGACAGGTCTACGGTCTGTGGCTTAACTTAACGGCATTAGGGCCAGGCACAGGCGGACGGAGCGTGTCAGGCCGGCAGCCGGAACAGCCGGGCGGCGTTGCCGCGGCCGATCTTGACGCGGTCGTTGTCGCTGATCGATGCCGTATCGAGCCAATCGGCTGCGTGGTCGATGTTTTCGAACGGCCAGTCGGCGGAAAACAGGATCCTGTCCGACCCGATTTCGAGCATGGCGTCGATCAAGGTTTGGGTACGGAAGTTGCCCGAGGTCGTCAAATAAAAGTTTTCATGGAAATAGGCCGAGATCGGTTTCTCGGCGGAATAGTTGCGTTTGCCCTCGATCCAGGCATTGCGGTTGTCGACGCGCCACATGCTGTACGGCAGCCCCTCTCCCAGGTGGCCGAGGATGATCTTCAGCGCCGGGAAGGCGTCGAACAGGCCAGAACCCATCAGGCGCAGCGCATGCACCGCGGTTTCCTGTCCGAATGCCCAAGTCGGACCCAGCAGCCACGGGTGTCCCTCGTAGATCGGCGCGTGCGACGCCAGCGGATTGCGCGGGTGCAGATAGAACGGCACGTCCAGCGCCTGCACCGACGCCCAGAACGGGCGGTACTGCGGCAGGTCGTAGTAGACCGCGCTGTGAGCATCGCCCACCTGCGAAAAGCCATTGACCAGCGCGCCGACGAAACCGAGTTCCTTCACGCAGCGCTCCAGTTCGCGCGCGGCCAGTTCGGGCGACTGCATCGGCAGCGCGGCAAAGCCGAGGAATCGATCGGGACGGCGGGCAATCTGCTCGGCCAGGAAATCGTTCGCGCGGCGCGCCAGGTCGTAGGCGGCGCCGCTGTCGGGCACCGCCTGAACCGCCGGCGCGTTGAGCGACAGGATCATCCATTCGATGCCGTGCCGGTCCATCTCCTCGATGCGCCGGTGCTGGATGTCGAGCAGGCGATGCGTGAGTTCGGGCCAGCAGGCCGGCGGCATTTGCGAGATCGAATCGGACAAGGTTTCGTCGAGCGCGAAGTGTTCTTCCAGCGCGATCTTGCGGGTGACTTTATTGATCATGGTTTTCTCCGGTGAGGGTCAGTATTGGCCCTTCGGCTCCAGGCCGAGGGCAAGTTGTCCGTACATGGTGCCGACGGCGTCCCAGTTCATGCTGATATGGCGCCCGACGGCGTTGACGTCGCGCCAGGCGCGCTGCACCGGGTGAGCAAGTTCGAGGCCCTGGCCGCCGGTCGACGCGTTCAGCGCCTCGGTCGCGCGCAGCGCCAGCGACACCGCGAACGCCTGGCCGCGCCGACTGGTGATGCGCTCTTCGACCGACACCATGGCGCCGCCGTTTTGGGTGGCTTCGCGCGCCCGCAAGTCGGCCAGCAAGACCATACTGGCCGCGTCCACGCAGGCCGCCGCGTCGGCGACACGCAACTGGATGGTCGGGAATTCGGCCATCCTGTTATTGGAACCCGCCACCGCGCCCCTGGTCACACGCCGCGCCGTGCGTTCCAGATAGTCTTCGAGCGCTCCCTGGGCCGCGCCGACTGCCACCGACGCCAGGCACGAAGGGATATTGCACAGCATCGGCATCGCATAACCGGGGTGATGCGCATGGAATCTGGCGCCGGGACTGCGGCCGCCGCTGGCGTCGGAAAAACTCAGCAAGCGATGGGCGGGAACGAACACCGCGTCCAGCACCAGTGTCTTGCTGCCGGTGCCCGCCAGGCCGACCACATGCCAGGTGTCATCGATCAGATAATCGGTGCGCGGCACCAGCAGGAAGGCCGGCACCGGCTTTTCCCGGTCTGCTCCGGCCGGCAACATCGCCGCGCACATGGCCCACTGGGCGCAATCGCTGCCGCTGGCAAAGCTCCAGCGTCCGCTGATCAGGAAGCCGCCGTCGACCGCCTCGGCCATGCAGGCGGGCGCATACGAACCGCAAATGAGCGCATCCGGATCGGCCCCCCAGACATCGCGCTGGGCCTGCTCCGGGAAGCAGCCGAGCAGCCACTGGTGCGCCGACAACAGGCCGGCAACCCAGGCCGTCGAAGCGCAACTTTGCGCCAGCGCGATATTGAGCTCGACCAGCGTGGAAAATGCCTGTTCGTCGCCGCCAAAGGCGCGCGGCTTGACGATATCGAAATAGCCGGCGGCACGCAGCGCATCGATGCTGCCGGCCGGGACGCGGCGCCCGGCTTCGACCTGCGAGGCCAGGCCCGACAGCATCGGCTTGAGCGCGGCGATGTTGGCCCGCAGCGCGGTCATGGCCGGCGACTGCGGTATTGGCGGCGCCAGTGCAAGACTGGCTTCTTGTTCTACAAGCATCATGAGATCACCTCTTGAAAATGAATCGGCGTGCCGGACACGCCGGGGGAAAGCGCGGCATCGGACGGATGCGCAGCGGTCAACAACAATGCGAAAGCGGGTGAATGTCAGCAGTAACTGGCGTTGTGGTAAAGCAGCGGCTTGCTGTCGTCGCTCAGTAGCACCCGCTCCGCGGTGCCGACAAAGATGGTGTGGGTGCCGAATGGAATGGCCGCCACTTTCTTGCAAAAGACATTTGCCTGCGCATCGTGCAGGTAGTGCAGATCGTCCCCGCCCTGGCGCCAATCGCCGACGCTGAACCGTTGTCCGGAGGGCAGCGCGCCGCTGAATGCCGTGGACACATCGGACTGGTCCTGCCGTAGCACGTTGACGCAGAACCGTTTCGCCGACAGCAGGATCTCGTGCAGATAGGTCGACTGGTTGACGCACACGATCATCGACGGCGGCGTCATCGACAATGAACTGACGGCGGTCATCGTCATGCCGTGCGAGCGGCTACCGTCGGCGGCGGTCACGATCGTGACCGTTGACGCATAGCGGCGCATCGCAGCGCGAAACGACGCCTGTACTTCTTCTGCGGGGATAGATGCCAGATCCATGATGTCTCCTGAGGGATGATGCTGAACGCATTCTGTTGAGGCTCACTTTATTTGCATTTACAACTGTTGTCAATGCAAATATTGAACGGTTACTATTTTTGGTAAAATCCGTCCCTCACTGCCAAAGGCGCCGCCATGTACAAGCTCACTGAATCGTTCCCCTACCTTCTCAATCGTGTCGGTGTTCGCATGGGCGAGCTGTTTGCGCGGCGCATCGCGTCGTACGATGTCACCGTGCCGGCCTATCGCGTCATGGCGGCGCTGCGCGAAAAGCCGGACCAGCGTCTCAACGACCTGGCCGACATGACGACCATCGAGATTTCGACCTTGTCGCGCCTGGTCGGCAGCATGGAAAAGCGCGCCCTCGTTTCCCGCGTGCGCCTGCTCAACAATGCGCGCACCGTTGCCATTACGCTGACCGCGGCCGGCACCCTGCTGATCGACGAACTCATGCCGATCGCCAAGCATTTTGAAGACGTCACGATCGCCGGGATGCCGGATGCCAAGCTCAATCTGGTCAGGGAAACGTTACTGGAGGTATTCGAACGGCTCGATGCGCTGGAACAGGAGACAGCGCCCACCGATTGATGGACGCTGCTGCCGTGCGCAAGCGCCTGGTCCAGGCCGGCGCGCTCCCCGCCCCCGGGCTTTGCTATGATGCTAATTAACAAAAAGCAGACGGGGACACGGCATGAGCAGCAATGGCGATGGACAGGGCGCGCGGCCAACGGTCGCGGTACGGACATTGCCGGCCACGCTGCTGTACAGCAGTGAACGGACCCGGATCTACCGCATGACCGGGGCGGACGGCGGCAGCATCATCTGCAAGGAGCCGCTCGGGCCGGACGCGTATGAGCGCCTGCGCCACGAGCAGGATATCCTGGCCCGGCTCGAAGGCGTTGCTGGCGTGCCACACCTGGCGCAAGCGAACCATCCGCCGAATGTGATCGCGCTGCGCGAATATGGCGGCGTGCCGCTGGCGCAAGTGTTGCAGCATGAACGGCTGGCGGTGCCGGCGATCCTGAAACTGGCGCTGTCCCTGTGCCGCATCGTGGCGGCGGTGCACGCGCGCGGCGTGGTGCACCGCGATATCAATCCCGGCAACATCCTGCTGGCCGGACCGGAACGGGTACCGGTGCTGATCGATTTTCACCTTGCCTCCGCGCTGGCCGAACTGCCAGGCGCCATGCACCAGCACGAAATCGCCGGCACGCTGGCCTACCTGTCGCCCGAGCAGGCCGGGCGCACCGGGCGCACGGTGGACCACCGGGCCGACCTGTATGCCTTCGGCGCGACGCTGTACGAACTGGCGGTCGGCCATCCGCCGTTCCAGCAAAAGGACGTGCTGCAACTGGTGCACGACCAGCTCACGCGCACGCCGCCGGCGCCGGCCACGCTGGCGCCGGGCTTGCCGGCGCTGCTGTCGGAACTCATCATGCGCCTGCTGGAAAAGGAGCCGGACCAGCGTTACCAGAGCGCCGAAGGGCTGGCGCACGACCTGGCGCGCATGGCCGCGCAACTGGACGCCGGCGAGCGCCCCGATTTTCCGCTGGCGCGGCGCGATTTTACGATGCGCCTGGCCGCGCCGGAACGGCTGATCGGACGCGACAGTGAGCGCGCGGCCTTGCTGGCCGCCTTCGAGCGCGCGATGACGGAAAGCGGGCGTGGCGTGCTGCTGTGCGGCGCCGCCGGCGTCGGCAAAAGCAAGCTGGTGGCACAACTGCGTCCACTGGTGGCGGCCCGCGGCGGATACTTTGTCGCCGGCAAGTTCGACCAGTTGCGCCAGGACCGCCAGTCCGACGGCGTGCACATGGCGTTCCAGGCGCTGGGCTGCCTGCTGCTGGCCGAACCCGAGGCAGCACTGCTGCGGCTGCGCGCGGACTTGCTCGATGCGCTGGGCGCCAACGCCCGGCTGATGACGGCCAGTTCGCCCGAATTCGCCATTCTGCTCGGCATTGCGCCCGAAGTCTTGCCGGACGCCACCCCCGAGCTGCCGGCCCGCATATTTACGGCCGTCACCAGTCTGCTGCGCGCCGTGGTCTCGCCGCGGCGCCCGCTGGTGATGGCGATCGACGACGTACAGTGGGCCAGTCCGCTGGCGCTCAACATCCTTAATTCCATCATGCTGGACCCGGACTTGCGCGGCCTGCTGCTGGTGAGCGCGTGGCGCACAGACCAGTTGCCGGCCGGCCATCCGGTGGCGTCTCTGCTGGCGCAGTGGGAGCGGCACGGCGCCGCCCGCATCGAGCTGGGCAACCTGCCGCTGCACGACGTCGGCGTGCTGCTCGAAGACATGCTGCGCCTGCCGGCCGCCCCGGCCACCGCGCTGGCCGCGGCGCTGGCCGGACACACGGGCGGCAACCCATACGACACGGTGGAGCTGGTCAATGCGCTGCGCCACAACGGCGTGCTGCGGGCCGACGAAGACGGCTGGAACTGGGACCCCGCGGCGCTGCGCCGGCACGTCGGCCTGAGCAGCGTGACCGACCTGCTGCGCGCGCGCATCGAGCGCCTGCCGGCCGACACCCGCGCGCTGGTGGAGGTGATGGCCTGCATGGGCGGAGAAGTCCGCGCCGGCGTGCTCGCCGCCGCTGGATTGACGCCGCGCCCGCCCGATACGCAGCCCGATACCCGGCTCGACACCCTGCTCGCCCCGGCGCTGGAAGATGGCTTGCTGACCATGGACACCGATGCCGGCGGCGCCCTTGCCGTGCGCTTCAGGCACGACCGGGTACAGCAGACGGTTTACGACGCCATGGATCAGGCCCGCCGCAACGCGCTGCATCTGACCATCGCGCGCCGGCTCGATGCCGTGCCGGACAGCGTGGCCATGACGGCGGCGCAATATTTACCGGTGGCGGCATCGCTCGTGAGTGAAGAACGCGATCGCGCGATCGCGCTGTTCCGGCAGGCGGCCCACCTGGTCAGACTCAGTAATTACGCCGCGTGCGAGCACCTGCTCGGCGCCGCACTGGACTTGCTGGGCGAACCCGGCGACGAAGCCGGCCGCGGCCTGGCGCACGAACTGCGCGCCGAACGCCACGCCGCGCTGATCCGGCTGGGACGTCCGGACGACGCCGACGCGCTGTACGCCGTGATCGACGCCAGCGGCGTCGCGCCGCCGGTGCTGGCCGGCACCGCCTGCCTGCAAATTACCAGCCTGCTGTTGCGGCGCCGTCCGCAGCAGGCGCTGGCGCTGTCCATGCTGATGCTCGAACGGCTCGGCCTGCCCCTCGAACGCTTGCAGGGAGCAGCGGCGATACTGGAGCAGCTTGCGGCCTTTGAAACATGGCTCGAACGCGAAACCGGCAACGACCCGCTGCTGTTTCCCGAAGTGCAGGATCAGCGCATCCGCGCCATCGCCATGGTGCTCGAACGCGGCTCGCAGGTGGCCTTCTTTATCGATGACAACCTGCTGGCAAGCGTCGCCCTGGCGGCATGGCAGCTGTGGCGCGAGCATGGCGCATGCGCGCCGATGATCGCCCCCTTGAGCGCCATCGGCATGGTCGCGATCCGGCAACGCAAGCAGTACCGCCTGGGCTATGCCGTGTCGCGCTTCCTGCTCGATCTGACCGAAGCGCGCGCTTACGTGCTGGAAGGGGCGCGCGTGCACTCTATGTTCGCCGTCAATTACGCGCACTGGTTCGACCCGATCGAAGACAGCGTAGCGCACGCGCGGCAGGCGCACGAGGTGCTGATGCAGGCCGGCGACGTGACGACCGCCTGCCTGCCGCTGATCGCCCTGGTCTGCGGCACGCTCGAAAGCGCGCCGTCGCTGTCGGCGGTCGTGGCCGAAGCGAGCACCGCGCTGGGCGTGGCGGCGCGCGCCACCAACGAGGTGGTGGCGCCCTATTTCCGCCAGGTGCTGGCCCTGGCGCACACACTCCACAGTGAAGCGCCCTCCCCGGCGCAGGAAGACCTGGCCACCTTTACGCCCGTGACCCGCTGCAGCTGGCACTTGCTGCTGGCCATGCGGAGCGCGCTGATGGACGAGCTGGACCTGCTGGTCCAGCATGGTGAAGCCGCCTGCGCCGCGCGCGACAATCTGCACGGCGGCTACGGCGGGGCAATCGCCACGCTGCTGTGGGCGGTGGCGCTGGCGCGGCAGGCGCAGGCTTGCACGCCGGACCAGCGGCCCGCGCTGCTGGCCGCGATGACGCCCTGGCGCGGCGAGCTGGCGCAGTGGGCGGCCGACGCCCCGGCCAACTTCCGGCACCTGCTGGCGTGGCTGGATGCGGAACGGGCCTGGGCCGAAGCCGATTACCGCCAGGCGTCGCAATCGTTCGACGACGCGCTGAGCGGTCTCGAAGGCCGCCAGCGGCCCTGGCACCTGGCCTTGATCACCGAACGCGCCGGCCTGTTCTACCTGGCGCACGGCATGCGCCGGGCCGGACGCGGCCTGCTGGCCGACGCGCGCCGTCACTACCACGCGTGGGGCGCGGCCGCCAAGGTGCTGCAACTGGAGCGCAACCACCCCTTCCTGCAGGGAGGATACAGCCACCACCCGGCGGAGAGCGAGCGGCGCGGCAGCGTCTCGACCGACAGCCTGCACATGCTGGCCCTGCTGCGCGCCTCGCAGGCGCTGAGTTCGGAAACCAGCCTGGCGCGGCTGCAGACGCGCGTAGCCGAACAGCTAGGCGCGATGACCGGCGCGACCGAGGTGCGGATGATGTTGCCGGGCGACGGCGGCGGCTGGACCTTGGCCGGCGCCGATGGAACGGCCACGGCCGATCCGGCGCCGCTGGCGGTGGAGCAAGCCGCCGCGGCCGGCCTGCTGCCGCTGTCGGCCTTCCGTTACGTGGAACGCACCCGCGCCGCGCTGGTGGTGGAAGATGCGACGCGCGACGACCGCTTCGCCCACGATTCTTATTTTGCCGGCATGGCGCAATGCTCGCTGCTGCTGTTGCCGATCCTGAACCAGGGCGCGCTGCGCGCCATGCTGATGCTGGAAAATCGCCAGCGCCGCGGCGCCTTCGCGGCCGACCGGCTGGAAGCGGTGCAACTGATCGCCGGCCAGTTGGCCGTCTCTCTGGATAACGCCATGCTGTACGCCTCGCTGGAGAGAAAGGTGGCCGAGCGCACGCAGGCGCTGGAACTGGCCAACCGCGAACTGGCGGCGCTGAGCGTGACCGACGCGCTGACCGGGCTGGCCAACCGCCGCCATTTCAACCAGGCGCTGGAAGCCGAATGGCTGCGTTCATTACGTCCGCGCACGCCGCTGGGCGCGGCCATGATCGACGTCGACCAGTTCAAACTGTATAACGATCATTACGGCCACCAGCAGGGCGATGCCTGCCTGAAGATGGTAGCCGACGCGCTGGCGAAAAGCGTGCGGCACGGCGTGGACCTGGTGGCGCGCTACGGCGGCGAAGAATTCGCCATCATCCTGCCCGGCGCGGACTTGACCGAGACCCGCATCGTCGCCGAACGCGCGCGCGCGGCGGTGGCCGCGCTGCGCGCGCCGCACCTGACCTCGATGCACGGCGTGGTCACGGTCAGCATCGGTATCGCGTCGCTGGTGCCGGCCCCGGATCTGGCGCCGGCCGGCCTGTTCGGCACCGCGGACGCCGCGCTGTACCAGGCCAAGCAGCAGGGCCGCAACCGCGTGACGGGCGGCGCGCGATGAGGGAAACATCCGGCTGACGCCCTGTTGATATCGCGTCGTTAAGACGGGACGTCTTTCGGCGCTCTACTGGTGTTTCCGGCAAATTTCAATATTAGACCATTCGCCGGAAAAATCGCATCGATTGCATCTGAATCATGTTTCCGGCAAAATATGAAAAATAAAATTTTGCCGGAAACAGACATGAAAATCCTGTCGAACCAACAACGACTTCACCTCGTCAATACTGAACAGCTGTTTGACAACTACCGAAATGCGCAACGCCAGGCACGGCCCTACACCTATGGCATGCGCTGGAAGACTGTGCGCAAGACCGAATACCTGTTCAGGGACAAGGATCGCCACGGGAATGGCAAGTCGCTTGGCCGCCGCTCACCGGAAACAGAAAAGCTGCTTGAGGCCTTCACGCAAGGGCGCACCACTGCACAAGACCGATTACGCCAGATAACTGAGCAAGTAACTGAGCAGGCCCGCATGAACAAGGCCTTGCGCCTTGGGCGTGTTCCGCGCATTGTCGCGCGCGTACTGCGGGAACTTGACGAAGCGGGCCTTCATGCTGATTTCACGGTGATTGGAACCCAGGCCATGTATGCCTACGAATCGGCTGGTGCCGCTCACTTTCTACTGGAATTGCTGGCCTCCGGCGACGTCGACCTGCTGTATGACGCACGACATAAAATCACGCTTGCGTCTGAAAAACTCGATGGCGATGGTCTGCTTGGCCTGCTCAAGAAAGCAGACAAGACATTTGAATGCGTCCGACAAAATGGCTATCGCGCGGCCAATGCAGGCCAGTTCATGGTGGATCTGGTGATCGCTCCGCGCGGCATGCAGCACGCCTCACCGGTGACATTCAGTCCATCGGACCTGGTTGCCGCGGAAGTGCCAGGCTTGCAATGGCTGCTTAACGCGCCCAAGCTGGACACCGTCGCCATCGACGAAGATGGCTGGCCGGTGCCGGTCAAGGTACCGGATCCCAGAGCCTTTGCCCTGCATAAAGCTTGGCTGTCAACGCTGACAACGCGTGAACCCGTCAAGAAGCGACGAGATCTTGCTCAAGGACAGGCTGTGGCAGCACTGGTTCGGGCAGAAATGCCGCAATACATCTTTGAAGAAACAATAACATCCTTGCACGGCGATGTCAGAAAAATGCTGCCATTATTGGAACCTGACGTCGCAGGCAGCAAATAATGTTCAGCCTCACCTGCTCCTTTGTCGGCCGATGACCACTATCTACCTCATAGGAGGTCGCGCACGGCGCGCAAGCGCATAAAGAACGGTGTACGGGCAGATGGCGGCTACGCCGTCCCGGCTTGCATGCGCAACAGGCACCAGCCCAGCTGTTCGCGGATGCGCTCCGGCGCGGGCGGCGGCGCATGCTCGTTGCGGCGCCGCGCAAGATAATTGCGGACCGCTTCCTTGCTCGGATGGGTGGTTGGCGTGGGCTGGTTCATCTCAATGCGCTCCTGTCAATTCAATGCCATGCACGATCGGGGACAGGTCGATCCCGGCGCTGGCACCGATTCTGAACACGCGCACCGCCTGTTCCAGCCCCGCCGCCTCGCTTTCCAGCGAACTGCCTGCCGCCGCGGCCTGCCGTACCAGTACGGCATTGCGCCGGGTCGCTTCATCCATTTGCGCCACCGTGCCGTTGACGCCTTCGATGTCCGCGCTTTGCTGTTCGCTGGCGCGGGCGATCTGACCCAGGATGTCGACAACCTGCTGCACCGAGTTCACGATCGCTTCCATTGTCTGCCCCGCCTGGCCGACCAGGCGGCTGCCGGCATCGACCCGCGACACGGAAGCGCCAATCAACTGCTTGATTTCCCTGGCTGCGCCGGCCGAGCGCTGCGCCAGCACCCGCACTTCCGACGCGACCACGGCGAAGCCTCTGCCCTGTTCCCCGGCGCGCGCCGCTTCGACCGCCGCGTTGAGCGCCAGGATATTGGTCTGGAAGGCGATCGCGTCGATGACACCGATGATGTCGACGATCTTGCCCGACGCGGCCTTGATCGAGTCCATCGTCGTCACCACTTCCGCGACGATCGCACCGCCCTGCACCGCCACCCCGGAGGCCGAGCATCCGAGCCGGTTCGCATGACCGGCGCTGTCAGCGTTGCGCCGCACCGTCGCCGTCAACTGTTCGATCGTGACGGCCGTTTGCCGCAGCGCGCCGGCCTGCAGATCGGTACGTGACGACAGGTCGGCGTTGCCGGCCGCGATCTGCGCCGACGCGCTCGCAATCGATTCCGTGCTGGAGCGGACCCTGGCGACCATCTGCGACAGGCTGCCGTTCATGTTGCGCAAGGCTTGCATCAGTTGCCCCATCTCGTCGCGCGACGTGACGGCGATGTCGCCACTGAGATCGCCCGCGGCAACCCGTTCGGCCACGGCGACCGCCTGCCTGAGCGGAGCGACGATACTGCCGGTGACGAGCAGGCCGATGGCAACGGCGGCCAGGCCGGCGGCGGAAGCCAGCAAGATCATCAGCCAGCGCGCCTGCGCGGCGGCGCCGATCACGGATTTGCCTTGCCGCTCGACCTGCTCGGTCTGGAAGCGGATCAACCTTGCCAACGCCATGAAGTAATGGGCCTGGAAGGTGCGCACCTCGGCACGCATGGTCACGCCGGCTTCTTCCTTCTGGCCGGCGCTGACCTGCCGGATGAATTTTTCCTGCGCCGGCAGGAAACTGGCGCGCACGTTTTCCAGTTGCTCGACCAGTTGGCGCTCGTCCAATGTAGCCTGCGTCGCCTTGCGCAAGCGGGCGATGGCTTCCGTATTGAACTGGGTCGACTCCCGCACCAGCAAGACCAGGTTCGGGATGTCCTGTTCATTGTCCGGTTGCAGCATGTCATTCATCGCGCCGACCGCGTCATACAGGTCCGACTTGATGTTGTTGGCGCTGACGGTATTCGGATAGCGGACGCTGACGATGGTGTCGATATTGCCGGCCAGGGTCGTCAACTGGCTGACGGCGAGCACGGTAATGCCGGCCAGCAGCAGGATGACGACGGCGAAGGCGCCGATCAGGCGCTGGCCGATGCGCCAGTGCGCCATGCCGAGGCGCGCGGCAAGGCGCGCCAGGCGGTTTTTGAGCATCGCTGCCGCGCCCCTTTTCATGCCGCGTCGCCGATCGGCTCGGCGGCCTCGCGCACCTCGGCCCGCGCCACCGGCTGCACGGCCGGCTTGAGCAGGAAATAGCCCAGCGCCGGCAGCAGGATGCCCGCGCCGAGCATGTTCCAGATGAACATGAAGCACAGCAGGATACCCATGTCGGCCTGGAACTTGATCGGAGAAAATACCCAGGTCGCCACCGCGATGCCGAGCGTGATGCCGGTCAGCGCGACGACCTTGCCCGTAAACAGCAGCGCACGATGATAGGATGCGGAAAAACTCAGGCCCATGCGCAGGTTGGCCAGCGTGACGCTGAGGATGTACAAGGCGTAGTCGACACCGATGCCCACGCCGAGCGCGATCACGGGTAATGTAGCGACCTTGACGCCGATGCCCAGCGCCACCATCAGCGCTTCGCACAGGATCGACGTCAGCAGCAGCGGCAGCACCGCGCACACCACCGCGCGCCACGAGCGGAACGTGACGAAGGCCAGCACGATCACGGCGACATACACCAGCACCAGCATTTCCAGGTTGGCGCGCCGCACCACGATATTCGTGGCCGCCTCGATGCCGGCGCTGCCGGCGGCGGACAGGAAGCGGATCTCGGTGCTGTCGTGTTGCGCCGCGAAAGCGTCGACGACCTTGACCACGCTGTCGAGCGTGGCGGCCTTGTGATCCTTCAGGTAGACATAGACCGACAACAGGTCGCAGTCATAATTGAACAGTTCGCGCGGCGCGCGCGTGGTGATGTTGTTGAGCATGTCCTGGGTGCGCGTCAATTCATACCATTTCAGGCTGCCCTCGTTCATGCCCGCGGCCATGCGCTTGCTCAGCGAGGCGTACGAACTGGTCGACTCGACACCGGCCAGTTGCTGCAACTGCCATTCGAGCGCGTCGACCTGCGCCAGGTTCTGGTATTGCACGCATTTGAATTGCGGCGTCTTGACCATGACGACATAGATATCGCTGCTGGCCGAATAATTGGCCGAGACATAGGCGTTGTCGCGGTTGTAGCGCGAATCCGCGCGCAACTCGGGCGCGCCGGGATCGAGGTCGCCGACCTGCAGGTGCAGACTGGCCGCGAAGCCGGCCGCACCCAGCGCCAGCGCACCGGCCAGCGCCACGCCGGCCCACTTGCGCGTGGTGAACAGGTCGAGGAAGGCCCATACCCGGTGCCGCTGCGCGCCGTCCTCGGCCATGGCGTCGCTGTCGGCGCTGCGCCGCGCGGCGCCGGCATCGACGCCGGTGTACGACAACAAGACCGGCAGCAGGATCAGGTTCGTCACCACCAGCACCGCCACCCCGAGGCTGGCGGCCACGGCGAGATCCTGGATCACGCGGATATCGATCACCATCAGCACAGCGAAACCGACCGCGTCGGCGATCAGCGCCGTCAGGCCGGCCAGGAACAGGCGCCGGAAGGTGTAACGGGCGGCCACGAGCTTGTCGACGCCGCGCCCGATGTCCTGCATGATGCCGTTCATTTTTTGCGCGCCGTGGCTCATGCCGATGGCGAACACGAGGAAGGGCACCAGGACCGAATACGGGTCGAGTTCCAGTCCCAGCGCCGGCAGCATGCCCAGCAGCCAGGCCACCGCCACCAGCGAACAGGCCACCACCAGCAGCGTGCTGCGCACGCAACGCGTGTACCAGAACAGCACCGCGACGCAGATCGCGATGGCGATCGCAAAGAACATCAATACTTCGCGCAAGCCGTCGATCAGGTCGCCGGCGACTTTCGCAAAACCGGTGATATGGATACTCACCCTGTCGCTCTGGTACTTTGCGCGCAACTGTTCGAGCCGCGCATTGAGCGCGCCATAGTCGATGCGCGGTCCGCCTGCCGATTGCGCGACGATAGGCACCACCAGCAGCGTCGAACGGTAATTGCTGGCCACCAGTTGGCCGATCTCGCCGGAGCGCTCGACGTTGGCGCGCAACTGTTCGATGCTGCCGGCCGAACCATCGTAATTATCCGGAATCACCGGCCCGCCTTCGAGGCCCTCCTCGGTCACGCCGAGCCAGCGCGTGGACGGCGTCCACAGCGATTTCATGAACGGCCGCTCGACGCCGGGCATCAGGAAGACTTCATCGTTAATCTTGCGCAGCGTTTCAAGGTAGCCGGCATCGAAGATGGTGCCGCTGCGCGCCTCGACGGCGATGCGCACGGTGTTGCCGACGCCGCCCAGTTGCGCCTTGTTCGCCATGTAGTTGACGATGAACGGGTGCTTGTTCGGCACCATGCTGTCGAAATTGGCGTTCAGGCGCAGGTTTTTAGCCTGCATCGCCAGCACGGCGGTGATCAAGACGCAGACGATGATCACGGCCAGCCGGTGGTTGAACAGCAGGCGTTCAACGAGGGAGCCGGACTGGCGGTCGAACACTTGTGTCATCTCGCCGGATTGGGGTTGGTTCGGTTTCATCATTTAATTGCTCCCGATCTGGCTTGCCGAAATGCGGCTGACGCCGCGCGCGCCGGCCAATACCACGGCGCCGTCGGCCGTGCCGCGCAAGTCTGAAATCGCCGCGGCCCGGACCGCGGGCACTTCGCTGAAATGGCGCCCCTGGTCGGCGCTGCGGTACAGCCGCCCGCTTTCATCGGACACCAGCCATTGCCCGCCGCTCATGGAGACGGCGCCGGTCAGGCTGTTCGTGGCCGGTATCGCGCTCTTGCTCCAGCTTTTGCCGGCGTCGTCGCTGACATAGGCGTTGCCGCGCAGGCCAAGCAGCAGCAGGCCGCGCGCGCCGGTGGCGGCGGCGCGGAAATACGTCCCCTCGTAAGGCGCGGCAAGGGCGGCGAAGCTGCGCCCGTCGTCACCGGAGCGGAACAGCGCGCCCTGTTCTCCCGCCACCAGCACGCCCTTGTCCGGCAGCGCGACGATCGAATACAGGTGCCGGCCGCGCGCATCGCCGATGCGCTCCATCAGCGATGTCCAGTTGCGCCCGCCGTCGACCGTTTCCAGGATCAGGCCATAGGCGCCGACGACGATCGCACGCTGCTCGGACAGGCACAGCACATCCAGAAAAGGCTTGTCGGCGCCGTCGTCGACCATGCGCCGGGCGGCGCTCGTGGAGGAGGCCGATCCGGACAGTTGCGCCTGCGCCAGCACGCGCTGCGCGGCCTGCTTTCCATCGAACTGGCGCGCCCAGGTCTTGCCGCCATCGACGCTGCGCAGCACCACGCCGCTGTGGCCGACCGCCCAGCCCACCGTGGCCGAAGCGAAGCAGGCACCGGTCAGCGAGACGCTGACCGGTGCGCCGGCCTGGCTCCAGTGGGCGCCGTTATCGTCGGAATAAATGATGATGCCGCGCTCGCCGACGGCCAGCAGGCGGTCGCCGGCGCGCGTCACGGCCAGCAGCACCGCGCCGCTGGCCTTGGCACTGATGGTCGATGGCCGTTCCAGCATGTCGGGAACGGTGGCGCCGCTGCCGCCGGCGAAGCCGCCGAGGCTCGCGGCCAGCGCCAGCGCGGCGCATGGCCGGCGCATTGAATGTAACTGTTGCATGCCTGTCTCCTGTATCTTGTTTTTATGATGTGGCCGGGACGGCCAGGCGTCGCGCTGGCGTCCCGGCTGGCGCCTTGTCAGCGCGTGCCCTGGCCTGCCAGGTTTTCCGGCGTGAAGTAGTTATCCGGCAGCGGCGTCACCTGCTTGAAGTGGTAATCCTGCCCGTTGGGGATGGCCACCAGGTTGTAGCTGTTACCAAGGTGGTTGTAGATGCTGAACGATTGCAGGACCGTGCCGGGCAGCTCGAAAATGATGTTCGAGAAGCCGAAACCGGAATGCCACAACTGCCCCTGCGCATCCCAGCCGTCATACAGCGCGGCGACCCAGTTATCCTCGTCGATATAGAAGCGGCGTTTCGGGATCACGTTGCGGTTGCCCTGCGCCAGCGTGGCCTCGACCACCCAGACCCGGTGTTTTTCCCAGCGCACCGCGTCCGGGTTCAGGTGGTTCTCGCCGAGCACGGCTTCGGTCTTCTTCAGCCACAAACCATTGTTGTTATACGGGATCAGCATTTCCTTCTTGCCGACCAGTTTCCATTGAAAGCGGTCGAGCGCGCCGAGGAAGATGAACGCTTCGTCGAAATAATTCGAGCCCGAGTTGACGCTGTCCGGCGTATCGTAGGCGATCGTTGGCGCGCGTCGCACGCGGCGTTGTCCGACCAGGTATTGCCAGGCCTGACGGCCCTTGTCGACCTGGTCGATCGGGTCGCGCAGCAAGATGGTTTCGCCGGCCTTGAATGGCGGCCCCATCGTCGTTTGCAGCAATTCCCAATAATTGCCGTTGAATTTGCCGCAACTGGTCTTGAACGCGTACGGACGGTTTTCGTCGTTGACCGCATCGCCCGCCATCACCGCCTTGCCGCCGTTGACAACATAGCTGCGGAAGTGCATTTTCGACGCCTCCCCCTTCCACGACAGCAGGTGGTTCCACATCACCTCGTAACCATCTTTCGGGATCGGAAACGGCACGCCGCCGCAGGCGCCCTCGATCGACAGGCCCTTGTGCGTGGTCTTGGCGCGGGTCGCGTTGCGCTGCGTGTTTTCGTAATACCAGGCCGGCGCGGCAGCGGTACGCTGGGTCGGGTAGACGTCGACGCGGTAGCCCGGGAATTTTTTCAGCAGCGCCTTGACCCCGTCCGACAACTGCTCGCTGTACTGGTCCATGTTTTTCGCCGTGACCACGTACAGCGGCTTTTCGGCGGCGAACGGGTCCAGGCGCGGCTCGCCGCTTTTATAGCCGGCCGGCACGCTGGTATAGCCACCCTTCCAGGCCGGGATGCTGCCATCCTTGTTGGCGCCCATTTCGCCGCCGAGCGGCGTCAAGTCCTTGCCGAGGCGCGCCGCCTCCGACTCCGTGACGGCCGCATGCAGCGCGGTGCTGGCGATCGTGCCCAGCGTCATCAGCGCGCCCAGCCACATTTTTTTATGTTTGTTGTTCATGTCGTCCCCGTTTTAAAAAGTAGTTTGCAGCGAAAAGGAAAGGAAATTGCGGTCCGCCAGCGCCTGGTCGAAAGTGAGATGCTGGCCATGCACGCCGCCGACGTTGAGGAAGGAATTGGCCTTGCCCAGGAAGCGGTTATAGGAAAGGCTGGCCTTGAAACGCTTGTTGTAATCGGCTTCCAGTCCGATGCTCAGATCGCCGCCCTTGCTGCTGCCGCCGTTGAACATGAAGACGGACGAAGAACGGCCGTACGGGTTGTAGCCGATCCCGAGCGGCAGGTTCAAGTCGACGCCCGGCGTGATCTGGAAATATTGCGGGGTAAAGATGGCACGCACGCCGAGCGCATCGCGCGTCGTGTTGTCGGCCAGCGCGCCCGGGTTGGCGCTCACGCTCAAGGTCCGGTTCCACGCCGCTTCGGCCACCAGCGAGGCGCCATCCCACAGCGAGGTGCGCGGCATCAGCATGATCGCCGACAGGTTTAGGTGCGCCGTGCGTCCGACCGCGTAAAACGGCCGGTCCGAACCGTTGCCGCCGCCCGACCCGGCCTGCGGGTCGCTGACCAGCGGCGCATTGCTGCGCAGCGACATCTCGCCGGCGACGTTGGTCTCGCCGAGCACGGTGCTGAAGCTGAATCCGGCCGTTTTGACACCCTCGGCGAAATACTCTTCCCAGGCGCCGTTGGACAGGTTGATGTAATTCTGCGGTCCCTTGTCGTGGTAGCGCGCCGCGTAGACGCCGAATTCGACGTTGTCGTTGAAACCCTTGAAGCGTAGTTGCACTCCGCCCTGCCCGCTGTTGCGCGCATCGAACACGCGCACCGGCATCGGTCCGCCCGGTCCCATGATGGAGCGCGCGCCGTCGCCGACGAAATCGGCGCTGCTCAGGTAACTGCCCGACTGCGGAATCCGGTTCGCCTGCCACTGCAATTGGTAATAGCCGCCCAGCAGCACGCCGCCCGGCAATGTCACCTGGCCGGACAGTTGTCCGACCGGCCGCACGATTTCCTTGAACTGGGAACCGGGCACCATCAGCAGCTTGACCAGGTCGGTCGGCTGTTGCGCCTGCGCGATGCCGTTGGCGCCGAAGAACAGGCTTTCGCCCAACACCAGGGAATGGCGTCCCAGCCGCAGCGTGTACGGCACTTCGGACGAGTTGTCGCTCTTCAGGTAGAGGAAGGCGTCGAGCACTTCGGCGCGCCGTCCCATGACGTCGCGGGTCGCTTGCGGAAACTGGCGCGTGGCGGCCAGGCCGGCGTCGGTGTTGACGGTGGCGCTGGCATTGTCGTTGGCGCGGTTGTAGACCGTGTCGTACCAGGCGGCGCCGGCCAGGCGCAGCCCCATGGTGCCGTGGTAGCTGGCGTCGATTTCGGACAGCAGGTCGACGCGGTTCGACACCAGGCCGCGCGAAAAATTGTTGTCGCCGTCATCGAGGTTGGCGGCGCTCGGGTTGGCGCTGGCCACGGCCGGGTTACGCGCAGCGACGCGCACGGCGCCGCTGTATTTCACGCTGTTATCCCAGCGCACCTTCAATTCCGGGTTGCCCGTGTCGAATTCGGCCGCGCCGGCCGGCGCCATGCACGCGGCGGCGGCGCCGAGTGCGATCCACGAAGGCCAGTGGCCGGCATGCGAAAAGGGCGCGAACCTGGCCCGGGCTGGAAATTGCATCATGTTGTCTCCTGTATTTTTTATCGTTGTCGCGGTCTCGCCGCGTTGCATGAAGGGGTGCTACGCGTCTGTTCAACGCCCGGTCGGCCCTCCTTCCGCGTCCGGCGCGGCGTCGAACAGGCGAATCTCCTTGTGCTCCACCCAGTCCGCGATGCGTTCGTGGAACGCCGCGACATACGGCTGCGCCACGTGGTGGCGATGCTGTTCGCGCGTCTCCCACTTGCCGAAAAAGGCCAGCGCGCGCGGGTCGGCGGCGTCGCGCAGCAATTCGTAACGCAGCGCACCGGGTTCGGCCAGGCCGCGCCCGACCGCCTCGCGCATCGCCGCCTCCAGTTGCGCTTCCATGCCCGGCCGGGCACGCATGACCACATACACATACGCTGGCATCGCCGTTCTCCTTTGATTTCAACCAAATTAAACAAAAAAGTCATGATGACATTTTTATTTATAGTGACAATTTAGTTGACTTTATACCGTGGAATTTTTGACATGTCAACGCACTTTGCGGCGATGGCGGCGAAGTGTTGCAAGGCGAACGAAAAGGGCCGCGCGCACGGCGCGGCAAGGGGAAGGCAAGCGAGGAATGGGCGTAACGCCGCCCGCGCGGATTTACAGCGGGAATGGCGCGGCCGGAACGGGTGCTACGATGGGGAGTTGCGCAAACGCGCGCGGCAGGACGCCGCGCGACGGGAAATCAAGGATGGGAAATGGCGGTCATGACTGGCGGCCGGCGCGCTGTTTTTTCTCGGGTGCGCCGACCAGGCCGGCGAACAGGCGGCCCTGCTTCGAGTTGATGTTCAGCGCCCACGGCGGGCGCCCGGCCGCCAGTTCGCCGCGTCCCCATTCGCGCAGGTGGGCCGAGGAAAACGCGGCGCCCTCCTCGCAGCGTTCACGGCTGCAGCCCTGGCTGGCGAACGCCATGATCACCGCCGCATTGATATAGGCGATCGGATCGTCGACGCCCTGCCGTATCGTGCGGATGCCGAGCAGATTGGCCCCTTTCAGGAAATCCTTCGCGACCTGCAGATCGTCGAAGAAGAACTGGCCGGCGGCCTTGCCGTCCGCCAGATCCTTGCCCATGTATTTGTCGACCAGCGTATCCTGGTTCCACGCATCGGTGCGCGTGACGAAACCGGCCCATTTATGGTCGAACATCGCCCGCACCAGGAAGACGCGGAAGCCGACCGCGAAACGCTGCCAAGGCACCGTCAGCATGTCGTAGATCGGCAGGATCTCGGTGGTCATCTGGTCGTTCAATTCATGGCCGATCAGCGCCAGCACATCGTCGAGCGTATTGAAATAATTGTAAAACGTCCCGCGCGACACCTTCGCTTCGCGGATCACGTCATCGATCACCGGCGCCGAATTGCCGGCGTCGCCGATCACGCGCATGGTCGCATCGACCAGGCGCGCGCGCATGACGATGCGCTTCTTTTCCGCGACTTCGACACGGTGATCCCTGACCACCTGTCCGGCCGGCGCCACCTCATCCTGCTTGCCCATCGGCATCCATCCTTTTACACGCACAGATCGTCGAGACGACGATTTTTCCACGGCGATTATAGAGCGCCTGCCAAGGATCTGTCCACGCGCGGCCGGCCCGCGGCGCCGGATGCGCGTGCCCGCCTACCAGCCATCGACGGGCGCCGGCCAGCCGATCTCGTTCGCATGGGCATGGACCTGGCGGTACCTGCCGCTGTGGAACACCAGCGGCTTGCGCTGCTCGCCCAGTTTCACCTGCTCGACCTGGCTGATGTACAGCACGTGGTCGCCCGCCACGTGCACGTCCACCGGCCGCACCACCAATTGGGCCAGGCTACCCTCCAGCAAAGGCGTGCCGTCGCTGAATGTGAACGGCAGCGCCAGCCCTTCGACCGGGCGCCCGCCGAAGTGAGAACTGAACGACGCCTGGCTCTCGGCCAGGAAATTGATGCCGTAGCGCGTCCCTTCAGCGACGCAGCGATTAAAACGCGATTCGGCGCGCACCGAGATCAGCACCAGCGGCGGATCCATCGAGACCGACGTAAAAGCGTTGGCCGTCATGCCGGCCGGCGCATCGTCCGCCATGTAGCTCACCACCGTCACGCCGGTGGCAAACAGGCCCATGGTCGACCTGAATAATTTCGGGTCCATGGCCGTTCACACCAGGGTCGTGACAGTGTTTTCGACGCCCAGCAGCGCCTTGCCGTACAGCTCCGCGCCGATCGCCGGCAAGGCGATCGCGTGGCGCGCGGCCGTGTTCGAATCGCGCCAGAAACGCTGCATCGGACTCGCTTCGGCGAAGCTGCCGGCGCCGTGCGCGGAGACCAGCGTATTAAGTGCATCGGTGATCTGGGTGATGACGACGCCGGTCTGGGCGCGCGATTTTGCGCGCGCCACGTAAGGCAGCGCTTCGCCGCGCTGCGCCGCGCCGTCGATAATATCCGCCACGTGGTGAGCCAGCACATGCGCCGTGTCGACTTTCAGCGCTGCGTCGGCGACCTGGGTCTGGAACACGACGGAATCGGTCTGCTTTGCGAACGAGGTATAGGCGATGGCCCGTTGCGGCGCCTTGTCGATGACGAATTTCAGCGCCGCGCGGCCGAGTCCCAACTGCGGTCCGGCCAGGATCAGCGCGGCGACCGGCACGAAGGCGCCGCGGTAGGCGGAGAGTTCCTTGCGCTCCGACGCATAATTGTCCTTCAGCGCTTCTCCCATGTTCAGCAGGCGGTGGTCGGGCACGAAGATATCCTTGGCGACGATGCAGTTACTGCCCGAGGCGCGCATGCCGGCGGTGTACCAGGTGTCGTCGATCGTCACGTCGGCAATCGGCACCAGCGCCAGGTACTGGGCGACAGGCGCGCCATTGGCATCGTGCTCCATCGCACCGACCAGCGCCCAGTCGGCATGCAGGATGCCGGACGAAAAATACCATTTGCCCGACAACTTGATGCCGCCGTCGACGCGGCGCGTTTCGGACGAGGGATTGAAGACGCCGGCCACGCGCGCGTCCGGATTGGCGCCGAACACCTCATCCTGCGCGCGTTCCGAAAACAGGCCGGTGAACCAGGCGCAGACATTGGTCAGCGCCACCACCCAGCCGGTGCCGCCGCACCCTTCGGCGACGGCCGACGACACTTCCAATTGCGACTTCAGCGTGCCCTCGTAGCCGCCGTAACGCTTCGGCACCATCAGGCGGAACAGTCCGGCGCTGGCGATCGCCTGGATGTTTTCCTCGCTGGCGCGGCGGTTTTTTTCCGATTCGGGCGCGTTTTTCAGCAACAGCGGCTGCAATGCCCGCGCGCGCGCCACCAGTTCATCGATCGATGCGGCCGGGACGTGGGTGCTGGACGAGATGGATGGCCATGTCGCGTATTGGTCTGTTTTCATGCTTGTCTCCTCGGTTGATTTTTAAGATTAAACAAAATCGTCACAACGACAATTTCGATCAATATATACGAGGAAACGCGGCCAGGCAAGCATTAGCGGCGGCATTACCGCAGAAATTTTCGTCGAGAAGATTGGCGCGCATAGAGTCCGCGTCGCAAAAAGAAAGGCGCTTTACGCATTACCAGGAACGCCGCCGAAAACCAGCGGCAGAATCTGGGGTCAGACCCACGGGACTCGGCGTCCCCGTCTGACCCCGGCCTTTGCCTCTGGTTTTTGCTTGCGTTTCCGGCAATCCGTGAAAATTCCCAAAAAAAAGCCTGGCCACGGTTTCCCGTGCCAGGCTTTAATCGTCAGGCGCATACGCCCTGAGGTTCCTCTTGATTGCTCAGCGCAACGGCAGCGAATCGAGTCCACGTTGGCCGATGCTGCCACGGCGCTTGATGGACGCATCGGCTTCGCCGGCGCGATAGCGACTCGCCAGTTCGGCCGGGTCGAAGTCGACGCCGATCGCATTCTCGGCGAATTCGGGCGAATAGAAGAACTGCGTCGCCTCTTCGATGGTGTCGAAGTTGTCGACCTGGAGTTCGATCTGGTTGCCGTCCGGGTCCTGGTAGTACAGCGACGTGGTCGGACCGTGGTTGGTACAGTAAACCGGCACGATGTCCAGGCCGCGCAGGCGTTCGAAGGTGGTCACCAGGTCGCCCAGGGTCGCGTACGTGAAGGCGACGTGGTGCACGCCGGCCACGCCATCGGCCTGCGGCTTGAGGTCCGGCGCGTTCAGCAACGCCACGCGGTGGTGTTCATCGTCGTAGGTGAGGAAGGCCAGGCCGTGGTCGGCGTAGGTCGTGCTGGCCACCAGCACCTGGCGGTACCAGTCCTGCATCTCCTGGAATTTCGAGGTGCGTAGCACCACGTGGGCCAGTTTGGCCGGGACAGGAGCAGGAGCGGTGCTGCCTGCATTGGCGGTTGCGGTGTTCATGTTGGTCTCCCTGTTTATGGTTTAACTTGCAAATCGATGCCGCGCAGGCCCGCTTATTCGAAATCGATGCCGCGGCTGTTCACATGGGCCACGGTGCCTTCGAACAGCGGCATGACGGCACCGGCGAAGGCGGCGCGCACAACCTGGCGCTCCGGCGACGACAGAGCGCGCTCGATATCCTGTTCGCTGTCGAACACCATGCGGATGGTGGCGTAGATGTCCGGGGCGCCGTCATCCTTCGACAGCGGGAATTCCAGGCGCGCCGAGCGCACGCCCGGCAGTTTCGCGTATTGGGCGGTGCCCGTTTCCAGGCCAGCCCGGAACTTGTCCTCGGCACCGGCGGCCGGGCGGCCCAGGAAGAATGCGTTACGTGTGTACATGGTGTGTCCTTGTGTGATTCATCAACCATCCCTTTACTTATTTTTGGCCAAATCAGATGCAAGGGCCGGGGTCAGACCCATGGGTCTGACCCCAGATTTTGCCGCTGATTTTGGCTTATACCGTCGCCGACCAGGGTTTATTCAAATCCAGCCCCAGCACATCCGCGAAAGCCTTCAGTTGCGCCGCATCCTTCCCAACCGGCAGTTCGCTCAAGGCCGTGTAGGCGATCCATTTCGCATCGATCTCGAAGAAATCGCGCAGGTTGGCGCGCGTGTCGCTGCGGCCGAAACCATCCGTGCCCAGCGTGGCGAAGGCGCCCGGAATAAATGCGCGGATGCTTTCCGGGATGGCGCGCACGTAATCGCTGGCCGCCACCACCGGCGCGGCACTCGCACCTAACTGTTGCGTGACATAGGCTTCTTCACCTTGCACACCCAGGCGCGCATTGCGCTGCGCGGCGATGCCGTCGCGTGCCAGTTCCGTGTAACTCGTCACGCTCCACACCTCGGCCGCGATGCCCAGATGTTCTTTCAGCAGTTGCGCCGCTTTCACCGCTTCCTTCAGGACCGGGCCGGCCGCCAGCAGGCGCACGTCGGCTTGTTCTTGCGGCGCAAGGCAGTACATGCCGCGCTTGATGCCATCTTCCGCGCCTTCCGGCATGCTCGGCTGACCTTCGTTTTCATTGGTAACGGTGACGTAATAGAACACGTCCTCGTTATCGCCCAGCATGCGCTGCATGCCGTCCTGCACGATCACCGCCAGTTCATACGCATAGGCCGGATCGTACGACACGCAGTTCGGCACCGTCGCCGCGATCAGGTGGCTGGTGCCGTCCTGGTGCTGCAAGCCTTCGCCGGCCAGCGTGGTGCGGCCCGATGTCGCGCCGATCAGGAAGCCGCGTGCGCGCTGGTCCGCCGCCGCCCAGATCATGTCGCCGATGCGCTGGAAACCGAACATCGAGTAATAGATATAAAACGGCAGCATCGGCATGCCGTGCACCGAATAACTGGTCGCCGCAGCCGTCCACGACGAAATCGCGCCCGCTTCCGTGATCCCTTCTTCGAGAATCTGGCCATCCTTCGCTTCGCGGTACGACAGGATCGAGCCGATGTCTTCCGGCTCATACAATTGGCCCTGGGCCGAATAGATGCCGACCTGGCGGAACAGGTTCGCCATGCCGAAAGTACGTGCCTCGTCGGCGACGATGGGCACCACGTGCTTGCCGATGCCGCCGTCCTTCAGCAGGTTGCCCATCATGCGCACCAGCGCCATCGTGCTCGACATCTCTTTGCCGGCGGCGTCCAGCGCGAAACCGGCGTAGCTGCCGATCGCCGGCACGGACAGCTGTTGGTGCGCGGTGACGCGGCGCGGCATGAAACCGCCCAGCTCCTCGCGCCGGCGCAGCAGGTGCTTCATTTCCGGGCTGTTCGCGGCCGGTTTATAGAATGCCAGCGCTTCGCAGTCGGCGTCCGAAATCGGCAAACGGAAACGGTCGCGGAATTCGAGCAGATCCTGCGCGTCCAGTTTTTTCTGCTGGTGCGTCGTCATCTTGCCCTGCCCTGCCGTGCCCATGCCGTAACCCTTCTTGGTCTGGGCCAGGATCACGGTCGGCTGGCCGCGGTGGCCGGAGGCCGAATGGAAGGCGGCGTGGATCTTTTTCATGTCGTGGCCACCGCGCCGCAGACGGTCGATCTCGTCGTCCGTCAGCATGGACGCGATCTCCTTCAACGCCGGGTTCTGCCCGAAGAAATGCTCGCGGTTGAAGGCGCCGTCGTTGGCGGCAAAAGTCTGCAATTGACCATCGACGGTGTTGTTCAGCGCCTCCAGCAATTCGCCGGTCTTGTCGCGCGCGAACAGCGGGTCCCAGTCGGCGCCCCACATCAGCTTGATGACGTTCCAGCCGGCGCCGGCGAAGATGGTTTCCAGCTCGTCGACGATATGGCCGTTGCCGCGCACCGGGCCGTCGAGGCGTTGCAGGTTGCAGTTGACGACAAACACCAGGTTGTCGAGATGTTCGCGCGAGGCCAGGCTGAGCGCGGCCAGCGATTCCGGTTCGTCCATCTCGCCATCGCCGAACACGCCCCAGACCTTGCGGTCCTGCGGCGCGAGCATGCCGCGGTGTTCCAGGTAGCGCATGAAGCGCGCGTGGTAGATCGCGCTGATCGGCCCCAGGCCCATCGAGCCGGTCGGGAACTGCCAGAAATTCTCCATCAGCCAAGGATGCGGATACGACGACAGGCCTTGCGCGCCGTGTTTTTTCGCCTCGATTTCCTGGCGGTAGAAGCCCAGTTCGGTCTCGCCCAGGTCACCTTCGAGGAAGGCGCGCGCGTAGATGCCGGGCGCGGAATGGGCCTGAAAATAAACCAGATCGCCGCCGAAGGAATCGGTGCGGGCGCGGAAGAAGTGATTAAAGCCGACTTCAAATAAGTCGGCGGCCGACGCGTAGCTGGCGATGTGGCCGCCCAGCTCACCGTAGGCGCGGTTGGCGCGCACCACCATCGCCAGCGCATTCCAGCGAATCAGGCTGGCGATATGCAGTTCCATCGCCAGCGCGTCCGAACCGCCAGGGAAGGCAGGTTCGTCTTCGACGCGAATCGTGTTGTTGTAGGGTGTGTTGCGCGCATCGCGCCAGCGCACGCCGGCCTGTTGCGCGGCGGCCGACAGGCGAGACAGCAGGTAACGCGCCCGTTCGGGTCCGCCTTCGCGGATCACGCCTTGCAGCGCTTCGAGCCACTCGGAGGTTTCCAACGCGTCGGCATCGGGGACGGAAGCCGGATCGAGCTTCATGACAGATGACATTTCCATGATATTTTCCAGGTTGACGATAGCGAAAGCTTAACGTGACACGCACAGCATAGGTCACCGAAATAAGCCGCCCCGTCACCAATTTTCAGCATAAAATGCCGGAAATCGACATTTAAAAGCATATTGGATAACTCATGGAACTTGATACAGCAGATCTTAAAATACTGAAAATCCTGCAAGATGATTCCAAGATCAGCAATGTGGAACTCGCAGCGAAAATCAACCTGTCGCCTTCACCGACGCTCGCTCGCGTCAAGCATCTGGAAGCCAATCAGGTGATCAAGCGCTATGTCGGGTTGGTGGACCCGTTCGCGCTGGGATTGAAAATGAATGTGTTCGTCCAGGTCACGCTGGAAAAGCAGGAGTCTGGCGCGCTGGCCAGGTTTGAAAAAGAGGTCAGCCAGTTCGAGGAAGTGATGGAGGTTTACCTGATGACGGGCGACTCCGACTATCTGCTGCGCATCGTCGTACCGGACATCCAGGCGCTGGAGCGTTTCATTCTCGACCACCTGACACGCATCCAGGGCATCCAGAACATCCGCTCCAGTTTCGCGCTCAAGCAGGTCAAGTACAAGACCGCGTTGCCGATACATCCTTAGTTTTAACAGAAACCGCCGCTGAAAACGAAACGGGCGGAGATGGGATATTCCCCTCTCCGCCCGTTTCCGGTACCGCCAGGTCAAATCGACCGCAAGCGGTGCGCCACTCTTTTCAGACGCCGTGCCGTTCGTGGTTTTCGATGAATTCAGCAGGCACCACCGGCCCCCAGACATACAGCGAATCCTCGGGCGCATAATCGCCGGCGGCCCACTCCAGCGTCGGCGGAATGAAGTCGATGTCGAACGAGTATTCCGCGTAGCTGCCCCAGGGATCGCGTACATAACGGAAATAATTGGAACCCAGTACGTGGCGGCCGATGCCCCAGCCGTGCGGATAGCCGGCCTCCGTCATCTGCTGCGTGCCGGCGCCGATGTCGTCGAAGGAAGCCACGTCCCAGCTGCTGTGGTGCAGGCCGTAGCTGTGCGACTTGGCGAATGCCACCAGGTGATGGTCGCTGCCGTGCGGCGAGTGCAGGAAGGCGACGATATCGCCGGAACGGTCCGACAGGCGCAGGCCGAGAACCCGGCTGTAGAAATCGATGCCGACGCCGACATCCGGCGTAAACAGCAGGATATGCGACAGGTGGCGCGGATGCACTTTGCGCAGCTCGCTGCGGCGCGGGGCGCGGCCGGCGCTGCCGCTTTCCGGTGTAAACGTGCGCACCGGGCTGGCGCTGGGCGAGGTTTTCGGCGCGACCAGCAGGCATAAAGGCAAGCCGTCGGGCGCGCTGATCCAGATGCCGGCCGGATCGGCGCCCGGAGGCGCTGCGATCCGTTCGATGCCGAGCGCGGCGAAGCGCGCCTCGAAGGCCGCCACTTCATCGGCGAAGATGCCCAGCGTCAGCCACAACAGGCTTTTTTCGGGACCGGGATAAATGCGCCCCCAGCGATGGGGATTGCCTTTCGTGTACAGCGCCAGCGCCCCGTCCTCCATGCGCGTATCGAGACCGAAACTGTCATAGAAATGCACGGCCTGCGCCAGGTCCGGCACGGAGAAAACGAACTCGTGCACGGAATGAACGGCGCAGCCGCCCGCCTTGTCGGAACGGGTTTCCATGGTCTTACACCACGTGCTGGGTTTGCGTGCCGAGCTGATCGATGCGCAGCGTGACGACATCGCCCTTTTTGAGGAAGACCGGCGGCTTCATGCCGAGGCCGACGCCGGCCGGGGTGCCGGTGATGATCACGTCGCCCGGCAGCAGGGTCATGAACTGGCTCAGGTAGGAGACGATCTGCGCGACCGGGAAAATCATGTCGGCGGTACTGCTTTCCTGCATGGTCTTGCCGTTGACCTTCAATTCCATGCCCAGCGTTTGCGGGTCCGGAATGTCGTCGGTGGTGACCAGCCACGGGCCGATCGGGCCGAAAGTATCAAAACTTTTACCTTTGCCCCACTGGCCGTTGCGGTGGATCTGCCAGTGGCGTTCGGAGACGTCGTTGGCCAGGCAATAGCCGGCCACGTAGTTCAGCGCGTCGCCCTCGGCGACCTGGCGCGCGGTGCTGCCGATGACGATGCCCAGTTCGATTTCCCAGTCGGTCTGCTCGGAACCGTGCGGCATCACGATGTCGTCGTCCGGGCCGCACAGGGAAGTGAGCGCCTTGGTGAAGACGATGGGTTCGACCGGCAGCGGCAGGCCGGCTTCCTCGGCATGCTTGCGGTAGTTCAAGCCGATGGCGATGAACTGGCGCACGCCGCCGACCGGTGCGCCGATGCGCACGCCGGCATCGACCAGTGGCATTTTCGCCAGGTCGATCGCGGCCAGCGCGCCCAGGCGCTCGGGCGACAGCCATTCCGGCGTCAGGTCCGGCACCAGCAGCGACAGGTCGCGGATGCGGCCGTCATTGTCCAGCGCACCGGCTTTTTCCGCGCCAGCGGCGCCATAACGTAACAGTTTCATTGTGTAGTCTCCAGAACAGGTTTAGCGATCGAGTCGCGGTGTGTCATAAATCCAGCTACGCGCCAATGCCGTTAAGTCAGCGGCAAATTTTCCGTTGGCGCCAAACTTGTCATGCCCGCCAACCTTGTCATTCCCGCGCAGGCGGGAATCCCATTTAGAGTCGCAAACGGTACAAAAAATGGGATTCCCGCCTTCGCGGGAATGACAGCTCCACGGTCTGTGGCCTTGACTTAGCTAACGGCTTTACATCAGCGCGATTGATGGCCTAGTCTAGCGATGGAGAAACTGCGGTGGAAGATGGCATAACGTAGCTGGTGATGCCTTGTTCCTATCACCCAGCCTGGCGACGGCACGCAACAAGGCTAAACGTTCCGGCATCACCGCCGCATGCGCGATGCGGCGGCGATGCCGGTCCAGGCAAGGCTGGCGATTAGCGCTTCGACAGCATCTTGTGCGGGTCGATCACGAATTTCTTCGGCGCGCCGGCGTCGAATTCGCCGTAGCCGGCTGGCGCTTCGTCCAGCGAGATCACCTGCACCCGCACCACTTCGGCGATGTTGATGCGGTCCCACAGGATGGCTTGCATCAATGCGCGGTTGTATTTCATCACCGGCGTCTGCCCCGTGTGGAAACTGTGCGATTTCGCCCAGCCCAGGCCGAAACGGATGCTCAGCGCGCCGCGCTTGGCCGCCGCGTCGGTCGCCCCCGGATCGTCGGTGACATACAGGCCGGGGATGCCGATCTTGCCGGCCGCGCGCGTGACTTCCATCAGGGAATTGAGCACTGTTGCCGGCGCCTCCACGTGCGCTCCGTCGTGACCATGGCCGCGCGCCTCGAAGCCGACGCAATCGACCGCGCTATCGACCTCGGGTTCGCCAAGAATCTGCGCGATCTGGTCCGCCAGCGTCGCGTCCAGCGACAGGTCGACCGTCTCGAAGCCGACGCTGCGCGCATGCGCCAGCCGCACCGGGTTGACGTCGCCGACGATCACGACCGCAGCGCCCAGCAGGCGCGCGGAGGCCGCCGCCGCCAAGCCCACCGGGCCCGCGCCGGCGATGTAGACACTGCTGCCTGGACCGACACCGGCCGTCACCGCGCCGTGGTAGCCGGTCGGCAGGATATCGGACAGGCACGTCAGGTCCGTGATCTTTTCCATCGCGCGGTCGCGGTCCGGGAATTTCAGCAGATTGAAATCGGCGTACGGCACCATCACGTATTCGGCCTGGCCGCCGATCCAGCCGCCCATGTCGACATAGCCGTAGGCGCCACCGGCGCGCGACGGATTCACGCTCAGGCAAACGCCTGTGTGCTGTTCCTTGCAAGTGCGGCAGCGGCCGCAGGCAACGTTGAAAGGCACCGAGACCAGGTCGCCCTTTTTCAGCGTTTCCACATCCTTGCCCACTTCCAGCACTTCGCCGGTGATCTCGTGACCGAGCACCAGTCCCGTTTGCGCGGTGGTGCGCCCGCGCACCATGTGCTGGTCCGAACCGCAGATGTTGGTCGATACCACCTTCAATATCACGCCATGTTCGATGCGCTTGCCGTTCGGGTTTTCCAGCTTTGGAAACGCGATGCTCTGCACTTCGACCTTGCCCTGCCCCACATAAACCACTCCACGATTTTCAGCCATCCTGCTCTCCTTTGTTGTACTCATGCCTTAGTGTTTTCCGACCGGGATCAGCCCATCCGCGCCACGTATCGTGTCCAGGAAGCGGAAGCGCGCGGTGCCCTCTTCCGCACCGGCCTGTATCACATTGCCGATCTGGCTCACCTGGCTGCCAGCGCCGGCGTACTGCGGCCACACCGGCAAGCCGGTTCCGTTCGGATTACCCGTGCGTGCAAAGTTGGTCCAGTACGACTGCACCGTATTCGACACAAGCAAATCCTGCGCGGAAGGCGCCACGGCGGGATGGAATGCACCTGGGAGAAAATTCCCGAAGACATAACTGATCTCGGCGGTATGGACCGGAACCGGGGTATAGGGCGACGTGAAGCCGAAGTTGTAGACAAACACGGGGGCGCGCCCGGTCTTTTGCTGCAGGACGGCCCAGGACCAGGTTTCGTACTTGATGGTCAGGTCGCCCACCAGTGCCTGAGCCGAGCGGGTCGCCTCCTCCACCGACGTGGCAGGATATTGCTGCAGGAAGCCCGGCAGGTTCGCCGCGCCGATGCGCGCCGCGGCGGTATCGGTGAATTCCTGCACCGTCGAGTGGGGCAGGCTGTACGGCATGAAGACCGCGCCTTCCGCCAGATTCCAGCCGGCCAGCAGCGGCACGTCGATCTGGCGTCCATTCTTGAAGCGCAGATAAGGCAGTTCCGGCAATACATAACCATCGACGAACGGCGAGAACTTGGTCGGCAGCGTCAAATTCCACGCCGTCGCCGTTTGCAACTGCAAGGCGGGAATGGCGCGCAGCGCATCCACGCTGGTCGCCGCCAGCTGCTTGCCGAGCGCATCGCCAAAGCCTTGGGCCACCTCGGCCGATTTCATTTCGCTTTCCCAGAAAGCGCCGCTCTGTCCTATCGCCTTGTGGAACAGGCCTTTTGCCAGCGGCGACGACATCAGCATGCCGACCGCGTGCGCGCCGGCCGATTCCCCGAAAATGGTGACGTTGTCCGGGTCGCCGCCGAACGCCGCGATATTATCCTTGACCCATTGCAGCGCGGCGATCTGGTCCAGGATGCCGTACATGCCGGACTTGTGGCCGCCCGATTCCGCATCGAGATCGGGCCGGGTCAGATAGCCGAACACGCCCAGGCGATAGTTCAGTGTCACCACCACGACGTCCTTGCGGGCCAGCACCGCACCATCATCGTCCGAGCCTGAGCCGAACTGGAAGCCGCCGCCGTGCAGCCACACCATCACCGGGCGTTTGGCATCACGGGTTTTGGCGCCGCTCCATATATTCAAATACAGGCAATCCTCGCTCTTGTTGGTGGTCGCAATCGGACCGCCGAACGCGGTCGAGGCCCAGCACTGGGCACCGAACGCGGTGGCGTCGCGCGGCGCGCTCCACGGCGCCACCGGTTGCGGCGCTTTCCAGCGCAGATTGCCGACCGGCGCGGCGGCATAGGGAATGCCCTTGAAGCTGACGATGCCCGCAGCATCGGCCGCGGTGCCGTTCAGCGCGCCGGATTTGACCGTTACATGCTGATCGAGCGGCGTGGAATCCGCCGAGGAACCGCCGCCGCAGCCGCCGATGGCCACGGCCGCCAGGGATGCGATGACGCCGTTCAGGGCGAAATATTTATATTTTAAGGACATGCTGTGTCTCCTTGGGGTGAACAGGCAAGCGACGCCGGTAGCGCGCTTATGAAACCTGGTGCGGATAGAGGCGGCTTAAGCGCGCACGCTCTTCTTAAACGCCTACGTACTCATGCAACAATTCCGGCTGCGCGCGCAGGGAGTCCGAGTCGCCTTGCCAGACGACCTGCCCCTTTTCGATGATGTAGTGGCGCTGCGCCAGCCGCAGCAGCGGGCCGATGTTCTTGTCGATCACGATCAGCGCCAGGCCGGACGCCTTCAACCGCTCCAGCGCCTGCCAGATTTCGCCGCGGATCAAGGGCGCCAGTCCCTCGGTTGCCTCGTCGAGGATCAGCAGCGATGGATTGATCAACAAGGCGCGCCCGATCGCCAGCATCTGCTGCTCGCCGCCGGACAGGTTGCAACCCAGGTTGCGTTCGCGTTCCTGCAGGCGCGGGAACATCTGGTAGATTTTTTCCAGCGTCCACGGATTGCTTGCGCCCAGGCGGTTAGCAGCCGTCGCCACCAGGTTTTCCCGCACCGTCAGGTTCGGAAAAATGTGACGTCCTTCCGGCACCAAGCCGATGCCGGCCTGCGCGACCTTGTAGGCGGGCCGTCCCGCCAGGTCCTGCCCGGCCATGCGCACGGCGCCGGCGCGCGGCGCGAGCATGCCCATGATGGTTTTCACGATCGTGCTCTTGCCCATGCCGTTGCGCCCGATCAGTGTGACGCACTCGCCCGCGGCCACCGACAGGGAAACGCCGAACAGCACCTGGCTGGCGCCGTAACAGCTTTCCACGTTTTCCACTTCCAGCAATGAATTCATCTGATTTTGCTCCGAGAAACCTCGTCGCTCAGGGCGAGGAATGAAAGGAGCCGACTGCGAATTGCACAGCAATTCGGGCACAGCAAAAAGCCATGCCGCAGCAGTCGAAACCCTTCGATTAAAGAGGAACCAGTTACAAGCATATTGGTCAAACATGCATGAAACTGGTCTATCGATATCGCGTGAAGTCGCTGACCGGCCTGCTGAACCAGCAGGCACGGGCAGTCAACTTCGTGTGGAACTACTGCAACGACAGGCAGAAGGACGCGCTGCGTTTCAACCGTCGCTGGCACTCTGGATTCGACCTGATCAAGCTGACCACCGGATGCAGCAAAGAACTTGGACTGCATTCCGGCACGATCAACGACGTCTGTCAGCAATACGCCAAGTCGCGCTTCCAGTCGAAGCGTCCTTACCTGCGCTACCGAGGCCGCAAATCGCTGGGCTGGGTACCGCTCAAGGGCCGGGCACTGAAGCGTGAGGGTGACGCCTTCCGCTTTGCCGGCAATACCTTCCGGGTGTTTTACTCGCGCCCGCTGCCGGAAGGAAAAATCACCGACGGGACCAATTTCTCTCGCGACCGCAAGGGAAACTGGTTCCTCAACATTGCTCTTGAAGTACAAGAAGCGCCCGCCAGGATGCCGGTACGTGGCATTGGTATCGACCTGGGGCTGGATACCTTTGCCACGTTTTCCAGCGGCCGCAAGATCAAGGCGCAGCGCATCTATCGCAAGGCCGAATTGGCGCTTGCCAAGGCACAGCGTGCCCACAAAACCCGGCGCGTCAAGGCCATCCATGCGCAGATCGTCAATCGCCGCCGTGACTTCCTTCACAAGCGCACGGCCCGCATCGTCCGTGCGTTTGATTACATCGTGGTCGGCAATGTCAATGCCGCAGCCCTCGCCAAGACCAGCATGGCGAAGTCTGTTCTGGATGCGGGCTGGTCGTCCTTCCGAACGCAACTGGCGTACAAGGCTGTTAAGCATGGCGCGTGGTTTGAGGAAGTGAACGAAAGTTTTACCACCCAGATCTGCTCGAACTGCGGCACCTTGCCCGATTCGAGGCCGAGAGGTATCGCAGACCTTGGAGTAAGAGAATGGCAATGCAGTAGTTGCGGTGCTGTACATGATCGTGATGTCAATGCTGCGTTAAACATTCTCCGTCGCGGACGTGCGACGCTAGGTGTAGGAATCTCCGTCATTTAGGCCGGAGAGGACGTCAAATCACCTCCTCCTGTTCGCCCAGGTAGGCTTGCCTGACCAGGGGATCGCAGCGGATCGCATCCGGCGCCGCGCAGGCGATCGGGCGACCGTGCACCATGACGGTGATGCGGTCGGCCAGCGCGAACACGGCATCCATGTCGTGTTCGACCAGCACGATGCCGTACTCTCCCTTTAAACTTTGCAGCAGTTCGACCACGGCCACCGATTCGTGCTGGCTCATGCCGGCCATCGGTTCGTCGAGCAGCAGCAGCTTCGGACGCATGGCCAGCGCCATCGCGATCTCCAGCTGGCGGCGTGCGCCGTGCGCCAGTTGCGCCACCGGTTCATCGGCCAGCGCGGCCAGTCCGGCCCGCGCCAGCGCCGCGCGCGCCGGTTCGACCAGCTTACGGTCCGCGTGTACCGGGCGGCTGAACGAAAAACTGTGGCCGTTCATCCCCTGCACGGCCAGCATCACGTTTTCCAGCGCGGTGAAGGCATCGAACACGGAGCTGATCTGGAACGAGCGTGCCATGCCGGCCAGCGCGCGGCGGTATGGCGGCCAGGTCGACACGTCCTCGCCTTCGAACAGGATGCGGCCTTCGTCGGACAGCAATTCACCCGACAGCTGGTTCATCAAGGTGGTCTTGCCGGCGCCGTTCGGGCCGATGATCGCGTGGATCTCGCCGGGGCGGATATCGAGGTTCAGGTGGTCGGTGGCGAGCAGGCCGCCGAAGCGCTTGACCAGGCCTGTGACGGAAAGCAGCGTCATGTCGTTTTCTCCTTGCGCGCCATGACGGCGCCATACAAACCCTGCTTCAGTGTCAGCGTGACGACGATGACGAAGATGCCGATCACCCCCAGCCAGTGCGAGCGCACGACTTCATCGAGTCCCCACGGCAGCGCGAACGGCAGCGACGACAGGATTTCTTCCAGCGCCAGCAGCACGACGGCACCGACCACGGGTCCCATCAGCGTGCCCAGGCCGCCGAGCACGATGATCACGATCAAATCTCCCGACACGCCCCATTGCATGTATGAGGGCGAGACGAATTTCGTCAGATTCGCCAGCAGCAGACCGGCCACCACGCACACCAGCGCCGAGATGATGTAGGCCGTCAGGCGGTAACGCAGCAGCGGAAAACCGAGCGCGCCCATGCGCCGCGCATTCGACTTCGCGCCGCGCAGCACCATGCCGAAGCGCGATTGCACCAGGCGGTTGAAGCAGAACAGCGTCAGTGCCAGCACGCCGAAGATGACGTAATACAGCACCACGTTGTCATCCAGATTCAGCCCGCTGAAATCGCTGCGGCCGGCCAGCGGCAAGCCGTCGTCGCCGCCGAACTTGCGCAGGCTCACGACCAGGAAATAAAACATTTGCGCGAACGCCAGCGTGATCATGATGTAGCCGACGCCCGTGGTGCGCAGGCACACCAGCCCGACCAGCGTGGCGACCAATGTGCCGACGGCCAGCGCCGCGCCCAGTTGTATCCATCCGCTGGTGACGCCATAGGTCGACAGCATGCCGACCGCGTAGGCGCCGATGCCGATATACAGCGCGTGGCCGAGGCTGACCATCGCGCCATAACCCATCACCAGGTTCAGGCCGGTCGCCGCCAGCGCGAAGATCAGGATGCGCGACACCAGCGTCACATAAAACGGCTGTTCGGCCAGCGCCGCCACCAGCGGCACGACGGCCAGCGCCAGTAAAATTGCCGCCGGCAGCAGCAGGCGCGGTGCCAGCCAGGCGCGTTTATTTGCCTGTGCCGGGTTCGGCTCGGGCAAGGCAAAGCCTTGCATCGTCTCTTGCATGTTCATTATTTTCACCTTATCCATGTTTGACCGGGAACAGCCCCTGCGGGCGCATCGCCAGCACCACCGCCATCAACAGATAGATGAACATCGAGGCGATCGCCGGGCCGGCGGCCTGCGCCACCGAGCGTTCAAACAGTTCTTTCAATAGCGTCGGCAGGAAGGCGCGTCCGAGCGTATCGGCGATGCCGATGATCAGCGCGCCATAAAACGCGCCGCGGATGGAACCGATGCCGCCGGTGACGATGACGACCAGCGTCAAAATCAGGATCGGCTCACCCATGCCCGGCTGCACCGACAGGATCGGCGCGGCCATCAGGCCGGACAATCCCGCCAGCGCGGCGCCGCCGCAAAACACCAGCGCGTTGATGCGCTTGATGTTGACGCCGAGCGCCGACACCATCGTCGCATCCGACGCGCCGGCCCGGATCAGCATGCCCAGCCGCGTCTTGTTGATCAGCAGGTACAGGCCGACCGCCACCAGCAGGCCGACCGCGATGATGGCGAAGCGGTACGACGGATACTGGATGCCGAACAGGTCGACCGTGCCGGACAAGGCGGCCGGCACTTCGATGAACACCGGCGAGCGGCCCCAGGTAAAAGCCGCCACCTCGTTGCACAGCAAGGTCAAGCCAAACGTCGCCAGTACCTGGTACAGGTGGTCGCGTCCATACAGCTTGGTCAGCACCAGGCGTTCCATCAGCATGCCGACCACCACCGTGCCGCCGGCCGCGATCAGCGCGGCGGCGATGAAGGAGCCGGTCCAGGCAAAGCCGGCGGCGGCAAAATAAGCGCCGGCCATGAACAGCGAACCGTGCGCCAGGTTCACGAAGTTCATGATGCCCAGCACCAGCGTCAGGCCGGCCGACAGCAGGAACAGCAGGATGCCGAACTGGAAGCCGTTCAACAGTTGCGACAAAAAGACCGTGGTGTTCATACTGCCTCCTAGCGCAGCGCGCACTGCGTGTGATACGCGTCCTGGTGATCGGGCAACGGCGTGGCGACCTTGCGCATGCTGACCCGCCCTTTCGCATCGTTGGCCGCTTCGAAGATGTGCATGTCCTGGATCGGGAAGTTATTGTTGTTGAACTTGAACTTGCCGCGCACCGAACTGAATTCCGCCGCCTTCATCGCCGCTCCGAAAGCCGCCTTGTCCGTCATGTTGCCCTTCACTTTCGCGATGGCCGAATCGAGCAGCAGCGCGCCGTCATAACCTTGCGCCGCCAGGTTCGACGGGATGCGGCCATACTTGCGTTCGAACTGTTCGACGAATTTTTTATTGGATGCATTGTCCAGGTCCGGTCCCCACGACATGCCGAGCATGGCGCCCAGCGCGGCGCCCTTCAGCGCCGGCAGCGACGTGCCGTCGATGATGCCGGTCGACAGCATCGGCAGCGTTTTCAGCAGGCCGGCCTGCTGGTACTGGCGCACGAAATTGATGCCCATCGCGCCGGGATAAAAGGCGAACACGGCATCGGCCTTGGCCGCGGCCAGTTGCGTCAGCTCGGTCGAAAAGTCCAGCTGGTTCAGCGGCGTATAGACTTCGTCGACGACCTGCCCCTTGTAGGCACGCTTGAAGCCGGCCATCAAGTCCTTGCCGCCCTGGTAGTTCGGCGCCATCAAGACAATTTTTTTATAACTCTTGTCGGTCGCGTACTTGCCGACCACCTCGGCGATGTCCTCGCCCTGGAACGACACCACGTACTGGTACGGAGAACAGGCGGCGCCGGCCAGCGGCGACGGGCCGGAGTTCGTGCTGAGCAGGAAGACCTTGCGGTCGGTGATGCTTTTCGCCACCGCCATCACGACGTTCGACCCCGTGATGCCGGTAATGATGGGCACCTTTTCGCGCTCGATCAGCTTGGCCACGATCTGGGCGCCGATGTCCGGCTTGAACTGGTCGTCCTCCTTCAGGATCTTGACCGGTGCGCCGCCAAGCTTGCCGCCGCGCTCGTCCACCGCCAGCATGAAGCCGTCGTACTGATCCTGACCCAGCGCCCCGATCGGGCCTGAGAAAGTGGCCATGAAGCCGATCTTGATCGGTTCCTGCGCCGCCGCTGCCGGCGCGGCCAGCGCCACGGCGCCGAACGCCGCCAACGCGCTTGCTATCTTTTTCATCATTGTCGTCTCCTGATTAGAATGTGTGGCGGATGCCGATTTCGACGCTATTGATGTCCTGGCCGCCCAGCGGCAGGCCAGCGCCGCCCGCAGCGACCGGTGGCAGATAGCTCTTCATGCTGGGCCAGATGCCCAGGTTGGTGGCGGTGCCGTTGTTCAGGTGCGCGTACGAGGTGTACAGCGTGGTGCGGGTCGACAGGTAGTGGTAGTAGCCGAACGCGAAGGTGCTGGCACGGCCGCCCGCGGTGTCTTCCAGACGGCGCGTGGTGTAGGTGCCGCGGATGGTGTTGGCGCCGAGGGGATAAGTAAAACCGGCCTGGTAAGCGTTGACGTCCTTGGCGCCTTCCAGCTTGTTGCGCATCAGGTAGCTGAACAGCTTGACCACCTTGAAGTCGTATGTCAGGCCGGCCGACAGGGTGCGGTTGGAACGGGTGGTGGTGGCGGTGAGGCCGGCCAACGTCTGGTCTTCATAGGTCAGCCCGGCGAACCAGGGGCCGTTCGCGTATTCCAGGCTGGCCGCGTCGTACTGCCCCAGGTCCTTTGGCGCGATGGATTTTTCTGGGAAGGAGTGCAAGAAGCGGAAACTGAAGTCGTTGCCGCGCGGCGACAGGTACTGCACCGCATTTTCCAGCGTGGCCGAGCCGGCGAAACCGCGCACGTTGCCCGGCGTCTGTTGCGTCAGCGTGAAGCCGCCGCCATTGCCGTGGCGCGCATAAGCGTCGCTTTTCACCTGCATGAACAGCGCCGGCGAAAACTGGCTGCCGACCTGGATCGCCCCCCAGCCCGCGCCGTAGCCGACATAGGATTCGCGGTCGAACAGCTTGGTGCCGCCAGAGTTGGTGCCTGTATCGAGGCTCAGTCCCGATTCCAGCTTGAAGTAGGCGCGCGTGCCGCCGCCCAGGTCTTCATTGCCTAGCAAGCCCCAATACGAGATGTCGTTCGACAGGTAGTGCATGGTCTGCGCGGCCCGGGCCGGCACGCCGGAAAAATGGACGGTGTCGATGGCCAGGTCCAGCTTGCCGTACAGGGTGACGCTGCTGCCAGGTGCGCTCTGCGCCATGACCGCGGCCGGTCCCATGGAGGTAACCAGGAACAGCGTGATGAATTTATTTTGCACTTCAGTCTCCGTATTTTTATGCTGCCGCAACAGGCAGTGAGTTCATTCTAGAGACGCGTTACTCATAAATAAATGCAATAAGATTCATAATCAGAATGAATTCAATGCATGGCCCTTCCTGTGCTACGGACGCAAAAAAACGCGGGCGTGACAGTGCACGCTCGCGTTTTTTTCAACTGCTGTCAGCGCTGCTTTAGTGCGCGTGTCCCGTCTCCGATGCGCTCGGCACCGGCTGGCGCTCCCAGGCCTGCGCGACCTCGCGCTTCATGCGCTCCAGGTCATCCTTGGAGAAATAGCGCCCCTTCAGGAACACGCCGGAGATGCCATCCAGGTTCGCCGCGTCGGCAACGGGATTGGCATCGAGCAGCACCAGGTCGGCATTTTTCCCCGTCTCCACGGTTCCCATGCTGGCCTCCCGATTCAGGAACTGCGCACCGTTCAGGGTCGTCATTTGCAGGATGTCCAGCGGCGCCAGTCCGGCCGCCGCCAGTTCGCGGAATTCCTGGTGCAGGCTGTAGCCGGGGATGCCCCAGATACCGCCGAAGTCCGATCCCGCCAGCATTTTCACGCCGCTATCCTTCAGCAATTTCACCGCCTTCTGTTGCAGGCCGTAGTATTGCCTGAAGGTAGCCTGCGCCGGCGCGGGCAGTTTGGCGTCGTACTGCACCGCCAGTTGCTCCCACTGCGCGCGCGTTCCCTTGTCGATCCAGGCCAGGTTCGGGTCCTTGCGGTACAGCGGATCGTTGCTGAATTCGGACGTGCGCAAGCGGATCAGCGTCGGCACGTGCCAGGTGCCATCGCGCACGAAGGTCTGCGCCAGCGCCCGGCATTTATCGACGCTGTAACTGTCCATCACGCGCTGGTAAAACGGCGCGTCGCGTTCGCGGTACAGCATCGGGCTGGTGATGAAGGTGGGCGTGAACACCGGCGGCGCGCCTTCTCCGCGCAGCAATGCCGCCCTGGCCTCTTCTCCTTGCGTGGCGCAATCGAGCAGGATGCCGAGACCCGAACCCAGGTGCTCGATCGAGTGCCAGCCCGCGTCCGCCGCCTGCGCCGCGCCGAGGCCCGGCGGCAGGTGACCGGCCACCGTCAGATTTTGCGCCTTGGCCTCGGCCAGCACGGCCAGCGCGCCGTCGCGGCTTGCGCTGACCAGCTTGACGAAGTCGGCGCCCATTGCCTTTTGCTGGCGCACCTGCTGCACGCCCTGGTCGGCGGTGCCGACGCCCACCAGCAGCGTGCCGGGTATTTGCAAAATTTCAGGCGCGTCGAGGCGTCCCGCCGCGCTGTCCGCGTTGATGCGGCGGGACGCCTCGATCAGCGCCGGCGAACCGGCCATCTCTCGCACGCCCGTCACGCCGTGGGCGAGTAATAGTGGCCATGGCGTCGGCTGCCGGTTCGCCGTCAGTATGGCGTGGGTATGCATGTCGAGGAAGCCGGGCACCAGGTATTTGCCGGCCGCGTCGACTTCCTGCGCGTCCGCGCCGGCCCGCACCGCGCCGTTGGCCACGATGCGCTCGATTTTGCCGCCGGCCAGCACCACCGACATATTCGGGCTGAGCGAACCGTCGCGCGTGTTCACCACCGTGGCGTTGCGGATCACGATCCCCTGGGTCACGGTGTCTCCGGTCCCGGCGCCGGTCGCCGCGCAACCGGCCAGTCCCGCGCACGCCCACGCGCCCAATACCGCTTTCGTCAACTGCTTCATTTGGCCGTCCTCGATTCCTGTTCCGCCTTCAGCATCGATTCGACGATGCGCTGCACGCGCACCGCCGCGCCATCGGACGACAGCATCACCGGCTTTTGCCCGCGGCTTTGCAGGTAAGGTTGCAGCGCATGGATCTTCTCGATCATCGGCTTGTCTTCCTCGTTCAGCGCGCGTTGCTGCCATTGCAGGAACAGGCCATCGACCGACTCGTCGTCCTGCGCGAAGTTGCGGGAATTGCCGAAGAAATAGTGGCAGCTGTCGGCGGTCTCGGGGATGACGATATGGGTGCCGTACTGGTTGACGCTATGCTCGCGGCCCATGCCGGTCGGCGTGATCCCGACCTGGTTGCGCATCAATCCGACCGGATCCCAGCGGATGTCGTTGAACTGGTCGACGATGATGTCCTTGTCCTTGAGGCCAGGCGCGAACAGGCCGATCGGTTTACAACCCGGGAACAGCAGGTTGTTGAAGACGGTATTGCCCTCCTGACGCACCTCCCGCACCACGTTCTCGAAGCCGGCGTCGAGCTTGGCCAGGCCGCCGTGCAGGTAATTGAAGTGGCCGAGATCCATCAGGTTATCGACCATCAGCTGGTGCCCGCCGTTGACGCGCGAGACGCCCTTGACGGTGCGGCGTGCCGGATCGGTCAGGTGACTGAAGTCCGGGATATCCTGTTCCTTCGCCTTGTCGCGGTCGCCCAGCCAGACCCACAGCAGCGAGTGCTTTTCCTGCAAGGGATAAGAATCGATATGCAGCGCCTGCACGATCTGGCCGCCGGACTGCGGATTTTTTACGCACTTGCCGGAGCAGTCGAATTCCAGGCCATGATAATTGCACTGCACATTGTCTTCGATCAGGTTGCCCATCGCCAGCGGTGCGAAGCGGTGCGGGCAGATGCCGTGGATGGCGGCGGCCGTGCCGTCCAGGCGTCGGTACAGCACCACCGGCACGCCCGCCACCGTGCGGCCCAGCAGCTTGCGGGTTACCTCGTCGGACCATGCGATCACATACCAGGTGTTGAGAATGAAATCCCCTGTCTTGTTCATGATGATTGTCTCCTTGATTTTATTTACAGATCCAGCACCAGCAGCGCCGATTTCGAGCGCGAGCAGCAAGGCAGGAACTGGTCGTTGCGCGCCTGTTCTTCCGGCGTCAGATACATGTCCTTGTGATCCGGCTGGCCATCGAGCACCCGCGTCAGGCAGGTGCCGCAGACGCCCTGTTCGCAGGACATCGGAATCTCCACACCGGCTGCCGCCAGCGCGGCCGTCACGCTTTGCCCGGCGGGTACCGCCACCACGCGGCCGGAACTGGCCAGGCGCACCTCGAAGGCTTGCCCGTCGCCCGTCGGCGCGGCGCCGGCGAAGAATTCATAATGCAGCCGCTCTTCCGGCCAGCCCGCCGCGCGCGCCGCCGCCAGCACCGCATCCATGAATCCCTTGGGGCCGCATACATACAGGTGGGTTTCGGACGTGGCGTTCGCCAGCAAGCCATCGAGATCCATTCTCTGTTCCGGCCCTTCGCTGTCGAAGTGGAAGCGTACCCGCTGCGCGAACGTCGAGCCGGCGATACGTTCGCGGAAGGCGGTGCGTTCCGGCGCCCGGGAACAGTAGTGCATCTCGAAACCGGCCGACGTCGCCGCCAGCCGCTCGGCCATGCACAGGATCGGCGTGACGCCGATGCCGCCGGCCAGCAGCAGGCTGTGATGCGCCTCGCGCGCCAGCGCGAAATGGTTTTTGGGCGCGCTGATATCCAGTTCATCCCCCTCCTTGACCAGTTCGTGCACGGCTTGCGAACCGCCACGGCTGGCCGGATCGCGCAACACGCACAGCAGGTAGCGGTGCGACTCGGCCGGGTCGTTGCACAACGAGTATTGGCGGGTGATCCCGTTTGGCAGGTGGATGTCGACGTGCGAGCCGGCCGAGAATGGCGGCAGCGCGGTGCCGTCGACGGCCACCAGTTCCAGGCTGACGATGTCGAGTGCTTCGGCCGACTTGCGGGCCACGCGCACCTTGAGGGTGGAATCGCTCATGATGCTGCCTTTTCCTTCTCGATCAGCGCCGCCAGCACGCGGCGGGCGCGGATCGCCGAAGCGTCCGTCGTCAGCATCACCGGTTTCAGGTCCATCAATTCGGCGCCGCCCATGCGCGATTCGCAGGCCGTCACCATCGGGTCGTCCTCCAGGCGGAACACGCTGTCGATGCCTTTGCGGATCTTCTCGCTCAGTTCCACGTCGTCAAGCTTGGTGTCGCATGCCCAGACCCAGAAATAGTGGGTCGAATTGCCCGTTTCCGGCGTCAGGATATGGGCCACCGCCGCGCTCGGGCCTTCCGATTCCGGCCGGCCGCATTCGGTGACGCCGATGTCGAGCGACAGCAGCGACGGCGCATCCCAGCGCATGTGGGCGCGGCGGTCGCCCACATTGGACGGCTTGTCCCACATCAGGCGCCACAGCGGCGTGATCGGCTCGGCCGGCATGCTGTTGTATGCGTAGACCGTGTTGCCTTCCACTTTCATCTCGAAGGTATTGCGGTCGCTCGAATCGGCGTTGCCGATCAGCGTGTGCAGGTAGGCCACGTGGCTCAGGTCCAGCAGGTTGTCCACCACCAGTTGGTAGTTGCAGCCGACTTTCAGATAGTCGCGCACCGGGGCGCGCGTCTCATGATCGGCGATGGCGCTGAAGTCGGGCAGCAGCGCGGGATCGGCCTTGGCGGCGTCGCCCATCCAGATCCAGACCAGGCCATGGCGTTCGAGCAGCGGGAAGGCCGGCACTTGCGCCGCCTTCGGCACCGGTCCGTGCGGATTGTGCACGCACATGCCGTTGGCGCCGAAACGCAGGCCGTGGTAGGCGCATTGGAGCACGCCGTCGACCAGCTTGCCCATCGACAGCGGCGCAAAACGGTGCGGGCAACGGTCCGCCAGGGCGACGGGCTGGCCGTCCGGGGCGCGGTAAAACACCAGGGGCTGGTCCAGCAGCGTGCGGGCCAGCGGCTTTTCGCCAACTTCATTGTCGAATGCGGCGGCATACCAGGCATTGCGCAGGTAAGTCATGATTGTCTCCTGTTTTTATCTGACTAAATTTAGTATAGTTACGTAACCAAACAAATGCAACAGCAATCGGCAGGCAAATCGCGATTTCAAGCTATATACTTCGAAGCCTGTCCCACTCACACCAGCCATCTCCGGACCCCAGATGACCAAGAAATCCAACTCCTCCCTGTCGCAAGCCAAACTCTCGCTCGCGGCCGAACGTGCCGAAGGGCTGGCGGCCGACGAGTTGAACGCGTGGCGGCACGACAACATCGGCCGGCTCGCGCTGTTCTGCTACAACCACTTCGAAGCCAGCATGCTGCGCAGCCTGGCGCGGCAGGGCATCACCGATGTCAAGCCGATGCATCTGCGTGTCTTCCGCAACATCGACTACGACGGCACCCGCGTGACGGAAATCGCGGCGCGCGCCAACATCACCAAGGGCGCCATGAGCCAGGCACTGGCCGAGTGCGAACGCCTCGGCTACGTGCTGGCGACCGCGGACGCGGTCGACGCCCGTGCGCGCGTGATCAAGTTCACCGCCGAGGGCCGCGAGATGATGGAGTGCTGCCGCACGGCCATCGCCGAAGTGGAGGCGGAATTCGAGGCCACTGTCGGCGCACGGAAATACGCCGACCTGAGAGCGCTGCTGGTGGATGTACGCGCCGGCCTGGTGGCCAGCGCGGACACCTGAGCGCGACGCGTCCTAGCGCTTGCGCGGCGGCAGATCGGTACAGACGCCTTCATACACTTCGGCGGCCATGCCGATCGACTCGCCCAGGGTCGGGTGCGGGTGGATCGTCTTGCCGATGTCGGTGCCGTCGCAGCCCATCTCGATGGCCAGCGCGATTTCTCCGATCATGTCGCCGGCGTGCGTGCCGACGATGGTGCCGCCGATGATGCGGTGCGTTTCAGCGTCGAACAGCAATTTCGTAAAACCCTCGGCGCGGCCGTTGGCCACGGCGCGCCCGCTTGCGGCCCAAGGGAAGTGGCCCTTCTCGACCTTGATACCCCTGGCTTTCGCTTCGTCTTCGGTGATGCCGGCCCACGCCACTTCCGGATCGGTGTAGGCGACCGACGGAATCACCTTCGCGTCAAAATAGGATTTCTGGCCGGCGGCCGCTTCCGCTGCCACATGGGCTTCCGCAACCGCCTTGTGCGCCAGCATCGGCTGGCCCACCAAATCTCCGATGGCGAAGATGTTCGGCACATTGGTCCGCATCTGGCTGTCGACGTTGATGAAGCCGCGATCGGTCACCGACACACCTGCCTTGTCGGCGGCGATCTTCTTGCCGTTCGGGCTGCGGCCGACAGCAACCAGCACCAGGTCGTAAATCTGCGGAGCTGGCGCGGTGGCGCCGGCTTCGGCCGCTTCGAAGGTGACCTTGATCCCTTCCGGCAGCGCTTCGACGGCGACCGTCTTGGTCTTCGTCATGATGTTATCGAAGAGTTTTTCGTTGAACTTCTGCCAGACCTTGACCGCGTCGCGGTCCGCGCCCTGCATCAGGCCATCGAGCATTTCGACGACATCGATGCGGGCACCGAAGGTCGAATACACGGTCGCCATTTCCAGGCCGATGATGCCGCCGCCGATGACGAGCATGCGTTTCGGGATCTGGCGCAGTTCCAGCGCGCCGGTCGAATCGACGATGCGCGGATCTTCCGGCACGAACGGCAGCTTGACGACGGACGAACCGGCAGCGATGATCGCCTGCTTGAACTGCACCACTTTCTTGCTGCCGTCGCCGGCCGTCACTTCGATGTGGTTCGCGCTGAGGAACTGGCCGACGCCGGTGACCACCTGCGTCTTGCGTGCCTTGGCCATGCCGGCCAGGCCGCCGGTCATGTTCTTGATGACGCCTTCCTTGTACTTGCGTACTTCATCGATGTCGATGGTCGGCTTGGCGAAGGTGACGCCGGTCTTGGACATGTGCGCGGTCTCGTCGATCACGGCCGCCACGTGCAGCAGCGCTTTCGACGGGATGCAGCCAACGTTCAGGCAGACGCCGCCCAGCGTGTCGTAACGCTCGACGATGACGGTGTTCAGGCCAAGATCGGAGGCGCGGAAGGCGGCCGAGTAACCGCCAGGGCCGCCACCGAGCACCATCATGTCACAATCGATGTCGACCTCGCCGGCGTAATTGCCGCCGACCGGAGCGACGACAGGCACTGCGGCAGCGGTGGTAGCCGCCGTAACCGGAGCCGCAACCGCGGCGGCTGGCGCAGCAGCGGCAGTGGGAGCCGCGGCAGCGCTGGCCGGTGCTTCGGCACTGCCCTCTTCTTCAAGCATCAGCAGCACGCTGCCTTCGGCAACCTGATCTCCGACCTTGATCTTCAACTCTTTGACAACGCCGGCATGGCTCGATGGAATTTCCATGCTGGCCTTGTCGGATTCGACCGTGATCAAGGACTGGTCGGCCGTGACGGTATCACCCACCTTGACCAGCAGTTCGACCACTTCGACTTCCTTGAAATCACCGATGTTCGGTACTTTTACTTCAACAATACTCATCGCTTCGCCCCTTACAGCAAAATTTTGCGCATATCGGCCAGCACTTCAGCCAGATACACAGCGAAGCGCGCGCCGGAAGCACCGTCGATCACGCGGTGATCGTAGGACAGCGACAGCGGCATGACCAGGCGAGGCTGGAACGCCTTGCCGTCCCAGACCGGCTTGATGGCCGCCTTCGACAGGCCCAGGATCGCCACTTCCGGCGCGTTGACGATCGGCGTGAACGACGTGCTGCCGATGCCGCCCAGAGACGAGATCGTGAAGGTCGCGCCCTGCATGTCGGCCGGCTTCAGTTTGCCTTCGCGCGCCGCCAGCGACAGGTCGCCCATTTCCCTGGCGATCTGCGTGACGCTCTTCTGGTCCGCGTTTTTCACGACAGGCACCACCAGGCCGTTCGGCGTGTCGGCCGCGAAGCCGATGTTGTAGTACTTCTTGAGAATCAGGTTTTCACCCTTTTCATCAAGCGACGAATTGAAGGTCGGGTATTTCTTCAGCGCGGCAACCGAGGCCTTGATGACGAAAGCCAGCATCGTCAGCTTGGTCACTTCCTTGTTCTTCGCGGTGGCGGCGTTGGACGACACGCGGAACGCTTCGAGGTCGGTCACGTCGGCATCTTCGAACTGGGTCACGTGCGGGATCATGACCCAGTTGCGGTGCAGATTCGGACCCGAAATCTTCTTGATGCGTGGCAGCGCTTGCAGTTCGGTTTCGCCGAACTTGCTGAAGTCCAGCGACGGCCATGGCAGCAGGTTCATGCCGGAGCCGCCAGTGGCGGTCACCGGTGCCGCCGACGCGCCGGCAATGCTGCCCGCCACCACGCCTTTGACGAAATTCTGCACGTCGAGCTGGGTGATGCGGCCCTTCGGACCGGAACCGGGTACGCGGCCCAGGTCCACGCCCAGTTCGCGGGCGAACTTGCGGATCGACGGCGACGCGTGCGCCAGTGCGCCGGTGATGACCGAACCTTGCGATGCGGCCGGCGCCGGCGCTGCCACGGCAGGAGCTGGCGCGGAGAGCGGGACCGGGGCCGGCGCGACAGCCGCAGGCGCAGGTACGGGAGGCGTCGCAGTCGCGGCAACCGGTGCCGCAGCCGGCACGGCAACGCCTTCGAGCAGCAGCACCAGCGAACCCTCGGCCACCGTATCGCCGATGCCCACTTTCCATTCCTTCACCACGCCCGCATGGCTGGACGGGATCTCCATGCTGGCCTTGTCCGACTCCACCGTCATCAGCGATTGATCGACCGTGACGGTATCTCCCGGCTTCACCAGCAACTCAATGACTTCGACGCCCTTGAAGTCACCGATATCGGGAACCTTAATCTCAAACATATTCATCAACCATCCCTTTAATTATTTTTGGCCAAACCAGATGCAAAACCCGAGGGCAGCCCCTAGCCACAGGCCGAAAATCTGTCGTTCCCGCGAAGGCGGGAACCCCATTTGGAGTCGCAAACAGTGCAAAAAGATGGGATTCCCGCCTGCGCGGGAATGACAGCGCTACAGTCTGTGGCTTTAAAGAATATTATTTATACCGTCGCCGACCACGGCTTGTTCAAATCCAGCCCCAGCACATCGGCGAAAGCCTTCAGTTGCGCCGCATCCTTCCCAACCGGCAGTTCGCTCAAGGCCGTGTAGGCGATCCATTTCGCATCGATCTCGAAGAAATCGCGCAGGTTGGCGCGCGTGTCGCTGCGGCCGAAACCATCCGTGCCCAGCGTGGCGAAGGCGCCCGGGATGAATGCGCGGATGCTTTCCGGAATCGCGCGCACATAATCGCTGGCCGCCACCACCGGCGCGGTACTCGTACCCAGCTGCTTGGTGACATAGGCTGCCTCGCCTTGCACACCCAGGCGCGCATTGCGCTGCGCGGCGATGCCGTCGCGCGCCAGTTCCGTGTAACTGGTCACGCTCCACACTTCGGCCGCGATGCCCAGGTGTTCCTTCAGCAGTTGCGCCGCTTTCACCGCTTCCTTTAAGACCGGGCCGGCCGCCAGCAGGCGCACGTCGGCTTGTTCTTGCTGCGCAAGGCAGTACATGCCGCGCTTGATACCCTCTTCCGCGCCTTCCGGCATGCTCGGCTGCCCTTCGTTTTCATTGGTGACGGTGACGTAATAGAACACGTCCTCGTTATCGCCCAGCATGCGCTGCATGCCGTCCTGCACGATCACCGCCAGTTCATACGCATAGGCCGGATCGTACGACACGCAGTTCGGCACCGTCGCCGCGATCAGGTGGCTGGTGCCGTCCTGGTGCTGCAAGCCTTCGCCGGCCAGCGTGGTGCGGCCCGATGTCGCGCCGATCAGGAAGCCGCGTGCGCGCTGGTCCGCCGCCGCCCAGATCATGTCGCCGATGCGCTGGAAACCGAACATCGAGTAATAGATATAAAACGGCAGCATCGGCATGCCGTGCACCGAATAACTGGTCGCCGCAGCCGTCCACGACGAGATCGCGCCCGCTTCCGTAATCCCTTCTTCCAGGATTTGTCCATCCTTCGCTTCGCGATACGACAGGATCGAGCCGATATCTTCCGGCTCATACAATTGGCCCTGCGCCGAATAGATGCCGACCTGGCGGAACAGGTTCGCCATGCCGAAGGTGCGCGCCTCGTCGGCGACGATCGGCACCACGTGTTTGCCGATGCCGCTGTCTTTCAGCAGGTTGCCCATCATGCGCACCAGCGCCATCGTGCTCGACATCTCCTTGCCAGCGGCTTCCAGCGCGAAACCGGCGTAACTGCCGATTGCCGGCACGGTCAATTGTTCGTGCGCGGTGACGCGGCGCGGCATGAAACCGCCCAGCTCCTCGCGCCGGCGCAGCAGGTGCTTCATTTCCGGGCTGTTCGCGGCCGGTTTATAGAATGCCAGCGCTTCGCAGTCGGCGTCCGAAATCGGCAAACGGAAACGGTCGCGGAATTCGAGCAGATCCTGCGCGTCCAGTTTTTTCTGCTGGTGCGTCGTCATCTTGCCCTGCCCCGCCGTGCCCATCCCATAACCCTTCTTGGTCTGGGCCAGGATCACGGTCGGCTGGCCGCGGTGGCCGGACGCCGAGTGGAAGGCGGCGTGGATCTTTTTCATGTCGTGGCCACCGCGCCGCAGGCGGTCGATCTCGTCGTCCGTCAGCATGGACGCGATCTCCTTCAACGCCGGGTTCTGGCCGAAGAAATGCTCGCGGTTGAAGGCGCCGTCGTTGGCAGCGAAAGTCTGCAATTGGCCATCGACGGTGTTGTTCAGCGCCTCCAGCAATTCGCCGGTCTTGTCGCGTGCGAACAGCGGGTCCCAGTCGGCGCCCCACATCAGTTTGATGACGTTCCAGCCGGCGCCGGCGAAGATGGTTTCCAGCTCGTCGACGATATGGCCGTTGCCGCGCACCGGTCCGTCGAGGCGCTGCAGGTTGCAGTTGACGACAAACACCAGGTTGTCCAGGTGTTCGCGCGAAGCCAGGCTCAGTGCGGCCAGCGATTCCGGCTCATCCATCTCGCCATCGCCGAACACGCCCCAGACCTTGCGGTCTTGCGGCGCGAGCATGCCGCGGTGTTCCAGATAACGCATGAAGCGCGCGTGGTAGATCGCGCTGATCGGTCCCAGGCCCATCGAGCCGGTCGGGAACTGCCAGAAATTCTCCATCAGCCACGGGTGCGGATACGAGGACAGGCCTTGCGCGCCGTGTTTTTTCGCTTCGATTTCCTGGCGGTAGAACCCAAGTTCGGTCTCACCCAAATCGCCTTCGAGAAAAGCACGCGCATAGATACCGGGCGCGGAATGGGCCTGAAAATACACCAGGTCGCCGCCGAAGGAATCGGTGCGAGCGCGGAAGAAGTGATTGAAGCCGACTTCGAACAGATCGGCGGCCGAAGCGTAGCTGGCGATGTGGCCGCCCAGTTCACCGTAGGCGCGGTTGGCGCGCACCACCATCGCCAGCGCATTCCACCGTATCAGGCTGGCGATATGCTGCTCCATCGCCAGCGCGTCCGAACCACCGGGAAAAGCCGGTTCGTCTTCAACGCGAATCGTGTTGTTGTAGGGTGTGTTGCGCGCATCGCGCCAGCGCACGCCGGCCTGTTGCGCGGCGGCCGACAGGCGAGACAGCAGGTGGCGTGCCCGTTCCGGACCGGCTTCCCTTATTACACTCTGCAGCGCTTCCAGCCACTCGGCCGTTTCCTGCGTATCGGCGTCCTGCGGCTGGTTCAGATTACTTGCGGATGACATTTCCATGATCGTGGTCCCGGGGTTTTAAAAACGTGTAGCCCCAGTGTATGGGCCGGCAATGTATAAATCCATGCAATGGAATTTATATGCGGAATGCATTCAATTCATAATGAAGGCGACCTCGGGTCGCCTTGAATGCACAACGGCCGCCCAAGGGCGGCCGTCGCGTCAGTTCCGCAAAGCGGCGCGGACTATTTTTTGTAGATGCCGCTCGCAAGCAGGAAGTCGTCGACCTTTTCCACATAGGCGGTCTTCGGCTCGATCACCTTGGTGACCGGGTGCGGCCAGCGGAAGTCGACCCAGCCCGAACCCTTGCCTTTGGCCACGCTGACCTGCTCCTTGACGAAGTACTTGCCATCCATATCCTTGATTTCCAGCAGACTCTTGCCGATCATCTTGGCGTTCCCACCGTGCGCCAGCACCACGCCGTCCAGCGTGGTGGCCACGACGTACAGTTCCCCTTTGACGAAACGGCCATTTGGGTTGCTGATTTCGGCGAACGCCTTCTCCTTGCCTTCCTTTTTCACCAGTTGCGCCGCCTCCTTCACCAGCGCGACCGCCTCCTCGGCGGTCGCCGCCCACGCGACACCTCCGCCCGACATCAGCGCCACGCCCAGCCACAGGGCGGATTTCGTTATCAGCTGTTTCATTGTTGTCTCCTTGGTGATGGCCGGCACGTCGTGCCGGTATTGAAATGGATACAAAGACGACGACCGTTCAACCGTTGCTGGTCCCCGTGCGCAACACTTCCAGTGGCGCCTGGACGACGGGCGCGCGCTTCCCGGCGCCGTTCAGCCGGCGCGCAAACAGCAGGGTCGCGCCCATCGCCAGCAGCGGCGGCACGGCGGCGGCGAGGAACAGGTCGCCGGCCGGCCAGTTCAGGCGCAGCAGTTCACCGCCCACCACCGGCCCCAGGATGGAGCCGAGGCGGCCGACACCCATGGCCCAACCGATGCCTGTGGTGCGGATCGCGGTCGGATAATAGATCGCCGCCACCGCGTTCAGCGCGGCCTGGCCGCCGATCACGCAAAAGCCGGCCACGGCGATCGCCGCCAGGGTCGACGGCATGACACCCGCCACCTGGCCGATGGCGGCGATGGCGACGGCGGCGATGGCGAACACGCCGGTCAGCACCCGGCCGAAACCGTGGCGGTCGATCAGCCACCCGAGCAGCAGGTTGCCCACCATGCCGCCGCCCCACAGCATGGTGCCGGCCAGCACGGCGTCGGCCGGCGGGTGCCCGGCTTCGGTCATCAGCGATGGTAGCCAGTTGGCCAGGAAGTAGGCGCACAACAGGTTCATGAAATTGATAATCCACAGCAGCAGCGTGCCGCCCGCCATGCTGCCCATGAACAGCGCGGCGATGGACGCGCTGCCGCCCACCGCGCCGGCCCCGGCGCCGGCGAAGGTGGTGGCAGAACCGATCCCGGCGTCCGGTGCGATGCGCACCAGCACGCGCGCAATGTCGGCGGCCGGTTTGCCGCGCGCCACCATGAACTGCAACGATTCAGGCAGCAGCATGATCATCAGCACGGCGATCACCGCCGGGGCGATGGCGCCGGCCAGGAACACCGACTGCCAGCCGTGCACCGGCACCAGCGACGCCGCGTAGACGCCGCCGGCCACGCCGCCGGCGATGAAGCCGGTGGAGATCAGCATCATCAGGCCGACCTTCATCCTGGCCGGGCTGTATTCTCCCGCCAGCGCGGTGGCGTTGGGCACGATGGCGCCCATGCCCAGCCCCGTCACGAAGCGGCACAGCAGCAGTTCGTTGACGCTGCCGGCATACGTGGTGGCGAAGGAGCAGGCCGAGACGAACAGCAAGGCGCCCACGAGTACCGGCTTGCGGCCGTAGCGGTCGGCCACCGCGCCCATGGTCAGCGCGCCCACGCACATGCCCAGCAAGGCGGCGCCGAACACCGGCCCGAATCCCGCTTTGACGACATGCCATTCGCGCGCGATGGCCGGCGCCACGTAACTCAGCGCCTGCACATCGAAACCGTCGACCACCAGGCACAGGGCGCACAGCGCCAGTACCAGTACCTGGACCGGCCGCAGCTCGCCGCGGTCGATCACTTCTGAAACGTCTATCCTGCTCATGCCTGTCTCCTTCTTGTTCTATTACCGCCGCCGCACCGTTTAACGCAGGGGCAGCGAATCGAGTCCGCGCTGGCCGATGCTGCCACGGCGCTTGATGGACGCATCGTCTTCGCCGGCGTGATAGCGCCGCGCCAGTTCGGCCGGGTCGAAGTCGACACCGATCGAATTCTCGGCGAATTCGGGCGAATAGAAGAACTGCGTCGCTTCCTCGATGGTGTCGAAGTTGTCGATCTGGAGTTCGATCTGGTTGCCGTCCGGGTCCTGGTAGTACATAGACGTGGTCGGACCGTGGTTGGTGCAGTAGACCGGCACGATGTCCAGGCCGCGCAGGCGTTCGAAGGTGGCCACCAGGTCGCCCAGGGTCGCGTACGTGAAGGCGACGTGGTGCACGCCGGCCACGCCATCGGCCTGCGGCTTGAGGTCCGGCGCGTTCAGCAACGCCACGCGGTGGTGTTCATCGTCGTAGGTGAGGAAGGCCAGGCCGTGGTCGGCGTAGGTCGTGCTGGCCACCAGCACCTGGCGGTACCAGTCCTGCATCTCCTGGAATTTCGAGGTGCGTAGCACCACGTGGGCCAGCTTGGCCGGGACAGGAGCGGTGCTTTTTGCATTGGTGCTTGCGGTTGCGGTGTTCATGTTGGTCTCCTTGCTTGTGTTTGACGTCGTGTGGTTTAACTTGCTTGCTTGGCCGCGAGGCCGGCCACGATGGCCAGTACGTCGGATTCGGTGGCGTCGGGCCACGCCGCGCCGGTCCAGGCGATATGCTGATCCGGCCGTATCAGCGTCAGCGCTTGCGCGTAAAGCTGGCGCACGCCGCCGTTGTCCTGGCGTAGCACCTTCAGCGGCATGCCATGGCGCGCGGCGTCCTCGCAGGCACGGGCCGCGTCGCCCATCGCGGCGCCGTCCGACACCAGCAACGTGAAGCCGGCGCCGAAGTGGTCGAACAGCGAACTGCCGTCGTGCAGCCAGGCGTGCGGTGCGCGGCAACCGGCTTCGGCGCGCGGCACGTAGTTGAGGAAGTCGCGCGGCGCGGTGTGCTCCGCGTCAGCGCCGCCCTCATCTCCGACGACGACCGGCGAGCCGGCGTAGCAGTCGCCGAGAATGGTGCCCAGCGTGTAGAACTCGGACAGCTTGGCGCCCCGGATGCGCTGGCCGGTGGCTTCGCGCAGCTCACGACCCTCTTCGGTGTCGTCTTCCAGTCCGGGCTTGAGCAGCGAGCCGCCCAGCAAGGCGTGATTCGCGGTGGCCTGCTCCATCACATACTTGTGCACGCGGCGGCGTTCCTGTTCGTAGCTGTCGAGCAGCGCGGCGCCGCCCCAGCCTTGCAGCACGGCGGCCAGTTTCCAGCCCAGGTCGACGGCATCGCCGATGCCCATGTTCATGCCGAAGCCGCCGAACGGGGGGTGCAAATGGGCCGCGTCGCCGGCGATGAACACGCGGCGGTCGCGGTAGTGCGTGGCCAGCAGCTCGCTGGCGACCCACTCGTCGGCGCTGAGGATCTCGTACGGCAGATCGATGCCGGTGGTCTTGCGAATGTAATCGGCCGCGTTGTCGCGCGTGATGGTCACGCCCGGCGCCAGCCCGGTGGGCATGAAGAACCAGCGGTCGCCGTCGTCCATCGGCCCGATGATGCAGGGTAGATCTCCATTGATATGCCAGTACATGATGGCTTTGCCCTGCGAGTGCGCCTTCTCCAGGCCGGGTGCGCGGAACACGAAGTTGTAGTTGCGCGACAGGCCGTACTGGCCTTCCATGCGCGCGCCGATCACTTCGCGCACGCCGCTGCGCGCGCCGTCGCATCCAACCAGGTATTGCGCTTCCACGACCTGCTCGCCGCCTTCGGCGCAGGCGATGGTGGCGAACACCGCGTCGTCGCGCTGTTCGAGGCTGCGCAGCTCGCATTGCAGCCGCATTTGCGCCGCCGGGATACCGGCCAGGTGGTCGCGCATCACCTGTTCAACCTTGTATTGCGGGATCCACTGCGCGTGTTCCGAATACAGCGGATTGCGGCCCGGCGCGCAGTACAAGGCGTTGTCGAATTTCGCCAGTTGGTGGCCCGACAGGCGCGTGGTAAACACGATGTTGGACGGATAATCGACGCCGAAGGGAGACGCGTCGCGCAGCTTGTCGGCCATGCCCCAGCGACGAAAATGTTCGCGGCTGCGCACATTGGTGGTCTTGGCGCGCGGCGCCATTCCCACGCGATCGTTTTTATCGATCACCATGCAATGGATGCCGCGCAGTCCCAGTTCGATGGCCAGGCCCTGGCCGACCGGTCCGGCGCCGACGATGAGCACCTGTGTCTTGATGGTCATGGCATTCACCCTTGTTTCGTGACGACTTGGCGTTGGCTGCCCAGGCCGGAAATGCCGAGCGTGACCACGTCGCCCACGCGCAGGAAGCGCTGCGGCTTCTTGCCATAGCCGACGCCGGCCGGCGTGCCGGTGGTGATCAAATCGCCGGGATGCAAGGTCATGAACTGGCTGATATAGCTGATCAAGGCGGCCGGGCCGAACACCATGTTGGCGGTCGATCCCTGCTGCATGGTCTCGCCGTTCACCTTGCACCACACGTCCAGCGCTCCCGGGTCGCCAACTTCATCCGGCGTGACCAGGAACGGGCCGAGCGGCGTGAAGCTGTCGTAACTTTTACCCTTGTCCCAGGTGCCGCCCCGCTCCAGCTGGAAGCTGCGCTCGGAGACGTCGTTGACCACGCAGTAACCCAGTACATAGGACAGCGCGTCGGCCTCGCCGACATGGCGCGCGGTGCGGCCGATGACGATGCCCAGTTCCGCTTCCCAGTCCAGTTTTTCCGAACCCGGCGGGAACAGCGTGTCGTCGTTCGGGCCGCAGATCGAATGCACGGACTTCATGAACACCGCCGGTTCGGCCGGCAGCGCCATCGACGCCTCGGCCGCGTGGTCGGCGTAGTTCAGGCCCACGGCGGCGATCAGGCGGGTGCCGCCGATCGGCGCGCCCAGACGCGCGCCTTCCGGCGCCAGCGGATAATCTTCCGGCTTGCTGGCCAGCAGTTGCGCGAACGCGGGAGTGCCGATGGTGGAGGGACTAAAATCCGGCAGCAGCGCGCTGACGTCGCGCACGCGCCCGTCGGCATCCAGCACACCCGGTTTTTCCTGGCCTGGCTGGCCGTAGCGTATGAGTTTCATGGCGTTTCCCTTATTCGAAATCGATGCCGCGGCTATTCACATGGGCCACCGTGCCTTCGAACAGCGGCATGACGGCACCGGCGAAGGCGGCGCGCACAACCTGGCGCTCCGGCGACGACAGCGCGCGTTCGATATCCTGTTCGCTGTCGAACACCATGCGGATGGTGGCGTAGATATCCGGGGCGCCGTCATCCTTTGACAGCGGGAATTCGAGGCGCGCCGAGCGCACGCCGGGCAGTTTCGCGTATTGGGCAGTGCCGGTTTCCAGGCCAGCCCGAAACTTGTCCTCGGCGCCGGCGGCCGGGCGGCCCAGGAAGAATGCGTTACGTGTGTACATGGTGTCTCCTTGTGTGGTTCAAATCTTGATTGCGGGGGCAAGGTCGCCGGCCCCCATCAGCATGTCGTCCAGGCCCTTGCCCGCTTCGATCATCGGCCACACGCTTTCGCTCTGGTCCGTGACGAAATTCATGAACACCAGCTTGTCCTTCATGGCGAAGGCTTCGCGCAGCGCGCCCTCGACGTCGGCCGGTCGGGTGATGGTCACGCCCACGTGCCCGAACGATGCGGCCAGCTTGTCGAAGTCGGGCAAGGCGTCCATATACGATTCGGCGTAGCGCGCGCCGCTGTAGACGTCCTGCAACTGGCGCACCATGCCCAGCGAACGGTTGTTGAGCATGACGATTTTCGGTGTCAGCCGGTACTGCTTGCAGGTAGCCAGCTCCTGGATGCACATCTGGATCGACGCCTCGCCCGTCACGCAGGCGACGGTCGCGCCGGGATTGGCCAGTTGCACGCCCATCGCGTACGGCAGGCCGACGCCCATCGTGCCCAGGCCGCCCGAGTTGATCCAGCGGCGCGGTTGATTAAACTTGTAGTACTGCGCCGCCCACATCTGGTGCTGACCGACGTCGGACGTGATAAAAGCGTCGCCGCGCGTCACTTCCCACAGTTGCTCGATGACGTACTGCGGCTTGATGACACTGTCCGACGGCTGGTAATGCAGGCAGTTGGTGTTGCGCCAGATGCCGATCTGGCGCCACCAGGCGGCGATGTCCGGCGCCGGGCGCGCGGGTCCGGCGTCCAGCAGCGCCAGCATGTCGCGCAACACGCTTTTGATGTTGCCGACGATGGGCATGTCCACCTTGACGCGCTTGGAAATCGCGGTGGGATCGATATCGATGTGGATGATGCGGCGCGGACGGCTGGCGAAGTGTTCGGTGTTGCCGATCACGCGGTCGTCGAAACGCGCGCCGATGGCGATCAGCACATCGCAGTGTTGCATCGCCATGTTCGCTTCGAAGGTGCCGTGCAGGCCGGGCATGCCGAGGAAGGCGGCGCCGCTGCCCTTGTAGCCGCCCAGTCCCATCAGCGTATTGGTGCAGGGGTAGCCGAGGCGGTCGACGAAGCGGTTCAGTTCATCGGCCGCGCCGGCCAGCACCACGCCGCCACCGGTGTAGACCAGTGGGCGCTCAGCCGACAGCAACGCTTCCAGCGCCTTGCGGATCTGGCCGCAATGGCCCTCTTCCGGCGGGCGGTAGGAGCGCATGCTCACTGTGGCCGGATAGTCGAAGGCGCAGCGGCTGGTGGTGATGTCCTTCGGGATGTCGATCACGACCGGGCCGGGACGGCCGCTGCGGGCAATATGAAAAGCTTTTTTGAAGGTCGTGGCCAGGTCGCGCACATCGCGCACCAGGAAATTGTGCTTGACGCAGGAACGGGTGATGCCGATGGTGTCGCATTCCTGGAACGCGTCCTGGCCGATGGCGTTCAACGGCACCTGGCCGGTGATCACGATCAAGGGGATCGAATCGAGGTAGGCGGTGGCAATGCCCGTTATCGCGTTGGTCGCGCCCGGACCGGAGGTGACCAGCGCCACGCCGACCTTGTCCGAACTGCGCGAATAGGCGTCCGCCGCGTGGACGGCGGCCTGCTCGTGGCGCACCAGCACGTGGTGTACGCGCTGCCCGTCCTGTCCGTCCTGCATGCGCCGGAACAGTGCATCATAGATATGCAGCACGGCGCCGCCGGGATAGCCGAACACGTGGGGCACCCGCTCCTGTTCCAGGCAGCGCACCACGATGTCCGCACCGCTCAATACCTCGAGGTCCTGCGTTGCTGCGACTGTTTTTTCCATGGCGCCCATCTCATCGTCTCCTGTTATCTACATATTGGAAACAATTTTATTTGCCTGGACTTAATTAATCTATACAATGAATGTCATATCCAGAATGCATCCAATTCATAATGAAAACACCCGACCTGAATTTCCTGTATATCCTGCAAGCCCTGTACGAGGAACGCAGCGTTTCCCGCGCCGGAGACAAGCTGGGCCTGACGCAGCCCGCTGTCAGCCATGCGCTGGGCCGGCTGCGCGAAACCTTCCAGGACGACCTGTTCGTGCGCGCCGGCGCGGCCATGGCGCCGACGCCGGTGGGCGAACGGATGGCGCTCGCCAGCGGCCGCATCCTGTCGATGATCCAGCAAGAGATCTGGGAGGCGCAGACCTTCGATCCGGCCAGCACCAGCCGCACCTTTTCTGTCTGCATGAGCGACATGGGCGTATTCGCCCTGCTGCCGCGCCTGCTCTCGGCGCTCAGCGCGGAAGCGCCGAACGCCACGCTCAAGCCGATCCAGCTGCCGTCCATGCAACTGGCGGCCGCGCTGGAAGACGGTGAAATCGACCTGGCGATCGGCTACCTGGGCAAGCTGGGACAGAACCTGTACCAGCAGACCCTGTTCCACCGCCAGCTGGTCGGCATCGTCCGCGCCAGCAACGCCGGCGCGGCGGAAAAAATGACGCTGCGCCAATTCATCGACAGCAAGCACGTCGTCGCCGACACGCTCGCCTTGACCAACAAGCTGCTGGAAAAAGAGTTGCGCCAGCACGGCGCGCGCCTGAAAGTCGGCGTGCACGTGCCCTATCTGCTGGGGGTGCCGAGCGTGGTGGCGACCTCGGACTTCATCGCGGCGGTGCCGAGCGAACTGGCGGAACTGTTCTCGCGATTCGCCGACATCAAGGCCTTCGACCTGCCGGTCAACATCCCGAATTTGACCGTCAAGCAGTTCTGGCACGCGCGCCACCACAGCGACGCCGGCCACGGCTGGTTCCGCGGCCTGATCTCGCGCACGCTGGGCACCGGCTCGGCCATGGCCAGCGATGACAAGGCCGATCACCTGCTGTAGCGCAATCCCCGCCATTTCGGCCGGTCCCAACCTTGATATTGACAAAAAAAATCAAGATTGACCGGCTTTTTCATTTGCCATAACCTTTACTCCACCAAATTAAATATTGATCGATTATCGTCAATATTAACTAAAAGGAGACGAGCATGGCAGACGACTACAATGGCCCGGCCAACTGGCTGGCGGCGGACTTGCAAGACCCCGCGCCGTTGGCCCTGGCGCTGGCCGAGGCGCTGGCGCAAATCGACATCGACCGGGTGTCGTCGCGCGCGATCGACGCCGCCACGCTGGGCATCGCCGATACCGTCGGCGTGACGCTGCTGGGCGCCACCGAAGACGTGAGCGGCGTGCTGCAGCGCGCATTGGCCGGAGAAATCGTGCCCGGTCCCGCCCTGCTGTTCGGCGGACGGCGCCGCATCGGCATGCTGGACGCGGCCATGTTCAACGGAACGGCGGCGCATGCGGCCGACTACGACGACATGGCGCGCAACATGGGCGGCCACCCGTCCGTCACGCTGGTGCCGGTGCTGTTCGCGCTGGGAGAAGCGCGCGGCGCAAGCGGCCGGCAGCTCCTGGAGGCGTACATCGTCGGCTTCGAAGCGGCCTGCCGCCTGGGGCGCGTGGTGCATCCGCACCATTACGAAAAAGGCTGGCATCCGACTTCCACGCTGGGCGTGTTCGGCGCGGCGGCGGCCGCCGCGCGCCTGCTGCGGCTCGACCCGGCGCGCACCGCGACCGCGCTGGCGCTGGCGGCATCGATGTCGTCCGGCGTCAAAGCCAATTTCGGCACCATGACCAAACCCTTCCACGTCGGCCAGTGCTGCCGCGACGGTCTGATGGCGGCGCAACTGGCGGCCGGCGGATTCACCGCCAACCCGCGCGCGCTGGAACACAAGCAAGGCTTTTTCGCCTCCTACGACGGCCTGGAAAACGTGCATCCCGAGCGCATGCTGGCGCAATGGGGAGAGTTGCTGGAAATCGAGCAGGAATCGGTCGGCCTCAAGCAATTCCCCTGCTGCGGCAGCACGCACCCCGCGATCCGCGCCATGCTGGGCATGGCCAGCCAGGGCTTGCGGCATGAAGACGTGGAATCGATCGCGATCACCGTCAACCGCCAGCGCCTGCCGCACACCGACAACCCACAGCCGCAATCGGGCCTGGCGGCCAAGTTCAGCGTGCAGTATGTGACGGCGCGCGCGCTGACGGACGGCGCGGTGAGGCTGGAACACTTCGAGGGCGACAGCCATCTCGACCCGCGCGTGCGACGGCTGATGGCGCTGACCAGCGTCGGCGCCTATCCGGAAACCGGCGACGACACGCTGAACATGGAAAATAAGGAATTCGCGGCGCACCTCACCGTCACCACCCGCGACGGCCGCACGCTGAGCAGCATCGCGCCGCACGCGCTGGGGCGCGGCGGCGCCAACGCCATGAACAAGGCGGAAATGCGCGAAAAATACAGCGATTGCGCGCGGCGCGTGCTGCCGGCGGCCCAGGCGGCAAGCTCCTTCGACGCGCTGTGGGCGCTGCGCGACGACGCACCTCTGCAAGCGTTGACGGCGCTGCTGGAAACGGCGCCGCCGGCGCAGCCATGAAGGCGGCCCGGCGGTGAAGGATATCGTTCCAGGCCGGCCGCCGGTGGTGGCCGCATCCCCGGTCCCGGCTCCGGCCACGGCCACGGCGCCGGAGCCTCCGCCCACGCGCCGCGTCACCGGCCTGCTATGGCTGGTGGCCTGCGGCATGTTCATGCAGACGCTGGACGGCACCATCGTCATCACCGCCCTGCCGGCGATGGCGCGCAGCCTGCACGCCGATCCGCTGCGCATGCACGCGGTGATTTCCGCCTACCTGTTGGCGATGGCGTTGCTGATCCCAGCCTCGGGCTGGCTGGCGGAGCGTTACGGCGCGCGCCATATTTACCTGGGCGCGCTGGCCGCCTTCACCGGCGGCTCGCTGCTGTGCGCCGCCGCCGACAGCGTCCCCTTGCTGGTGGCGGCGCGCGTGGTGCAAGGCATGGGCGGCGCGCTGCTGCTGCCGGTCGGACGGCTGGCCGTGCTGCGCGCGGTGCCGCGCGCGCAACTGCTGCAGGCGATGAGCTTTATCGCCATTCCCGCGCTGGTCGGCCCCCTGCTCGGCCCGACGCTGGGCGGCTGGCTGGTGGAAACCGTGTCGTGGCACTGGATTTTTCTGATCAACGTGCCGATAGGCGCCGCCTGCGCGCTGGCGACCCTGGCGCTGATGCCGCGAACGCCGGGCCGGCGCCGCTTGCCGTTCGACTTCGCCGGCTACCTGATGCTCGGCGGCGCCATGGCGGCGCTGGCAATCGCCATGGAACTGCTGTCCGAGCGGCGCCCGCCGGTGGCATCGCTGCTGGTCTGGGCCGCGACCGGCGCCGCCGCGCTGGCGTGTTACGCGCGCCACGCCGCGCGCAGCCGCCATCCGCTTTTCTCTCCCGCACTGCTGGCGCAGCGCAGCATGAGCGTGGCCCTCGGCGGCAACTTGCTGTGCCGCCTGGGCAGCGCCTGCATGCCGGTCCTGGCGCCGCTGCTGATGCAGCTGTGCATGGGCTACACGCCGTCGCAGGCGGGGCTGATGATGTTGCCGGTGGCGCTGGCGGGCATCGCCGTCAAGCGCATCGCGGCGCCGCTGATCGGCCGCGCGGGTTACCGGCGTGTATTGTTGACCAATACGGCACTGCTGGGACTGACGATGGGGTCGGTGGCGCTGCTGCGGCCGGGACAGCCGTGGTGGCTGCACGCGCTGCCGCTGGCCTGCTTCGGCGCTGTCAATTCCCTGCAATTGACGGCCATGAATACGCTGGCGCTGAAGGACCTGACCCGGCGCCAGGCCAGCAGCGGCACCAGTTTATTGTCGATGGTGCAGATGCTGGCGATGGGTCTTGGCGTCGCGTGCGCCGGCGCGTTGCTGGCAGGCGCGGCGCGCGTGTTCGGCGACGCGACGCTGAATGCGTTCCGAGGCACGTTCGTAGCGATGGGCTTATTGACGCTGATGTCGTCGGCCGTGTTCCTGCGCCTGCCGCGCCAGCGCCCCGATCACTAGCCAGGCTCTCCCCGCAGGCGGCAAACCTTACACCATGTCGATGATGCGGGTGTCTGCAATCGAAACGGCAAACCCGGCGCCGAACACGGTGGCCGGGGTCTGGAAGCCAGGCTTGAACTGCCCCGCCACCAGCAGGCGCAGCGCTTCGACGGCAGCCAGCGGTGTGTACGAATAACCGTTGACGGTATCGATGCGCGCGCGCACCACGGTGCCATCGATGCCGGTCACTTCAGCCACGGCGCTGGCGCGGTTGGCAACGCGTTCTTCCAGCGACGGACCTTCAGGCATGGCGGCAACGCCTTCCGGCAGGATGTTCTCCTTGATGTTGACGAACATGGCGATATTCGGAATCCCGGTCGACTTCCACGCCGTGACCAGGTCGCCGAACGACAGGGGCGCACTGTCGACCGGGCCGGCGCCGAAGTCGAAAGGCGCTGGCGCCGCATCGGGCTTGGCCACGATTGCGCCATCCGTCCGAACCAGCAATCCGACGTCGAGGATTTCGCCCACGCTGCTGACCGAGCCGCGCGACATCGAATTGGCGACCTGCAGCGCGATGCGCAGGCGCTGCGGCTGGTCGACTTTGGCGGCAACGTACAGTGCCAGGCAATCGCTCGGCACCACGTCCCAGCCGACGCCGGGCAGCAGCATGACGCCGGCGGCCACTGCGCGCCCGGACCATGATTCAGCCAGTGCATATACCTTGTATTCGGCGGTGATGTCGAGGTAGTGGACACCGCAAGCGATGCAGGCCTCCATCAGCGGACGCGCAGTGCTGGCGAACGGGCCGGCGCAGTTCAGGACAGCAGTGACGCCGGCCAGGCTGGTCCGGATGGCGGCCGGGTCGTCAAGCGCGAAGACGCGGAACGGCACGCCCAACTGGTCGGCCAGCGCGGCCACTTGCGCGGCGTTGCGGCCGGCGACTTCGAAGGATAGTTGCGTGTCGCGGGCCTGCATGGCGACGAGTTTGCCGGTGTAGCCGGTGGCGCCGTAAATCAGGATGGTCGGGGTCATGGGGTAACTTTCTGAATCGATGATGGCTGCGCGTGCTGCCAGCTTTTGTAGACGACTTCGATGCTGTAGCCGTCCAGGTCAAAAATATTGGCCGCGTAGTAGCGCGCGTCGTAGTGCATGCGGGCGCCGGGTGGGCCGTTGTCGGTCGCGCCGGCCAGCAGGGCAGCAGCATAAAAGGCATCGACGGCGGCGGTGCTGTCGGCCACGAAGCCGATGTGGACGGCGCGCGCATCGGCGGCGCCAGCGCGCAGCCAGAAGTAGATGCGATTATTGCTGCCGAATCCTTTCAGGTCGGGGTGGCCGGGTGGGCCGTCGGAGCCGTTGTAGTCATGCACGTGAACGATACCGAGGGGCGCCAGGGCGCATTCGTAAAAGGCGATCGAGGCCGGGACATCGGCGACGGAGAGAAAGAGGTGATCCAGCATGGCGGCTCCTTGGGAGATGGTTCTAAGTTTGACTAAATTATGTAACCGCCGCCGACCTCGATAGTTTGGGCGTTTACCCAACCAGTTTCGGGAGAGAGCAAGGTGGCGATGACACGTCCCACATCTTCCGGTTCGCCGACGCGTCCCAGCGCGGTTTGCCCGGCCAGCATGGTTTCGAATTCATCGCTCAGGCCGCCGCCGAGTTCGGTTCGGATTGCGCCCGGCGAGACCGCATTGACGCGGATGCCGCGTGCGCCGAATTCCTTGGCCATGTAGCGCGAGAGGACTTCCAGGCCGCCTTTGAAGGCTGCATATGGCGCCACGCCGGCAGTGGCCACGCGGGTCGTCGCACTGGTCAGATTGACGATGGCGGCGCCGGTTGCCAGCATCGGCAGCAGCGCCTGGGTCAGAAAGAAAGGCCCTTTCAAGTGCACGTTCATCAGGCCGTCGAACTGCGCCGCGGTGACGGTTTCGATCGGGTTGAACAGGCCGTAGCCGGCGTTGTTGACCAGGCCGTGCAGGGTCGTGGTGTGCCAGGTGGCGGCCAGCGCCTGGATGACGGCATCCTTGAAGACGCCAAAGCTGTCGGCGTCACCCACATCGAGCGGCAGCGCCACGGCTTTGCCTCCAGCCGCTTCGATGTTGGCCACTACCCTGTTCGCGGCAGCGGCATTTGTGTTGTAAGTGAGGATGACGCCCATGCCGCGTTTGGCGACTTCGATAGCGGCTGCTGCGCCGATGCCACGGCTGCCGCCGGTGATGACGATGACATTCATATAAGACTCCAGTGATTGAAAGTGATATGTTCACTGTAGCGGCGCCGGGATTTTTGGGCATATCCGATCCTGCCTGAAACCTGCCTGATCCTGCTTTGGCCTTGTGCGATGTCCTGCATTAGGGTCCAATGGATCATGGACAAACAAATCAACGCGCAGATGGACAGTTTGCGGGCACTCGCCGCCCAGCAAGGGAATGGGCGCCGGGAGACCGGCATTCCGCGCGTGGCGATGGTGCAAGGCGCAATTCCCGAGCATGAACTGGCGACCGTCTACGAGCCGATGATCAACCTGATCCTGCAGGGCAGCAAATCGATGACGGTGGGCGAACAGACGTTGGACTACGATCCGGCGACCTATTTCGTCATGTCGGTCGAACTGCCGGCGGTAGGCGTGATCCGGTCCGATGCGGCCGGCGCACCCTACATGGCAGTGGCCCTGACGCTGGTGCCGTCCATCCTGGCCGAACTGATCGCCTGCCTGCCGCCGGGCTGCGCCGAAAACGGCGGCAATGCCTTTTCGGTCGCAGCCGTGACGCCGGAACTGCTCGATGCCTGGACGCGCATGCTGGGCTTGATGGCCCGTCCGGACGATATCGCCGCACTGGCCCCCGCATACGAGCGCGAGATCCTGTATCCCGTGCTGCAAGGACCGCATGGCGCCATGCTGCGTGCGATCGCGGCGCCCGACAGCGCCATGGCGCGCCTGGCGGCAGCCATCGCATTGATCCGGCGCGATTTCAATTTACCGCTGCGCGTCGAGACGCTGGCGGGTAAGGCGGCGATGAGCGTGTCGGCGTTTCACCGCCATTTCAAAGCTGCGACCTCATTGAGCCCGGTGCAGTACCAGAAGCGCATCCGCCTGATGCACGCGCGCACGCTGATGGTGGCCAAGGGCCGCAGCGTGGCGGCCGCAGCGTACGATGTCGGCTACGAGAGCGCGACCCAGTTCAGCCGCGAATATGCGCGCCTGTTCGGGATGGCGCCGCTGCGCGACACGGCGCGGATGCTGGCGCGCACGCGCAATGCCTGATTTCATTCTTGCATCCGGTTCGGGCAAAAGATAAAGCCCGTGCCGCTTACTCCGGCAGCAGGCCGACATATTTCGCGCGTGGGCGCGTCAGCGGGTGGTCGTGGTACTGCTCCATCGCGTGCGCGACCCACCCCACCATGCGCCCGATCGACGCGATCGCCAGTTCGTCGCTGTGCAATCCGAGCCGGTGGCCGACGAACAGCGCCGGCAAAATAAAATCCATCGAGCACTGCGCCACCTCGGCGGCGGCGCGCCCGGCTTCCTGCAGGCGCCGTAACAGGGGATCGTCCGGCAGCGCGCGCGCCAGCGCCGCCATCATCACGCTGGTGCGCGGGTCTTGCTGACTGAGCGGCGCATGGAAGCCCGGCAGGCTTTCGCCATCGCGCAGCCGGTTCACCACGGCGGACGCGCCGTCGCCGCCATTGAGTATCTCGTTCATGAAGCGCGTCACCACGCCGTAGCGCTCCGACCGGAAACGCTGTCCCTGCGACGCAATCAGTCCGGCCGTGACGGCCTGGAACGGCGTCACGCCGACATTGGCGACAGCCCGCACCGCGTAGGTGATCGGATCGAATTCGTGGTCCGCCGCCAGCACCAGCAACTGCCGTATCACTTCCTCGAAACCGGGCGGCGCATCCATCGCGCGCGCCACGAACAGGTGCAGCGGCCCGCTGGCCGGCCCGTCGGCGCCGACCACCAGGGCCGCGAACCAGCGCAACACGTCGGCCCCGGTACGCGCGTAGCCGGCCGGCGACAGGTCGTAGGCGCGCGGGTCGGAGCGCTCCACCAGCGGGAACAGCGCGATCGCGCGCTCCAGCACGCCCAGGCTGGACAGGCTTTCGCGCAGCGCGGCCGTAAATTGCGGCACCGGTGGCGCCGGCGCGCTGAAGACGGCGGCCGGATCGACCTGCCACAGCAAGCCGGCCACCGATTCCAGCGTGCCCTCTCGCGCCAGCACCAGGACGTCCTGGCCACGGAAAAACAGGCGGTTGCCGGTGATGAGCGTGATGCGCGACTCGGTCGCCAATTCGCTTTCCGCCGCCGGCGCCACCGTCGCCACCGGCTTGCCCGACAGCCGCTCGACATCGGCGCGCCAGTAGCGGCGCGCGCGCGAACCCTCGATGCGCTCGGAACGCAACATCTTGCGGCTGACATAGGCATACAGCGTCTGCATGCCGACCCCCAGCATTTCGGCCGCGTCCTTCGCCGACAGATACAACTCGTCCTGCTCCATAGGCCCTCTGGCTGATGATTGATTAAAAAAATCAAGATTGACTATGGTAGCACAGAGGAATAAATTGCAGCCAGTGTCATACACATTGACTACATATAATCAATATAAGGAGACAAGATGAACAAGCCAATCATGTGGCTGGCCCCGGCCGTATCGCTGTGCGCGGCGTGGCCGTTGCAGGCGCAGGAGCTGGATCCGGCGCTGAACCGCAGCGAAACCGTCGTCCGGGCGGCGGCCGCGCAACCGGAGCAAGGCTGGAGCGTGGCCGCGCGCGGCGCCGTCAGCGTCGGCACCGCGATCCGCAACAGCGCGCAAAAAAGCACGCTGCGCGCCGGCGGCGCCACCAACAGCGACGACGGCAACCTGAATTACCTGAACGGCGACACCTTCAGCCGCGTGGTGCAGGGCGTGCTGGCGCTGGACCTGAAACACAGCGGCGGTTACGGCGTCGCCGCCAGCGCCCACGCCTGGTACGACGACAACCTGCTGCACCACGCTGTCCCGCAGGGAAACAACCCGAACAATTACCTGCCCGGCCCGCTGTCGGACCACGGCTTCGATCCGGAAGCGCGTTTTGATGGCATCGCCCTGCTCAACGCCTATGCGTATGGCAGCCACCAGGGCGGCGCCGGGACGCTGGCCTGGCGCCTGGGACGCATGCAGCTGGAACGGATGACGGAGTTCGGCTTTTCCGGCGGCCTGCGCGACCTGGAGGTGCGCAACGTGCCCGGCTCCACCCGCCCCGGCGCGCTGCGCGAGGAAGGCATCATCCCCGTCTGGGCCGCCACCGCCCGGCTGGACCTGAACCCGGCCTGGCGCGTGGAAGGCTTCTGGCAACTGGCGCCGGAACATTCGGTCGCCAACGGCTGCGGCACCTTCCTGTCCAGCACAGATTATTCGCAGCCCGGCTGCGAGCGCGTGTTTTACAGCAGCAAGCTGACGCAGGCGCAAAACACCGCGCGCGGCATTTATTTTTCACGCGGCGAGGACGTGACGCCCGCGGCCAGGCCGGACCAGTTCGGCGTCTCCACGACTTACCAGGCCGCCGCCATCAACACCCGCGTCACCGCCTTTTACGCACATTACGACTCGCGCGACGGTTACACCAGCAGCCTGAAAGGCACGGGACTCGGCCCGGCCAGCGGCGGCCGCTATGCGATCGAATACCCGGGCGACAAGAACCTGCTGGCGCTCAGCACCACGACGCGCTTCGCGCCGGCGAACGTGACCTGGACCAATGAAGCGAGCGTGACCGGCCGCCAGCCGGTGCAACTGAACACCAGCGACCTGCTGGCGGCGGGCCTGGGCGCGGGCGGCGTACTCGGTCCGCAACTGGCGGCCGCGCCCAATCACTCGCTGTTCCACGGCTACCGGCGCTTCACGGTTTCGCAGTGGCAGTCCGGCGTGCGCAAGACCTTCGACAGGCTCACCGCCAGCACCAGCGCCTTCATCGAAGCGGAAGCTTCGGTCAAGCATGTGAACGGCCTGCCCGATGTCTCCCTGCTGCACTTCGGCCGCCCGGAAGTGAGCGACGCCTGCGACGTGCCGGCCGACTGCGCCGGCAACATCGGCTATGTCACGCCGACCGCCTGGAGCTACCGCCTGCGCGCCGGCGCCGAATGGCGCGACCCGCTGCCGGGCATCTTGAAACTGCAACCGTCGGTGCTGTTCGGGCATGACGTGCATGGCTGGTCCTACGACTACGCCTTCGTACAGGACCGCAAGACGCTGCGCGTGGCACTGGACGCGACCTTCGCCGGCGGCGTGTTCGCCAGCGCCAGCGTGATCAATACCTGGGATGGCCAGTTCAACTCCCGCCGCGACCGCGATTACCTGACGTTCAGCGTCGGCAAACGGTTTTAACGCGGCAGGCTGGCGGCGCCGGACCATGGGACAGCTAAGTTAAAGCCACGGACGGTAGATCTGTCATTCCCGCGAAGGCGGGAATCCCATTTAGAAGAGTCGCAAACGGCGCAAAAAATGGGATTCCCGCCTTCGCGGGAATGACAGCTCCGCGGTCTGTGGCTTTAATTTAACGGCATTGGGGACGGCCTCGATATGGTCCCTCCTGTGCAGATAACACCTCAATTTTCTTTCTTAGCTGGAGTACAAAATGGAAATACGCATCATGGCAGGCAATGGTTGCCTGGGTAGCGGCTTCAAGCCCGAATCGCTCAAGCGCGGCATCTCGCTCAAGCCGGACGTCATCGCCTGCGACGCAGGATCGACCGATTCCGGTCCCGCCGCCCTCGGCAGCGGCAAGCCGAAACTGTCGCGCGAAGCCTGCAAGCGCGACCTGCGCCTGCTGCTGCTCGCGCGCGACGAACTGCAAGTGCCGTTGATTATCGGCTCCTGCGGCACCAGCGGCCGCGACAGCGGCGTCGACTGGATGGTCGAGATCGCGCGCGAAATCGCCGCCGAGGAAAAATTGTCCTTCCAGCTGGCGGCGATCAAGTCGGACCAGTCGCCGGCCTACCTGCACCAGCGCTGGGCGCAGGGACGCATCGCGCCGCTGGCCGGCGCGCCGGACATCGACGCCGGCGTCTGGGACCGCAGCCACGTGGTCGGCATGATGGGCACCGAGCCGATCGAGGCGGCGCTGCGCGACGGCGCGCAAGTGGTGCTGGCCGGCCGCGCCAGCGACTCGGCGCTGTTCGCCGTGGTGCCGGTGATGCGCGGCTTCGACCCGGGCCTGGCCTGGCACGCCGCCAAGACGCTGGAATGCGGCGCGGCCTGCGCCGTGGTGCCGGCCGCCGATGGCATGATCGCCACCATCCGCGACGACCATTTCGATATCGAACCACTGGACCCGGAAGCGCGCTGCACGCCGCGCGGCATCGCCGCCCACACACTGTACGAAAACGCCAATCCCTTCCTGCTGACGGAGCCGTCCGGCGTGATCGACACGGAACACGCGCAGTATGCCGCGCTGTCGCCGCGCGCGGTGCGCGTCACCGGCTCGCGCTTCCATCCGGCCGAACGCTATACCATCAAGCTCGAAGGCGCCGAATCGGCCGGCTACCAGACCGTGATCATCGGCGGCATCCGCGATCCGCACATCATCAAGGGCCTGGACAGCCTGCTGCCGCGGGCCGGCGCTTATTTTGATGCGCGCATCGCCGACCTGTTCGGCGGCCAGCTGCAAAAGGGAGATTACGATATCCATTACCGGATCTACGGCCGCGACGGCGTGCTCGGCGCCAACGACCCGGCGCGCAACCAGCCGGTGCACGAAGTGGGCGTGCTGATCACCATCACCGCGCCGACCCAGGCGCTGGCGAGCAAGATCGCCAGCTTTGTCGCGCATGTCAGCGCGCACCTGCCGGTGCCGGAATACGAAGGCATCATCAGCAGCATCGCCTACCCATACTCTCCGCCGGAAATCGAGCGCGGCGCCAGTTACCGCTTCAGCGTCAACCACGTCGTGGCGCCGGACCACCCGTGCGAAATGTTCCGTACCGAAATGATCAACATCCAGATGGAGAACCCAGCATGAGCACCATGTTCGACCTGTGCAGCCTGATCCGATCCAAGAACGCCGGCCCCTTCATGCTGACCTTCGATTTCATGTGCAGCAGCGCGGACAATTACGCCCGCATCAAGCAGGCGCGCCCGATCACGCCGGCGATGCTGAGCAAACTGTACGGCGTTGCCGAGCAGGATATTCTGCTGGTCTACCACGACAGCGCGCTGGCGCTGAAAATCTCGATGCCGCGCCCGACCATCCAGTGCGATCCGGGCGACAATGACTGTTATGGCGGCCAACAATATGTGCCCCTGCTCGACATCGTCGTCCAATAATCCCGGCGCACGTACCGCGTTTCCCCTCGGAGCCAGCAGCCATGCAAACAATTGAATCATCGAACGATATCTCGGTCCGCCTGGACCGCATTCCCGGCAATGCCAGACTGTGGCTGTGGATCGGCAAACTGTCGCTGGGCGGCTTCTTCGAAGTCTACGACCTGGCGCTGACGGCGCTGCTGAGCCCGATGCTGGTGGCCGCCGGCGTCTTTCAAAAGGGCGCGGGCGGCATGTTCGGCATGCCCGACCAGGCCACTTTCGCCTTCTTGACCATGATGGGCCTGTTCGCCGGTGCGTTCGGATTCGCCGGCGTGGCCGACCGCTACAGCCGGCGGCGCCTGTTCATCGCTTCGCTGCTGTGGTACTCGGTGGCGACGGCGATGATGGCGTTCCAGACCAGCGCCCTCGCCATCTGCACCTGGCGCTTCATCGCCGGCATCGGCCTAGGGCTGGAACTGGTGGTGATCGAATGCTACCTGGCCGAGATCACGCCCAAGCATTTGCGCGGCCGCGTTTTCTCGATCAGCAAATTCGTGCAGATGTGCGCCATTCCCGTGGCCGGCGTGTTCGCCAACGTCGCCGCGCCGCACGTCTGGTTCGATATGCCGGGCTGGCGCTGGGTGGCGCTGGCGCCGGCGATCGGCGGCGTGGTCGTCATGCTGATACGGCGCGGCCTGCCCGAATCGCCGCGCTGGCTGGCGGCCAACGGGCACGCGGCGGAAGCGGCGCGCATCGTCGAGGAACTGGAACAGTATGTGCTGGCCAGCGGCGGCACGCTGCGCCCGCAGGCGGCCTTGCAGACGGCGGCGTCACCGGCGCCGCAGCAGCGCGCCGCCACCTACGCGGACCTGTTCCAGCGGCCGCACCGGCGCCGCGTCTTCATGCTGCTGGCGGTGGACGCGGCCAGTTCGATCGCCTTCTACGGCTTTTCGCACTGGGCGCCGACCCTGCTGGCGCACCAGGGCGTGGAATTGCGCCATTCGCTGCTGTACATGGCCGCCATCGGCATCGCCTATCCGTGCGCACCGCTGATCGGCGCCCTGTTCGCCGACAGGATCGAGCGCAAGTGGCAGGTGGCGATCGCCGGCGTGGCCGGCGCCGCGTTCGGCCTGCTGTTCGCGCGCCAGGACAGCGGCGCCATGTGGATCCTGTTTGGCGTGCTGCTGACCATCGCGATCGAGATCAAGTCGACCGCGGCGCATACCTACCGCAGCGAACTGTTTCCAACCCACGTGCGCGCCCGCGCCGTCGGTTTCATCTATTCGATCACGCGCTTGGCCAGTGCGCTCAGCAGCTACCTGATCGCGTTCACCCTGCTGCAATTTGGCGTCAGCGGCGTGTTCACGCTGATCACGGCGCTGCTGCTGTTCAGCGCGATGGTGATACTGTCGTTCGGCCCGCGCTCCAGGGGACGCGCCTACGAGGAAATCACCGATGACCTGGCACCGCGCCACGGGGTGCATGCACGCGACGGCTACGCGGCCGACAGCAAATAGCATCCGGCCCGGGGCGGCCCGCCGCCCCGTCGATACCAATAAGACCTATTTACAGGAGATAGCATGACATTCAAACGACACCTCGGATGGCTGCTGGCCGCCATCGCAGGCATTGCGCTGGCCGGACCCGAGACCGCCCTTCCCGACGGCTACACGGATGCATTGCGCAGCGAATTTCATGTCGGCGGCAGCTATGTCGCCGATGCCGGCAAGACCGTGATGCAAGGCCAGATGTATGTCGAAGTGCTGCAGCCACGCCGCATCACCCGCAAGTATCCGCTGGTCTTCATCCACGGCGGCGGCCAGACGGCGAGCAACTGGCTCAAGACGCCGGACAACCGCATGGGCTGGGCGCAGTATTTCGTCGCGCAGGGCTACCAGGTCTACGTGGTCGACCAGCCGGCGCGCGGGCGCTCCGCCTGGCATGCCGGCATCAACGGTCCGCTGGAGACGGCGCCGGTGGAGATGGTCGAAAAATATTTTACGGCCACCAGCGAACTGGGTAACTGGCCGCAGGCGCGCAAGCATACGCAGTGGCCGGGCGCCGGCGCCGGCAAAGGGCGGCGCGGCGACCCGGTGTTCGACGCCTTCTTCGCCACCCAGGTCGATTATTTGAATGACGCCGCGGCGCAGCCGCTGGTGCAAGCCGCCGGCGCCGCGCTGCTCGACAGGATCGGACCGGCGATCCTGGTAACCCATTCGCAGTCCGGCACCTTCGGCTGGCTGATCGCCGATGCGCGCCGCGACCTGGTAAAAGGTATCGTGGCGCTGGAGCCGAACGGCCCGCCGGTCATGCCGGCGCGCGGCGGCAAGGCGCGGGCCTACGGCTTGAGCGACACTCCCTTGACCTATGCGCCGGCGCTGGCGCCCGGGGAAGCGCTACGTTTCGTCGAGCAGGCCGAGGCGGCGGGAGCGGCTCAGCTCAAATGCTGGGCGCAAGCCGAGCCGGCGCGCAAGCTGACGCGCCTGGCCGGCCTGCCGGTGCTGATCGTGACAACGGAAGCGTCCTACCACGCCAGCTTCGACCATTGCACGCACGCCTACCTGGCGCAAGCGGGCGTCAATAACGACTTCTGGCGGCTGGAACAGCACGGCATCTTTGGCAACGGCCACATGATGATGCTTGAGAAAAACAGCCTGGAAATCGCGGGCAAACTCAATCAGTGGATTTCCAAAGTCGAATGAGGCCCGGGCCGACGCGCGCTACCCGGCAACCGGTCCATTCCTCGGCTGGAATGGCCATGCGACGGGATGCCGCGGCCCGGCCAGATACTTCCGTAGCCATGATAGACATGGCGCGCCTCGCCGCCGCTGCCAGTGCATCCGTCACCGCCCGGCGCCGGTTGAGCTCGGCCATGACCGGGTCGGACACGGCATCGCCGAGATAGATTCCATTGACGTTCACCAGCAATACCACGCCGTCGGTGGACAGAACGTCGTAGGCATGGGCGATCGCTTCGAGCGCACCGTCCACGTCGGGCAGTAATGCCGTTAAGTTGGCGCCTAGTTTGTCATTCCCGCGCAGGCGGGAATCCCATCTTTTTGCGCCGTTTGCGACTCTAAAATGGGATTCCCGCCTGCGCGGGAATGACAGATCTACGGTCTGTGGCCTTAACTTAACGGCATTAACGTCGGGCAGGGGAACAATTGCTTAAAACGCCTTGCTCAGCGTAATGCGCGCCGAACGCGGCTCCAGCGGATGGGAGTGCCGGTCGTCCACGCCGGCCGCCGGTTCGCCGGCCAGTCGCGACGTATAGTAATAGTCGGCCGCATTGGTCCTGGCGTTGAACAGGTTGAACACGTCGAGCCGCACTTTCAAGGTCGGCGACAGGCTGTAGCCGACGGCGGCGGCCCATTCGGAATAGCCGCCGGAGCGCACGCTGTTGTCGGTATTTAAAGGATGGGGACCCAGCTTGCGGAAGGTCAGCGCACCCGACCATGGACCTGCATGGTCCACCAGGATGCCGGCCGATGCGACCAGGTCCGGCGCGTCCTCGATATGATCGCCGGCCGGATCGTTGTCCTTGTAGCGCGCGCGCGCCATCGCGACGTTGGCGTTCAGCGCCAGCCACGTGGTCGGACGGTACTGTCCGCTGACCTCCACGCCGGTGCGGTGGCTGGCCCGGCCCGCTTCGGTCGCGCCGGCGTCGCCGTTATAGATCAGTTCCGAGTCGAAATCGATCCGGAACAGCGTGGCCGAGAAATCCAGTCCCGGCAAACAGGTCGAACGCATGCCGACCTCGCTGCCCCGCGACTTCACCAGCAGCGGCGCACGCACATAGCTGCCGCTCTCGTCGAGGCCGCTGCGGGCATCGTTGGAATGAAAGCCGGTACCGGCGCTCAGGTAGAACTCGGTCTTCTCCAGCGGCGAGAAAATCAGGTTGAGCTTGGGCTGGAACAATGCCTTGCGCTGGCTGCCACTGTTGGCGGGCAACACCAGATCCTTGTCGCGGGTATGGAAATAATCTTCCCTCCCCCCGATCACGGAGCGCAACCACGGCGTCCAGCTGGTGGTGTTTTCAGCGTAGAGGCCGACGCTGTTTTCCCATACCCGGTTCGCGCGGTCCACCGACAGCGCCTGGCGGCGCGCCGTATGCTGCAGATCCACGTCGATATGGTCGTTCCTGGTCTGCACGCCTAACGTGGTGATGCTGTCCGAGCCCAGCAGCAATCCGGTATGACTCAGGCTGGATTCGCCGCCCCATACCGCGCGGTGGTCGTTTTGCCCGTGCTGGTCGCCGTTCAGCGGGTCGTCCAGCAGATGGGTGAAGTTGTTCCACAATGTCAGCCTGGAGTGAATCGCGTAGGCATTGGCTTTCAGATGCCAGCCATCGAAGGAGCGCGCGTAACGGCCCGACAGGCTGTAGCGTTCCGCCTCGCCGCCATCGGAAGGATCGAGCGAGCCGAAGCGGCCGATCAAGCCTTGCGCCACCGCCCTTGCCGGCTGGTCCGTCGTGGCGTCCCAACGATTGCGGTAAGCCATGGCCGTCAGCGCGACGCCGTCGGCGGGGCTGCCCGCGCTATAGCGCAACACCGCGTTTGCTTTGCGCATCCGGTCCGGATTATCCCAGGGGCCATCCAGCCGCACCAGTTCGGCCGCGCCGAGCAAGCGTCCATGGTCGAGCTGCATGGTAGCGCCGCCATACAGGCGCCGGTCGCCCACGGTGCCGGTGGTCAGCGCGAGCTGGTTATCGACCGTGTCGCGGTACTTGATGCGGGCCGTGCCCACCGAGGAAAAATCGCCCTCGCTGGCAAAATAGGGACCCTTGGTATATTCCACTCCGCCGGCCAGTTCCGGTATCAGGAAATTCACGTCGGTATAGCCCTGGCCGTGCGTGTGCGTGCGCCCATTGACCGGCATGCCGTCGACATAGGTCGCCAGGTCGGTGCCATGGTCCAGGTTAAATCCCCGCATCAAATACTGGTTCGCCTTGCCGTCCCCCGAATGGGCGGTCACCACCAAGCCCGGTACCGATTCGAGCAACTGGCCGACGCGGTACACCGGGCGCAATTCCAATTCCTGCGCCGTAACCAGTCCCTGGCTGGACGTTGTCGCAATGCCAAGCAGGTCACGCGTTTTGGCCGCGCTGACCACGACCCGTTCCAGTCCCTGCGGCACATCGGCGGCCTCCTCCGCATAGGCGCCGCCTGCCGCCATGATGGCGGTGCCCGCCATGATTAGTGGGGTCATCGTTTTGATCGTGCTGCCTGATTTGTTCATCATTCATCTCCATGCCTGCCGAATTCAAGCGGAAAACCTTGCGGTCTCTCCACCGGATTTTTCTAGTGTGATATCGTGTCACCGGCCGTGCGGCACCCGCCGCCGACCAGAGCAGGCCAGACTATATTTCGACGGTCCCCGACCGTCATGTTATTTACCGTTTCCTGCGCGTCCCGTACGTTACAGGGGCGTTACAAGTACGTTACACATGAAACACAACGACCCGTTCGAACACCATGCCCAATTGCTACGGGCCGGCAATGCCCTGGGCAAGCCTGGAATGCTGCTGAAACTGTTCGAATTCCTGCTGGCCGGTGCACGCGCCGGCACCGCGCCGAAAGAAATCGAAATCGCGGTCGCCGTCTTCAACAAGGACCCCAATTTCGACCTGTCGCAGGATGCCGCCGTGCGGGTCTATATCCACCGCCTGCGCAAAAAGCTCGACGAGTTCTACGCCGGCGCCGGCAAGGAGGAGCCGGAACGCCTGGCGATACCGAAGGGAGAATATCGCCTGGTGGTCGAAGCGGTGGCGGCGGCAGCACCGCCGGCACCCGAGCCGGCCTATGAACCGGCCTTTGCGCCGGCGCCCGAACGGGCGCCAGAGCGGCGGACAGGCCGTACCTGGCCGCAACCGCGGACCTGGCTGCTCCTGGGGGCCGCCGCGGCGTTATTGAACGGCATGGCATGGTGGGGCGTCAGCCGCCAGTACAAGCCGGATGACGATTTCACGGCCCTGCGCCATAGCGCGCCGTGGAGCGCATTGCTGAACAATGGCCGCACCACCGTGGTGGCGGTCGGCGACTATTATATTTTTGGCGAAATCGACCGGTCCAAGGGGACCGACCGGCTGGTGCGGGAGTATGCGATCAATTCGCACGACGATCTCAGCGAACATGTCATGCGCCATCCGGAACTGATCGGCAAATACCAGGACCTGCACCTGTCCTACCTGCCAATCGCGGTGCCCTACGTGCTGCGCGACCTGCTGCCGCTACTGGCGCCGACCGCGAAAGAGCGCGAGCGCGTGCGTGTCGTGATGGCCTCGAACCTGACGCCAGGCATGCTGAAACAGGCCAATATCGTCTATGTCGGCTATTTGAGTGGCCTGGGCATCCTGCGCGAGCCGGTATTCGCCGCATCCCGCTTCCGCATCGGCGAGACATTCGATGAATTGATCGACGCCGGCGGCCAGCGCCGTTATGTCAGCCAGCAAGGCGGTCCGGACAACACCGCCGGCAAGAGCCGCGACTACGGCTATTTCTCGACATTCGAGGGTCCCGATGGCAACCGCATCGTGATCGTATCCGGCATGCGCGACATCGGCGTGATGCAAACGGCAGAAGCGACGGCAAACCGCGCCACGCTGGAAACGCTGCTGCGCAAGGCCGGCCCCACCGCCGCGTTCGAGGCCCTGTACGAGGTGGACGGCATCAAGCGGCTCAATATCGGCGGCAACCTGCTGCTGGCGTCGCCGCTCAAGGAGGAAAAAATCTGGAAGGCTTACCGCTGAGCCGCTAGGCGGCGTAGGTCCTGCCGATCAGCCAGTACAGTCCCAGTCCGACCAGCGCGGCGGAAAACACATCGACCACGATGGCGCGCGGCGGCGCCAAACGCAGCCTTGCAAGGCCTGCCGCCAGCAGCACCATCATGGCCACCACCGACATCTGGCCGATCTCCACGCCCAGATTGAAGCCGAACAGCAGTTCCGCCATGCGCCCGGCGGGCAGCTGCAATTCGATCAAGTCCTTGGCGAACGCGAAGCCATGGATCAGGCCGAATACCAGCGTCACCACAAGCCGCAATCTGGCGCTGTCCTCGATGCGGCCCGCCATCATCAGGTAGCAAAACGCGAACAGCGCCGCGCCCGCCAGCAGCGGCACCGGCAGCAGACCCGGGCCCGCCAGTTTCAATACAGTCATCGCCATCAGCAGCAGCCCGGCGCCAGCGGCGACGGCAACCGCGCGCCCGGTCGCGGCCACGAAGTTCTCGGCGCCGATCAGGGCGATCGTCAGGGCGATCAGGACGTCGATGAACTCGGGCCGGGGATCGAGCCAGCCCGTCACCGCCAGGCCCAGTGTGACGCTATGGCCCAGCGTAAAGCCGGTGATGACCATCACCAGGTCGCGCAGGCGGCGCGAAATCAGGACGAATCCGAGCACGAACGCCAGATGGTCGGGACCGGTCAAGATATGTTCGACCCCGAGCGCAATATATTCAAGGAAGCTGGCGCTTTGCAGCGTGCCGCCAGCGGCAGCGCCATCGAGCGCCAGGACGCGCCGGTCGTTGTCGATCAGCTGCTCGATGAGCTTTTGTTCGCCTTCGCGCACCAGCCTGATGCGGGCGAACATCACATGCGAGGGAACGATGTCGAAGAAGGCGTCGGAGCGGATCGCCAGCGACTTTCCTTCGCCACAGCGGAACAGGAATGCGAGGCGCCGAAAGCCCTGGTTGGCGGACAGGGCCTGGGCAGCGCCACCGGCAGCGCAATCATGGCCATCGGCCTTGACGAAGATATGCCCGGCAAAATAGGCGGCGAGCCGGGCATCGGTGGGGCGCGTACCCGCCGGAGCCAGGCGCGCCGCCTCGATGTCGGGCAGCGTGATAGTCAGGCGCACGCCGCCGGGTTCGACCTCGGCGATCAGGAAACTCTCGCTGCGCGTGTGCGCCGACGCCGGCGCCAGGCAACACCACAACAGCGGCAAGAGCCAGATCCAGATCCAGGCCGGCATCGCGGCGGCACGGCGCACCGGCTTCATGGCGCGCCGACCACGACGTTGGCCTTGTCGCGCAGGAAGCGGACATATTCTTTCTGCAGGCGCAAGCTGGTTTCGCGCGTAAAGTCCGCCAGGACCCGCTCCCTTGTGGTGGCGAAATCCTGCGCCACGGCGGGGCTGCGGCTGGTGCAATAAAGCAGGTGCGCGCCATCCTCGGCGAGGACCGGATCGCTGACGCCACCGGCCTTCAACTTGCCGGCCTCGGCGAACAGCACGGGTCCCAGGAAGCGCGCGACGGCGACATCGATCTGCGCCTCCCGGCCCACGTTCGGGTTCGCGCGCAGTGCGTATTTCACAAGCGTGTGCGCCAGCGGCGCGCCGGCGCGCAAATCCTGCGCCGCCCGCCGCGCGACGCCGAGCGCGGCCTCGGCGGACATCGCGCCGGACAAGGGCACGGACAGCTCGGCCACCGTCATCGTGCCGACCGTCACATAGCGCTCGGGATGGCGCGCGTGGTAGTCGCGCAGTTGCTGTTCGGTCGGCGGGTGGGCCTCCGCATCGGTCGCGCTTTGCCGGTTGACGGCCGCCACCAGCGCCTCGCGCACCTCGGCGCTGGTGGCGGGCATGCCGATTTCCAGGCCACGCTGCACCAGCAATTCCTCCGCGACCATACTGTCGAGCACTTCCTTGCGCTGCGCCGCGGTGCTGCGATCGAAGGCCGTATCGTACAGGGCCTCGGTTTGCGCGCGGAAGTCGGCGGCCAGGATCAGGCCATCGTTGACGCGGGCCACCGCGTCCGGCGGCAGCCCGGCATGCCCGCCGGACGGTGCGCTGAACAAGCCGTAACCGGCCAGGCCCAACCCGACAAGCGCGCCGAAGGCCAGCGCGATGAAGGAACGGCGCGGCGAACCCGGCTCGCGCGGGGTGGCTTGCCGGTCCATGTCGCGCCAGGCCGTCATTTGGTCGTGAAGCCGATCCAGCGGCCCAAGGTCACGATCGACACCCATAGCAGCAGCGACAAGGCGGCGGCGGTCCTGGCTGCGCGCGGCGTCGCGCCTTCGTTCCAGCTCGCCACGCCACTGTAGGCGTTGAAGTGGAAATACAGCATATTGATCCCGGCCAGCGCCAGCAGCAGCACCTTGAACCGGAACGGCCAGTTCTGGAAATACGACACCGCTTTCGCCGTAAACATCATGGCCCCGCTGAACACCGCGCAAACAAAGGCGATCCAGGTCCAGGGCAGCGTTTCGTCCGACACCACGGTGACCTTGCGGCCGCGGGAAAACAGGCCCAACAGCCGCAGGTCGAGCATCGCGATCGAACCCATCACAATGGTCAGCGCCAGCACATGCACGCTTTCAAGCGCGGGGAACATCCATTCCGATTCCTGGATGGCTTCGGCGAACCTGGTCTGCTCCAGCCATTTACACATTTCTAACATCAAGTCCATGGCAGCCATCCTCAAATATAGGCGATCCAGCGGCCGGCAACCACGATGCCGGTCCACGCGATCAAAACGGTCAGTCCGATCAATTTGGCCTGCGCGGTGTCGCGCAGCACGGCATCGCCCTGTCGTCCGGCGGCGGCGGTGGCGATGGCGATGGCGCGCCCGATAATGAGCGACACGGCGACCATGGCCAGCAGCATCAGCATCTTGAACTGGAAAGCGGCGTTCGGTAACGAGCGCTTGGGCTCGGCGATAATCAGCAAGGCGCCGGTAACGACCATCACCGGCAGCGCACGCCACATCCATGGCAGCAAGCGCGCGCCGACCTCTGCGATGGCCTGGCTGCGATAGGCCAGGCCGGTCATGCGCAAGCCCAGCATGGCCATCGACGACAGCACTACGGCGATGCCGAGGATGTGGATGGTTTGTATCAAGGGCACTGCCCAAGAGGTCGCTTGCAACGCGTGGCTGAGCGCCCCTTCCGCAAGCCAGTCGCAAAATTGGTCAATCATTAGTCTCTCCCCGGGGCATCGTATCGAATGGATCAAAGGTGTGCATGAAAGCGGTCTCCGTGTTGATGTGTTGGAATGGGAACGATATTTCCCACAACGGTCCCTGTCATGTTATTTACCGTACCCTCGCCTGTTTGCTACGTTACCGGGACGTTACAAGGGCGTTACCAGACATTTACGGCCCGCCGCGCGGTGTCGCTGTCGTTCCGGCGGGCTATTTTCAAAAACTATACGCAGCACCTGGCATGCCTGAAAGATGGCAGAATCGCTGAACTGATACAGTCCCGTTATCGAAACAGTCTCGCCCCGCGCCGGCATGGCTGGTGCGAAAACCGGTGGTGCCGGCGGCGCGCTACTCCGGGGCGTAGGGATCGGGGCGCATGTTATAAAAGCCGCTCAGCGTCAGATGCACCACCACCGGCCGGGCCGACTGGTTTTGCAGGAACCAGCCGTGGATGCCGTCGAAGGGTGCGGTCAGCGCGCCGTGCGATGCCGTTTCCATACCTTGGCGATAGCTTTGCACCAGTACCTTGGGGACCGGATCGGACTGGCCATGGAAGTCGGCATAGAATTCCCCTTCAGGCGCGGCGACGGTCCAGCTGTACACCAGCGTCTGGCCAGTGCGCATGCGCACTTTCCATTCCCGTTCGTCGCCATGCGCGCGGTCGCCAGCCGCCGCCAGGGGAATGACGACGGTGTCGCTGCGCAATGTCCCTGGATAGAATCGCGCAACCGCGGCGGCGACCGCCGCGCCGCCCGGTGGCGGCCGCCCCGCGGCCGGCGCGGACAGCCCGAGCAAGCCTGTCGCTTTGCCGATCCCGAGCGGATCGTAGTGGAATTCCGCCGGCAGGATCACCGCCAGCATCAGCAATGTCGCCGCGGCCGCCGCCGCCGCGACGCAGAGTGCCAGTGTTTTACGCGTGGGTGGCGCGCTGCCGGAGACGGTATTCATCAAGCGATGCCTTGTTGCAGAAAGTAGCCACTGAGCTGGCAGGCAGCCAGGACGAATCCGGCCGCCATCAGCAGGGTGTTGACAGCGAGCGCCCGGCCGGGCCGTTGCGCCGCGCCGCGCCGCAGCGCCGCCAGCAGCGCCAGCATCAACGCCAGGGCGCACAGCTGGCCAAGCTCGATACCGACGTGAAAGGCGAGCAGGTTGACCAGTAGCCCGTGCGGCGACAACTGCAGTTCCTGCAGCTTGCCGGCCAGGCCCAGGCCGTGAAACAGGCCGAAAATGAACACGGCCCACTTACGGTTCGGCGCGACGCCGAATACCGTGCGGAAGCTGTCGAGATTGTCGAACGCCTTGTAGGCGACCGACAAGCCGATGATCGCGTCGATCAGCCAAGGGGACACCGAAAAGCCGCCCAGCACGCCCGACAGCAGCGTGACGCTGTGGCCGGCGGCGAACAAGGTGACATACAGGGCCACCGCGCGCATATGCTCCAGGCAGTAGATTACGCCGAGCAGGAACAGTAGATGGTCGTAGCCGGTCACCATATGCTTGGCGCCGAGATACATGAACGGTACGATGTGCGGACCGGCGCTTTGGGCGATAAAGGCCGCGTCGCCGTCCGCCACGCCATGGGCCAGGGCCTGGCCCATGGCGCAGCACAGCATGGTCAACGGGACGGCAGCGCGAGCTTGCATGGCGGTCAGTCCGGCTTAGCGCCGCGCCTGGCTTTGCACAGTATGCAAAAAGTAGGCGGCGGCCTTGATTTCGCCCGCGGTCAGCGTGTTTTCATAGGCCGGCATGCTTCCCTGCCGGCCCTGCCGGATGGAGGCAACCATGGCTGCGCGCTCGTTGCCGTACAGGTAGTGCGCCGATGTCAGGTCGGTAGCACCGATGCCGGGATTGCCTTTGCCGTTGCGGCCATGACAGTCGAAGCAACCGCCCCCGCCTTCGAACAGCAGCTTGCCGCGCGCCATGGCCGGCCCATCGGCCTTGCGTCCCTGCAAACCGGTCAGATATTCGACGAGATCGCCGATCTCCCGCGCCGACAGTACCGGGAAGCCGCCCTCCTGGCCAGGGACCAGGCCGGCGAAGCTCGGCATGACGGCCAGTTTCCTGGTTTTCGGATGGCTGGCGCGGATGCCGTACCGGATCGTGGTTTCGATATCGGAGGGGAAAATCTGATCCGGGTCGGCATCGACATTATCGCTGCCATACAGCACGGCGCGATCCCCCAGATCCGGCGCATGGCGGCCCGCGACGCCTTTGAGATTGACCCCGTGGCAGTTGGCGCAGTGCGCCCTATAAACCTTCTTGCCCATCGCGACGGCCTGCCTGGCCAGCGCCGCGTGGCTGCCTATCTCATCCGTGGGAATACTGGCCAGCGCCGCCTCAAGAGGAGCAGCGGCCGCGCCGAACGCCCACTGCGCAGCGACTGCGGCCAACACGCCGCGCCACGGGGCGCGGCACAGGGCGAACCGGCTCAGCGCCCAATCTCGCGTTTGCATGACATACTCCTTGATCGATGGCGACGTGTCAGGCGCCATGCCGTTCGTGACGGGTGATGGCCGGGGCGCCCGCCCCTGCCTGCGCCGAGGCCGGTGGCACGGCCACGCCCAGCGAGGCCGCGATCATCGCGGCGTACTCGTCCGCACTTGGATGGAAAGGAGCGAAGATATTGAAATGGCTACGGTGCGATGCTTCGGCCAGCGCCCGCACGTCGGCCGCCGCATAACCGAGTTCGCCCAGCGTGGCCGGCAGGCCGAGCTCGCGCATCAGCGCCGCGATGGCCGCGGCCAGGCCGGCCGCCGAGGTCAGCCCGAACGCCGAGGCCAGCGCGGCGGCCGCTTCCGGCGCATGCATGACCGTCGCGTCCAGCGTGGCGACCAGTCCAATGCCGCTCAAAACGCCGTGGTGGAAACCCTGGTCGCTGCACGCCAATGCGATCGCGTGCGCCGGACCGAGACCCATGCCGATCGATACGCCACCGCCGAAAGCGGCCAGCATCATCTCGCTGCGTGCGGCCATGTCGCTGCCGCCGGCGACCGCGCGCCGCAGATGGCGCGCCACGCGCGCCACGCCGTCCAGCGCGATGGCCTTACCCAGCGGCTGATCCTTGCGCGAAAAATAAGCCTCGATGCAGTGCGACAGCGCGTCGATGCCGGTGGCGGCGGTCAGGCGCACCGGCAGGCCGGCCGTCAGCTCGGGGTCGAGGATGGCTACGCGGGGAATCAGGTGGCGCGAATTCATGCCCACCGACGCGGTGACCGCATCCGGGTGGATGCCGGCCGACGGCGACGCTTCGCTGCCGGTGCCGGCCGTGGTGGGGACCACGACCAGCGGCGCGGCGGGGCCGTGGGCCACGCCCGGCACGCCGGCATAGTCGGCGGCCAGGCCGGGATTGGTTCCTAGTAAGGCAATCATCTTGGCGGTGTCAATCACCGAGCCGCCGCCCAAGGCCACGACGCCGTCGCAGTCCTGGCTCCGGTACAGCGCCGCGCCATCGTCGACGTCGGCGAACAGCGGGTTTTCGGTCACGGCGTCGAACAGGATGAACGCGCCGGTATCGCCGCAGGCGGCCAGCGTCCTGGCCAGCAAACCGGCGGCGACGATGCCCTGGTCAGTCACCAGCAACGGCCGGCACACACCCAGTGCGGCCAGCTCGGCAGGCAGCGAGGCGATGGCGCCGGCCTGGCACAGGGTACGCGGCATCTGCAGCGTGGGCAGGTAAAACGGCAGGGGGCGAATGCTCATAATGGGTACTTTCTCTGGTTCTGGCTGACGGTGACAAGATTGAGGTCGGTAAACATGTCCACCGCCCAGCGGCCGAAACGCGCCCAGCCGCTATCCTTGACGCCGCCGAACGGGATCTGCGGCTCGCCGCCCATGGTCGGACCGTTGACGTTGACCATGCCGGCCTGGATCTGTCCGCCCAGCGTCACGCCTTTCCACACATCGGCGGTCATGATCGACGCCGACAGCCCGTAATCCGTGCCGTTGGCCTTGGCCACGGCCTCTTGCTCGGTATCGAAGGGCTCGACCAACACCACCGGCCCGAACAGTTCCTCGCAATGGATAGTCGCGCCGGCCGGCACGTCGACCAGCACGGTGGGTTCGAAACAGCGGCCCACGCTGGCTCCGCCCGCGAGCAGGCGCGCGCCCTGGGCAAGCCCCTGCGCGATGCCCGCGCTCACCCTGGCGACGGCTTGATCGTTGATCAGCGGCCCGATCTTGTTGGCGGGATCCGCCGGATCGCCCGCCTTGATGGCCTTGGCGCGCGCCGCGAATTTGCTGACGAATTCCTCGTAGCGCGAGCGTTCGACCAGGATTTTGCGGGTATTCATGCAAATCTGGCCCTGGTGGAAGAAGGACGCGAAGATGGCCGTGTCGACCGAATAATCGAGGTCGGCATCCTTCAGCACCAGCATCGGATTGTAGCCACCCAGTTCCAGCGCAATGCGCTTCAGGTGCTGGCCGGCGCGCGCCGCCAGCGCCGCGCCAGTGCGCGACGAGCCGGTAAAGTTATAGGCGCGCACGGCGCGGCTTTCGAACAGGCGGTCGGCCACCGGACCGACCTGTCCCGGCGCGTGCGTCACCACGTTCACCACGCCGGGCGGGAAACCGGCCTCGGTCATGATTTCTCCCATCAGCACCCCGGCGCAATAGGGCGCCTCCTCGGACGGTTTCAACACCACGGTGTTACCGCAGGCCAGCGGCGAGACGATCGTGCGGAAACCCAGGGCCAACGCGCCGTTCCATGGCGAGATCCCGGCCACCACGCCGAGCGGCTTGCGGATCGCCATCGCGAACACGCCGGGCGTGTCGGACTGGACGATCTCGCCGCCAGGCAGGTAGGGGTAGCCGGCCGCCTGGCGCAGCAATCCCGCTGCCCATTGCGCCTGGAAGCGCGCGTATGCCGCCGCGGCGCCGGTTTCCTGCGCCATGGCCGGTACGATCTCGTCGATGCGGCGCTCCAGGATGTCGGCCGCTTTCAGGAACAGCGCCTGGCGCGCGCGCGCGCCCATCGCCGCCCAGGCCGGAAAGGCAAGTTCGGCCGCGTCGATGGCGCGCTGCGCATCGGCGCCGCTGCCCGCCGCCACCCGGGCAAAAACGCCGCCGGTGTAGGGGTTGATATCGTCAAAAGTGTGGCCGCCTTCGGCTTCGACCCACTCGCCGGCAATCAGCTGGCGGTAGGTGCGGATCGCAGTTGCTGTGTCAGTGCTCATCTATGCTGTCCTCGGTTGTCGCTGGGTTGTCTCTATGTCGCCGTCAAGCCCGGGCAGCATGGCCGCCCTTGAGCATTAGCGAAGCAACTGTAAAAGCGATGCGCACCGTTGAGGAAGATGGCAAAATCGTGTCACCGATAACATTTCCGACAGCTGGCATGCTCAGTGCATGTCCGATGGCCGGTGACCAGTTCCAGCAGCGCCCGGCCTTCGTAAGGCCAGGCATCCCCGCGCCAGGCCACGCACAGGTCGGACCGGATCAGCACCAGGCGTGCGCCATACAGCGCGGCCAGGCCGGGCACTGCCGGCCGCAGCACGCTCAACGGCACGCCCAGCGTAGTGGCATCGTGTTGCGCCAACTGGAGATCGGCCGTGGTCCAGCCCCCCGTGGCAAGCAAGGTAAAGCCGGGACCAAAGCCCTCGTACAACGCACCGCCGTCGAGCATCCAGGCAGGTGCCGCCGCTATGGCATGCGGCGGGGTCCGGGCTTGCTGTCCGCCGCGGGGCGACCCGCGCAGGCGCCGCTGCGGCGCGGCACCCTCCTCCATGCCGCCGGGACATGGCGCATCCAGGGCCGCGAGGCAGGCCGGCGCACCGTCGACTATGCGCCGGTGCACCGCGCCGCGTTCGGCCTGGTAACTATCGAGCAAGCTGGCGCCGCCCCAGCCGTGCAGCACGGCCGCCAGCTTCCACCCGAGATTGACGCCGTCCGCCAGTCCGAGATTCATGGTGTGGCCGTCGAAGGGTAACGGCATGCGCGTGCCGCCGCCGCAGACGAACACGCGCCGGTCGCTGTAGCTCTCCAGGCACAGGCCAGCGGGCGCCGCGTCGCCGGCCGGCCGCTCGATGCGCGCGCCGATCCCCGCCGCCACCACCGCCCCGGCACCGGCGAGATAGGCACTCGCGATGCCGCAATCGGTACCGCTGCCGCAGTCGTGGATGATGCTGCGTACGCCATGCTGATCCTGTTCAAAGCCGCGCAATTCGCAGCCGAAGCGAAATCGCACGTGCGGCAGCGTGCGCGCATGCTCGCGCAGCGCATGCTCCAGCACACGCCGCGCAACCCAGCGGGCAGGCTGGGCGTCATGGAGATCGCAGCACGCACTGCGATCGCAGGCGTTTTCGACACGCGCCAGCGAATCGGCCGCCAACAAAAGGTCGGGGGGAAGCATGGGCTCTGGCGATATGTCCGCGATGCCCCAGCGATGCAATAGTTTGCGGGTATGGCCGTTGGCGATCTGTACGCGCTGGTCGCGGGCCTCGGGCGCGTTCCGTTCGACGACAATGCACGGAATCGCGCGGCTGCCCAACTCGATCGCCAGCGCGAGGCTGGCCGGTCCCGCGCCGACGATCAGCACTTCGGTTTGATGGTTGTCCATAGGCACTCCTGTTAGCATGGGCGCAGTCTATCGGGTCCGACCGCCCTGTCGAAGATGGCGAATCCTCCGGCCTGATGCGGGAAACTCAGCGATTACGTCCTGCAACCGTGCCACTGCCCTGGTTTATGGCTCCGCCAGGATCGCCCTGAGTTTTTCGAGCACGGGACCGGCATCCCGTGTCCCCTTGACGGCAACCGTCTTCACCCAGTCGGCCTGGACCTCCCGGTATCGGGTCGCGGTGCGCCAGCGCGCCACTTCCCCGGGACTCAACACGCGCACGGTCGCGCCGTCTTTGCGCAGCGTGTCCAGCATGGCGTCGAAGCCGCTGTCCATCACGCCGCCAAGTACCTTGTAGGCCGACTCGCCCGCGCGTTCGATCGCTTGCCGATCTTCTCGCGTCAAGCCGTTCCAGCTTGCCTTGTTCATCACCAGCAGATAGGCATGCCCCATCCACAACTCCTTGGCGATCAGCACATTCGGCGCCGCGTCCTGGACCTTGAGCACAGCGGCGCTGTCGACATTGACCATCACGCCGTCGAGCTCCCGTGCGTGCAAGGCCGCGAGAACGCCCGGCCCCCAGGGGATGGAAACCGGCACGGCACCCGCGTTGCGCAGGAAATCCTGGTGCCAGAAACTGGCGGAGCGCCACTTGCCGCCGCTGAAGTCGTCCAGCGCGCGCAAGGGCTTGGCGCTGAAGAAGGCCATCGGATAACCGGTGGCGAAAAACACCGTGCTGACGTTGGCATGGTCCAACTCGGCCGAAAACGCCGGAATCTCCGCCGCGACGCGGCGGAAAAAAGCCAGCTGCCGGTCGCCGGAGGGACCGCTGGGGAAGCTTTTGAACAACTGATGCAGCGGTAAATTGCCGGACACGTACTCGGGAACGACAATACCCATGTCCGCACCCCGCCCTTCGCCAAGCACGCGCAGCGCATCCTGGCCGCTCGCCACTTCGCCTCCCCAATGGGCGTCGATCTTCAGGCGACCGTTCGATTCACGCTCGATGGCCGGCAGCAGTACATCATGGATGAATTGGGTCCGCATTCCACCCAACGGTTCATGGTCGGTGTAGACCAGGACACGGGGCTCGCCAGCGGCGGCCGGCAGCAGCATGGCCGAGAAGGCGGCAATGGCCGCCAGACGCATCAGGCGATTTTTTGCTGGCATGGCGTCTCCTTATTTCGAGCGCAGGTTGGTCCAGGGTGCGGCGGCGGGCGGGTAACCCCTGGTCAGCTCCATATAGGTCGACTCGACAAAGCTGAGAAAGGGCAGCTTCGTCGGCTCCTCGGGCAACGTGGCTTTCACCTCGGCCAGGCTTTTGTTCTGGTTGACCAGGGCTTTGATCTGCTCGCGGCGCTGCTCCGCGTCGCGCAGGCGCACCTGCAGCATGGCCCGGGTTTCGATCGGCCCGTGGCCAGGAACGTAGGTGTCCGCATCGAGCGCCAGCATGGCCTTCACCGCGGCGATCCAGCCGAGCGAGGAACCGCCGGTATCGTAATGGATGATGGGATACTGGCCGAAATTGGTGGTGATGATATCGCCGGCAAAGACCACTTTCTGGTCCGGCAGGTAGACGAACAGGTCGGCGCTGCTGTGCGCCGGGGCGACATGGCCCAGCACCACCCGCACGCCATTGAGCGTCACCGTTTCGGTCGCGCCGACGGTATGGCCGGGAAGATCATTGAGCAGCGCGCGGTAGGTCGCGCGCGACACCGGGGGACCGTTCGGATCGGCCGCCGCCGCCTGGATCTGGCTGCGCGCATTCTCATGGGCGAAGATAACCGTGTCGGCCGGATACGCCGGGGCGCCGCCAATATGGTCGGGATCGGAGTGCGTAATCACCAGCGTGTTGACCGGCTTGGGCGTCACCTTGGCGATCGTGGCCAGCTGGGCGCGCGCGTTATCGGCGCTCATCTGCGCATCGATCACCACGACGCCCTGGTCGCCGACGATAAAGCCGGTGTTGGCCGCACCGCCGGTCAGCCAGTACACCCCGCCATTGAGCGCATGGACCTCCAGGACAAACGGCCCGTGGTTGAACTGGGCGTGGGCCGGGGCCGCGCATGCGGCGGCCAGCGCCAGGCCGGCCGCGACCAGGCGCCTGGTCCGGCGCAGCGCAACGTTTCGAAATGGTTTCGTCATGGTGATGCTTCCTTTATTTAAGCGCGGGCAAGCCGGTACCCAGGCTTGCCCTTGCAGATTACAGATTACAGGTGGTAGCCAAGCGTGATACCGAAGGTGCGCGGCGCGCCGGCGGTGTAGATGAAACTGCCGCCAATCGCCCCCTGCGCGGAGGTGTAGTAATAGGCGCCGCCCAGGTTTTTCCCGAACAGTTGCACGTCATAGCGCTCGTCGGGCGACTTCCAGTTCAGCGATCCGCTGAAATTGTGATACGCCTTCTGGTTGATGGTGCCGTCGGCAACAAAGGCGTAACCCGACTTGTAGGCATCGTTCAAGGCCAGCGACAGGCGTCCGTCGGGAATATCCAGGTAGTACACCATGCCGAGCGAATACGAGAACTTCGGCGAGTTCACCACAGGGCGTCCGCTCAGATCGCACGCCGCCGAGGTCGCGCCGCCCAGTACCGCGCCGCCGATGGCGCGCGGCGCCGAGCAGGTGCCGCCGACAAAGCTGGTGTATTTCGCATCCAGGTATTCCAGGCCGCCATTGAGGTGCAGGCTTTCCGACACCACCGCCTTGAAGTCGGCATCCAGTCCGTTGACCCGCGCGCCCGCGGCGTTGAACAGGATATTGCCGCCGGCCGGCGCCGGCGGCGCGGTCGAGCGCAGCTGGATGTCGGTGTATTGGTAGTTAAATGCCGACACATTGAGGCGCAGCCGGCGGTTCAGCAGTTCGGATTTCATCCCCAATTCGATGGCGTCCAGGATTTCCGGACTCGACACGGGATTGCTGAACGAGACCGAGTTATAGCCGCCTGCCTTGAAGCCGCGGTTGAACGACAGATAGCCGTTGATATTTTTGGTGAAATCCTGCGCCACCACCGCGCGGAACGTCACTTTGGAAAACGACACCTCGGTGGGGATGCCGGCCGGATTACCGGGATACGGGTCGCCAGGGTGCAGCACCAGGCTGGCCGGCAGCACGCTTGGCGTGTTGGGCAGGCCGGCCAGCGGTTCAGCCAGGCCGCTCAGGCCTTTCTTGTCCTGCGTGTAGCGCACGCCCAGCGTCAAACGCGTCGCGTCGGCCACCTTGTAATTGCCGTCCGCGTAGATCGAAGAGGACTTGGTGGTCGGCCTGCCGGTCACCCGGTTGGGCACCGGCGCGGCCGCGCACACCGTTCCCACGCACGTGCCAAAGGTATCGAGTACCGTCACGGTATCGTCATCGTAATAGAAGGCGCCGGCGATCCAGTCCAAGGGCGACGGCGACGGCTTGGAACTGAGCTGCAGCTCCTGGCTGAAGGTCTTGTTCTCGCCGAACAGGTTGACCTCGATGGCCGACTGCGCGCTGGTCGGCTTGCCCGGAATGGCATTCTGCGTGAAGCTGACCGGCGATGTATTGTGCTGGTAACCGGTGATGCTGAGCAGGTTGGCGAAGCCGACATCCTGCTCGACCTTCAAGGCGCCGTTGGCCTGGTGGATGCGTACCGAATTGTCGCGGCGCGCGGCGTTGCGGTACTCGCCCAGGTAGCCGGTGCCGTCGTTGCCGACCATGCCGGGCACAATCGCATTCCAGAAGCCCTGGTCCGAATCCGAATAATCGGAAAACGCGCGCAGTGTCACGCGCGTACCGGGCATCGGCCGCCACAACAACTTCAGCTGCGCGCCGGACTCCCGGCTCTTCAGATTATCGTTGCCGGTGACGACATTGCGCCCCCAGCCCTGGCCCTGGTCGGTCGAGCTCAACGCGATATTCATCGACAGGGTGTCGCCAAGCGGCGTCGAGCCGTAGAAATTGACGGTGTTGGTGTTGTAATTGGCGCGCGTGTAGGACGCATCGACATGGGTTTTTTCCTCCGGGTCGCGCGTGATCACGTGGATCAGGCCACCCGTGGTATTACGCCCGTACAGCGTCCCCTGCGGTCCTTTCAGCACTTCGATGCGCTCGATATTATTAAACGAGAACATGCCCGATGCCGAGTTGGCGAGATAGAGTCCGTCGATATAGATACCGACCGGCGTCTCGGTGGTAAAACCGGAGTTGTTGGTGCCGACGCCGCGCACGAACGGCACCACGCCGCCGCTGCGCACCATGGCCAGGCCGGGCACCAGGCCCTGGACGTCCATTGGGCTCAGCACATTCAGGTTGTTCAGCGCCTCATTGGACACCACGTTGACGGTGCTGGCCACCTTTTGCAGGTTGACAAAGCGCCGCGTCGCCGTGACCTTCACCTCCTGCAGCGCCGCGCCGGCCGCAGGCTCTGCCGCCGGCGATACCGGCGCGGCATCGTCCGCCGCCGCTACGCTCGCGATGGCCGGCGTGTTCCCGGGCGGCGTGGCTTGCGCGTACGCGTTGCTGATCGCCAAAGCCATCACCAACGGGGCCGTTGACAGCCGCATCATATTTCGAAGCATTTTTCTTATCTCCTCGGGACTGGTTCCCGTTTAATCCGGTTAGCCGGCAGGCATGGCCGGACCTTTTTTTGTGTGGCGCAGCGGCGTTTGTCACGCAACTACGGGTTCGCATCCTAGCCGCGGCCGTCGCGGCGCAACAGATGGCAAAGTCGCCAAACCGATAAGGCCTTCATATCGGTCGCTATACGCCCGCAGGTTCCGGCGCCGGTGTCGATACCAAAGCCGTGTCAATCAGCCTATTTTGTTATCTGTCACAGCATCGGAGCCGGGGCTAGAATCGGCGACATGCAGATTGGCATGAACAGTGCGCGCAAGCTGCCGCGCCGGCATCGGATCGCCGGACTGGTTTAAAGCAAAGGGGAGACGGATGGAGATCAGCTTCAAAACACCTGTGGTGAGCGCCTGCTTTCGGATCGCGCTGACCGCATTCGCCGCCACGCTCATCGCCGCGGTTCCCGCGCCCGGGCAGACGGCATACGCGGCCGCGCCGGAGCGCCTGAGCTGGTATGGCGATCCCAAGGCGCCGGACTTGAGCGGAGTCTGGGTGCGCCAGGAACAGCGCGCGCGGCCGGTAGCGGCCCTCGCCAGCAAAGAAGGATGGCTGCCCTGGCCGCCGCCATTGAAAGCGCCGTTCGACGCGGCCTGGGAAAAGCGCGTCGCCGAGGCCGCCGAAGGCAAGCGTAGCGACGATCCGGTCCGGGCTTGCCTGCCGCCGGGCATGCCGCGCTTTGTGAGCGGCACCAACGGCCCGATGCTGATCCTCCAGACCCCCGGCCGTGTCATGCTGTACCGCGACAGCGCGCCGGTGCGCCGCGTGTGGCTGGACGCCAGCGTGCTGCCCAAGCCGGAGGACCTGGAGAATTTTTCGAACGGCAATGCGATCGGACGCTATGAAGGCGCCGACCTGGTGAGCGAAGTGGTGGGCCTGAAAGACCTGCCGATCGACGCCACCGGCGTGCCGCACAGCGACGACCTGAAAATCGTGGAGCGCTACCACCGGGTCGACGCGAAGACGCTGCGCGTCACCATCACGCTCACCGACCCGACTGCCTACAGCGCGCCGATGAGCACTACCGTTACCTACAAGGCCTGGCACGATCCGCTGTGGGAACCGAGGGAATTCCTCTGCATTCCCGAGCGCGACTACCACCCGGACCTCTATGTGCGTTAAGTCCACGGCGACCACCGCACCAACTTCTTCAGGAGCTACTTCAATGGGAACCACACTCGGCCTGACCAGGCTCTGTATGCTTGCCGCCGCATTCGCCGCCGTTACGGTGAACGCGCCGGCCGCCGCCGCCGATCCCCAATGGCCGCCAGCGGGGGTGTCATTTCATGGCGCAAGCAAGGCGCCGGATATTTCGGGGCTGTGGCTAGGCAGCGCCACCGCGATACCGGGACAGAAAACACCGGTGGGCAACCGCGGCACCGCGGACGGCCGTCCACCGACATTCTGGGCGCCCTGGCCGCTGCCCTACAAGCCGGCTTACCAGGCGATTTTCGATGAACGCGCCGAAGCGGCAAAGAAAGGCCGGCAGTTGGGCGACATCAGCGCACGTTGCCTGCCGTTCGGCATGCCATGGGCGCTGACCTCCAAGTTCTATCCGGACGAGATCATCCAGACACCCGGGCAAGTGACGATTTTCGTCAACAATACCTTCCCCATCGTGATCTGGACCGACGGCCGCGGTCACCCCAAGAACCTGGCACCGAGTTACAACGGCCATTCGGTCGGACATTGGGCAGGCGACACCCTGGTGGTGGACACCGTGGGCATCCTCGCCAGCACGCCGCTCGACACCAACCGCGACCCGCACAGCGGCCAGCTGAACGTGAAGTGGACCATCCGGCGCGTGGCGCAGGATGTGTTGCACCTGCATATCACGCTGCACGACCAGGACGCCTTCGCCGAACCGGTGGTCACGACCAATATCTGGCATCGCAAGACCGACCCCAAATGGCAGGTGCTCGACGACGCCTCCTGCTTTGAAAACAACAGGGAAGCCAGCGAGGGCGAGGATCACTCCGGCTTCAAGAAATTTTAGCGACATGCGCACCGACACCAAAGGACCAAGATGAAACTGCCAGGCAGCGACAAGAACACGGTGCGCGTGCCCGGCTAACTCCGGCCATGGCGCGGTGCGCCGGCGCCGGCGACACCGCGCAACACGGCAGTACTGGCCACGCGACATCCTATCCGGGCCTGAAAAAACAAGACGCAGAATCACCGATGCGACGGAATCCCTGACGAGGATTCCACGACGGCGGGCGCCTGCGCAACAGCTTCAACCACCAATAAATCCGAGGAGACACCTTTGAACCATACGCACCACACCGGCAGTGCATCCCGCGCGCGCCACGTCCTGGCCGTCGCGGCAGCCATGCTCGCCTCCCAGGCCATGGCCGCCGAGATCGACACCGGCATTCCCGATCTTAAAGTCATCTGGGACAACACCGTCAAATACAGCAACATGACGCGCCTGCACGCCCCCTCGCCAGGCCTGTCGCGCACGATGACCGGCCCCGCCGGCATTATCGGCGCCAACAATTTGAACCAGGACGACGGCGACAACAATTTCGGCAAAGGCATCGTATCGAACCGCGTCGACCTGTTCAGCGAACTGGATATCAGTTCGGGCAACTTCGGCGCCCGCGCCAGCGCCGCGGCCTGGTACGACAGCGCGTACAATCGCGCGACCGACAATGCCACGGCGAGCTCGAATCACGTCCCTGCCTCGCAATTCCCCGACCAGACCCGCGCACTGATGGGGCGCAAGGCGGAGTTGCTGGACGCCTTTGTGTCCGGCCGTTTCGTGCTGGGCGAGGCGCCGGTATCGGTGCGCCTGGGCCGCCACACGCTGCTGTGGGGCGAAAGCCTGTTTTTCGGCGGTAACGCCATCGCCGGCGGCCAGGCGCCGCTCGACCTGGTCAAGGCCATCTCGGTGCCGAACTCCCAGACCAAGGAGATCCTGCGTCCGACCGGCAAGCTGTCGGCGCAAGTACAACTGAGCAGCGAGATCGCCGTCTCCGCCTACGTCAACTACGATTGGGAGAAGACCCGGCTGGTGCCGGTGGGCGCCTACCTGTCGGCCAGCGACGGACTCGGCCCCGGCGCCGAGCGCATCAGCGCCGGTCCGATCGGCGTGCTGACGCGCGAGCACGACCTGGACGCGCGCAACGGCGGCCAGGGCGGCGTGCAGCTGCGCTGGCGGGCCGAGGCGATCGACACCGATTTCGGTTTCTACGCCATCCGTTACAACGCCACCGGTCCGAGCAATCTGCTGCAAACGCTGAGCGGGCGCCCACCGGCGCTGAAGGCGGTCAGCTACCGTTGGGTGTATGCCGAAGGCATCCGCGCCCTCGGCGCCAGCTTCGCCAAGTCGCTGGGCGACTGGAGCCTGGCCGGCGAAACATCGGTGCGCAGCAATGCGCCGCTGTCGAGTTCGGGCCAGGCGGTGATCCCTGCCATCGGCGTGGGCGTGAACTACGACAACCGCGACAACCCCGGCTACGCGGTCGGCAAGACCGCCCACGCGCAATTCTCCTGGCTGGCCTCGCTGAGCCCGAACATGATCGCGACCGAATCGAGCTTCCTCGGCGAAATCGCCTGGAACCGCCGCCTGAGTGTGACGCTCAACGCGCAGATGCTCAATCCCAACGCGGACCGCGACGCCACCGCCATGCGCATGGTATTCGCGCCGACCTACCGCCAGGTGAGCAACGGCCTCGACCTGAGCCCCAGCATCGGCGCCGGCTATGCGTGGGGCAAGTCGTCCGCGCTCGGCCCCTCGTTTGGTGTGAACAAGGGCGGCGACGTCAACCTGGGCCTGTCCGCTGTCTACCTCGGCAAGTGGACCGCTGCCGTGAACTTCGTGCACTACGTCGGCAAAGAAGGGCCACCGCTCGACAACAACGCAAACGCGCAATTTACCCAGGCGCTGAGGGACCGCGACTTCCTCACGGCGTCCATCCGTACCACATTCTAATAATCAAGGAGACGAATATGACTTTTCCATCCAGGCGCCGGGGCGCCTTGCTGCTCGCAGCCGCCATTGCGGCCATGTCCGCCCAGGCCGCGGTCACACCCGACGAAGCGGCAAAACTGAAAACCGAACTGACCCCTTTCGGCGCCGAGCGCGCCGGCAACAAGGACGGCAGCATTCCGGCCTGGACCGGTGGCTACACCACCGCGCTGCCCGGCTTTAGCAACGGCGGCCGCCGCGGCGACCCGTTCGCCGCCGACAAGCCACTTTACACGGTCAGCGCCGCCAACATGGAGCAGTATGCCGCCAAGCTGACCGACGGCACCAAGGCGCTGATGAAGAAGTATCCTAAAAGCTTCCACATCAACGTCTACAAGACCAACCGCACCGGGGCCGCACCGCAATGGGTGTATGACAACACCGCGCGCAACGCCGTCAACGCCCGCATGGAAGGCGACGTGGTCACCGGCGCCAGCGGCGGCATCCCGTTCCCGCTCCCGAAAACCGGCCGCGAAGCGATCGCGAACCACGAATTGCACTGGCGCGGCGCGGCCTGGCAGACGGACTTCCGCAGCTACCTCGGCACTGCCGATGGCAACCTGGTGCTGACGGTCGCGGCGATCGGCGACTTCCAGATGCCGTACTACTTCAAGGACCAGAAGGGCGACAAGTTCAACGGCGACTACTGGACCTTGCGCATGCTCAATTCCGGACCGCCGGTGCGCGCCGGCGAAGCCTCGGTCGGGCGCCAGAACCTGGATCATGAGAAAAGCGCCGTATGGGTTTATCTGAGCGGGCAGCGCCGGGTCCGCAAGCTGCCCAATAGCTGCTGCGATACACCAACCCCGGTGGGCGCCGGCGTGATGAGCTTCGACGAGACCGAAGTCATGTCGGGCCGCAACGACCGCTTCGACTGGAAAATCATCGGCAAACAGGAAATGCTGATTCCGTACAACAGCAACCGCATGCACACGGCGCTCAAGGACAGCGATCTGCTGATGGCCCATCACCTGAACCCGGAATTGCTGCGCTGGGAACTGCACCGCGTATGGGTGGTCGAATCGACCCTCAAGCCCGGCCAACGGCACCAGGCCGCCCGTTCCCGCTACTACCTCGATGAGGACACCTGGGTGGCGGTGCTGGGCGACCGCTGGGACGGCAACAACCAGCTCTGGAAAACGCTGTGGGCAAATCCGGTCGTGATGCCGGACCTGCCCGCCACGACGCCGCAGCAGCAATATGGTTTCAACGACCTGATTTCCGGTACGTGGACCATCAACGGCGTGGTCAACGAACGGCCCCAGCACTACAAGATCGTGCCGCAACGGCCGGCGACCTTCTTCACCCCCGAGGCGCTGGCCGGCGACGGCTTGCGCTGACCCGAAAAAAACAGGACCGCGCGGCGCGCGTTCGACGCCGCGCCGCGCGGCCTCCAAGGAAAGCATCATGAAGAATCATTTAGTCGGCGGCGTCTTGATCGCCGCCAGCCTGGGCGCGCACGGCACGGCGCAGGCGGGGCCCGCTGGCCCGGCCCTCGATCGCCCCGCGCTATCGGCCACGCAGGCGTCGCGCGGCGTGCTGCTGGCCGCCGCACGGGCCGGCGAACGCCTGGTCGCGGTGGGCGAGCGCGGCATCGTCATCTGGTCCGACGACGGCGGCAAACAATGGCGGCAAGCCACGGTGCCGGTCAGCGTCACGCTGACCGCGGTGCAGTTCGTCGACCCCGGCCATGGCTGGGCGGTCGGCCATGGCGGCGTGGTGCTTGCCAGCCATGATGGCGGCCAGAGCTGGTCGCGCCAGCTCGACGGTGTGCGGGCGGCGCGCCTGCTGCAACAGGACGCGCAGGCGCGCAACGCGCCACGCGCGATCAGGGAAGCGGAGCGCATGATCGCCGAGGGCGCCGACAAACCGCTGCTGGCGCTGCATTTCTACGACCGCGCGCGCGGTATCGTGGTCGGCGCCTACAACATGGCGTTCGCCACCACCGATGGCGGCCAGAGCTGGCAGCCGTGGAGCGGGCGCATCGACAATCCACAAGGCTACCATTTGTATGCCATCCGCGCCCAGGGCGACACGGTATTGATCGCCGGCGAAAAAGGCCTGGTCTACAAGTCGACCGACCAGGGCGCCCACTTTGCCGCCGTGCAAACGCCCTATCAGGGCAGCTTCTTCACCGCGGAGATCCTGGCCGACGGCCAATTCCTGCTGGCCGGACTGCGCGGCAATGCGTGGCGCTCGAGCGACGGCGGCGCGAACTGGGCCGCCGTGAGCGGCGCCGCGCCATTGTCGTTTGTCGCCTCCGCGCTGCGCGGACCCGATGAAGCCGTGCTGGCCAACCAGGCCGGCCAACTGTATTCGTTCCGGCACGGCGCCTTGCAATCCCTGCCCGGTTCGACGCTGGCGCCACCGGCCGGCCTGCTGCCGCTGGCCAATGGCGGCCTGCTTGCCTTAACCCTGCGCGGCGCCATCGTCTTGCCGCCCACCACCGGAGCCAATCAATGATACCGCACCCGAGCAATCCGGAACGCGACGCCATCGGCCTGGCCGATTTCAACCCGCGATCGGGTTCGCTGGTCGAGCGCCTGCTGTTCAACCACCGGGCCTGGGTCGTTCTGGTATGCGTCCTGATCACAGCCATGCTGGGCTGGCAAGCCGCCCGCCTGGAATTCAATGCCAGCTTTGAAAAAACCATCCCGGGCAGTCATCCCTACATCCGCAACTATTTGGCCAATCAAAACCAGCTCAGTGGACTGGGCAACGCGGTGCGGATCGCCGTGGCCAATCCCAACGGCAGCATCTACGACGCGCGCTATCTCGACACGCTGCGCAAGCTGAACGACGAGGTATTCCTGATGCCCGGCGTCTCGCGCAACCTGATGAAGTCGCTCTGGACGCCATCGACCCGCTGGCGCGGCGTCACCGAGGACGGCCTGGAGGGCGGCCCGGTGATCCCGGACGGTTATGACGGGTCCCCTGCCAGCCTGCAGCGCCTGGAGGCCAACATCGCGCGTTCCGGCGAGGTCGGGCAACTGGTCGCGCTCGACGGCAAGTCGACCGTGGTGTATGTGCCCTTGCTGGCCAAGGACGCCGAAGGACGCGACCTGGACTACGCGCATATCGCCCAGCGGCTCGAAGCTTTGCGGATCAAATACCAGGCACAGGGCGTGGAGATCCACATCACCGGTTTCGCCAAGATCGTCGGCGATCTGATCGATGGCGTACGCGCCGTGCTGCTGTTCTTTGCGCTGGCCGTGGCGATCGCCACCGCGATGGTGTACTGGTATACCCGCTGCGCACGCTCGACCGGCCTGGTCGTGCTGGCCTCGCTGATCGCGGTGGTCTGGCAGCTCGGCCTGCTGCCCACCCTCGGCTTCGCGCTCGACCCGTACTCGATCCTGGTGCCCTTCCTGGTGTTCGCCATCGGCATGAGCCACGGCGCCCAGAAAATGAACGGCATCATGCAGGATATCGGCCGCGGCATGCACCGCCTGGTGGCCGCGCGCTTCACGTTCCGGCGCCTGTTCCTGGCCGGCCTGACCGCCCTGCTGGCCGACGCGGTGGGCTTTGCCGTGCTGCTGGTCATCGATATCCAGGTCATCCGCGAACTGGCGATCGCCGCGTCGATCGGCGTCGGGGTGCTGATCTTCACCAACCTGATCCTGTTGCCCGTGATGCTGTCCTACACCGGCGTCAACCAGCGGGCGGCCGAGCGCAGCCTGCGCGCCGAGGTGGCCGATGCGGCCGGTGACGGCAAGCATCCGATGTGGACCTTCCTCGACCTGTTCACGCAGCGCCGCTGGGCCGCGCTGGCGGTGCTGGTGTCGGCGCTGATGGCGGCGGGCGGTTACGCCATGTCGACCCAGCTCAAGATCGGCGACCGCGATCCCGGCGCTTCGGAACTGCGGCCGGACAGCCGCTACAACCGCGACGTCGCCTATATGCATCATTCCTACGGCGCCTCGAGCGACGTGCTGGCGGTGATGGTCAAGACACCTGAAAGCATGTGCGCGCAGTACGCCACGCTGAACAAGATCGACGCGCTCGAATGGGAACTGCGGCAACTCGGCGGCGTCGACAGCACCAACACGCTGTCGCTGATGAACCGGCGCGTGCTGGTGAGCCTGAACGAGGGTAATCCGAAGTGGTACGAGTTCCTGCCCAACCAGGAAATGCTCAACAGCGTGACCGCCAGCGCACCGCGCGGCCTGTACAACGAGTCCTGCGGCCTGCTGACGGTCTACGTCTACCTGAGCGATCACAAGGCCGACACGCTGAGCCGGGTGGTCGAGCACGTCGAGCGCTTCGCCCGCGAAAACAATACCAAGGAAGTCCAGTTCCAGCTGGCGGCCGGCTCCGCCGGCATCGAGGCGGCCACCAACATTGTGGTCAAGGAGGCGTGGCGGCAGATGCTGCTGCTGGTGTACGGCGCCGTGGCGCTGCTGTGCTTCCTGACGTTCCGCTCCTGGCGCGCGGTGGTGGTGGCGGTGCTGCCGCTGATGCTCACCTCGCTGTTGGCGGAAGCGCTGATGGTCACGCTGGGCATGGGCGTCAAGGTGGCAACGCTGCCGGTGATCGCGCTCGGCGTCGGCATCGGCGTCGATTATGCGCTGTATATCCTCAGCGTGACCCTGGCCAACCTGCGCAACGGCATGAGCCTGTCCGACTCTTATTACCGCGCGCTGCTGTTTACCGGCAAGGTGGTCATGCTGACCGGCGTGACGCTGGCGATCGGCGTCATCACCTGGGTCTTCAGCCCGATCAAGTTCCAGGCCGACATGGGACTGTTGCTGGCCTTTATGTTCCTGTGGAATATGCTGGGCGCCTTGATCCTGCTGCCGGCGCTGGCGCATTTCATGCTCAAGCCGTCGCGCTCCGCGGCGGCCTGAGCCCGGGCTTATCGCCCCGGTATTTTTGCCATCCACCTGCAGCGCCGTCCGGTTGCGGGACTGAACGGCCAAGTAATTTGCACAGCCCGCTTTGGCGCTGTGCTATCGTAAACCAAGGAGAGCATCATGAAAGCTAAACCCCTTTTCGCCGCGCTGGCTACCGCCGCGCTGCTGCCGTTGTCGGCCCTCGCCCACCATTCCTTCGCCATGTTCGACAGCAGCAAGGAAGTCGAACTGAAGGGCACAGTGCAAGAGTGGCAATGGACCAGTCCGCACGTCTGGCTGTACCTGCTGGTGCAGAACGGCGGCAAGGAGCCGGACAAGTACACCATCGAAGGGGGCAACCCCGGCCAATTGCGGCGCGACGGTTTCGCCAAGGGCTCGATGGCGCCCGGCGACAAGGTGACGGTCTATATGTCGCCGCTCAGGAGCGGCGAAAAAGGGGGGGCCATCACGGCCATCATCCTACCCGATGGCAAGATGCTGGGCGCACGCCTGAAACCACAGCCCTGACGGTAGCCGGAGTGACGTGGCCGGGATGCGGACGCGCGCCGCGCCCCGGTCACGGTCGTTTGCATGGGCGTATTGCCCACTCGATTCATTAGGTAATCTATGAAACTGAATCACTTGCGTGATTTCCTCGCTGTCGCGGAACACGGCAGCTTGCGCGCCGCTGCCCGCGAATTGGGGGTCGCCCAACCTGCCGTCACCCGCAGCATCCAGGAACTCGAACGCGAACTTGGCGCCACCTTGTTCGAACGCCGGCCTCGCGGCGTGGTGCCGACTGCCATGGGCATGGCGTTCGAACGCCGTGCACGCAGTGTGCACAATGAGCTGCTGTTGGCCCGCAATGAGATCGACCAGTTGCAGGGCCAGACCACCGGCAACATCCGGGTGGCCATATCGATGGCGCCGCACATGGCGCTGCTGCCGTACGCGCTGCGGCAATTCCGCGTCCGCTACCCGACTGTGTATCTGGACATCCTCGACACCCTCTTCCCCACGGTGGTGGGCAGGCTGCTCGACGCGAGTGTCGATTTCTATATTGGCCCGCCGCCGGATCGCCTGCCGGAAGGGCTGGTCCAGGAAAAATTGTTCGACACCACGCGCATGGTCCTGGGCCGCAAGGAGCATCCGCTTGCACACGCCAAATCGCTGCGCGAGCTGGCCGATGCGGAATGGATTTCGACCTCGATTACCGCCGCCGCCGAACACGAACTGGAGCCGGTGTTCAGTCAGTACAACTTGCGGCCGCCGAAGATCATACAGCAGTCGCACGCGGCGCTGACGCTGATTGTTTCGTTGCTCAATTCGGATCTGCTGGCCATGCTGCCGGTGCAATGGACCGAATTCGAACTCACCAAAGACGTGCTGCAGGCGATTCATGTCGCCGAGCTTTTGCCGGCGCGCCCCATCTACCTCATTCAACGAGTCGGATTACCCCTCACCCCTGCGGCGGAGCATTTTTGCGATTTGATGCGGCGCGCGGCCATCCACGTCAAGGCAGGCAGGCCTTAAAGGACGGGCCGAAGTCGGTGCCACTGGCCTGGTCGACTGCTTCCGGTTGCCACCGATACGAATCGCTTATCGCATGCGTTTTTGTGCCATCTGTCATCGGCGTCCTGCCATCGTTAGACTGCTGCCTACAGAACGAGCGTTATTTGGCGCCGCCGTAAAGGAGACCAGCATGGAATTCGCAATCAACGTATCCGTCGTTAAACATTTACCCCTCACCACCATCGCCGCAGCCGCCTCCGCATGCGTGCTGATGAGCGCCTGTTCGGGCGGTAGCGACCCCGATCCCGGACTGTTGGCGACGAGAGCCAGTCCAGCGTCGGCCTGCTCCGCGCTTGCCGGCATGGCAATTGCGCCGGCCAGGATCGGATTGCCCACGACGGGCGGCACGGTCGACTCTGCGACGTTCGTCGCCGCGAACGCAAGCGGCAATAGCAACGGCGAGTACTGCCTGGTCCAAGGCGCCATCCACCCGGCCAGCGCCGGGGCGCCCGACATCAAGTTCCAGGCCAACTTGCCGACCAACTGGAACAAGCGCTCTCTTCACATGGGTGGCAGCGGTTACAACGGCGCCGTTGTGACGGGTCTGGCCCCCATTGCATTCGCACCGACGGCCAAATCCGCCTTGTCGCGCGGCTATGCGACGTTCGGCAGCGACTCGGGACATCAGAGCGCGCTGGCGGTGCCATCCTCCGATGCGTCGTTCGCGCTCAATGACGAGGCGCTGCAGAATTATGGCTATGCGCATATCAAGAAGACGCACGATGCGGTGGTCGAGGTCCTGAAAGCCTATTTTGGCGCGAACGTCGACTTCAAATCCTACTTTGCAGGCGGTTCCACGGGCGGCCGCGAGGCGCTGACCGCCGTTCAACGTTTCCCGGCAGACTATGACGGGGTCTATGCCGGTTCGCCAACCGCCATTTTCTGGGGCGTGCGCATGGCAGGTTTTCCGGTCGGCCGGGCCGCGTATGCAACGCCAGGCGGCTACCTCAATCAGGCCAAGCAGGCGCTGGTCTACCAGCGATCGACGGCAGCGTGCGACGCCTTGGACGGCGTCGCCGATGGCCTGGTCTCCAACGTTTCGGCATGTAAAGCCATTGCCGCGACAACGTCGGCATCGTTACGTTGCGCAAGCGGTACCGATGAAGGCAACCACTGCCTGTCGGATGCGCAATTGGGCGTCATCAACACCTTGCACAATGGTCTCACCCTACCGTATGAGATGGCGTTCAATTCCACGCGCTACAGTGGCTACAACGCGCTGGAAGGCACCGACTTCAGCGTGAACAATTTCACGCTGGGCCTGGGGAACTCGGCGACGCTGGTCGATCCGCTGAACAATACGGCGAACGGCTATTTGTTCGCCCAGGGTGCGCAGTGGTTGCGTTACTTCGTGGCCAAGGACCCTACTTTCAATCCCCTGAGTTTCGATCCGCAGAATCCGGGCTTATACAAGCAGCGCATCGTCGATCTGTCGGCGATCGTCGGTGCGGAGAATCCTGACCTGTCCGCATTCAAGGCGCGGGGCGGAAAATTGATCATGCTGCAAGGACTTGCGGACACTGCGGTCAGTCCGAACGGAACGATCGACTACTACGGGCGGGTGGTCAATCGTCTCGGCCAGAACAATGTCGACGAATTCCTGCGCTTTTACACCGTACCGGGTATGGGACACGGCGTCGGCGCATTCGTCCCCTCGTGGGACGTACTGGCCGCGCTCGATGCATGGGTCAGCGAAGGCAGCGCCCCCAACGCGCTGATCGGGACCGATACCAGCACTGCCACCTTGGGCCGCACGCGTCCGCTGTGCCGCTTCCCCGCATGGCCCAAGTACCAGGGCAGCGGCGATGTCAATGCAGCAAGCAGCTTCGCCTGCAGCACCCTTTAAGACGTTCCGGCATGGCGGCTGCGCTCAGCCGCTTGCCCCGGATTGGTTCCCTTGACTCCTTGCGGACCAGGCAAAAGCCAAGCGCAAGCAGGCACGTTCGCGCTGACTTGCGGTGAATAGCACACCCAATCACCGCATAAATTGCGGCGAATAGATTGCACTCGCGAACCATAGGGCTGATAATTCCCGCACGAACAGCGGAGATTACACTTATATCTGGCAGGCCGGCGACTGGCCAAATTGGCACTATGACCTGGCTGCCTCGGTACGCTCGTCCATCGCCCGCCGCCTCGGCGCCGACATCGGCGCACTGGCGCCGGTCGACCGGCATGTCGAAGGCGTGGTCGAGATGGTGCTGGACGCTACCGCCAACTGCCAGATGCCAATCACCCGGGATCGCCTGTTTGGGTGTCACGCAGCGCCCTTCGGAAGGTCGTCATTTCATTGGCGCTGAGCGCCTTTAACGATAAAAATCGAACTCTAGAAAAGCCAAAGCCGCTGATGCTGGCTTCGTCACGAAACAACCGCAACGCTCAGGCGGATGGCGCCGGCGCCTGGCAACGGCGGTACGATCCAGGCGTCATTCCCGCCCATTCGCGGAATGCCTTGTTGAAGTTGGACAGGTCGTTGAATCCCACGCGGCCGGCAATCACCGCCATCGGCAGGTTCGATTCCAGCAGCATGTTCGCGGCGGTTTCGAACCTGACTTGCCGCAACAGGTCGCGATAACTGCTGCCCAGTTCATCAAGCCGCCGGTGCATGGTGCGCACCGATAAACCCAGCCCCGTCGCCACCGCTTCCGCGCTTGCAGGCTCCGGCAGGCTTTCTTCAAGCAATTGCCGCACCCGTGCCGGCAGCGATTGCGGTATCGGACCGCGCCCCAGCGCCTTGTCGCATTGTCTCTGCGCCAAGCGGAATTGCGCGGCGGCCGAACCGGGCAAGGGAAGGTCGAGCAGGCGGCGCGGCACCAGGACCTGGCAGGCGCTCATGCCGAAGCGGAAACGGTCGCCAAAGATGGCGCGGAATGGCGCCAGGTCGCCGGGGGCCGGGTAGTCGAACTCCACTTCCAGCGCCAGCTCGTCCAGGGTTTTTTCCGTGACCGTCTCGATCAGTCGCACGATGCCGCACAGCCATGACTCCTGGTTGAAATAATAGCGCTCGGCCAGCGGAATCAATTTGGAAGCCACCAGGGCCACGTGCTCGGGGGCGGCGACGATCCGTATGTCGAAGGCCGATCCAAGCAGTTTCTGATAGCGCAGCGTGACGTCGTTCAAGGCGCGCAGCGTGGGCGCGCTGGCATAGGCCGTCCCGAGCTCGGCCTGGTGCGACAGCCGGATGCGCGAGCCGAAGTGCAGGCCCAGGCGCGGATTGCCTGTCAGTTCCAGCGCGCGCGACACGATCATGGCCAACTGCGCGTAACTCAGGCGCGTGTCCGGGTGCGCGAAGTGTTCACGCCGCAATCCCGTGTCCTGCAACAGGTCCTGGGCGGGCACACCATATTCGAGGATGACCTCCAGCAATAGCGATGGCAGGTGCACCGGCACCACCGCATCCATCATGGACACAAATTTCGACCCCGCCAATCGCTTGCTCATGCCGTTCTCCTGGTTGGCCGAATTTAACCATCGAATTGACCGGCGATCAATACCGCCGGCGAGCGTCTCTCCTTACCATGAAAAAAAACAGGAGGAGACACAAATGCCTATCGGTTATTCCAACCAGCCAGGCGGCGCCCTGGACCGCGCCTATCGCTGGCTGTCCAGGGTGACTTCGCGCCATGCCGGCGGCGCCGACCAGTTGCCATCGCAGCAAGCGCTGCTCGGTTTCCGCCGCGCCCAGCGCCTCGCCTACGACAGCGTGGTCCACGTCGCTACGCTGCTGGCGCCGGGCATGACGGAAATCGAAGCCGCCAAACTGCTCGCCGACGACCTGAAATCCCGGGGCACGGAGCGCTTCCTGCACCGTCCCTTCGCATGGTTCGGGGAACACGCGCGCTTCGACGGCTACGCCACTTATGGCGACTACCACCCGAGCGAGCGGCGCCTGCGCGAGGGCGAGGCCGCCATCCTGGACGTGTCGCCCATCGTCGACGGTTATATCGCGGACGTCGGCTACGCCACCTGCATCGGCGCCAGTGCCGGGCTGGAGGCGGCGCAAACCTTCCTGCTTGAACTCAGGGACTTGATCCCGCGCCTGTTCGCCAGCCCGATGACACCAGCCGCGATCTGGGACGAGATCAATCGCCGCATCGCCGCTGCCGGCTACGACAACATCCACGCCAAGTATCCGCATTGCGTGCTTGGTCATCGCGTATTCAAGGTCAAGGCCAGGACCGGCAAGTCACTCCGGGTCGGGACCAGCTCATTCGGCTGGTTTTCGCTGGAAACGAACATGAAATTTCTTGGCCTCGGCCTTTCCGCCGCGCTCACGCCCGAACACGTGGGCAAGAAACTGGGACTGTGGGCGATCGAGCCGCATATCGGCTGGCACGACGGCGGCGCCAAGTTCGAGGAAATACTGGTGGTCGAACCGACGCGGGCTTACTGGCTGGACGACAAGGTCCCGCACGTGCTGGCGGCGCGACAGGGAGAATGCCATGGCGGCGCGTAAGCCCATCGCGCGCCTGGCGGCGGTGACGGCTTGCGTCGGCACCTGCCTGGCATGGGCGCTGAGCACGCCGCCGGACTATATCCGCGTCGCCCCGGCTTACCGCATGGGACCACCCGCCGCGCCCTTGCTGGCGGTCGCCGCGCACACGGATGATCTGGCGGCCGGCAAAATGCAGGCGCACGCATTGCCTGGACACGACGATATCGTGTTGCAGGAAAAGCTGGGCCGTGCCTTCGTCACCGCGCGCGACGGGTGGATCTGGAAACTCGATTTGCGCACGGGCGAGGCGGCCCCGTTTGTACAGACAGCGCTGGTGCCATCCGGCGCGCGCGCGGTGCCGAACGATCCCGACCGCCTGCTGTTTTGCGCCTCGCAACTTCACGGTTTCCGACCGGCCAGGGAGGCGCCGGTGGGCGTGTATGAACTGCGCATCTCCACGCGCGAAATCCGTCCGGTCGGCATGCGCGTGCCGCTGCCGCCGCCCATTGCGCCGGCGCGTCCGGGCAACCAGGGCAGCGTCGTGCCGCTGGCCGCCGGCGGCGCACTGCCGTTCGCGGCCATGACGGAATCGAACAGCCGGCCCGTGCGTTTCTGCAACGACATCGACGTCAGCCGCGACGGCAAGCGCGTGTACATGTCCGAACCGTATCCCTTTCCAGGCGCCGGCATGGGCGAAGCGGCGTATGAGGAAGCCGTATCGCTGGCACACAACGGGCGGCTGTGGATGTTCGATCTCGACAAGCAGGCCGCCCGGCTCGTCGCGCAAGACTATCACTTCGTCGACGGCGTGCTGATCGACCATGGCTCGGAGGATGCGGCCGGTGTCGAACAGTCGATCGTCATCTCGGAGACGACCAAGTTCCGCCTGCTGCGCGTTTTCGTGTCCGGTCCCAGGGCAGGCCAGGACGAGATTTTGCAGGAGTTCCTGCCCGGGATGCCGGACGGGATAGACCGTGACGAGCAAGGCCGGCTGTATGTGGCCATGTACACCATGCGCACACCCTTGATGACGTGGATGCACGCGCATCCGTGGATCAAGCCCTTGCTGTTGCGCCTGCCGCGCGGCATGGCGCCGGAGCGGCATGAGACGGGTTACATGGTGCTCGACGCGAGCGGCAAGCGTCCGCTCTACATGATCGTGCACGACGGCAGCCGTGTACGGCATATCTCCAAGGTCATCCCTGGCCGCGACCAGGTTTATCTCTCCAGTTTCGACCGCGACAACCGGGGCGTGCACAGCGTTTTCTACCCGCCACTGCGCTAGTCGCCGCCGGCGCCCGCCGGCGATGGCTCGCATCGTGTTTCAGTGGTGGTCTCCTTGCCCGCGCCCGGGAGGGCGCGGGCTTTTTTAATGGTTCGGGATGGCGAAGGGAGGTCAATCAGTTCAACAGGCATGTCGCAGTTTTTATCGGAATCGCTGCAATTTCACACAACAAAAAAAGGGAGACAAATGAAAAATCAACTCGTGCGCATGGCGCTGGGCCTGTCGGCGACGGCGCTGGCGGTGAACGCGGCCTACGCCCAATCGTCCATCAGCATCTATGGCAATATCGACCTGGCGCTGGACCGGGTCGGCAAGTCCGCGGGCAATGTCCAGGGCACGGTCTACGGGCTGGCCAACAACGTGCCGGTGCCCAATGCGGTGGCGTCGCCCAAGACCACCGTCACGCGCGTCGCGCCGTCGCTCACCAGTCAGTCGAAGTTCGGTTTCAAGGGGAGCGAGGATCTCGGCGACGGCTACAAGGCCGGCTTCACGCTGGAGGGTGGCATCAATGCCGACAATGGAACGCTCAGCAACGACGGGCGCCTGTTCGGCAAGCTGGCGTTTGTCAACCTGTCCACGCCTTACGGCGAAGTGCGCATCGGACGGCAGATGAGTCCCATGCTGATCGGCTACTTCCTGTCGTCGACCGAGCGCCTGGGCACCACCGACATGATGGGGGCCGGCCTCGTCACCAACACCTTGCAGACCTACCAGGACAACATGGTGGCTTATCTGCTGAAGCAGGGTCCGTGGCTGACCGCCCTGTCGTATTCGCCCAACGCGGGTGTCGCCAGCCGCATCAGCGCGGCGCGCGCGCCGGCCGCCACCGAGGCGAGCGGCCAGATGGTCGGCGGCGCCTCCGCGGCGGCGGAAACGGCCGACGGCCGGGGCAGGACCGAGGGCGCCCTGCTGGCCTACACGACGGCCGAATGGACCCTGCTGGCCGCGTATCACCAGAACAGGTTCGGCAACGCGCCGGTCGGCCTGGCGACGGCCGGCGGTTTCGTCCCGCTGTATGTGGCGGAGAGCTACAAGGGCTACGTGGCCGGCGTGAAATACAAGGTGCCCGCTTCCGGCACCACGCTGGCCGTCAATTACGCGCTGGGCCGCTTTGCGCTGAAGGGGCCGGACGATCCGGATATCCGCACCATCGCCGCCGGCGTCAAGCATCCGGTCGGAGCGTTCGAACTCAGTGCGCAATATGTCGACACCCGCTTCGCCAATTACACCAGGGGCAAGGATGCGGGCGTGATGCTGGGCCTCGAATACAACCTGTCCAGGCGCACCGCGCTGTTCATGCGCGGCGGCTATTTGAAAGACAAGCGCGGGTCGGTGGTGAGCAGTCCGACCGGCGTGCCGCTGGCAGGCGGTCCCAGCCTGCTGTTGCTGCCGCTGGGCGCGCTGGAAGTGCCACTGTATTCCGGCGCCGGCCAGAACATGGACGCGACCACGCGCATCCTTGCCGTCGGCATCCGGCACGCGTTCTGATCACGCATCAAGGGAGCGGCCGCGCTGGCGGCCGCCCGTCACGACAAACTGGAAGGAAAATATAGATGAAACTGTTACGGCATATCCTGATTACGGCAAGCTTTTTCGTCATGGGGGCGGCGGCGAACGCGGCCGAGCATGGCACCCGCGAAGAGGCCGTTGGCCTGGTCCGCAAGGCGGTTCAATACTACAAGGTGAATGGCAAGGAGAAGACGATCGCGGAGATGAACAATCCCCTTGGCCCCTTCGTCCACAAGGATTTGTACGTTGTTCTCGGCAATAGTGAAGGCGTGGTATTGGCCAATCCCCTCATTCCCAGAATGATAGGCAAGCAGTTGGGCGCACTGAAGGATGTCGAGGGCATGCCACTCGGCGAGAAGATCGGGACGATCGCCAACTCAAAGGAGGGCAAGGGCTGGACGGACTACTTTAAATGGCCGCATCCAATAACTGGCCAGATCGAGCTGAAAGCCGCGTATGTGGAGAGCGTGGAAAGCCTGACCTTCATGTGCGGCGCCTACAAGTAGGAATCTGGCGCCGGGTTTGATCCAATCCGCGCCGTCCCGGCGCGGTGATATAGGAATAGTGATGACGGTAGTGAAGAAACGGTTAGAGGGAACACCTGAACCTATGCATTTTTGGCAGGGATCCGGCGAGGTCCGGATTGCTGGCGACTCGTGGGGAGATCCGGCCGGTACCCTGGTCGTGCTGCTGCACGGAGGCGGGCAGACGCGCCATGCGTGGAAACGCATCGGCGAGAAACTCGGTGCGTCGGGATACTATGCGCTTGCCTTGGATGCGCGCGGACACGGTGATTCGGATTGGGCCGGAGATCAAGACTACACGCAGGATGCGATGGTGGCGGACCTGAGATGCGTGATCGGCCAGCTTGGCAGGACGCATGCCGCATTGGTTGGCGCATCGATGGGCGGGGAAACAAGTCTCATCGCGGCAGGTGAACGACACCTCCACGCCAGTGCACTGATTCTGGTCGATACCGCGCCGCGGATCGAACTCGAAGGAGTGCAAAAGATCGGTGCATTCATGCTTCAAAAGCGGGACGGTTTCGACTCGCTTGATGACGTGGCGACAGCGATAGCGCACTATCAGCCGAATCGCGAGCGGCCGAAGGATCTGACCGGACTGGCCAAGAACGTGCGTCTTGGTACAGACGGGAGGTACTACTGGCATTGGGATCCGCAGTTCTTGATTGGGCTGGAGCGGAAGTTTGACCTGGCCGAACGACAGGAACGACTTGAGATGAGCGCGAGCCATTTAGACGTGCCAACATTACTGGTGCGCGGTGGCATGTCCGATGTCGTCAGCGAAGACGGAGCACGCGCGTTTCTGAAGTTTTGTCCGGATAGTGAGTATGTGAATATCGCCAAGGCGGGGCATATGGTGGCGGGTGACCGCAACGACATTTTCGGGACAGCGATCATCGAATTCCTGGCGCGAAAAATCCCCCCCTCCCCCACGGACGCGTGAATCAAGTTGCTGCAAGCGGAGCCTGGGACGCAGCCGGCGGGTTCTGCAAGGTCCATCCGAGCGCGCTGCGTATCTGCTGGGGCGCGGGAGGCGGCGCGTGGCTGGCGCGGCGCGCTAGAAGCCAACTCCTGACCTGCTCTTTGGTGGGTCGCTGGGGGATGTTCATGATTTGAAATAAACGATTTGGTGGCTGGTCGCCAGCAGTACGCCAGCGGCACTCCAGATTTCGGCACTCTGCTCGAAAAAGCCTTTGCCGAAATGGGGCGCGCAGGCCACGCCGAGCACCGCCGCGCTGCCATGTCCGCTCAGTTGCGCGGCATCAGCGTGAAAATACGTCGTCAACGAGACCGTGCTGGCGGGAGTCCATTCGGGCCGCCGGATCAATATGCGCGGGAAAAATGCATCGCAAATTGCCGACAGCGAGAGGAAATCGAGTGCCCGCGGAGGATGGTCGCATATCCAGAGTTGCGTCTGCGCAGAGTCGCCGTTTGCATCGGACATGACGAGCCCTCCTTCGATGAAGCGCATATCGTAGCGACCAGTCCAGCTCCAGCGCGGTTCGACCGGCGCCCGCACGATCTGCTCAGGTGGAGGCACTTGCGGAAAGCGAGCTGCCGTCTCTTGCCAGGTTTCGCGCCGGGTTGCCGTGACTGCCGTGGCAAATGCGGCGACCTGTTCACCCTGGCTCAATTCGATGAACCAGTGCTGTGTTGAGCGGTTCGTTCGTATCGCGCGCGCATGAACGGTAAAGCCGGCGTCCACTATCGGGGAGGCGTAATGTACTGTCAGCGCTACCGGATCGCCCAAACGGGAAGGGTGACTCATGACCGCGTTGAGCAAGGTCGCCCCGATGACGCCGCCGAACGGCCCCACCATATTGCCATAGGCGGGATGGGATTGCCCGGTATAGCCGCCCCTCTCATCCGCGGCAAGCGCGATGGCTTCGTCAAACGGATGCTTAAGCATTCGATGTGCATTCATATTTAATGTGGTTTCCATATTTCCCAAGGCCGGCGCTCTGTTCAACGTACGCCGTAGCGCTCAAGTTCGACCGGATCGTGGGCGCAGAAGAGTTCGACCTCGTCGCCATGCTCTGCGGCCAGTTGACGCAAGCGCGCCTGGTTACGCAGCCGTTGTCCGCGCAAGGCCTGGATCGAGGCTTCGAAGAATTGCAGGCCGAGCGGCGAGCGCGGCGTCGCGCTGATCTGGCTGTGGTGATAATAAGCGTCGCCGCAGTGCAGCAGCCACTTCTCTCCTTGCCTGACCGCGACGCCAACATGGCCCTTGGTGTGGCCGATCAATGGAATCATCAGGATGTCGGCGCCGAGTCCCGGGATCGGCCGGATGCCATCGAAGCCGAACCAGCGCTCGTCCTGTCGTTCGTGCACGTTCCACTTGGGCCGATGGTCGAACTGCGGCCAGCGGTAACGCATCCGGTCGCGCCAGTCGGGGTTGAGGATCTGCTCCAGCTCGGGCTTGAAGATGTGGACCTGGGCCTCCGGAAAATCGGCGAGGCCGCCGACATGATCCAGGTCGACGTGGGTGGGCAGGATGTGGCGCACATCCCTGGGATCGTAGCCCAGCGCGCGCACCTGCGCCAGCGCCGTTTCCTGCAGCGCGAGCACGGGCTTGAACAGGCGCCGGTAGCTCGAACCGAGCCTGCGGCCGGGGGCAAGGATATCCTGCTGTCCCAGCCCGGTGTCGACCAGCACCAGCGACGACGGTGTTTCGATCAGCAGGCAATGGCAGACCAGTTTGCCGGGCTTGCGCCAACCGCCCTGTCCATTGAATAGTCTTTCGCAACCGGGGCACATGGTGCCGCAGTTGAGGTGATGTACGCGGATACTCAAGGTGTTCTCCTGCCGGCCGCGCCGGCGGCCGGTCTGCTTGATTACGGCTTTCTCGCCGGGGTGTGCGACGGCAGCACGAGATACATCGACACGGCTGCCAGCACCAGGGCGCCGGCCAGTATCAGCAGGCTGACGGTGAAGCCGCCGGTGGCGCCGCGCACGGCCGCCACCAGCAACGGCGCCGCCACGCCGGACAGGCTGCTGCATGTGGTGATCAGCGCAATCCCGGCCGCCAATCCTTCCGGCGGCAACACGTCGCCGGCGCCGGCCCACATGATGGTGACCGCCGCCGAGAGGCCGGCACTGGCCAGCGACAGGCCCAGCAGGACGGCGGCAAGTTCGTGCGTCATCAGCGCCGTCAGCGTCAGGCCGCCGGCGCCCAGCAAGGCCGCCATGGCGTAGTGGCCGCGCCGTTCGCGGTGCCGGTCGGAGCGGCCGCCCAGCCACAACGCCGCCGCCGCGCCGGCCAGCGCCGGCAGCACCGCCGCCATGCCGACCTGGAACAGGGACAGGCCCAGCCCTTTCAGCAAGGTCGGCTGCCAGAACGCCAGCGCGTACACGCCGAGGATGGTCAAAAAACCGATCCAGCCCAGGCCCCAGGCGCGGGCCTGACGCAATCCGGCGCTCCAATGGCGGCGCGCGCCGGCCGCGGCCGTCGGCTCCTGGCGCAGCACGGTGCGCACGCGCTCGCGCTGCGCCGGTGTCAGCCAGCGGGCGTCCGCCGGCCGGTCGTCCAGCCAATACCAGGCAAAGATCCCCAGCAGCACGGAAGGCACGCCCTCGATCAGGAACAGCCACTGCCAGCCCTGCAAACCGCCCAGGCCATGCATCCAGGTCATCACGGAACCGGCGATGGGGCCGGCCACGATGGGGGCGAAACCGAAGCCCATGAGGAACAATGCGTTGGCCCGCGCGCGGCGCTCAGGCGGAAACCACAGCGTGAGGTAGTACAGCACGCCGGGCGCGAAACCCGCCTCGAAAACGCCGACCAGGAAACGCACCGCGTAAAACTGCGTCGGCGTGGCGACGAACATGGTGCACGCCGACGCCAGCCCCCATAACACCATGATGCGCAGCATGGTGCGCTTGGCGCCGATGCGCTGCAGCAGGATGTTGCTGGGGATTTCGAACAGCATGTAGCCGGCGAAGAAGGCCGCCGCGCCCAGGCCGAACACGGCGTCGCTGAACGCCATGACTTCGCGCATCTGCAATTGCGCGTAGCCGACGTTGGTGCGGTCCAGGTAATTCACCAGGTAACAAATGAAAAGCAGCGGCATCAGCCGCCACGAGATGCGCCGGAACAGCGCGTCGTCGTCCTGCACGGCCGCGCCCGGGGGCGCGGCGCGCAGGACGGCGATTTCCTTGTCGATGTACATGTGCTTGTCTCCTGTTGGTCTTGTTTTAATGGGGTGCCGGCGCGAGCGCCGGCCGGCGCCGCGATACCACGCGACGCCGTTGCCGGTCTCGCGGGTGGCGGCGCCATGGCCTGAAATGGCCCTGCGCATCCGCCGCGACCTGCCGGGAGAACAGCGCTCCGAACAGGCCGGCTACGCGCCAGGACTGCCTGGCGCCGTCGGATCAGCGCAGCAGGCGCGAGCCGCCGTCCACGGTGTATTCGGCCCCGGTGATGTAGGCCGCGTCGTCGGAAGCGAGGAAGACGATCAGCGCCGCCGCGTCCTCCGGCTTGCCGACGGCGCCCAAAGGCACGCGCGCCATGTATTGCCGCGCCGCTTCGGCCGCCGCCGGGTCCATGCCTTTACCGAGCTGCGCGGCGATGTTCTCGATCATGCGGGTGGCGATCAGGCCCGGGTGCACGGAATTGCAGCGCACCTTGGCCGCGCCCTGGCTGCCGTGCAGCGCCACCGACTTGGTCAGCTGCGTCACGCCGCCCTTGCTGGCGCCGTACGCCACGCTGTAGGGCGTGGGGTAATAGGCGCCGATGGAGGCGATGTTGACGATGGCGCCGCCGCCGCGCCGGAGCATCACCGGCATCACCGCGCGGCAACCGAGGAAGGTGCCGTCGAGATTGACCCGCATGACGCGGCGCCACTCTTCCAGTGCAGTCATTTCCAGGTTGCCGGCCGTGACATCGCCTTCGATGCCGGCCGCGTTCACCAGGATGTCGATGCCACCGTGGCGCGCGCACAGCGTGGCGACGGCCGACTGCCAGTCCGTTTCGCTGCCGACATCGAGCTTCACGAAGCCGGCCACGCCGGCCGCGGCCAGTTCCTCGGTTTCGCCCAGATCGCCGACGATCACCGTGGCCCCGCGCTGCGCCAGCATGCTCGCCGTGGCGGCGCCGATGCCGCGCGCGCCGCCGGTGACCAGGGCCACCTTGTTGTTGAATGATTTCATCTACAAACCTTTCCTGTTCGGGTAGCGCGTCAACGCGCCAGCACCGTGATGCAGGCCACGGCTTCCTCGACGCCGATCAGGCCGCCGCCGTTCTCGGCCAGCGCGACCAGCGCGTTGGCGACCTGGCGAGCGCCAGCTTCGCCGCGCAACTGCGTCACCAGTTCGTGCACTTGCGCGATGCCGGTGGCGCCGATCGGATGGCCCCTCGATTCCAGTCCGCCCGACGGATTGATCGGAATGCGCCCACCCAGCGTGGTGGCGCCGCTCTCGGCGAACGGGCCACCGTCCCCGATGTCGCAAAAGCCCAGGTTCTCGCTCTGGATAATCTCCCCCATCGCGGTCGCGTCGTGCACCTCCGCGACGGAAACGTCGGCCGGTCCCAGCCCGGCCTTTTCATACGCCTGCCTTGCCGCCAGCACGGTGCAGGCGCGCTGCGCATCGTCCACCTCGCGCTCGGCGCCGGTACGCAGCACGCTGGCCAGCACCTTGATGGCGCGGGAACGGTCGATTCCCAGGCGGCGCAAGCCGCTTTCGCTGCACACGATGACGGCGGCGGCGCCGTCCGAGACGGGCGAACACATCGGCGTGGTCAGCGGATAGGTGATGGGCGGCGCGGCCAGCACTTCGTCGATGGTGTAGGCGTTGCGGTACTGGGACAGCGGGTTGTGCTGCGAGTGCTGGTGATTTTTGGCGGCCACCGCCGCCAGTTGGCGCTGGGTGGTGCCGTAGCGCTTCATGTGCTCGCGCGCGCCGGCCGCGTACACGTCCATGAACACGCTGTAGGGCCGTGGCGAAGTGGTGCCGGGCGGGATCGCCAGGCCCTGCCCCAGTTTCAGCAGGCGCTCCGTATTCTCCTTCACCTGCGTGACGTCCCAGCCACTGTCGAAGGCCGACAGCATGCGGTCGCGGTCCGCCGAGAACATTTTTTCGGCGCCCACGGCCAGCGCCACGTCGCCCTCGCCGGATTTGATGAAATTCACCGCCAGGTGCAGCGCGGTGCTGCCGCTGGTGCAGGCGTTTTCCACGTTCACCACGGGAATGCCGCCTATGCCCATGGCGCGCAGGGCCACCTGGCCACGTATCATGTGCTGCCCTTCCATGTGCCCCTGCACACAGTTGCCGAAATAAGCCGATTGCAGGCTGGCGGCCTCGATACCGGCGTCCTTCAGCGCGCCCTCGACCGCCAGTTGCGTCATTTGCCTGACGCTCAGCTCCAGCAGCCTGCCGAATGGTGTCATGCCGACACCGACCACATACACGGTTTCCATACTTGTCTTCCTTGGTAAATGCGGAAATAAAACCCTTGCGGGATCACTCGAGGGAAAGAACGATTTTTCCGAAATGCTGGTTTCCAGCCATGCGTTCGAGCGCCGCCGGGGCATCGTCGAAGCGATACACCTGGTCCACCGGCATGCGCAGGCTGCCCTCGGCCAGCGCCGGTCCCAGCGCGGCCAGCGCCCGCACCCGCACCTCGGCCACCTCGGCCCCGGTGCGGGTGCGGAAGCTGACGCCGATATAGGTGATGCGGCGCATCGAATGCAGGTCGAAATTGAAATCGCCGCTTTCGCCGCCCACCCGGCCCACGTTGACCATGCGGCCGCCCACGCGCAGCGCCGCCATGCCGCCATTCACCAGCGGCCCGGCGACCAGGTCGACCAGCAGGTCGGCGCCGGCGCCATTGGTGGCGTGCTTCACCTGTTCCACCCAGTCCGGCGCGCTGCTGTCGATGACGGCGTCGGCGCCGAAATCCTTCAGCTTGGCGCGGCGTTCGGGCGAGGTGGACGAGCCGATCACCAGGCCGGCGCCCAGGCATTTCGCGATCTGCATGCCGAGCAAGCCCATGCCCGAGCTGGCGCCCTGGATCAAGACGGTCTGGCCCGGCGCCAGCTGGCCATTGGTGGCGATGGCGTCATGCATGGTCTGCAGGCCCACCGGCAGCGTAGCCGCCTGCTCGTAAGACAGGCCGGCGGGAATCGGCAGCATGCGGCGCGCGTGGCCCAGCGTGTATTCGGCGAAGGCGCCGAAGCCGGCGCTCATCACGCGGTCGCCGACCTTCCAGTTGTCCACGGCCGACCCCAGCGCCACGATTTCTCCGGCCCATTCCACGCCCAGCGGAATGCCCATGCCGCCGACGCCGCCGTGCGCCGCCCCCTTCATCATCATCAGGTCGATGCGGTTCAGGGCGCCAGCCTTGACCTTGACCAGCACTTCTTCTTTGCCGGGTTCCGGCAGGGCCACCTCCGCGAAAATGGGGGCGGTGGCGTTCGAGGTAATTGCACGCATGTCTAGTCTCCTGGTTGATTGTCTGGTGGCGCGCTCACAGCGAGCGGATCGGATCGCTGCCATCCCAGTCGAGCGCGCACTGCCGCACATGCTGGAAGAAGGCGCCCTTGGGGCCGCTGATGTCGGACAGCTCGATCACGGTGCCGGGATGGGCCTCGGTGTCGAAATAAGAGAAGCGCCCCTGTTCGCCGCCGAACTGCCCTTCCTGTCCCAGCTTGTAGCCGCGCGCGATGGCGCGGTCGTAGACGGCCTGGTAATCCTTGGTCCAATAGGCGATGTGCTGCAAACCCTCGTGGCCCGCGTCCAAGAAATCCTTGAACATCGAGGGCGCGTCATTGCGCGGCTGGATCAGTTCGATCTGCAGGTCGCCGGAGTTGGCCACCGCCGCGCTGATCCACAGGTCCGAGTGCTGCCCCTTGTAACGAAAATAATCCGGCTTCAGGCGCTCGCTATAGAAAAAGGGACCCACGCCCATGACGTTGACCCAGTGGTGCATCGCAGCTTGAATGTCGCGCACGACGTAGCCGTTCTGGCAGACCTTGCCGAAAATTTGACTCATGTTTGTCTCCTGTCTGATTTTGATTGAGGGACGGCGCGCGCCGCCCGGGTTGATGAAACGGTTTATTTTTGCAGCTTGTATCCGGCCTGCTCGCGGTCCCAGGTGGTCGGCGTGACGCCCTGCTCGCGCAGACGGTATTTCTCCACCCGGTGGGTCGGGGTCTTGGGCAGCTCGCTGCGGAAATCGACGTAGCGGGGAACGGAAAAATAAGGCATCAGTTCCGCGCAGTGCCGGACCAGGTCCAGCGCCGACAGCGGCTGGTCCGGCTTGAGGACGACGCAGACCATCACCTCGTCCTCGCCGACGTCGGCGGGAACCGCGATGGCGGCCGATTCGAGCACGGCCGGATGGGCATTGACCACCATCTCGACCTCGAAGGCCGAGATGTTTTCGCCGCGCCGGCGCAGCGCATCCTTCTTGCGGTCGACAAAATAAAAGTAGCCGTCGTCGTCCTTCTTCATCAAGTCGCCGGTATGGAACCAGAGGTTGCGGCTGGCCGCCGCCGTCGCTTCCGGCATCTTGTAATAGCCATCCATCATGATGTGCGGATGCTGCGGCCGGAACACCAGTTCGCCCACGGTGCCGGCGCCCACAGGCTCGTCCTCGTCGTCGACCAGGTCGACGTCGTAGCCGCAGATGGGCAGGCCGATCGATCCCACCTTGGTCGCATCCAGCGGATTGGACAGCGCCACGCAGTTCTCGGTCTGGCCATAGCCTTCGTGGATGCGCACGCCGAAGCGCTCCTCGAATTGCAGCCACAGTTCCCTGGGTGCGCCGCCGCCGGTGGCCAGCCTGACCGCGTGCTGCCGGTCGGCCGCGGCGGGAGGCTGCTTCATCAGGATCGGGAGCATGCCGCCGATGTAGTTGATCTGGGTGGCGCGGCACTCGCGCAGCCGCTCCCAGAAGTTGGAGGCGCTGAAGCGGTCATCGATCACCAGCGTGGCGCCCGCCATCAGCGCCGGCATGGCCGTGACCAATTGGGCGTTGGCGTGGAACAGCGGCAGGCAGGTGTACAGGCGGTCTTCCCCAGTGACGCCGCGTCCGCGCGCACCGCTGCTGCCGCCCCACCAGAAGTAGTTGTGGCAAAGCAGGATGCCCTTGGACGGACCGGTGGTGCCGGACGAATACATGATGGCCATCGGGTCCCGGTGACTGATAGCGACCGGCGGCAAGGGGAGCGATTCCGTGTGCAGCGTGTCGAACGGTACGGCGGGTATGGCCAGCTCCAGCGCCGGCAGCGGCGCGGACGACCAGACCACCAGTTTTTCAAGCTTCGCGTAGCCGACCGACTCGTGCTGGAAGCGTTCCAGGAATTCCGCCGCCACCACCGCCATGCGCGCGTCGGAATGTTCCAGTATGTGGCGCAGCAGCGGCCCGCGGTAACCCGCGTTGACCGGCACTTCGATGACGCCGATGCGGGCGCAGGCAAACCAGACGGCCATGAATTCGGCGCAGTTCGGCAGCATGATGGCCAGCTTGTCGCCTTTGCCCAGGCCGAGCGCGACCAGGCCGCCCGCCACGGTGGTGACCCATTCGTCGAATTCGCGGTAGGTCCACGTCCGCTCTCCGAAAACGAGGAATTCCCGATCCGGGTACAGCGCCGCCTGGTGGGCCAGGCAGTTGCCGACCGTGCGCTGCTCTTTTTGAAGCACTGGAACAACCATTTGCTCTCTCCTTGAAATGTTGTGGCGCGGGCGCCCCAGACGACCGTCGGCGCACCCGATTTGTGAGGCGACTTTATCATGCAGGAATCGATTCCACAATAATTTTCTGAAAATTTCATGTCTAGCTCCTTATTTCAAGCCAATTACCACCTTAAAGTGAAAGTATTTATTTATAAAACGGGAATCGTTTTCACAATCAGACCAAGAAATTGCGGCAATCTCTGTGAACGACGGGGAGAGGAAAGAGCCGGGCGCGTGCCCGGCGGAAGAGACGGTCGCTTAGCCGTGCGCCGGCGCCGCCGGCGGCATGCACGAGCGGCGCTGCACCAGTTCGGTGGGGAGAGTGATGGTGCGGTAGTCCGTCGCGCGGCCTTCCATGCGATTGAGCAGCATTTCGGCGGCGAGACGGCCATATTGCTTCAAGTCCCAGCGGAGCGACGTGATGCCGGGAGACGCGAACTGGGCCAGCATGGTGTCCCCCACGCTGACGATGGAAATATCCTCCGGAATGCGCAAGTGGCTGGCCTCGATGGCGGACAGCGCGCCCGCCAGCATCTCCGTGCCGAGCGTGACGATGGCCGTCGGCCGCACCGGCTTCGCCAGCTCTTGCAGCACACTGCTGAACACCTGGATTTGCGAGGGATCCATATGCTGGCTGATTTTCAGCGCGGAAGGCGGCAAGCCGGCGTCGCGCACCGCCGCTTCGGCGCCGGCGATACGCTCGCGTCCCGGCCGGACCCGGTTCGACGGCGTTTCGAGCAGGATATTGCGGTGTCCCAGCTTGATCAGGTGCGACAGCACGACATAAGCGCCGCGGTGGTGATCCACGTTCACGCGGTCGCAGTCGAGATCGATGTCGCGGTCGAGCAGCACCAGCGGCGTTCCGGATTCCCGCAACAAGGTGAGCACATCCTTGCGCGTATCGTCGTCCAGCGTCACCAGCAGCCCGTCCATGCGGCGCCGGCGAAACATGTTCAGCAGCTCCAGCTCATGGCTGCCCAGGCGGGAATTGGCCACCACCATCAGGTAGCCGGCTTCCTGCAGCCGCGCCTCCGCCGCGCCGATGATCTCGGCATACATCGGGTTCGCGGAATCCGACACCATGCACCCTACCGTATTGCTGGATTGATTGCGCAAGCTCTGGGCCATGGCATTGGGCTCGTAGCCCAGTTCCGCCACCGCCTTCGCCACGCGGGCGCGCAACTCGTCGCTGGCGTAGCGCTCGGGGTTCAATGCGCGCGACACGCTGCTGGCCGAGACGCCAGCGCGCTTCGCCACATCGCTTATCTTGATCGGTTCGTTCATGCGCGCAGTATAGCATCGGCCATCGGTGTCCCGGGCAGCCGGGCGGCAGCACATGGCCAGTCCGCCATGACCGTCCGGACGCAGTCATCCGCGCTATTCCGGCTGGCCGCGTTCGCGCAGCAGGTCGGCCAGGCTGCGCGCGGCCGGCTTGAGCGGCGTGCGGTGCAGCGTCCAGCCCAACTGGCGCCCCGGCGTCAGCCAGCGCAGCCGCGTCGCTGCCCAGCGGAACAGGCGGTAGGCGGCCGGATGCGCAAACGCGCCGCTCCAGAAGCGCCACACCATCTGCTCGCCGCGGCTGAACTTCGCCCCCTGGCCGCGCAGCGGATGCGCGACCTGCTGCGCCGGATCGCGGTTCGCTTCCGTGCGCAGGCGCACCAGCAGCGCCGGGATCGGAATGCGCACCGGGCACACTTCGCCGCAGGCGCCGCACAGGCTGGACGCGGTCGCCAGGTCGGCCGTGGCGGCCAATCCCAATAAATGGGGCGAGATGATCTTGCCGATCGGCCCCGGATAAGTCGTGCCGTACGCATGCCCGCCGATGCGCGCATACACCGGGCAGTGGTTCATGCAGGCGCCGCAGCGGATGCATTGCAGGGTCGAACGCAACTGCTCGTCGGCATACGCTTGCGAGCGCCCGTTGTCCAGCAAGACCAGATGCATTTCGCGCGGACCGTCCAGTTCTCCCGGCCGGCGCGGACCGGAAATCAGGTTGAAATAAGTGGTGATCGCCTGCCCCGTGGCCGAGCGCGTCAGCAGGCTGGCCAGCGGCACGATGTGCTCCAGCCGGGCGACCACTTTTTCCATGCCCATCAGCGCGATATGCACGTCCGGCACCGTGGTCGACAGGCGGCCATTGCCCTCGTTTTCGACCAGCCACAGCGTGCCGGTGTCGGCCGCCGCGAAATTGACGCCGGACAGGCCGATGTCGGCATCGGCAAAAGCCTGCCGCAGCGCGCGCCGGCCGCTGCGGATCAAGGTATCGACATCCTCGCTGTAGGGCGTGTCCGGGATGTTTTTTTCGAACAGCGCGCCGATGTCGGCGCGCGTCTTATGAATCGCCGGCATGACGATGTGCGACGGTTTTTCGCCGGCCATCTGCACGATATACTCTCCCATGTCCGATTCGATGCAATCGATGCCGCGCTCGCCGAGGTAGTGATTCAGTTCGATCTCTTCGCTCGCCATCGACTTGCCCTTGACCACGCGGCGCGCGCCACGGGCCTGCGCGATGCGGTGGATGATCGCGTTGGCGTCGTCGGCCGTCTCGGCCCAATGCACCTGCACGCCGGCCGCAACCAGTTTTTCTTCCAGTTGCACCAGCAGTTGCGGCAGGTTCGCCAACGCGTGCTGGCGTATCGCCTGGCCCAGGTCGCGCAAGCGTTCCAGTTCATCGCTATCCTGGAACTGGGCGCTGCGCTTGTCCTGCAAAAAATCCATCGCGCCGCGAAAACTCTGGCGCAGCTTCGGGTCTTGCAAGGCGTCGCGGGCGCGCTGGTGGAAATCGGCGGGCGGCACAAACGTCAACGGGGTACTGTTCATCGGGTTGCTCCTTGCGCCGGAATATCCGTCACGATCACGACCCACATCCAGCGCGGTCCGTGCGCGCCATAGGCCAGGGTTTGCTGGATGTCGGATGTCTTTGATGGTCCGGAGGCCAGCACCAAGTTGGCCGGCATGCCGTCGCGCCAGCGCTCGGCGCGGACCGCCGCGTGCAAATCCGCGTGCAGCGTGCTGGCGTACACCAGGGCCACGTGCAGCGACGGCACCAGGGATACGGTGCGCGGCGTGCCGGCGTCCGGCGCCAGGATCAAGGTCCCGGTGGCCGCGATGCCCGAACGCGCCACCGTAAAACCCGCGTCCACGGTATCGAACAGCTCATTCTTCCACGCTTCGAGCGGCCGGACGAATGGCAGCGCCTGCACACTGTCCGGCAATGCCCGCGCCAGCGCCGCGCCTTCCGCGCTGGCCGGATCGAGCAACAGCCGGCGCACGCCGTGCGCCGCCAGCTGTTGCGCCAGCAGGGCCGGCCAGGCATCGGCAGCGGCGCACCAGACTTCGGCGCGCGACGCGCTCATGGCCGCCTGCATCGCCGGCACCAGGTCCGCAGCCTGGCTGGCATGCCCGCGGCGCTGCGCATAGTGCCGGTCGATCCGCTCGCCGAGACCATCGCAGTCCGGGGTGGCTGCCGGCGCGGCGGCGCGCAGCCGTCCCAGCATGCGTTCGCGTGCGCTCATCGTACTCATGCCGCCTCCTCTTGCACGGCCGCCGCCGCGTTGAGGCGCCGCCACAGGAAGCTGGCCAGGTGCTCGACCTCCAGCGGCGCGCCCTGGCGCTGCGCGGCATGGCCGATGTTGAGCAGGCAGCCGCAATCGGCCGATACCAGGCGCGCGCTGCCGGTGGCGCAGGCAGCGGCTACTTTATCCTTGACCATGGCGCCGGAAATGTCCGGATGTTTCAATGAAAAGGTGCCGCCGAAGCCGCAGCACTCGGATTCGTGTTCGTGTTCCGTGCGCGTCACGCCCGGCAACGCGTCGAGCAGCGCCACGCCGTGCGCCCGGGTTCCCATTTCGCGCCGCGCACCGCACGAGGTATGCAGCACGACCTGTTCCGGCGCCTGGCCGCACGGCCCATCCGCATAGTCGACTTTCAGCACGCGCAGCAGGAATTCGCCGAATTCATAAACACGCTCGGCCAGCGCGCGCGCCTTCGGTCCCGCGACCGGATCGTTTTCAAACAGCGCCGGCCAATGATGGCGCATCATGCCGGCGCAAGAGCCGGACGGCACGATCACCGGCCATGGCTGCCCGAACAGGTCGAGTTGCGCCCGCGCGACGGCGCGCGCCTGTTCCGGGTTGCCGCTGCTGTAGGCCGGCTGGCCGCAGCAACTCTGGCCGCGCGGGAAATGCACGGTGAGGCCCTCTTTTTCCAGCAGGCGCACGGCGTCCAAACCGGCTTCCGGCATGAACAGGTCGACCAAGCAGGTACCGAACAGATAGACCTGTTGCGGTGCGTCCGGGTAATGTCGTTCCATCATATGTCTCTCCTGTTTTGCGTATTGGCGTGTCTGGCACCATAATTCCCGGATGCGGCACTGAGCGCAAATTGGTTGGACCAATTTATGCCGAGATATTCAGGGAGGAATTTAATGAAGGCAAGCGGGCGGGTGACGGCGGTGATGCGCAAGATCGAGACGGGGCTGCTGGACGGGACATACGCGGCCAATTCCCGGCTGCCGGCCGAGCGCGTGCTGGCCGTTCAATATGAGGTGTCGCGCAATACCATCCGCGAAGCGATCCAGCGCCTGGGTGCGCGCGGCCTGCTGCGCAGCCGGCAAGGCGCGGGCGTGTTCGTGACGGATCAGCTACGCACCGGCATCGCCTCACCGTGGGGACAGTTGGTGGCCGACCATCCGGCGGTGCGGGAAGACGTGCTGGAATTCCGGCGCGTGCTGGAAGGCGCCACCGCGTATTTTGCGGCCTTGCGCGGCAACGCCGAGGACAGACAGCGCATTCGCGAGCGGCTCGACGCGCTGGAACAGGCGCGCCGCGACGATGATCAGCTTGCGGAAGCGGTGGAGGATGGCAGGCTGCACGAGGCGATCGCGCTCGCTTCGCACAACACGATGTTCCTGCACATGCATGCCAGCGTACTCGGCATGCTGCGCGAGCACATCACGCTCAATGGCAACAGCTTGCGCGCACTCGAAGAGGAAGTGCCCGAACAGTTGCTGTCGCAGCACCGCGCGGTCTGCGCGGCGATTTGCGCGGGCCAGCCGGAAGAGGCCCGCGCGGCCATGCAAAACCACATCGACTTCGTGCGCAGCCGCGTGGAATAATCGCGCTCGATTATCGCGATACTGCGGGCATGGTTGCCGGCTCCATCTTCCCCGGCTTCTGGCGCGCGAAGAAAACGGCGACGGCGGCCAGCAGCGACGCACACGCCAGGCCATACAGGCCGCCCTGGATCGAGCCGGTGCGTTGTTCCAGCATGCCGAACGCGGCCGGGGCAACAAAACCGCCCAGGTTGCCGATCGAATTGATCAGCGCGATCACGGCCGCCGCGATGCGTGCGTCGAGGTAGCCTTGCGGGATCGGCCAGAACAGCGAGGATGCCGCTTTCAACCCGATGCCGGCGAAGCAGATCGCCACAAAACCGAACACCGGGTCGGTGCTGGAGGCAGAGGCGAACATGCCGGCCCCGGCGATCGCGAACGCGGTCGCGGTCCAGGCCTGCTGGTGCTTGTAGCGCGCCGCCAGCGCGGCAAACGCGTACATCGCCACGATCGAGATCAGCCATGGAACCGAGTTGAACAGGCCGACCTGGAAGTCACTGTAGTGGCCCATCTTCTTGATGATGGTGGGCAGCCAGAACGTGGTGCCGTAGATCGTCAGCGCGACAGCGAAGTACAGCAGGCAGAACAGGACGATCTGCGGATCGCGCAGCAGCGACCAGCTGCTGGCGTGGCCAGTCTGCTCGGCTTCGCGCTCCTTTTGCTCGGCCGCGATTTCCCGCACCAGCGCATCGCGCTCGGCCGCGCCTAGCCATTTGGCGTCGCGCGGATCGGAATCCAGCAGCAGCCAGACGGCAGCGCACAGCAAGACCGAGAACAGGCCTTCGATGATGAACATCCATTGCCAGCCATGCAGGCCGCCGCCGGAGATCTGCAACAGGCCGCCGGACACGGGGCCGGACAGGATCGACGCCAGCGCCGAGCCGCTGAGGAACACCGCCATCGCCTTGCCGCGCTCGGCGCGCGGCAGCCAGCGCGTAAAGTAATACACGACCCCGGGGAAGAAACCCGCCTCGGCCACGCCCAGCAGGAAGCGCAGCACATAGAACGATGTCTCGCCCTGCACGAAAGCCATCGCGGTGGCGGCGATGCCCCAGGTCAGCATGATGCGGGTCAGCCACGCCTTGGCGCCGAAGCGCTGCAGCAGCATGTTCGACGGCACCTCGAAAATCGCGTAGCCGATGAAGAACAGGCCGGCGCCGAAGCCGAACGAGGCCGCGCCGATGCCCAGGTCCGCGCTCAGGTGCGGGCGCACGAAGCCGATGTTGACGCGGTCGATGTAGTTCGCGATGAACATGATGACGAACAGCGGCAGGATGCGCCACTTGACCTTATGGACCGCCTGGACCAGCTCCGGGCTGCGGCGTTCGCTTGCAGTTATGGTAGTACTCACAGTGTCTCCTCCTTATTGTTTACTATCTGTGCCGCGCCGCGCTTACGGCGCCACCAGCCTGCCGTTGATGCGGCGCGGAATGCCGCTGTTATCCTGCGCCAGCGCTTCCGGCAACAGCGCGGCCGGGAAGTCCTGGTAGCAGACCGGCCGCAGAAAGCGGCGGATCGCCAGCGTGCCCACCGACGTGCTGCGCGGATCGGAGGTCGAGGGGAATGGGCCGCCATGCACCATCGCATCGCACACTTCGACGCCGGTCGGATAACCGTTGACGAGGATGCGCCCGGCGCGCCGTTCCAGCACGGGCAGCAACGCGCGCGCCAGCGCCAGGTCGCTGTCGTCCATCTGCAGCGTGGCCGTCAGCTGTCCGTCAAGGTGCCGGGCCACCTGCAGCATGTCGTCCACGCCGCGGCACAGCACGACCAGCGAACTGGCGCCGAAGATTTCGTCGTGCATCGCCGGGTTGGCGACGAACGCCTGCGCATCGGTGACGAACAGCGCCGCCCGGCAAGCGTGCGCCGAACGTCCCGCCTGGCCGCGCGCCACCGTTGCGACGCCGGGCACGCCGCCGAGCCGGTCGACACCGGCATTGTAGGCCGCATGAATGCCAGGGGTCAGCATGGTGGCGCCGGCGCCGGCTTCCAGCGCCGCGCCGGCGGCAGCAATGAAACGGTCCGCATCGTCGCCGGCGACGGCCAATACCAGGCCGGGATTGGTGCAGAACTGCCCGGCGCCCATCGTCAGCGAGGCGGCGAAGCCGGCGCCGATCGCGGCGGCTCGGCTGGACAGCGCGCCCGGCAGCAGGAACACCGGATTGATGCTGCTCATCTCCGCATAGACGGGGATCGGTTCGGGGCGGGCATTCGCCGCCGCCACGAAGGCCAGGCCGCCCTGCCGCGAACCGGTAAAACCGACCGCCTTGATGCGCGCATCGGTCACCAGGCTCATCGACACCTGGTCCGCGGCGAACAGCATGGAAAATACGCCGCCGGGCAGGCCGCAGTCGCGCACCGCGCGCTGGATCGCGCCGCCGACCAGCGCCGAAGTGCCGGGATGGGCACGGTGCGCCTTGACCACGACCGGGCAGCCGGCCGCCAGCGCGGACGCCGTGTCGCCGCCGGCCACCGAAAACGCCAGCGGAAAATTGCTGGCGCCGAACACCGTCACGGGGCCGAGCGCGATATGGCGCTGGCGCAGGTCCGAACGCGGCAAGGGTTGACGATCCGGCTGCGCCTCGTCGATGCGCACTTCCTGCCAGCCGCCTTCGCGCACCACGTCCGCGAACAGGCGCAACTGGCCGACAGTGCGGCCACGCTCGCCCTCGATGCGGGCGCGCGGCAAGCCGCTTTCCAGCATGGCGCGCTCGACCAGCTCATCGCCCAGGTCCAGGATCGCTTGGGCGATGCGTTCCAGGAAGGCGGCGCGCGCCTGCGGCGTGGTGGCGCGGTAAATGTCGAACGCCTCGTCCGCCAGCGCGCAGGCGCGCCCGGCATCGGCCAGGCTGGCCAGCGAGAACGGCGGTTCGACCTGCTCGCCGGTGGCCGGATCGACGGCATAAAATTCGCCTATGCCGGCATGCGCCAGCGTGGCGCCGATTATCGAGGTGGCGATCATCTCAGCGGCCCTTCTGTTCGCGCCAGGCGGCAAAATCGATCTTGCTCTGTTCATCGGTGGGCGGATACAGGCCGAGGATGGAGCGGCCCGCCAGCACCTGCTCGGTGACGAAATCCTCGAAGGCCGTCATTTCCACCGCCTCGTCGGCGATCTCGTCGGCGATGTGGGCCGGAATCACGATCACGCCTTCGGCATCGCCGACGATCACGTCGCCGGGGAAGACGGCGGCGTCGCCGCAACCGATCGGCACGTTGATGTCCAGCGCCTGGTGCAACGTCAGGTTGGTCGGCGACGATGGCTTGCTGTGATAGCTGGGGAAGTTCAGCGCGGCGATTTCGACCGAATCGCGGAAACCGCCATCGGTGACGATGCCGGCCACGCCGCGCACCATCAGGCGAGACACCAGGATGTTGCCGGCCGACGCGGCGCGCGCATCCTTGCGGCTGTCGATCACCAGCACGGCGCCCGGCGGGCATTCCTCGACCGCCTTGCGCTGCGGATGGCTGCGGTCCTGGAACACGGAAATCGGGTTCAGGTCTTCGCGCGCCGGAATATAGCGCAGCGTATAAGCCTGGCCGACCATGGTGCCGGCGGCCGGGTTCAGCGGACGCGCATCCTGGATGTACTGGTTGCGCAGGCCGCGCTTGAACAGCGCGGTGCACAGCGTGGCGACGCTGACACCTTTCAGTTTCTGCCGTGTTGCTTCGCTCATTGGGTTCATGCTGATTCCTTGGATAAGATATTAAAAGGTGTGACGGATGCCGAGGTTGGTCGCGCTGTCGCCGGCACCGCCATCGCTGGCGTTGCCGACCGTGTAGCTGGCGCCGCGGCGGTTGCTGATGCGCGCATACGCGGCGTACAGGTCGGTGCGTTTCGACAGCGCGTAGCGGTAGCCGACGGCGAGCTGGCTGGCATCCTGGTTGGCGGCCTGCCTGTCGTCCTTGTGCATCCACGAGGCCAGCAGCGTGTGCCGGCCGAGCGGCACGCTGACGCCGGCCAGCACATCGTTACTGTCGCGCGACAGCGCGGCGGCGGTCGGCGCCACCGCATAAGCGAAGGGGTTGGCGGTGTTGCGCAGCGGAGAGCTGAACGGCCCCCGGTTCCAGCCGTAAGCCAGGTACAGTCTGGCGGCGGCAAAGGTATAGGTGGCGGCCAGCAGCGTGTTGCGGGAACTGGCGGTCTGTACGGTGGCGCTGTCGTTGTTCTTGTCGTGCCAGGCCAGGCGCACGGCCAGCGGTCCGGCGGCGTAGGCCAGCGCCGCGCCCAGCTGGCGGCCCGCGCTGCCGGCGCCGGCCACTTCGCCGGCCGCGTACGCCAGTTCCAGGCTGTAGGGGCCCCACACCGGCGCAGCGTACTTGACGCTGTTGTCCATGCGGCCGCCGTTGCCGGCCGCCTGGATCAGGTTCTTGCTGTCGCCGGCCGAGCCGCTGCCGAACGGGTCGGCAAATACGGACGCCAGGTATTGCGGAGAATACTGGCGGCCCAGCGTCACGCTGCCGGCGTTCTTGCCGCCCAGGCCGACATAGGCCTGACGGCCGAACAGCACGCCGCCCTGCCCGGACGCGCCGGTATCGGCCTGGATGCCGCTTTCCAGCACGAACAGCGCGGACAGGCCGTTACCCAGGTCTTCCGTCCCCTTGAAGCCGAGGCGCGAACCGGAAGCGATACCGCCGGTGACCTTGCTGACCGCTCCGGCCGCGCCGCCGCCTTCCAGCGACAGGCCGGCATCGAGCACGCCGTAGACGGTGACGGACGATTGCGCCAGCACCGCGCTGCAAGGCAGCGCCAGGATGGCTGCGGCCAGGATGGTTTTTTTCATGGATGTCTCCGTTGTTGTCGTTATTAAAAAATGTCGGGTTCGCCGATCGGGGCGCCGAAATCGGTCTGCAGGAAATCGAAGTCGCAGCCATCGTTGGCCTGGCGGATGTGTTGCGAAAACATCCAGCCGTAGCCGCGCTCGAAGCGGGGCGGCGGCGCTTGCCATTCCTCCTTGCGGCGCGCCAATTCCTCGTCCGGCACCAGCATGTTGATGGAGCGCTGTTCGATGTCGACCGCGATCAGGTCGCCGGTGCGCACCAGCGCGAACGGGCCGCCGAGGTAGGCTTCCGGCGCCACGTGCAGGATGCAGGCGCCGTAGCTGGTGCCGCTCATGCGGGCATCGGACATGCGCAGCATGTCGCGCACGCCCTGTTGCACCAGTTTTTTCGGAATCGGCAGCATGCCCCATTCCGGCATGCCGGGTCCGCCCCGCGGTCCGGCGTTGCGCAGGATCAGGATGTGGTCGGCCGTGACGTCCAGGTCGTCGCGCTCGACCGCTTCCTTCATGGACGGGTAATCGTCGAACACCAGCGCCGGGCCGGTGTGCTTGTAGAAGCGCTTTTCGCAGGCGGACGGCTTCATCACGCAACCGTCCGGCGCGATGTTCCCGCGCAGTACGGCCAGCGCGCCTTCCTGGTACAGCGCGTTGTCCGGCGTGCGGATCACGTCGTCGTTGTACACCTCGGCGCCGGCGATGTTTTCGCCCAGCGTGCGGCCGTTGACGGTCAGCGCGTCCAGGTGCAGCTTGTCGCCGATGCGATTCATCAGCGCCGGCAGGCCGCCGGCGTAATAAAAATCTTCCATCAGGTATTTGTCGCCGCTGGGGCGGATGTTGGCGATCACCGGCACCTTGCGGCTGGCCAGGTCGAAATCGTCCAGGCCGATGTCGCAGCCGGCGCGGCGCGCCATCGCCACCACGTGCACCACGGCGTTGGTCGAACACCCCATCGCCATGGCGACCGCGATGGCGTTTTCGAACGCGTGACGGGTCTGGATGCGCTTGGGCGTCAAGTCGTCCCACACCATGCCGACGATGCGGCGGCCCGCCTCGGAACACATGCGGATATGGTTGGCGTCCGCCGCCGGGATCGACGAGGCGCCAGGCAAGGTCATGCCGATCGCCTCGGCGATCGCCATCATGGTGCTGGCCGTGCCCATCGTCATGCAGGTGCCCTGACTGCGCGCGATGCCGCCTTCCACGCCGATCCATTCGGCGGCGTTGATATTGCCGGCGCGGCGCTCGTCCCAGAATTTCCAGGCGTCGGCGCCGGAACCGAGTACTTTACCTTTCCAGTTACCACGCAACATGGGTCCGGCCGGCACGTAGATCGCGGGCACGGCGGCGCTGGTGGCGCCCAGCAGCAGGCCCGGCGTGGTCTTGTCGCAGCCGCCCATCAGCACGGCGCCGTCGATCGGATGCGAGCGGATCAGCTCTTCGACTTCCATCGCCAGCAGATTGCGGTACATCATCGTGGTCGGCTTGACCGAGCTTTCCGACAGTGAAATCGCCGGCAATTCGACCGGGAACCCGCCTGCCTGCAGCACACCGCGCTTGATGTCGTCGACACGCTGCTTGAAGTGCGAATGGCAGGGATTGATATCCGACCAGGTGTTGATGATGCCGATGATGGGGCGGCCCATCCATTCTTCCGGCGTGTAGCCCATCTGCATGATGCGGGAGCGGTGGCCGGACGAACGCAAGTCGTCGGGTGCAAACCAGCGCGCGCTGCGCAGGGTCTCGGGAGTCTTTTTCTGGATGGTCATGGGTGCCTGCCTGTATCGGGTCATTGACGGTGTAATACATTAAAACACTAATATATTAGTGTGTCAACGCAACACATGGTTTATCATGAAGCCCTGCTCTTTCTGCATGCTATCCATGACCATTACTCCCGCTTCCCCTCAATTCACGCTGGACCGCTCCCGCCATGCCGCGCCACAAGTGTTCGAGCGTCTGCACGACATGATCATCGACCTGACGCTGACGCCGGGCACGGTGCTGTCGCGCACGGAACTGGCAGCCCAGTTCGGGCTGAGCCAGACGCCGATCCGCGACGCGCTGCAAAAACTGGGCGAGGAAGGTTTGGTCGATATCTTTCCGCAGCACGCCACCCTGGTGCGGCCGATCGAGATCGACCTGGCACGGCAGGCCCATTTCCTGCGCGGCGCGATCGAGCTGGAAGTGGTGCATACGGTGGCGGGCAAAGCGGATGCGGCGCTGGCCGGCAAGCTCAACGCCAGCCTGGCGCGCCAGCGCGTGCTGGCCGAAGAGGAAGGGGTCGAAGCATTTGCGCTGGCGGACCAGGCCTTTCACAAGCTGCTGTACGATGCCGCCGGGGTGCCGGACCTGTGGCAGCTGGTGCGGCGCCAGAGCGGCCACATCGACCGCTTGCGCCGGCTGGACCTGCCTACCCCTGGCAAGCGGCCACGGGTACTGCAAGATCATGCGGAACTGGTTGCGGCGATCGTCGAGGGCGATGCCGCGCTGGCGCAGGGCGTGCTGCGCAGGCATTTGAGCGGCACCCTGTCGAATATCGACGAGATCCGGGCGCGCTATCCAAGCTATGTGAAGTAAGCGGGTGAAGTGACAGTCCGGTCGGCCGGCACCGTTTATTCATCGACTCCCAACTCGACCAGCAGGTCCTTCGCATTCACAACGCGGCCCGGGGCAGTGTGCACGGCACGCACCACGCCGGCGCGCTCCGCCCTGAGCATCGTTTCCATCTTCATTGCCTCGATCGACACCAATGGATCGCCCTTGGCCACGCGCTGGCCGACCGTCACCGCCACCGTCGCCACCATGCCCGGCATCGGCGCGCCGACGTGGTCCGGGTTGCCGTCCTGCGCCTGCAACTGCCCTCCCACCTTCGCCACGCCCTGGTGGCGGATGCGGATCACGCGCGGCTGGCCGTTCAGTTCAAAAAACAGCTTGCGCTCGCCCTCGTCCGGCAATTCGGTCGAGCCCTGCAGGCGCACGATCAGCGTCTTGCCCTTGTCGATCTCGATCGACACTTCCTGACTGTCGGCCAGGCCGTTGAAGAACACCGGCGTCGGCAGCACGCTGACATTGCCGTACTGCGCCTGGTGCGCCGCGTAGTCGCTGAACACTTTCGGATACATCAGGTAAGACGCCAGTTCCTGTTCGCTCAGCGCGCGGCCCACGGCCGCTTCGGCGCTCACTTGCGCGCCAGCCAGGTCCACCGGCGGCAGCGATGCGCCCGGACGGCCGACCAGAGGTGCCGCGCCCTGCAGCACTTTGGCGCTCAGGCCGGCGGGGAAACCGTCCGCAGGAAAACCCAATTCTCCCTTGAACAGGGAAACGACGGATTCCGGGAACGCCACCTGGCGCGCCGGATCGGCCACGTCGGCCGGTGCCAGGTTGTTGGCCACCATGAACAGCGCCATGTCGCCGACCACTTTCGAGGTCGGCGTGACCTTGACGATATCGCCAAATAACTGGTTGACGTCCGCATAGGCTTGCGACACGTCGGTCCAGCGCTGCTCCAGCCCCATCGAGCGGGCCTGTTCGCGCAGGTTCGTGTACTGCCCACCCGGCATTTCGTGACGGTAGACGTCCGAGGTACCGGCGCGCATCTCGGCTTCGAACGGCGCGTAATAGCGGCGCACGCCTTCCCAGTATTGCGAGATCGAGAACATGGCCGAACGGTCCATGCCGGGATCGCGCGCGCTGCCGCTCAATGCGGCGGCGATCGAACCGAGATTCGGCTGCGACGTCAGCCCGCTCATCGCATCCATCGCGCCATCGACCGCGTCGCAGCCGGCCTCGATCGCCGCCAGCACCGAGGCGGCCGAGATGCCGCTGGTATCGTGCGTATGGAAGTGAATGGGCAAACCGACTTCCTCCTTCAGCGCCTTGACCAGGCGGCGCGCCGCTTCCGGCTTGCAAATACCCGCCATGTCCTTGATGCCGATGATGTTGGCGCCGGCCTTTTCCAGTTCTTTCGCCATCGCCACGTAGTATTTCAGGCTGTACTTGTCGCGTTTGACGTCCAGTAAATCTCCGCTGTAGCAGATCGCGCCCTCGGCCAGTGCGCCGGCGTCGCGCACGGCGTCGATCGCCACGCGCATGTTTTCCACCCAGTTCAAGGAATCAAATATCCGGAACAGGTCGATGCCGCCTTGCGCCGCCTGCCGCACGAAATACTGGACCACGTTATCCGCGTAATTCGTGTAGCCGACCGCGTTCGAGGAACGCAGCAGCATCTGGAACAATGTGTTCGGCACCTGCTCGCGCAGCAGGGACAGCCTCTCCCACGGGTCTTCATTCAGGAAGCGCATGGCGACATCGAAGGTGGCGCCGCCCCAGCATTCCAGAGAGAACAGGTCCGGCAGCAGGCGCGCATAGTATGGCGCGATGGCGACCATGTCGGCCGTGCGCATGCGCGTGGCGAACAGCGACTGGTGCGCGTCGCGCATCGTCGTGTCGGTCAGCAGCACCCGCGGCTGTTCCAGCATCCATTGTGAAAAACGCTCGGGACCCAGTTCCAGCAGCTTGTTGCGCGAACCCTGCGGCAACGGCCGATCCAGTTCGGCCGCCGACAGGTGCGGCAGCAGCGGTGCGGCCAGCGCGCGGTCCGGCGCCGTTCTCCCCTTCATTTCCGGGTTACCGTTGACGCTGACGTCGCCGATAAAGCGCAGCAGGCGCGTCGCGCGGTCCTGGCGCTTCGTGAAATTGAACAATTCCGGCGTGGTGTCGATGAAGCGCGTGGTGCACTCGCCGCTCCGGAACAGTTCGTGGTTGATGACGTTTTCCAGGAAGGGCAAATTGGTCGACAGGCCACGGATGCGGAATTCGCGCAGCGCGCGGTCCATGCGGGCAATCGCCTCGTCGGGCTGCGGCGCCCACGCCGTCACTTTCACCAGCAGCGAATCGTAATATGGCGTGATGACGGCGCCCGAGTATGCCGTGCCGCCGTCCAGTCGCAAACCGAAACCGGACGCGCTGCGGTAGGCCGTGATGCGACCGTAATCCGGCGTAAAACTGTTTTCCGGGTCCTCCGTGGTGACGCGGCATTGCAGCGCGTGACCGTTCAGGCGGATGTCCTGTTGCAGCGGGACGCCGGCCGACAGCGGATCGCTGGAGCCGATCGCCGCGCCTTCACTGATGCGGATCTGCGCCTTGACGATGTCGATGCCGGTCACCTGCTCCGTCACCGTGTGCTCGACCTGGATGCGCGGGTTCACTTCGATAAAATAAAATTCGCCACTGTCGACGTCCATCAGGAATTCGACGGTGCCGGCATGGGTATAACCGACCGCGCGCCCAAGGCGCAGCGCCGCTTCGCACAGTTCGACACGGCGCGCCTCGTCGAGGTAAGGCGCCGGCGCGCGTTCGACCACTTTCTGGTTGCGGCGCTGCACCGAGCAATCGCGCTCGTACAGGTGCACCAGCGTGCCATGCCGGTCTCCGAGCAGTTGCACCTCGACGTGGCGCGCGCGGCGCACCAGTTTTTCCAGGTACATCTCGTCGTTGCCGAAGGCGGCCAGCGCTTCGCGCCGCGCCACTTCCAGCTGGCCCGGCAATTCCTGCTCGGTCTCGATGGTGCGCATGCCGCGCCCGCCGCCGCCCCAACTCGCTTTCAGCATCAGCGGATAGCCGATTGCGGCGGCCATCGCCTTCGCCTGTTCGATATCGTGCGGCAGCGCGGTGGTCGCCGGCATCACCGGCACGCCGGCGGCCACGGCGGCGGTTCTTGCCGCCACCTTGTTGCCCAGGGTCCGCATCACGCTCGACGCCGGGCCGATGAAGGTGATGCCGTGTTCAAGGCAGGCATCGGCGAAGTCCGGGTTTTCGGACAGGAAGCCATAACCCGGGTGGATCGCGTCCGCGCCCGATTCGCGGGCGATGCGGATGATGTCGTCGACGTCCAGGTAAGCGGCGATGGGCTTTTTACCTTCGCCCACCAGGTAACTCTCGTCAGCCTTGAAACGGTGCAAGGCGAAACGGTCTTCGGCGGCGTAGATCGCCACCGTGCGGATGTCCAGCTCGGCCGCCGCGCGCATCACGCGGATGGCGATTTCGCTGCGGTTGGCGATCAATATTTTGCGGATGCGGTTGCGCTCGGGTGTCTGGGAAGTCATTTAACAAGTCCATCGAAAAGGTTGTGGCGGTTACCGTCTGTCGAGCATTGATGGCAATTGCCATGCCATGCGCAACTGGAATTGAGAAACCATATAAATCAACCACTTGACTATGAGCTTCGGAAAAGCCGGCCATTTTTTCGTTTCAAATTTGTTTCAAATTCGTTTCAAAAAACCAAGATGAAACAAGCGGATGGCCAAAATGAAACGCGTTATTGCATTGCGCGGCAAGGCCGAAGTGCTTGGGCAAATGCGGCCAATCGAATGCGGCGTTCCGGTGCACTTGGTTTGGAAGCAAGACCGGATGCGGTTTCGGGCATCAATCGATGCCCGGGATGCCTTTGCTGGAGGGCGCGCCCGCCGGCGTACGGTCGGCGTCCTTCAGCCACCCGAGCATGCGCGCAATGGTCGCATGGGCAAAAGGCGACGACGGCATCATCAGGTAGCCGTGCAGCGCCCCGGTTTCGCACTGGCAGCTGACCGTGCCGCCGTCGGCGGCAAGCCGGGCCGCGAATGCCTCCCCGGAACCGCGCAGGCTGTCGAACTGCGCATTGACGATCAATACCGGCGGCAATCCATGCAGCGAACCGAGCCCCGGAAAAGCGTACGGGTCGGCCAGCGCGGCGGGGTCGCCGACGTAATTGAGGCACACCGCCAGTACGAAGTCCGCGTCGGCGAAGGCCTTCACCCGGCTTTTGCAGAACGCTTCATCGTCCGGCGCCAGCTTCGGCAATGCGCTGTGGAGCAAAGGATAGACCATCACCAGCGAGGCTGGAAGTTGCCTGCCCTGGTCGCGCAAACGCTTGGTGACGCCAGCCGACAGGTTGCCGCCGGCGCTGCCGCCGCCTATATGGATCTGTTCGGGGCGCACGCCGAGCCGGTCCGCGTGGGCGACGGCCCAATCCCAGGCTTTCAGGACGTCGTCGGACGGCGCGGGGAACGTCACACCGTCGAGCGCCTTGCGGTAGGTCATGGTCAGCACCGGGATCCCTTGCGCCGCCAGTTCGAGCGCCACCCAGTGCGCTTCCGCGCAATCGAGGCCGCCCCCCGTAAAACCGCCGCCGTGGATCCAGAGCAGCGCGGCGCTCGCGGGCAGGGCCGGATCGCGGTAAAGCCGCATCGGTACGATCGCCGCCGTCGTTTCAATCGACAGGTCGACGACTTCCACCGCGGCCAGGCGCGCGAACTCCTGTTGCACCGCGCCCGGCACCGCCGCCCAGCCAAAGTGGACCGACGGGTCGCACAATCGCAGCACTTGAAAGTAATCGGGGAAGGCGGGAATCGGGGCGTCGACGTGGGTGCGCAGCATTTTCCTGCGCAGCTGCGCAGGCAGCAGCGAGAGCAGCTTGAGCACATAACCTGCGAACGCAAAGCGCAGGCGTCCCCGCGGAACCGTGACGGATTGGCGCATTTTTATGTATGTCCTTTATTCGTTAGCATATAACACGGGCGCCTCGGCCAGGGTTCCCTTCATGCATGACACGCCCTAGCCGACGCCGCGCTGCCGGCCGCTCCAGAACGGTTCGCGCAGCTTGTTTTTGAGGATCTTGCCGGCGCCCGACAGCGGCAGTTGGTCGACGAAGCTGATGCTGCGCGGGCACTTGTAGCCGGCGATGAGCGACTTGCAGTGGGCGATGATGTCGTCCGCTTGCGGCGCGACGCCGGGCTTGGCGACGATCACCGCGTGCACGGTCTCGCCCCATACCTCGTGCGGAATGCCGATCACGGCGCAGGCGGCGATCGCGCCGTGGCTGGCGATGGCGTTTTCCACTTCGGCCGAATAAATGTTCTCCGCGCCGCTGATGATCATGTCCTTGAGGCGGTCGACGACGAAGATGAAGCCGTCGGCATCCATGTAGGCGCCGTCGCCGGTATGCATCCAGCCGTTGCGGACGGCGGCCGCCGTTTGCGCCGGATTGTTCCAATAGCCGAGCATGACGTTGGCGCCGCGCACCACCACTTCGCCCACCTCGCCCCGCGCCACCTCTATTCCATCCTCATCGACGATCCTGACTTCGGTGCCGAGCGTGGCGCGCCCCGCCGAACGCAGCTTGCCCGCCTTGCGCCCTTCCACGGTGTGGTACCAGGCATGGTTCAGCGTGGCGATCGGCGACAGTTCCGTCATGCCGTAGGCCTGCACAAAGGCCACGCCCGGCAGCGCGGCCATGGCGCGGTCGAGCACCGCTTCCGATATCGGCGAGGCGCCGTAATAGATGCGTTGCAGGCTGCCCAGGTCAGGTCCTTGCAGCATGGCGGGATGATCGACCAGCATCTGGATCATGGTCGGCACCAGCAGCACATCGGTGACGCGGTCGCGCGCGATGCTGGCCAGCACGCCTTCGGCCGAGAAGCCGGGCACGAAGGCGTGCGTGTTGCCGCACATCGCATGCATCATCGTAAACGCCATGTCCGCCAGGTGGAACATCGGCGCGGCGTGCAGATAGACGCGGTCGTTCCCGGCCAGGCCTTCGGCCACGCCGGCCAGCGCCGAACTACACAGGTTGCCATGGCTGAGCATCACGCCCTTGGGGAAGCCGGTGGTGCCGCCGGTATAAAACAGGCCGGCCAGGTCGTCGCCGCGGCGGCACCGGTCTTCGGCCGGCGCGGCCGCGCGCAGCAGGGTTTCGTAGTCGAGCATGCCTGGTGGCGCGACGCCCTGCCCGGCGTAGATCACGTGCGCCAGGCTTGGCACTTCCTGGATGAGCTGCGCCGCCATGGCCTGGAAGGCGTCGTCGACGATCAGGATCGTCGATGACGAGTCTTGCAGTGAAAAAATGATTTCAGCGGCGCTCCAGCGCGTATTGCAGGGATTGACGACACCGCCGCCCCAGCACACGCCGAACTGGTATTCGAGATAGCGATCCGAATTGAGCGCCAGCATGGCAACGCGCTCGCCGGGCGCCATGCCGAGCGTCTGCAGCGCCCCGGCCAGGCGGGCAACGCGCTCGGCGAACCGCCGGTAGCTCACGGCACGCCCTTCATAAAGGGTCGCGATGGCGTCGGGCTTTTGCTGCACTGCCCGGTGCAGTCCCTGGGTCATGTACATGGTGTCTCCTGAAAAATCGCGCCCGGGTGCGGGCGCTTGCTTACATCGAATGACGGCTATCCGAACAGGCTGCGCGCCAGGTCGGCGGCCGTGGCGGCCACGGCCGCCAGCAACTGCTGCACGGCGTCCAGGCCGAGGCCGCCCGCGTCGGCGACCAGGTTGCGGCCGTTGCAAAGCAGCAGGTTGCAGCCCGGCGTCGCGCCGGTGCCGACGCCCAGCAGCGTGCCGACCAGGCGCCAGTCGGCGAGATTGTTGTCGAGACTGACGAGGTCTCCCGCCCCGGCCGGGGCCGCATAGTCGTATGGTCCGGGGTCGGTGATTTGCGGCATGTCGGCGACAGCGGCGACGACCAGGCGCACCAGCTCATTGACGTCCTTGCCTTCGACCGTGTCGGCGCCGCCAGGACCGTTGCGCACGAACACCAGGTCGCGGCTCGGCACGACCACCGTCATCTGGCCCATGGCGCCGAGCGAAGCGTAGGTGTCGCGCGGCGTGCCCGGCAGCACCGGATGCGCGACCGGGACCGGGCGCCCGATCGACGCCGCCTTGAACTGGTCGCCGGCATTGAGCCAGAGCAGGAAGCCGTGGCCGGGATTGGCCGCCGTGCCCGTCGTGGCTTGCTCCATATAGGCATTGCTGATGAGCCGGTCGGTGCCCCACTTGCCGTTATTGAGCATCAGGTGACCCAGGCGCGCCTCGTCGTCCGGCCGCATCAACAGGCCGCCCCAGGCAAACGTGGTGCCGCTGCGATCGCGCAGCCACACCCAATGGTCGCGCGCGATGCCGACACGGGCCATCAGCTGCTGCTGGACGAAGGCCTGGAAGTCCTGGCCGGTGGCGCGTTCGAGCACGCGCGACAAGGTGGTCAGGGTATTTTGCGCGTACATGAACTCGGTGCCGGGCGCGTACCACGACGGCAGCGCCAGCGTGTACTGCACGGGATCGGCCGTCAGCGCGGCGGCCTCGTCGGCCAGGACCAGTTGCAGGCCGGACGTCTGGTTCAGCAGTTGGCGCACCGTGATCGCGCCGTGCGCCGCATCGGCCTGCGGCAGGTAGGTGCCGATCGGGTCGTCGAGCTGCAGGTAGCCCATGGTAACCGCGCGCCCGACCGCCAGAGACACTACGGTCTTGGAGCCGCTGAACAGCGGCTGCGGCACATACACGCTGGCCGGATCGAGGCCGCTTTTACCGGCAAGGCAGCCGTGACGGTAGACGCGGATCGACACGCTCGGCACGCGCTCGCCGAACTGGATCGCCGCATCCAGGCGCGCCTGGTCGAAGCCGAGCAGCGCGGCATTGCGCGCGGCGAACAGCTGGCCGCTGGCGGGCAGCGCGCATTGGGCGGGTCCCGGCTGCTGGGCGCTGGTTTGTGCCCCGCCACCGCTGTACAGGCGGGCCGGCTGGACGCTCGCGCCGGCCTGGGGCGCTTCGCCGCCGCAGGCGGAAAGCAGGATGGCGGCGACCATCGCGCTGGTGGAAATCCATTGTTTTTTCATTGTTTTTGTCTCCTTGGGTCAAAAGAAATGGCAGGCCCGATAGCACCTGTCATCGGTTGCGTTCACCTGCGTCATAAGCCAAACCGTTAAGCCTGTCATTCCCGCGTAGGCGGGAATCCCATTGAGAGTCGCCAACGGCGCAAAAAATGGGATTCCCGCCTACGCGGGAATGACAACGCTACGGTCGGTGGCTTAACTTGACGGCATCAGCGTCAGAAGCGGTAGTTCAATTCCGCGCCGAGGGTGCGTGGCGTGATCAGGCCGGCCGCCAGGGGGTTGGCGTCGAGTGCCAGCGAGCGCGACTTGATGTAGGTGAAGCCGCGCGCATTGCCGAGGTTTTTGCCGTACACCGACAGGCGCCAGCTACCCTTCTCGATGCCGCCGCTCAGGTTGAAGGTGGTAAACGTCGGCACGTCGATGGGCGACCTGGCGCTGAAGTCGGAACGGCGCTCGCCGGTGTGGTCGACGCTGGCGCCGAGCGAGGCCAGCCAGCCGGCCATCGGCGCCCAGCGGTAATTCGCACTGACCGACGAGGTGATCTTCGGCACGAAAGGTAATGCATCGCCCGTGAGCCCGCCGGCTTCCGGCGCATTCTCGTCCAGCACGGCCCGCGTGTAGCCGGCGGCGGCGCGCAAGGACAGGCCGGCCACCGGGTAGTACACCAGCGACGCTTCGGCGCCGCGGCTGGTGGCGGCGCCGCCGTTGACGAAGTAGGAGAAGCCGCCAGCACTGGTCGAGATCTGGATATCCTTCCATTTGGTGCTGAAGACGGCGCTTTCGAACGACAATTTGCCGCCGCCGAACACCGCCTTGTAGCCGAGCTCCATGCTGGTGAGCGTATCGGGCCGGAAGGTTTGCGCCGCATTGGCGACGGCGGCGGGCGGAATGGCGTTGGGACCACCGGCGCGGTAGCCGGTGGCGATGCGGGCATACAGCGCGTCGGTCGGCGACGGCTTGTAGCTGGCGGTGAACAGGTAAGTGGACTTGCTGTTTTTGGCGCCCGACTGGAACAGCAGCGGCACCGGCCCCACCAGCATGCCCTGGTATGCCTGTGAATAGTTCTGGTCATCCGAGCCGTAACGCAGGCCGGCCTGCAGGTCGACCCGCGGCGTCAGCGCGTAGGTCGCGTTGGCGAACACGGAATACTCCTTGTAGGCCGAAACGATCGCCGCCCTGGCGATTTCCGGCAAGGTGTAGGGAGCACCGGTGGCCGATGAAAACGGCGTCGGCGTCGGAATCAGGGTGTCGCTGTTCTCGCGCGTGTAGTACACGCCGCCTTCATACTGGAGTCGCGACTCGAGTGCGGTGGCGCGCAGGCGCAGCTCTTGCGACAGGCGCCGGGTGTTGGCCGAGTGGTCGCCCACGATGCCCAGGTCGGGGATGCCGAGCACGGCGCCGAGCGCGGCGCCAAATCCATAGGTGTTGTCCGTCGTGGTCTGGGTCCGGATTTTCTGCCAGGTGGTCGACGACACCAGGTCGAACGGACCGACTTCTCCGGTCAGCGTCAGATTGCCCACGTCGAGATGGGCGAACGACGGTTCCGGCACAAAGGTCTGCTGCCGGTTCTTGCCATACAGCGGCCGCAAGGTCTTGGCGTCGACGTCTTCCATCGCCGTGCCCTTCGAATCGACCTTCTGCGTCAGCGCAAAGGCATTGAGCTTCCATTGGTTGTTCAGCAGCCAGGTAAAGGCGACGCGCCCGCCGGACACTTTGGAGCGGTTGATGTCGTCCCTGCCCTTGGTCGTGTCGATGAAGCCGCCATCGGTGCGGCTGAACGCGGAAAAGCGCAGCGCCATCTGCTGCTCGCCAAGCGGCACGTTGAGCGAGGCGCGGGCCGAGGAACCGTGGGCGCCGCCGTCGACCTGGCTGCCGCCCAGGGTGACGCTGCCGCGCAGGTTGCGGAAGTCGGCCGGCGCGGTCACGTAGCGCACCATGCCGCCCATCGCGCCGGCGCCGTACAGGGTGCCTTGCGGGCCCTTCAACACTTCCAGCCGCTGCAACTCGGCCGGATCGAGATCTGGGGTGATCGTGCTGCCCAGCGTATAGGCATTGACCGATCCGATCGGCGCTTCATCGATGTAGAAGGCGGTGGTGGCGGCCGATTGCGCGACGCCGGTCGTGATGCCGCGCAAGATCACTTGCGTGAACCCCTGGCGGTACGACGAGATCGACAGGCCCGGCACCGACGCCACGTAATCTTCCAGGCGCACCTTGCCTTCGCGGGCCAGCTTCTCGGTGTTTACGCTGGCGACCGAGCCGGGCACGTCGAGCGCGGCCTGCTCGCGCTTTTGCGCCGTGACGATCACCTTGTTGATGGCCAGGTCGCTGGCGTCGTCCTGCTCTGCCGCATGGGCCGGCAGCGCCATCAGCGCGCACAGCATGGCCGCGGCGGCGGCCGTGGCGGTGAGGTTGAAGCGGGCTTGCTTGTTCATGAATCGTCTCCGGATTTTTATGGGTGTGGTCACTCGGTCGCGCCATGCAGCAGTCGGATCCGATGCTGCCGGCGGGTACTGAGCCTGCCTTTAAAAATTAATACAAACGTTTGTTTTTTTATGTATATTAGCGACGTTGGCGGCACAGCACAAGGAAATTCCCATATTCGCTGAAAAATCCCGTTTTCTGCCTTATTTATGCTGGAATTGTCCTGTGCAAACCGGCACCGGGCACCCGCCGGGCAGGCTACAAAAACACGCATTACAAACGTTGCAAATGAATTTCAAACACGACCGGACGAACCGGCACCGTTTTATCCGCAGTACCAACCCAGGCAGTTACCAAAAAGGAGACACACACATGAAAAAAAACCATTGTTCCGCCGGCGATTCGGCGCACGCCTTTGCCGCACGGGCGACCCTGGCCACCGCCACCGCGCTCGCCGCCCTGGCAACCACGCCCGCGTCGGCGAACCCGCCGTTCGTCGACGTGGCGGGCGCCAGCATCGTCAGCCAGGCGCAACTCACGGCACGCACCGTGGCGCTGACGATTGCCACACCCTCGTTCGCCGGCAATACTGTGGTCGAAGTCACGCTGCCGGACGGCTACGAGGCCGAGCCGGCGCGAAACTGGCCAGTCACCTACTACCTGGCGGGAACCAACCAGAACGCGGCAACGTTCCGCTCGGTCTATCACGGCGAGACGCTGACGGCGGCTTACCCATCGATCATCGTCTCGCCCAATGGCGCCGCGGGGTACTGGAGCGACTGGTTCAATACGGGTACCGGCGGACCGCCGAAATACGAAACGTTTGTCAGCTCGCAATTGATTCCCTTGATCGACGCAAACTTCAGGACGATCGCAAGCCGGGCGCACCGGGCCATCATGGGCGAATCGATGGGCGGCTATGGCGTCATGATGATGGCCGCGCGCCATCCCGACCTGTTTGTCGCCGCCGCCAGCCTCTCGGGCGGCGTGGACAGTAACTATGTGCCGGGCACCCTGCTGCTCACCCTGTCTCCCGCGATCATGATGGCGGCGCCTGATTCCATCTATGGCGCCCGCTTCAACCAGGAAGTGCGCTGGCGCGGCCACAATCCGGCCGATCTCGCCAGTAATTTGCGCGACGTGCGCCTGCAAGTGAGAACCGGTAATGGTGCGTTCAACGCCGCCAATGGCGAAACGCTGGCCGACCTGGTCGGCTGCGTGCTTGAATCGGCATTGATCCTGCCGGAAAGTATCAGCCTGCACTACACGCTCGATACCCTCGGCATTGCGCATACGTGGCAACAATATGGGTGGGGTTGCCACAGCGTGGCCTTGTTCGGCCAGGAAGTCAGCGACTCGCTGCCGGGCTTCGTCGCCGCATTCGGCACGCCGCCGCCCTCCTCCTTCAACTTCCGCAGCATCGAACCGGCATTCTCGATCCATGGCTGGAAGGTCGCCGCCGACCCGGCGCGCGCGTTGGAGTTCCTCAGCCTTGCCAACGTCAGCAGCCAAGGGCTGACCGTTGCGGGATCGGGCGCGACCGCGATCACCACGCCGGCGCTGTTTGGCGCCTGGCAGCAGGTGAGCGTCGTCATCGATGGCGAAGCGACGACCGTGGCGGCGACGCCGGCGGGCCAGATTTCGTTCACGGTCAGCCTGGGGACAGCCAATACGCAGCAGCAGTACCGGCTCGGCAGCAATACGGCGGTGGCCACGGCCCAGGTGAGCTTCGTACCGCTTTAAGCACGCGGCCGCGCAGGGTGGCGGCCGCAGCCAGCTTGCCGCAGCCACCGGCCAGCTCCGCATCATGCGGACCTGGCTGGCGCGGCTAGCGGCCGCTAGTGCCGCTGTGTCGATTCGCGCGTGACCAGCGAAGTCGACAGCATGACGGAGTGCGCCTGACGCCCCTCGATCTGGGTCATCAGGCAATCGACCAGGCTCTGCCCCGCATCCTGCATCGGCTGGTGCACCGTCGTCAGCGCCGGATGCGCATATGCGGCGGGAGCGATATTGTCATAGCCGGCGACCAGGATATCTTCAGGCACGCGCAGGCCGGCCGCATGCAAGCCCGCGATGACTTGCAACGCCACCATGTCGCTGCCGCCAAAGGCGCTGTCGAACTTCAAGCCTTGCGCCAGCATCAATCCCACCTCTTGTTGCATCGAGTCGCCAACGAAGGGAAGCGAGCGTGTCAACGCCGGGTCGACCATCAGGCCACGTTGCTTGTGCGCGTTCAGGTAACCCTGGTAGCGCAGCCGGCATTCATTGAGTTCGTTGTCGCCGAAAAACGCAACGCGGCGCGCGCCCTGGTCCAGCAGATGGCCCGTCACCAGTTCTCCGCCCAAGGCATTGTCGCTGCCCACCGTGACATATTTCTGGTGCGGCAGCGGAGAACCCCAGACGACCAGCGGAACGCCGCGCTCCGTCATCTTGTTCAGGTGGTCATGGTAGCCCCATTGACCGATCATGATGATTCCCTCGGCGCGCCTGGAATCGAAGAGCTGGGCAACGCGGTCAAGGCGGTCGACGGAAATACGCGAGATCAGCATATCGTAGCCGCGTTCGGTCAACGCATCGATGATGCCGCCAAGCAGCCCAAGCAGGAAAGGCGCCGAGACAGGATCGCGCGATGCCGGATCCAGCGGCACGACCACGCCAATGGTACGGCTTTGCCCCGTGCGCAGGTTCTGCGCGGCGGCATTGGCCGAATAATTGAGGGCGGTGGCAATTTCGTGGATGCGCGTCCTGGTTTCTTCCTTGACCAGGGGATTGTTGGCCAGCGCCCGCGAAACGGTCGAGATGGTGACATCGGCCATGCGGGCGATATCGGCCAGGCGTGGACGGGCACCGCCACCGGCGGCGGCAGCGGGCGGGGCGGTCTTGGGGGTGCGTGGCATAGAATCCGTCGGAAAGGGAAGTCCATCATTATAGGACATGCCCGAACCGTATTCCAAACGCTTGGATTGCCCGCGCCCGCAATGAAACAGCGCATATCTTCAGATTGCATGACATACGTTTGGCAGATGGCCGGCCTAGGCCGCCCGCTGCGCCAGCGCGGCAACGATGCGCGCATGCTCGCGCCGGTCGATGCGGTAGCACAGCAGTATCGGCAAGATCAGCAGGAACAGCACGCCGTGGCCCGGCCCCCACAACATGCCCAGCAATGCCACGCCCTGCTCCGACATCGGGGGCGCGGCGCCGGACGACTGCACGCCCTTGAGGCCGACCGCCGCCAGGATCACGCCCGCCAGCAGAGAACCCATGCCGTTGGCGGCCTTGGTCGCAAAGATCAGAGAACTGTAATACAGGCCTTCGCAACGGGTGCCGAAACGGTAATCATGTTCATCGACGGCATCGGCCACCATCGACTGCATCGCAATGAATAGCATCGACGAACAGAATCCGAACACCAGCGTCATTGAACAGACGATGACGATCGCGGGCATGGCCGCAAACGGCGCCACTTTCGCCATCAGCGGAAACAGCCCTTGCACCGCGGCGAGGATAATAAAACCCAGCGCCATGGCCGTGCGCTTCTCGACGAAACGCAGCAACACCAGCGCCAGCGGTATGCCACACAGGAAGCCGGCCTGCAAGGTCAGCACCGCCTGCTGCGTCTGCGCCGGGGTGAGCTGCCAGTAATACTGGTAGGCGTACAGGTTCAATGCCTGCAAGCTGCCGGCGATGACCAGGCACAGCAGGCAACTGAGGAACAGCACCACGAAGGAACGGTTGCGGAACAGTTCGCGCACATCGCTGGCGAGCGACCGGGCGTGCTCCCCGGAAGGCGCCGCCGAGTCGTGCGAACGCGGCATCGAACGCACGCCCAGCAGGCAGAGGGCGCCGGTGGCCAGCACCACGGTCGCCAGCAGCAGCCCCAGCTCGACATACGCTGCCGGGCTGGCCATCTTTTGCGGACTGTCGAGGATGTACTGAAAGGCCGGGATCGCGCAGGCCACGGCCGAGACAAAGTTGAACAGCGCGCGATACGCGGCGATGCTCGAACGCTCGTTGTAGTCGGTGGTCAGCTCGGCCGTCATGGCCGCGTACGGCAGCGCGTACATCGACGTGCTCACGCGCAGCACGATATTGGCGATCAACGCATACGTGATCGTGGCCGCACTGCCCCACCCGGCGGGCATGGCGAACAGGGCAAAGGCCGACAGGCACACCATCGGCAGCGCCAGGACCATGAAGGGCAGCCGGCGCCCCCAGCGCGAGCGGAAGCGGTCGGACCAGGAACCGATCAGCGGGTCGGCCACCGCATCGACGCAGAGCGAAACGAACAGGATGCTCCCTGCCACGGCGGGGTCGATGCCGCACACATTGGTGAGATAGTACAGCAGGAAGGTCGCGGCCACGAAGGCCACCGCCATTTCCACCGACTGGCCGCTACCGACCAGCAGCTTCTGGCCGATACTGAAGCGCTGCCCGGACCCGGCATTGGCCACGCCGGCACGCTCGCCCGATTGGTTCATCAGTCACCTCCATTCCCGAATGTGACGAACTGTCCGAAGCGCGTCAGCACCTCGTCAAAAGCCGCTCCGGCGGCCGGAACAATGGCGCCGATATGGCAGAAACCGTGCGTCAGGTGCGAAAACTCGATCAACTCGCACGCGACGCCAGATTGTCGCAGGCGCGCCGCGTAGGCGACGCCCTGGTCGCGCAGCGGGTCCACGCGCAGCACCACCACCAGCGCAGGCGGCAGGCCGGACAGGTCGTCGGCTACCAGCGGCGAAGCGCGCCAGTCGCTGCGGTTGTCCCCCTGGACGTAGGCTGAAATGCATTCGGCGATCATCGCCGAAGGAATGGACGGATCGAGGTCCGCCACGAACGATGCCGCTTCGCGCGCGCTGTCGCGCAGGTCGACGCCAGGATACAGCAGCAATTGCGCGCGCAGCGCCGGCAGCGGCCGCGCAAGGCTTGCCGCGCCAGAGCGCAATTCATCGCGCAGCGCGATCGTCACGGCGGCCACCAGGTTGCCGCCGGCGCTGTCGCCGGCGATCACCACGCGCTGCGGGTCACCGCCGAACTCTTCGAGGTGCGACAGTGCCCACCGGGTGGCGGCCAGGGCGTCTTCGTAGGCGGCCGGGAAGGCATGCTCCGGCGCCAGCCGATAGGTGCACGAAACCACGATGGCGCGGAGGTGACGGCATATCCTGCGCGCCGTGTGGTCCGCCGTGTCAAGGTCGCCCAGCGTGAAGCCGCCGCCGTGAAAATGGATGATCGTCATGGCAGGGACGCCATCGGGACGGTAGACGCGCACATCCGGCACGCCCTGCCGGCCTTCGATGCGGTGCTGCTCGACCTCCTTGACGGGCAAGACGCCGCCCGGACCGGCCAGCGTCGATTCGAGCGCCTTGCTGGCCACGCGCACGGCGGCCCAGTCGATCGGGATCGGAAAATTCGCGGGCACGGCTTCCAGCACGCGCAACAGTTGCGGATCTAAACTCATAAACTACCTTTCTGGTGATGGCCGGGCCACGTCCTGCGATGCAGCCATTTTTCAATCTCAATAAATACAAACGTTTGTATTTCCAGTGCATACTATATCGATTATTTTATGATTGCAAGAAAATTACAAACGTTTTAAGGTGGATTGCAAAGGAATGCGGCACGGCATGGCGCCCTGCCACATGCGCGCCTTTGCCGAAGCGTGTCTCGCCTGCCGAACCTGGCAGCACGGGCATGTCCATCTGATGGCCAAAGTGAAACGCGGTATTGCATTGCGCTCGTCAGGTGAGTCAAGTACCCGGTATCGCCAGCCTGGGGACAGTGCGACGCGTGCTGCCCGCACTGGATTCCTCCACGTTGAACATGCTGACCAGTTTCGACACGCCGGCGGCTTGCTGGTCCAGCGACGCGGCGGCGGCGGATGCCTCTTCCACCAAGGCGGCGTTTTGCTGCGTCACATTGTCGATCTGCAGGATCGATTTATTGAGCATGTCGATGCCGGCGCTTTGCTGCTGGCTCGCAGCCGAGATATTGCCCATGATGCCGGTGACTTCACGGATGCGCGCGCCGATTTGCGTCATGGTCTGGCCGGCTTGATGGGCCAGTTCGGTGCCCCGTTCGACGTGCTGCACAGAGTCGCCGATGAGCGCCTTGATTTCCCGCGCGGCCGCCGCCGAGCGCTGCGCCAGTGTGCGTACTTCCGAGGCGACGACCGCAAAGCCGCGTCCCTGCTCTCCTGCCCGCGCCGCCTCCACCGCCGCGTTCAAGGCAAGGATATTGGTCTGGAACGCGATGCCGTCGATCACCGAGATAATGTCGGCAACCTTGCGCGAAGAACCCTGTATCGCTTCCATCACATCGACCACTCGTCCCACCGCGTCGCCGCCCTGGCTGGCCACATCCGAGGATTGTCCGGCCAGCTCATTGGCGTGCCGCGCATTCTCCGCGTTGGTCTTGACGGCGGCCGTCAACTGCTCCACCAGCATGACGGTTTCCTGCAGCGCGCCGGCCTGCCGCTCGGTGCGGCTGGACAGGTCCAGGATGCCCGAGGCGATTTCCTTCGTGGCCAGGTCCATCGTGCGCGTGCCGGTGCGCACCTGCGTGACGATGCGGGACAGGTCGTCGCGCATCATCTTCAATGCGTACAGCATGCTCGTCGCGTCGCTGCGCCTGGTCGCCACTTCCACCGTCAGGTCACCGGCGGCGATGCTGCGGGCAATGCCGGCCGCGTACTCGGGTTCTCCGCCAAGCCGCGCCAGCAGGTCGCGCGTGATGATCCATGCGACCAGCACACCGATCGCGGCCGCGGCGATACACAATGCGGCGGCAACAGTCTTGATCCGCGTAAAACTGGCCTTCGCCTCGCCGACATCGCGCTGACTGGATTGCTGCAGCAGCCGGATATTGTCGTCCAGCGCTTCGCGCCACACCAGTGTCAGCGGCTCGGCCCGGGACATCAGCAGTTCCGCCGCTTCGCTCTCGTGCCCTTCCCTGGCCAGGGTCACCACCTGCATGTCGACCGGCAGCGCCGCTTCCATCGCCTTGTGAATCCGCAGTTGAACGGCCTTGCCTTCGGCGGTTTTCTCCAGGCCGGCAAGCAGCTTCGCGGCCGCCATGTAGCGCGCGGTGATCTGCGGCAGCTTGGCGATTTCCCCATCGAGCACCTTCACATCGCTGACGATAATCACCGTGCGCATGGTCTCCGCGCCGAGATGGACCGCTTCCGACATCGCGTGGATCAACTCGGTCTTGCGCATATTGCCGCCCACAATATTGTCCAGCCGTGCATCGATCTGCGTGATCGCCATGTAGCCGAGCAGGCTGATCAACAAAAGCTGCGCCAGGATCACGGAAAATCCCAGCAAGAGCTTGACACTCACGCGCATGTTTTGGAAGTTCATTTTTGTCTCTCTATTTTTAATGGCGACGCGCCGCATACGCATCGCCGGCCATACGGGCTACGAGGCAGTGTAGGTCCGGGCCGGTACAGCGTCTAATACCGATGCGGCCGCGCCGCCATACCCTGCCGGTATGCTGCATTCACACATAACTGCCGCCACAGGGCCTGGTTCGCTCGGCTATAATGAGCCGCTCCAACTGCGGCGCACTATCACGTCATTTCTCTCATGGATCTGCGTCATCTCAAGTACTTCCTCACTGTTGCAGAAGAGCTCAACATCGGGCGCGCCGCGGTGCGCCTGCATATCTCGCAACCACCGCTGACACGCCAGATCCGCGCGCTGGAAGATGAACTGGGCGTGGAACTGTTCGTGCGTACCGCCAAGGGGGTGGAATTGACGCAGGCAGGGGAAATGTTCAAGGAAGAAACCAGCAATATGCTGACGCTGTTCGAGGCGGGCATCGACCGCGTGCAACGCGCCGGCGAAGGCAAGCTGGGCCGGCTGGACGTGGGCATCTTCGGTTCGGCGATCTATGACGTCATCCCCAAGCTGCTGGAAAGCTTCCGCGCCAAACTGCCTGGTGTCAGCATCGTTTTGCACACCATGAACAAGAACGAGCAGATCGAGGCGCTGCGCCAGCGCCGCATCACCGTGGGATTCAACCGCATGACGCCGCCCATTCCGGATATCGGCCGCGAGCTGGTCTTGACGGAGCGCCTGTTCGCCGTGCTGCAGGATACGCACCCGCTGGCGGCGCTGACGGCCGTGCCGTTCCGCGCGCTGGCGGAACATCCGCTGATCCTGTTCCCCAACGTGGGCCGGCCCAATTTCATCGACCGGGTGACTGAAATGTGCAAGCAGCAGGGCTTCGAGCCGACCATCGCGCAAGAGGTTGGCGACGCGGTGACCGGCATCGCGCTGGTCGCGCGCGGCTTCGGCATCACGCTGGTGCCGGAGTCGGCCGCCACTTCGCTGAAAATCGCCGGCACGGTGTATCGTCCCTTCCTGGACGCGCCGCAGGCCACCGTCGACCTCAGCGTACTCTACCGCGCCACCGACCAGTCGCCGCTATTGAAGTCCTTCCTCGCGGTGGTGCGCGAATACCGGATGGCGCAGGGCATCGCCGAGCGCGCCTGAGAGCGGGCCTCAGCGGGGCAACTGCCCCTCGGCCTGCCGCGCGCCGATGCCGTCTTGCCAGTCGCGGGTCCGCTGCACGGCCTTGCGCATCGGGCCGATCACTTTCACCACAAGGTCCCCCGCCGGACAGATACGGCAAGCGAGCACCCGCCGCGCCGCCAGATCGTCGGCGCTGACATGGACACTGCTCATGGTTTTCATGTCAAATGCTCCGCTGACGACTTCCACTTTGCAGACGCCGCATCCGCCGCCCCGGCAGCCAACGGGAATGCCGCGTTTGCCCAGGCGCGCCAGGCCATGCAAGACCGATTCATGGCTGGAACAGTCAAAACTCTCTCCCGTGTCGGCGACGGTGATATGGAACGAGTCGGCGCCGCCACTCATCACGTCGCCCCCGGCAGCGGCCGGAGCTGCTCGTCGAACTGCTCCAGGCGCGGAAAATCGAGCGGCGCGGCGTCAGGCAAGCGCTCCAGATAGGTGCGAAACTCGCGCATCAAGTCCGCCCTGGCGTCGGCGCCGATATACGGCACGTGCCATCCGACGAACGGCGGCAGCACCTGCAAGCCGGTATAGGCCAGGGTTCCCCGCAGCAGCGGCCTTAGCATATCGTCCAGGGCGCCGTGAACGCCGCCGGCTTGCAGCATGTGGCGCTGCCCGCCGATGGTCACGCTCAGCGCCGCGCGCTTCCCGCTCAACCCTCCCCTGTCATAAAAACGCTTGCCGCCATACACCAGGCCAGAAACGAGCACCCGGTCTATCCACCCTTTCAGGATGGCGGGTACGGAAAACCAGTAGACCGGGAAGTTCAGGATCAGCATATCGCACCAGAGCAGCTTGGCGATTTCGGCCTGGATGTCCGGGGACAGCGTCCCCGCCTCCCAGTTGTGGCGCTGTTCAAGCGCGTACACCAGGTAATCGGGATTTTTTCGCTGGCCGAAGTCGGCGGCGCTGGCGACCGGGTTGAACTGCATCGCATACAGGTCGGACACCCGCACCTCGTGCCCCTGCGCGCGCAAGGTCTCCGTGGCGGTCATGGCCATGGACGAGGAAAACGACTGTGGCTCCGGATGGGCATGCACGATGAAGACGTTCATGCCGGCCTCGCGGACACGGCTGGCAACGGGGCGGCGCCCGCCCGGCTGTCGATTTCGCCGCTGCGGGTCACGCTGGCCGGCGCGCCCGCGATGCTCCAGTACTGCGGCGGAATCGGCCAGCAGCCGCCGCGCACCAGGCTGCGATCCGCGCGCAGGATATCGGCGGCAAGGTCTGTAAAACATGCCAGCAGCTGGTCGCATTGCTCCTGGGGCCGTCCTTGCAGCACGAGGAAGTGAAAGTAAGGCGCTGGCGCCGCGCCGTCCCTGACGAGCCTGCCGGCCACGGCCACGTGCTTCGGCTGGTGCATATGCGCGAAAGCGCGTACCCGCTCGATGGGGCAATTCAGTATTTCCGCGTAACGCCTGCTGGCCGTTGTCAGCAGTGCGCCAACCTGTTCATCGCTGTAATGTCCCGCGACCAGGTGATATTCCAGAACTGGCATGTTCGATCTCCATTTTCATGGCAGGCCGCGACGGCGGCCCGCATCCATAAATAAAGTGGACCCGGCCAGCGCGTCGGCTTCCGGCGCCAGCAAGGTCGCGACGGCCCACGCGACCTGATCCACGGTGGTGAAGGCGCCGATGGCGGACTCGCCCAGCATGCGCGCCAGCACGGTCTCGCTATCGCTGCCATCGAGCCGGGCCCGTTCGGCGGCGACCCGCCGCAGCCGGTCCGTGTCGGTGGGGCCTGGCGCCAGCAGGTGGGCGGTTACGCCCCGCTCTCCATATGCCCACGACAGTTGGCGCACCAGGTTGGCCAGCGCGGCATTGGCCACGCCGGCCGTGGCGGCATAGGCGGTAGGCTCGAAGCCATAATGGCCGCCGATGGCGATCAGCCGGGAGCCCCTGACCAGGTGCCCGTCCACCGCCCGCACCAGGCGCAGCATGCCGCCGACCTTGATGTTGACGGCGTCCACCAGCGCCCCCGTCGCGGCGCTCAGCACGCCGCCCGCCGTGGCAACGCCGGCGCCTTGCACCACCATGCGCACGGGGCGGTCGATGCAGGCGCGTATCTCATCGATCGCGCCGTCGGCGGCGATGTCGGCGCCGCAGCCGACAACGCCGGGCACCTGCGCGGCCAGGGTCGACAGCGCGTCGGCGCCGCGTCCGACCGCGATCACTTTCAGGCCGGCTTGCGCCAGCCGCCGCACGATGACGCGCCCCATCGCTCCCGTGCCTCCCACCACCACCGCAATCTCTTCGCGTTTCATCCCGGCTCCCGTCAGGCGCCTGCGCGGCGCACGTCCTGCATCAGGCCGCGCGCCTTGGCCATGGTCATGGCGGTGTCTTCGATCATGTCTTCCTGGCCGCCGATCATTTTTTTGCGGCCCAGCTCCACGAGAATGTCGCGCGCGGGGACGCCGAAGCGGGCAGCTACGCGCTTGGCGTGCAGCAGGAAGGTCGAATACACGCCGGCATAACCCATCGTCAGCGATTCCCGGTCCACGCGCACCTGGTGCTCCATCATCGGCACGATGATGTCTTCCGCGACATCCATCAGCTTGAACAGGTCGACGCCGGTGTCGATACCCATGCGATCGCACACGGCGACGAAGGCTTCCAGCGGCGTGTTGCCCGCGCCCGCGCCAAGGCCGGCCACCGAGCCGTCGATGCGGTTGGCGCCCGCTTCGATCGCCGCCAGCGAATTGGGGATGCTCATGCCCATGTTGTGGTGACCGTGGAAACCGATCTCCGTCTCCGGTTTCAGCGCATCGCGCACGGCTTGCACCCGCACGCGCACATCTTCCGGCAACATGAATCCGGCCGAGTCGGTCACGTACACGGTTTGCGCGCCGTACGACTCCATCAGCCTGGCCTGCCGCGCCAGGCCGGCGGGATCGTTCAGGTGCGCCATCATCAGGAAACCCGTCGTGTCCATGCCGAGCTTGCGGGCGAAGGCGATATGCTGGGGCGAGGTGTCGGCCTCGGTGCAATGCGTGGCCACGTGCACGCTGCGCGCCCCGCTGTCGTAAGCCGATTTCAGTTCATGCATCGTACCCAGGCCCGGCACCAGCAGCACGGAAACCTTGGCCCGCTTCATTTTCGACGTTACGGCCTGCAGGTACTCCTCGTTGCTGGCCAGCGCAAACCCGTGCTGCATCGAGTTGCCACCGAGGCCGGCGCCATGGGTCACCTGGATGTATGGCATGCCGGCATCATCGAGCGCGGTCGCGACCTTGACCATCTGCTCGATGGAAATCTGCTCGCGCTTGGCGTGCATGCCGTCGCGCAGGCACATGTCGTGCAGGACGATCTTGCGGCCCTTCAAATCAGAAACCTTGTTCATCATGCTGCCTCCTTGGCTTGCAGCTGGAAACGTCCAGCGATCAATTCTTCGGCGAACATCTCCGCCGTGCGGCAGGCCGCCGCCGTCATGATGTCCAGGTTGCCGGCGTAGGTCGGCAGATAATCTCCCAGTCCGGCCACTTCCATGAACACCGATACCCGCTTGCCGTCGAACACCGGGCCGTTCACCAGGCGGTAGCCCGGCACATACTTCTGCACCTGCTCGATCATCGACAGCACCGAGTCGATGATGCGGGCCTGGTCCGGTTCATCGTCCGTCATGCAATTGATCGTATTGCGCATGATCACAGGAGGATCGGCCGGGTTGATGACGGCCAGCGCCTTGCCGCGCCTGGCGCCGCCCACCGCGACGATCGCGTTCGACGTGGTATAGGTGAATTCGTCCAGGTTGGCGCGCGTGCCCGGCCCCACCGATTTCGACGACAGGCTGGCGACGATCTCGGCGTAGTCCACCGCCTGCACGCTCGACACCGCGTGCACGATGGGAATGGTGGCCTGACCGGCGCAGGAAATCATGTTGACGTTCATCTGCCGGCTTTCGGCGTGCCGGCGCAGATTCACGGTCGGCACGCACAGCGGGCCGATGGCCGCCGGCGTCAGGTCGATCATCAGCACGCCGAGCTCGTTGAGCTTGCGCGAATTCTCGGCGTGCACATAGGCCGAGGTGGCGTCGAAGGCGATCTGGATATGGTCGGACAGGACGTGCGGCAACAAGCCGTCGATGCCGTCGGCCGTGGTCTTCAAGCCCATGTCGCGCGCCCTTTGCAAACCTTCGGAGGCGGCGTCGATGCCGACCATCCAGACCGGTTCGAGTATGGAACTGCGTTGAATCTTGTAAATCAGGTCGGTGCCGATATTGCCGGAACCGATCAATGCACAGCGGATTTTCTTCATTTTGTCTCTTCCTTGTTAAGCGGATTGGCAAGCGCCTGCTCGGCGCGTTCCCCGGCGGTGACACCCGCCACCGAGAACTCTTCCATGCCATGTTCGGTGATGAGGATGCGCACCGTGTTCGGATTGCAGTCCAGGGCTTGCGCCGCGGCCGCCGTGACGGCGGCGGCGACCCGGCGTTTTTGTTCGACGGTGCGTCCCGTCAGCATGTGCATTTCGATGATCGGCATGGCCTTATCCCGTGATGTCCTTGCCGAAGATCGCGCGCGCGATCACCAGCTTTTGAATTTCGTTGGTGCCCTCGTAAATCTCGGCGATCTTGCAGTCGCGGTAAACCTCCTCGACGTGGTAATGCGCCGAGTCCGCGCCCAGTTCGCGCACGAAACCGTAGCCGCCGAAGACCTGCACGCCATCGCGCGCGATGTCGCCGGCCAGGTTGGTGGCGTACCACTTGGCCATCGCGGCTTCCGGTTCAGGGAAGGCGATGCCGCCATCCATCCGCAACGCCGCTTTCAGGTACAGATTGCGCGCGTTCTCGATCTCCGTCGCGCGCTCGGCGAAGCGGAATTGCCAGTGCTGGAACTGCCCGATCACCTTGCCGAAGGCGCGCCGCGTCTGCAGGCGTTCGACGCTGTGGTCGAACACCGCCTGCGCCATGCCGACACCGCTGGCGGCGATGCCGATGCGGCCGTAAGTCAGCGTTTGCAGCGCGATGCGCAGACCCTGGCCGCGCTCACCCACCACGCGGTCAAGCGGCACCTGCACGTTGTCGAACCGGATATCGGAGGTCAACTGGCCGTTGTTGCCCAGTTTCTGATCCGGCGCGCCGACCGTGACGCCGGGCGCATCGAGGTCGATGACCAGCTCCGTCATGCGATCGCCGTCAACGCACAGCAGGACCACGAAGTCCGCCACCGGCGCGTTGGTAATAAAACGCTTGCGGCCATTGACGATGAACTGTTCGCCGTCGAACCTGGCCACCGTCTGCATGCCCTGCACCGACAGGTCTGTGCTGGCGTCCGGCTCGGTGGTGGCGAAGCTGCCGATCTTGCTCCCCTCCAGCAGCGGCGCCAGGTAACGCTGCTGCAATGCGGCCGAAGCATGCTTGAGCGCATGCCCGGCCAGGATGCAATGCACGTCGACGATCGCGGCCACGCTGTTGGAGTAATAGGCCAGTTCCTCGATCATCACGGCGGTCGCGGTGGCGGCGTGTTTCAGGCCCCGGCCGCCGATGTCGGCGGCGAACGGGATCCGGAACAGGCCGGCGCGCGCCATCTGCGCGAACAATTCGCGCGGGAAGTGCTCGACCGCCTCGGCGCGGTGGCCGATCTCCCAGGCTGCCGGAGCGACATGGGTTTCGCAGAAATGCCGCACTTCGGCGCGAACCTGCAGCACCTCCTCGGGTGTCATCAGGTCGTGGTACAGCAGGTTTTGCTGGCGTAAGGGCGAACGCTGCCCCTGCCCGCCCTCGGGCTCATGTAAATTCATGGCTGATTTCCTTTGGAAGTTTAGATAAAGCGCAGCGAAACGCTGCCAAGTTCCTGGTAACGCGCGACCACGCTGTCGCCGGCCTGGACCGCGATGGCTTCGGTGATGCCGCCGCTCATGACGAAGCTGCCCGCCGGCAGATCCTCGCCCAGTTCGTCGAGCACCCGCACCAGCAAGGCGATGGCGTCGGCCGGATGTCCCATCACCGCCGCCGAGGCGCCCATGGCCATGGTTTCGCCATTCTTCTCGATCACCACGCCCAGCGCGGCAAGGTCGAGTTCATCGGCATACCTGGCCCGCCCGCCGGTCGCGTAGCGCGCCGAGGAACCGTTGTCGGCCACCACGCTGGCCAGGTCGAATTTGAAGCCGGCGTAGCGCGAATCGATGATTTCAATGGCCGGCAGCACGAAATGCGTCGCCGCCAGCACCTCTTCCCGCGTGACGTGCGGGCCGGCCAGGCGGTCTTTCGTCACGAAGGCGACTTCGCATTCGACGCGCGGATGCACCATGTCTTCGGTGCGGACCGCCGAATTTTCCGGGCGGGCCATATCGGCCAGCAGGAAGCCGATCGAGGGAACGTCCACACCCATCTGGCGCATCTTGGCCAGCGAGGTCAGCCCCGCCTTCCAGCCGACCTGGCGCCTGCCCTGCTTCAGCCAGCGCTTGCGCAGCGCCAGTTGCACCGCGTAACCGTCCGCCATCGTCATCTGTGGGTAGTCGTCCGTCAGCTTAGGCATGGCCGTCGCCGTCAGTTGCGCGCGTTCGACGCGATCGGTCAACAGCTCGATCTCGGCCGGATTTAAAGTCAGGTTCACAATGCGCTCCTTCCATGAAAACGGGCGCGGCAAGCGCCCAGGCCCGCCACCTGGCAGACCAGCTCGTCGCCCTCGGCGACCGGCACCAGCGCCGACTGCGAGCCAGACAGGATGATCTCGCCGGCGCGGAACGGCAGCCCGAGGCGTCCGAGCGTATTGGCCAGCCAGACCACGGCGTTGACCGGCGAACCCTGCACGGCGGCGCCGACTCCTGTACTGAACAACTCGCCGTTCTTGTGCAGCACCATGCCGGCCATCGTGATGTCGAGTTTGCGCGGATCGCCCTGCACGTCGCCCAGCATGAACACGCCGCACGAGGCGTTGTCGGCCACGGTGTCCTCGATCGCGATCTTCCAGTCCCGGATGCGGGAATCGACGATCTCGAAACAGGGCGTGACGTAGGCGGTGGCGCGGATCACGTCGGCTGCGGTGATGCCGGGGCCGACCAGGTCGCGTTCCAGCACGAACGCCAGTTCCGCCTCCGCCTTCGGCTGTATGAGTTCACCCAGGTCGATGCCGTCGGCCTGGCGGCGCAGCATGCCGGAGGTGAGTTGTCCGAAGTCGGGTTCGTACACATCCAGGAAATCCTGTATCGGCTTGCTGGTGACGCCGATCTTCTTGCCGACGACGGTTTCGCCCGACGCCAGGCGGCGGCCGACCATGCGCTGCTGGATCGCATAGGCATCGGCCAGCGTGATGCCGGGTTCGCGCGCGCGCAGCGGCGCCAGCACCCGGCGCTCCCGCAGCGCGGCGTACAGCTCATCGCCCAGGCGCTCTATCGTGGCGTGGTCCATGGCGCTCATAATTTCACGCAGACGTTGCGCAGTTCGCTGTAAAACTCCAGCGAGTGCACGCCCCCTTCGCGGCCGATGCCGGATTGCTTGGAACCGCCAAACGCGGTGCGCAGGTCGCGCAGGAACCAGCTGTTGACCCAGGTGATGCCAACCTCCACCTGCCCCGCCACGCGGTGCGCGCGGCCGAGATTCGAAGTCCAGATCGTGGTCGACAGGCCGTAGCGGTTGTCGTTGGCCAGCGCGACCACTTCGTCCTCGCTATCGAAGGGACGGATATGGCAGCATGGTCCGAAAATCTCTTCCCGCACCACGGCCGCGGTTTCCGGCAGGCCGGTCCAGATGGTCGGCTGCACCCACGCTCCCTCGGCCAGCGCACCGCTCATCTCCGGCACGCCGCCGCCGGTGACGACGGTCGCGCCATCCTCAACTGCACGCTGATAGTAGGACAGTACCTTGCTTTTGTGCTCCTGGCTGATCAGCGGACCATAGTTGGCGCCCTCGTCGCCGGGCCGGCCGTAACGCACCGCCTCGCAGCGCGTCTTCAGGGCCGCGACGAAGCGCTCGAACAGCGGGCGCTCGACGTACACGCGCTCGGTGCCCAGGCAGACCTGGCCCGTGTTCATGAAGCTGGAGCGGAAGATGCCGTCGACGGCCGCGTCGAAATCGCAGTCGGCGAACACGATGCCGGCGTTCTTGCCGCCCAGTTCGAACGAGACGTCGCGGATGCCGCCGGCGGCGGCCTTCATGATCGCGCTGCCAGTACTCGTCTCGCCGGTGAAGGTGATGGCGTCGACGCCATCGTTCTTCGTCAGGAATTCGCCGGCGGCGTGGGCGCCGAAGCCGTGCACGACATTGAAGACACCGGGCGGCACCCCCGCCTCGTTCATGACTTCGCCCAGCAGCGCCGTGGTGGCGGGCGTTTCCTCGGACGGCTTGACCACCACCGTGTTACCGCAGGCCAGGGCCGGACCAACTTTCCAGGTCATCAGCAGGAATGGCGCGTTCCAGGGACTGATCACGCCGATCACACCTTTCGGCTTGCGCACGGCGTAGTTCAGCGCGCCGCGGCCGTCCGGCGTGTCCATGTGAAAAGACTCGGTGGGCGCGTTCTTGACGACGTCCGCGAACACCTTGAAGTTGGCGGCGCCGCGTGGCACGAAGGCGTGGGCGATGACGTGGCGCGGTTGCCCCGTATCGGCTTCCTCGGCCGCGACGAATTCGTCGAAGCGCCGGGTGATGCCGTCGGCCACCGCGTGCAGCATGGCGACCCGCTGTTCCATGCTCATGCGGCCCCACGGCCCCTTCAATGCTGCCCGGGCGGCGGCCACCGCGGCGTCGATCTCGGCCTGGCCGCCCTCGGCCACGCGGGCCAGCAGGCTGTTGTCCAGCGGTGAGCGCTTCTCGAACCAGTGTCCGCTGCGCGATGGCTGAAACTCGCCATTGATAAAATGCAGAATGTCTTGCACGTTGATTTCCTTTGCCTGAACCGCAAGGCCTTAGTGGTAAATGGATGAAGCCAGTGTAGGATGCCGCCACGCCAAGGGTCCAATACCTTCGCGCTGCCAGCATCGATACCGCATTGGTATGGGATGCGTTTGACGCGCGGCTATCCTGCGCGCCGTTCGGCCTGCGACTCGGCCTGTTTCAGCCGTTCCAGCACCCGGCGCGCGCGCACGGCGGCAGGATCGCCGGACAGCAGCACCGGCTTGAGCGACCACAGGTCCGCCGTCCCCATTTCCCGCTGCTGGGCTTCGATGATGGGCTTGTCCTCGAATGTGAAGGCGGCCATCGTTCCCTCCAGCTTGAGGCGATTCAGCTCGGCATCCTCCACCAGCCAGTTGCGGCGCGAACCGAAGAAATAATGCGTCGAGGTCTCGGTCTCCGGTGTCATCAGATGATGGTCCCAGGAGATCAGTCCGCGTTCGTGGTCGCTGGTGTCCTGCATCGCGCCGACCGTCAGCAGCATGGTGCTGGGCGCGGTCCAGTCGACTTGCACATGGTGGTCGGCCCGGTCGCTGGCGCGCGGCAGGAACGGCGCGAAAAAGCCCATCGGCGGATGCTGCTCCCAGTCCCAGTGGATCGACACGGTATTGCCATCTTCGAGTACCTTGGGTTTCAGCGGACTCAGTTTGCCGGCCGTGTTCAGCAAGGGGCCGTGCACATAATCGACATGGCTGAGGTCCATGATGTTGTCCACGATTAGTTCGTAGTTGGCATCCATGTGCATGTAGGCGTAGCCCACGGCGTTGCCGTGGCCGCGCTCCAGCCGGCTGTAGTCGGGTATGCGCGCCGGGTCCGCCAGCGCGGCGTCGCCCGGCCAGAACCAGACGAAGCCGTGGCGCTCGATCGCCGGATAGCTGCGCACCACGGCGGCGGAAGGAATCGTGCCCTCGCCATGCGGGTTGTGCACGCACTTGCCGCTGCAGTCGAAACGCAGGGCGTGGTAGCCGCACACCACATCGTCCCCCACGCGCTTGCCCAGGTGCAGCGGGGCGAAGCGGTGCGGGCAGCGGTCGCGCATGGCGACCGGTTCACCGGACGCCTTGCGGTACAGCAGCACCTCCACGTCCAGCAATTTTCGGTGGAACAGTGCTTCGCCGTTCAGTTCAGTGGACAGCGCCGCCACATACCATGCGTTCATCAGGTAAGTCATGTTCAATCTCCAGTGATTGCCGCTCTTTCGGGACGGCTTTATGTCGATATGCCGGCGTCCAGGCCGGCGCGGTTTTACAGGTCGAGCACCAGCCTGGCGCTCCTGGCGCGCGAGCAGCACGGCGTAAACTGGTCGTTCCGTGCCTGCTCTTGCGGCGACAGGTACATGTCCTTGTGATCCGGCTCCCCTTCCAGCACGCGGGTGACGCAGGTGCCGCATACCCCCTGTTCGCATGAATAAGGCAATTCGACGCCATTGGCGGCCAGGGCCTGGATCACCGTCTGGTCCTTGCCGACGCGAATCACCTTGCCGGAGCTGGCGACCTGCACTTCGAAGCTGGCGTCGTTGGCCGTGTCGATCGGGCCGGCCGAGAAAAACTCGTAGTGCAACTGCTGTTCCGGCCAGCCATGCGCGCGGGCCGCGGCGAGCACCGCATCCATATAGCCTTTCGGGCCGCACACGTACAGGTGCTGGCCCGGGCTCCAGGTAGCGAGCCGCGCGCCGATATCGAAACGCTGCGCCGCGTCGTCGTCGTCGAAATGCAGGTGAACCTGCTGCGCAAAAGCCGAGCGCTGGATGCGATCGAGGAAGGCGGCCCGCTCGCGCGACCTGCCGCAGTAGTGCAGGTCGAACTGCGCGCCGGTGGCGGCCAGCCGTTCGGCCATGCACAGCAATGGCGTGATGCCGATGCCGCCCGCCAGCAGCAGGCTGCTGCGCGCCTCGTGCGCCAGCGGGAAATGGTTTTTGGGCGCGCTGATCTCCAGCGTGGCGCCCTCCTGTAAACTGTGCATGCCGGCCGATCCGCCGCGCGACTGGGGATCGCGCAACACCGCGATCAGATAGCGGTGGCTCTCGGTGGGATCGTTGCACAGCGAGTATTGCCGGACCACGCCTCCCTCCAGGTGGACATCGATGTGCGAGCCCGCCGAGAATGGCGGCAATCCCGGGCCATCGAGCGCGACCAGTTCGAAGGAGCAGATGTCGAGCGCCTCGCTCTGCTTGCGCGCGACCCGCACGCGGATGATGTTGGATGTCATGATCGTCTTCCTTGGTTCAAAATCGTGTTGACTATGCTTCCCGCTGCGCCAGCGGCACAGGAATGCTCTGCGCGGGCGCTGCGTGCTCCGCTGCGCTGGACGCGCCGCGCACCTCCGTTTTCAGGAGGAAGTGGGCCAGCGCGGGCAGCAGCACCAGCGCGCCGAGCATATTCCAGAGGAACATGAAGGCCAGCAGGATGCCCATGTCGGCCTGGAATTTAATGTCTGACAGCGCCCACGTCGCCACGCCCAGCGCCAGGGTCAATCCAGTCAGCATGACCACCTTGCCGGTGAATAGCAGCGCGCGGTAATACGCCTGTTGCAAGCTCATGCCCTCGCGCATGCGCGCCAGCATGACGGACAGGATGTACAGCGCGTAGTCGACGCCGATGCCGACGCCCAGCGCGATCACCGGTAAAGTGGACACCTTCACGCCCATGCCCAGCGCCACCATCAGCGCCTCGGCCAGCACCGAGGTCAGCATCAGCGGCAAGACTGCGACCAGCACAGCGGCCCAGGAACGGAAAGTGACATAGCACAGGACCACCACGGCGGCATAGACCAGCGCCAGCATTTCGTACCAGGCGCGCTTGACGACGATATTGGTCGCCGCCTCGATGCCGGCACTGCCGGCCGCCAGCAGGAACTTGACGTCGGCCGTCTCGTTGGCCGCCTTGAACGCTTCCGCCGCGTTGACCACGCCGGTCAGCGTGTCCGCCTTGTGGTCTTTCAGGTAGACGTAGATGGGCACGACGTTGCAGCTTTCCGGCAGCAGTTCGCGCGGCGCGTTGGTCATCAGGGTGCCCAGCGCCCCCTTGTTCGGCACCAGTTCATACCACTTCAAACTACCCTCGTTGTAGCCGACCGAAGTCAGCTTGGCCAGGCTGGCGGCCGAGGTCGCGCTCTCCACGCCTTGCAAGCCTTGCAGCTCCAGCGCCAGATTGTCGATGCGCGACAGCACCTCGTATTCCACGCAAGCGCCATTGGCCATGGTCGCCATGACGACAAAGATGTCGGCGCTGGCGGCATAGTTCTTGACGATGAAGGCGCTGTCGCGGTTGTAGCGGCTGTCGGCGCGCAATTCCGGCGCGCCGGGATCGAGGTCACCGATCTTCAAGTGCAGGCTGCCGTACACGCCGAGCGCCGCCAGCAGCGCACCGGCGCCGAGCGCGCCCACCGCCCAGCGCCGCCCGGTGAATAGCACCAGCGTTTGCCACAGGCGGTGCGGCGCGGCGCCCGCCTGGTCGGCCGCCTCGGTGCGCAGGCTGCGCAGCGCGGCGTGGCGGCTCACGCCCGTGTAACTGAGCAGGATAGGCAGCAGGATCAGATTGGTGAACACCAGCATGGCCACGCCCAGGCTGGCGGCGACCGCCAGCTCCTTGATGACGGGGATGTCGATCACCAGCAGCACGGCGAAGCCGACCGCGTCGGCCAGCAGCGCCGTCAGGCCGGCCAGGAACAGGCGGCGGAAGGTATAGCGCGCCGCCACCAGCCGGTGCGTGCCGCGGCCGATATCCTGCATGATGCCATTCATCTTTTGCGCGCCATGGCTCATGCCGATTGCGAATACCAGGAACGGCACCAGCATCGAGAACGGATCCAGCTTCAAGCCCAGCAAGGGCAACATGCCCAGTTGCCATACCACGGCGATGAGCGAACTCAATACGACCAGCGCGGTCGAACGCACGTCGCGCGTATATAAAAACACGGTGACGGTGGTGATCAGGATGGCGATGGCAAAATACTTCAGCACTTCGGCCAGGCCATCGATCAGGTCACCGATGATCTTGGCGAAGCCGCTGATATGGATGTCCACGCCCTGCGCCTGGTACTTTGTGCGCAGCGCTTCGAGCCGTTGCGAAAAAACGGCGTAATCGATCGCCTTGCCGGTGCGCGCATCCTGGTCCAGCAAAGGGACATACAGGATCGTCGACTTCAGGTTTTGCGCGACCAGTTGCCCGATCTGCCCCGAGCGCTCGACGTTCGCATGCACCTTGCGCAGGCTTTCCATGCCGCCGTCGTAATCGTCGGGGATCACGGTACCGCCGTCCAGGCCATCTTCCGTCACCGTGGTCCAGCGGGTGCTGGGCGTCCACAGCGATTTCATGTAGGCGCGGTCGACGCCGGGCAGCAGGAACACTTCATCGTTCAGCCTGGCCAGCAAATCCAGATACTCCTTCTGGAAGATATCGCCCGAACGCACCGCCACCGCAATGCGTACCGAGTTGCCCAGGCCACTCAGCGACTTCTTGTGTTGCAGGTAATTGACGATATACGGATGCCCGACCGGGATCATTTTTTCGAAACTGGCGTTCAGCGTGAGCTTGCTCGCCTGCCAGCCGAACAACAGCGTGAGCAGCAGGCAGACCGCCATCACCAGCGGCCGGTGGTTGAAAAAGGCGCGCTCGACCAGGTTGCCGGAGCGCTGGTCGAACTGCTCCAGCCGCTCGATGACTGGGTGCGGATTCAATATTGAGGTATCGTTCATGATCTTATCGCTTCACAACGCTGGAATTCAGGGGGATGCGCACCGGTCCCCGCAAGGTCGCGGCCACCAGGGCGCCATCGGCCGCTTGCGCCACCTCGGCTACCGGCGCGGCCAGCGCCGTGCCGACGCGCTCGAAATGCTGGCCGCCGTCGGCGGTCAATAGCAGCTCGCCGGTCTGGCTGGCCAACAGTTCCCGACCATCCGCCATCGCCAGGGCGGCGCTGATGCTGCCGTTGACGCCAGTGGCAAGACTGCTCCATGTGGCACCCTGGTCCGCCGAACGCCACGCGGAGCCGCGCAGGCCGTACGCCAGCCACGCCCCGTCGCGGCCGGCCAAAATGCCGAACCAGCTGCCCTTGTAAGGCGAAGCCAGCGCGCTGTAATCGCGTCCGCCATTGCCAGAACTGAGCATCAAGCCCTGCTCACCCACTAGCACCACGCGTTGATCGCGCTGCATGACCTTGTATAGATGCAGGCGGCGCGGATTCGGCAGGCGCTGGCTGAACGGTTCCCAGGTCACGCCGCCGTCGCTGGTCTGCAAGGCCATGTTGTAGGCGCCGACCACCAGGCCGTGCCGCGCATCGCGAAAGTCCAGCGCCAGCAAGGGCTTGTCGGGACCATCCTCGCTCAGCATGCTGGCGTAGCCCTGCTCGTCGCGCGCCTGTGCGCTGTCCGCGCCTGCGCGCACGGCCTGCTGGTATATCCTGGCGATGGCGACGCCATCGAGCTGCTTGCGCCAGCTGCGGCCCGCGTCCGCACTGTGCAGCACCACCCCCATATGGCCGACCGCCCAGCCATTTCTGGCATCGACAAACTGCACCGCCGTCAGGCTGGTGCGCACCGGCGCCGGCGCCTGGCGCCAGGATTTGCCGTCATCGTCGGACAGCAGGATCACGCCGCGCTCGCCCACCGCGACCAGGCGCGCGCCGGCGCGCGCGATCGCCAGCATCGCCGCTTGCACGGACTTGGTACTGAGCACCGCCGGCTGCGCCAGCGCGCCGATATCGGCCGCCCGCGCAGCTTGCGGCGACAGGACGGCGACGGCACAGGCGGCAGTGAGGACGTTTCGTAAAAGATAAGGTATAGAAAACATGATAGGCATTCTCTTCACGGGCAAGCCCGATAAGTGCCTCCCCGCCCGTGACGGCGGGGAGGGATTGCATCAGCGCGCGCCGGTGGCGATCGCCTCGGGACTGAGCCACGCCTCATTGATATCTTTCGGCACGTTCGGTATCGCGTAGTGCGACTTTTCACCGTTCCAGTTGCAGTTGTAGTAATACTGGCCGGTCAACAGATTCATCACGCCCCATTGCACGGTGGCCGTCACCGTCGCCGGCACGTCCGGCGCCATGTACGGCAGCTGGAAATACATGTGGTACAACTGGCCCTGCGCATCCCAGTGATCGGCCAGCACGACACCCCAGCTGTCTTCGTCGATGTAGTAGCGGCGCTTCGGCAACGCGTGGCGCTTGCCCGGCAACAGGTCCGCTTCCACCACCCAGACCCGGTGCAGCTCCCAGCGCACGTGGTCCGGGTTCAGGTGATTCGGCTTGATCAAGTCTTCCGGTGCGACCATCGCGGCGCGGTTGGTGTTGTACGGTATATACATCTCCTGCTTGCCGATCAACTTGTAGCCGTGCCGGTCCACCGGCCCGAAGCTGCCGAACGCTTCATCGAACAGGCCTGTGCCGGAAGTGACCGTGTCCGGCGTGTCGTACGCGACCGACGGCGCCTTGCGCACGCGGCGCTGCCCCACCAGGTACTGCCAGACGCCGCGCGGCGTGCTCGCATTCAGCGGCTCGTGCACCAGGATGGTCTCGCCGGCCACCGCCGACGGCGCGGACTTGATCAGCACACCATACTTGTAGATCCCCTGGAACTTGTCGCGGCCATCCTTGTAGTAATAGGGCCACAACCAGGCCTGGATGCCGGCCGCCGTGCGGGTGCGGTTGCCGTCGGCGGTGACCACCCAGGTGTTCTGCTGGAACTTCTCGGCGGCCCCGCCCCACGCCAGGCGGGAATTCATGAAGATTTCAGCGCCATCCTTGGGCACGGGGAAGGGAATGCCGCCATAGGCGCCCTCGACGCCGTAGCCGCCATCGATCAACTTGGCCGATGTCGCGTTCTTGAGCGTGTTTTCATAGACCCAGGATGGCGCGGCATGGGTGCGGTGGGTCGGATACACGTCGATGCGGAAGCTTGCATGGCGCTTCATCAGCGCCTTGACACCGTCGCTCAGCTTGCCCTCGTATTGCGCCATGTTCTTGGCGGAGATCGCGTACAGCGGCTTTTCGCCGGCATAGATATCCGGGCGCGGATCGCCATTCTTCCAGCCGGCCGGCACCTTGGTATTGCCGCCATCCCAGGCCGGGATGGTGCCATCCTTGTTGCCGGCGCGTTCCGCGCCGAGTGGCGTCAATGTGTTTTTCAGCTGCCCCGCTTCGGAAGCGGATACCACCGCGTGCGCAGTCAGGCAATGGGCCAGCGCGGCAGCAGCGGCGAACAGGTAGTTCAATTTCTTCATGATGTCAGTCTCCTTAGAATGTCCGCTTCAGCGAGAAGCTGATGAAGTCGCGGTCTTTGTAGAATTGCTTGAACGAGAGCCGGGGCGCGGGAGAGTTGGCCGGTGTCAGGAACCCGTCCGCCCCGCCGAAGAAGTGGGAAAACGTCAGGCCGGCTTCCCACACGGTGCGGAAGGTCGCGTTCACACCCAGCGACATGTCGCCGCCATGGGAAGAGCCGCCATTCCAGTTGAAGATCGACGAGGAGCGGCCATAAAAATTCCAGCCCATGCCGAACGGCACGGCCAGATCGATCCCGGGAGCGACCTGGAAATATTTGGGCTCGAAGATGAAGCGCAGCGCGGCCGCGTCGCGCGTGGTGTTCGGATCGATCGCCGCGGGGTTCTTGTCCACGCTCAGGCGCCGGTTCCAGGCGACCTCGCCCAGGAAAGAGCCGGCGTCCCACATCGGCGTCCCTTGCAGCACATAGATCGCCGACGCCTGCAGGTGAGCGCTCTTGCCGACCGCATAGGCCGGCGCGCTGCTGTTGTTGCTGGCCGGGCCGACCACCTGCGGGTCGCTGACCAGAGAAGCATTGGTGCGCAGCGAGCCCTCGAACGCCAGGTTGAGCTGGCCGATCGAGGTGGTGGCGCTGGCGCCGAAAGTGCGGATGCCTTCGTGGTAGGCCGCGATCAGTTCACCCACCTGGCCGGTTTGCGGATTGACCGCGGCGGGCGCGAACGGCCGCAAGTACAGATACGGCGTCTTGTCGTGATAGCGCGCCGCGTAAAAGCCGTACTCCCACTCGCTGCCTTCCGGCGCCCAGCGCAATTGCATGCCGCCTTGTCCTCCATTCTTCGCCCGCAGGTCCGCGCCACGGTAGAAAGCGGCCGGCCCGCCGCCCGGCGCCAGCGGCGGTCCCGCCAAAAAGCGTTCCGTGCCGGCGCCGACGAAATCGGCCGGGCTCAGGTAACTGCCAACGCCAGGCAACAGGCTGCTTTCCCAGCGCAGCTGGTAATAGGCGCCGAGGGTCAGCCTGGGGGTCACTTGCAGCACCCCGGACAATTGCTGCACCGGGCGCAGTACTTCCTTGAACTGCGAGCCAGGCACAGTCACCAGCTTGACCAGGTCGATCGGTCCCTGGGCGTTGGCGATGCCGTTGGAGCCGAAGAACAGGCTGTCGCCGTAGATCAGGGTGTGGCGTCCGCCGCGCAACGTCGAACTCATGCCGCCGACATCGAATTTTCCGTAGACAAAGGCGTCCAACAGTTCCGCGCGGCGGCCATGCAGATTGCGGGTGGCTTCCGTGAATGCGTTGTAAGGGCGGCTGAGGGAATTGCTGGTGAAGGGAGAATTGTTATCGTTGCCGCTGTTGTAAATGCTGTCGTACCAGGCCGCCGCGCTGACGCGCCCGCCCCAGTTCTGGTAGCTGGCGTCGATTTCGCTTAACAGGTCGACGCGGTTCGAGATGATGCCCTTGTCGAAGTTGCGGTTGCCATCGTCCAGGTTGGCGTCGGCGGTCAGCGCGGCCGAAGGAGAATGCAAGCGGTACGCGCCGCTGTACTTCAGCGTATTGTCCCAGCGCAGCTTGAAGTCCGGTGCGCCGGTATCGAGGTCCATCGCCTGCGCGCCCCCGATCGACGCTGTTTGAAGTGCCACCGCGGCCGCGATACAGCACAATGCACCGCCAGGGAAGGCACCATGGCCACGAGTGGACCGCACTTTATTGCTCATGAAAGTCTCCGTTATTTTTACTGATATTTTTGGATGCGCCAACCGCGTCCGGGCACCGCGTTCCAGCCTGGATGCAGTGCCCACGCATGCGGCGCCTCGTTACTCTAGCCAGCATCCTGCAAAGAACCCAATACCGATTCGCACCGCGCGCCATACCTGAACCGAGAGGCACCCATGCGAAATTCCAGGCGCAGGTTTCCCCATGCGGCGGGGATGCGAACCCCGCCGCACTGGCGGCAAACCGGAAAGAAAATTCGTCTAGGTGACGATGGTCAGGAAGCTCTCATGCAGTTTCCCGTGCGGGAAATCGAGACCATGCCCGAACGATTCGTAGGTCCAGGTGATGGGCTCGAAGTCGGGATACGGTTCATAGGCGCCGCCGAAGGTTTCGAAGCGGTTGCCCGATGGGTCCCAGGCGTAGATGGTTTCGGCGCGCGTGGTGCCGTGCCGCGTCGGCCCGATATCGATAGGCACCTTGTGCATGCCCATGATGTCGCCGGCCCGCAACACGCGCTCCCAGCTTTTCATATAGAACGACAGGTGGTGCAGCTTGCCGGGTTCGGGATATTCGGCAAAGGCGATGTCATGGGTCTTGTTGGAACAGGAAAGGAAAATGACGACCTCCGGCTCGCCCGCCTCCTTGGGACCGAGCACGCGCTCGACCAGATAGAAGCCCAGCACTTCAATGAAGAATTTTTTGTTCGCAGCGATGTTCGGGCCGTACAGCAGGCAATGATCGAACCTGGTCGGCGCGATTCCGCGTTCGCTGTCGGCCCCCCATGGATGCGGGTTGGTCTGACCCAGCCCGTTGCCCACCTTGGTCTTGTCGGCATACAGCTCGAAGACATGACCGGTCGGCAGCGTGAAACGCACTCGCTCGCCGGTTTCCATCAAGTCCCCGGCGGGGATCCGTTGCGTGCTGTAGCCGTAAGCCTGCACGTCGCGCTCGAGCTGATCGAGCGTGGCGTTGTCGAGCACCTTGAAGCCGATGAAGTCGATGCCGGCCTTGTCGTCCTGGCGCAGCACCACGCTGTGGTGGTCGCGCTCATCCCAACCCTTCAGGTAGACGCGGCCCTGCGCGTCGACGCCCGTCTCGACCAGCCCAAGCACGTCGCGATAGAACTTGCGGCCCTCTTCAATATCCAGCACGCGCAACTGCGCGTGACCCGGGCGCATTACTCCTGTGATTGCCATGTCTTGTCTCCGTAATTATAAGAATGTGTTCACTGACTGACTTGAGTATATTCAGCCACCTTGCAGCAGGTCCAATACCGAAGCGGGTTCGCGCCGATACCTCGGCGGCACACCACGCCCTCTCCTATTGCGGCGCGGTCCCGGCCAGTCGCGCCAGCAGCGCCTTCACGATGCACTGCTGCCCCGCCAGCGACGGATGCAAGCCATCGTCGAGCAGCAGGTGGCGGCCTGGCGGCGACCCAAACGCCGCCTGCAGGTCGACCACGGGTTCGGCCCTGGCCAGCATGTGCGCCGCCAGCGCCGCCAGATCGGTATTGGCGCAGCGCGTGCCCAGCGCCTGCCAGAACCAGTGGCCTTGCATTTCTTCCTCGTGCACGCCGGGCGGCGTCATCCACACCCAGCGCACGCCGGGCGCGCACGCGCGCATGGCGTCCAGGTTGCGCGCGGTCTCGCCCTGGCTGACCAGGGTGGCTTCCAGCCCCGCGCCCACCGTGCGCGCATCGTTGCTGCCCGCCAGGCAGATGACGAGATCCGGCGCCAGCGCCAGCACTGCCTGCATCCGCGCCAGCATCTGCGCGCTGGTATCGCCCGGCACGGCGGCGTTGACGACCTTCACGCCGTCGCGTGGACGGATCAAGTCCAGCAATTCCTGCAGGATGGCGGCCCAGGATCGCGGCTCCGCGGTGAGACTGTCGCCCAGCGCGACGATCGTCCCGCCCGACCCGACCCGCAGCGCGCCGACCAGCGCGGCAAGCGCCGGGTCGGCCGCCAGCTGCGCGGCGGCCGAACGCGCCTGCTGCCGCAACAGCTCTTTCCGGGCCAGGTAGTCGTCCGGGTCCATCCGCAGCAGGCGCGCCAACAGCGCCGGCTCCAGGCGGGGCAGCGGCGGAAGGATTTTTTCCAGCAGCAGGAATTGGGTGAAAAAATCGAGTACCGGTTCAGGCAGCGTCTCCATGGTGTCTCCATATTGTGTATGGCTTCCAGCATGCCTGCCGCGCAACACCGCCGCACCCTCCGCAAAGGAGGGTGCCACCCTCCTCGCGCCGATCTACAGTGTTTGCACGGACCGCCACGGCGGTGTTGACAACAAAGGAGACAATCATGTTTTTGAAAAATTGCTGGTATAGCGCAGGCTGGGACCATGAATTGAGCCAGGGGCGGGATTCGCTGCTGACCCGCCGCATCGCGGGAGAATCCATTGTGCTGTACCGGAAACCGGACGGCGGCGTGGTGGCCATGGAAGACCGCTGCTGCCACCGCCAGACGGCGCTGTCCAACGGCCGCAAGGAAGGCGACGCGCTGCGCTGCATGTACCACGGCTGGAAATTCGGCCCGAACGGCAAATGCATCGAGATCCCGGGCCAGGCCCACATTCCGGAGCAGGCCTGCGTGCGCTCCTTCCCCGTGATCGAAAAAAATAACTGGATCTGGGTCTGGATGGGCGATCCCGCCAAGGCCGATCCCGACCTGATCTGCTTCTCGGTCGGCCCCGGCGCACCGGACTGGAATATCAAGACGTCGCAAGTGCAGGTCAACGCCAACTACCGCCTGGAACTGGCGAACCTGGCCGACCTCAGTCATATCGCCTGGGTCCACGAAAACACCTTCGGCGGCACCACGGCCTATTCGACGGCCAGGGGCAAGCACACGCTCACCGCGCGCGGCCTCAATTCCGATATCTGGCTGCGCGGCGTGCCGGCGCCGCGCTTCGCGCAGCACCTGTTCCCCGAGGGGACCCTGCTCGACCTGCATTTCGACGTGCAGATGACCGTGCCATGCAATTTTATTCTGCACTTCCGCGTCTTCAGCGCCGGCCAGGCGACCGAAGGCCCGTCCGACGGCCAACTGCTGCTCGACACCTATACCTCGCAAGCGATCACTCCGCGCGACGCCGATTCGGTCAGTTATTATTATGCTTGGGGCGCCAGCAAGGCCACCGACAGCCCCGGCATGTCCGACCTGCTGCACGAGGCGATCGACGAAGCCTTCCTGGAAGATAAAAACATCCTGGAAAGCCAGCACCAGAGAATGAAGGAAAAACCGGACTACAAGATGGTCGACTACGCGCACGACGCCGGCCCCGGCAAGATGCTGTGGGTGCTCGACAAGCTGCTCAAGGAAGAAGCCGCGCAGGCCGAGCGGCTGGCCGCCTGACCGGGGGAGCCGGCACAGCGCGGGTCCCGGAAATGACGCCGCGCCGCCCGCGGCTGCTTACACGATCAACCCGCGCAGCCGCGCCGCGCGCACGGCCAGCGCGCGGCGGCGCACCCCGAGCCGCTCAAAGATGCGCTTCCAGTACCATTTGACGGTGCTCTCGGCCAGGCCCAGGGCTTCGGCAATTTCGCGCGTGTCCAGGTTCGCCGCGCTGAGCCGCAAAATCTCCAGTTCCCGTTCCCCCAGACCGCGCGGATCGTCCGCCACCTGCGCCGCCGCGACGAGCGGCGCCGCCTGTGCCAATCCCTGCTGCGGGCGGCCGAACGCCGCCAGCAGCCGCTCCAAATAATCCGCCGAAAAAACGTCCGCGCCACCCGCCGAGCCGGCGAGTTGCGCCAGCATGTCCGCCATGACCGGCCCCTCGTCCAGGAAACTGCGCATGAAGCCGCCATCGGCGCCCCAGCGCAACGCGTCGAGCAAGGCGCGCCGCGCCGCCAGCGCGTCGCCAGCGCGCTGGCAGACGATGGCCAGCAACAGCGCGAAGCGGATGGCCGGACGCAGGCAGCCACGGTCGCGCGTCCAGTTCATCCAGCGGCGCAGCGATTTCGCGGCCTGGTGCGTGTCGCCTCCTTCCAAGGCGATCCTGGCGGCGGCCAGCGCCAGGCATTCGCCGCGGCTGTCGGCCTGGCCGGTCAGCTGGCTGGCCTCGGCGCTGCCGGCATAGCGCGGGTCGAGCAGCAACCGCTCCGCGTCGCGCTGCAAGCCCTCGGACAGCAGCAGGCGCACCCGCTCGGCCAGCACGTGCGCATGCAGGCGCGGCAACTGGTAGCGGTCGGCCAGGTGGGTGGCCTGGTCCAGCCGGCGATGCGCATCGAGATCGTCGCCGTCCGCGCGCGCCAGCCGCGCCCCCGTCACGTAGCGCGCGATGACCGAGTCCACCAGCCCGAATTCGGCCGATGACACTTCCAGCGCGTCGATCAACTGCCGCGCCTGAGCCAGTTCATTGCGCTCGTATACTAAACGGGCCAGTTGGGCCGATGGCATGGCGCTCAGCGCCGAATCTTCCCCATGGATGCGGATCCCGCCCGCGCGCGCCTGGACGAAGGCGGCTTCGGCCAGCCGCAGGTCGCCCCGCTCGTAATGGATGCTGCCGGCCACCGTGTCGAGAAACACCATGCCGAAAATCGCATTCGCCTCCAGCAGCTGGGCGCGCAGGCTGTCGGCCTGCGGCTGCGCCAGTTCGCATTGATAGCTGTCGCGCTGGCACATCAGCGCGGCGATGCGCACCGAGCTGCGCATGAACTGGTCGTTCGTGTCGCATTGCCGGAGCCACGCAGTGCCAGCGGGAAGCGCGAGGTCCCATCGATCGGTGAACAAGTCGACCATGAACTCGCGATGGGCCAGTTTTATCCTGATCTGTTCATCCACGGCCGGATCCCGGCCGGCTTGCCGGGCGAGTTGCTCGGTGACCGCGCGCAAGGCCCGCCTGGCATCGTCGAAGCGCCAGCGTATCGTGTTTTCCCACGCCAGTTCCAGTTGCAGACGCGGCAACTCCCGCGCGATCTCCAGCGGCAAGCGTTCCGCCAGGCGCCGCAGCATTTCCGTCTGGCCGCTGGCGAACAGCGCGGGGCTGATGGCGTCGATCAACTCTCCCGCGCGCTCCGTGTCGCCGGCCGCGAACGCGTGCTCGATCGCGTCGGCGCCGTGGCCATGCCCGGCCAGCCAGGCGCAGGCGCGCCGATGATAAGTGGCGGCGCGGGCGGCAAAACGCTGCACCAGGCGCTGGCGCAGCAAGTCCGAGAACAGCTTGTGATACCTGTACCAGTTGCGGTCGCGGTCCAGCGAAAAAATGAACAGGTTCAGTTGCTCGACCTGCTCCATCAAGGCGACGCTGTCGCCGTGTTCCAGCACCGCGTTGCACAAGTCGGCATTGAAGCGCTCCAGGATCGCCGTCGCCAGCAGGAACTCCTGGATCTCGGGGCTTTGGCGCTGCAATACCTCTTCGATCAGGAAATCGGCGACGCTGCGGTCGGCGCCGGAAAATTGCAGCAGAAAGCTGTCCGTGTCGGCACCGCCCTGCAAGGCGATCGCCGCCATTTGCAGGCTGGCGATCCAGCCTTCGGTCTTGTCGCACAACTGGTCGACCTGGATGTCGCTGAGCCGGCGCCCCAGCGCGCCGTCCATGAAGCGCATCGCCTCGGCGCCGGAAAAGGCCAGCATCCGCGCACTGATTTCCGCGACCTCTCCTTGCGCGCGCAGCCGCCCCATCGGCAAGGCTGGCTGGCCCCGGGCGCCGATCAGCAGCCGCAACCGCTCCAGCGGCGCCAGCAGCAAGGCGCTCACCAGTTCAAGCACCGCCCGCTCCTTGATCAGGTGGAAATCGTCGAGAATCAGATAAAGGTCCGAATCCAGCCGGGAAAATTCATTGAGCAAAGCGATCTGCAAGGCGCCGGCAGATGGCCCCGTGCCATGATCGCCGCTGGCGCGCAGCAGGCTTTCGGTCTCCGGCGACAGCGCCACGCCGACCTGGCGGGTGGCGGCGCCCAGGTGCGCGACGAAGCGCACGGCATCGTTGTCATGTTCGTCCAGGCTCAGCCAGCATGCCTTGCCGCCCCGCGCCGACAGCATCGCCTGCGCCTGGACCAGCAGGCTGGTCTTGCCATAACCGGCCGGCGCCGAGACCAGCACCAGGCGGCGGGCCAGGCCCTGTTCGATGTGATCGAGCAGGCGCCCACGCGCCAGCAGTTGCCGCAACTGCCGCGGGGGACGCAGCTTGGTCGCGACTGTGGTCAACGCAAGAGTAGCTTCGGTGCCGTTCGTTTGTTTCACTGCTGTCCCACACTCCCATGCAAAGAGTCCGAAGGCAGCGCTCCAGAGACAAGCACCCAGGCCGAACCGACTTTGCCTCTAGTTATAGACGCCGCTGCCAACCGCGATTTCGCCGAATCGCTCCATGTAGACTGATTTCCGTGCCAATTTCTGGGTGAGCGGATCAGGCCATTTGAAATCCACCCAACCGGATTGTACAGTCTGCAGCATGTCAATCCCATCCTTCAAGAAAGCCTTGCCATCGACATCCCTGATGTCTTTCAGATCCTTGCCCGCCATCTTGGCGTTCTCGCCATAAACCAGCATTTTTCCATTCATGTCCATCACGCCGAAGTCGCGCCCGGCATACGGTCCCGACGGATTGGAAAACTCGGCAAACGCCTTGTCCCTGCCGACCGCCTTGATCAGCGCGATACCCTTCCGGGTCAACGCGACCGCGTCGTCGCGACTCAGCCGCTCCCCGGCAACGACTTCGCCGCAGCCGAATGTCACCAATAAAAACAGTATGTTCAATACTTTATACATGACGCTCCCCTATGTTGATTCAATCACCGCGATCCCTCACCCGGCATACCTGCTGGCGCGCGCAGCAGGGCCTGGATACGAATATAGATACTTCGGACATCTCCGTCCAATACCGATACGCGCCGGCAGCGATACCGGCAAAGTATGCCGAACGCGCCGACGCCCCGAAGTGCTTGGGCTGGTAACGCAGCGCGAAGAGCGCATCAATTTCCGGTCATTCTGCTAGCAAATGCGGCCAATCGAAGGCCGACTTTGCCTGTTCCCCCTCCGCCGCAGCCACAATCACTTTCAGATTCACATCCCCAAAGTGCCGGTCGGACTGACATCCGCTTCCACCGGGAGTCGCCCCGCACCGCACTACCGTTTTTTTAAAGGAGCACTACATGAGCACTGAAATTAACATCCATCCGGCGGTCAACCATGGCCAGCACGCGGTTGCCGCCGATTTCGCCGGCGGCACATTGCACTGCGCCTGCGCGGCCGACAAGGTCGAAGTCACCGTGACCGGCCAGAGCGCGCACAACCACGTGTGCGGCTGCACCAAGTGCTGGAAACCCGCCGGCGCCCTGTTCTCCCAGGTGGCCGTGGTCGGACGCGACAACGTCAGCGTCAGCGCCAACGCCGGCAAGCTGGCGGTGGTCGATCCGAAAGCCGCGATCCAGCGCCATGCCTGCCAGGCGTGCGGCGTGCACATGTATGGACGCATCGAAAACCAGGGCCACCCGTTCTACGGCCTCGATTTCATCCATACCGAGCTGTCGGCGCAACCAGGTTGGGCGCGCGCCGAATTCGCCGCCTTCGTCTCGTCCATCATCGAATCCGGCACCAATCCGGCCGACATGGCGGCCGTGCGCGGCAAGCTGGCGGAGCTGGGCCTGCCCTACTACGACAGCCTGTCGCCAGCGCTGATGGATGCCATCGCCACCCACACCGCCAAGGCCAGCGGCGCGCTGCAGTAAGCCCCCCGGTGCCGGGCGACATGATCACGACAAACTAAGAGCCTATCCCAGTAGGGAATGCGTCGCGGCTTGCGCGCCCGGCAAGCGGGGGCGGCGTTGATCGTCGTAGCATGGCTCGCCATGCGTCCTCCTCTCGCCTTGCCCGCGCTTACCGGGCATCGCAATCCGCTGCCGCCTCCCTACTGGGATAGGCTCTAAGGAGTTTCAAATCGATTCCACGCTCGGCGCCATCTTCCTGACCACCTCCCTCGCGGGGGTGGCCAGCATTTCCAGCGCAGCCCTGTTGTCGTTCGCGCTCTCGTCCAAGGCGGTGGAACGCATGCTGAGCCTGTCCGTGGGCGTCATGCTCGCCACATCGCTATTGCACGCGCTGCCCGACGCATTCGCGTCGAAGGCCGGGCCGCACGCCTTGTTTGCGACCGTGCTGGCCGGGCTACTGACCTTCTTCTTCCTCGAAAAGCTTGCCTTGATGCGCAACGCCGGCAGCGCCGACGCCGCGCCGCGCGCCTGCCATGGCCACGCGCCTCCACCGCCGGGCAGTTCCGGATGGATGGTCATGGCTGGCGACGCGCTGCACAACTTCACCGACGGCATCATGATCGCCGCGGCCTTCCTCGCGGACCCGGGTCTTGGCGTGCTGACCGGCCTGGCGATCGCCGCCCACGAGCTGCCGCAAGAGCTCAGCGATTTCGTCGTGCTGCTGAACGCGGGCTATTCCCGCACCCGCGCCTGCGTGCTGAATCTGGCATGCAGCCTGATGGGCGTGCTGGGCGGCGTGCTGGGTTACATCGCCCTGGGCGCGGCCGACGAGCTGGTGCCCTACGTGCTGGCTTTCGCTTCCGCCGGTTTTATCTATATCTCCGTCAGCCATTTGATGCCGCGGCTGCAGCGCAGCGACACGCTGAAAGAGACGTTGCCGCAGTTGCTGCTGATGGCAATCGGAATCGGCCTGGTGCTGCTGATTCAAGACTAGGCACATCCACGATCAGGCAAAGATGCGACGCTACCGGTACACTCCCACCGCAAAACCCATCCCTCCGGCAGGTTCAACATAAGTCGATTTCGGTTCAATCTGTTTGGTGACGGGATTGACCCACTGGTAATCGACCCAGCCCGCCTTGTTCGCCTTGACCAGGGTGACAATCTCCACGATGAAGGGCTTGCCATCGGCATCCTTCAACAGACTGAGATCTTTTCCGATGAGCTTGGAGTTGGCGCCATGCGCGTGCACAAGACCGCTGCTGTCAATCACATACACATACAAATCCCGGTCGACAAAGCGGCCTGGTTTGCTGTTGATTTCCTCAAACGTTTTATCCTTGCCGTTGGCCGCATAAAAGGCGATTGCCTTTTTTGTCAGGGACACCGCCTCATCCCGATTGCCTTTGTCCGCGGCCACGACTGCGCCGGTCAATGCGCACTGCAACAGCACGCCCATTGCAATCTTGCTGATTAGTTTCATCTTTCACTTTCCCTTGTAAAAAAATGGGCGTTGATCTCGCCGACGATGCCGCGACGAAATGCCAGCACGCAGACGATGACTATCAGGCCGGTCGCGATGGAGACGGACTCGCCGAGCGTGTTGAACCATTCTACTCCGGTGCCCGCCCATCGGAGCTAACGCGGCAGCTGGCTGCAGCGTTCGGCTTTCCCGAACGCCTGATTAGAAAAATCAGAATTCAATGAACGTCGCTGGCTGGCTATAGTGCTTGCATACAAGACACACCCACATCTCCAGCGAGAATCAGTCATGAAGATAGACATCAAGCATCTGCGGCAGTGGATCGACCGCGCAGAAACCCAGGTCGAACGCCTGGCGGCGTTTCCGGCCAATGCGCTCGCCGCCACCCTGGACTGCCCGGACCATGATTTCCCCTTCGCCGACGGGTCGCCGCTGCCGCCGCTTTGGCACTGGCTGCATTTCCTGCCGCATCACCGCCTTGCCGAGACGGGCGCCGATGGACATGCCCGTGTCGGCGGCTTCCTGCCGCCGGTGCCGCTGCCGAGGCGCATGTGGGCCGGCGGCCGGCTGAATTTTCACCGTCCCTTGCACATCGGCCAGACGGTCACGCGCGAATCGCGCGTGCTGGACGTGACGCTGAAGGAAGGACGCAGCGGCAACCTGGTCTTCGTCAAGGTCGGGCACACGCTATCCGGCGCCGACGGCGTCGCCATCAGCGAGGAACACGACATCGTTTACCGTGAAGCGGTTGATGGCGCGGCCGCGGCCCCGGTTGCCGCAGCCCGGCCGGCGCCGCTGGATCACGCCTGGCAGCGGCTGGTCAAGCCCGACCCGGTGCTGCTGTTCCGCTATTCGGCGCTGACCTTCAACAGCCACCGGATTCATTACGACCGCGGCTACGCCAGCGGCGTCGAAGGATATCCGGGCCTGGTCGTCCATGGCCCGCTGGTCGCCACGCTGCTGCTGGAACTGCTGCGCCGCGAGCTGCCCGGCACGGCCATCGGCGCCTTCTCGTTCCGCGCCCTCAAGCCGCTGGTCGACACCGACGAGTTTTCGGTATGCGGCGCACCGGGCGACGACGGCAAGATCGTGCGGCTGTGGACGCGCGACAGCAGCGGCGCCATCACGATGGAAGCCAGCGCCACGCTGGCCTGACCGGAGCCGCCATGTCCTCCCTGCCCCACTCTTATCTCTTTGTTCCCGGCAACCGCCCGGAACGTTTTTCCAAAGCCTACGCGGCCGGTGCCGGCGCCGTCATCATCGACCTGGAAGACGCCGTTCCCGCCGCGGAAAAAATCGCGGCGCGCGCCGCGCTCAAGGCGTGGCTGTCGCCCGAACAGGCGGTGCTGGTCCGTATCAACGGCGCTGACACCGAATGGTTCGAGGGCGATCTCGAACTATGCCGCCTGCCGGGCGTCGCCGGTATCGTGCTGCCCAAGGCCGAGCAGGTGGAGCAGATCGTCCGTGCCGAAATGGCCGGCGCCCGCGCCATCCTGCCGCTGATCGAAAGCGCCGCGGGCTTCTGGAACATGCGCGAGCTGGCGCTGGCGCCGGGTGTGCAACGCCTTGTCTTCGGCTCCATCGATTTCCAGCTCGATCTCGGCATCGATGGCGAAGGTGAGGAATTGCTGTATTTCCGTTCGCAACTGGTGCTCGTTTCCAGGCTGGCCGGCCTGCAGCCGCCAGTCGACGGTGTCAGCACGGCGATCGACGACGAGAGCGCGCTGCACGCCGATGCGCTGCGCGCGCGCCGCCTCGGTTTCGGCGCAAAACTGTGCATCCATCCGCGCCAGATCGCCCAGGTACACCAGGCATTCCGCCCCAGCGAGGCGCAACTGGCCTGGGCGAGACGGGTGCTGGAAGCGGCGGAGGCGGCGCAGGGCGCGGCGGTGGCCGTCGATGGCGCCATGGTCGACCGCCCGGTGATTCTGAAAGCGCGGGAAATGCTGGCGCAATCGCAGCGCCTGGACAACTGAACGGGAGCCGCCCCTCCTCTCCGCCAGGCCGGCGGGGAGTGCTATGCTGCGGCTACCGCCAGCGCGCCCCCGGGAAACCCAGATGCATTTCGACCTCGCAGATCTCCGTTTATTTGTCCACGTGGCCGAGGCGCAAAACCTCACCAGGGGAGCCGCCCGCGCCTGCCTGTCGCCCGCCACCGCCAGCGCCCGTGTCAAGTCGCTGGAAGGGCAACTGGGCGGCAGCCTGTTCTACCGCGACAGCCGGGGCGTCACGCTGACGGCGCTGGGGCAAACGCTGCTGCTGCATGCGCGCATCATCCTGCGCCAGGTCGAGCACTTGAAGAGCGCATGCCTGTCCCACGGCGCCGACGCGGTGGGTTCGATCCGCATCTTCGCCAATACCACCGCCGTCACCGAATTCATGCCCGAATTGCTGGCGCGCTTCCTGGCGACGCGGCCCGGTGTGACGGTCGATCTGCAGGAGCGGCTGACGCGCGACATCGTGCGCGGCGTGCTCGACGGCTCCAGCGACCTGGGCATCGTCTCCGGCCCGGTGCCGGACGCCGGCCTCGAAGTGCTGCATTTCAGTACCGACCGGCTGGTCATGGTGACCCCGGCCGGCCATCCGCTGGCGCAACAGGACAGCATCGCGTTCAGCAGCGCGCTCGCCTATAAGCAGATCAGCCTGCATGACGGCAGCACGCTGCATGCCTTCCTGCGCGACTTGCTGGAGCGGCACGGCGGTTCGCTGGCCTTGCGGATACAAGTGCGCAGCTTTGAAGCCATGTGCCGCATGATCGAGGCCGGTGTCGGCATCGGCCTGTTGCCCGAATCGGCGGCGCTGCGGCACCAGAAGACCATGCAGCTGTGCATCGTCCAGTTACAGGATGACTGGGCGCTCAGGGAGCGCAGCGTGCTGGTGCGCGAACTCGGCGCGCTGCCCGGCTGCGCCCGCGCACTGATAGATGCATTGATGCAGTCGGGCACGGGCGGCAGCGATTCCGCCGGCGAGCACCCCAACACGCTGCCGGCCAGCCGTCCCGGCTGACTGCTGGCCCGGTCACCGGCAGGCAGACCCGTTATGCGGGTGCCTTGAACAGTTGGACGATGCTGGAAAAATCCAGCGCGCCGGCGCCCGCGCCGCTGTGCAATGCGTACAGGTTGCGCGCCAACTCTCCCAGCGGGATCGGAGACTTTGCGCCCATCGCCGCTTCGGCCGCCAGCCCCAGGTCCTTGAGCATCAGGTCGACGCCGAAGCCGCCGCTGTAGCCGCGCGAGGCCGGCACGTTGTCCATCACGCCGGGAATCGGGTTATATACTTCCAGCGCCCAGTTGCGGCCCGAACTTTTACTCATGATGTCCGACAGCACGTTCGGATCCAGTCCGTTGGCCATGCCCAGCGCCAGCGCCTCGGCGGTGCCGGCCATCAGTATCCCCAGCAGCATGTTGTTGCAGATCTTCGCCGTCTGTCCCGCGCCGTGCGCGCCGGCGTGGAAGATGTTCTTGCCCATCGCCAGCAGCACGGGGCGCGCTCGCTCCAGCACGTCGGCCGGGCCGCCCACCATGAAGGTCAGCGTACCGGCGATGGCGCCGCCGGTGCCGCCCGAGACCGGCGCGTCGAGCATCGCCAGTCCGGCTTGCGTCGCCGCGCCGGCAACGGCAATGGCCGATTGCGTGGCGATGGTGCTGCACTCGATGATCAATGCGCCCGGGCGGATGGCGCCGATCACGCCATCCTTGCCGAGATACAGGCCCTCGACGTGGCGGCTGGCCGGCAGCATGGAAACGATGACGTCGGCGTCGGCGACGGCCAAGGTTGCGGAGGCGGCGACAGCGGCGCCGGCGTCGGCCAGCGTTTGCAGCGCGGCTGGCGACAGGTCGAACACGCTCAGCGTGTGGCCGGCCTTGAGCAGGTTCAGGGCCATCGGCCCGCCCATGTTGCCCAGGCCGATGAATGCGATATGGCTCATGTTTACTCCGTGATTAATTGTGCAGGTCCGCCAATGGATGCTGTTGCGGCGTCCACGGGCTATCCATAAAATGTGCGGTCGATCCGGCGGGCTGCCATGCCGGCGTCAAGTCCTTGTCGATCAGCAGCGCGCGTATGCCTTCGGCGAAGTCGCCGTGCGCCGCGCAGTGCAGCGCCACACCGTATTCCAGCCGGAACACGTCGGCCAGCGACAGGTGCGGCGCACGTTCGAGCAGCTTCCACGCCAGCGCCAGCGAACCTGGTGCGCCCCGAGCGGGCGCGGAAATCGCCTTGCGCAGCCAGGGATCGTCCGTCTGCAATTCCGCCAAGGCGGTCAGTACCTGTTCCAGGCTTTCGCGCCCGCACAGGCTGTCGATCACGTCCTGGTGCTGGCGCAGCGGCCCGATGTCCGGCGGCGGCGACGACGCCTCAGCTTCGCGCAGCACCGCGCCCAGCAGCATGTCGTTGGCTGCATCATCATCCCCCCAGGGCTGCTGCAGCAGCGACTCGATCACGCGCGGCTTGTCGGCATGCGCCAGCACGCGGTCGGCCAGGCCGATGTAACGCGCGTCGGCGGCGTTGACGGCGGCGCCGGTCAGCGCCAGGAACAGGCCGAGCCGGCCCGGCATGCGGCTGAGGAACCAGGAACCACCGACATCGGGAAACAGGCCGATGCCGATTTCTGGCATCGCCAGCCGCGTCTTCTCGGTGGCGACGCGGTGGCTGGCGCCCGCCATCAGGCCGATGCCGCCGCCCATGACGATGCCGTGGCCCCAGCACAGTATCGGTTTTGACCAGGTATGAATCAGATAATCGAGCCGGTACTCGCGGCCAAAGAATTCATTGGCGTAAGCGTTGCCGAGCACATCGTCCCGCTGTTCGGAGGCGCGCTGCTCCACCATCGTACGGTACAGGTTTTGCAAATCGCCGCCGGCGCAGAATGCCTTGTCGCCGGCGCCCTGCAGCAGCACCATGGCGATACGTTCATCCTCGGCCCACGCCGACAACTGTTCGGACAGCAGGTCGACCATGGGGAGCGACAGTGCGTTCAGCGTCTTTTCGGCATTGAGCGTGAGCACGCCGATCAGGCGCCCATTGGCCGCTTGCAGCGTCTCGGCCAGCACCGGCAGGTTCAGTTGCCCGTCCATCACTGGTTCTTCCATTGCGCCGGGCGCTTGGCGAGGAAGGCATTCACGCCTTCCTTCTGGTCTTCGGTGTCGAACAGGTCGATGAACAGTTCGCGCTCGACCGGCAGCCACTGGGCCGGCGCCTGCGAGCGAGCTCCCTGGATCAGGCGCTTGCAGGCCGCCACGCTGGACGGGCTTTGCTTGCCCACCTTGGCCGCCAGCGCCAGCGCGGCGGCCTTGGCCCCACCCTTGGCGACCACTTCCTCAACCAGGCCGATGCGCAGGGCCGTGGCCGCGTCCACCCGTTCGCCGCACAGGATCATGCGCTTGGCCCAGCCCTCGCCCACCAGCATCGGCAGGTTCTGCGTGCCGCCGGCGCAAGGCAGCAGGCCCACCGCCGCCTCGGGCAGCGCCATCTGCGCCTGTTCCTCGGCGATGCGGATGTCGCAGGCCAGCGCGCATTCCAGGCCGCCGCCCATCGCGTAACCGTTCAGCGCGGCGATCGACACGCCGCGAAATTGCGACAGCGCTTCCATCGCTTCGCCGAAGCGGCGCGCCATCTCGCGCGCCACGGCCTTGTCGCCGTCGGCGAAGACGTTCAGGTCCGCACCGGCCGAAAAGAATTTTTCGCCCTGGCCGGTGACGACCAGGCTGTAGACTTCGCGATTGGCGTTCAAGTCCGCCACCAGCCGCGTCAGCGCCGCCAGGCTGGCGCTGGTCCAGGTGTTGGCCGGCGGGTTGGCCAGCGTGACGACGGCGGTATGGCCGACGAATTCAAGTTCCAGGTTGGTATAGTTACTCATCTGATTTCCTCCGTGTTCGGTTGTTCAAGCAGGTGGCGCGCGACGATCACGCGCATGATTTCATTGGTCCCTTCCAGGATCTGGTGCACCCGCGCGTCGCGCAGGTAGCGTTCCAGCGGGTACTCGCGGATGTAGCCGTTGCCGCCATGGATCTGCAAGGCCTGGTTGCAGACCTTGAAGCCGATGTCGGTGGCGATCCGTTTCGCCATCGCGCAGTACACGGACGCATTGGCGGCGCCCGCATCGAGCTTGGTGGCGGCCAGGCGCACCATCTGGCGCGCCGCCACCAGTTCGGTCTGCATATCCGCCAGTTCGAACTGCAAGTGCTGGAAGGCGGACAGGCGGTTGCCGAACTGGCGCCGCTCTCCCATGTACAGGCGCGCCGCGTCCAGCGCGGCCTGCGCCGCGCCGACCGAGCAGGTGGCGATATTGATGCGCCCCCCGTCCAGCCCCTTCATGGCGATACGAAAACCTTGTCCCTCTTCCCCCAGCAGGTGGTCAGCCGGGATGCGCACATTATCAAAACTGACCACGCGCGTGGGCTGGCTGTTCCAGCCCATCTTGACTTCCTTGCGGCCATAGACGACGCCCGGCGTATCGGCCGGCACCGCGAAGGCGCTGATGCCTTTCGGGCCGGCGGCGCCGGTGCGCGCCATCACGACCAGCAAGTCCGTCGCGCCGGCGCCGGAAATGAATGCCTTGGCGCCGTCGAGCTGGTAATAGCCGTCCTTCAGCACGGCGCGCATGCTGAGCGAACCGGCGTCCGAACCCGCGCCCGGCTCCGTCAGGCAGTAGGAACCGAGCTTTTCGCCACTGGCCAGCAGCGCCGCCCAGCGTTCGCGCACGGCCGGACCGGCCCAGGTAGCCAGCATCCAGCTGACCATGTTATGGATGGTCATGTAGGCGGTGGTCGATGGGCAGGCCGCCGCCAGTTCCTCGAACACGATGGCCGCGTCCAGGCGCGACAGGCCCATGCCGCCGACGTCCTGCGGCGTGTACATGCCGCAAAAGCCCATCGCTCCGGCCTTGCGGATGGTCTCGACCGGGAAGAAGCAGTCGGCATCCCATTCCGCCGCCAGCGGCGCCATCTCGCCGGCGGCGAAATCGCGCGCCGCCTGCTGGAAGGCGCTTTGCTCTTCCGAGAGTTCGAAGTCCATGATGGCTCCTGCGCTCTTACTTCAGCGAGATGGTGGTGTTGACCGGGCCGGCCACGCTGCTGTCGTCGAACCAGCGCGCGGTGATGGTTTTTGTTTGCGTATAAAACAGGATCACCTGCTTGCCGTACGGGCCCAGGTCGCCCAGCTTGGAAGCGCCGGAGCCGGTGAACGAGAACAGGGGAACCGGCACGGGAATCGGCACGTTGATGCCGATCTGGCCCGCGTCGACTTCTTCCTGGAACTTGCGCGCGGCGGCGCCGGATTGCGTAAAGATGGCGGTGCCGTTGCCGTTCGGATTGCTGTTGATGAAGGCGATCGCCTCGTCCAGGGTGGCGGCCTGCACCAGGCACAGCACCGGTCCGAAGATTTCCTGGTCATAGATCGCCATGCCCGGTTTGACGTCGGAGAAAATGGTGGGGCCAACAAAATTGCCGCCCGCGTAGCCCGGCACGTCCGGGTTGCGTCCGTCCAGCTCCAGCTTCGCGCCGCTGGCAATGCCGCTGGCGATAAAACTTTCGACGCGGTCCTTGGCGGCACAGGAGATCAAGGGGCCGATATCGGTGCCAGGTTCGACGCCGCCACTGATCTTCAGCGCTTTCGCCTTCGCCACCAGGTCGGGAATCCAGCTGTTCGCCTCGCCCACCAGCACGGTTACGGGCAGTGCCATGCAGCGCTGGCCGGCCGCGCCGAAGGCCGCGCCGAGCAGGCTATTCAACGCTTGGTCCTTGTTCGCGTCCGGCAGCACGATGGCGTGATTTTTCGCGCCCATCATGCATTGCACGCGCTTGCCGGTCTGCGACGCGCGGTGGTAGACATGGGTGCCGACCTTGGTCGAGCCGACGAAAGACACGGCCTTGATGTCCGGGTGGTCGCAGATCGCATTGACGGTCGCTTCGCCGCCGTGCACCACATTGAGCACGCCGGGCGGAATGCCGGCCTGCAGCGCCAGTTCCACCAGGCGCATCGTCACCATCGGGTCTTGCTCGGACGGTTTCAATACAAACGTGTTGCCGCAGGCGATCGCCATCGGGAACATCCACAGCGGGATCATGGCCGGGAAGTTGAACGGGGTGATGCCGGCGCAGACGCCGATCGGCTGCTGCAGCGTGAAGGTGTCGACGCCGTTGGCGACGTTGTTCGCGATCTCTCCCATCTGCAGGCTGCCGATGTTAGCCGCGTGTTCCACCACTTCCAGGCCGCGGAAGATATCGCCCTCGGCGTCGGCCAGCGTCTTGCCCTGTTCGGCCGTCAGCAGCGCGGCCAGTTCCTGCATGTTCTCACGGATCAGTTGCTGGTACTTCAGGAAGATGCGGGCGCGCGCGCCGATCGGCGTCTTGCGCCAGGTCTTGAAGGCATTTTTTGCGGAGGCCACGGCGGCCGAGATCTCGGCCGCCGTCGCCAGCGGCACGCGCGCCAGCACTTCCTGCGTGGCGGGATTGATCACGTCCTGCCACTGGGTGCTGGACGATTCGACGAACTCGCCGTTGATCAGCAGTTTTACGGTCGGACTCGATTGCTTGGTACTCATAGTGATTCCTCATGAAGATGGATGGGCAGTGCGCTCAGAATACGTTTGCACCCCGCCTCCAGCAATGCTCGATGAGATCAATATCGCTGCGAAAATTTGCCACTGGATAGCAAGAAATCGCCTTGGCATGCAGCCTGCCAGACTCAAGGATCTATGCACCCTTGCTTGGCCTGCAGACAGGCCAGCCGGCGCCATCTAGACAAAAAGCAATCAAATCCATGATGCAATTCTGACCAGCATCATTTATACTGTTCATATATACAGTATATTTTGACAATAATTCCAATTTGCAACCCAAAGGTGCTCCGATCATGCCCTGCGCAGCCACCCAGTCCGCCAGCCCGCCACCGGGCGCCGCGCACCCGGCCTTCCTGCCCGATGTCTGGCGCGCCAGCGAACTGGCACGCTCGCGGGGAGTTTCCTGTCCGACCGGCCACGCGGCGCTGGACGCCGAACTGCCGGACAAGGGTTGGCCGCGCTCGACGATGATCGAGCTGCTGTTGCAGCAGTCCGGCATCGGCGAGATCCATCTGTTACGGGCGACGCTGGCGCAGCTCTCGCGCCGACACCGCATCGCGATCGTGCAGCCGCCCTATCTGCCCAATTCGGCCGCGTGCACATTCATGGAATTCAATTGCCCGAACTTGCTGTGGATACGGGCGCCACGGACGGCCGACGCCCTCTGGTCGACCGAGCAGATCCTGCGCAACGGCAGTTGCGGCGCGGTGCTGCTGTGGCAAAGCCAGATCCGCGGCGAGGCGCTGCGCCGGCTGAACCTGGCGGCGCAAGGCACCGAAACCTTCTTCTGGTTGCTGCGCCCGCTGGCCGCCGCGGCCGACGCGTCGCCGGCGCCGCTGCGGCTGGCCTTGCGGCCCTCGGCCGGCGGCGTGTCGGTGCAAGTCGTCAAGCGGCGCGGCCCGCATCACGAGGCCCCCTTATTCATTGCGCTGGCGCAGATGCCGGCGCGGCACAATTTTTTGGACAAGCACCATGCGGTTCTGGCTCAGCGTACATCTGCCCCTGTTGCCGATCGAGTGCATCAGGCCGCGCTGGTGTGAACCCGGCCCGTACGCGATCGTCGAGCGGGGCCGCGTCATCTCGCTGTCGCAACAGGCGCATGACGCCGGCGTCCGGCTGGGCATGCGCCCGGGCGGCGTGGCCGCCGTCGCGCCATCTACCCTTGTCATCGAGCGCGATCCGGAACGCGAACAATTGGCGTTCGGCGCCATTGCGCTGGCGCTGCTGCAATTCACGCCGGAAGTCGCGCGCGCCGACGGCAATTGCATCCTGCTCGACGTGAGCGCCAGCCTGACGCTGTTTCGCGGCCACGCCGCCATCGGCCGGCGCATCCGCGCCAGCCTGCACGCGCTCGGCGTGACGGCCCGCATCGGTTCCGCGCCGACGGCGATGGGCGCCTGGCTGCTGTCGCGCTGGCGTCCCCTGCAACGCCAGGCAATCATCAGGCGCACCGTCAAGCTGCGTTCCCTCGAACGGCAGCTCGACCGCATGCCCTGCGCCAGTCTGCCGGGGGCCTTGCACCACCTGGAATGGCTGTCGGATATCGGCGTCGCCGATCTCGCGGCGCTGCGGCGGCTGCCGCGCCAGGGCATCCTGCGGCGGATGAATCAGCAAGTGCTGGACGAAATGGACCGCGCCTACGGCCTGGCGCCCGAGCTGTTCCGCTGGCTGGACGTTCCCGAGATTTTTTCGGCCCGGATCGAGACCTTCGACCGGATCGAACACGCCGATGCGCTGCTGCACGGCGCCACCGGCTTGCTGCAACAATTGGTCGGCTGGCTGGCCGCGCGCCAGCAGGCCGTCACGCTGTTGATCTTGCTGCTTGAGCACGAGCGCGGCCGGACCGCGATGGCGCCGACCGCAATCGAAATCTCCCTGGCGCAGCCGGCCTGGCGCGGCGAGCACCTCGTCCTCCTGCTGCGCGAACGCCTGGCGCGCATCGAACTCGCCGCGCCGGTCATCGCGCTGCGGCTGGAAACGCGGGGCCTGTGCCCGATGGTGCCGCCCACCGAAGACCTGTTTCCGGAACCGGGCGGCAGTCCGGCCGATTTCAGCCGCCTGCTGGAATTGCTCAGCGCCCGCCTCGGCAGCGAGAACGTCCTATCCCCGCTGGAAACCCACGACCACCGGCCGGAGGTAAGCAACGCCTGGGCACCGGCAACGCTGAAACTGCCCGGGAACACGGGCGAGGACGAGTGCATCGAGCGGCCGTTCTGGCTGCTCGCCAAGCCGCTCCCCCTGCTGCTGCGCGGCGAACGGCCGTTTTATGGCTCGCCGCTGAAAATGATCAAAGGGCCGGAACGGATCGAGGCCGGCTGGTGGAATGAGCAGATCGCCGCGCGCGATTATTATGTCGCGCAGGGCGCCGATGCCAGCTGCTACTGGATTTACCTGGAACGCGTCGTGGACGGGCGCTGGTATCTGCACGGGATGTTCGGCTAGCGATGCTGAAACCGCCGCCCGTCGCGCTGCCCGGCTACGCCGAGTTGCAGTGCCTGAGCCATTACTCGTTTTTGCGCGGCGCGTCGCCGCCGGAACAGCTGGTGCAACGCGCCGCGCAGCTGGGCTACAGCGCGCTCGCCATCGCCGACGAGTGTTCGCTCGCCGGCGTCGTCAAGGCGCATGTCGCGGCGAAAGAAGCGAAATTGCACCTGATCGTCGGCAGCCAGATGAGGATCACGCCCGAGGATGGCACGCCGCCGTTCACCTTATTAATGCTGGCGATGACGCGCGACGGTTATGGCAACCTGAGCGAACTCATTACGGTGGCGCGCACCCGCGCCGGCAAGGGCCAATACCTGGCCTGGCCGCGCGACATCGCCCATCCTTCCGCGGCGATGGCTCACCTGAAGGGGATGCCGGGTTGCCAGCTGATTCTCTGTCCCACCTACTGTGCTCCGTACGAAGAGGTCGAGCGCCAGGCGGAATGGCTGGTGCGCTGCGCGCCCGGCCGCGCGCGCGTCGCGCTGACGCTGCACCACCGCGCGCACGACGACCGGCAGCGCGCCCTGGTCGAACGGATCGCCGCCAAATTCAGCCTGCCGGTGGTCGCCACCGGCGACGTCGTCATGCACCTGCGTTCGATGAAGATCGTGCAGGACACGATGACGGCGATTCGCCTGAACACGCCCGTCGCCCAGTGCGGCTACCAGTTGGCGTCGAACGCGGAGGCGCACCTGCGTTCGCGCCTGCGTCTTGGCATCCTGTATCCGAGGGAGGCGCTCGACGAGACGCTGCGCGTGGCGCGGCGCTGCACTTTTTCGCTCGACGAATTGAAATATGAATATCCGGGCGAGATCGTGCCGCAAGGTCAAACGCCGGCCGGCTACCTGCGCCAGCAGGCGTATCTCGGCGCGCACTGGCGCTATCCGGCGGCGATTCCCGACCAGGTGCGGGCGCAGCTGGAATACGAGCTGGCGCTGATCGGAGAGATGCAATATGAACCCTACTTTCTGACCGTGTTCGACATCGTCCGCTTCGCCCGCTCGCAACGGATCCTGTGCCAGGGCCGTGGCTCCGCCGCCAATTCGGCGGTCTGCTATTGCCTAGGCATCACCGAAGTCGACCCGGCACGCGGCACGCTGTTGTTCGAGCGTTTTATTTCGCGCGAGCGCGATGAACCGCCGGATATCGATGTCGACTTCGAACACCAGCGGCGCGAGGAAGTCATCCAGTACATCTATCGCAAATACGGGCGCGCCCGCGCGGCGCTGACCGCCGTCGTCATTTCCTACCGCCCGCGCAGCGTGCTGCGCGATGTCGGCCGCGCGCTCGGCGTGGATTACGCCGTGGTCGACAAGGTGGCCAAGGCATCGCGCGGCTGGGGTGGACAGGCCGACCTGCGGCAGCGCCTGCAGACCTGCGGCTTCGATCCGGATTCGCCGCTCGCGGACAGGTGGGGAGAAATCGCCGAACGCCTGATGCGCTTTCCGCGCCACCTGTCGCAGCACCCGGGCGGCTTCGTCATTTCGCGCGGCCCCTTGTCCCGCCTGGTCCCGATTGAAAACGCCGCGATGCCGGAACGTACCGTCATCCAGTGGGACAAGGACGATATCGATGAACTGGGCCTGCTGAAGATCGACGTGCTGGGACTGGGCATGCTGTCCTGCCTGGCCCGCGCATTCGCGCTGATTTCCGCACAGCGCGGCGAGCCCTTCGGCCTTGGCGACATCCCGCCTGAAGATCCGGCCACTTACCGGATGATCTCGAACGCCGACACGATAGGCGTGTTCCAGATCGAGTCGCGTGCGCAGATGTCGATGCTGCCGCGCATGCAGCCGCGCGCATTTTACGACCTGGTGATCGAGGTGGCGATCATCCGGCCCGGGCCGATACAGGGCGGCATGATCAATCCGTATCTGCGCCGCCGGCAGGGACTGGAACCGGTCACCTACCCCAGTCCCGCCATCGAGGCGGTGTTGCGGCGCACGCTGGGCGTGCCGATTTTCCAGGAACAGGTCATGTCGATCGCCATGACCGCCGCCGGTTTTACGCCGGGTCAGGCCGATCGCCTGCGCCGGGCGATGGCCGCATGGAAGCGCAAGGGCGGACTCGAACAGTTCGAAGAACAGCTGATGAGCGGCATGCGCGAGCGCGGCTACTCGCCCGAATTCGCGACATCGATCGTCGGCCAGATCAGGGGATTTGCCGAATACGGTTTCCCGGAATCGCATGCGCACTCCTTCGCGCTGCTGGCCTACGCCAGCTCCTGGCTGAAATGCCACCACCCGGCGGAATTTTTGGCGGCCTTGCTGAACAGCCAGCCGATGGGGTTTTACAGCCCCTCTTCCCTGGTGCAGGATGCGCGCAGACATGGCGTCGAAGTGCGTCCCGTCGACGTTCACGCAAGCGGATGGGAAGCGTCGCTCGAACCCGCGGCGCAGGGATGGCCCGCCGTGCGCCTGGGCTTGAACAATCTGCGCGGCATGGAGCGCGAAGCGGCGGCGCGCATCGAGCAGGCGCGGGCCGCCGCGCCATTCTCCAGTGCGCGCGATCTCGCCGCGCGCGCCGGATTGAACACGCTTCACATGAAGGCGCTGGCGTCGGCCAACGCACTGGCGACATTAAGCGGCAATCGCCGGGAAGCGATGTGGGATGCCGCGGCGAGCGTGCCCGAGCGCGGCCTGCTGCGCGACGCCGCCATCGACGAAGCGGCGCTGCAACTGCCGGCGCCGACCGAGGGAGAAGATATCGTCGCCGACTACCGCCATGTCGGGCTGACGCTGGGGCGGCACCCGCTTGCTCTGCTGCGCGAGCGGCTGACGAGGATGCGTTTTATAGCGTCCGACGTCCTCGCCACCTTCGCCGACGGCCAGCTGGCGCGCGGCTGCGGCATCGTCACGGCGCGGCAGCGGCCGCAGACGGCGAACGGCGTGATCTTCCTGACGCTGGAAGATGAATTCGGCACCATCAACATCATCGTCTGGCCGACGCTGGCCGAACAGCAGCGCGCGGAACTGATGCGCGCCTCGCTGCTGGGCGTGTATGGCGTCTGGCAATCGAAAAGCGGCGTGCGCACCCTGATCGCGAAACGGCTGGTCGACTGCTCGCACCTGCTGGGCGAACTCGATACGAGAAGCCGCGATTTTCATTGAGCAGAATTTCTCCGGACTCAAGCAGCGTCAGATACTAATGCCGTTAAGTTAAGCCACCGACCGTAGCATTGTCATTCCCGTGCAGGCGGGAATCCCATCTTTTTGCGCCGTTTTCGGCTCTAAATGGGATTCCCGCTTTCGCGGGAATGACAGATTTTGCGCTAACTTAACGGCATTACCGTCAGATACCCTTGGTGAACCCGATAGACATCGCGCAGACGCCCACGAGAAAACCTTATTTGCCTGCCACGCCATGCCGCCACAAGTCCCAGGCCCGCCTGACTTGGCCGTCGTTGGTCGCCGCGGCGGCCGCCGCTTCGCGCGCAGTCAGGAAGTTGACGGTCCCCAGCCGCATCGCATCCATCTGCAGGCGCGCATTGACTTGCGTGTACACGGCGCGGAACGTGACCTGCGGCAGGGATACGCCGACCACGGTGGCGCCGTGGCCGCGCATCAGCACCACCGCGTTGCCGCCCAGCGTGCGCGACAGCGCTTGCGCCAGGGGGCGGCTGCGTATCAGCATGTCGCTGGCCGCGCCGGCGTGATCGCGGATCTCGAACACGGGCACGCCCTCGCCGAGGAAAGCGCTCATGTGGTACAAGGGCCGCAGCGGCACCGCGCTGACCGTGAACGGGATCACTTCCGGCGCGTGGTTATGCACCACCGCTTGCACGTCGGCACGCTCGCGGTAGATTTCGCAGTGAATGAAACGTTCCAGGAAGGGCGAACCGGCCCTGGCGTCGACCGGCTCGCACTGTTCGTCGAGTTCGATGATGTCGGCCGCCGTGACCAGCGCCGGCGCCATGCTGCGCGAGATCAGCACATGGCGCGGGTTTTTATCGTGGCGCACGCTGACGTGGCCAAAACCATCGACCACGCCATGCGCGGCCAGCACGTGGCTGGCCGCCACAAGATCATCGACCAGTTGCGGAGAGGCGCCGCCCAGGCGCGGCGCATCGGCCGTACGAACCGCATCGGCCGCCTGCGCGGCGGCGCCGCCCGCCGCCGCCGTCAATGCCGCCAGCAACGCGGCCTTTAAATAATCGTTTCGTCTCATATTCTCATCCTCACAGCATGATGTTGATGGCTTTGAGCTGCGTGTAGCCAAGCAGCTCGTCGATGCTTTCTTCTCGTCCGACGCCCGAATTCTTGTAGCCGCCATACGGCACGCCGTGGTAATGGCTGCCGACGCCGTTGATCCAGATGTAACCTGTCTCCAGCCTGTTTGCCAGCGACAGCGCGGCCGTGATGTCGGACGTGAAGACGGAGGCGGTCAAGCCGTATTCGACGCTGTTGGCGTGCCTGACCAGATCGTCGACATCGCTCCAGCGCATCACGGACAGGATCGGGCCGAACACTTCTTCCCGCGCGATGCGCATGTCCGGCGTGACGTCGGCGAATACGGTCGGCTCCAGCCAGTAACCGCGCTCGAAGGCGGCGCCGGCGGGACGCCCGCCGCCGGCCACCAGCCTGGCGCCGTCGGCGCGCGCCACGTCCACATAGGACAGCACCTTGTCGTAGTGGGTGCGGGAATTGATCGGTCCCATGTCGCTGGCGGGATCGTCCGGGCTGCCGAGTTTTAACGCCCTGGCGCCGCGGATCACGTCCGCCAGGAAGTCTTCATAAATGCTGTCGTGCAGGAACAGGCGGCTGGTCGAGCCGCAGGACTGGCCCTGCCACGCGAAGTTCATCCCCTTGATGGCGGCGGCTTTCGCCTTTTCCAGGTCGGCGTCCGGGAACACGATCATCGGATTTTTTCCGCCCAGTTCCAGCGTGATGTTTTTCACGCAAACCTCGGCGGCGCTGCGCTGTATCATGCGGCCGGTGGTGGGCGAGCCGATGAAGGCGATGCGGCGGATATCCGGATGACGCGCGATCGCGTCGCCCGCGTCCCTCCCCCAGCCGGTGACGATGTTCATCACGCCCGGCGGCAGCACGTCGCGGCAGATTTCGGCGTAGATCGTGGCGGACAGCGGACTCGTTTCGGGCGGCTTGACGACCACCGTGTTGCCGGCCATGAGCGCGGCGGCCGTGCGCGCCACGGCGAACAGGATCGGATGATTGAAGGGCACGATGCGTCCGACCACGCCATACGGTTCGCGCAGCGTGAAGTGCAGGTTGCCTGGCGTGGCGGGAATCGTTTCGCCCTTGATCTCGTAACCCAGGCCGGCATAGTATTCCAGGTTCCAGATCGCCGCCGCGACATCTCCCTGCAGCGACTTGACGGTGTTGCCGGTGTCGGCCACTTCGACCGCCAGGATTTCCTCGGCCCGTTCGCCCAGGCGGCGCGCCAGTTCGCGCAGTTTTTGCGCGCGCCCGTCCACGCCCAGCGCGTGCCAGGCCGGGAAGGCGGCCAGCGCGGCGGCGGCGGCCAGATCGACATCTTCGGCATTGCCGGCCGGGACGTGGCCGATGATTTCCTCGGTGGCGGGATTGACGGAAGCGATCCAGTTGCCGCTGCGGCTAGCCACCAGTTCTCCGCCGATCAGCATCAGGCGCTTGTTGTTCTGGTCCAGTTTCATGTTTTTATCCTTAAAGAATGGGTAAAAGACGGTAATGCCGTTAAGTTAGCGCCAAATCTGTCATTCCTCCCATTGGGAGAAATGACTTCCCGCGAAAGCGGGAATCCCATTTAGAGTCGCAAACGGCGCAAAAAGATGGGATTCCCGCCTGCGCGGGAATGACAACGCTACGGTCGGTGGCTTAACTTAACGGCATTAGTAAAAGACGGTGCTGCGCGGCCTGGGCTTTCCACAATGCCCATGGCCGTTCCACCTGCTTGCCGATATTGATGTCGGCCGCAGCAGCTTCGGCGGCCGACAGGTAGGTGACGGGACCGAGCCGCATGGCGTCGGCCTGGATACGTGCATTCACTTCGGTGTAGACCGCCATGTAGACGGCCAGCGGCAGCGAGGCCGCGGCCACCGTCGAGCCGTGGCCGCGCATCAGGATCACGGCCCCGGAACCCAGTTCGTCCGCCAGCGCGGCGCCCAGTTCGGGACTGCGCACCAGCATGTCGCTGCCGTCGCCGGCGTATTTTCGAATTTCGAACACCGGCGCGCCGGTGCCGAGAAAACTGCCCATGTGATAGACCGCGCGCAGCGGCGCATCCTGCACTACGCAAAACGGCAGCACCGCCAGCGAGTGGCTGTGCACCACCGCCATCACATCCGGCCGCGCGCGGTAGATCGCGGCGTGGATAAAACGCTCCAGGTAGACGGCGCGCCCGCGCGCATCGTGCGGCTGGCCATGCAAGTCGAATTCGAGAATATCGCCGGCGCCGACCAGCGCGGGCGCCATGTTGCGCGACATCAGGAAGCGGTCCGTCCGGCCATCGTGGCGCACGCTGACGTGGCCGAACGCATCGACCACGCCACGGTCGGACAGGATGTGGTTGGCGCTGACCAGGTCAGCCACCAGCGCGGCGCCCGGCGCCGGCCCGGGCGCACCGGGCGCCGCACTGGACGCCACTTCGCCGGCCGCCGCATCGTCTTGTGTATCGATAGTGCACATGTGTCTTCTCCTTTCAGGCCGTGGCCATGCCCAGCCATTGTTCCAGCAGTTGCGGTTCGCGCAGCAGGGTCGCGCTGTCGCCGTTGTAGACGGCGCGGCCGCGTTCGAGCACCAGGGCCTGGCGCGTCAGCGGCAGGATCTGGTGCGCATGCTGTTCGACCAGGATCACGCTCATGCCGCCGTCGGCCAGCAGCGCCTGTATCACACGCAGCAATTCCTCGACGATGATGGGCGCCAGGCCTTCCAGCGGTTCGTCGAGCAGCAGCAGGCGCGGATTGAGCATCAGCGCGCGCGCCATCGCCAGCATCTGCTGTTCGCCGCCCGATAACTGGTTGCCCATGTTGGCCGAGCGTTCGCGCAGGCGCGGGAAGGTGGCATAAATCCGTTTCAAATCCCAGGCGCCGGGGCGCGCCGCCACCGTCAGGTTTTCCTGCACCGTCAGCGAGGGGAATATCTCGCGCTCTTGCGGCACCCAACCCAGGCCCGCCGCCGCACGCCGCTGCGGCGCCAATGCCGTGATGTCGCGGCCGTCAAAACGGATGCCGCCGCCATGCAGGCGCGCCGCGCCCATCAGCGCCGACAGCAGCGTGGTCTTGCCCATGCCGTTGCGTCCCAGCAGGGCCAGGCTGCCGCCCTGTTCCAGCGTGAACGACAACTGTTCCAGCACCACCGCCGCGCCATACCCGGCGCACAGGTCTTGCACCACTAATAAATCAGCCACAATGCGTCCCTCCCAGATAGACTTCGCGCACGCGCTGGTCGCGGGCGATTTCTTGCGGTTCGCCCTCCGCCAGCAAGGCGCCGTTGACCAGCACGGAAATGCGGTCGGCGAAACGGAACACCAGGTTCATGTCGTGCTCGATCAAGAGCACCGTCACGTCGCGCGGCAGGGCCGCGATGGTGTCGAACAGTTCCCGGCTTTCGGCGGTCGGCACGCCGGCCGCCGGTTCATCGAGCAGCAACACCTTCGGGCGCGCGGCCAGCGCCAGCGCGATCTCGATCAGGCGCTGCTTGCCGTAGGCCAGGCCGCCGCACAGCAGGTTGGCCACGTCGTGCAGGCGCAGCGTGCTCAGGATGCCGGCCGCTTCCTCGATGGCCGCGCCATGCGCGCCGGCCGGCGTCCACCAGCCGCCGCCCTCCCCCCGCCGCTCCAGCACCGCCATGGTGACAGCTTCGAGCACGGTCATGTCGGCGAACAGTTGGTTGATCTGGAAGGTGCGCACCAGGCCGCGCCGCACCCGCCTGTGTTGCGGCAGCTTCGTGATGTCTTCGCCGTGCAGCGCGACCGCGCCGGACGTGGTGTCGAGAAAGCCCGTCAACAGGTTCAGCAAGGTGGTCTTGCCGGCGCCGTTGGGACCGATCAGCGCATGGCGCGCACCGGCGCGCACCTTGATCGACACGTCGTTGGTGGCGACAAAGCCGCCGAAGCGCTTGACCAGCGCCGTGGTCTGCAATGCGTAATCGTTCATGGCCGTGCTCCCTGGACGCTGGGGGTGAAGCGCTGCAATGCGCCCATGATGCCGCCGCGGCCGAACAATACGACCGCCAGCAGCAAGGCGCCCAGCCAGAATTGCCAGAATTGCGGATCGATGCCGGACAATAAATGGTGCGCGGCCATGTACACCACGCTGCCGAGCAATGCGCCGTACAGGCGGCCGGCGCCGCCGAGGATCACGATCAGCATCAGTTCGGCCGAACGCTGGAAACTCAGCACATCGATGGTGACGAATTGCGTGGTCTGCGCCAGCAGCGCGCCGGCCACGCCGGCGATCGCCGCGGCCACGACATACGCGGCCAGCAATCTCGCCTTGACCGATACGCCCAGCGCCGGCATGCGGTGCGGGTTCTGGTGGATGCCGCGCAGGCTCAGGCCGAAGGGGCTGTGCACCAGGCGACGCAGCAGGCAGAATCCGAGGAACAGCACGGCAAGGCTGTACAAATAGGCGGTGCGGCCGAAGATGTCGAATTCGAAGAGGCCGAGCAAGGGCGTCATCGCCATGCCTTGCAAGCCGTCCGCGCCGCCGGTCAACCAGCTCATCTTGTTGGCCGCCTCGTACAGCATCAGGCCCACGCCCAGCGTCACCAGCAGGCGCGTCAAATTCGCGCTGCCGCGCAACAGCAGCAATCCCGCCGCCACGCCCAGCACGGCGGCGGCCAGCGCCGCCGCCAGCAGCCCCATGACCGGATCGCCGTGGCCGTGCACCGCCATCAAGCCCGCCGCATAGGCGCCGACGCCGAAGAAGGCGGCGTGGCCCAGCGAGACGATGCCGGCGTAGCCGAGAATCAAATCCAGCGACAGCGCGAACAGCGCCGTGATCAGGATCTGGCTCAACAGCACCAGGTTTTCCGGGAACAGGAAATAGGCGACCAGCGGCGCGCACCAGAATCCATATTCGGCGCGGTGCCAGCGCGCGGCCAGGCGCAGTGGCTGCTGGTCGACCAGCAGCAAGTGTTCAATTTTCATGTCTTGCCTCATTTCTGTCCAAACAAGCCTTGCGGCCTGACGATCAGCATCAGCACCATCAGGGTGTAGATGACGAAGGCGCCTACTTCCGGCACATAGTATTTGCCGGCCACGTCGGCCACGCCCAGCACCAGCGACGCGATCAGCGAACCCTTGATGCTGCCGCTGCCGCCGACCGCGATCACGATCAGGAAGTAGACGATGTATTTCAGCGCGAAGCCCGGGTCCAGTCCCAGCACTTCGACGCTGAGCGCGCCACCGAGTCCGGCCAGCGCGCTGCCCAGGGCGAAGGTCAGCACGAACACGCGCTCGACGTCGATGCCGATGCCTTTCGCGGTGCGCGGCCGGTCCACCGCCGCCCGCAGTTGCGCGCCAAAGCGGGTGCGATGCACCATCGCCTGCAACAGCACCGCCACCACCAGCCCGGCCGCGATCAAAAACAGCCGGTACACGCCGATATCCAGGCCAGGCAGGGAGAACTGCCCTTGCAGGAAGGCCGGCAGGCTGACCGGCTGCTGCCCGGGGCCGAAAAAATAATAGGCGCCGGCGACCGAGATGAACACCAGGGAAATCGAGAACAGCACCTGGTCCAGTTCCTTGGCGCCGTACAGGCGGCGGTACAGCACGCGTTCGAGCAGCACGCCGGCCAGCGCGCTGGCAAGCGTCGCCAGCGCCACCGCAGCCAGGAAGGGCAAGCCGACGCGATTCAGCAGCAGCACGCAGGCATAGCCGCCCATCATGGCGAAGGCGCCGTGCGCCAGGTTCACGAAACGCATCAGGCCGAGCGTGACCGACAGGCCCACGCTCATCAAAAACAGCAGCATGCCGTAGGCGATGCCATCGAATATCACAGTCATGACCGTTCTCCCGCGCCGCCTATTTGCCCGCGTCCGGGTCGGACGGGTAGCTGGCGATTTCCGTGTTTTGCAAGCCATCCTTGCCCGGCTCGGTGCGCCGCACATAGATCGTTTGCACGATGTCGCGGCTGACCGGGTCGATCTTGATCTGGCCGCGCGGGCTTTCGAACTGCATGCCCTTGACGGCGGCCATGAAACCGTCCGGCGTGACTTTTCCAGCCAGTTTTTTGACGGCGTCGAAGATCAGCTGCATGCCGTCATACGAGCCGACCGCGTAGAAATTGGGCCGCGTGCCATAGGCCTTGATGTAGTCGGCGACAAAACGCTGGTTCAGCGCCGAATCGTGCCAGGACGAATAATGGTGCGAGGTGATGACGCCATTGACCGCATTGCCCAGCGCACCCAGGCTCTGTTCCTCGACCAGGTCGCCGGTGCTGATCAGGCGGATGCCTTGCGCTGCCAACTGCTTTTCGACGAACACCTTGGCAAAGGCGATGCCGCCCGGCGCCGGTTCGTACAGGAACACGGCGTCCGGCTTTTCATCTTTTACGCGCTGCACGAAGGGAGAAAATTCCGGGTTCTGCAAGGGCACCTTGCCGCTGCCGATGATGGTGCCGCCTTCTGCAGTGAACGCCTTTTTGAAGGCCGCTTCGGCGTCATTGCCCGGCGCGAAATCGGCCACCAGCGTGTAGACCCGCTTGATGCCGTTTTTCGCCGCCCACAGCGCGACCGGCGCGGCGACCTGGCCGGTGACGAACGAAGTCCGCACCATGTAGGGCGAGCGTTGCGGGATGCCGGACGTGGCCGCGTTGGTGATCACGACAGGCACCCTGGCCTGGGTCGCCAGCGGCGCGATCGCGATCGCGTTCGGCGTGAAATCGAAGCCGGCGATCAGTTCCACCTTGTCCTTGACGATCAATTCCTGCACGGTGCGCTTGACGATGTCGGGCGCCGGGCCGGTTTCATCCTTGAAGATCAATTCGATCTCGCGCCCGGCGACCTGGTTGCCGTGCTGCTGCAGATACAACTTGAAGCCGTTCATCATCTGCTTGCCGTGTTCCGCGTAGACGCCCGACAGCGGCGCCACCACGCCGATCTTCAGCGGTGTCGCGGCGCACGCCGCGCCGAAAGACAGTGCGGCCGACAGCGCAACGGCCATGTGTTTACAGGTGTTCATGCGATCTCCTGGTTTCATTAGAAAGTGTGGCGGATGCCGGTCATCAGGCCGGACTGGTTCATGCCCTTGCCGACGGTGCCGCCGGCATCGACCGCGATGGCGGCGCCGCCCCGGTTGCGGATATGGCCACAGGATGCGTACAGCGCGCTGCGCTTCGACAGCGCATAAGTGGCGCGCGCCGTGATCAGCGCCGATTTGGCCGGCGCGTCGCGCACGTCCAGCGCGGCGTATTGCGCGTCATAAGTCCACTGCCCGAGCGGCAGGCTGGCGCCAATAAAATACAGGTCGCTGGCGGACGGCGCCGCGTTGACGGTGTCGCGCCGCATCCAGCCGGCGCCGATTTTTACTTCTCCGGCGAGCGCGTAGCCGCTGACGGCAACGCGGCGGTCGCTGTGGGCGCTGCTGCTCAAGCCATTCGTGGCCCCGGTATTGCCGTACTGTTTATCCCACGACGTGTAGACGCCCCAGCGCTGCGTGTCGTAGCCGAGCAAGGCGGTCTGCTGGCGGCAGGCGCGCGCATCGGCCGCCGCTTCGCCGGCGCAATTGGTGGCCGACGGTCCGGCCGCGCCGGCCGGCGACGCGTCGCGCCCGAAGCTGTGGCTCGCGCCCAGCACGACGCCGCCGAAGTTGCCGATATAGGCCAGCGAATTGTCGCTGCGCGCATTCGGCAGGTAGCTGTCCATATTGGTCAGCGCGTGGATCGACGGCCCCATCACGTCCGCCTTCACCAGCGAATGGAAGGACATATTGTATTGGCGGCCGATGGTCAGACTGCCGTAACTCCCCTTCAGACCGACCCAGGACTGGCGCCCGAACAGCCGGCCGCCCTGGCCCGACACGCCGGTATCGAGTCCAAAACCCGATTCGAGCTGGAAGATCGCGCTGCTGCCGTTGCCCAGGTCTTCGGCGCCGCGAAAGCCGATGCGCGACGGGAAGGAACCGGTCAGCGACGGCACGCGCACGACGGAATCTCCCGCCGCGTTGACGTTGTTCACGTATTCGACGCCGGAATCGACCAGGCCATAGATGCTGATCTGCGATCCGGTCTGCGCCGAGGCGGCGCCGGCCAGGCTGGCCAGGATCAGGGCGGGAAGTAGCTTGCGTTTCATGTGGTCTCCGTTTTTGTTGTGCCAATCAAGTTGATGCGATCAAGTTATCACAATAAGATAATTTCACAAGTATTTTTTTAAATTTTTCTCTTATTTTGATAATTTTGTTGATTTTTGATTTTTTCTCGCTATCATGACTTCGTGCTCCGGCAAGCCCTCACCACCCCACGACAAGGACGAAACCATGAAACTGCTCAGCTTTAAACACCAGGACCGCGCCAGCTACGGCGTGTTGCGCGGCGAACGCGTGATCGACATCGCGGCCATGCCCGGCGCAGCGCCGACGCTGAAGGAAGCGCTGGCGCGCGGTCAACTGGAGATCATCGAACGCTGGGCGCAAGGCCAGGAAACGGGCGGCATCGCGCTGGCCGACATCACCTTCCTGCCACCGCTGGCCGATCCGGGCAAGATCCTGTGCGTCGGCATCAACTACCTGACGCATGTGCAGGAAACCGGCCGCGACGTCCCCACATTCCCGATGATTTTTACGCGTTTCGCCGATTCGCAAACCGGCCATGAACAGCCGCTGCTGCGCCCTCTCGCCTCCGAAAAACTCGATTTCGAGGGAGAACTGGCCGTGGTCATCGGCCGCACCGCGCGCCACGTCAAGGCCGCCGACGCTTTTACTTATGTCGCGGGCTACGCCTGCTACAACGATGGCAGCGTGCGCGACTGGCAAAAGCACACGATCCAGTTCATCCCGGGTAAAAACTTCCCGCAGACCGGCGGCTTCGGCCCGTATCTCGTGACGGCCGACGAAGTGGGCGATCCGTCGCAGCTGGAACTGCTCACGCGCCTGAATGGCGAAATCGTGCAGCAAGCCCGCACCGACGACCTGATCTTTCCTGTCCCGGCGCTGATCGAATACTGCTCGACGTTTACCGAGCTGCAGCCGGGCGACGTGATCATCACCGGCACCACCGGCGGCGTCGGCGCCTTCCGCTCGCCGCCGCTGTGGATGAAGCCTGGCGACGTGGTCGAAGTCGAGATCAGCCGCGTCGGCCTGCTGCGCAACACCATCGCCGACGAAGTTCGTCCGGACTGAACGCCATGGACACGATCAATACAGACATCCTGGTGGTCGGCGCCGGCCCGACCGGGCTGACGCTGGCCAACATCCTGGGACAAGGCAAGGTAGCGGCCATCCTCATCGAGCGCAAGGAAAGCACCGTGGGCGAGCCGCGCGCGGTATCGATCGACGATGAATCGCTGCGCACGATGCAGGCGATCGGCCTGGCCGGGCCGGTATTGGCCGACGTCGTCACCGGCTATGGCGTGCACTACCTCACCAGGCCGGGCGGGCGCTGCTTCGCCAAGGTCGAACCCAGCGCCAGCGAATTCGGCTACCCGCGCCGCAACGCCTTCCGCCAGCCGCTGTTCGAGGCGACGCTGCTGCGCGGCCTGGCGCGCTTTCCCTCGGTGCAGCCGCTGTTCGGCCACACGCTGGAATCGTTCAGCCAGGATGCGTCGGGCGTGACGGCGCTGGTGCGGCGCGCCGACGGCAGCGCGCTGCAGATCCGCGCGCGCTACATGGCGGGCACGGACGGCGGGCGCAGCCCGGTGCGCGACATGCTGAACATCCCGATGGCGGGATCGACCTTCAAGTCGCGCTGGCTGGTGGTCGACACGGAACACGACGACGATCCGTTCTGGCAGACGCGCGTCTATTGCGATGCGCGCCGCCCGGTGGTGGACGTGCCCGGCCCGCACCAGACCAGGCGTTACGAGGTGCTGATCCACCCGCACGAAAACGCCGACGAAGCGATGAGCGATGCGCGCGTGGCCGAACTGCTGCGCCCATTCCGCCAGGGCCGGCCGGCCGATATCGTGCGCAAGGTCGTGTACACCTTCCATGCGCGCATGGCCGAGCGCTGGCGCGCGGGCCGGGTGTTCCTGGCCGGCGACGCAGCCCACCTGACGCCCCCCTACGCCGGCCAGGGTTTGAACAGCGGCATCCGCGACGCGCACAACCTGGGCTGGAAGCTGGTCGCGCAGCTTGATGGCCGCCTGTCCGACGCGGCGCTCGATTCCTACGAAGCCGAACGCCGTCCGCATGCGTGGGCGCTGATACGGCTGGCGCTGAATCTGGGAGAAGTGATGGCGCCGCGCACGCGCGCGCACGCCTGGCTGGCGCACGCCTTTTTTACGGTCACCGGCTACATTCCTGCGCTGCGCAATTATTTTTTGCAGATGAAATTCAAGCCCAAGCCGCGCTATCGCGGCGGCCTGCTCGGCCCCGCCAGCGGCGGCGAAAAACACAGTCTGCGCGGACGCATGTTGCCACAGCCGCTGGTGCGTACCGCGCAGCGCGGAGAGTTGTTGCTCGATGAATTGATCGGCCCGCGCTTTGCGCTGATCAGCTATCACACCACGGCCGCCAGCCAGGCCGACGCGCTGGCGCAGCCGCTGGCCGATCCGCTGTGGCGCCAGCTCGACGCGGTGCGCATCTGCATCCTGTCCAGTGAAGCCGCCGCCAACCCGGCGCCGGCCGCAGCCGGCAATGCCATCGCCGCGACCGACATCGACGACGCACTGCGCGCCGCCTGCGCAGGGCACGATGGTCCGGATGGCCAGCTGGTCATGCTGCTGCGCCCGGACCGCTATGTCGCCGGCCTGTTTAAGGCATCCGCGCAAGCCGCCTTCGCCGCCGCCTATGCCGGCCAGCTGGGCACCACCGCCGATACGCCGCGCGCCGCAGCCGTCGCCGCCTATACCTGACTCCAGGAGCACACCATGCCCATCACCCTACAAAATTCCACGCCGGCGCAACTGCACCACCTGCATATCGGCAGCCCCCAGGCCGATGCGCTGGCCGATTTCTACCAGCGCCAGTTCACGCTGCACGCCAGCCGGAACGGCGAGCTGCATGTTCTGCGCGGCGGCACGCGCAATGTCACGATCGCGTCCAGGGAACAGGCGGCGCTACTGCATGCCGGTTATGCGCTGCGCAACGCGGCCGAACTGGATCAACTGGCGGCGCGCTTGCAGCGCAACGGCGCCAGCCTGGAAATGGCGGATGTAGTACTGTTCGCGCCGGGCGCCTTCCTGGTCGCCGATCCGCAGGGGCGCAAGCTGGCGTTCGGCGTGCCGCTGTCCGCCCCCGGCGCCGATGCCCGGGCCGCGCGGCTGCAGCACACGGTATTCCAGACCACCGAACTCGAAGCGATGGTGCGCTTCTATGTCGAGACGATAGGTTTCGCCATTTCCGATGAAGTGGTCGATGTCGACGGCACCGTCATGGTCGTGTTCCTGCGCTCGGACGACGAGCACCACAGCCTGGCCTTCTTCCGCGGTTCGCAAAACGAATGGGACCATCATTGCTACGAAACCGGCGCCTGGAACGATATCCGCGACTGGGGCGACCAGTTCGCGCGCCAGCGCATCCCGATCTTTTTTGGTCCCGGCCGCCATGGCCCGGGCAACAACCTGTTCTTCATGGTGACCGACCCGGACGGCAACCGCCTGGAGTTTTCCGCCGAACTGGAACGCGTTGCCGCAGAACAAATCCCTGGCGTGTGGCCCCATGGCGAATATACTCTCAACTCTTGGGGACGGGCCTGGATACGCAGTTGACCGGGGCCGCGTGCAACGTTAAGGGAATTTTGAATGGGAACTACGGATCGTTCGCTGAGTTTGTTAAAACTGTTTACGCTGGAACGGCCCGCCTGGACCGCCGAACAGGCCGCCGCCGTGCTGGACGTGTCGATGAGCACGATCTACCGCTACCTGCTGGCGCTGGAAGAGATCGGCCTGATCTCGGCCACCAGCCCGGGGCGCTACGTGCTGGGGCCGGCCATCATCCAGCTCGACCGGCAAATCCAGCTGACCGATCCGCTGTTGATCGCAGCCCGCCCGGTGATGCACGACCTGGTCGCGTATGCGCCACCGAGCTCGGTGGTGCTGCTGTGCCGCCCGTTCAGCGACAAGGTCTTGTGCATGCACCAGGTGCTCAGCGACGGCCCGGCGCCGTCCGTCAGCTATGACCGCGGCCGCCCGATGCCGATGTTCCTCGGCGCCAGTTCGAAGATCATCCTGGCTTACCTGCCGCCGCGCCACCTGAAGGCGCTGTATGGGGAAAACCAGGAACAGGCGCGCGCGGCGGGCCTGGGCGACAGCTGGGACGCCTTCCGCGCCAACATGGCCGCGCTGCGCAAGAGCGGCCACGCGCAATCGCACGGCGAAGTCGACCTGCACCGCATCGGCCTCAGCGTCGCCGTGCTGAACGAGGACCGCCACGCGGTGGGCGGCCTCAGTTATGTCGTGCCGGACGACACCGACCAGAAACTGTTGCCCCGCCTGGTCAGCCTGCTGCAAACGGGCGCGCGCGAAGTGGAAGCGGCCCTGGGCGCGGAACATGGAAAACTGCACAGCGCGCAATTGGATAACGCCGCCCCGATGTGAACGCATCCAGCGCAGCGCTTCAAACACCGCGCTGCCCTGGCAGTCTTGCCTAGCGATGCCTGAATACCGGCGCGCGCTTGGCCAGGAAGGCGTGCATCCCTTCCTTTTGACCCTCGGTCGCAAACGCCGACTGGAACAGGCGACGCTCATGCAATACGCCTTCGCTGAGCGTCGTCTCGAAAGCGCGGTTGGTGGCTTCCTTCGCCAGGCGCACGGCGGGCGCGTTGAAGCCGGCGATGGTATGGGCCGCTTCCAGCGCGGTCTGCAACAGCAGCGCCGGCGGCACCACCCGCGCTACCAGGCCGGCGGCCAGCGCTTCCGCCGCCCGCAGCGTGCGGCCGGTCAGGATCAGGTCCATGGCCAGCGATTTACCCACCGCGCGGGTCAGGCGCTGGCTGGCGCCGATGCCGGGCAGGATGCCCAGCTTGATCTCGGGCTGGCCAAATTGCGCGTCGTCCGATGCGATGATGAAGTCGCACAGCATTGCCAGTTCGCAGCCGCCACCCAGCGCAAAGCCGGCCACGGCGGCGATGATCGGCTTGCCTATCGTGCGCACCTGGTCCCAGTCGGCGAAGATATCGCGCGCATATAAATCGTTGAAGCTTTTGGATGCCATTTCCTCGATATCGGCCCCGGCCGCAAAGGCGCGCGGCGAACCGGTGACGACGATGGCGCCGATGCCGTCATCGGCATCGAAAGCTTTCAGCGCGGCGAGCACTTCGCCGGCCATTTCCGTATTCAGGGCGTTCAGCGTCTTGGGCCGGTTCAGCGTGATCAGCCCGACACGCTCCCTGCGCTCGACGAGGATGGTGGCGTGGCTGGCCGGCGCGCCGGCCGGCGCGACCGCCGTGACAATGGACAGCTCGGTCTCTGGCGCCGGGACCGGCGTGGAAATGCCCTTGCGGGCCGGGTTGCTGTTCGTCTGCATTGCAATTCTCCTGTGGTTGTATGGTGGGGGTGATCGTCACGAAACCAGGCTGCCGAGCTGCGCCAGCACGGCGGCCTGCGCGTCATCCTGTTGCGGCGCCGCCAGCGGTTCGTAGGCGGCGCTATCGGCCATCAGCGCGGCCAGGATGGTTTCACGATGCTGGTTCAGCGCGGGCGCCCTGAGCGCGACCGCCGGATCGTGGTCCGGGTAGGCGGACAGTTTTATCGGATTGCCGGCCGTCCTGACCGCGCGCTCGGCACTGCCGCGCACCTTGACGATCATGTTGCGGGCGAGTAGCTGCTTATGGGTCAGCAAGCGGTCGATGGTATTGATCGGCGCGCATGGCACGCCTGCTTCGTCGAGCAAGGCGATCCAGTGGTCGACGGGTTGCAGCGCCGTGATCGCATTGACCGTCCGGCACAGCTCTTCCCGGTTCTGCACGCGCATGTCGTTGGTCAGGAAGCGCGGGTCGAGCGCCAGACCGGGCGCGCCGATGGCGTCGGCCAGCAGCAGGAACAATGCATCGTTGCCGGCAGCGATGACGAAGCGCGCGTCCGCCGCGGCAAAGGTTTCGAACGGCGCCAGCGACGGATGGCGGTCGCCGGTGCGCCCCGGTATCTTGCCGTCGATATCGTAGCGGGCCAGCGCCGTTTCCATCAGCGCGGCCTGGCAATCGAGCATGGCGATATCGACCCGCATGCCCTGCGCATCGTGCGTGCGCCGGTACAGCGCGGCGACGATGCCGATCACGCCGAACAGCGCGGCGCCCAGATCTCCGATCGAGGTGCCGACCCGCGCCGGCTCCTGGTCCGGCCAGCCCGTCAGGCTCATCACGCCGCCCATCGCCTGCACCACCATGTCGTAGGCGGCATGCTCGCTGTACGGCCCGGTATGGCCGAAACCGGAGATCGATGAATAGACGATGTGCGGATGGGTGCGCGCCAGGCGCTCGGCGCCATACCCGAGCCGGTCCATGACACCCGGCCGGAAGTTTTCCACCAGCACGTCGCTGTCGTCGAGCAACCGTTCGAGCAGCGCGCGGTCGCGCGGCGACTTGATGTCGAGCACGATGCTTTCCTTGCCCCGGTTAAAACACATGAAATATGCCGACTCTTCGTCGACAAAGGGGCCAAAGGCGCGCGAATCGTCGCCGGTGCCGAATTTCTCTATCTTGATGACGCGCGCGCCCAGGTCCGCCAGCACCATCGTGCAATACGGGCCGGCCAGCACGCGTGAAAAATCGAGCACGGTGATGCCGGACAGCGGCCCGGTCTTCGCTTCAGAATTGTTCAAGGCAGTCTCCTCATTATGGTCAATGGCCGGCGGCGATCCAGCGCGCGGCCTTTTCGGCAATCATCAGCGTCGGGCTGTTGGTGTTGCCACTGGTGATGGTCGGCATCACGCTGGCGTCGACCACGCGCAATCCCGCCACGCCGCGCACCCGCAGGTGGCTGTCGACGACGGCGTCCGGATCGTCGGCGCGGCCCATCCGGGCGGTGCCGACCGGGTGGAAGATCGTGGTCGCGATGTCGCCGGCCAGCTTGGCCAGTTCCTCGTCGGTCTGGTATTGGGTACCCGGTTTCCACTCCTGCGGCCGGTACCTGGCCAGCGCCGGCTGGGCGACGATCTGCCGCGTCACGCGCAGCGAATCGGCGGCCACCTTGCGGTCGTCTTCCGTGCTCAGGTAATTCGGCGCGATCGCCGGCGCGTCGCCGAAATGGCCGCTTTTCAGCCGCACCGAACCCCGGCTGCTGGGGTTCAGGTTGCACACGCTGGCGGTGAACGCCGGGAAGGTGTGCAGCGGTTGACCGAACGCGTCCAGGCTGAGCGGCTGAACGTGGTACTGGATATTCGGATGGAGCCGGCCTGGATCGCTGCGCGTAAAAGCGCCCAGCTGGGATGGCGCCATGCTCATCGGCCCGCTGCGCGCCAGCAGGTATTCCATGCCGATCTTCGACTTGCCCCACCAGTTATTGGCCAGGGTGTTGAGCGTATCGACTCCGTCCACCTTGAACACCGAGCGGATTTGCAGGTGGTCCTGCAAATTGCCGCCGACACCGGGCAAATCCACCAGCACCGGCACGCAATGGCGCCGCAGCAGGCCGCCCGGACCGATGCCGGACAATTGCAGCAATTGCGGCGTGCCGATCGCGCCGGCGCACAGGATCACTTCGCGCGCGGCGCGCACGTCCAGCGACTCCTGCTTGCGCAGCAGTTCGACGCCATTGCAGCGCAGCGCGCCATGTTCGTCGGGCGCGACCAGCAGGCGCTTGACCTGCGCCTGGGTCCAGACGGTCAAATTGGGACGGCTTGCCTGCACCGGCCGCAGGAAAGCCTTGGACGCATTCCAGCGCCAGCCGCGGCGCTGGTTCACATCGAAATAACTGACCCCGTGGTTGTCCCCCTGGTTAAAATCATCGACCGCCGGCAGGCCGGCCTGTTGCGCGGCGGCGGAAAACGCGTCCAGGATGTCCCAGCGCAGGCGCTGCTTTTCCACCCGCCATTCGCCGCCGGAACCGTGCCTGGCCGCGAAGCCGGCAGGCGCGCCGTCCGCCGCGGCGCCGTCGAGCCGGTAGTGATCCTCGTGCGCGATAAAATCCTGAAGCGAGTGTTGCCACGACCAGGCTTCGTCGCCGGACAACTCCGCCCAGTGGTCATAGTCGCGCGCCTGGCCGCGCATGTAGATCATGCCGTTGATGCTGGAACAGCCGCCCAGCGTCTTGCCGCGCGGGTACAGCAGCGCGCGGCCGTTCAGGCCGGCATCGGGCTCGGTGCGGTAGCGCCAGTCGGTGCGCGGATTGTCGATGCAATACAAATAGCCGACCGGGATATGAATCCACGGGTAGTTGTCGGCCGTGCCGGCCTCGATCAGCAGCACCCGCCGCGATGCATCCTTGCTCAGGCGGTTCGCCAGCAGGCAGCCGGCGGTGCCGGCCCCGATGATGATGAAATCGAATTCGAGCGACATGATGGCGCCTACCGGGCCACGGGCATCGAGAATTCGGCCCCTTTGGCGATGCTGGCCGGCCAGCGCTGCATGATCGACTTTTGCTTGGTATAGAAGCGCACGCCCTCCTCGCCGTAAGCGTGCATGTCGCCGAAGAAGCTCCGCTTCCAGCCGCCGAACGCATTCCACGCCATCGGTACCGGGATCGGCACGTTGATGCCGACCATGCCGACTTGCACACGCCTGCCGAATTCGCGCGCCACGTTGCCGTCCTGCGTGAAACAGCAGCCGCCATTGCCGAACTCGTGGTCGTTGATGAGTTTTAAGCCTTGCTCGAAGGTCTCGACCCGCACGCAGGCCAGCACCGGCCCGAAGATCTCTTCCAGGTAGATCGACATGTCCGGCGTCACGTGGTCGAACAGCGTGCCGCCCATGAAATACCCGTTTTCGCGGCCGGCGACTTCGAGTTCGCGGCCATCGACCACCAGTTGCGCGCCCTCGGCCACGCCGGCATTGATGCAGGCGCGGATGCGCTGGCGCGCCGCTGCCGTGACGATCGGCCCCATTTCGCTGGCGCCATCGGACCCGTCGCCGATCACCAGCGCGCGCACGCGCTCGGCCAGCACCGGCATCACGCGCTGCGCGCTGCTACCGACGAGCACCGCGACCGAGATCGCCATGCAGCGCTCGCCGGCGGAACCGAAGGCCGCACCCATCAAGGCATCGACCGCCTTGTCGATGTCGGCGTCCGGCATGATCAGCATGTGGTTCTTGGCGCCGCCCAGCGCCTGCACGCGCTTGCCGTGGCGCGCCCCGGTTTCATAGATGTAATTGGCGATCGGCGTGCTGCCGACGAAGGAAATCGCTTGCACGTCGGGATGTTCGAGCAGCGCATCGACCGCTTCCTTGTCTCCCTGCACGACGTTGAACACGCCCGGCGGAAAGCCGGCCTGGGTCATCAGTTCCGCCATCAGCAGCGACGCGCTCGGGTCGGTCGGACTCGGCTTCAGGATAAAAGTGTTGCCGGCTGCGATGGCGACCGGGAACATCCACATCGGCACCATGACGGGGAAATTGAACGGCGTGATGCCGGCCACCACGCCCAGCGGCTGACGCAGCGTCCAGTTGTCGATGCCGGTCGAGACCTGGTCGCTGAAGTCGCCCTTCAGCAATTGCGGGATGCCGCAGGCGAATTCGACGATATCGATGCCGCGCTCGACTTCGCCGCGCGCGTCGGACGCCACCTTGCCATGCTCGGCGGTGATGGCTTCGGCGAGGCGTTCCTTGTTGTCATTGAGCAGGACCAGGAAGCGCTGCATCAGGCGCGCACGCCGGATCGGCGGCACCTCGGCCCAGGCAGGGAATGCCTTGCGCGCGGCCGCCACCGCCGCGCCGACGTCGGCGGCGCTCGACATTACGACGTCGCCCGTGTGCGCGCCGGTGGCGGGATTGAAGACCGGCTGGGTGCGGGCGCCGCCGCTGGCGGAAGCCTCGCCGTGGATGTAATTGGGGATGCTGGTGGTGTGCATGATGTGCTTTCGATAGGCGGGCCGTCGGCCCTGGGGTGATGAATAAAAATGCTCTTTATTTAATTAGACCGATCGTCTATTAAATTACAAAAAAATATTACGGACGCAGTCCCGCGAAAAAGCCGTCGGCGAAAATGGCCAGCGCATCCGGACTGCGCGCCAGCTTGGCGCGCAGCACCGCACCTTCCCATCCGATCCAGAAATACACGGCCAGGCGGGCGCAGTCGCATTGCGGGGAGATCTGTCCCGCCGCCTGCGCCGCTCGCAGGCAGCGCGCCACGCGCGCTTCCCAGTCGCCGAACACCTGGCCCAGCTGCTCACGGTAGGCGTCGGGCAAGGCGCCCATTTCCTGCCCCAGGTTGCCGACTAGGCAGCCGCGCCGGTAATCGTAGCGCGCCATGCCGGCCTGGGCGTCGGCGATGAAATCATGCAGGCGATCGAGCGGGCTGCGCAGCTCGTTCAGCAGGATGCGGTCGAGCTTGGCAGCGAAATAGCCGGCGTAGCGCTCGATCAGCTCGGCGCCGAACTTTTCCTTGCTGGCGAAATAATGGTAGAACGAGCCTTTCGGCACGCTGATCGGCGCCAGGATTTCATCGAGCCCGACGGCCGAATACCCTTTTTCCGTCAAGACTTCGACGCCGCGGCGCAACAGCGCTTCGCGCGTTTCGCTATAGCCCTCGGCCTGCTTCGGAGGGCGGCCGCGGCGCCGTGCCGGTGTGCTTGTCATGTCCATGGAATAATATTAGACCGATCGTCTAGATTAATCAAGAACATTCGGCAGGCAGCGCATCCTACGCGGCCTTTCCATCCAGGATCGCGTTCACGATCGCCAGCATGCGGAGACCGATCTGCGGCGCCGAACCGTTCTGCGCCATGATCTGCGCGCCTTCCAGCACACAGCTCAGGTGGATCGCGGCCGCTTCCGGATCGGCGATGCCGGCCTGCGCGCACAGCGTGCCCAGGCGCGCCAGTTGCCGGGCCTTGTGCTGCCCCACCAGTATCCGCGCCGGGTGGCTGGCGTCGGGCAATTCGGCGATCGAGTTGATGAAGGGGCAGCCCCGGTGCGACGCGCGCGCCAGGTCGTCCGCGATGAAGTGGGCAAAGCCCAGCAACTGCTTGCGCGGCTCGTCCGGATAGCGGTCGGCCAGGCCATCGAGCACGCCCGCGTATTGCGCCGTCAAGTGGCGCAACCACTCGGTGATCAGCGCGTCCTTTGAATCGAAGTAGCGGTACAGCGCCATCTTGGTCGTCATCGCTTCCTTCGCGATCGCATCCACGCCGACGCCGCGGATGCCCTCTTCATAAAACAGCTTGGCTGCGGCGTCGAACAGGCGCTGGCGCAACGGGGTTTTCAGCTGTGTTGTATCTACCATACTTTCTCCTTGACAGTGATACCGAACGGTATCATGATACCGATCAGTATCATCCATAAAACAGCATCTTACAGCACGGGGACTTACCCCGCATTTTCCCATCCCAGCGGTGGAACTTCAGGAGTAAAGCGATGAAACTTTCAGAATATGTCCAATATGATGCAACTGGCCTGGCCGCACTGGTGGCCAGCGGCGAGGTCAGCGCGGCGGAACTGGCGGACAGCACCGCCGCCGCGATCGACGCCGTCAACGGCACCGTCAACGCCGTGGTCGAGCAATGGCCGGGCGAGGCGCCGCCCGCCGGCGACGGCGCGGCGCCCTTTACCGGCGTGCCCTTCCTGATCAAGGATGTCGCCATCACCATGGCGGGCAAGCGCGTCGAACTGGGCAGCCGCCTGGCGGCCGGCAACGTGGCCGGCGCCGACAGCAACCTGATGCGCCATTTCCGGCAGGCCGGCCTGGTCACCATCGGCCGCACCAGCTCCCCCGAGATGGCCTTCAGCACCACCACCGAATCCATCTTCAACGGTCCCACCCGCAACCCCTGGCAGCCGGGCCTGAGCGCGGGCGGCTCCAGCGGCGGCGCGGCGGCGGCGGTGGCGGCCGGCATCGTGCCGATGGCCCACGCGACCGACGCGGCAGGCTCGATCCGGGTGCCGGCCGCCAGTTGCGGCCTGTTCGGGATCAAGCCGACCCGCGGCCGCGTCTCGAACGGTCCGCACATGGACGAAGTGTTCAACGGTTTCGGCGTGCAGCTCGGCGTCAGCCGCACTGTGCGCGACAGCGCGGCCCTGCTCGATGCCGTGATGCGGCACGATATCGGCGAACCATACTATACGGCGCCGCCGGCCACGCCCTACCTGCTCGACGTGGCGCGCGCCCCCGGCCAGTTGCGCATCGGCGTGCTGACGCAGGCCTGGAGCGGCCAGCTACCGAGCGCCGCCATCGAAGACGCCACGATGGCGGTGGCCCGGCACTGCGCCGACCTGGGCCACGCGGTGGAAAACGTCACGCTCGACATCGGCGTGTCGTGGGAAGAATTCGTGCACGCCAATGCGCAGGTCTGGTGCGCCAACCTGGTGGGATGGATCGACGGCATGGCCGCCGCCACCGGGCGCGGTATCGACAGTTCGACGCTCGAAGCATCGACGCTGGCCTGCTACGAATACGGCCGCCGCGCGGGCGCGCCCGCCTTCGCCGGCGCGCTCGACGTGCGCAACCGCGTCACGCGCAGCGTGGCCGGATTTTTTACGCGCTATGACGTGCTGCTGACGCCGACGATGCCGGACCTGCCGCTGGCCATCGGCGCCTACGACGATGGCGCCGAGCGCATGGACGGCTTGCAGTGGACGGCGCGCGTGTTCCGCCACTCTCCCTACACGCCGCTATTCAATGTCGCCGGCGTGCCGGCCATGTCGATGCCGCTGGCGAGCAGCGCCGACGGGCTGCCGATCGGCATCCAGTTCGCCGCCGGTTTCGGCCGCGACGACCTGCTGTTCCGCCTTGCCGGCCAGCTCGAACGCGCGCTGCCGTGGGCCGCGCGCATTCCTCCGGTGTGGGCCGGCAACGCCGGCTGACAGCCGATCACAGTACTCCAAGCCGGCGCAGACCGGCATAGCGATTCCGCGATCACATATAACAGGAGAAACAGCATGACTAGCAACAGTTCCCATGACGAAGTTCTGGGCGATGAATACGAACACAAGCCGGTCCCCCACCACGCCCGCCGCTCGACCTTCTCGGTGTCCATGGTCTGGCTGGGCGCGCCGATGATCATCACGACCGCCATCACCGGCTCGATCCTGGTCGCCAGCATGGGGTTTCGCAATGCATTGTGGGCCATGCTCATCGGTAACCTGATGATGTTCGGCTATACCGGCGCGCTGGCCCACAACGCGTGCAAGACCGGGCACAGCTCGGCGCTGCAGGCCAGTGCCGTATTCGGCAAGAAGGGCTATGTGATGGTGTCGGGCTTGCTGTCGACGCTGGTGCTGGGCTGGTTCGCCGTGCAGACCGGGTTGACCGGCACGCTGATCCACAGCGCCTTCAACGTCGACTACCTCGCCATCACGGCGCTGGCCGGCGCCCTGTTCGCCGGCATCACCTTCCTCGGTATCAAGGGCCTGCACTGGGTTGGCGTGGTGTCGGTGCCCTTCTTCCTGCTGCTGGGCGGCTGGGTGCTGTTCGATTCCGCGGCGCTGGCCGGCTGGGACCGCGTCTATGCCTACGCTGGCGCCACGCCGGACGCGCCGATGGCCTTCGGGGTCGGCGTGACGATGGTGTTCGCGCTGTTCGCCGACGGAGGCACGCTGACCGGAGATTACAGCCGCTGGGCGCCGGACACGAAAGGCGCCTGGATCTCGACCTTCAGCGCCTTCCCGTTCGGCACCACGCTGGCCATGCTGGTCGGCGGCGTCATGACGGCCGCGCTGCAAGTGCCGGCGCCGAACGCGTTCGGGCTGGACAACATGTTCGGCTACATGCTGGCGCAGCATAAACCCTGGCTGTCGGCGCTGGCCGTGCTCTTCCTCTTATGCAACCTGGGCTCGATCTGTTCGCACTGCCTGTATTTTTCCGCCGTCGGTTATTCGCGCATGACTAAAAGCCGCATGCGCGTCTGCGCGCTGGTGCTGGGCGTGATCGGCACCGGCATCGCCGCCGCCAATGTATGGGCGCTGTTCATTCCCTGGCTGTCGCTGCTGGGCATCATCGTTCCACCGATCGGCGCCGTGCTGATCGTCGACCTGCTGGTGCTGCGTCCCGGCGCGGCCATCGAATCGGACTGGCGCCCCAGTGCCTTCGGCGCCTGGGCGGTCGGCGCGGCAACCGCTTTCGCCGCCGAGCACTATGCGCCGATGGTGTCCACCGCGCTGGTGGCCTTCATCGCCGCCGCGCTGTGTTATTTCGCGTTCGGCGCGCGCAGCGCCAGCACCGCTTCCGCGCTGGCCGACCGCGTGTAAAACGCCGCGCTTTTCCACGTTCGACCTGTCTCACCATGCACCCGGGTCCAAGCGCCCGGGCGGGTTCGCACGCCCGTACTTCACGTTTCACACCCGGCGGGGTTACGCACACAACAACGATAATCGAGGAGAATTTCATGCATCCATTCTTGCGTCCAGCCAGCGGCATCCTGCTGCCGCTGTTATTGAGCGCGGCCGGCGCTTCGGCCGAAACCACCGTCAGCGGCCTGGTCGACCTGTACGCCGGCTCGCTGCGCTACAGCGGCGACACCACTTCCCGCACGGTCGTCAACAGCAACGGCATGACGACATCGTGGATCGGCTTCCACAGCAGCGAGGATCTCGGTTCCGGGTTGCGCGCCGATGTCGCGGTGAGCGGCTTCCTGCGCGCCGACACCGGCGCCAGCGGCCGCTTCGCCGCACCGCCGGAAACCATGTGGTCGCGCGAAGCGTTCGTTTCGCTGACGGGCGGCTTCGGCACCATCGCGCTGGGCCAGAACCTGGCGCCGCACTTCCTGCCGGCCGTGCTGTTCAACCCCTTCGGCAATTCCTACACGCTGTCGCCGTTGAACCTGCACATGGATGTCCCGCTGTTCAACGCCAGCAACTGGACCAATTCGGTCGGCGGCGACACCGGCTGGAGCAACCAGGTGCTGTACACCTCGCCCACCTTGGGCGGCGCCACCGTCAACCTGCATTACCAGCCCGGGGAAACCGCCGGCAAGTCGCGCCGCAACGTCGGCGCCAACGTCCTGTACGCCGCCGGCCCGCTGGCGCTGACGGCATTCGCGCAACGTCTCGAAGTGAACAATCCGCTGGACCTGACGCCGGGCGTGGTGCAGGCCGGCACGGTCGCCCCGTTTGCCTCCGGCCTGACGGCGGCGCGCCAGAACGCCTGGATGGCCGGCGCCAGTTACGATTTCGGCATCGCCAAAGGTTACGCCACCTATGGCCGCAGCAGCCACGACATCGACCTGGTCGACCGCACCGCCTCGCTCGGCGCCAGCGTTCCGCTCGGACTTGGCAAGATCATGGCCGGCTGGGCCGACACCCGGCGCAGCGGCGCGGCCTTCGGCCCGCGCCAGAAGCGCGATACCGTCTCCGCCGGCTACGACTACGACCTGTCCAAGCGCAGCGACCTGTACGCGGTGGTAATGAATGACAGGATCAGTGGCCAGGGCAGCGGCACCAGCCTGGCGCTGGGCATGCGACAGCGCTTCTGACGATAGCCCGCGGCGGCGTGGCCGCCTTGCGCGCCGCGCCGCCGCTTTCGCGAAAGGGACACCATGCTGGACAACTTCGAGACCTTGCGCCTGGCGGTCAACGGCGTCGACATCCACCTGCGCCACGGCGGCAGCGGCCCACCGCTGCTGCTGTTGCACGGCTTTCCGCAGACGCACGCGATCTGGCACCGGCTGGCGGGGAGCCTGGCGCGCCGCCACACGCTGGTCATGCCCGACCTGCGCGGCTACGGCGATTCGTCAAAACCGCCCGGCGAGGCCGGCCACGCAAACTATGCCAAGCGCGCCATGGCGCAAGACATGGTGGAAGTGATGCGCGCGCTGGGCCACCCGCGCTTCCACGTCTGCGGCCATGACCGCGGCGGCCGCGTCGCCCACCGGCTGGCGCTCGACCATCCCAGCGCCGTCAGCCGGCTGATGCTGATCGATATCTCTCCCACCGCCACCATGTACGCCGCGCGCGACATGCGCCGCTTCGCCACCCTGTACTACCACTGGTTCTTCCTGATCCAGCCGGCGCCGCTGCCGGAGACGCTGATCGGCAACAATGTGCGCTACTACCTGGACCGGACGCTGGGCGGCTGGGGTTCGGACGGCGCCGCGTTCATCACCGCTGAAGCACGCGCCGAATACCTGCGCTGTTTCGACACACCGCAGGCGGTGCACGCGGCATGTGAGGATTACCGGGCCGCGGCGACCATCGACCTGGAACATGACGAAGACCACGGCGGGAACCGGATCGCCTGCCCGACACGGGTGATCTGGGGCCGGGACAGCGTGGTCGGCGAACTGTTCGAGCCGGTCGCCGACTGGCAGGCCAAGTGCCGGCAAACGGTCAGCGGAATCGCGCTGCCGGGCGGCCACTTCCTGCCCGAACAGTGCCCGGACCTGCTGCTGGATGACATGATCCGCTTCTTCGGCTGACATCTCTACCCCAGGCGGGGCCGGCGCCCGGCCGGCCCCGCTATCTGAACGACAGAATCTCGTTGGCGTTGATGATCGACGAGGCGATCGCCTCGGCGGTGGTGCGCTTGTTCATCGCCTGTTCGCGGATCACGCGGTAGGCTTCTTCCTTGGAGATCGCGCGCTGCCGGCACAGGATGTCCTGCGCTTCGCTGATCGCGCGCACGCCGAGCAGCTTGACCTCGAGCCGGTTGATGCGCTTGCGCTGGCGGCCCAGTTCATCGTTGATCTCGCGCGCCAGCACCAGCGCGCTAAGCAGGCCGAAGGAACGGATCGGAGACGCGACCACCGCCTTCGCGCCGATCTTCAGCACGGCGTCGATGATGGTCGGGTTTTCATAGGCGACCACGGCGACCACCGGCGGCGCGCCCTCTCCTCTGCTCCATGAAAAATCATACTGCAAGCTGTCCGGATGCAGGGCCAGGAAAACCAGGTCGGTGCCTTCCGGCGGCGCCGCCAGCGGCGGCCAGAATGCCTGCGCCTGGCAGCCGATGCGTTCCAGCTGGCGCGCCAGTTCATTGCCATCCTGGTCGTGCGGATGAAACACGCACACCCGCAGCGAGCGCAATTCCTTCAGCACCGGCGGCAGGGCGCGCACCGCCGGCACCTTGAGCTGGATGCGTTTGCGTTCAGTGACCATTCATGTCTCCAGGTCGTTGAGTGCCAGCGTCCAGTCGCCCACCGAATGGGTGACCAGGTAGGGGTCGGGCACCACCGGGCGTTTCGATTCGCGCACGATGGTGAACTGGCCCTTGGCGTTGACCCTGCCGATGCGCGGGTTCAGGCAGGTATGGTGGTTGCCCGGCTCGATACGCACCTTGCCCTGCGGCGCCAGGTATTCGGCGCCCAGCAGGTGCGGCATCAGGGCATCGATGTCGTCGCTGCCGCTCAGGCGCATGGCGTTGGCGAACAGGTGCAGCTGGAAATACGCCGCTTCCCAGTTCGCGTTGGGCACGGTCTGGTCGCCAAAGCGCTGGCGGAAGCGCTGCAGTACCGCCGCGTTGGCCGGCGTGTCGATCGACTGAAAATAGGGAGAAGCCGTGTAGTGGCCGGCGGCGGCCGGGCCGATCTGCGCCACTTCCAGCTCGCCCGTGGTGAGACTGGCGATCGGCAGCTGGCGCGGATTGAGTCCGGCCTCGGCGTAGGCGCGGTAAAAATGCTGGGTGGCGTTGCCGACCACGGTGGAAAAAATGAAGTCCGGCTGCCTGTCCTTGATGTCGGCGATGATGGCGTCGAAATCGCCCGCGCCCGCGCCCAGCGGCACGTAGTGCGTGGCCACCGTTTCGCCGCCCTGGCGCTGGCCGACCAGGTCGCTCATGATGCGGTTCGACTCGTAGGGGAAGATATAGTCCGACCCGACCTGGTACACGCGCGGCCCGAAAGTCGACGTCATGAAATCGGCCAGTTGCACGCTGTTCTGGTTGGGCGCCGCGCCGGTGTAGATCAGGTTATTGGAAAACTCGAAGCCCTCATACAGCGTCGCATAAAACAGCAGCCGGTTCCAGCGCTCGACCACCGGGATCACGGCCTTGCGCGTACTCGACTTGTGGCAACCGAAGATCACCTTGACGTTGTCGACCGCGACCAGGCGCTCGGCCAGCGCACGGTAGGTGACCGGGTCCGAGCGCGGATCGTAGCGCACCGCGACCAGTTCGCGGCCACCGATGCCGCCGGCCGCGTTCACTTCCTCGATCGCGAACAGGGTGCCCAGCAACTGGGACGATTCGATCGCCGACGTGATCCCGCTTTCGGAATATAAGACGCCTACTTTGACCGGTTCATTCTGTGCCATGTTGCCTCGTTTTCTGCCTGATGGTTAGCGGGGAAGCGAAGGCCGGCGCCTGGCGCGTGGTTCAGTGTGAAGACAGCAATGCACAGGCCCGCGCCAGGTACTGCGCGAGCAATGCCACCTGCTCGACGATCACGTAATGCCCGCTGCCGAACATGGCGCGCGCGTAAGCGTCGGCCTTGCGGTCGACGGTCAGGCAAAACACGCCGACGCCTTCGCCGCCGAGTCCAGCCACCGCCTGCCGCACGTCTTCGGCCAGGTAGCGCTCATCGTCCACGTCGATGTCCGACGGCCGGCCATCCGTGACGACAAGTATACTCTTGTTCCCCGCTTTTTCATTCATGAAACAATGGCCCGCGTGCCGCAGCGCAGCGCCCATGCGCGTCGACAGCGCGCCCTGCTGCGCCATCAGGCGCGCGTGCTGCTGCGAGCCGAATGGCTCGTCGAATTCCTTGATGCGGGTATAGCGCACCTCGTGCCGCCCGTTCGAGGCGAAACCATGCAGGGCGATGCGGCAGCGCAGCCCGGATTCCTGCTGCGCCGCCTGCAGCAACATGGCGGCGGCGCGCTTTTGCAAGTCCAGCACCGAGGTGAAGGTGCCGGGCACGCGGTCGTTGCTGGACTCCGACAGGTCGAGCAGCACCAGCAAGGCGTGCTCGCGGCCGTGCCGCTGGTTGCGCATGAACACGCGCGGATCGGGTGCGCGTCCGGTGCGGGTAGCCAGGCTGTCGATCGCCGCATCGAGGTCCAGTTCATCGCCGTCGGCCTGGCGCCACAGCCGGGCCGCGCGTTCCGGGCCGGCACGGCCGGATGGCAGGCGCAGGCGGAACGACGTGGCAAGCGTGCCGGCCGGTTCCACCGTCCCTTGCGCGCCGCGCGCCGCTTCGATGACGCAAGTCCAGTCGTGGCGCAGCGTCGCGGCCAGGTAGTCCCACTCGGGATAATAGCTGCGTGCCTGCGTATCGGGCGCCACCTCGGGGGCCGCGTCATCGCCGCTTCCCGCGTCCGCGCCCTGCAGTGCGTCGCGCGCGAGCAGCGGTTCATCCGGCGCCGCCGCGCGGTCCTGGTCGAATTTCCACAGCATGCTGTTGTCGTCCCGGTAGGAAGGAGCGACGCGGTACTGCTCCGGGTCGAAACGCACCCGCATCTGGCCCATGTCGCTGGCCAGAATGGCGCCCACTTCCAGGAACGCCTCGTGCTGATCGAGCCTGTCGGCGCGCGCCTCGAACAACATGCGCCCCTTGTTGACCCAGTAACTCGGATCGCTATAGCCGGGATCGTGCAGCGCCCTGGCCAGCCGTGCGGCCAGCGACGCGAAAGTGAGATCGCGCGGTCCGCCGGAGGCGACGTGAAAGCGCCCCCACAGGGTACGCAGGCCGGGGTAGTCGCGCGCCAGCAGGCGTTCCACGCGCGCATCCTCGATCAGGCCGAGCACGGCCAGCATCAATGGCTTGCGCTGCCCGACAGGCCGATGCCGCGGCGAGTGACGCAGGTGGGCAACCGCGTGGGCCGCCGCGGCCAGCCAGTGCAGGTGCCAGTCCTGCTGCCGCGACGGCGCGCGCGCAAACGCGGAGGGCGGCAGCAGCAGCGCCGCCTCGCTGAGCACCGCGCGCAAGGATGTGTCGTCGTCGCCGCTATCGGTGCCGGCACCTGTCTGCACACCCGTCGCAGGCAGAACACCGACCTCGACGCCGGCGCAGCCGAATCCGGCGAGATAGCATTGCAGCGCCGCCGGCGTGGTAGTGGCCGGCGCGCCGCATGCGCCGCCAAACTCCACGCCGGCTTCTGCTGGCTCAAACATGGAATTGCGCGGCAACGAAGCCGTCCAGTGCATAGGTGATGTCGGGCTGGTCGCTGAGCGGGGTTGACAGGGCCAGGCGGCAGGCCGCCACCGGCGCGATGCCGCCGGCGATCAGGCGCCCGGCATGGATCAGCATGCGCGGAGAGATGCCCTCCTCCAGCCCGCGTCCTCGCAAGGCGCGGGATTGGCGGGCGATGCTCACCAGGCTGGCCGCCACGGCGGGTTCGGCGCCGCTTTCGCGCGCCACGATGGCCGCCTCCTGCGCCGCCTCGGGGTAGCCGAATTCGAGTGCGCCAAAGCGCTGCCGGGTCGATGGTTTCAAATCCTTGGCACTACCCTGGTAGCCGGGATTATAGGAGACGACCAGCTGGAAGTCGGGGTGGGCGTGTACCAGTTCCGCGCATTTATCCAGCGGCAGCATGCGCCGGCTGTCCGTCAGCGGGTGCAGCACCACCATCGCGTCCTGGCGTGCCTCGACCACTTCGTCGAGATAGCATATGGCCCCATGGCGCGCGGCCATCGTCAGCGGACCGTCATGCCATACCGTGCCATTGGCGTCGAGCAGGTAGCGCCCGACCAGGTCGGTGGCGCTGGTGTCCTCGTTGCAGGCCAGCGTGATCAATGGCCGGCGCAAACGCCACGCCATGTATTCGATGAAACGGGTCTTGCCGCAGCCGGTGGGTCCTTTCAGGATCATCGGCATGCGCAGTGCGTAGGCCGCCTCGAACAGCATCACTTCATCGGCGATGGCCTGGTAATACGGTTCCTGCAGGATGCGGTAAGTCGAAAGCGCTTGGTGCATGTGAATTCCTTGTGCTGGAAATCCGGGCCACGCGGGCCCGGAATGCAGGTTACTTCGAAAAACTAGCGGTGACGGTTAGCTTCGTGCGGAATGCCGTCGATCGGGCATTCCTCACTGCCCGGGCTGGACCGGGTAAACCCTTCCACCATCTTGCGCGTGCCTTCCGGGTCGCTGATCCACTTGCCGTAAAATTCGTACGGACAGGCGGCCACGCCATTCGGATCTTCGCCCGAATTGATCTTGCCGGTATAGCCGCGGTGCACCAGCTTGTACAGGAAGTTCTGCGACTGCATGTTCTTGCGCGCGTCGCGGATCGCGCTGACCGACATTTCGGCATACTGGATGCCCATTTCCTCGGTACCGCATTCGCCCAGCGTGCGCCCGTCGAAGCCGACCAGCGTGGAGTGGCCGAAATAGGAATACACGCCATCGAAGCCGCTGGCGTTGGCCACCGCGACATAGACATTGTTCATCCATGCCATCGCCTTGGCGACGATGCTCTGCTGCTCCTGGGCCGGGTACATATATCCCTGGCAGCGCACGATCAGTTCGGCGCCGCGCATGGCGCAGTCGCGCCAGATTTCCGGGAAGTTGCCATCGTCGCAGATGATCAGGCTGACCTTCATGCCTTTCGGGCCGTCCGACACGTAGGTGCAGTCGCCCGGATACCAGCCCTCGACCGGCACCCACGGCATGATCTTGCGGTACTTTTGCACGATCTCGCCCTGGTTGTTCATCAGGATCAAGGTGTTGTACGGCGCCTTGTGCGGATGTTCCTCGTGCCGCTCGCCGGTCAGCGAGAACACGCCCCAGACGTTGGCCTTGCGGCAGGCCGCGGCGAAGATGTCGGTTTCCGCGCCCGGTATGGTGGACGCGGTATCGTACATTTCCTGCGCATCGTACATGATGCCGTGGGTCGAATATTCCGGGAAAATGACCAGGTCCAGGCCCGGTAAACCCTGCTTCATCCCGGCCAGCACGTCGGCGATCTTGTGCGCGTTTTCCAGCACCTCTTCTCTGGTATGCAGGCGTGGCATTTTGTAATTGATGACCGCAACGCCGACCGTGTCGTTGCTGCTGATGATGTCTCCGTGTCTCATGATGCTCTCTCCTTGGTGAATAAAACTGCGATGATTGGGGTTCAGACGGTGAGAAAGGCGCGCACCTCGGCGACGTCGAGCGTGTCGGTATCGGCGGCGCGCACGATGCGCCCGCGGTCGATCACCATGACGCGCCCGGCCACCGCCAGTGCAAAGCTGAGCACCTGTTCCGATACGACGACGGCGATGCCCAGGTCGCGCCGCAAGCCGTTGAGCGATTGCGCGATTTCCTTGATGATGGATGGCTGTATTCCTTCGGTCGGTTCGTCGAGCACCAGCACGCGCGGGCGCGACACCAGCGCGCGCGCGATCGCCAGTTGCTGCTGCTGGCCGCCAGACAGGTTGCCGCCCTTGCGCGCGCGCATTTCCCGCAGCACGGGGAAATACTCGTAGATGAAGCCGGGAACGCCGGGGTAGCGCCCGGTCTCCAGGCCGACCAGGATGTTTTCCTCGACGCTCAGTTGCGGAAAGATCATCCGGCCCTGCGGCACGTAAGCCAGGCCGGCCTGCACGCGCCGGTAACTGGGCTGGCCAGCCAGCTGGCGGCCATCGAGCGTGATGGAACCGCTGCTGGCCGGCAGCATCCCGATGATGGCCTTGAGCAGCGTGCTCTTGCCCATGCCGTTGCGTCCGACCAGCGCCACCGCGGCGCCATCGCCGACTTCGAAGGTGGCGTCGTGGATCACGTGGCTGTCGCCGTAGCGGACATTCAATTGTTCTATGGTCAGCATGATGTCCTCAGTGGCCCAGGTAAACGTCGATGACGCGCGGATCGGACTGCACCTGCTCGATGCTGCCTTCCGATAGCAGGCGGCCCTGGTGCAGCACACTGACCTTGCTGGCGATGGATTTGACGAAGTCCATGTCGTGCTCGATCACGATCAGCGACTTGCCGAGCGCGACCTGGCGCAGCAGTTCGCCCGTCAACTCGCGTTCCCGCGGCGACATGCCGGCCACGGGTTCATCGAGCAACAACAGGTCAGCGCCCTGCACCAGCAGCATGCCGATTTCCAGCCACTGCTTCTGGCCGTGCGACAGCGTACCGGACCTGGTGTCGAGCCGGTCGGCCAGCAGGATCTGGACGGCGGCCGCCTCGATCCGCTCGCGCACCTGCGCCGTGCGCTTGAAAAAGATCGAAGCCCAGGCGCCGTGCGCCTGCGGTATCGAAATCTCCAGGTTTTCGCGCACGGTCAAGTCTTCGTAGATCGACGGGTTCTGAAACTTGCGCCCGACGCCGGCGCGCACGATCTTGAACTCGGGCATGCGCGTCAACTCCTCGCCACGGAAGCGGATGCTGCCGGAACTGGGCCTGGTTTTACCGCAGATCATGTCCAGCAAGGTGGTCTTGCCGGCGCCGTTGGGGCCGATCACCACGCGCAATTCGTTTTCGCGGATCGACAGCGACAGGTTGCTGACAGCCTTGAAGCCATCGAAAGAAACACTCAGGTCGTGCACGGCCAGCACTTCGGCCGAGATCACCTGGCCGGCCGCCGCGCGGCCCGCCCCGGCGATGTCCGCCAGCGGCAGGCACGGAGATAAGTTAGTCATGACAAGGTCCTCGTTGAGGAGCGGCGGCGCTGCAAGCCTTGCAGCGCGCCGGCGATACCGTTGGGCAGGAAGGCGACCACGCCGATGAAGGCGCCGCCCAGCAGGAACAGCCACAGTTCGGGCAATTGCTCGGACAGCACGGATTTCAACAGGCCGATGACGAGCGCGCCGGCGGCCGCGCCGCCGACCGACAGGCGCCCGCCGACCGCGGCATAGATCACCATCTCGACCGAGGCCGTGGTGCCGACCAGGCTGGGCGAGATCAGGCCGGCCTGCAACGTGAACAGCGCCCCGCCCACCGACGACAACACCGCCGCCAGCGTGAACACGAAGGCTTTCAGCATGGCCGTGTCGTAGCCCGAAAAGCGTACCCGGTCTTCACGGTCACGCACGGCGATCAGCAGCTTGCCGAAGCGCGTATGCAGCAACCAGCCGGCGCCGGCCATGGCCAGCAGCAGCAAGCCCGCCTCGGCCAGGTAGATCGCCTGCTTGCCAGCGTCGCCGAGGATGTCGAAGCCGAGCAGCGTCCTGAAGTCCGTCAGTCCGTTGGCGCCGCCGGTCTCGCCCTGCGAGCCGACGATCATCACGGTGCAGGTCAGCGCCAGCGCCAGCGTGATGATGGAAAAATACACGCCGCTGACGCGCTTCCTGAACACGGCATAGGAAAACGGGAAGGCGGCCAGCACCGGCAGCAAAACGATGGCCCCCAGCGTCAGCCACGCGCTGCCGAACGGGCGCCACCATAGCGGCAATTGTTCGACGCTGCTCCACACCATAAAGTCCGGCAAGGCGGGAGCCGACGCTTCCAGTTTCAGGCACATCGCCATCGCGTAGCCGCCCAGGCCGAAGAAGATGCCCTGCCCCAGGCTGAGGATGCCGCAATAACCCCAGGCCAGCACCAGGCCCACCGCCACGAAGGTGAAGGCCAGGCATTTGCCGGCCACGCCGAGCCAGAACGGTTCGAGCGCCAGCGGCAGCATCAGCAAGGCCGCGCCGATGGCCGTGCGCACGACCACCGGTAAATCCTGATAGCGTTGCATGGTCAGCTCCTTACCTTGGAAGAGAACAGTCCGTTCGGACGGAAATACAGCACCGCGATCACCAGCGACAGGATCGCCACCTTGGCCATGGCCCCGCTCATCAAATATTCCAGCGTGACCTGCGACTGCGCGATCAGGAAGCCGGAAGCGGCGGTGCCGACCAGGCTGCTGACGCCGCCGAACACGACGACGATGAAGGAATCGACCAGGTATAACTGCCCGGTGCCCGGATTGGTGGAGCCAATCATCGTAAACACGGCACCGGCGATGCCGGCCAGGCCCGAGCCGAGCGCGAAGGTCAGCGCGTCGACCCGGTTGGTGTCGATGCCGGCGGCCGAACTCATGGCGCGGTTCTGCGTCACGGCGCGCGCCCGCAGGCCGAAGCGGGTCTTGAACAGCAGCGCGAACACGGCCAGCGCCACCACCAGCGTCAACGCCACGATGAAGATGCGGTTCAGCGGCAGCTCGATGCCGGCGCCGGCATCCCAGGCGCCGCTGAGCCACGGCGCCATCGGCACCGACACTTCGCGCGCGCCGAACAGCGAGCGGTAGACTTGCTGCAGGATCAGGCTCAGGCCCCAGGTCGCCAGCAGCGTGTCGAGCGGCCGGTTGTAGAACCAGCGGATAAAACCCCGCTCGAGCACATAACCGAACGCGAAACTGGCGCCGAAGGCGATCAGGATGGCGGCGAACAGGTAGTAATCCATCCACCCCGGCAGATAGCGCGCGAAGCCCTGCGCGGTCAAATAGGTCGCATAGGCGCCCAGCGCCATCAGCTCGCCGTGGGCCATGTTGATCACGCCCATCAGGCCGAACACGATGGCCAGACCCAGCGCCATCAGCAGCAGGACGGTGAACAGGCTTAGTCCGTTAAAGACTTGCATGATGAAGATATTCAGAGACATGGCGCATCGCTCCTGTCCGGTTGTTGATCAAAACCCGTGCCGGCAAGCGGCGCTAACAGGCGGTTCATAAGGCCGGGAACGGGTTGGGTTCGGTGACGTTCGATTCGTACAGGATGTCGAACTGGCCGTCGGCGCGGGCGCGCGCGATGCGCACGCGCTTGCTGGTGTGGTGGTTGCTGGCATGGATGCGGATACGTCCTTCCGGCGCATCGAATTCCAGCCCGGCCGACGCGGCGACGACCTTGTCGACATCGAACGATTGCGCCTTTTCCACGGCCAGCTTCCACAGGTAGACCGAGTTGTAGGCGCACTGCATCGGGTCGCCGATCACGCGCTCCTGCCCATACCTGGCCTTGAACGCCTTGACGAAGCGTTCATTGGCCGCATTTTTGACGCTTTGAAAATAACCGGCGCACGAGTAGTAGCCCACCGCGCTGTCGCGGCCTATGCCTTCGACCTCGTTTTCCTGCACCACGGTCGACAGCAGCTTCTGCCTGCCGCCATCGAGGCCGGCCGCTTTCAACTGCTTGTAGAACGCGACGTTGCTGCCGCCGACGACGGTCGAATATACCCAGTCCGGTTTGACGGCCTTGATCTTGTTGATGATCGAGGAAAAATCCGTGTGTCCCAGCGGCGCGTATTCCTCGCCCACCACCTTGCCGCCGCCGTGTGCCACCGTCGCCTTGGCGATCTTGTTGCAGGTGCGCGGATAGATGTAATCCGAGCCGACCAGGAAGAAGGTCTTGCCCTGCTGTTTTGCCATCCATTCGACCGCCGCGATGACCGACTGGGTCGCCTCCTGCGAGGTATAGATGACGGCCTTGTCCTGTTCCTGTCCCTCGTAATAGGTCGGGTAGTACAGCAAGCCTTTCAGTTGATTGAACACCGGCAGCACCGCCTTGCGCGACGCCGAGGTATAGCACCCCACCACGGCGGCCACGCGGTCGCGCTGCAGCAGTTTTTTCGCTTTTTCCGCGAACATCGGCCAGTCGCTGGCGCCGTCTTCCAGCACCGCTTCGATCTTGCGGCCCATCACGCCGCCCTGGGCATTGATCTCCTCGATCGCCAGTTTTTCGGCGTCGACCAGCGCCACCTCGGCGATCGCGACGGTGCCGGTAAGCGAATGCAGCAAGCCCAGTTTGACAGGCTCGGCGGCGAAGGCGAGCGCGGGCCACAGGCCCAGTGCCGGTATGGTGCTCGCTGCGGCGAGGCTGCCGCCGGCCTGCAGGAATGTGCGACGGTTGATGTTTTTCATGATGTGCTCCCCCAAGGTTGTTGTCAGCGCACCCTGTTCCGGATGCGTGCGTTTTTTTGCATCAAAAAAAAAGCCCCGGACAGACCTGGATGATCTGTTCGGGGCGGTATTGCCCTTTACCCGGCCGGCGACTTTGGCGGACAGGTAAGCGATGGTGATGCCAATGCAAAAAGCCCCGTGCATACGAAGACGTATGGACGGGGCTTTATTGCCCTGCCACATGACCGGCAACGTTGGCGGTCTGTGGCGAAAATCTGGATAGCGTGTTGCTATTCATCTAGGCTAGCTTAGCGATAAATGTTTGTCAAGCCATCATTTTCCTGTTTCGCTGCACGCGCCGCCGGCAAGTCGCTATCGCTTGACAAGCCGATTTTCGTCCTCTAGTCTAAAAAAGAGCAACACGGATTCACACAATTTATCAACAGGCCGCCATCATTGCCGGCCCGTTGTTCGGCAACCAGGCCCACGCAGACATGACTGTCTGCGTGGGCTTTTTTTTTGTCGCGACACCAGCGGGCCGCGGCCAGGGAGAACACCATGAATTACGCAGCGTTCCATCAACTATCGATTTCCGACCCCACCAGTTTCTGGGACAAGGAAGCGCGCCTGGTCGACTGGCAGACGCCATATTCGGCCGTGCTCGACGACCGCAGCGCGATCTTTCCAAAGTGGTTCGTCGGCGGCAAAACCAATCTGTGCCACAACGCGGTCGACCGCTGGCTGCCAACCCAGGCCGGGCAAGCGGCACTGATCGCCGTCAGCACGGAAACGGTCGATGGCGTGCCCGAGGAAAGGGTTTATACGTTTGCGCAATTGCATGTCGAGGTGCAGCGCGCCGCCGCCATGATGCAGGATCTCGGCGTGAAACAGGGCGACCGGGTGCTGATCTACATGCCGATGATCGCCGAAGCCGTGTTCACCATGCTGGCCTGCGCGCGCATCGGCGCCGTGCACTCCGTGGTGTTCGGCGGCTTCGCCGCCCACAGCCTGGCCACGCGCATCGACGATGCCAGGCCGGTGCTGGTGGTGTCGGCCGACGGCGGATCGCGCAACGGCAAGGTGATTCCCTACAAACCCTTGCTGGACACGGCGCTGGACCTGGCGCAGCACCAGCCGCTGCATGTGCTGATGGTGAACCGGGGCTTGGCCAGGATGCCGATGCGCGCAGGACGCGACTACGACTACAGCGCATTGCGCGCCTGCCACATGGACAGCCGGGTCGACGTGAGCTGGCTCGATTCGGAAGCACCCGCTTACATCCTGTACACCTCGGGCACCACCGGCAAGCCCAAGGGCGTGCTGCGCGACGTCGGCGGCTACGCGGTGGCGATGGCGTCGTCGATGAAACACATCTTCGGCGGCGCACCGGGCGAAACGTTCTTCGCCACCTCCGATATCGGCTGGGTGGTCGGCCACTCGTACATCGTGTACGGTCCGCTGATCGCCGGCATGGCGACCATCCTGTACGAGGGGACGCCGACGCGGCCGGACGCCGGCATCTGGTGGAGCCTGGTCGAGAAATACCGCGTGGCGCGCATGTTTTCCGCACCGACGGCCGTGCGCGTGCTGAAGAAGCAGCCGCCCGGCCTGGTCCGTCAATACGACCTGGCGTCGCTGAAGGGGCTGTACCTGGCCGGCGAACCGCTGGACGAAACCACGTCGCGCTGGATCGCGGCGGAAATCGGCGCGCCGGTGATCGACAATTACTGGCAGACGGAATCGGGGTGGCCCATCCTGTCCGTCGCGCGCGGCATCGACGACACGCCGACACGGTTGGGCAGTCCCGGCCTGCCGATGGCCGGCTACAAGGTCAAGATCGTCGACGAAGTCACCGGCAAGGAATGCGGACCGAACGTCAAGGGCGTGGTGGTAATCGAGGCGCCGCTGCCGCCAGGCTGCCTGCAGACCATCTACGGCGACGACGAACGCTACCTGCAAACCTACTGGTCCAACTTCGGCCGGCCGCTGTATTCGACCTTCGACTGGGGCATACGCGACGACGACGGTTATTACTTCATCCTCGGCCGCAGCGACGACGTCATCAATGTCGCCGGACACCGGCTGGGCACGCGCGAGATCGAAGAGAGCATCGCCTGCCACGCCGACGTCTCGGAGGTGGCGGTGGTCGGTGTCGCGGACCAGCTCAAGGGCCAGATCGCGGTCGCCTTCGTCATCGCCCGCCAGCCCGACCTGCCCGGCCACCCGGAACGGCAACGCGCACTGGCGGCGGAAATCGCCCACCTGGTGGAGGGGCAACTGGGCGCCGTGGCTCGCCCTGCCCGCGTGCATTTCGTGCCCCAGCTCCCCAGGACGCGCTCGGGCAAGGTGCTGCGGCGGTCGATCCAGGCTGTCTGCGAGGGCCGCGATCCGGGCGACCTGAGCACCATCGAAGATCCCGATACGCTGCGCCACATCGAAGCGGCCGTCGGCGCTCTCGCCACTGCCTGACCATACCTTTACCCCACCGAAAGAACACCATGACATTCAAGGCATTGCTGCTGACACAGCAAGATAACAAAACAGTGGCGCAATTCCAGAGGCTGACTCAGTCCGATCTGCCGCCTGGCGACGTGCTGGTCGCGGTCGAGTATTCCAGCCTCAATTACAAGGATGCCTTGGCGGTGACCGGCACCGGCGCCATCGTGCGGCAATTTCCCATGGTGCCGGGCATCGACCTGGCCGGCACGGTGCTCGAATCGGCCTCGCCCGATTACCAGGCCGGTGACAAGGTGGTGCTGACCGGATGGGGCGTGGGCGAACGTTACTGGGGCGGCTACAGCCAAGTCCAGCGCGTGCGCTCGGAATGGCTGGTGCCGCTGGCAAGCGGCCTCGATACGCACCGCGCGATGGCCATCGGCACCGCCGGTTTCACCGCCATGCTGTGCGTGACGGCACTGCTCGACGATGGCCTGAAACCGGAACACGGCCCGGTGCTGGTGACCGGCGCGGCAGGCGGCGTGGGCAGCGTCGCCGTGGCCCTGCTGGCCAAGCTCGGCTACAACGTCACGGCATTGACGGCGCCGGGACAGGAGCATGCGCATGGCTACCTGCGGCAACTGGGCGCGGCAAGCATCGTCAGCGGCGGTGAGTGGCTGGAGCCGCCGCGCCCGCTGGAAAACCAGCGCTGGGCGGCCGCCATCGACAGCGTCGGCTCGCAGGTGCTGGCGCGCGCGCTGGCCGAGGTGCGCTACGGCGGCGCGGTCGCCGCCTGCGGCCTGGCCGGCGGCGCCGATCTGCCGACCAGCGTGATGCCCTTCATCCTGCGCGGCGTGCGCCTGCTCGGCATCGATTCCGTGATGTGTCCGACGGCGCGCAGAAAGCAGGTCTGGAGCAGTTTAGCCAGCCACCTGCCGGCGCAGGCGCTGATCGAGATCACCCGCACGATCGCCCTCGCCGATGTCCCCCGGTTTGCCCAGGAAATGATGGCCGGCCAGATCCGTGGCCGCGTCGTGGTAGACCTGAGCAAGTAGAAATTGCGGCACAGCGATCGAGGAAGACATGATGAACAACGCTACACTGTACCGCCAAGCGGGCATCTTCCTGGCGGCGCTAGGCGCGGGCCGCCTGGCCGGCCTGCTGGCCGCTGCCGTCCTGGGCGCCTCACCCGCCCAGAGTGAATTGTGCGCAGCCTTTGCAGCCTGGCTGGTGGTGCTGCTGACGCGGCGCCGTCCTGAGGGCGCACTGGTATTTGCGCACAAGGCGGCAAGTGAAATCGACCGTTTCATGATCGGCGCGGCCGAGACCTCGTATTTCATCGACGCGGTGCAAAACAAGATCGCGGCGGATGTGCAGTCGGCCAGCGCCTTGCGCGACAAGTGCAAGGCCGCTGCCGGCACCACGCGGCAAATCGCGCTGAACGCCGAAAAGGCTTCCGCGATCGCGGCCGACGTGCGCGACGAAAGCGTGCGCGGACGCGCCGAAGCGCAGCATGCGCTGCACCTGGCCGAACAGGCGCGCCATGACGCAAGCGCGGCGCTGACGCACATGGCGGCGCTGCGCGAACGTTCGAGCCAGATACACCGCATTACCGAAGAGATCAAAGAAATCGCCGCGCGCACCAATTTGCTGGCCCTGAACGCCGCCATCGAAGCCGCGCATGCCGGCCAGCACGGGCGCGGCTTCGCCATCGTCGCCAACGAGGTGCGCGAACTGGCGCATCGCACCAGGCTGGCGACCGATCACATTGGTTCGATGGCGCGCGACGTCAACCTGGATGCGGCAAACGCCGCGGCCGGCATGGCGGCGCTCGCCGGCAAGGTGGAAGATGCGACCGGCAATGTGCGGCAGGTGCACCTGCTGCTCGACAGCATCGAGCGCAGCGCCGGCATTTCCGGTCACGAAATCGGGCAGATCGCCGCGGCTGCGCGGCAGCACGTGCAGGCGACCGAATTCATTGCAGGGACAATCAGCCAGATCCGCGAGGGATTGCATGCCACCGCAGCGGAATTGCCGCGTGCCGCGGGGTCCGCGCTGGCGCTGGTGAACCAGGCTGAAAGTCTGCATGAAGCGCTGGCAGGCAGCGGCATGCCGAGCTACCACGATTCGATACGCCTGCTGGTACGGCAGGCCGCGACGCAGGTCGAACGCGCATTCGAGCATGCTGTCGACAGCGGAAAAATCAGTCTTGAACAGCTGTTCGACGAGCGCTATTTACCGATCGCCGATACCGATCCACAGAAGTACCACACCAGTTTCGACCGCCTGTGCGACCAGCTGCTGCCCGCTATCCAGGAGCCGCCGCTGGCGGCGATCCCGGCGCTGATGTATGCGGCCACGGTCGACCGCAACGGCTACATGCCGACGCATAACCGTAAATTCTGTTCTGCGTTGACCGGCAATTACGATGAAGACAAATACCATAATCGCACCAAGCGGATTTTCGGAGACCGCACCGGCCTGCGCTGTGCCGCCAATACCCAGCCATTCCTGCTGCAAACCTACCAGCGCGATACGGGAGAGGTATTGCATGACATGTCCTGCCCGATAGTCATCAGGGGAAAACACTGGGGCGCATTCCGCACGGGTTACCCGCCGGTGCGGGATTCGCAAGTCGCTTGAAGTGAAAACCGCCTGTGTCTCTGCCGCTTCATTTAGCGTATCACTTCCAGCAGCATGCGCTTGCCGTCCTTGTAGGTGTACAGCGTCAGCGCGCCATCCTTGATGTCGCCGTACTGGTCGAAGCTGATCGGGCCGGTCAAACCCTGATAACGCACCTGGTGCAGATACGGCAGGTATTTGGCCGGATCGGCCGACTTCGCGTTAGCCATCGCGGTGGCCATCGTCATCACGGCGTCGTACACATAGGGCGCATAGATCTGCACGTCCTGCTGGTATTTCTGGCGATAGCGGGCCGCGAACGCTTCGAGGTGCTTCTTTTGCGAGGCCGGCACACCGCCGGCCTCGGCGCAGGTGATGCTGTCGTCGGCGCCGCCGGCCAGCTTGGACAGCGCTTCGGTGCAGATGCCGTCGCCGCCCATGTAACGCGCCTTGATGCCCAGCGCCTTCATCTGGCGCAGCAACGGACCGCCGACCGAATCCATGCCGCCGAAGAACACCAGGTCTGGATTCTTGGATTTAATGCTGGTCAAAATGGCGTTGAAGTCGGTCGCCTTGTCGGTGGTGAACTGCTTGTCGACCAGTTCCACGCCAGGCGCCTTGATCGCCTTGACGAATTCGCTGGCCACGCCCTGGCCGTAGGCGGTGCGGTCGTCGATGACGGCGATGCGTTTCGCGCCCAGTTTGCGCACCGCGTACTGGCCCAAGGTGCCGCCGAGCTTATTGTCGTTGGCGACCACGCGGAAGGTGGTGTTGTAGTTCTGGTGCGTGTACAGCGGGCTGGTGGCGGAGGCGGAGATTTGCGGGATGCCGGCATCAAAATAAATTTTCGACGCCGGAATCGAGGTGCCGGAACTCTGGTGGCCGATCACGCCATTGATTTTCGCGTCGACCAGCTTTTGCGCGGCGGCCGTGCCCTGTTTGGGATCGGCCGCATCATCCTCGGGCAGCAGCACGAATTTGACGATCTTGCCGTTGATCTTGAAACCCTGCGCGTTGAGATCCTCGATCGCCATGCGCGCGCCGTTTTCGTCATCCTTGCCCAGATGGGCCGACGGGCCGGAGGTGGCCGCCACGTGACCGATCTTGACCACTTCCTGCGCCTGCGCGGCGCCGAAAGCCAGCGCCAGGACGGCCGTCATGAACTTGATGTGCATACTGTTTACTCCAAAAATCTGAATGGTTAATCATATTGACGCCGATGCGGAATGGACCCACGTGCCGATCCCAGATACGCCACCTGGCCGGTCAGATCCGGGAAGCGCCACACCGGCGCAGCCTCATCGTAGGCGTCGAATTGAAATTGCTCGTCACGCCATCGGCGTGCTCAACCAGGGCGCCGAACCGGTATTGATCGGCATACCGGCGCATGATGGGACGCGAGAAGCGCTCAAGCGCCTTGTCGTGGCCAACCCGCTCGTGCGTGCTGTTCGTGATCGTCGCGAAGCTCGGCAGAATTGATTAAAATCGCTTTTTTTCAAGTATAAATAAGCATCGATCCAAAAAAACAAATAAAAATGAATTTTATATTAATTATTATTACAAGCACTACAAGCGAGTTCCCGCCACATCTGCCTCAATGGCACGGCGGCGCACACTGAATTCTTGCTATTCGCAAATCGCAATAATCTGGTTACGCTGGATGGCCCCAAAGCCCGGCAGAATTCATATGAAAAGTGTGCCGATGACGCGCAATGCCAAGGTGGTTTACTACCCCCCCAAATATTGACCCAGATGCGGCAGGACCGCATGCAGGGACAAGAGCGCCAAGCGCGCGCGTCACGAGTGTGCATTCTGCAATTGCTGGCTCACTCGAACCATGCCCCATGCCGCTCGCCGGCAGCGGCATAGGTCAAGGCCAGGCACCGGCTACTCCCGCAGGCAGTAAAACAGCAATACGCGACTTAGAAGACAAGTCCGCAACCGTCAGCGCAATAAAGGACAGGGACGTTCGCGGATCATTCATTCCGTGGTCTGTGCGCCGCCATCCGGATGACGGACTGGCTTGGCAAGGGCCAACTGCGTGCTCAGGAAATCGACGAAGGTGCGCACGCGCAGCGATAAGTGGCGCGCATGCGGATACAGCAAGTAGAACGGTCGCGAAGTGCCGCCGTGCTGCGTCAGCAGTTCCACCAGCCCGCCCTGCTCCAGATCGCGCTCGACGATAAACCGGTAGGTCTGAACAATCCCGGCGCCGGCGCGCGCCAGGGTGACGATGCCGAGCACATCTTCCGAACAAGTGTACCCACCACTGGTCATCACGTCGACATGTTTGCCGTCGACGAGAAACGGCCAGGCGATTTTTCGTCCCGTGCTGGGCAGATCGAACTGGATGCATTCGTGCGCCTGCAACTGCTCGAGGGTATGTGGCGTACCGGCCCGGTTCAGGTAAGACGGTGCTGCCACCAGTACCATTTCGGCATCCTCAAGCTTGCGTGCGATGAGCGAGGAATCGGCTGGCGCGCGCCCGCGTATGACCATGTCGTAGCTTTCGCCTGCGAAGTCGATATTACGGTTGCTGATGTGGGCCTCTACCGTGACGTCAGGATACAGGCGGCGGAATTGCGGTAGCAGGGGCAGCAGGCGGTAGTGCGCGTAAGGCGTGGGCATGCTGATGCGCAAGGTACCCGAGGGCGCGGCTTGGCCCCCAGTGACTTCCCTCTCGGCCTCGACCAATTGCAGCAGCGCTTGGCGGCACTGGTCGTAATAGCGCTGGCCACCGTCGGTCAGGCGGATCTGGCGCGTGGTCCGCACGAACAGGCGCACGCCCAGGCGTTCCTCGAGCCGGCCGATCGAGCGGCTGACCGCCGCCGGCGTCACGCCGGCGCTGGCCGCCGCAGCGGTAAAGCTGGCCAGCTCGGCCGCCAGGCAGAACAGCTCGATGCTGCCCAGCTGCATATCGTCAAAATTGCGCTTCATGAATTTTGATTACACCATGTATCAAGTAATTTTCCGAAAACCGTATTTATCAACTCAAACGACGAAAGTATAGTCGAATCTCACCCACTTGATCGGAGTACGAACATGAACTCGAACCAAACCGTCATCGTCACAGGCGCCTCGAGCGGCATCGGCTTTGCCGTCGCGAAAGCCTACCTGGAGCGCGGTTACAACGTCGTCGGCAACGCCCGCACCCTGGAGCGCCTGCAAGCCGCCGCCAAGCAGCTGGGAAACCCGGCTAACTTCCTGCTGGTAGCGGGGGACATTTCCAAGGCTGCCACCGCGGCCGACTTGTTCGAAAAAGCCATTGCCGCCTTCGGCAAGGTCGATATCCTGATCAACAATGCCGGCATCTTCCTGGCCAAGCCAATCGGTGAATACACCGAAGATGACCTGGAGTCGATTGTCAGCACTAACCTCAAGGGCTTCTTCTACCCATCGCAACACGCCGCGATGCACATGGCAAAGAACCGCGATGGCCATATCGTGACGATCACCGCGAGCATCGCCATGCAGCCGAACGGCAAAGTGCCCGCGCTCCTGCCGATCCTGATCAAAGGTGGCCTGAACCACGCAACGCGTGGCCTGGCGATCGAACTGGCCGGCTCGAACGTGCGCGTCAATGCGATCGCACCCGGCATTATCAAAACCCCCATGCATAGCGCCGACGAGGGCACCCAGTCGTTCCTGAAGACCCTGGCTCCGAACGGCGCCACTGGCGAAACGCAGGACGTTGTTAACGCCGTGTTGTACCTGACCGACTCCAAGTTTACCAGCGGCACCGTGATGGCTGTCGATGGCGGCGCTACAGCCGGCACCTGGTAAGCCCCCTTCCCCCACCAATTAAGGAAAACCGTCATGCCATACGTAAATATTCGCGTCACCAAAGAAGGTGTCACGCCAGAACAAAAGCTTGCACTCATCGAGGGGACTACCGACCTGCTCAGCCGGGTGCTGAACAAAGATCCAGCCACCACCTTCGTCATCATCGACGAAGTCGAAACGGACAACTGGGGGCTGAACCGCGAGAACATCACCACCCGCCGGCAGCGCGAAGCCGGCAAGGCCAGGGGCACGAAATGAAACTGATCTATGTGGGCAAGATGCTATTCTGAGCCTTTTCAAGCGGCGTGATGGCTAGTAGCAGAAACTTTAGGCAACACGGCAGTTGACTGCCCGTTGGGAAAATCATGAATCGTAATCCAACACTTCAAACATCAAATATCGAGCTCGTAGCAGTGAGTTCGTTGAGCGCCGCTCGCTTGCCAACTTGCGATGTCGTGACCAATAAAATTGAAGCGCGTGTCTTAATGTTCAACAACGGCAGCCCCCCTTTGCTAGATAGATGGTGCAAGAAAAGTAAATTACACAGGAAAATTACACAGGCAAAAAAAATCCAGCCATCGAAGGGCTGGATCATTTTTTAAGCAATTGACTTCATTGCGAATTCTTGGTGGGAAGTGCAAGTTTCGAACTTGCCAAAGATGCAACGTCAGCGTAGCTCAGCAAGCGTCAGTACTGGAGCCGTGTTGCAGAGGCCGGCTTAGAGAACACGCTATTGTGCGCTGAAAAGAGCTTCCATTGCCCCAAGTTTGCCCCACGTTTTCTGATTCCTGCGATGCACTTGCCATAAACATGCGTACCAGTTAGACACTTACTTTGTAAAAGACTCTCTACTCCACTGCAGTGTGAATGCTATTGAGGTCACGCATTTGCAGTGCCGTCATAGGGAGAAAAATCTCCAGGCCACCATTAATCGTAAGCGTCTTCCCTGCACCGTCTGTACGTAGTGAGTGGCCTCTGCCAGAGTA